>NZ_VZQQ01000023.1 GCF_014397785.1 Paraburkholderia podalyriae
GTATGAGTTCCTCTCTGCCAGCTGCGTAAGCGGAATTTCGCATGATGCCCTCCTTTAACGCGAACCGATGCGATGTGGGAATTGTAGGGCTCCGCGTTATCGCGTCCCTTTCATAGCATCTATCCGCTGGCGTATGGCCAGCCTCATCCTTTATGCGCGTTACGCCGGAACCTGTTCCGGGAGCATGCCCCATCTGTTTAATCGGTCGCGTTAGCAACCCGCCATCAACACGGGCATGTTCACTTCAAACTCTCGATCGACAGGTATCGTTCCACCCTTGATTGCGTTGTCGCGATACCTTTCGGGCTCAGACTGACTTCAGTTGTGCGCCTTCGGGTATCACGCCGTCCTTCAAGTAGCGCCACAGCGCGATCGCGAGGCGTCGTGCTACTGCGACGATCGCAATGCGCCGCACGCGGCGATTCGGTCCCGTGCCTTGCGTGCGCTGGTTGAACCACTGCGCCAGTGCACTGCCAGGCTGGTAACGGATCCAGCACCACGCCATCTCAATCAGCAGTGCGCGCACGCGACGGTTGCCCTGCCTGCTGATCCCCTGGTCCACCTGGCTCTCGCCACTGTCGTAGGGTTGTGGAACCAGCCCTACGCAGGCCCCAACTTCGCGCCGGTTATGGAAGTCCCGCCAGAACAGCTCGAGCGCTAGACGCGAGCCACCCACCGGGCCAATGCCATTTAGCTGCGTCAGAAGATCGATCCTTTCGCGTGCGGGTGCGGGCAGGCCAGCGTGTTGCGTTTTCTCGAGTGCCGCGAGTTGCTGCACGGCCAGCGCCAGCCGTTCGCACTCGCGCAGCAGCCGCTCCCGCAGCTCGCGCGGCAGTGGCGCACCGTCGTGACACCGCACCTGGTCACGGGCGAGGCGGGCGGCGAAGGCCTTGTGGTCAACCTCATCCCAGCAGCCGAGCGTGACAAGCAGTTTGCGCATCCGGTCACGATGCTGTAGCACCTCTTTCTGCAGTTCCCCTCGGTCGCGCATCAGATGGCGGGACGCTTCGTCCTGCGGTGACGGCACGTGCACCACGTGCATGCGGTCGCGCTCGCCGCGCAGCCACGCGCGCAGGCTGATCACCAGCCTGATTGCATCAAGCCGGTCAGTCTTGGCACGCCGCTTGTGGCGCTCGACCGGAATGCTCGCTGGATCGACCACATGACACTCGATACCGCGTGCCCGTAGCGCCCGATAGATCCAGAACGCGTCCTGGCCGGCTTCATAACTCACGACAAGGTGCACGCCCGCGGGCAGCGACCACTTCAGCTTCTGTTGTTCGATCACTTCCAGCACGGCCTGTAGGCGCGCGGGGGCTTGCGGTTGCGCTACGGTGTACACCGCCGGCTGCTCCCGCTGCCCGTCGTGCAACGCTACCTTCCACTTCGCCGCAGCGAGTTCGAGTGACACCGCCAGCGCCGGTTCCGCAGTACGCGTGTATCCCTGATCTGTACGCATGATGCTCTCCCGTGAGCAAACCTCGGTACGCCGATTTTAGGCGTTAGCCAGTCGACGACCTGGATGCTTCATAGGATCTATCGCCAGCGACACGCTCGACCCCGCCGCGCTGAGCGCCGACGCGCTGGCCGGGCGTCTGGCCGCGCGCGGCATCGATTCGCTGCGCCATTACGAACCAGCCCTGCACGCGGGGCTATTCTCGGCAGCGCGATCGGTGCGCGATAAACTGAGCCCATTGATGAAGTCGTCCATTTGAAGCGTGGACACCGTGTGCGAATCGGTTCGAGCGATGTCCGCATGCCGCGCCCGACCGTAAACTGCAACAGTGGCCTCGCGCCCCACGAGCTCCGGAGAACTCCATGACCGCCCCCCGCCCCGCCGGTGTGCCCTGGCTGACCCCCTATCTAACGGTGCGCGACGCGCGCGCGTCGACGGCTTTCTTTTCGGCGGCGTTCGGCTTCGAAGTGCGCGACAGCGTGCAGGACGACGGGGTCGTCATGCACGTCGAGATGACCTATCAAGGCCAGTTGATCGTGATGTTCGCGCCCGAAGGCGCGTTCGGTTCGACCGCGAAGACGCCGAAAAGCGCAGACACGATCGCGCCGCAATCGTTCTATGTGTATGTCGAAGACGTCGACGCCGTGTATGCTCGCGCGCTCGTGGCCGGCGCCAGGTCGCTGAGCGAACCGCAGGACCAATTCTGGGGCGACCGCTTCGCGCAGGTCGAGGATATCGACGGCTATCGCTGGGCACTTGCCCGCCACCTTTCCTGAATTCGAGAGTCTTTCGTCGATGCCCCGTTTTTTGGTCGATACGCCGCTTTACCCCGACGACGTGATCGCGCTACCCGACGACGTGGTGCGCCACGTGGCCGTGCTGCGCCTACAGCCTGGCGATTCGCTCGTGCTGTTCAACGGCCAGGGCGGCGAATACAGCGCCGAACTCGTCGAGGTCGAACGCCGTTCGGCTCGCGTGAAAATCGGCGAGTTTCGCGCGGTCGAGGTCGAGCCGCCGTATCGGCTGATGCTCGCCCAAGGCATTGCCGGCGGCGACAAGATGGACTGGCTGATCGAGAAGGCGGTCGAACTCGGCGCCTCGGGCTTCGCGCCGCTCACGACCGCTCGCTGCGTCGTGCGGCTCACCGGCGAGCGCGCGCAGCGGCGGCAGCAGCACTGGCAGGGGGTGGTGCGGGCATCGTGCGAGCAGTGTGGGCGTAATCGTCTGCCGGAGGTGATGCCGGTGCGGGAACTAGGCGCGTGGCTTGATACGCTGCCGCGCGAGCCCGCGCCCGACGAGTTGCGCCTGCTGCTGTCGCCGCGCGCGAACATCGGCTTTGCAGCGTTGCCCGACGCGCCGCCGCACGGCGGCGTAACACTGCTGATCGGCCCCGAAGGAGGACTTTCCGCCGACGAGGAAGCCGCCGCCGTCGAACAGGGCTTTACCGCCGTGGGCCTGGGTCCGCGTGTGCTGCGCACGGAAACCGCGGGGATCGCGGTGCTGGCAGCGCTGGCGGCGCGTTGGGGCGGTTGGTAAGCGGGAACTGGCTTGAGCAGCGCGCGCAAAAGCAAAGGCCCGCCAGTTAGCGGGCCTTTGCCGTTTTTACCGCGACGTTCGCTGCCAGATTCGAGCAAAGCGCCTGAAGAAGCGAAGTCTGACGAAGCTCAAGCGAACGAGTAAAACACCCGGAACGCGACCTTGCGCTCGGCCCAGAATTCGGCCGCTTCCCGGAACACGTCGAGCAGCGTCTCGCGCCCTTCCTTGTCGAATTTCTGCGCGATCGGCAGGTGTTCGAGCACGATCACGAAGCCGGGCTGCGCGCCGGCCTTGTGCACGAGGTCGGTCAAGCAATCGTAAAGCGCGTCGTAGTTCTTGCCGAAATGCTTGGGAAACAGGAACGACGTCGCGATCGTCTCGAGCACTTCCTGCTTCGAGGCGGCGTTCGCGCAGTATGCATACAGGAAGTGCTGGCCCAGCTGGTTCGCCTCATCGGCGAGATCCTGCACGCGGAACGCGCGGATCGACTGCACGATATTCGGCCGCACCGTCCTGAAAAGGCTCATGGGCTCCTCGTTCGATGAAACCACCGTGCCAGCCTCGCTTTGATTGTCGCGACCCTGCTCGTCGGCGCGCATCTTCATGACGCGCTGGAATAAATTGCCGTCGCCGGCCGCGAAAAGATCCGTCGCGACTCCGGAATCGTGCGCGTAGATGTTGTCGCTCATGCCATTCATCCCGATGTCATTCAACAATACGATTAAGACTGGTGTAATGGTCGTCCGAGTAATAACAATTGTCGGTCCGCTGTAGCGGACCTCCGCAGACGATGCGGCGCGCCCCGCGATTACGCGCGTGAGGCGTGGGGACGGTGTATTCGTGGTAATAACCGCGCCGATGGGCGGGCAGCACCCGTTCGTAGTTGCCGAATACGATGCCGTCCTTCTGATACGGATAAGGCCCGCCGGCGGCAACGAGGTTCAACGTATTGACCGCCTCGCGCGGCAATTGCGCCAGCGCGATAGTGCCTACCTGCGCTTGCGCCTCAGCGGGCGCCGAATACTCTCGCGCTAGCGCCTCGGGCGCGGAACTGGACAACGCGCAGAGCGCGGCAGCACCGATCAGCACGCGTTTCATGCGCAACCAGTTGCGTGCCATGTATCAGGTTTCCCCGCTGTCAGACCACGAGTTTGACGACCATGAAAGTCGTAAGGGTATCGCTAATAGCCTTTGGAATCAACGTTCGACGGACCGACGACACCCGCCGCGCGCCGCGGAGAAGCCGGTGGTCGGGACTTTGACGACTTTTGACAGTATGTTTAGCTCGATCGGGCTAAACTGAGCTCAGCCGTGACCGAACACAGCGCGCAGGCGGTGCAAGCGGCCGCTGGCCGAGGCGTTCGATTCCGGTTGTTAGAGCCTGGAACTACTCAGCCGAAAGGCTGTGTCATTGCCATTTTTCGGGGTGGCGATCCCCAGCTTGCCCCGAGGGCGTGCCGATTGCGGGCACGCCCTTTTTTTCAGGGCACGTCGGTTGGAGAACCGGCGCCGGGCCTGTCGCGGCCCGTAGCAATATGCAGTTAGCGGGTTGCGCTGACGTCCGCAACCAGCAGCGCGGCCATGTTGACGATCCGGCGCACCGTCGCCGACGGCGTCAGCACGTGCACCGGCTGGGCCGCGCCGAGCAGGATCGGGCCGATCGCGATGTTGTTGCCGGCCGCCGTCTTCAGCAGGTTGTACGAGATGTTGGCCGCGTCGATGTTCGGCAGCACCAGCAGGTTCGCGTCGCCTTCGAGCGTCGAATCAGGCAGCACCTCGCGGCGCAGGTTGGCGTCGAGCGCGACATCGCCGTGCATTTCGCCGTCAACTTGCAGCTCCGGTGCACGTTCGCGCAGGATCTCCAGCGTATCGCGCATTTTCTGCGCGGTCGGCGCATTGCTCGAACCGAAGTTCGAATGCGACACGAGCGCAACCTTCGGCTCGATACCGAAACGGCGCACTTCCTCGGCCGCCATGATCGTGATCTCGGCCAGCTCGGCCGGCGTCGGATCGACGTTCACGTGCGTATCGACGAGGAAAATCTGCCGATTCGGCAGCACCAGTCCATTCATCGCCGCGTAGACCTTCGCGCCCGGCTTCTTGCCGATCACCTGGTCGATGAAGTGCAGGTGGCGGTGCGTCGTGCTGACCGTACCGCAGATCATGCCGTCCGCCTCCCCCTTTTTGACCATCATGGAGCCGATGAGCGTGGTGCGGCGGCGCATCTCGAGCTTGGCCATCTGCGTGGTGATGCCCTTGCGCGACATCATCTTCGCGTATTCCTGCCAGAACTCGCGATAACGTTCGTCATGATCGGTATTGACGACCGTGTAGTCCTGCCCCGCGACGAGCCGCAGGCCATAACGCGCGATACGCTGCTCGATCACCGCTGGCCGGCCGATCAGGATCGGCTTGGCGAGCTTTTCGTCGACGACGATCTGGATTGCGCGCAGCACACGTTCTTCTTCGCCTTCCGCGAACACGATGCGCTTCTTTTCCGGCTCGACGCTGCGCGCGAGCTGGAAAATCGGCTTCATCGTCGTGCCGCTGTGGTAGACGAACTGCTGCAGATGCTGCGCGTACGCGTCCATGTCCTCGATCGGACGCTCGGCGACGCCGCAGTCCATCGCGGCCTTCGCCACTGCGGGCGCGACCTTGACGATCAGACGCGGATCGAAGGGCTTGGGAATCAGGTATTCCGGTCCGAACGACAGATCCTGGATGCCGTACGCGGTTGCGACGATATCGCTCTGCTCCTGGCGCGCCAGTTCGGCGATCGCGTTGACCGCGGCGATTTCCATCTCGCGCGTGACCGTCGTCGCGCCGGCGTCGAGCGCGCCGCGGAACAGGAACGGGAACACGAGTACGTTGTTCACCTGGTTCGGGTAGTCGGTGCGGCCCGTGCATAACACCGCGTCCGGACGCACTTCGAGCGCGAGTTCCGGCAGGATTTCCGGCGTCGGATTCGCGAGCGCGAGAATCAGCGGCTTGGCGGCCATCTGCCTGACCATGTCCTGCTTGAGCACGCCACCAGCCGACAGGCCGAGGAAAATGTCCGCGCCGTTGATCACCTCGGCGAGCGAACGCGCGTCGGTTTCCTGCGCAAAACGCTCCTTGACCGGGTCCATCAGTTCGGTGCGGCCCTTGTAGACCACGCCCGCGAGGTCGGTCACCGTGATGTTTTCGAGCGGCAGGCCGATGTCGACGAGCAGGTCCAGACATGCGAGCGCCGCCGCGCCCGCGCCGGAGGAGACCAGCTTGACTTCCTTGATGTCCTTGCCGACGACCTTCAGGCCGTTGGTGACCGCGGCCGCGACGACGATGGCAGTGCCGTGCTGGTCGTCGTGGAAGACCGGAATCTTCATGCGCTTGCGGCATTCGCGTTCGACGATGAAGCAGTCCGGCGCCTTGATGTCTTCGAGGTTGATGCCGCCGAAGGTCGGCTCGAGCGCGGCGATGACCTCAACCAGCTTGTGCGGATCGGTTTCGTTTATCTCGATATCGAACACGTCGATGCCAGCGAACTTCTTGAACAGCACGGCCTTGCCTTCCATGACCGGCTTCGACGCGAGCGGCCCGATGTTGCCGAGACCCAGCACCGCGGTGCCGTTCGTGACGACGCCGACCAGGTTGCTGCGCGCGGTGAAGCGCGCGGCGTTCAGCGGGCTCTCGACGATTTCCTCGCACGCGAACGCGACACCCGGCGAATAAGCCAGCGCGAGGTCGCGCTGGTTGAGCATCTGCTTGGTCGGGGCAATCGCGATCTTGCCGGGAGTCGGGAACTCGTGGTAATCGAGAGCGGCTTCGCGGAGTTTGGTATTGACGGGATTCGACATAAGGCGGGCTTCGCAGTGCAGATTAGAATAGACGTTCGACGGCATTGTAGCCCCAATTGCCTACGCAATTCCTTCAATACGGGTACAACAGCCGCGACTGAAATAGCGTGAAAGCGCGTTGCGCCCCGCGCTCGATCAACCCGCTCCGCGCTACTCGTACCCTCGTTCTTCGCTCATCGTCCGCCATGCTTTCTGAGTTTTCGCTGATCGACCGCTTCTTCGCCCGCCGCGCCGCCGCCGCGCGGCCATCCCGTGCTGAAGACGGCACGCTCGGCATCGGCGACGATTGCGCGTTACTGGCACCGCCTGCCGGCGAGATGCTGGCGATATCGACGGACATGCTCGTCGCAGGGCGTCATTTCTTCGCGGATATCGATCCCGAAGCGCTCGGCCACAAGGCGCTCGCCGTCAATCTGTCGGATCTCGCCGCAATGGGCGCGCAGCCGCAAGCGTTCACACTCGCCTTTTCGCTGCCAAAAGCCGACGAAGCCTGGCTTTCGGGCTTCAGCGAAGGCCTGTTCGCGTTGGCCGAGCGTTACGGTTGCGAGTTGATCGGCGGCGATACGACGGGCGGGCCCCTGAATCTGTGCATTACGGTATTCGGCAGCGTGCCGCCGCAAACGGCGTTGCGGCGTGATGCCGCTCAACCCGGCGACGACATCTGGGTCTCCGGCACGCTAGGCGACGCGCGCGCCGGCCTCGGCGTGCGACGCGGCGAATGGTCCGCCAACGCGAGCGACACCGCGACGTTGCGCCAGGCGCTCGAACGCCCCGAGCCGCGCATCGCGCTCGGCCTCGCGCTGCGCGGCATCGCACATGCGGCGCTCGATGTGTCGGACGGGCTTGCCGGTGATCTGCTGCATATCCTCGAGCGCTCGTCGGTGGGCGCGAGCGTCGACGTCGATGCGGTGCCGCGCTCGGCCGCGCTACGCCGCCTCGCGCCCGACGTACAGCAGCGCTGCACGCTCGCGGGCGGCGACGACTACGAGCTGTGCTTCACCGCGCCCGCCGCCGCCCGCGCCGCGGTCGAGGACGCCGCGCAGAAGGCGTCCGTGCCGGTCACACGCATCGGTACAATAAGCGCACTGGAGGCGGCCACCGACCGCCCGGCCATCGCGTGGCGCAACGCCACCGGCGCGCCGCTCACTGTGACGTTGCAAGGTTTCGATCACTTTCATGCAGAATGACCCTTCGCTCGGTCCCGCCGACGACTTCCTCGGCGGCGAGCCACCTCAGGCGCCTGGACCGCGCGCGCCGAAGCCTGTTCAGCCGCGCCGCGCGACCGCGCGCTTCATGCTGTCGCACCCGGTCCATATCCTGTCGCTAGGCTTTGGCAGCGGCCTGTCGCCCGTCGCGCCGGGCACGCTCGGCACGCTGTTCGCGTGGGCCTCGTTCGCGGTGCTGAGCCGCTATCTAACGGTCATCGAGTGGGGCGCGCTGATCGCCGTCGGCTTTCTCGGTGGCATCGCGCTGTGCGGCTTTACCGCGAAGCGGCTCCGCGTCGAGGATCCGTCGGCGGTCGTGTGGGACGAAATCGTCGCGTTCTGGCTCGTGCTGCTGATGGTCACGCCTGCCACGCTCACCGGCCAGGTGTGGGCGTTCGTGATCTTCCGCTTCTTCGACATGGTGAAGCCACCACCGATCGGCTACTTCGACCGCCGGCTGAAAGGTGGTTTCGGCATCATGTTCGATGACCTGGTCGCCGCATTCTTTACGTTGCTCGTGATTGCGCTGTGGCGGATGTCGGTTTGAGCACTGCCTGATCACCTTCGAGTGCGTTCGACTCTTTTCGGTCGCCGCCCACCCTTGCCGCTCGCCGCGCCTCGCGGCCGGCTTCGTTTTCCGGATTCACTGACGCCATGCCCACCGATTCCGTCGTTCATCAGCTCGCCATCCGTGTGAGCAACCGTCTGCGCGAGGAGCGCCTGATGCTCGTGACCGCCGAGTCCTGCACGGGCGGCATGGTCGCGACCGCAATCACCGACATCTCCGGCAGCAGCGGCTGGTTCGAGCGCGGCTTCGTCACGTATTCGAATCAGGCGAAGAGCGAAATGATCGGTGTGCCGGCCGACCTGATCGAAAAGCACGGCGCGGTCAGCGAACCGGTCGCACGCGCGATGGCCGAAGGCGCGCTGCGCAACAGCCGCGCGCAGGTGTCGCTGTCGGTCACCGGCGTCGCCGGACCCGGCGGCGGCACGGAAACCAAGCCGGTCGGCATGGTGTCGTTCGGCTGGAGCAACCGGCTGCATACGTCGGCGGAAACGAAGAATTTCAGGGGCGACCGCGAGCAGATCCGCGTGCAGGCCGCGGCGCACGCGCTGCGCGGCCTGCTGGCACTGCTCGACGAGCGCGAGCATTGAGCGGCGCTGACCATCACTGAAGAGGCGGCTATGCCGGAACCGCGCGCGATTGCAGATGAACTGATCCGCCGCTTCGATCTGAAGCCACATCCTGAAGGCGGCTTTTTCGCGGAGACCTACCGGTCGGCCGCTCGCGTGCTGCGCGTCGGCGAACCGCGCGAGGCTGACGACACGCGCGCGGCATCGACCGCGATCTACTACCTGCTGTGCGACGGCGCGCAGTCGGCTTGGCATCGGATCCGTTCCGACGAAGTGTGGCATTTCTACGCTGGCGAGCCGCTGCTGGTCCACGTGCTGGATGAAAGCGCTGCCAGCGGTGCGCTCGTCACGCACCGGCTCGGCAATCCGATCACGCATCCCGATACGGTGTGTCAGGCAGTCGTGCCGGCCGGCTTGTGGTTCGCGGCAGAGTGCGCCGATCCGGCGTCGTTCGCGCTGGTCGGCTGCACGGTCGCGCCTGGCTTCGAATTCAGCGAGTTCGAGCTCGCGGATGTGGACGCGCTGAAGGCGCGGCATCCGCGCCATGCGAGGTTGATCGGGCGGCTGCGAGCGGCGGATTGACGCGCCGGGCCGCCCGTCCCGGGATCGCCCGCCGCGGGATCGCCCGGCGGTTCAACGAAACGCGTTGATCCGGTCGCGCGTATCCTTTGCGGCCTGCGCGGCCGCTTGCGCGAAATCGTCGCCCTTGCCTGCGTAGATGATCGCACGCGACGAATTGATCAGCATGCCGGTGCCGTTCGCGATCCGGCCGGCGCTCACGGTGGCCTGCACGTCGCCGCCTTGCGCGCCGATGCCCGGAATCAGCAGCGGCATGTCGCCGACGATCCCGCGCACCACTTCGATTTCCTTCGGAAACGTCGCGCCGACCACGAGCCCGAGCTGGCCGCTCGCATTCCACTTCTGCGCGGCCAATTGCGCGACGACCTGGTACAACGGCCGGCCCCCCGTCTCGAGGAATTGCAGGTCGGAACCGCCCGCGTTCGACGTGCGGCACAACACGATCACGCCCTTGCCTGCGTATTCGAGATACGGCTCGATCGAATCGAAACCCATGTACGGATTGACCGTTACCGCGTCGGCCTGGTAGCGCTCGAACGCCTCGCGTGCGTACTGCTCTGCCGTGCTGCCGATATCGCCGCGCTTCGCGTCGAGAATCACTGGCAGGCCCGGATGGTTCGCATGAATGTGAGCGATCAGCTGCTCGAGCTGGTCCTCCGCGCGATGCGCGGCGAAGTAGGCGATCTGCGGCTTGAACGACGATGCATACGGCGCGGTCGCATCGGCTATCGTGCGGCAAAAATCGAAGATCGCGTCGGCGCGACCCGCGAGCGCGCCCGGGAATCGGCTGGGCTCGGGATCGAGGCCAACGCACAGCAGCGAGTTCGTGCGCTGCCAGGCGTCGTTGAGTGTCTGGATGAAATGGGACATGGTGAGTCTCGCGGCGAGCCGGTAATCGGAGGAGGCGCGTATTTTACCTGTCCCGCGATCGCCGTCCGTCGATCGCGGCCCGCTCGGTCCCGCGCCGCATTTGCGGTAGCCGCGCCCAGCGCCCGTACCGCTGGCGGCGGCTTCGGCTACTGTCTGCGCCGCGCGCCACGCCCGCCCGGCATCGAGCGCAACCCGGTACGCTCGACCGTAAAACGGAACGTACGCGTCAACCGTTCGCCGCGCTTGAGCAGGGTCATGCCGTTTTGGCTCGCGCCACCGGCGAGGTTCATCGCGTTGATCGGATGGTCGACCGGCTCGAAACAGAAGAAGTCTTCGCCGGGCGGCGTGTACAGCACGTAATAGTCGGTGTCGGCGGCGATGTTCAGCGACAGCCGGCGCTTCGGCCACACCACGGCCGCCTGGCCGCTCCAGCCGGTGAACGCGTGATTGACGATCGTCTCCGGCAGCGGATATGCGACGCCGAACTGCCACGCGGGCGGCGCCTGCACATGGCGCACCGGCAGCCAGTCGTCGCCCGACAGCCACAGGCCGCCGGCCGCCGCCGACAGCTCGGTGTCCGCGTCGCGCACGAAGAACGGATGCACGCCGAGTCCGAACGGCAGCGTCTCGCGGCCAGCGTTTTCGATGTCGAGCGCGACGACGAGCGACGGGCCGTCGAGCGTGTAGGTTTGCGTCGCGCGGAACGCGTACGGCTTGCCGTCGTGGCGATCGAGCGCGAGCCGCACGTGCTCGCGGTCCGCTTCGAGCACCTGCCATTGCGCGAGCCAGCCGTCGCCGTGAATCGGTAGCGGCTCGTCGGCGCGGTTGCGCGGCACCTCGACGCGCCGCCCGGCCACGCTGAAATGGCCGCCGCCGATGCGATTCGAGTACGGCAGCAGCGGATAGCAGGCGAGCTGGTTCGGTTGCGTGTCGACACCGACGTGGCGGCAACGCCGGAAGATCGGTGTCAGCGCGCCGTCGTCGCGCCAGTCGAAGCGGGTCACGCCACCGCCGAGCGTCGGCGCGACATCGAGACGCAATTGCGAGTTGGCGAGCGTGATGCACGCGACATCGCCGGCGCTGCCTTCGCCGAGGGCCACCGCCGACGTGCTCGGGCCCGCCAGCACGGGGCTGGCCGCCGCGGCAAGTCGCGAGCGTCGCGTTTGAGAGGTTGTGGATGAGGCTGAAACGAGATTCGCAACAGTCATATCTAGCTCCATCGAGAGGCGTGGGACGTTGCCGTCAGGATTGACGGGTGTGGCGGGCGATAGTTTCTGACGAATTCGCCTCGAGTCCGAACTGCATGCTGCCGATACGTTGCCGGCCGGTCGCGTGCGTGTCGCTCGCAGACCGAAACTGCCACATCGACTTTTGCTTCACCTTCAGGATCGCGGCCCCGGCGCGCGGCCGGGGCTGCGCCATTCTGCGCTACAGCGGCGCGCCCTGGAACAGCGGCTCGGCCACACCGCGCCGCGCGAGCGTCGCAACGAACACGTCGCCCGCGAGCGTATCGGCCGCGCGGGCCGTCGCATCGAGCTCGGCGTAGGCGCTCGTGATGTACAGCGTGTCGAGTGGCGTTTCGGCCTGGGCGCTGCCCGCGGCCTGGCCGAGAGCCGCAGCGCCGATCGCGACGCAGCTCGGCTGCGTGGTCGGCACATCGATGCGCTCGGTTTCCACGCCATCGGGACCGTAGCGCACCACGCGCGCGCCGCCCCACTGCGCGTTCCACAGGCCGCCGTCGCTGTCGACGGTCGAGCCGTCGGGGATGCCGTTCGCATCGCTCAGGCGAGTGAACAGGCGATCGTTCGCGATGCCGCCCTCCGCGCGATAGTCGCACGCGCGGATTTCACGCGTCGGCGAATCGCAGTAATACATCGTCGCGCCGTCGGGACTGAATGCGATGCTGTTCGAAATCGCCGGTGCTGGCAACGGCAAACGTTCGAGCGACAGATCGTGATTCAACCGATAAAAGCCGGCGACCGCCTGCAGCTTCCCGCTCTCGTCCTTGGTGCCGAACACGAAGCGCCCTTGCCGATCGCAGCGGCCATCGTTCACGCGCGTGTTGATGCCGGGCTCGACGTCGACGATCCGCCGCGTATTGCCGGTCTGCAGATCGAAAAACGCGAGATGCGACGCGAGCCCAACCAGCACGTAGCGCGGGTTTTCGCACAGCGCGAAGGTGGCGAGCCGCTCGGGCATGTCGAACGAATCGCTGCGGCCGTCGGCCGGATCGTAGCGCCACAGCCGCGCGCCTTCGATGTCGGTCCAGTAGAAGCGGCCGCTCTGCGCACACCAGGTCGCGCCTTCGCCGAGTTCGCATTGCGCGTCGAGCAGCAGCGTGGCCCGCTGTACGCGCGGCTTGGCGCTCACGCCCAGCCTCCGTCGACGACGATGTCCTGCGCGGTGATCATACGGCTGTCGTCGGCGGCGAGGAACAGCGCCATGCGCGCGAGGTCCGCCGGCATCAGCTCGGCGTCGATGCACTGGCCTTCCTTGATCTGGCGGCGGCCGGTATCGTCGAGCCACAGGCGCAACTGCTTGTCGGTCATCACCCAGCCCGGCACCAGCGTGTTGACGCGGATATTGAAGTGGCCCAGGTCGCGCGCGAGCCCGCGCGTGAGCCCCTGCACCGCGGACTTCGACAGCACGTACACCGGATAGCCGCCGTTCTTCAGCATCCAGCTGATCGAGCCGAGGTTGATGATCGAGCCGCTACGCGCGGCCTTCATGTCCTCCATCACGGCCTGCGCCGCGAAGAACTGATGGCGGATGTTGACCGCGATGCCCGCGTCGAACGACTCGCGCGTCACGTCGCCGATCTGATGGCGCTTGTCGTTCGCCGCGTTGTTGATCAGCACCTGGATTGGACCGAGCGCGGACTTCACGTCGGCGATCGCTTTTTGCAGCGCGTCGATGTTGGTCAGATCGCAGGCCAGAAAGAGCGGTTTGTGCTTCGAATCGCCGAGCTGGTCGGCGAGGGCTTCGCCCGCGCTCGCGTCGATATCGAAGAACGCGACGCGCGCGCCCTGCGCCGCGAAGTGCTCGACGAACGATGCGCCGATGCCGGTCGCGCCGCCCGTGATCAGCACCGTACGGTCGACGAGGCTCGGATAGCGCGCGTACGCGGTGTCAGCGAGACTGGCGTTTGCATTGGCCGGAGACGACATCGTTCGATTCCTTTATGTGCTTGGGGATAAGGTGAAAGCGACTCAATCGCGCGACCCGCGGTTCTTCAACTGGTCGAGCAACACCGCCGCGAGCAGGATCGCGCCGCGCACCAGGTACTGGTAGAACGCGTCGATGTTCAAGAGGTTCATCACGTTCTCTACCGTGCCCATGATCAGCACGCCGATCACGACGCCGGAGATCGTCGCGCGGCCGCCCAGCAGCGACACGCCGCCGAGCACGCACGCGGAGATCACGTTCAGCTCGAAGCCTTCGGCGGCGTTCGGCTGACCCGACGTGATACGCGACGCGAGGATCACGCCGGCGAGCGCCGTGACGGCGCCCTGGATCAGGAAGATGAAGACGCGCGTGCGCTCCACGTTGATACCGGCGAGCCGCGACGCTTCCGGATTACCGCCGATCGCTAGCGTATTGCGGCCGTACACGGTCTGGTTCAGCATCACGCCGAACAGGATGAAGCAGATCAGCGTGACCCAGATCGGCAGCGACACGCCGAAGAACGTCAGCCCGCCGAGCGCAATGAACGTATCCGACGACACGCCGACCGCCTGCCCATGCGACACGATGAAGCCGAGGCCACGGACGATTTCCATCGTCGCGAGCGTCGTGATCAGCGCGTTGATGCGAAGATAAGCGATCACCGCGCCGTTGACGAAGCCGATCACCGCGCCCGCCGCGACCGCCGCGACGATCGCGATCAGCGTGCTGTTCGTCGCGTTGAGCACCATCGCGCACAGCACGCCGGCGAACGCGACGGTCGAGCCGACCGACAGGTCGAAATCGCGCGACGCGAGACAGAACATCATCGTGCACGCGACCATGCCGATCTGCGAGATCGACAGCGCGAGGCCGAGCATGTTCTCGATCGAGAAGAAATGATCGACGGTCAGCGACATCGTGACGAACATCAGGATGAAGATCACGATCAGGCTGTATTCGGTGATCTGCTGCCACCATTTGGCCTTGTCGCTGGTCTGCGGAATCAGCGCGTCGGCCGCGCTCTTGGCGGTCTGCTGCGCGAGGTTTTCTCTGGCTTGCATGTTCAATACTCCTCCCCGTTCCCCACGGGTTGCGGACTCACGTCCGGATAAGGTTCAGGCCGCGCGCGACGCGCTCTGGTTGGCGGCGTCGGCATTCCCATTTGCGTTCGGGTTTGCGTTATCAGGCAGCGCGGTCGAGCTTTGCGGCAGCGCGAGGCTCAGCACCGACTGCTCGGTCGCGTCCTTGCGCGCGAGCTCGCCGGAAATGCGGCCCTGGCGCATCACGACGATCCGGTCGGACACGCCGAGCACTTCGGGCAATTCCGACGAAATCATCACGATCGCGCAGCCGCGCTCCGCAAGCTGATAGATGACGTTATAGATCTCGTGCTTCGCGCCGACGTCGATGCCGCGTGTCGGTTCGTCGAGAATCACGACTTTCAGATCGGGCTCGGCGAGCCAGCGCGACAGAATCGCCTTCTGCTGGTTGCCGCCCGACAGGAAGCGGATCTTCTGCCGGCGATGCGGGGTCTTGATCTTCAGCAGCTTGATGAAACGGTCGGCCGTCTGCGCCTCCTTCTTGCGATCGAGAAACACGCCCGCGCGCAGATAGTGACGGCGGCAGCTGATGTTGATGTTCTCCGCGACGCTCGCCATCGCGACGATGCCCTCTTCCTTGCGATCCTCGGGGCATAGCACGATGCCGTGTTTGATCGCCTCGCCCGCGCTGCGCACCTTGATCGGCTTGCCGTCGAGCGTGAGTTCGCCGCTCTTTTTATGTTCGGCGCCGTACACCAGATGCATCAGTTCGCTGCGGCCCGCGCCAACGAGTCCGAAGAAGCCGACGATCTCGCCGCGCCGCACCTCGAAGCTCGCCGGCTGGGCGAGCGGATGACCTTCGATCGCCTTCGCCGCGAAGCGCACTTCACCGAGCGGCCGCGCCGAATAGCTGTAGATATCCGAAATTTCGCGCCCGACCATCTCGCTGACGATCGTGTCGCGCGACACGCCTTCGAGCGTGGGATGCGACGCGACCTTCCGACCGTCACGGAAGATCGTGCACGCGTCGCACAGCTGGTAGATCTCGTCCATGCGGTGCGAGATGTAGATCATCGCGCGGTTGTCGGCGCGTAAATCGCGCACCAGCTTGAACAGCACCTCGGTCTCGCGATGCGACAGCGAGCTGGTCGGCTCGTCGAGTGCGATCACGCGCGCGTTGCGCATCAGCGCCTTGCAGATTTCGACCATCTGCCGCTGCGCGATCGACAGCTTGCGCAGCTTCGCGTTCGGATCGAGCGCGACGCCCATCGCTTCGAGCCGTTCGCGCACGAAGCGCTTCGCCTCGCGCTTGTTGACCCAGCCGAGCGCATTGGGCAACTGGCCGAGCAGCAGATTCTCCGCGACCGTGAGGTCGGGCACGTACTGCAGTTCCTGGTGAATCACCGCGATGCCGGCGCCGATCGACGCGGCCGCGCTCGGAAAGCGCACCTCGTTGCCGTCGATCATCATGTGGCCCGAATCGGGCTGATACTCGCCGCCGAGAATTTTCAGCAGCGTCGATTTCCCGGCGCCGTTTTCGCCCATCAGGCCGTGCACCTGGCCGACGTTGACGTCGAAGGACACACCGTCGAGCGCACGCACGCCTGGAAAAACCTTGCCGATATTGTCAAAACGTAGCGTCGCTGACACTTCGCCTCCTTCTTCATGTTGACCGTACGCGTATCGCGCGCGATCCGTCTGGCTACCGCAGATCTTCTGTCGCCGCCGACGCGCCGTCTCCTGCGATAGGCAGGGAAAGCGACGCGCCGGCGGTGTACTTCATACCACCGCAAGTCTTGCGCTTACTTCGACGCGAGGCCCATCTTCTCGCGCACTTCGCCCACGTTGTCGCGCGTCGCCAGCATGCCGGTCGTCAGTGTCAGCAGCGGCGGTTCCTTGCCCTGCGTGATCCACGCGTACATCAGTTCCGAGGTTTCCTCGCCGTGGCGCTTCGGGCTGATGATCACGGTGCCGAAGAAGCCCGTCGGCTGCGGCTTCTTGAACTCGTTCATCGCGGACTCCGAACCGCCGATGCCGATGCCGATCATGTTGTCGGCCTTGAAGCCACGGCCTTCCGCTGCGCGCACCGCGCCGAGCACGCCTTCGTCGTTCAGCGCGTAAGCGACCCAGTGCTTGAACTGCGGGTTCTTCGTCAGCGCGATGTTGGCGGCGTTGAACGCGTTTTCCGTGTCGGTCTTCGCCTGCGGCGCGGTAATAATGTTCGCTTTCGGGAAGCCCGCTGCGACCAGCGCGTCGGTTGCGCCGGTGGTGCGGTCATGCGCGGTCGGCAACTGCTCGTAGGTCACGTCGATCGCGCCGACGTCCTTCATGTCCCAGCCGCGTTTCTTGATTTCAGCCGCGATGCCGTCGCCGACCTGCTTGCCGATGTTATACGCCGAGATGCCCATGTGCGGCACCGCTTCGATCGGCTTGCCCGCGCCGTCGACGAGGCGGTCGTCGACCGTCATCATCTTCAGCCCGTCAGCCTTCGCCTTCGCGACGATGCCCGGCCCGAGCTTGACGTCGGGCGTGCAGATCACGAAGCCCTGCGCCTTCTGCGCGGCGAGGTTATCGATTGCGCTCATCACCTTCTCGCCCGACGGCGCGCCGATCTTCACGAGCGTGAAGCCCTTCTGCTTGGCCGCCATCTCGGCGAACTTCCATTCGTCCTGGAACCACGGCTCTTCCGGCTGCTTCACGAGGAAGCCGATCTTGACCGAATCGGCGGCCTGTACGACCGGTGCGTTGAAGAGCACACCCGTCGCCGCCGCTGCCAGCGTGAGGAAAATTCTGCGTTTCATAATACGTGTCTCCTGACTAATTGATAACGAGAAGGTAATCGGCCGCGTCTTCTTGTACCGGTATGACACACGCGGCCAGCGCGTCGTCCGGTGTTCTGTGCGTCTCCTGGCGACGCGAATTCAGTCGTGGTAAAGCACCGAGCGCCCGCCATCGACGGTGATGCAGCTCGCGTTGATGAACGGCGCTTCGTCCGACGCGAGGAACACCGCGGTCATCGCCACCTCCTCCGGGCGGCCGATGCGCTTCATCGGCTGCAGATCGAGCGTCGCCTGCTTCGCGGCGGCCGGATCGGGCTGCTCGTTCCACCAGTCGTGCGTCAGCTGCGTCTCGATGTAGCCCGGGGCGATCGCGTTCACGCGCACGTTGCGCGGCGCGTACTCGATGCCGAGCGCGCGCGTGAGGCCAATCACGCCGTGCTTCGCGACCGGGTACGGAAAGCAGCCCGGAATGATCTTGAACGCGTGCGTCGACGCGATGTTCACGATGCTGCCCGCGCCGCGCTCGACCATGCCCGGCAGCACCGCGCGACAGCCGTTCCACACGCCGTCGAGATCGACCGCGAAGCAGCGCCGCCAGTCGGCGTCGGTCATCGTCAGCGGATCGCAGAACACGTTGATGCCCGCGTTGTTGACGAGGATGTCGAGCGCGCCGAATGCGCGTTGCCCTTCGCCGACCGCATGCTGCACCGACGCGGGTTGCGTCACGTCGGTCTGCACCGCGAGCACGCGCGCGCCGGCGCCGGTGCCAACTTCTGACTCGATCTGCGCGGCCGTGCGCTGCGCCAGCTCGAGGTCGAGTTCCGCCAGCACGACCGCCGCGCCCTCGCGCGCGAACGCCAGCGCGATCGCCGCGCCGATGCCGCGCCCAGCGCCCGTCACGAGAGCGGCTTTGCCGGCGAGCCGGTTCATTTCTTCGCGCCCGCGCGGGCGACCCGCAAACCGTTGATGAACGCCTTCGCATGCGACGCGGTCACCGCCGCGCTCTGGCCCGGCTTGTACAGCGCCGAGCCGAGGCCGAAACCGTTCGCGCCGGCGCTGAGGAACGGCCCCATGTTGTCCGGCGTGATGCCGCCGACCGGCACGAGCGGCACCTGCGCGGCGATTACCGCGCGCCACGCTTTGACGACCTGGCAGCCGAGTTGCTCGGCGGGGAACATCTTCAGCACGTCCGCGCCGTTCTTCAGCGCGATGAACGCTTCGGTCGGCGTCGCGACGCCGGGCGCGCAGGCAAGGCCCCGCGCCTTCGCGGCGATGACGACTTCGGGATCGCTGTGCGGCATCACGATGAGCTCGCCGCCCGCCGACTTCACGTCGTCGACGAACAGCGGATGCAACACCGTGCCCGCGCCGACGATCGCGTCGGCAGGCAGCACCTTGCGGATCGCCGAGATGCTGTCGAACGGCTGCGGCGAATTGAGCGGCACTTCGACGATGCGGAACCCCGCTTCGTACAGGGCCTGGCCGTGATCGGCCGCATCGGCGGGCGTGACGCCGCGCATAATCGCAATCAGCGGGCAGGCTTCGAACGCGGCGATCAGACCCGCGTGCGGCATATACGGTGCGGGCGGATTGATGTGTGGTTGCATGTCGGTTCCTTGTTTCGTGAGCGTCGTGAGGGGCTCCGCCGCCGGTCAGCCGGCGCGCGCAGCCTGGGCGGATGGCCGCACGAGCCCCGCTTCGACGGCGACGCGCCACAGGCCGCGCTCGGTCGCGTGCCTGACCGGCTCCGCGCGCAGACAGCCGAATTGCGCGAGCGCGAGGCGGTAGCGCTCGCACAGCGCATCGTTGCCGATCAGCCGCAGACTCTGCTGCGCGAGCGAGCTGCCTTGCTGCGCGAGTACCGCTTCCAGGCCGGCGAGTTCGTGTCCGATCAACAGGCCCGACAGATAGTCGGGCTGCGCCTCGCTCGACAGCTCGCCGGTCAAGCCCAGCGTGCGCGTGCTGAATACGGTCGCGAGCACGCCTGCCTGGCCGTTCTCGCGCGCGATGTTCACGCCGCGCAGAAATGCCCCGGTATCCGGACGATCCGGCGTGACCATCGTGCGCCCGAGAATCGTGTGCTCGCGCAGCGCGGCGAACACCTCGCCGGTCATGAACGTATGAAAACGCTCGATGCGCTCTGCCTGCACGACCGCCCATTTCGCATGCGTGCCGGGCAAGCCGATCAGTGAGCGGGCGTTGCTGTCGACGGAGTTCGCGCCTGCGGCGCCATTCGCGTCCGCGCCGAGCGCGCCGAAAATCTGGGTCTCCTCGCCGCGCATCACGTTGGGCAGCTCGCCGCGCTGCAGTACGCCCGGCACGATGTGCAGCGTCGCGCCGCTCGCGGTCTGCACGCGGACGATACCGGCCACCAGTGCATCGGCGTTCGCGGGTGTATCGATATACGGCGCTTCGAGCCAGCCCTGCGCGCTGCCGACCATCCCCGCTGCAATCACCGGCACGCCGCGCGCGTGTTCGAGCCATGCGCCGCAGGCGTCGTCGAACGCGGCGTCGAAGCCGCCGTCGGCCGCGCTACGCGGCAAATTCATGATGCCGGCCGGCGATGCGCGCGTCGCCAACACGCGACCGTGCGCGTCGAACAGATAGGCGCGCAGCGACGTCGTGCCCCAGTCGAGCGCGATCAGCGCGGCGTGCGTGAAATCGACGGCGGCGCTATCGGCGGCATCGACCGCGTCCGGCTTCACGCCCGTGTCGGGCGCGGCGGCCGCCTGGTGGTTCGCCAGCGTGGCGGTGCCCGCTTGTTTCATCGCTTGATCCTGCGCGTGGCGGGTTGCGGTGCGCGCCAACCGAGTTCTTCCGAAATCGCGCGCGCCTCGCGCTGCACGACCGGAATCAGCTCGTCCATCCGTTCGAGCGGCATATAGGGAATCGTGCTCGCGACCGACAGCGCCGCGACGATCGCGCCCGACGCGTCGCGCACCGGCGCCGCGACGCAGCGGATCGCCGCTTCGTTCTCCTCGAGGTCGAACGTGTAGCCGCCGGCCGCGTAGCTGGTCATGCGCTGCAGGAAGGTCGGCGCGTCGGGGCGGTTGTCCGGCTTGAAGCTGACGCCCGCGAGCGCGCGGCGCGACGCGTCGAACAGCGACTGCCACGCGTCCGGCGCGAGGTCGAGCATCATCGCCTTGCCGATGCCGGTCGACGCGAGCGGCATCCGATGGCCGACGCGCGAGCGCATTTCGAGGCCGCGGGTGCCGGGGATCTTGTCGATGTACAGCACGTCGTCGCCGTCGCGCACGCCGAGGTGGATCGTGTCGAGCGTCTGCTCGGCGAGCGACTCCAGGTGCGGACGCGCGACCGCCGTCAGCGGCATCTGTTCGAGCGCGATCGTGCCGAGCTCGATCAGCTTCGGCCCGAGCAGATAGCCGCCCTGCACCTGGCGCAGATAGCGCGCCTGCACGAGGCTGCTGACGAGCCGGTGCGTGGTGCTGCGGGTCGTGCCGAGCGCGGCGCCGAAGCTGCGCAGGTCGCGCACGCCGGCCGCGGCCGCTTCGAGAATCGCGAGGCCGCGCAGCAGTGTCTGCGTGCCGGCCTGCTGCGGCGTGATTTCCAGCAGCGTGACCGGCAGCCCGAGTCCGTCGACGGTCGCCGCGCGCGCCACCGGGCGCGACGCCCTCGCGGTAGCGGACGCACTGGCGGCGACATTGGCGGTGACGGCAGAAGCCTCGCGCGGCGCGGAATTGGGCGCGGGATTCGGCGCGCTGTTCGGCCTGCCGTTCGACCCCTGCGCGGCCTCGGCCGCGCTGGCGGCGTGAGTGGGCATCGCTTTGTTCATGGCGATTCGCTTTCGGATGGTTTCTGCGCTTAGCGCGCGGGGCCGGAGAACAGGGCGGGAATGCGTGCGGCGCCGCGCTCGCGCGGCTGCTGTGGTTGGCTGCCAGACATGGTCGGTCTCGTCTCCGTTTTTTTCTGTCGCGGTTCGGTGTATCGGCGCGCTGGCGCGGCGACTCGCGATGCATGTTGGTTTGGATTGTAGGGCGACTTTTGAGAATCACCAATATGTGAATGTTGAGTCCAGATAATGAGATTTTAGTGGTGATCGAGTGTTTAGCGAACCGTCGCGTCCCTCTCTGCGGACGCAAAAAAGCCCGCGCGAGGCGGGCTTCGGAGCAGGCCAACTTCATCGAGGCTCGTTCAATCCGGCAATTCGGCCGCGCCCATACGCCGCGCGATCACCCGCGCGCGTTGCGCGAGATACGCCGAATTCCTGTGTTCATCGAAATATTTGGGGCGCGGCAACATCACGGCGAGCCGCGCCGACTGCGCGGCCGTGAGCTTGCTCGCCGACGTCTTGAAGTAGTACTGCGCGGCCGCTTCGGCGCCGTACACGCCGTTGCCCCATTCGACCGAGTTCAGATAGATCTCGAAGATGCGCTGCTTGTCCATCAGGGTTTCGAGCATCCACGTGATGATCAGCTCCTGGCCTTTGCGGATATAGCTTTTCTCGCGCGACAGGAACAGGTTGCGCGCAAGCTGCTGCGAGATCGTCGAGCCGCCGCGCACGATCCGGCCCTGCGCCTTGTTGCGCTCCCATGCCTGCAGGATCGCGTCGGTTTCGTAGCCTTTGTTGTTGACGAAGTTGGCGTCCTCGGACGCGATGATCGCGCGCTTCAGATTGCGCGAGATCTGGTCGTAACGCATCCACGTGCGCTGCACCGACAGATCCGGCCGGTCCTGCGACAGACGCCACGCGTCCGAGCGCATGAACGCGGTCGAGCGCGGATTGACGACGTTCCAGATCGCGATCTGCGCGAAGTAGTACGCCTGCGTCGCGAGCCAGGCGATGACCACGACCGCGATCAGCCAGGCGAGCCAGCGCAGCGGGCCGGCCTGGCCGCGCGAACCGCTAGCGCGCCGCGTCGCTGTCATGGTGCGTGCTGTCCGCGCGCTGGCGTTACACGGGCGACGGCGCCGCCAGCAGCGCGCGCAATTCGGCGAGCACCGGCGCGCCGTCGGGACGCACGCCGCGCCACACATAGAACGATTCGGCGGCCTGCTCGACCAGCATGCCGAGGCCGTCGGCGCCGCGCGCGCCGAGCTTCGCCGCGTGCTGCATGAAGACGGTCGGATGCGCGCCGTACATCATGTCGTAGGCGAGCGTGCCGTTGCCGAACGCACGGTCGTCGCACTCGGGCAACGAGGCGTCGAGGCTGCCTGCGGTCGCGTTGACGATCACGTCGTACTGGCCCGCTTCGATCGCGCGGGCGCTGCCGCCCGTCAGCCGGCAGTGCGCGTCGCACGCGGCCTGCGCGAACTGGTCGACCAGCGCCTCGGCCTTCTGCGCCGTGCGATTGACGATCGTCAGCGTATGCGGCGCCCGCTCGAGCATCGGCAGCACGACGCCGCGCGCGGCACCGCCCGCGCCGAGCAGCAGGATGCGCGCGTCTTTCAGCGGCACGCCGAGATTCACCTCGATGTCGCGTACGAGGCCGAAGCCATCCGTGTTGTCGCCGTAGATGCCGTCGGCGTCGACACGCAACGTATTCACCGCGCCAGCCGCCGCCGCGCGCGGCGACAGCGTGTTCGCGAACGCATGCGCGTCGAGCTTGAACGGCACCGTCACGTTCAGGCCGCGCCCGCCCGCTTCGATGAACGCGCGCACGTGCGGCACGAACGCGTCGACTGGCGCGAGCAGATGGCCGTAGTCGACCGCCTCGCCGGTTTGCGCGGCGAAGCGGCCGTGGATGAACGGCGACTTGCTGTGCCCGACCGGGTTGCCGATGACTGCGTAGCGGTCGCGCGTGGGGTTGCCGCTCATTGTCCCGGCTCCGTGATGTGTTGATCGTCGGCCGGGTTCGCGGCGTCGTTGCCGTCGCCGCTCGCCGCGGATTCGTCAGCGCCGGGGTTGTCGTTGGGCTTGTCGCCGTCGGCTTCGGCTTCGGCTTCGGCTTCGCTTTCGGCGCTGTCATCGGATGCGTCGAGCAGCGCTTCGTCGCCCTCGTCCTCGCCTTCTTCGGCTTCGGCGCCGCTCGTGACGGTCGGCGCATCGAGCACGTGCAACAGACGCACCGACGCTTCGATCGTCAGCTCATCGATCGACATCACTTCCATCTGCAAACGCGTGCCGCGCGCGTGCACGCCGAGGCCCGGCACGTGCAGCAGCAGCGGAATTTCCTCGAGACGCACGAGATCGCCCTTCACCACCGACGCGACCACCTGCTTGCGGTTTTCCTGCCTGAGCCAACGCAGACACCAGAAGTACTCCATGCGGCGCTGGTGGTCCGCGTACGCGGTGTAGGTGTCGTCGAAGCCTTGCACGACCGCGAACAGATCGGCGTCCTTCGGCTTGAACGGCGCGGCGAGCTTGGCGGTCACGCCATGCTGCACGCACGCGATCAACTGCCACTGATTCACGAGGTCGACGTAGCGACGCAGCGGCGATGTGCTCCACGCGTATTGCGGGACGCCGAGCCCTTCGTGCGGCGCGGCGTTGGTCTGCATGCGCGTGCGCTTCGGGCCGCTCGGCGCGCCGAACGCGCGCTGTGTGCGATAGATGCCCGGCACGCCGTGATCGTGCAGGAACGCGCCCCACGACGAGTTCGCGAGAATCGCCAGTTCCGCGACGATCGTGTCGAGCGGCGAGCCGCGCCGGCGCGGCGTGATCGTGACGTGCTCGCCGTCGACGTAGAAATTGAAGTCGGTATTGCGCTGCACTTCGCGGCGCAGACCGTAGCCCGCGCGCGCGGCCTGGCGCTTTTCGAACAGCCCCTGCGCGAACGGCCACAGCACGGCGATATCGTCCTTGTGCAGATACTCGCCGGTGCCTTCGGCAAGCGCTGCTTCGGTGACGATTTCGTCGAGCGTGTTGTGGCGCAGGTTGTTCTTCACGAACACGCGCTCGGCGCGCGTTTCGCTCGCGACGATCTCCTGCGTGTCGCGATTGACGATCACGTACAGCGACAGCGCCGGTCGATACCCGCCTTCGGCGAGCGTGAAGGTTTCGACGACGCTGTCGGGCAGCATCGTGATCTTGTCGCCGGGCATGTAGACCGTCGACAAACGCGCGCGCGCGATCGCGTCGACGTCGTCGCCGCGCTGGATGCCGAGCGCCGGCGCGGCGATGTGCACGCCGATGCGCACGCGGCCGTCGGCCAGATGCTCGACCGAGAACGCGTCGTCGATTTCGGTCGTGGTGATGTCGTCGATCGAAAACGCTTCGACGTCGGCCTGCGGCAGATCGTCGGGCACGATCGCCGCCGCGACGGGCGGGAAGGCAGTGCCGTGCGGGAAGAACTCGGACAGGAACTTCGCCTCGTGCAGCGCGCGCGGCGACGCGATCGCGCCGCATTCGAGCATCAGCCGCGCCTGCGAGATGCCGCGCGCGGCAGCGGCGCCCTCGAGCGCCTTGTATTCGATCGTGTTCTTGTCGGGCTTCGTCAGCAGCGCGAGTCCCTTGCTACCCGCGAACGCTTCCGGCAGCCGGCCTTCCTTCAGTTCTTCCTCGTACTGCGCCTGCACGAGCGCCTGCTGACGCTTGCGCTCGAGGCCCGCGAGCGCCATCTTCAGCTGCTCCTGCGGCGCGCGCTGGTACATGCCGCGGCCCTTGCGGCGGAAGTACACCGGCGAGCCGTGCATGCGCAGCACCAGCGCCGCGCGCTCGATCGCGCCGAAGCTCGCGCCGAAGTACTCGGCGCCCAGCGTCGCGAACGGGAATTCGTCGTCCGGCGCGCATTCCCACAGGAAGTCGAGATCGATCTCTTGCGCCAACGCGTCGGCCTGCTGCATCAGTTCGGCGGCGGTGGGCTTGTCGAACTCGATCAGCACGTCCTTCGCGCGCACCTTCGCGCGCCGCCCGCCCGGCAACTCGACCTGAAACGCGTCGCCCTGGCGCGACAGCACGCTGCCGGCCTTGAAACTGCCCGATTCCTCGAAGAAAACGTTCACTCAATACTCTCGTTCTGACTTGCATCTGCCGGCGCGCCCGATGCTCTGTGGCGATCGATCACTGCATGCGCGGCTCGGCAACCTGTTCGTGATAATGAATCCGCGGCGCGCACTGCGCGTGCCAGCGGGTTGGATGCTGCGACCAGCGGTGGCGGTCGGTATGTCTTTCTGACTGACGTCCTTGCAGGGAACGATGCCGCCGCCCTTGCCTGCCGTCAGGCCGCCGCGCGCGGCACCGGCGGCTCGACGTGTGCGACGTCGCAAAAGGCCAGTACGTCGCCGAGATACTGCGCGAACTCGCTGATCGCATGGTCGCTGCCTTCGATCAACGTCGTGCGTGCGCCCGGATAATGCGCGAGCATTTCACGGTAGTCGAGCACTTCGTCGCCAGTGGCTGCCATCAAATAATAGCGTTCGGGTCGCGTGATCGACGCGACGCCAAGCGCGCGCAATTCATCCAGATGATGCCGCTCGACGACGATGCTGCCGCCACCGTGCCACAACGGCTGTTCGCCGAGATAGGCGCTCAGATCGCGCTGCGGCACGACCGCCGGGTTCAGCAGCACGGCCCGCCAGCCGTGCTTCTCGGCCAGATGCGTGGCGAAGTAGCCGCCGAGCGAACTGCCGATCACCGTCACCGGCTGCGCATCGCCCTTCGCGCGTGCCTCGGCCACCAACGATTCGGCGAGCGCCACGGTTTCGAACGGGGACACCGGCAGCATCGGGCAGCACCACTCGTCGGCGCGCCCCAGCTCGGCGAGACGCGCCGCAAGCAGGCGCGCCTTGAACGAATTGGGCGACGAACGGAAACCGTGCAGATAAAGAATCACGCCGCGCCTCGCGTCGAAAGACCATCGAGCAGCTTCTGATGCACGCCGCCGAAGCCGCCGTTGCTCATCACCAGAATCTGATCGCCGGGGCGCGCCGCGTGGACCACCGCCTTCACGAGCGCGTCGAGATTGTCGAACGCCTGGGCCTTGCCGTCGAGCGGGGCGAGCGCTTCGCCAAGGTTCCAGCCGAGCGCGTCGCGCCCGCTCGGCGCACCGTAGCCGAACACGAGGTCGGCGTCGGCGAGGCTCGCCGGCAGTTGCGCTTTCATCACGCCGAGCCTCATCGTGTTCGAGCGCGGTTCGAGCACGGCGAGAATCCGCGTGTGGTCGCGGCCGACGCGCGCGCGCAGCCCGGCCACCGTCGTCCCGATCGCGGTGGGGTGATGCGCGAAGTCGTCGTACACGGTCACGCCGTCGACGCTGCCGCGCACTTCCATGCGGCGCTTCACGTTGCGAAAGCCTGACAGCGACTTTGCGGCCTGCGTGGGCGGCACGCCGACGTGGCGCGCGGCGGCGATCGCGGCGAGCGCGTTCATGCGGTTATGCTCGCCCTGCACCTGCCAGTCGACCACGCCGACGCGCTCGCCGTTGTGATAGACGGCGAAGCGTTCATCGACGGGCACGCCCTGTTCCGCCGGTTGAATTTCCCAGCCGCCCTGTACGCCGAAGCGCTCGACCTCGCTCCAGCAACCGCGCGTCAGCACGCGCTCGAGCGCGTCCTCGCGGCCGTTCGTGACGACGCGCCCGAGGCGTGGCACCGTGCGGATCAGATGATGGAACTGCGTTTCGATCGCGGCGAGATCCGGGAAGATGTCGGCGTGATCGAATTCGAGATTGTTCAGCACCGCTGTTTTCGGGCGGTAATGGACGAACTTCGAGCGTTTGTCGAAGAACGCGGTGTCGTATTCGTCGGCTTCGATCACGAAAAAGCTCGAATCGGTGAGCCGCGCCGACACGCCGAAATTCAGCGGCACGCCGCCGATCAGGAAGCCCGGGTTCAGGCCCGCGTCTTCGAGCAGCCAGGTCAGCATCGAGCTCGTGGTGGTCTTGCCGTGCGTGCCGGCCACAGCCAGCACCCACTTGCCGTTCAGCACGTGCTCGCCGAGCCATTGCGGACCGGACACGTACGGCAGGCCGCGGTCGAGAATCGCTTCCATCAGCGGGTTGCCGCGCGTGACCACGTTGCCGATCACGAACAGATCCGCGTCCAGGCCGTTCAGCTGGCCCGCGTCGTAACCCTCGATCAGACGGATGCCTTGCGCCTCGAGCTGCGTGCTCATCGGCGGATAGACGCCGGCGTCGCAGCCGGTCACCGTGTGGCCCGCATTGCGCGCGAGCACCGCGAGACCGCCCATGAACGTGCCGCAGATGCCGAGGATGTGGATATGCATAAGCTGTCGTGCCGCGGGGGCGTTTCTTGCGAGGGATGGGAGAGCCACAGGACGGCCGGAACGACCGTCTGCAAAGGACGCCTATTGTAACCGACGCGGCGCGCGCTGCCCCCTGCCGGCCGTGCCCGACGCCGCCCCGTGCGGGCCGCCGAACCGCGTCGCCAGGCTCGATCGAGTATCATGCAAAGATGGTCCGCAAATCACATTTCGATCCGCAGCGCGTGCGCGAGGAAATCGCAATCGCGGCGGCACGCCTGGTTGCCGAAGACGGCCTGGATTATGCCAGCGCGAAGCGCAAGGCGGCCCGGCAGGTCGTCGGCGAGACTCGTGTTGCCGGCGAATGGCTGCCGGACAACGATCAGATCGAAGAAGAAATCCGCGAATATCAGGCGCTGTTCCAGAGCGACAGCCAGCCGGCGCTGCTGCGGCGCCTGCGCATGATCGCGGTCGACTGGATGGAGCGGCTCGCGCCGTTCAATCCATATCTGACGGGCGCGGTGCTCGGCGGCACGGCCGGCGAGCATTCGGACGTGCATCTGCAGGTGTTTTGCGACAACCCGAAAGAAGTCGCGATCTACATGCTCAATGCAAACATCCAGTACGACGTGTCGGAAACGCGCCACTTCGCGGGCCGCGGCTACGTGGAGACGCTGAGCTTCCTGTGGCGCCCCGCGGGCGAGCGCAACGCCGAGCCGGTCGGCATCCACGTCGCGCTGTACGAAACCGACGATCTGCGCGGCGCGGTGCGCGCCGACGCGCGCGGCCGCACGGCGCGGGCGAATCTGCAGGCGGTGCAGGCGCTGCTCGACGGTGACGAAGTGCCGTCCTTCACCACTTGATCAGACGGAACGGAGCACGATGAATACGAGACGTATGCTGGTGGGCGTGGTCGTCGCGCTGGCCGCCGCCGGCGGCGGCGTGCTGGCCAATCACTGGCTCAATCGCGGCACCGACGTCGCGTACGCGTCGCAAGCCGACGCACAGTCCGGGTCACAGTCCGACACCCGTGCGAACCCCGTCCAGCAGTTGTGGAGCGCACCGGTCACGAACCTCGACGGCAAGCCTCAGTCGCTGAGCCTGCTCAAGGGCCACCCGATCGTCGTCAACTTCTGGGCGTCGTGGTGCGGTCCGTGCGTCGAGGAAATGCCGGCGCTGTCTCAGATCCAGCGCGAGTACGCGAAGAAAGGCATCCAGTTCGTCGGCCTCGGCGTCGACTCGGAACAAAACATCCAGACCTTCCTGCAAAGGGTCAAGGTCGCGTACCCCATCTACGTGACCGGCTTCGGCGGCGCCGACCTCGCGCGCGCGTTCGGTAACAATGCGGGCGGTTTGCCCTTTACCGTCGTGATCGACGCAAAAGGCAACATCCGCTCGACAAAATTGGGCCAGATCGACCCCGCGGCGCTGCGCCGGACGCTCGATACCCTGTAAATTTCCGATTTCTCGCGCTGCGCTTTTTGCCATCCGATTCCGTGCAGAACGCGCAAAAATACGCGGATGATTCCCGAATTTGAGTGAAGTTGTTCCCACGGCCACGCGGCCGCCAGCGCGGCCCGCCGCCGCGTACGCGCACGAAACTAGACAAGTTTCTCTAATCAGCGCTAAAGTGCGCGCAATTCCACGGAAAAAGAAGCGACCATGACGCGACTGCTGGTACTGCACGGACCCAACCTGAATCTTCTCGGCACACGGGAACCCGAGGTCTACGGTCGCGTGACCCTGCCGCAGATCGATCAGGCGCTGGCGGACCGCGCAGCCGACGCAGGCGTCGAACTCGCGTCGTTCCAGAGCAACCACGAAGGCGCGCTGGTCGACCGCATTCAGGCGGCCCGCACCGAGAAAACCGATTTCATTCTGATCAATCCCGCCGCGTACACGCACACGAGCGTGGCCATTCGGGACGCACTGGCCGGTGTCGGCATCCCGTTCGTCGAGATTCATCTGTCGAACGTGCATCGCCGGGAACCGTTCAGGCATCACTCGTATTTCTCCGATCAGGCTGAGGGCGTCATCTGCGGCCTCGGCTGGAAGGGGTATCTGTACGCACTCGAATTCGCGCTCGACCGGCTCGCGGCCGGCTCGTCGCGCGGCTGAATCCAAGCACGTCCAATTTGAGCCGGCTACTGCACGCTTGCACACGCCGGCACACAACGCATTGAAAAGGGGCACCCTGATGGATCTACGTAAACTAAAAACTCTGATCGACCTCGTCTCGGAGTCCGGTATTTCCGAACTCGAAGTGACCGAGGGCGAGGGCAAGGTCCGCATCGTCAAGAATGCGCCGCCAGTTTACGTTCAACCGTCTGCCTACGCACCGCAATTCCAGCAAGCCGCACCGGCAGCTGTCGAGCCGCCGGCCACCGCAGGCGCTCCGGCCATCCCGGCCGCCGCTGCGCCGCAGGGTCACGTCGTGACTTCGCCGATGGTCGGCACGTTCTACCGCGCGCCGTCGCCGGGCGCCGATCCATTCGTCCAGGTCGGCGACACGGTCAAGGAAGGCCAGACCATCTGCATCATCGAAGCGATGAAGCTGCTCAACGAGATCGAGTCGGACAAGTCCGGCGTGGTCAAGGAAATCCTCGTCGAAAACGGTCAGGCGGTCGAGTACGGCCAACCGCTGTTCGTGGTCGGCTAACGCGGCACGCACTATCCGCCGCCCGCGCGCCGCTCATCCCCAGGCGCGCGACCGATCCTCTGCGGCAGCCGGCGTCGTGACCGACCCCGGCGCCCATTGATGAGTCGAAAACCCGCTATGTTTGAAAAAATCCTCATTGCCAATCGTGGCGAGATCGCGCTTCGCATCCAGCGCGCCTGCCGCGAGCTCGGCGTCAAGACGGTCGTCGTCTATTCGGAAGCCGACAAGGAAGCCAAGTACGTGAAGCTCGCCGACGAGGCGGTCTGCATCGGCCCGGCACCGTCGAATCTGAGCTATCTGAACATGCCCGCGCTGATCAGCGCGGCCGAAGTCACCGACGCCGAAGCGATCCACCCCGGCTACGGCTTCCTGTCGGAGAACGCCGACTTCGCCGAGCGCGTCGAGCAGTCCGGCTTTACCTTCATCGGCCCGCGTCCGGAAACGATCCGCATGATGGGTGACAAGGTCACCGCGAAGCAGACCATGATCAAAACCGGCGTGCCTTGCGTGCCGGGTTCGGAAGGCGCCCTGCCCGACGATCCGAAGGAGATCGTGAAGATCGCCCGCCAGATCGGCTATCCGGTCATCATCAAGGCGGCGGGCGGCGGCGGCGGCCGCGGCATGCGCGTGGTCCACACGGAAGCGGCGCTCGTCAACGCGGTCATCATGACCCGCGAGGAAGCCGGCCGCGCGTTCGGCAACCCGCAGGTCTACATGGAGAAATTCCTCGAGAACCCGCGGCACATCGAAATCCAGGTGCTGGCCGACTCGTTCAAGAACGCCGTGTGGCTCGGCGAGCGCGACTGCTCGATGCAACGCCGTCACCAGAAGGTGATCGAGGAAGCGCCGGCACCGGGCATCGCGCGCCGTCTGATCGACCGCATCGGCGATCGTTGCGCAGACGCGTGCAAGAAGATGGGCTATCTCGGCGCGGGCACCTTCGAGTTCCTGTATGAAAACGGCGAGTTCTACTTCATCGAGATGAACACGCGCGTACAGGTCGAGCATCCGGTGACCGAACTGATCACCGGTGTCGACATCGTGCAGGAACAGATCCGCATCGCGGCCGGCGAGAAGCTCACGTTCCGTCAGCGCGACATACAGTTCCGCGGCCATGCGATCGAATGCCGGATCAACGCCGAAGATCCGTTCAAGTTCACGCCGTCGCCGGGACGCCTGACGTCGTGGCACATGCCTGGTGGTCCTGGCATCCGCGTCGATTCGCACGCCTACAATGGTTATTTCGTGCCGCCGAACTACGATTCGATGATCGGCAAGCTGATCGCTTACGGCGCGACGCGCGAACAGGCGATCATGCGGATGCGCATCGCGCTGTCGGAAATGGTGGTCGAAGGTATTCAGACCAACATCCCGCTGCACCGTGAGCTGATGCTCGACGCGAAGTTCGTCGAAGGCGGCACCAGCATCCACTACCTCGAAAACCGGCTGGCCGCGCGTCAGCAGGTCGCGGAAGAAGCGTAAGTCATGAGCTATCGGGAACTGGTTGCCGAACTGGCGCGCGAGCACGCGGAAGAGTTGTCCGACGCATTGCTCGAGCTGGGCGCACTGTCCGTGTCGGTCGAAGACGCCGACGCGGACACGCCCGACGAGCAGCCGCTGTTCGGCGAGCCCGGTCTCACGCCGGATCGCACGGCGTGGCAGCACTCGCGCGTGATCGCGCTGCTCGCGCCGGAACAGGATCCGGCCGTGTTGCTGAGCGCCGCGGCCAACGAAATCGGACTCGACGCCGCGCCGGCGTATACCGTGCGCGAGGTTGAGGAGCAGGACTGGGTGCGGCTCACGCAGTCGCAGTTCGATCCGATCCAGATCGGCGAGCGCATCTGGGTCGTGCCGTCGTGGCACGATGCGCCGGACCCTGGCGCGCTCGTGCTCGAACTCGATCCGGGCCTCGCGTTCGGCACTGGCAGTCACCCCACTACGCGTCTGTGCATGGAGTGGATCGAGCAGTCGGTCAAGGCTGGCCAGTCTGTGCTCGACTACGGCTGCGGCTCGGGCATCCTCGCGATTCTCGCGAAGAAGTGCGGCGCCGATCCGGTGATCGGCATCGACATTGATCCGCAGGCAGTCGAATCGGCGCGTCACAATAGCGAGCGCAATCACGCCGAAGTCACCTATGGCCTTCCCGATGCCTGCCCGGCCGGCGAGTTCGACGTCGTGGTCGCGAACATCCTGTCGAATCCGCTGAAGCTGATGGCGTCGATGCTGTCGTCGAAGGTGAAGGCGGGCGGGCGCATCGCGTTGTCGGGCATTCTCGCGCGTCAGGCCGACGAGGTCGCGCAGGTCTACGCGCGCTGGATCGATATCAGCGTATGGCGCGAACATGAAGGTTGGGTGTGCCTCGCCGGAACGCGCCGCGAAAGCAATTAGAATAAGGCGTATTGTCAACCCAACGGCCTCAGGCTCATCGGCTCGATATGCACCTGGCGACGCGCTGCCCCTTCTGCGAAACTGTCTTCCGTCTGCAACCGGCGCAGCTTGCGCAGCGCCGCGGCCTCGTGCGGTGCGGGCATTGCGAGGAAGTCTTCGACGCGTCGAGCAGTCTGTTCGACGTCTCCGAAGGCGGCGATTTTTCCACGGCCAAACCGGTTGCCGCCGCTGCGGCGATCGAGGCGCTGTCCGGTGTGCGGCAGCAGCGGCCGGACTTCAGCAACGACGCGTGGGGCCCGCAGGCGCCGGCTTCTGACCAGGTCTCCACCAGCATTGCCGGCAGCACGCTCGACAGCCGTTTGCGCGACCACGCGAGCAGCGTGCCGCTCGCGACGCTACCGCCTGGCAACGAGCACGCACCCGTCACATCAGGCACTCCGCGCCAGCCGACCGAACCGCAATTGCGCGCCGGCGCTTTCACGGCGCCGCTACCCGAGGACGATGAGCCGACGCTGGCCGACGCGCCGCTCGATCCGTTTGCCTATCCGTCTGACGACGCGCTTGATGAACCGCCCGTCGTCGCGCCCACCACCCCTCCTGCCCGACCGCGAGTCGAAGACGAAGCGCCGCGCGTCTGGCACAAGATCGAGCGCCCCGAGCCGTCCACGCTCGACGAACCGGCGTTGCGCGAACCAGCAAGCCTGCATCGCATACCCGACAACGAGCCGCGCTTCGGACCGGTCGGTGCGGGGCCGGCCAGCTTCGGCGCCGCCGCAGGCCCGGGCGCCGCGCGTGGTTCTGGCGCCGGCGGTCCCGGCGGTCCGCGGCCGCCGAACGGTCCTTCGCCCGCTGCATCGAGCGGTGAACCGTTCTCGGTCAACCCTCCCGTCGGCGACGGCGCTGATCCGTTCCCGGTCGTGCGAGAAACCCGCCCCGCGGACGCCGGGCGCGTCGGCTGGATCGTGGCCGGCGTGGTGCTCGCCACGCTGCTCGTCATCGCACTGCTCGCGCAACTCGCGTGGTGGCAACGCGAGACCGTGATGATCAACCTGCCGCGCTCGCAGATCCTGTACGCGCAGGTCTGTGCGCGTCTCGGCTGTCAGCTGACGCCGCCGCACGACATCGAAGGCCTGCTGGTCGAGCCTTCCGATTTGCGGCAGATCGACGGCCCGCACAAGCTCGAACTGAAGATGCCGCTGCACAACCGCCTGAACATCGCGCTCGCTTACCCCGCGATCGAACTCACGCTGCTCGACGATCAGAACAACGTCGCTGTGCGGCGCGTGCTGTGGCCGCAGGATTACGTGCCGCCCGGCACCGTAATCGCGTCCGGCCTGCCCGCGCACGCGACGCAAACGATGATCGTGCACCTCGACACCGGCACGGCGATCGCCTCCAATTTTCGCGTACAGATTTTTTATCCGTAGCGTACCCTCGCGCGCCCGCTCCCGAGCGGGCGCATCATTGTCATCACTGACACCTTTTTCGGAGCACAACACATGAGTCAAGTCACGAGTCAAGTCACGCTGGGTGGCAACCCGATCGAAGTAAGCGGCACGTTCCCGTCGATCGGCCAGCAGGCCGCCGCGTTCTCGCTGGTCGGCCGAGACCTGAAGCCGCTGACGCTCGCCGACTTCGCCGGCAAGCGCAAGGTGCTCAACATCGTCCCGAGCCTCGACACGCCGACCTGCGCGACGTCGACGCGCAAGTTCAACGAAGCCGCCGCGAAGCTCAGCAACACGGCCGTCATCGTCGTCTCGGGCGACCTGCCGTTCGCGGCGTCGCGCTTCTGCACGACCGAGGGCATCGAGAACGTGGTGACCGCATCGACGTTCCGCGGCCACGAGTTCGCGCAAGCGTACGGCGTCGACATGACGAGCGGTCCGCTGACCGGCTTGACCGCGCGCGCGGTCGTCGTGCTCGACGAAAACGACAAGGTCGTGCACGCCGAGCTGGTTGGCGAAATCAAGAACGAGCCGAACTACGACGCAGCGCTCGCCGCGCTGAAGTAAGCCCTCTCGCGCACGAACGACAGCACCACGCCTCGCGCGGCGCTGTCGCTGCGTCGCGTGTCTTCCCACCGCTTTGATACAGGAATGCTCGCCTTGGCTACGCTCATCTGCGGCTCGCTCGCGTACGACAACATCATGACCTTCGAAGGCCGCTTTCGGGAGCACATCCTGCCCGAGCAGGTCCACATCCTGAACGTGAGCTTTCTCGTGCCGACCATGCGTCGCGAGTTCGGCGGCTGCGCGGGCAACATCGCCTATGCGCTGAATCTGCTCGGCGGCGACGCGCGCATCATGGGCGCGATCGGCGCCGTCGACGCGCAGCTCTATCTGGACCGCCTCGCGCAGCTCGGCCTGTCGACGCAAAGCGTGCTCGTCGTGCCCGACACCTATTCCGCGCAGGCGATGATCACGACCGACCTCGAGAATAACCAGATCACCGCGTTCCATCCGGGCGCGATGATGCAGTCGCATCTGAACCGCGCTGACGAAGTGGAAGGCCTGACGCTCGGCATCGTCGCCCCGGACGGCTACGACGGCATGGTTCAGCACGCCGAACAGCTTGCCGCCGCGGGCGTGCCGTTCATCTTCGATCCCGGCCAGGGTTTGCCGCTGTTCGACGGCGAGACGCTGCGGCGCATCATTGAACTTGCCACCTATGTTGCGGTCAACGATTACGAAGCCAGGCTGGTGAGCAACAAGACCGGTTGGTCGATCGAACAGATCGCCAGCAAGGTCGACGCGCTAATCATCACGCTCGGCGAGAAGGGTGCACAGATTCATCACGGCGGCGGTATCGAAGAGATTCCGGCGGTCACGGCGAAACAGGTGCTCGATCCCACCGGTTGCGGCGACGCGTTTCGCGGCGGCCTGCTCTACGGTATCGAGAAGGGCCTCGGCTGGACCACGACCGGCCGTCTCGCCAGCCTGATGGGCGCTCTGAAGATCGAGCATCAAGGCCCGCAAAACTACGCGCCCAGCCGGGCGGAAATCAACGAGCGGTTCAAGCAGGCCTTCGGATACGACCTGCACTGATATCGCGTGCTATGGGAGTTTGGGAATGAGAACACCGAGTCGCCTGATCGTCGCCAGCCTGATCGCCGGTTCGCTGGCCATGTCGGGGTGTGCGGTCAACAGCAGCTCTCCCGACGTTTTCACCGCTTCGCAGGCGCAACGTGAACAGACGGTTCGCATGGCTACGGTGGATAGCGTGCGCGCGGTGCGGATCAGTGCGAACAACGGTCAGCCGAGCGGGGTCGGCGCGCTCGGTGGCGCGGCGCTCGGCGCGCTCGCCGGCAGTACGATCGGCGGCGGACGTGGCTCGGTCGCGACGGGTATCGTCGGCGGCATCGGTGGTGCGGTCGCCGGCAATGCAGTCGAAAACCGCGTCGCGATGCGCGACGGTATTGAAATCACCGTGCGGCTCGACAACGGCGATATGCGCGCCATCACCCAAACTGCGACCGGCGAGATCTTCCGCGCCGGTGATCGCGTGAGGCTGCTGTCCAGCGGCGGCGTCACGCGCGTCACGCACTAAGCGCAGCTTCCCTCTCTCGAGCGACCGCGCGTAGTTTGGCGCCGCGACGACGACTTCACACGCATGCGCCCTCGCGGGTTCATGCGTGTTTTCTCTTTTTGGAACGACGGGCAAAAAAAACGCGCCACCGGCACACCGGTAACGGGACGTTGACCGGGTGGCGCTCGCACGAACTCGAGCACGACCCGGTCATCCGACACATCGTGCGACGTGTCGACCTACTGCTACTGCTACTGCTACTGCTACTGCTATTGCTACTGCTTACGGACGGCTGCCCGTCGGGAACGGCCATGCCGCTGCCGGGTTCAGCGCGGTCTTCACCGTCGCCGCCGGTGCGCTCGAGACAGCAGGCGCAGCGGGAGCAGGCGCGGCCTTCTTGGCGACAGCCTTCTTCGCAGGCGCAGCCTTCTTCGCAGGCGCGGCGGCCTTCTTCGCGGCAGCCTTCTTGGCAGGTGCGGCTTTCTTGGCTGCAGCCTTTTTCGCAGGCGCCGCCTTCTTGGCAGCGGCCTTCTTCGCCGGTGCCGCCTTCTTCGCCGCGGCCTTCTTCGCCGGTGCCGCCTTCTTCGCTGCGACCTTCTTCACCGCGGCTTTCTTCGCCGGTGCTGCCTTCTTCGCCGCGACTTTCTTCGCCGCAACCTTCTTCGCCGCGACCTTCTTCGCCGCGACCTTCTTCACTGCGGCTTTCTTCGCCGGCGCTGCCTTCTTCGCCGCGACCTTCTTGGCTGCAACCTTCTTGGCTGCAACCTTCTTGGCTGCGACCTTCTTCACTGCGACCTTCTTCGCGGCGACCTTCTTGGCCGGAGCAGCCTTCTTGGCCGGAGCAGCCTTCTTGGCTACGGTCTTCTTTGCTGCGGACTTCTTGGCCGCGGCTTTCTTTGCAGTTGCCATCATTTTCTCCTTCAGGTTTTCAGATGAGGTCAGTTCAAACTACACCCTTCGTCAAAACCCGCTTCCCGCGGACGCTTCTCAGGGCGCGCGCTACGAAGCGGGCTATTCATCGGCGTACGCAGGTGCGGCGCGCTTACGCTAATGAATGCGGTAAGGCGCGCCGTGCCCCAAGGCACCGCGCGCCAAATCTGGTCGACGTCGCAAGGCGACGCCGGCAATTGCTTGATCGGGCCGCCGGCAACGACGCCAACGGCTTTTTCCGGGGGGAAGTTTGCCCATCCCACTGAAGGGTCCGCAAAGTGCCTGTCATGTTTGTGGGCCGTCAAGGCACCGGGCACGCTTTGCATCAGGCCGTTCTGCTCCTAACCCGGGGCGCCGCGGCCACAGGCGGCGGCATCCCCATCAATGAATACATCTGCGACGCGAATCCCGGCTTACTCCCAGGACAGCGCACCGCCAGTCTGATATTCGATCACTCGCGTCTCGAAGAAATTGCGTTCCTTCTTCAGGTCGATCATCTCGCTCATCCACGGGAACGGGTTTTCCTCGTTCGGGTACAGCGGATCGAGACCGATCTGCTGGCAACGGCGGTTGCAGATGAAGCGCAGATAGCTCTTGAACATCGACGCGTTGAGGCCGAGCACGCCGCGCGGCATCGTATCTTCGGCGTAGCGGTATTCGAGCTCGACCGCCTGCTGGAAGATCGCGCGAATTTCGGCGCGAAACTCAGCCGTCCACAGGTGCGGGTTTTCGAGTTTGATCTGGTTGATCAGGTCGATGCCGAAGTTGCAGTGCATCGACTCGTCGCGCAGGATGTACTGGTACTGCTCCGCCGCGCCGGTCATCTTGTTCTGGCGGCCGAGCGCCAGGATTTGCGTAAAGCCGACGTAGAAGAACAGGCCTTCCATCACACAGGCGAACACGATCAGCGAGCGCAGCAGCGTCTGGTCTGCTTCGAGCGTACCGGTCTTGAAGGCCGGGTCGGTCAGCACGTGGATGTACGGAATCAGAAATTCGTCTTTCGCGCGGATCGACGGGACCTCGTGATACGCGTTGAAGATTTCGCCCTCGTCGAGACCCAGCGACTCGACGATGTACTGGTAAGCGTGCGTATGGATCGCCTCTTCGAACGCCTGGCGCAGCAGGAACTGGCGGCATTCGGGCGCCGTGATGTGGCGGTAGGTGCCCAGCACGATGTTGTTGGCGGCGAGCGAGTCGGCCGTCACGAAGAAGCCCAGGTTGCGCTTGACGACGCGGCGCTCGTCTTCGGTCAGCCCGTTCGGGTCTTTCCACAGGGCGATGTCGCGCGACATGTTCACTTCCTGCGGCATCCAGTGGTTGGCGCAACCCGCCAGATACTTTTCCCAGGCCCACTTGTACTTGAACGGCACCAGTTGATTGACGTCAGTCTGGCCGTTGATGATGCGCTTGTCGGCGACATTGACGCGCGCTTCCGAAGCAGCCGCCGCGTTGTCAGCCGCATTGCCAACATGAGCGACGGGAGCGACAGCGATGTCGTTCGCGAAGACTTCTTGAGCGGAGGGAGCATGCCGAGCGGAGCGCGTTCCGATTTGCGAATCCACAGCCGACCCCGCAGCGTTGCGCAACACGTTCGGTTGCGTCGCGCTCGAGGGAGTTACGGCAGCGATCTCGTCATCCCAGTTGAGCATAAATGTCACCATCAATTTAGAACGGTTTGTACCATCTTTTCACGAGCGATAAAAGAGTTCACTCGCGAAAATTCCTGTTTTCGATTCGCGTTGCTACGTTCATACAACACTTTGTTCGACATGCTGTGCGTGAGGCGTCGAGTGACGCGTGATGAACGCGTGTTGAACAGGTGTTGCCGAGGTCCTTCGCGAACTCGAAGAGCAACGTTTCGACACGACGTTTCGTTGCTCTATCTATATGTATTGCGCAGTGCGTTCGCGGCATCGGTTGACTGATCGGTGCCGCGCGAGCCGCTCATCGCGAGGGTCGGCGGTGAGCCGCGTTGACCATCTTGCGTCAGCGTTGGCGGGTGAAGTGCGATGTCATGTCGAGCGATCGTCTGGTGTTGCCAACTGCTGTGTTGCTTCGCTGCATCGATGAGCGGTGAGACTTCGATACGGCTCACCGCTCATCGACCTGCTTCTACTTCATCGACGACGCTGTGGCTCGCCGTCTGCGGGATAGCTCCTACGACCCTCGCGTGCAATCAGCAAGCATCGCTCCCGCTGCTTGCCTCTCTTTACTGGCAAGCCTCGCACTCGTCGAAGCCCGGATCGCCCGGACGCATCATGCAGACCGGACCCTCCGCTTCGGGTGCCGCTTCGACCGCGACCGCGGCAGTCGCTGCGACCGCTGCAGCAGCCTGGAAGCCGCCGCCCACACCACCCGCTGCGCCGCCGTCCATGCCGAAGCCGCCTGCCGCGCCACCCGAGCCGTCATGACCCGAGCTCACCGCGTTCAGCGCGCCGTGCGCGACCGTCGACTTCTCGACGTGCGTCGCCGCCATCGTGCGCAGGTAATAGGTGGTCTTCAGACCGCGCAGCCATGCGAGCTTGTAGATCTCGTCGAGCTTCTTGCCCGATGCGCCCGCCATGTAGATGTTCAGCGACTGCGCCTGGTCGATCCACTTCTGACGACGCGAGGCCGACTCGACGAGCCATACCGGATCGACTTCGAACGCGGTCGCGTAGATCGCACGCAGATCGGCCGGGATGCGGTCGATGCGCGACAGCGTGCCGTCGAAGTACTTCAGGTCGGCGACCATCACTTCGTCCCACAGGCCGCGTGCCTTCAGGTCGCGCACCAGGTAGTCGTTGACCACCGTGAACTCGCCCGACAGGTTCGACTTCACGTACAGGTTCTGATAGGTCGGCTCGATGCACGCCGACACGCCGATGATGTTCGAGATCGTCGCGGTCGGCGCGATCGCGACGCAGTTCGAGTTGCGCATGCCGTAGGTCGAGATGCGCGAGCGCAGCGCGGGCCAGTCCATCGACTCGCTCGAATCGACCTCGACATAACCGCCGCGCGCTTCAGCGAGCAGCGCCACCGAATCCTGCGGGAGGATGCCGCGATCCCACAGCGAGCCGCGGTAGCTCGAGTAGCGGCCGCGCTCTTCGGCGAGCTCGGTCGACGCGTAGTACGCGTAGTAGCAAACCGCTTCCATCGAGCGATCGGCGAACTCGACCGCTTCCTGCGACGCGTACGGCGTGCGCAGCACGTGCAGGCAGTCCTGGAAGCCCATGATGCCGAGGCCGACCGGACGGTGCTTCAGGTTCGAGTTACGCGCCTTGGCGACCGCGTAGTAGTTGATGTCGATCACGTTGTCGAGCATGCGCATCGCGACGCTGATCGTGCGCTTCAGCTTGTCGTGGTCGAGCGCGAGCGTGCCGTCGGCCTGTTCCTTCAGGTGCGCGACGAGGTTCACCGAGCCGAGGTTACAGACGGCAATTTCGGCGTCGCTGGTGTTCAGCGTGATTTCCGTGCACAGGTTCGACGAATGGACGACGCCGACGTGCTGCTGCGGCGAGCGCACGTTGCACGGATCCTTGAACGTGATCCACGGATGGCCGGTTTCGAACAGCATGCCAAGCATCTTGCGCCACAGCTGCGCCGCCGGGATCTTCTTGAACAGCTTGATCTCGCCGCGCGCGACCTTGGCTTCGTAAGCCGTGTAAGCCGCTTCGAATTCGGCACCGAACTTGTCGTGCAGATCCGGGCAGGTGGACGGCGAGAACAGTATCCAGTCGCCGCCTTCCATCACCCGCTTCATGAACAGATCGGGAATCCAGTTCGCGGTGTTCATGTCGTGCGTGCGACGACGGTCGTCGCCGGTGTTCTTGCGCAGCTCGAGGAATTCCTCGATGTCGAGGTGCCACGATTCGAGGTACGCGCACACCGCGCCCTTGCGCTTGCCGCCCTGGTTGACGGCGACCGCCGTGTCGTTGACGACCTTCAGGAACGGCACGACGCCCTGCGACTTGCCGTTGGTGCCCTTGATGTGCGAGCCGAGCGCGCGCACACGGGTCCAGTCGTTGCCGAGGCCGCCGGCGAACTTCGACAGCAGCGCGTTTTCCTTCAGTGCTTCGTAGATGCCGTCGAGGTCGTCGTCGACCGTGGTCAGGTAGCACGACGACAGCTGCGAGCGGCGCGTGCCCGAGTTGAACAGCGTCGGCGTCGAGCTCATGAAGTCGAAGCTCGACAGCACGTTGTAGAACTCGACCGCGCGCGCTTCGCGGTCGATCTCGTTCAGCGACAGACCCATCGCGACACGCATAAAGAATGCCTGCGGCATCTCGATACGCACGTTGTCGTGATGCAGGAAGTAGCGGTCGTACAGCGTCTGCAGACCGAGGTAGCCGAACTGAAGGTCGCGGTCCGCGTCGAGCGCGGCGCCGAGGCGCTTCAGGTCGAACTGCAGCAGCTTGTCGTCGAGCAGCTCGGCTTGCACGCCGCGCTTGATGAACTGCGGGAAGTACTCGGCATAGCGCTCGCCCATTTCGGCTTGCGTGACTTCCTCTTCGAGGATTTCACGGCGGATGGTGTGCAGCAGGATACGCGCGGTGACCTGACTGTAGGCCGGGTCCTTTTCGATCATCGTGCGGGCAGCGAGGATGGCCGAGTCGTACACCTGGCTCATCGGCACGCCGTCGTACAGGTTCTTCACCGTTTCCGCGACGATCGGCTCGGCGCTCACCGCGTCGCCGAGGTTCGCGCACGCGGATTCGATGATGCCCTGCAGCGCAGCCATATCCAGCGGACGCGTGATGCCGTTGTCGGTCACGGTCAGACCGGGCGTGTTGGCCGCGTCCGCATGCTCGTCATGCGCGCGCACCTGGTTGCGCTTCTCGCGATACAGCACGTAAGCACGCGCGACGTTGTGTTCGCCGCCGCGCATCAGCGCGAGTTCGACCTGATCCTGAATGTCTTCGATATGGAACGTGCCGCCGTTCGGACGGCTGCGCACCAGCGCGCGCACCACGTTCTGCGTGAGTTGCTCGACCAGTTCACGCACACGCGCCGATGCCGCGCCCTGACCACCATTGACGGCGAGGAACGCCTTCGTCACGGCGATCGCGATTTTCGACGGCTCGAACGACACCACGCTGCCGTTGCGGCGGATCACCTTGTAGTCGGCGTAGTTCGCTTGCGGCGCGAGCGCCTGCGCGCCTTGAGTCTGGCCGAACGCCTGGCCAGTCGGTGAGCCCTCGTACCGGGTCGTCACGTTGTCGGTGGTTTGCATGTGCAAAGCTCCTGGTCTTGGAAATGGCGGCGGGTGCCGCGGATTAAATCGAACGCCGCGCCGCCGCGTGCGCGAGCGATGAGGTGCAGGAAGGCCGGCTACGCCGGTTGGCGGGATGCAACTGCGAGGAAGCCTGGTTCGATTTGATGGCGGTCTTCATCGGGTGGGTCGCGATCACTGGCTGGTCCTTTCGTGAATGCTTGTGGATGCGGCCGGAGATCCCCTACCGGCTGCGCCCCAGGAATTTTTTTCGCTGCCTGGAATGCTTGCGGCGCCATGCTCGAGGAGCGGGGCACCGCGGACATATCCACTCTTATTCACTCGGTTATGCACATGGTTATTCACCGCACAACACAAGATATAGTGCGAAACTCAGTTGTCGGCACCAAGTATAGTGGAGATTCAAGACAGGTCAAATCGTTTTATTTGCGTCGCCCGTCTTGACTTTTGCCTCGTGCGGCGCGCAGAAGCTCCCCGCAGAAGCAGGCTGCGCCTCGTTCTCTATGGATCACGCAAGATCGTGCGAAGGGGGATTACCGCGTTTCGAAAAACTTGAGATAGGGGAAATACCGACCGTCGAGCGAGGTGTCGCGCTGCAGTCGCGGCCACTCGAAATGTGGACCGGGATCGGTCTTGCGGCCGGGCGCGATGTCGGAGTGACCGGCAAGCGCGTCGATCGGATAGCGCGCCTTCAGTGCGCTCACGAGCGCGGCGAGCGTGCGGTATTGCGCCGCTTCGAAGGCGGTGGTGTCGCTGCCTTCGAGCTCGATGCCGATCGAGAAATCATTGCAGTGCTCGCGGCCGAAAAAATTCGACGGCCCGGCGTGCCACGCGCGCTCGTTGCACGACACGAACTGCTCGAGTGCGCCGTCGCGATGAACCACGAAATGCGCGGACACGCGCACGCCGCGCAGATGCGTGTCGTAGTACGGGTGGGCGTCGCAGTCGAGTGTGTTCTGGAACAGCTCGGCAATCGCGGTGCCGCCGAACTCGTTCGGCGGCAGGCTAATGTTGTGGACGACGATCAGCGTCGGCACCGCGCCTTGCGGCCGCGCTTCGAAATTCGGCGAGGGGAGCTTGCGTGCGGCGGCAACCCAACCGTCGGCATCGACGGTGAACGCGCCGCTCATCGGGCGTCGCGACCGCTCGGACGCGCGCCGTGGCGCTGTGCGTGCGCGGCGCAGCAGAACGCCTGCCCGGCGACGCTGACCGAGTCGCTCTCCGGCGCATGCACGCCGCACTCGACGCAGCGGATCATCGGCTCGGCAAGCTGCGGCTGTCCGTTCGACGCATGCACGCCGCCATTCGCGGCGCCGGCACCGTTAGCGCCACGGGCACCGGTGCGTTGCGCGGTGTGCGCGTCGTGGCGGCGCAGCGCCTTCACGAGCCATTGACCGACGATGAACAGCAGAATCAGCAAAAAGATTTGTCGCATGGGGACACGCTCACACTACAGGCCGGTGCAACAGCACCTCGAAAACAAAACGGCTGCCGACGTACGCGAGCAACAGCGCGACGAACGAGGCCAGCACCCAGCGCAATGCCGCACGGCCGCGCCAGCCGGACACCTTGCGCGCGGTCAGTAGCGCGCCGAACATCACCCACGAAAGAATCGCGAAGACGGTCTTGTGATCGAGCCGCAACGCGCGGTCGATCAACTGCTCGCTGAACAGGATGCCCGACAGCAGCGTCAGCGTGAGCAGCACGAAGCCGGCGCCGATCAGACGGAACAGCAGCTTCTCGAGCGTGAGCAGCGGCGGCAGCGTGTCGAGCCAGCTCGACCACCAGCCGTTGCCCGCCGCCGCGTGGCGCTGCGCGAGAGCACCGCGCATCGCATGCAAGCGCCGCTCGACCGCCAGCATCAGCACCGCGTGCAGTGCCGCGATCGCGAACAGACCGTATGCGATATTCGCGATCAGGAAATGCAGCTTGAACATCGGCGCGGCCGCATACGGCAGCACGCGCACGCCGCCGAACGCGAGCGGCAGCAGCGAGGCGACGCACGCGAGCGGCAACACCAGCAGCCGCAAGCCGTCGAGCGGGAAGAAGAAACTCTCGATCCAGTAAATGCCGGCGCCGAGCCAGAACATCGCCGACAGCGCGAACGCGAAACCGAACACCATCGCGTTCTGCGGGAAGATCGTGGTATGCAGCAGCACGCCGTGAGCGAGCAGCGCGACCAACAGCAGCGCGCGCCCTGGCGCGCTCACGCCGGAGGCCACCGAAGCGCCCGCGCCGGCGGCATGAGCGGGCAGCGGCGGCACGCTCTCGAGCAGCGGCCGCACAGCCGCGTGCCGATGCGAGCGCCAGCCGGCCACGGAAAGGCCGCCATAGAGAAGCGCGGTGAGGGCATACAGTACAATATCCATATTCGAAGTTTACACTAGGGCCCTGCTCCGCGACGTCTTGCGCTTCGCGCGCTGCGCGGGCTCCACGTTCATCGCTCCCCATGCTCGACAATCTGACTCAACGGATGGCGCGCGTCGTCAAGACGCTGCGCGGCGAAGCCCGGCTCACCGAGGCGAACACCCAGGAAATGCTGCGCGAAGTGCGTCTCGCACTGCTCGAGGCCGACGTGGCGCTGCCCGTCGTGCGCGAGTTCATCGCGAAGGTCAAGGAGAAGGCGCTCGGCGAGGAAGTGATCTCCAGCCTGTCGCCGGGTCAGGCGCTCGTCGGCGTCGTGCAGCGCGAACTGACCGCGGTGATCGGCGGCGATTACGAAGGCAAGGCCTCCGAACTCAATCTCGCCGTCACACCGCCCGCAGTCATCCTGATGGCGGGCCTGCAGGGCGCCGGCAAAACCACCACGGTCGGCAAGCTCGCAAAACTGCTGCGCGAGAAGTACAAGAAGAAGGTGCTGACCGTTTCGTGCGATGTCTATCGTCCCGCCGCTATCGCGCAGCTGAAAACGGTGACTGAGCAGGTCGGCGCGGACTTCTTCCCGTCGGAGCCGAACCAGAAGCCGGTCGACATCGCGCGCGCTGCGCTCGACTGGGCCAAGCGCCACTATCACGACGTGCTGCTCGTCGACACGGCCGGCCGTCTCGGTATCGACGAAGCGATGATGAATGAAATCGCCGCGCTGCACGCCGAGCTGAAGCCGGCCGAAACGCTGTTCGTCGTCGACGCGATGCTTGGCCAGGACGCGGTCAACACCGCGAAGGCGTTCAGCGACGCGCTGCCGCTCACCGGCGTCGTGCTGACCAAGCTCGACGGTGATTCGCGCGGGGGCGCGGCGCTGTCGGTGCGTCACGTGACGGGCAAACCGGTCAAGTTCGTGGGTGTCGCCGAAAAACTCGACGGCCTCGAAGTGTTTCACCCGGACCGCATGGCGAGCCGGATTCTCGGCATGGGCGACATTCTCGCGCTGGTCGAGGAAGCGCAGCGTGGCGTCGACGTGCAGGCCGCGCAGAAGCTCGCCGACAAGGTCAAGAAAGGCGGCGACTTCGATCTCAACGATTTCCGCGCGCAGCTCACGCAAATGAAGGGTATGGGCGGCCTGTCGTCGCTGATGGACAAGTTGCCCGCGCAGTTCCAGCAGGCCGCGGCCGGCGCCGACATGAGCCAGGCCGAGAAGCAGATGCGCCGCATGGAAGGCATCATCAACTCGATGACGCCGGCGGAGCGCGCCAAGCCCGAACTGATCAAGGCGACCCGCAAGCGCCGCATCGCCGCGGGTGCGGGCGTGCAGGTGCAGGAAGTCAACCGCATGCTGAACCAGTACGAACAGATGCGCACGATGATGAAGAAGCTCAAGGGCGGCAACCTGCAGAAGATGATGCGCGGCATGAAAGGCATGATGCCCGGCATGCGCTAAGCTGGATGGGAACGGCGCTCGCGCGCGCCGATGCGCGGCGCGGCTGACTTCGGCATCGTGCGGGTTTATTCTGTAGCGCATCGCGTCGCCTCTCGCAGGAATGTCCCCCGGGATGTTGCCTCCCACACCATGTATACAGTTACCGTCCGTCAGACGTCATGAACCGCGAAGAAGCCCTCCATATTTTTCAACGCTCCGAAGAGATCGTTTCGGCCTCGGACGTCACTGCGTCGATCGCCCGCATGGCGGCCGCCATCCGCGACGAGATCAGCGAGGACTTCCCGCTCGTTCTGTCGGTGATGGGCGGCGCCGCGGTATTCACCGGCATGCTGCTGCCGCACCTCGACTTCCCGCTCGAGTTCGACTACATCCACCTGACGCGCTACCGCAATACGACGAAGGGCAGCAACGAGATGCAATGGCGCGTCGCGCCGGCCGAGGCGGTCAAGGATCGTGTGGTGCTCGTGCTCGACGACATCCTCGACGAAGGTGAGACGATGGCCGCGATCCGCGACCGCATTCTCGCGATGGGCGCGAAGCGCTTCCTGTCCGCGGTGCTGTGCGAGAAGATCATTCCGAAGGCGAAGCCGCTGCGCCCCGATTACTGCGGCTTCGAAGTGCCGGACCGGTACGTGTTCGGCTGCGGGATGGATGCGAAAGGCTACTGGCGCAACCTCCCGACCATTCGGGCGCTGACCGAGGGGGCGTGAGCGGCGCATCCGCGAACCGGCGAAAAAAAGCAGCCTGGATGGCTGCTTTTTATTGCTGCGACGATGGCAACTCGCAAGCCGACTCCCGCTTCACAGCTTGTGCACGAAAGAGCGGATACCACCGAGCATCATCTCGACCGAAATCGCGACGAGTACGAGGCCCATCAGCCGCTCGAACGCCGCCATCACCCGTTCACCGAGCCGCGCCTGAATGCGCTCGGCGAGCATCAGCACGATCGCGCAGATGATCATCGTGACGGTCAACGCGCCGACCCACTCGAATGTCTTGCCCGGCGCCTGCGAGGTCAGCAGCATGACCGTTGCGAGCGCCGACGGGCCCGCCAGCGCCGGAATCGCCAGCGGCACGATCAGCGGCTCGCCGCCGCGCGCGTCGCCGCCGAACGGACCGTCCGGATGCGGAAACACCATCCGCAGCGCGATCAGAAACAGCACGATGCCGCCGCCGATCCGCAGCGACTGGTCACTCAGGCTCATCATGCGCAGAAAGCTCTGCCCGAGCACCATGAACACCAGCAGGATCGCAAACGCGATCGCGACCTCGCGCAGGATCACGATCGTGCGCCGCTCCGGCGACACACCCCGCAGACAGCTGACGAAGATCGGGATGTTGCCGAGCGGATCGGTGATCAGGATCAGCAGCACGGTCGCGGACAGGAAGGTGTACTCCACTGCCCGCTCCGCTTAGTTCGCGAGCGCCGCGCGCACTTTGACGATCACCGTCTGCGCGGCGTCCGCGACCGGCAGCAGCGTCGCTTCGGCATCGCGGCGGCCCTGATACTCAATCTTGCCGTCCTTCAGACCGCGGTCGCCGATCACCAGTCGATGCGGCACGCCGATCAGTTCCCAGTCGGCGAACATCACGCCCGGACGCTCGCCGCGATCGTCGAGGATCACGTCGATGCCGGCCGCGACTAGCTCCGCGTACAGCTTGTCGGCCTGCTCGCGCACCGCGTCGCTGCGGTCGTAGCCCATCGGGCACAGCACGACTTCAAACGGCGCGATCGACTCCGGCCAGATGATGCCCTTGTCGTCGAAATTCTGTTCGATCGCGGCGCCGAGAATACGCGTGACGCCGATGCCGTAGCAGCCCATTTCCATCGGCCGCGGCTTGCCGGTTTCGTCGAGGCAGGTCGCGTTCATCGCTTCCGAGTACTTGGTGCCGAGCTGGAACACGTGGCCCACTTCGATACCGCGGCAGATGTCGAGCACTCCTTTGCCGTCCGGCGACGGATCGCCCTTCTTCACGTTGCGGATGTCGGCGACGACCGGCTCCGGCAGGTCGCGGCCCCAGTTCACACCGGTAATGTGATAGTCGACCTCGTTCGCGCCGACCACGAAGTCGCTCATGTTCGCGACCGTGCTGTCCGCGATCACCTTGACCGGCTTCTTCGTGTTGATCGGACCGAGATAGCCCGGCGGCGTGCCGAACGTCTCCACGATCTCGGCTTCGGTCGCCATACGGAAAATACCGAGGCCCGGTAGCTTGGCCGCCTTGATCTCGTTCAGATCGTGATCGCCGCGCAGCATCAGCAGCCAGATCGTCGGCTCGGCGCCTTCGTTCTCAGTGGCGAGCACGACCGACTTGATCGTGCGTTCGAGCGGAATGTTCAACAGTTCGGCAACCGCCTCGCACTTCGCCTTGCCGGGCGTCGCGGTCTTCTTCATCTCTTCTGCCGGCGCCGCGCGCTCTGCGATCAGCGGCAGCGCTTCGGCTGCCTCGACGTTCGCGGCGAAATCCGAGGTCGGGCAATACGCGATGTCGTCTTCGCCGATATCGGCGATCACGTGGAATTCATGCGAGCCGCTGCCGCCGATCGAGCCGTTGTCCGCCGCCACCGCGCGGAACTCGAGCCCGAGGCGCGTGAAGATGCGCACGTACGCGTCGTACATCTTGCGATACGACTCGCGCAGACCCTCAGCGTCCTTGTCGAACGAGTACGCGTCTTTCATCATGAACTCGCGGCCTCGCATCACGCCGAACCGCGGACGGATCTCGTCGCGGAACTTCGTCTGGATCTGATAGAAGTTGACCGGCAGCTGGCGATAGCTCTTGATCTGATTGCGCGCGATGTCGGTGACCACTTCCTCGTGCGTCGGGCCCATCACGAAATCGGCCTGCTTGCGGTCCTTGAAGCGCAGCAGCTCGGGACCGTACTGCTCCCAGCGGCCCGATTCCTGCCACAGTTCGGCCGGCTGCACGGCCGGCATCAAGAGCTCGATGGCGCCTGCCCGGTTCATTTCCTCGCGCACGATTGCTTCCACCTTGCGGATCGAACGCAGGCCGACCGGCAGGTAGTTATAGATACCGCCCGCGACGCGACGGATCATGCCCGCGCGCACCATGAGCTTGTGGCTGACGATTTCGGCGTCGGCGGGCGCTTCTTTGAGGGTGCCGATAAAGAAACGGGAGGCTTTCATTCAAAGTGTCCAAAAGCGGCGGCTTCCGGTGGGGACCGCCAAAAAAGGGTGAAAACATGGGAAAAATCGACACAGATCCGGTGGCGCAGCCGGTACGGTTCGCGCGACCGGCGGCGCGCTGCCCCCGCACGGCGCCGAAACCGCCGCGCAAAGCCTCTCTGACAAGGGATCGGCACGGAAAACCGACAGGCTACCGCAAACACGGGCTTGTTGCGGCGAATCGCTCCATCCTTATGCGTTCCGGTGCGTAGGGTCCGTTATCTGTTTATAATCAAAGCAATTTTAAAGGATTCGAAGGTGGTTGTATGCTGGATCGTGAAGGCTTTCGCCCGAACGTCGGCATCATCCTCTTGAACGCGCACAACGAGGTGTTTTGGGGCAAACGGCTCCGTGAACATTCCTGGCAGTTTCCGCAAGGGGGCATCAAATATGGTGAGACCCCCGTGCAAGCGATGTATCGGGAGTTACACGAAGAAACCGGGCTGCTTCCTGAGCACGTCAAGGTGATCGGTCGCACGCGCGACTGGTTGCGTTATGAGGTGCCTGACAAGTTCATAAAGCGCGAAGTACGCGGTCATTACCGCGGCCAGAAACAAATCTGGTTTTTGCTCCGGATGGTAGGACGCGACTGCGACATCTGTTTGCGCGCCACCGCCCACCCTGAGTTCGATGCGTGGCGTTGGAACGAGTATTGGGTGCCGCTCGACTGTGTGATCGAGTTCAAGCGGGATGTGTATCAGTTGGCGCTGACGGAGCTGTCCCGTTTCATGCGCCGGCCTGCGCCGCGTGCGGAAAGACCTGGCGGGCATCATGGGTCGCGTTATCCCCGGATAGCGTCGTCGATGCAAAGCCCGCCGGATTCCATGGTAGGCACGATGGTCACTACCGTCACGACCGTTAGTTCAGTCAGTGTCGAAACTTCGACGCGCGTGCTGGTCGTGCCGGATTGCGGTCCCGGCCCACGGGATGCGAACGTGAGACCGGAGCACGAGCGCGAAACGGCCGAAGCCGACGAGGCAGTCGCCCCGTTAGTCCGACGAGGCGTGCGCGATTAACCATTCCAGGCGGCGGCTCACGCCGCCTCTCTCTGGCGCGGCTTTCGAGCCGCGTCCGTCTTTCGAGGGAATCATATTGAAAGCATTTGCACTCGCCGTGGCGTGCGTCGCCACCGGCGCTCTGCTGGCAGGCTGTTCGAGCGCCGGCAAACCGACCAACAAAGACGACGGCGCGTTCACCTATCTGCTCGATCGCAAGAGCAACTGGGTTGAAAACAAGGTCGACACGTTGCCGCCGCTCCCCACCGACGCGAACCTGCTGCCATTCGAGGTCTCCGGCAATACGCCGTTGCAATTCGCGGTCGACCCGAAGTCGGTCAGCGTCGGCGATGACGGCGTCGTGCGTTACACGGTGGTCGTCACGAGCCCGGGCGGCGCGCGCAACGTCAATTACGAGGGCATTCGCTGCGACACGTATGAATGGCGCCAGTACGCGGGCCTGAACGCCGATCACGACGGCTGGGACACCACGGTCGCCAACCAGTTTTCGCGGATCGAAAACGGCGCGCTGAACGCGTACCAGGCCGCGCTGTATCAGGACTATATGTGCGCGAACAAGATTCCGACCGGCACAGCGCAGCACATCGTCGAGAATATTCGCTACAAGCGCACGCAGACGTCGCAGATTCATTGACTCCGTTTGCGCGGCACGCGCCTGGTTCAGGCGAGTTCCTTGCGCGTGACGACAAAAAGCCGTTCTAGCCTGCGCTGGAACGGCTTTTTTGCGGGCTCTTTATGTGAACGATGCGCGTGCCGCCTAGGAGATCAAATCAGCACGAGATTATCGCGATGAATCAGCTCTGGCTCGAGCATATAGCCGAGCACCGACTCGATCTCACCGCTCGGACGCCGCTGGATCAGCTTGGTTTCCGCGCTGCTGTAGTTCGTCAAACCACGTGCGACCTCGCGCCCCGACGCGCTCAGGCAGGCGATCACCTCGCCGCGCGCAAACGCGCCCTGCACGCCGACGATGCCGATGGGCAGCAGGCTCTTGCCGCCGGCGGTCAGTTTTTCGACCGCGCCGTCGTCGATCACTACGTGGCCGCGCACCTGCAGGTGATCGGCCATCCATTGCTTGCGCGCCGCCATGCGCGCGGTGCGCGCGATCAGTTGCGTGCCGATCGCCTCGCCCGCCGCCAGCCTCAGCAGCACGTCCGCCTCGCGCCCACTTGCGATCGCCGTATTGGCGCCGCTATGGGCCGCGCGCTTCGCGGCGAGAATCTTGGTCAGCATGCCGCCGCGGCCGAGACTCGAGCCCACTCCACCCGCCATCGCCTCCAGTTCTGCCGCGCCGGCGTCGGCCTGCTGGACGAGCGTCGCGTTCGGGTCCTTGCGCGGATCGGCGGTGAAGAGGCCTTGCTGGTCCGTCAGAATGATCAGCGCGTCGCCCTCGATCAGATTGGCGACCAGCGCGCCGAGCGTGTCGTTGTCGCCGAACTTGATTTCGTCGGTGACGACCGTGTCGTTCTCGTTAATGATCGGCACGACACCGAGTCGCAGCAGCGTGAGCAGCGTGGAGCGCGCATTCAGATAGCGCTCGCGGTCGGCGAGGTCGGCGTGCGTAAGCAGGATCTGCGCGGTCTGGATGGAATGCTCGGCGAAGCGGCTTTCGTACACCTGCGCGAGGCCCATCTGACCGACCGCCGCGGCCGCCTGCAACTCATCGATTTCACGCGGCCGCTTCGTCCAGCCAAGCCGCTGCATGCCCTCGGCGATCGCACCCGAGCTGACCAACACCACTTCCTTGCCCTGCGCGCGCAGCGCGGCAATCTGCGCGGCCCAGCGGCCGATCGCCGCATGATCGAGGCCGCGCCCGTCGTTCGTGACGAGGCTCGAACCGACTTTGATGACCAATCGCCGTGAATCTGCGATGACGGAACGCATTGTGCGCTGCCTCCCAAGATGATGCGTACGCATGTCGACGCCCGCCGCTGGCGCCGGCGCTCGATTTGTTATTCCTGCGGATCGGTGCCGGCTTCGCCGGTCGCGGCCGGTATTTGCGTCCCCTCGCGGAAACGCACGTCGGAGGCGAGGTCTTCGGCTTCGGCCGCGCGTTGCGCGTCGGAATGCTCGGCGAGGTAGTCGAACACCGCGTAGCAAAGATTTTCACAGCCCTGACCTGTCAGCGCCGAGATCTCGAACACCGGACCGTCCCAGCCGAAACCTTCGAGGAAAGCCGCCACGCGCGCTTCGCGATCGTCCTCAGGCACCATGTCCAGCTTGTTTAGCACGAGCCAGCGCGGCTTCTGGTAAAGCTCATCGTCGTACTTGCGCAGTTCGTTGACGATGGCCTTCGCTTCGACGACCGGATTGATCGATTCATCGAACGGCGCAATGTCGACGATGTGCAGCAGCAGGCCAGTGCGCTGCAGGTGACGCAGGAACTGATGGCCGAGGCCGGCGCCTTCCGCCGCGCCTTCGATCAGCCCCGGAATGTCGGCGATCACGAAACTGCGGCTCGGCCCCACGCGCACGACGCCGAGATTCGGCGCGAGCGTAGTGAACGGGTAATCGGCGATTTTCGGCTTCGCGTTCGATACCGACGAGATAAACGTCGACTTGCCGGCATTCGGCATGCCGAGCAGACCGACGTCGGCCAGCACCTTGAGTTCAAGGCGCACCATCCGGCGCTCGCCCGGCTTGCCGTCGGTCTTCTGACGCGGCGCGCGGTTCGTGCTGGACTTGAAATGCAGATTGCCGAGGCCGCCGGCTCCGCCTTGCGCGATCTGCACGCTCTGGTTGTGCTCAGTCAGATCGGCGATCAGTTCGCCGGTTTCCATGTCCGTGATGGTGGTGCCGACCGGCATGCGCAACGTGATGTCGTCGCCGCCCTTGCCGTAACAATCCGAGCCGCGGCCGTTTTCGCCGTTGCGCGCCAGATGTTTTTTGGCGTAGCGGTAATCGATCAGCGTGTTGATGTTGCGGTCAGCAACCGCGATCACGCTGCCGCCCCGGCCGCCGTCACCGCCATCGGGACCGCCGAACGGAACGAATTTCTCGCGGCGCATCGACGCGCTGCCATCCCCTCCGTCGCCGGCGATGACTTCAATCCTCGCTTCGTCAATGAACTTCATGCGTTACTCCATCCCGTGGTGTACTGCCCGATTCGATGCAGGGGGTTGATACTGATTGGATTCTGCTATTTTGCCGCGCGCGCCGTGCATTGATCAATCGACCGAACGGCATAGTCGCCGGCGACAAGCGGTTAGCTGCGCGGCTTCGCCGCCACTCGAAAGAGGCGCCGCAATAAAAAAGGCCCCGCGAACTTCGCGGGGCCTTTTCCGGTCCTGAAGCCCGTGCCTGATAAAACTCAGGCTGCCGGGACGACGGAAACGGTGTGCTTCTTCGCCGCGCCCTTCGTCGAGAACTGGACGTGGCCGTCCTTCAGCGCGAACAGGGTGTGATCCTTGCCCATGCCGACGTTCTCACCAGCGTGCATGCGCGTACCGCGCTGACGCACGATGATGCCACCAGCATTGATAGCCTGGCCGCCGTAAACCTTGACGCCGAGGCGCTTCGATTCAGAGTCGCGGCCGTTCCGGGACGATCCGCCTGCCTTTTTGTGTGCCATTTGATTTGCTCCTTAACCGATGCGCTTACGCGTTGATCGCGTCGATGCGCAGTTCGGTATAGTTCTGGCGGTGGCCGCCATGCTTCTGGTAGTGCTTCCGGCGACGCATCTTGAAGATCGTCACTTTGGCGTGACGACCTTGCGACACGACGGTAGCCTTGACGGAAGCCCCACTGACCAGCGGCGTACCGAACTTAATCGATTCGCCTTCGCCCACTGCGAGAACCTGGTCGAGCGTGATTTCAGCGTCAATGTCTGCCGGTATCTGTTCTACTTTAAGTTTTTCGCCGACGGCAACCTTGTACTGCTTGCCACCGGTTTTTATGACCGCGTACATTGAGAACCTCACTCTGTATTCATTTTTCCCACGCACCGCGCGCGGAAACTGTCGATTATACATAGAGTTAGCTGCTCGGTCAAAACCTGCTCACCAAACCGTCTACTGTCCGGCTTCTCGCTTTCTCACAGATGGTCGCATGCGGTAACCAGCGACGCGCGGTGCCCCGCAGACGGCCTCGGGGGCAGTCCTTGCGCCATGCGAAACGCATCCGCGCCGCACCCGACGACCCGGAAACGCCCCGATCACCTTATAATTCGCGGCACTACCCAATTCAGCCATCATGTCGTCGACTGCCACCCCCTCCCCCAACGTCGCCAGCCTGCTTGCTCCGATCGCCGAAGACATGCAGCAGGTCAATCGCGTCATCCGGCAACGTCTTGCGTCGGACGTGATGCTGATCAATCAGATTTCCGAGTACATCATCAGCGCCGGCGGCAAGCGGCTGCGGCCCGCGCTGTTGTTGCTGGTGGCGGGCGCGCTTGGCGACACGACGGGGCACCGGCACGAGCTGGCCGCGGTCGTCGAATTCATCCACACGGCCACACTGCTGCATGACGACGTGGTCGACGAGTCCGACCTGCGGCGCGGTCGCCAGACCGCCAACGCGTTGTTCGGCAATGCCGCGAGCGTTCTGGTCGGCGATTTTCTGTATTCACGCTCGTTCCAGATGATGGTCGGCGTGGGCAAGATGCGCGTGATGGAGATCCTGTCGGAGGCGACCAACATCATCTCCGAAGGCGAAGTTCTGCAGTTGTTGAACATGCACGATGCGGACGTCGACGAAGCCCGATACATGCAGGTGATCCGCTACAAGACCGCAAAGTTGTTCGAGGCGGCCGCTCAGCTCGGCGCGGTGCTGGCCGGCGCCGACGCGAAAACCGAAGCCGCCGCTGCGGAATACGGCCGCCGCATCGGTACCGCGTTCCAGATCATGGACGACTGGCTCGATTACACGGGTACGGCCGAGTCGATGGGCAAGAACGCCGGCGACGATCTGCGCGAAGGCAAACCGACGCTTCCGCTCATCTATCTGATCGAACGCGGTACGCCGGAGCAGTCGGCGCTCGCGCGCGAAGCAATCGAGCAAGGCGGCACCGACCGGTTCGATACGATTTTCGACGCGATCACGCGCTCGGGCGCACTCGACCACACTCTCGAGTGCGCGAAACAGGAAGCTCAGGCAGCCGCAGCAGCAATTTCCTCGTTTCCCCATTCCATTTTTAAAGAGAGCCTGCTAGAATTATGCTCTTACTCGACGGCAAGGCAGTCTTGAACGAGACTGAACCGGCGAATCAGTCCGAGTCGAGTCGGCAGTACCAAATCGGGGTGTAGCTTAGCCTGGTAGAGCGCTACGTTCGGGACGTAGAGGCCGGAGGTTCGAATCCTCTCACCCCGACCAGATTCACCTTGTTCACTCAGGTTTCAAAAACCGCCGCAGCATTGCTCGGCGGTTTTTTGTTTTGCGCGGCGAATTTCGCTGCTTCAATACTGCGCTGCGCCGCTGTCTTTCCCTTCTGGCGGCGCGCATATCGCAGCTCTCGCGGCAGCCGCCGTCCACGGTGGAACGCACAGCCCCCTCTGCTATATTCTCTCCATCCTTTCCCTTATTTTTCCCGACGCGTGGAACAACTTCCTTTATGGGCGCAGATCGGCGCCGTCCTTCTGCTGCTCGTCTGCTCCGCCTTCTTTTCCATTTCCGAGACAGCGATGATGGCGCTCAATCGTCATCGCCTCAAACATCTCGCCAGCAAAAACACGCTCGGCGCGAAAACGACCCAAGGCCTGCTCGCGAAAACCGATCAGTTGCTGAGCGTGATCCTGATCGGCAACAACCTGTTCAACACGATCATTCCGGTACTGACCACATCTGTCGCGTTGCATACGTTCGGCCGCAATAGCCTCGTGCTGTCGATAGCGACCGGTATCGTCGCATTCCTCATCATCGTTTTCGCGGAAATCACGCCAAAGATCGTCGGCGCGACGTTTCCCGAGAAAATCGCGCTACCCGCGAGCCTGCTGATTGCCCCGCTGATGCGCGTCGCAAGACCGTTGATCTGGTTCGTCAACCTGTTCGCCACCGGCATCCTGCGCGTGCTGCACATCAATACGAAGGGCGCGCGCGACCAGCGGCTGTCCACCGAGGAACTGCGCACCATCGTGCTCGAGTCGGGCAGCTTCATGCCGACCAAACACCGCAGCATCCTGCTGAACCTGTTCGACCTCGAAAACATCTCCGTCGATGACGTGATGATCCCGCGCCGCCGTATCGAGGCGCTCGACTTCGACGCCCCGTTCGAACAGATCCTGCATCAACTGGAGACCTGCTATCACAACAAGCTGATCGTCTACCAGGGCGACATCGACCGCGTGCTCGGTGTGCTACACGTGCGCAAGACGCTGTCAGCGCTGCACAACCAGGAGCTTGAACGCGATACCCTGCGCGAGCTGCTCGCCGAGCCGTACTTCGTGCCGAGCGGCACGCCGGTGTTCCAGCAGCTGCAATACTTTCAGGAGAGCCGGCAGCGGATCGCGCTCGTCGTCAATGAATACGGCGAACTGCAAGGTCTCGTCACGCCAGAGGACATCATCGAGGAGTTGATCGGCGAATTCACCACGTCGATTCCGCGTGGCGCCAGTTCGCGCGGCGGCTGGAACGAGGCGGGCGAATGCATCGTCGCGGGCAGCATGCCGTTGCGCGAGCTGAACCGCTGGCTGCAACTCGCGCTGCCCACCGACGGCCCCAGGACCCTCAACGGCCTGATTCTCGAAATCCTCGAAGACATCCCCGACGGCGACGTCTGCGTGCGCATCGGCGACACCAAGCTCGAAGTGATGCGCAGCGACGATCAGGCGATCCGCACCGTCAAGCTGTTCAAATCGCCGTCGCGCACGAAGACCGGTAAAGCACGGTCCAGCTGAACCTGTCGCCGGCGCTCGCTGATTCACAGTCAGCATCGCACAGGCTCGCGACACGCACCATTAGCCGAATGGCCGAATGGCATTCGGACGCCCGCAACCGGAAGATGAAGCCGTCATGTTCTACAGGCGGCTCATCACCGGTCTCTCATGCAAACACCCTTTGCCACCGCCGCGGCATTGCCGCGCCCACCCGCTGTCGACGGCGAAACCAGCGCAACGAGTCTGAACGATCCCGACAACGCCCCAGCCGTGCGTCTGTTGACCGACACGTTGCACGAAGCGACGCGGCGCAATGCGTCGGACATCCACATCGAGCCGGCCGAGCATGGTTGGCGTGTGCGGCTACGTATCGACGGCGTGCTGCATGAAATCCCGCGGCCGCCCGCGCATCTGCGCGACGCGTTCGTCACGCGTGTGAAGGTGCTCGCGCGCATGGACATCGCCGAGCGACGCGTGCCGCAGGACGGCCGGCTACGCCTCGCGACATCGCCAGGACGGTTCGAGGATTACCGCGTCAATTCGCTGCCGACGCTGTTCGGCGAAAAGCTCGTGCTACGGCGACTCGACGCGTTGCCCGCCGATCTCTCGCTCGATTCGCTCGGCCTCAATCCGGCACAGCGTGATACCGTCGACGCCGCGATCCGCGCACCGCACGGCCTGATGCTCGTCACCGGACCGACAGGCAGCGGCAAGACGCTGTCGCTGTACTGCTTCCTGAATCTGCTGAATGGCGAGGCGCGCAACCTCTGCTCAGTGGAAGACCCGGCCGAGATCCAGCTGGCCGGCATCAACCAGGTCAGCGTGCGCGAAAAAGCCGGACTGACTTTCGCGGTCGCGCTGCGGGCTTTCCTGCGTCAGGACCCGGACATCATCATGGTCGGCGAAATTCGCGACAACGAAACCGCCGACGTCGCCGTGAAGGCCGCCCAAACCGGTCATCTCGTGCTGTCCACGCTGCATACGAACGACGCGCCCGCGGCCATCGCGCGGCTCATCGATATCGGTGTCGAGCCGTACAACCTTGCAGCGGCACTGCGCATAGTGACCGCGCAGCGCCTCGTGCGGCGACTGTGCGTCGCGTGCCGCGCGCCCGCGCCGCATTCAGCGGCTGCGCTCCATGCCGCGGGCTTCGGCGAACATGCGCTCGACGGCTGGCAACCGTATGCGGCGACCGGCTGCGCGGTTTGCCACGGTATCGGCTATCGGGGGCGCGTCGGCATCCATCAGGTGATGCCGGTGTCCGATGCGATGCGCGAGCTGATCGTCGCAAGCGCGGGGGCGCACGAGCTGGCACGCCTCGCCCAGACCGAACAGGTCGCTACGTTACGCGACGCGGCGCTTGCGCGTGTGCGCGACGGCACCACAAGTCTCGCTGAAGCGCTCGCCGCCACGGAGGTCGCATGAGTACCGCCGCGCTGTCACCGACACAGCCGGTCGCAGCCGAACTGCGCTTCAAATGGCGCGGCGTCGACGCGGACGGCGTGCGCCGCAGCGGCACGCTGATCGCACCCGACGCGAGCGCCGCGCGCACGATACTCAAACGCGACAACCTCTTTATCGTCGAACTCGCAACGCAAGGGCCGGCGCCACTCCCGAAGACCAGCGCTGCCGATGTCACGCTATTCACGCGACAACTGTCCAGTCTGCTGCGTGCCGGTTTGCCGCTCGCGCCCGCGCTTGAGCTACTCGCGCAGGCGCCGACGTCGGGCCAGCGGCAAGGCATGCCGCGCATCGTCGGCACCGTCGCGCGCGACATCACCGCCGGCCTGCGCTTTTCGGCGGCCTTGCAGCGGCACTCGGCGCAGTTCAATGCGCTGTACTGCCAGCTCGTCGAAGTGGGCGAAGCGGCAGGTGCGCTCGTCACCGTGCTCGCCCGCCTCGCCGACGATCGCGAACGCGCCGCCGCGCAGCGCGCGAAAGTGCGCGCGGCTCTCACCTATCCGGTCGCGATCCTGCTGCTCGCGGTCGCGATTACCGCTGCGTTGCTGGTGTGGGTCGTGCCGACGTTCAAGCAGATTTTCGATGGCTTCGGCGCGAAGCTGCCCGCGCCGACGCAGTTCGTGCTGGCGCTCTCGACGGCCGCCGCGCGCTGGAGTGTGCCGCTGTTCGTACTGATGGTCGCAACGAGTTCGGCCATCTCGTTGGTGCTGCGCCGTTCGGCAAGCGCGCGCATCCGCTTCGGGCGCGTGTCGCTCAACCTGCCGGTGGCCGGCCCGCTGCTGCGCACGTTGTGCGCCGCGCGCTGGAGTCGCGCGCTCGGCACGTTGCTGTCCGCCGGTACACCGCTCGCCGACGCGTTCGATTCGCTCACGCAGGCGACCGGCAATGCATTCTTCGATCGTGCAACGGCAACCATCGCCATGAGACTGCGCCGCGGTGAACGACTCGCCGCGGCGATGCGCGCGGCCCACTGCTTTCCTCCCGAGGTCGTGCAGCCCGTTGCGGTCGCCGAGGAATCCGGCGCGCTCGACAGAATGCTGCTCGATGTCGCGTCGCTTGCGGATCGCCAGGTCGACGACAGGATCGGCACGCTATCGAGCCTGTGCGAACCGCTCGTGATCGTCGTGCTCGGCACGCTGGTCGGCGGCCTCGTCATCGCGATGTATCTTCCCATTATTCAACTCGGCAACGTGGTGTAGCATCGCAGCCGAATCCACTCCATCACCATGCAGGCTCCTCCTCCGCTCGTGTCACAAACTTCTTCCAGCCTGCTCGCGGGCTTACTGCCGGGCCGCTTTGCCAGCGATATCGGCGTCGCGTTCGCGAGCCTGCCCGCCGGCGTGCAGGTCGCGTTCGCGATCGCGCTCGGCCTCGTGATTGGCAGCTTCCTGAACGTGGTCGTGCATCGGTTACCGATCATGCTCGAGCGCGCGTGGCTCGCCGAAATCAACGAGGCCACCGACGAGCCGCAGCCCGACGACGGACTGCCCGCGCGCTACAACCTGTGGGTGCCCCGTAGTGCGTGCCCGCATTGCGGCCACGTGTTGAGCGCCTGGGAAAACTTGCCGGTGCTGAGCTATCTGCTGTTGCGCGGCCGTTGTTCCGCGTGCGGCACGCACATCAGCGCGCGCTATCCGCTGCTCGAAATTGCGAGCGCCGCTTTCGCGGCAGGCGCACTGACAGCGTTCGGCCCGACGCTGATGGCACTCGCCGCCTTCGGCCTGTGTGCGACGTTGCTCGCGATGAGCGCGATCGACATCGACACGCATCTATTGCCCGATTCCTTGACGCTGCCGCTGTTGTGGGCCGGCCTGATCGTCAATTTCAACGGCATGTTCACGAATCTGCACGACGCGGTGCTCGGGGCCATCTTCGGATATCTGGTGTTGTGGGCCGTACATTGGGTCTTCAGGCTCGTGCGCGGCTTCGAAGGCATGGGCTATGGCGACTTCAAGCTGCTCGCCGCGCTCGGCGCGTGGCTCGGCTGGCCCGCACTGCCGCAGATCGTGCTGATCGCCGCGGTGGCCGGTGCCGTGATCGGCCTCGCGGCGACGTGGCGCGGCCGTATGCGCTTCGAGGAGCCGCTGCCGTTCGGGCCGTTTCTCGCTGCTGGCGGTGCGCTCACGCTATTTGTCGGCACGCCGCTTTACCTGGCTCTCGGAGGCTGAACCATGTTCGTTGTCGGACTCACAGGTGGCATCGGTAGTGGCAAATCGACGGTGGCCAATCTGTTCGCCGTGCGCGGCGTACCGCTCGTCGACACGGACGTGATCGCGCATCGCATCACCGCGCCGCATGGCCTGGCGATGCCGCACATTGCCGCCGAATTCGGCGCGGAGTTCGTCGCCGCCGATGGCTCGCTCGATCGCGCGCGCATGCGCACGCTCGTGTTCAGCGACGAGACCGCGCGCAAGCGTCTCGAAGCCATCACGCATCCGTTGATTCGCGCGGAAACCGAGCGCGAAGAGCGCGAAGCGCAAGGGCCCTATGTGATCGTCGTGGTGCCGTTGCTGGTCGAGTCCGGGACATGGAAGAACCGGGTGAATCGCGTGCTCACCGTCGATTGCGCCGTCGACACGCAGATCGCGCGTGTGATGAGCCGCAACGGCTTCAGCCGTGAGCAGGTGCTCGCGATCATCGCGCGCCAGGTCAAGCGCGAAGCGCGCCTCGCCGCCGCCGACGACGTGATCGTCAATGACAATGCGCCGCTCGAGGAACTCGAGGCGCAGGTGGACGCTCACCATCAAGCGTATCTGTCGCTTGCGAAGGGCGACGCCGAGTTATAGCGCGCGCCGGGCACAGGTCGGCCATTTCGCCGCGGGCATGAAGCGCATACGACGCCCTGTGAAGGAGAACTTTGCGCGCACGCGAGAGCCGAAGCGCTCAGGAACACCGTGAACTCACGAAAAAAGTTGCAAAAGCGCGCAGAAAAAGTGCGTGATTGCTTGGGTAGTCCCGCGGCATTAGAATGTTTTGCATTCCTGTCACCGACCACGCCCGAGGCGAGCCCGCTTGATCCTTTACGAGTACCCCTTCAATGAGCGAATCCGGACGCTGTTGCGGCTCGAAGATCTGTTCGAGCGTTTCACGTTCTTTCTGACTCAGGAAGACGCGAGGGAACATCACGTCGCACTGACAACGCTATTCGAAATCTCCGAAGTGGCGGGTCGCGCGGATCTGAAGTCGGATCTGATGAAAGAGCTCGAGCGGCAACGGCAAACGCTCGCGCCGTTTCGGGGCAATCCGGGCATCGAGCAGAGCGCGCTCGAAGCGGTGCTCGGCGAAATCGAGCAGACCCTCGCGGGTCTCACGCAGATGCAAGGCAAAACCGGCCAGCATCTTGCAGACAACGAGTGGCTCGCGAGCATTCGCAGCCGCGCAATCATCCCCGGTGGTACCTGCAAATTCGACCTGCCGTCGTATTACGCCTGGCAACAGTTGCATCCCGATCAGCGTCGCCAGGACATCGCCAAGTGGGTGACACCGCTTTTGCCGCTGCGCGACGCGGCCACGATCGTGCTGCGGCTCGCGCGCGAGTCGGGCCAGGCGTCGAAGGTCATGGCGATGCAAGGCAGCTATCAGCAAATGCTGTCGGGCCGCTCGTATCAATTGATGCAGGTTCGCATTGCTCCTGAATTGCGCGTGATTCCTGAAGCGAGCGCCAACAAGTACATGCTGTGGGTGCGCTTCACAGTGCAGGACGGCGATCTGCGGCCACGCGCGGTCGACGTCGACGTGCCGTTCCAGCTTACGCTGTGCAGTTTGTAACGGATGATCAACTACCGCCGCATCCAGAAGCGCACGCCGAATTTGACGGAACGCGCCTTTGAAGCGGCGCGAAATAGCCCTATATTCGTTACTTGTTCCGTTCGCGATTGACCGTCCGACCGTATGCCTACCGTCGTCAAATGTCCTACCTGCGGTAAAGATGTCCGCTGGACCCCTGAGAGCCGCTTCCGTCCTTTCTGCTCCGAGCGCTGCAAGCAGACCGATCTCGGCGCATGGGCCGCCGAAAAATACCGCATTGGCGGCAACGAACAGGAAGGGTCTTCGTCCGAAGAGGAAACCCCGCGCGGCGACTACAACCCGCACTGAGCGGGCCGGTAAAAAAGCCACGCGGACCGACGCTGCCGAGACAGCGCCCGCTACCGCCTGGCCTTTTCAACCACTTCGTTCAATCGATCACTTCTTCTCGGCCGCGAGCCACTCCAGCACCGGGATCGTGGCCGGCAGCAGCGGCGAGACATCCGCAGGCAAGCTCTGCCACGCGAAAGCCTGTCCTTCCCGCCCGTGTGGTTCGCCCGACCACTGCGTCACCTTGCAAAAGAAGAGGCGCACATAGGCGTGCGGATAATCGTGTTCGAGCGTATGCCACAGATGGCTCACCTCGACCTCGATTCCCAACTCCTCGTGCAACTCTCGCACAAGCGCGGCCTCGACCGATTCACCCGCTTCGAGCTTGCCGCCCGGAAACTCCCAGTAGCCCTCGTACGGCTTGCCGGCCGGACGCTGCGCAAGCAGATACCGCCCATCTGGCTGCATCAGCACGCCGACCGCGACTTCGGTGACCGGACGGCCCGCGCCGATTTTGCCGGCGTTCTCGCGTGTTTCGCTCATGCTGGCGTCTTACGGCCGGACCAGTCGCGCGCGAACTGCCACGCGACCCGCCCCGAGCGCGAGCCGCGTTCGAGCGCCCACACCAGCGCATCGCCGCGCGCCGATTCGATCTCGGCGTCGTCGCAACCGAAATGGCGCAGCCAGTGCGCGATGATCGTCAGGTAGTCGTCCTGCTTGAACGGATAGAAGCTGACCCACAGCCCGAAACGCTCGGACAGCGAGATTTTCTCTTCGACCAGTTCGCCCGGATGAATTTCGCCGTCCGAGGTGTGCTTATAGGTCTCGTTGTCGCTCATGTACTCGGGCAGCAGATGGCGGCGGTTCGACGTCGCGTAGATCAGCACGTTGTCGGACTGCGCCGCGACCGAGCCATCGAGCGCGACCTTCAGCGCCTTGTAGCCCGACTCGCCTTCTTCGAACGACAGGTCGTCGCAGAACACGACGAAGCGCTCCGGACGTTTGGCGATCAGATCGACGATGTCGCCGAGGTCGTGCAAATCGTCCTTGTCCACTTCGATCAGGCGCAGGCCGTCTTTCGCGTACGCGTTCAGACACGCCTTGATCAGCGACGACTTGCCGGTACCGCGCGCGCCCGTCAGCAGCACATTGTTGGCCGGCTGAGCGCGCACGAACTGGCGCGTGTTCTGTTCGATCAACCCTTTCTGGCGATCGATGTTCTGCAGGTCGTCGAGCGTGATCGGCGAAATGGCGTGCACCGGCTGCAAGTAGCCGCGCCCCTGACGCTTGCGCCAGCGGAAAGCGACCGCAGCCGACCAATCGATGTCCGGCGCGGCGGGCGGAAGCATCGCTTCCAGGCGGCCGAGCACGGCTTCGGCCCGGTTCAGAAACTGTTCGAGTTTGTCCATGGTAAGTAGGCGGCCCGCGGCCGCGCTTTGAACCTGATTACGAGCGGTAGTCGGCGTTGATGCTCACGTAGTCGTGCGACAGATCGCAGGTCCAGATCGTGGCTTGCGCATTGCCGCGGCCGAGCACGACGCGGATGCCGATCTCGCTCTTTTTCATCACGCGCTGCCCGTCTTCTTCGCGGTAGGTCGGGTTGCGGCCGCCGGCAGTCGCGACCAGCACGTCGTCCAGATACAGATCGATCTTGCCGACATCGAGATCGTCCACGCCGGCATAGCCGATGGCCGCGAGAATGCGGCCGAGGTTCGGGTCCGATGCATAGAAGGCCGTCTTGACGAGCGGCGAGTGGCCGATCGCGTAAGCGATCTGGCGGCATTCGCCGACGCTCGAACCGCCTTCGACATGCACGGTCATGAATTTGGTCGCGCCTTCGCCGTCGCGCACGATCAGTTGCGCGAGGTTCTGAGCGACGTCGGTCACCGCGTCGCGCAGCGCTGCATAAGCGGGCGAATCGGTGGACGTGATCGCGGACAGGCTCGATTTGCCCGACGCGATCAGGATGAACGAATCGTTGGTCGACGTATCGCCATCGATCGTGATGCAGTTGAACGAGCGGTCCGCGACGTGCTTCACGAGCTCGTCCAGCACCGGCTGCGCGACGGCCGCGTCGAACGCGAGAAAGCCGAGCATGGTCGCCATGTTCGGCTTGATCATGCCAGCGCCCTTGCTGATGCCGGTCAGCGTGACCGTGTGACCGTCGATCGTGACCTGGCGCGAGCTCCCCTTCGGCAGCGTGTCGGTCGTCATGATCGACTGCGCCGCGTCGTACCAGTTCGCTTCCTTGCGATTCGCGAGCGCGGCCGGCAAACCGGCCTTCAGACGATCGACCGGCAGCGGCTCGAGAATCACCCCCGTCGAGAACGGGAGCACCTGCTCGGGCGCGATGTCGGCGAGACGAGCGAGTTCCGCGCAGGTTTCGCGCGTCGCCGCGAGGCCCGGCTCACCGGTGCCCGCGTTCGCGTTGCCGGTGTTGATCACCAGCGCGCGAATCGGCTTGCCGCCCGCGCGCACGCGCTGCAGGTTCTCGCGGCAGACCGTGACGGGCGCCGCGCAGAAGCGGTTCTGCGTGAACACGCCGCCTACCGTCGCACCTTCGTCGAAGGAAATGACGAGCACGTCCTTCCGGTTCGGCTTGCGGATATTCGCTTCCGCCCAGCCGAGCGAGACGCCGGCTACGGGGTGGAGTTGAGGGGGATCGATCGAGGGAAAGTTGACAGCCATGGTCGCGACCTGTCGAAGAAAATGCCGGCGGACGCCGGCATCGGGGAAACGGAACTGATGATCCGGGCGTGCTGCCGGGTCACCCGCGAAATCAAAACGGCCAAGCGGCGCTCAAAAACGACACGGCGCGCCCGGAAGCGCGCCGCATCGCCATCAGGCGATCTTGCCGTGGCACTGCTTGTACTTCTTGCCGCTGCCGCACGGGCACGGGTCGTTGCGGCCGACCTTCGGCACGCTGTCGGTGTTCATGCGCACGGCCGCCTGCGGCGCGGCGCCGTGGCCGTGACCGTGGCTCATCGCGTCGCCGATCATCGCGGCGGTGGCCGCTTCGGCCGCGACGGGCGCCGCGGCGCCGGCTTCCGCGAACTCGGCATGACGGAATTCGACGTTCTCCAGATGACCGCCCTGCTCTTCCATGTGCTCCGCGGCCGCTTCGAGCTGCTCCGGCGACTGGATCTGCACGTTCATCACGATGCGCGTGACTTCGAGCTTCACGGCGTCGAGCATCGCAGCGAACAGTTCGAACGCCTCGCGCTTGTATTCCTGCTTCGGGTTCTTCTGCGCATAGCCGCGCAGATGGATGCCCTGACGCAGATGATCGAGCGCGGCCAGATGCTCGCGCCATGCGCGGTCGAGTGTCTGCAGCATGATCGAGCGCTCGAACGCGCTGAACGATTCGCGGCCGACCAACTGGACCTTCGCCTCGTACCCTTCGTCCGCGGCGGCCTCGACCGCTTCGAGAATCTCTTCCACGCTGATCGAGTTCGACTCGTTGATCATTTCCTGGATCGCGAGGTCGAGCTGCCATTCGTTGCGCAGCACTTCCTCGAGCTCGGGCACGTCCCACTGCTCTTCGATGCTGCCCGCCGGCACGAACTGATGCACGATGTCGCTGATGACACCGTGACGCATCGCCGTGATGGTCTCGGTGATGTCGTTCGCTTCCAGCAATTCGTTGCGCTGCTGGTAGATCACCTTGCGCTGGTCGTTCGACACGTCGTCGTATTCGAGCAATTGCTTACGAATATCGAAGTTGCGCGCCTCGACCTTGCGTTGCGCCGATTCGATCGAGCGCGACACGATGCCCGCTTCGATCGCCTCGCCTTCCGGCATCTTCAGCCGGTCCATGATCGCACGCACGCGATCGCCCGCGAAAATGCGCAGCAGCGGATCTTCCAGCGACAGATAGAAGCGCGACGAACCGGGGTCGCCCTGACGGCCCGCACGGCCGCGCAACTGGTTGTCGATACGGCGCGACTCGTGACGCTCGGTACCGATGATGTGCAGACCGCCTGCGGCCTTCACCTGATCGTGCAGCGTCTGCCATTCGTCGTGCAGCTTCTGGATGCGGCGCTGCTTTTCGTCCTCGGCGAGCGTTTCGTCCTGCTCGATGAACGACGCCTGCTTCTCCGCGTTGCCGCCGAGCACGATGTCCGTACCACGGCCGGCCATGTTGGTCGCGATCGTGATGCGCTGCGGACGGCCCGCCTCGGCGACGATCTCCGCTTCGCGCGCGTGCTGCTTCGCGTTCAGCACTTCGTGCGGCAAGCTGACCTGCTTTAGCAGATGCGACAGCAGCTCCGAGTTCTCGATCGACGTCGTGCCGACCAGCACCGGCTGACCGCGTTCGAAGCACTCGCGAATGTCGCGGATCACCGCGTCGTAGCGTTCCTTCGCGGTCTTGTAGATCTGATCCTGCTTGTCGATCCGCTTCGGCGGACGGTTGGTCGGGATCACGACCGTTTCGAGACCGTAGATCTCGTTGAATTCGTACGCTTCGGTGTCGGCCGTGCCGGTCATGCCGGCCAGCTTCGCGTACATGCGGAAGTAGTTCTGGAACGTGATCGATGCGAGCGTCTGGTTCTCGCTCTGGATCTTCACGTGCTCCTTCGCCTCGACCGCCTGGTGCAGACCGTCCGACCAGCGGCGGCCGGCCATCAGACGGCCGGTGAATTCGTCGACGATGATCACTTCGCCGTTCTGCACGACGTAGTGCTGATCCTTGAAGAACAGCGTGTGCGCACGCAACGCGGCGTACACGTGGTGCATCAGCGTGATGTTCTGCGGCGCGTACAGGCTTTCGCCGTCGCCGATCAGGCCCCACTCAGAGAGCAGGCGCTCGGCCTTTTCGTGGCCCGACTCGGTCAGGAAGACCTGACGGCCTTTTTCGTCCAGCGTGTAGTCGCCCGGCTTCTCGACGCCGGTGCCGTCCGCCTTCTCTTCACCGATCTGGCGCTCGAGCAGCGGCGGCAGCGCGTTCATGCGCACGTAGAGTTCGGTGTGATCTTCGGCCTGGCCGGAGATGATCAGCGGCGTACGCGCTTCGTCGATCAGGATCGAGTCCACCTCGTCGACGACCGCGAAGTTCAGGCTGCGCTGCACGCGCGCGTCGGTCTCGTAGACCATGTTGTCGCGCAGGTAGTCGAAGCCGAATTCGTTGTTGGTGCCGTAGGTGATGTCAGCGGCGTACGCTTGCTGCTTCGCCGTGTGCTCCATCTGCGACAGGTTGATACCGACCGACAGACCGAGGAAGTTATACAGACGCGCCATCCATTCCGCGTCGCGCTGCGCGAGGTAGTCGTTGACCGTGACCACGTGGACGCCGCGGCCCGACAGCGCGTTCAGGTAGACCGGCAGCGTCGCGACGAGCGTCTTGCCCTCACCGGTGCGCATTTCGCTGATCTTGCCGTAGTGCAGCGCCATACCGCCGATCAGCTGCACGTCGAAGTGGCGCATCTTCAGCACCCGCTTGCTGGCCTCGCGGCAGACCGCGAACGCCTCCGGCAGGATCTTGTCGAGCGATTCGCCGCTCGCGACGCGCTGGCGGAATTCACCCGTTTTGGCGCGCAGTTGGTCATCCGTCAATTGCTCGATCTGCGGCTCGAGCGCATTGATCGCCGCGACGGTCTTTTGATATTGCTTGACTAGCCGCTGATTACGGCTGCCAAAAATCTTCTGTAGAAAACCGGTGGTCATCGGATCGGTGTCTGCGTCGCGGCTTCGGCTGGCTCGCGGTGTGCGCTTCGCGCCTACCGCGCCTCGGTCGGAAAGTCCTCGGCGGCTTAGTCCAAGAGTGAATTGTCGGGTAGCCCGACCTTCTTGCGAAGATCGGGCCCCCCGAGAACCGTACGTGCGAGTTTCCCCGCATACGGCTCAAATCTACAAACAAAGTTCTGTCTACGACAGAACCGGCTTAGTTACTACAAGTTTACCAACGTGTACCTGCTGGTGACAGTGCGGGTGAAGCAAGACCCGGTTGGACAACTTGTCTGACCCGCCATGCATCCGATATTCCAGATGATGGTCGTGCCAGCCTGTTTCGTCCGTCAAGGCACAGCCGCAGTGCGCACACAACCCGCTCTGCGACATGTACAGCTTTGCCCACTGTTTCCGGTAGCGCATCGAATCCCACAGACGCGTCTGCCGCAGTTGCTCGCCATATTGCTCCCACTTCGGATCAAAGGGATTGAATTCTCCTTGGATCTTCTTGTGTCTCCTGATCGCCGTACCGCTGAGTTGGTACAACTCCATCAGGCCCCAACTGCCATCGTCTCGAACCGTCCGGACCGCGAACACCCACTGTCGAGCGTCGATTGAGTGGAAGTACTTCTGTCGCACCCAACTGCTGCTCTTTCGCGGATGTCGCCGCTTGGACCACCACCAGAGCCTCCGGAACACCAGATGCTCCATGCGGGTGTACGCCTTTTTGGCCGTAACCGGATGGTGATACTGCGCCCATCCGCGCAACATTGGGTTTAGCAGTCGGATCATCTCCTCCTGCTTCACCGTCTTGTTGCTGCTAATCGTTTCCGCCACCTTGCTGTAGAACGCTTTCGCGTTCTTTTTGCTCGGTTTGATGAGCATCTTTCCCGAGTACTTCCGGAAATTCCACCCAAGGAAATCAAAGCCGTCGTCAATGTGAGTGATCCGCGTCTTTTCCTCCGATAACTGCAACCCTCGAACCGCAAGGAATGCCTCCACCCAAGGTCGGACCTCTTGCTCCAGTATCTCTTTCGAGTCACCGGTTATCACGAAGTCGTCCGCGTACCGCACCACATTTACCTTCAGCCTTCGGGCTTTCATGATCCCCAGTTTTGCACCGAGATGCACCGCCAGTTCTCGTTCCAGCCCGTTCAGCGTTACGTTAGCCAACGTCGGGGAGATGATGCCTCCCTGCGGCGTACCGGCCTCAGTCGCCCGTAGCCGGCCTTGATAAATCAGGCCGGCCTTCAACCATTTCCGGAGGATTCCTCTGTCCATCGGGACATTGGTTTCCAACCAGTCATGACTGATGTGGTCGAAGCACCCCTTGATATCCGCTTCTAGCACCCACTTGGCCGAGGCCTCTTGGGACATACAGACGCGGATTTGGGACATCGCGTCGGCTGTCGAACGATTCAACCTGAACCCGTAAGAGTTCAGGTCGCTCGTCGATTCCGACACTGGCTCCAAGGCCAGCAGATGCAGAGCTTGCATCGCCCTGTCCCGCATGGTCGGAATGCCCAGTGGACGTTCCTTCCCATTTGCCTTGGGGATAAAGACTCTCCGTAATGGCAGAGGCTTGTATCCGCGCCGCTTCAACCTGCCGATGGCTTCCCACCGGCTCTCAGGCGAATCCCATAGCTCGCGATCGACTCCAGCCGTTCGCGCACCCTGGTTTTGCGTAACACGTCGTACCGCATACAGCTTCGCAGACAACGTGCGAGTTAGCATCCGTTGCAGGGCTTTCACCCTGCGCCAGTCACCTTCCCGCGTCGCCTTCGCAATTCGAATCTGCATCCCTCTCACGTTCCGCTCAACCCGTCGCCAATCTACGGCGTACCAGTTGTCCGGCGCGCGGGAAAGCGCAGATCCGGTCTTTCGACCAGATACTTTCATGCTGCTCTCCTACCTGGAAAAGTCCCCAGACAGAAGGCGCATCTCCCCCAGCGGGGTAGATACACCCCGCTGGGGAACAACAAAACTCAATGCAGGCGCATGCACCTGCATCTGACCAAGTTACAGAGGGTAGTCAGCCGTCTTGCGACGGTAGACCAGACGGAAGTCTGCCCGCTTTCGCGTGGGGTGATGTTCCAACCCCTATCCGAACCATTACAGCCCGGCTTTCGCTTTTTCCGTCCTCCCATACCTGCACAATCAACAGCGTCCCTTGCGGTTCGCCTGCCAGCCTTACTGCGCTGGCAACCATACAGGCTTACCACGTTCCCGGCATGTCACACGACTGACTTAGGTTCTGCCTATTCCCCGGCGGTATCACGAACGACGTAACCCGAGATTCGAGCGGGCTATCCAACCGCATACCTTTTGGTTAGTGCCTATCAGCAGCTTTGGCACACAATGCTAACGAGGTTTATCAGCAGTTCACTTCCGTTAACCCTATCAGCCAGCCTAGCGCCTTACCCCCTTGCTGCTAGGAGTATCCAGACCGCCTCCTCGCGGAACCAATCTGCCCGAAACGTCCGGGGGCTACATTGTCAGAAGAGCTTCACACCCCACCGTTGCCAGTAACGCATGTCTTCCTAGGCTACTGCTGGTCGTACAGCAGGTTCACTACCCTCGTCTTCCAACAAACGAGGTCGAACAATGACACACCGAGCTTTCGCTCGTATCGTTTAGCGAAACCCTTGCCTGAAGGCTCGGGAATTGCAAACATCACCCCGCCCTGTCGGCGGAGGTGAAGCCGCTGACTGGGCGGGACCTGACGGTAATCAAGCCCATGCAACAAGGTTCCCGGCTGATTGCTCCGGTTTCCAATTTCACTACAAGGATGCTTCCCATAGGGTTGCATCCGCTTCCTAAAGTGCGGCCCACAGGGGGGCCGCCTGCGGAGGGCATGGTGAGTTACCTCAATAACCCTCTAGTCGATGCTCCGTAACGTGGAGCAGCCGGACACGAGCGTGCGTGTCGCACCGAATCGGGCATTTTAGCACGCGCCTCCGGCTGCGCTCGTGTCACAGGCTTGACGGCGCCGGCCTCCGCCAGCCCCGCCCGGCAATCTCCAGCGCGCCGCGGACCGGTTTGGCGAGCTGCCCGCGCGGTACAATCTCGGGGTGAGCGCGCATGGGGCGAGCTCGGGTCGTCAATCCCAAACATGAGCCGTTTTTCGTCCTTTTCAAGGCCGCCGAAGCAGTTCGATCGGCGCCGCCCGCAACCGCTTGCCGAGGTACTCGGCCGCACGGATGCGTTCGCCGCGCTGCGCGCGGGCGTCGAGCAGATCGCCGCGCTCGAGAAGGATCTGCGCGAGCTGCTGCCCGATTATCTGGCGACGAGCGTCGAACCCGGCTTCATCAAGGAAGGCGTACTGGCTCTGTTCGCCGCGCATAACGCGCTCGCGGCCCGTCTGCGGCATCTGGAGCCGCGGCTGCTGGCGGATTTGCAGCAGCGCGGCTGGCCCGTGCAGGCGCTGAAGATTCGCGTGCGGCCTCAGCCGCTGAAGGAACCGCCGCCCGTCAAGCAGGCGCGCATGACGCCGGCCGGCGCCGACGCGCTGCGGGCGTTGAGCGAATCGCTCGCGCCATCACCGCTGCAGGAAGCACTCGCGCGCATGGCCGCGCGGCATCGGCGCAATCGCTGAACACTCAACGAAAAACGGCCCCGCGGGGCCGTTTTCATCTGCTTGCCAGTCACACCGGCGTTATGCGAACGCCGTCTGCGTTTCGTACGCGAAGCCGCGCGGGGCCTTCTGTGTGTCGTCGAATGTGACGATTTCGTACGAGTCTTCGTGCGCGAGCAGTTCGCGCAGCAGCGCGTTGTTCAGACCGTGGCCCGACTTGTACGCGGTGTACGACGCGAGCAGCGGGTGACCGACCACGTACAGGTCGCCGATCGCGTCGAGCATCTTGTGCTTGACGAACTCGTCCTCGTAACGCAGGCCGTCGTTGTTCAGGATGCGGTATTCGTCGAGCACGATCGCGTTGTCCATGCTGCCGCCGCGCGCGAGGCCGAGCTCACGCATCATTTCCACTTCATGCGCGAAGCCGAACGTGCGGGCACGCGCGATTTCGCGTACATACGACGTATTGGCGAAATCCACTTCCAGCGCCTGGCCGGTTTTGTCCACAGCCGGGTGGCGGAAGTCAATCGTGAATTTGAGCCTGAAGCCGAAGTACGGATCGAGGCGTGCGAACTTGTCGCCGTCGCGAATTTCGACCGGCTTCGTGACCTTGATGAATTTCTTCGGCGCGTTCTGTTCTTCGATTCCCGCCGACTGGATCAGGAACACGAACGAACCCGCGCTGCCGTCCATGATCGGGATTTCCTCGGCGGTGACCTCGACGTAAAGATTGTCGATGCCAAGACCGGCGCAGGCGGACATCAGATGCTCGATGGTCGACACGCGCGCGCCGTCTTTCTGCAACACGGAAGCCAGACGCGTATCGCCAATCGCCATCGCCGACGCAGGAATGTCCACCGGCGTGGGCAAATCCACGCGCGAAAACACGATGCCAGTGCCCGGCGCCGCCGGACGGAGCGTCAGATTGACTTTGCGGCCGGAGTGCAAGCCGATGCCGACAGTCTTGACGATCGATTTGATTGTGCGCTGCTTCAACATGGTGGTCTTCTATTCGATTGAAAATCCTAATCAGGACTTTTTAATTCATAGCACGAATTATACTCCAATCCCCAAACCATCGTCTTTGCGAGGAACGTATCAAACTGTTTCGCTGCATTACCAGCGGGGCACAGCGACGCAAAGCGTGATGGGCCGATGCCCCGGAACGGAGGCGTTTCCGGTCATCGGCCCGCGTAACGGCCTGTCACAAAAGCGTCGCAATCACCGTTGCCATGGCGCCACGCGGCATAAGCGCGGGTCGCGGCGAAGGTGCGAGCTCAGCAACTAGCTCAACGTGGCGAGAATACTCGCCGCATCGCTGACTTCGAATTTGCCGGCAGCCTCGACGTTCAGCGTCTTGACCACGCCGTCGTCGACCACCATCGCGTAGCGCAGGGAACGGACTCCCATGCCGCGCGCCGACAGATCCTGCTCCAGACCAAGCGCCCGTGTGAAAGCCGCACTACCGTCCGCCATCATGCGCACCTTGCCCGAGGTGTGCTGATCGCGTCCCCACGCGCCCATGACGAACGCGTCGTTGACGGACACGCACCAGATTTCGTCGATGCCGGCAGCGCGCAACTGCTCGGCATGCTCGACATAGCCCGGTACATGTTTGGCCGAACAGGTCGGCGTGAACGCGCCGGGCAATCCGAAGATCGCCACGCGCTTGCCCGCCGTCTGCTCGCGCACGTCGAAACTGTTCGGTCCGATCGTGCAGCCCGCCCGGTCGTCTTCGACGTACTCGAAAAGCGTCGCGTCGGGCAGCTTTTCACCTTCCTTGATCATGCTCAGTCCTTTGCATCGATGCGAAGCACGCTCGCACGTCCTCGTGTCGCAGTGAATTCCGGTTCGGCCCATTCAACTCCAGGCCATGCCGTTCGGCGGCAGTCACTCCGTCCGCTTCGCTAATTCGCAGAGGGTAGTTGCCCCTGCCGCGAATCAGACGATACGCGACCTGCTTGCCGTTCACCCGCCACGCTCGTGCATTCGTCCGCCAGCGCTGCACTGCGGCACAACTCGCAGCGCGGCAACGAAGCCCGTGCGCTCAGTCCGCCTGCTTGCGCAGGAATGCCGGAATGTCGTACGTATCGACGCCCTTTTCCTGCAGCGCCTGCACATGCGAGGCCGCCGTGTCGCGCGACGTGCGCCACACTGCCGGCGTATCGAGCGCGCCGTAGTCGGCCGTGCTGGCATGGCCTGCCGCCGGTGCGTACGCCGCATGCGCCATCGCGCCGATCGGCTGGTTGTCGGTGCCGGTGCGCAGCAGCGTCATCGGTGCCGATTGCTGCTTCTTCGCCGCGCGGCCGAGGCCCGTTGCGACGACCGTCACGCGCAGCGCGTCGCCCATCGCATCGTCGTACACGGCGCCGAAGATCACCGTTGCATCTTCCGCGGCATAGCTCTTGATCGTGTTCATCACTTCGCGCGTTTCCGACAGACGCAGCGAACGGCTCGACGTGATGTTGACCAGCACGCCACGCGCGCCCGACAGATCGACGCCTTCCAGCAGCGGGCTCGCGACGGCCTGTTCGGCCGCGAGACGCGCGCGATCGACGCCGGCAACGGTCGCCGTGCCCATCATCGCCTTGCCCTGCTCGCCCATCACGGTCTTCACGTCTTCGAAGTCGACGTTGACGAGACCGTCGACGTTGATGATTTCCGCAATACCCGCGACCGCGTTGTTCAGAACGTCGTCAGCGCACTGGAAGCACTTGTCCATCTCGGCGTCGTCGCCCATCACCTCGAACAGCTTGTCGTTCAGCACGACGATCAGCGAGTCGACGTGATCCTCCAGTTGCTGCGAACCGGCTTCCGCCACGCGCATACGCTTGCCGCCTTCGAATTCGAACGGCTTGCTGACGACGCCAACGGTCAGAATACCCATTTCCTTTGCGATCTGCGCGACGACCGGTGCCGCGCCCGTGCCGGTGCCACCACCCATACCGGCGGTGATGAACACCATGTGCGCGCCGCGCAGTGCGTCGGCGATACGCTCGCGTGCTTCCTCAGCGGCGGCGCGGCCCATTTCCGGCTTGGCGCCCGCGCCCAGACCCGTGTTGCCGAGCTGGATCACTGCGGTGGCGCGCGAACGCGACAGCGCCTGCGCGTCCGTGTTCATCACGATGAAATCGACGCCTTGCACGCCTTTGTTGATCATGTGCTGAACGGCATTGCCGCCAGCGCCACCGACTCCGACGACCTTGATGATCGTGCCGCTCGTTTCGGTTTCCAGCATCTGGAATTCCATGTTGCCTCCGTCAAGATAAAAAGTTACCGCCACTCGGCGTTATCCGGCAGGAGATCGGGCAACCCCCTGTCGCGCGCCGGCCGCCGGCACCAGCGCGAATTTCTCGAAACCCGTGGTCAGAAGTTGCCGAGGAACCAGTCCTTCATGCGCGAGAACACCTGTCCCATCGACCCCGACTGCACCGCAACCTTGCGCCCGCGCATACGCTGCGAGCGTCCTTCGACGAGCAGGCCCATCGCCGTCGAATAGCGCGGATTGCGCACGACGTCGGCGAGACCGCCCGCATACTCTGGTACGCCAATGCGCACCGGCTTCAGGAAAATGTCCTCACCAAGCTCGACCATGCCGATCATCATCGACGCGCCGCCCGTCAGCACGACGCCCGAGCTGAGCAATTCCTCGTAACCCGACTCGCGCACCACCTGCTGCACGAGCGAAAACAGCTCCTCGACGCGCGGCTCGATCACGGCCGCCAGCGCCTGGCGCGACAGCGTGCGCGGACCGCGCTCGCCGAGACCCGGCACTTCGATCATCTCGTCCGGATCGGCGAGCGCCTGCTTGGCGATGCCGTAGTCGACCTTAATGTCTTCGGCATCCGGCGTCGGCGTGCGCAGCGCCATCGCGATGTCGCTCGTGATCTGGTCGCCGGCGATCGGAATCACGGCCGTGTGGCGAATCGCGCCTTCGCTGAAGATCGCGATGTCCGTCGTGCCGCCGCCGATGTCGACCAGCACCACGCCTAGTTCCTTTTCGTCTTCCGTCAGCACCGCGAGCGACGACGCGAGCGGCTGCAGAATCAGGTCGTTCACTTCGAGACCGCAGCGGCGTACGCACTTGACGATGTTCTGCGCCGCGCTGACCGCTCCGGTGACGATATGCACCTTCACTTCGAGACGGATGCCGCTCATGCCGATCGGTTCGCGCACATCTTCCTGACCATCGATGATGAATTCCTGCGTGAGGATATGCAGCACCTGCTGGTCGGTCGGGATGTTGATCGCCTTGGCCGTTTCGATCACGCGCGCGACGTCCGCCTGCGTGACTTCCTTCTCCTTGATCGCGACCATGCCGCTCGAATTGAAGCTGCGGATATGGCTGCCGGCGATGCCGGTGAACACGTTCGTGATCTTGCAGTCGGCCATCAGCTCGGCTTCCTCGAGCGCGCGCTGAATCGACTGCACGGTGGCTTCGATATTCACCACCACGCCCTTCTTGAGCCCCTTCGATTCGCTCTGGCCGAGACCGATCACCTCGTAGTGACCCTCGCCCTTCAACTCGGCGACGATGGCCACTACCTTCGACGTCCCGATGTCGAGGGCGACCAGCAGATCCTTATAGTCTTTACTCATAGCGTGCTCAGTGCGTGTGATGTCCGTTTACTTCTTGCCCTTGTCGGATTCGCTGATGAAGCGCATGCCAGCGGCACGAATCGCGAAACCGTTCGGATAGCGCAAGTCCGCATACTCGATATCCTTTCCCCAACGTTGCGTCACCGCGCTCCATGCCGCGGTCAGGCGTTTGCTGCGATCGGCCAGCGTGTCCTGATTGCGTTCGCGGCCCAACTCCACCTGCGTGCCGTTCGACAGCTTCACCGTCCACGCGTAGCGCGGCGACAGCGTCACTTCCTCGGGCGTCTCGTGGATCGCCGAGAACCACTTCTGGAAGTCGTGATAGCGCGCGACGACTTCCTTCGCCGTACCGTCCGGGCCGTCGAACGCCGGCAGGTCTCCGTCGAGCTCGCCCTGGTTCGCGGTGAACAGCTCGCCGTCGACGCTCACCAGCTGATCGCTGCCCCACGTGCCAAGCGGCTTGTACTCCTCGAGCGTGACAGCCAGTGCATTCGGCCACACGCGCCGCACGCTCGCGTGACGCACCCACGGCATCTGCTCGAACGCCTGCCGCGCGACGTCGAGATCGACCGTGAAGAAGTTGCCCTTCAGGCGCCCCACGACGCCGGCGCGCACCGTCGGCGAATTGATGTGCTCGGTGTCGCCGTCGATCTGGATCTCGCGCAGCGCGAAATTCGGGCGCTGGATCAGCCAGTAACCGCCCGCCGCCAGCAGCACGAGCACCAGCAATGCGTGCAACGCATTGCTGGCGAGATTGAGCTGGCGAACGTTGTTCCACATGGTGTTGCTTGCGATTGCCTTGGTTAATCCTGCAGCGTCAGCGCCAACACGCCGACCACCAGTTCCTGATAGCTGATGCCGACCGCGCGCGCCGCTTTCGGCGGCAGCGAGTGATCGGTCATGCCAGGCGCTGTATTCACTTCGAGGAAGTACGGCTTGCCTTCGCCATCGAGCATGAAGTCCGCGCGGCCCCAGTCGGTGCAGCCGAGCACGTCGAACGCGCGGCGCGCGAGCACCTTCAGGCGCGCTTCCTCTTCGGCGCCGAGACCGCACGGAATCAGATACTGCGTGTCGTTGGCGACGTACTTCGCGTGGTAGTCGTAGAACTCGCCGGCCGGCACGATGCGGATCACCGGCAGGTCCAGATTGCCGGCGATGCACGCGGTGTACTCGCCGCCGCCTTCGATGCTCTTCTCGACCACGACGATCCGATCGTGCTTCACGGCTTCGATCAACGCGGCCGGCAGCGCGTCCGCGCTCTTCACCTTGATCACGGCAACACTCGAACCTTCGCTCGCCGGCTTCACGAACAGCGGCAGACCGAGCTTCGCGACGATCTCCCTGGCGCGCGCTTCGTAGTCGTCACCGCGCAGCACCGCTTCGAAAGGTGGCGTCGGAATGCCGAGTTGCTGCCACACGAGCTTGGTGCGGAACTTGTCGAGACCGAGCGCCGAGCCGAGCACGCCGCTACCGGTGTAGCGGATGCCGTAAAAGTCGAGCGCGCCCTGGATCTGGCCGTTCTCGCCGTAGCCGCCATGCAGCGCGTTGAACGCGCGCACGAAGCCTTCATCCTTCAACGCGGACAGCGGACGCTCGGCCGGATCGAACGGATGCGCGTCGACGCCGGCGTCGCGCAGACCTTGCAGCACGAGACGCCCGGAATTGAGCGACACCTCGCGCTCGGCGGAATCACCGCCAAGCAGCACTGCGACCTTGCCAAATTTTTTCGCGAGTTCTTCCGAATGAATCATGTTCATGTCACACCTTCTGTTCCTGAGCGAGCCGAACCGGCACACCGCCGATCGAACCCGCGCCCATCGTGATCACCACATCGCCGTCGCGCACCACCGTGGACAGCGCGTCCGGCACTTCGTCCACCGTGTCGACGAACACCGGTTCGACCTTGCCCGCCACGCGCAGCGCGCGCGCCAATGCGCGGCCGTCCGCGGCAACGATCGGCGCTTCGCCGGCCGCGTAGACTTCGGTCAGCACGAGCGCGTCGACGGTCGACAGCACCTTGACGAAATCCTCGAAGCAGTCGCGCGTGCGCGTGAAGCGGTGCGGCTGGAACGCCAGCACCAGACGCCGACCCGGGAATGCGCCGCGCGCCGCCGCGACCGTGACGGCCATTTCGACCGGGTGATGACCGTAGTCGTCCACCAGCGTGTAGCAGCCCGCGGCCTGGCCGTCGACGACAACCGGCACTTCGCCGTAGCGCTGGAAGCGCCGGCCGACGCCGTTGAAATCCGCGAGCGCTCGCTGGATATCGGCATCTTTCACTTCGAGTTCAGTCGCAATTGCAATGGCGGCCAACGCGTTCTGCACGTTGTGCTCGCCCGGCAGGTTCAGCGTGATGTCGAGCGGCGCCGCGTCTTCGCGCATCGCGGTGAAATGCATGCGGCCTTCGCGCGCTTCGACGTTGACCGCGCGCACCTGCGCATCGGCCGCGAAACCGTAGCGGATGATCGGCTTCGATACGAACGGCAGGATCTCCTTCACGTTCGGATCGTCGACGCACAGCACCGCGATGCCGTAGAACGGCAGACGGTGCGTGAATTCGATGAACGCCTGCTTCAGACGCGCGAAGTCATGACCATAGGTGTCCATATGATCGGCGTCGATGTTCGTGATGACTTCGATCACTGGGAACAGGTTCAGGAACGACGCGTCCGATTCGTCCGCCTCGGCGACGATGAAGTCGCCGGTGCCGAGGCGCGCATTCGCGCCCGCGCTGATCAGCCGCCCGCCGATCACGAAGGTCGGATCGAGCCCGCCCGCGGCGAGCACGCTCGCGACGAGCGACGTGGTCGTGGTCTTGCCGTGCGTGCCGGCAATCGCGATGCCCTGCTTCAGACGCATCAGCTCGGCGAGCATCACCGCGCGCGGTACGATCGGAATGCGGCGATGACGCGCGGCCAGCACTTCCGGGTTGTCGCTGCGCACCGCGCTCGACACCACCACCGCGTTCGCGCCCTCGATGTTCTCCGCCGTGTGCCCGATCGAAATGCGCGCGCCGAGTGCGGCGAGGCGCTCGGTGACCGCGTTGCCCGACAGATCCGAGCCGCTCACCTGATAGCCGAGATTGACGAGCACTTCGGCGATGCCGCTCATGCCGACGCCGCCGATGCCGACGAAATGAATGTGTTTGACGATGTGTTTCATTGCTTTCCTTCTGGGCTCACGCCCGCCGCCGAACCCGCGCCCGCCACCGTCGCGCAGATCTGCGCGACCTGTTCGGTGGCGTCCGGTTTCGCGAGCGAGCGCGAACGCTCCGCCATTTGCGCGAGACTTTCCCGCGTCTGGCTGCGCAACCAGTCGGCGAGCATTTCCGCCGACAGATCGCGTTGTTGCACGACCAGCGCCGCGCCGTTGTCGGCGAGGAACGCTGCATTAGTGGTCTGGTGATCGTCGACCGCGTACGGGAACGGCACGAACAGCGCCGCGACGCCGACCGCCGAAATCTCCGATACCGTCATCGCGCCCGAGCGGCAGATCACCAGATCGGCCTGCGCGTAGGCGCTCGTCATGTCGTCGATGAACGGCACGAGCGAGACGTCCGCGCCCGCCTGCAAGCCCGCGGCCGCGTAGTTCTCGCGCAGCGCGTCGATATGCTTGGCGCCCGCCTGATGCACGATGCGCGGCCTCTCGTTGGCGCCAAGCAGCGCGAGCGCGCGCGGCACGACTTCGTTCAGCGCGGCGGCGCCGAGACTGCCACCCACGACGAGCACGTTCAGCGGACCGTTACGCTGCGCGTAGCGTGCTTTGGGTGCATTCGCGAGCGCAAGTTCCTCACGAATCGGATTGCCGGTCCATTCGCCGTGCGGCAGCGCATTCGGAAACGCGACCAGCACGCGCTTCGCGAGCTTTGCGAGCACCTTGTTCGCGAGACCCGCGATCGAATTCTGTTCATGCAGCACGAGCGGCCGGCCGCTCAGCGCGGTCATCAGCCCGGCCGGGAACGTGATGTAGCCGCCCATGCCGAGCACGACGTCGGGCTTCACGCGACGCAGCACGCTCAAGCTCTGCGTGCACGCGCGCAGCAGGTTCACCGGCAGCATCAGCTTGGTCTTCAGACCCTTGCCGCGCACGCCGCCGAAGCGCACGTACTCCATCGCAATGCCATGCTTCGGTACGAGCGTCGCTTCCATGCCCGCGGGGTTGCCGAGCCATACGACTTTCCAGCCCCACGCCTGCATCAGATGCGCGACCGCGAGCCCCGGGAACACATGTCCCCCGGTGCCGCCGGCCATCACCATCAGCGTGCGTTGTGGCAGAGCCGTCATACCTTGCCCCCGCGCATCAACACCCGGTTCTCGTAGTCGACCCGCATCAGCACCGCGATCGCCACGCAGTTCAGCAAAATGCCCGAACCGCCGTAACTGACGAGCGGCAAGGTCAGACCCTTGGTCGGCAGAAGACCGAGGTTCACGCCCATGTTGATGAAGGTCTGCGCACCGAACCAGATGCCGACGCCCTTCGCGACGAGACCCGCGAACGTGCGATCGAGCGCGAGCGCCTGACGGCCGATCTCGAACGAGCGGCGCACGATCCAGTAAAACATCAGGATCACGACCAGCACGCCGACGAAACCCAGCTCCTCGCCGATCACCGCGAGAATGAAGTCGGTATGCGCTTCGGGCAGATAGTTGAGCTTCTCGACGCTGCCGCCGAGCCCGACGCCGAACCACTCGCCGCGCCCGAACGCGATCAGCGAGTGCGTCAACTGATATGCCTTGCCCTGCGCGTAGCGATCGTCCCACGGATCGAGGTACGCGAAGATCCGCTCGCGACGCCATGGCGACGCCCACACTAGCAACGTGAACGTGCCCACCGCGGTCGCGACGAGGCCGCCGAACAGCTTGCCGTTCACGCCGCCGAGGAACAGCACGCCCATTGCGATCGCGGCGATCACCATGAACGCGCCCATGTCCGGCTCGAGCAGCAGCAGCATGCCGACCAGACCGACCGCGACCGCCATCGGCAGGAAGCCCTTCGCGAAGCTGTGCATGTATTCCTGCTTGCGGACCGTGTAGTTCGCCGCGTAGATCGTCACCGCGAGCTTCATGATTTCCGACGGCTGCATGTTCGTGATGCCGAGCGGAATCCAGCGGCGCGCGCCGTTCACGCCTTTGCCGACGTGCGGAATCAGCACGATCACGAGCGCGACGAGCGAGATCAGGAAGAGCTTCGGCGCGTACTTGTCCCACGTCGAAATCGGAATGCGGAACGACGCGACGCCGACCGCCGCGCCCATCAGCACGAAGACGATCTGGCGCACGAGAAACGCCCAATCACGATACGACGCGTACTTCGGCGAATCGGGCATCGCGATCGACGCCGAGTACACCATCACGACGCCGAGCCCGAGCAGCGCGACGACGACCCACAGCAGCGAATGATCGTAGTCGAGCATGCGCGAGCGCAGCGGCCGCACGCCGTTGACCGCGCTCGCGAGACCGCTGCCGCCCGTGCGGGTGGACGTGCGGGTGGCGGCGCCGTTGCCGCCGGCGGCATCGCGCGAGCCGAAACGTTCCGACCAGCTCATATCATCGTCCCCCGTTCGGCCGCGATATCTTCGACCGTGCTGCGGAATACCGCCGCACGGTGTGCGTAACCCTTGAACATGTCAAAGCTCGCGCACGCGGGCGACAGCAGCACCGCATCGCCGGGCTGCGCGAGCGCGGTGGCCGCGCGTGTCGCGTCTTCCAGCGTCGCGTGATCGGTCATCGCGACGCCGCAATGTTCGAGCGCTGCGCGAATCTGCGGCGCGTCGCGGCCGATCAGCATCACCGCGCGACACCAGCGCATCACCGGTGCGGCGAGCGGCTCGAATTGCTGGCCCTTGCCGTCACCGCCGGCGATCAGCACGACGCGTTGCGCGAGACCGTCGAGCGCGGCGACCGTCGCGCCGACGTTGGTGCCCTTGCTGTCGTCCACGTAGTCGATGCCGTCGATCGACGCGATCAGTTCCACGCGGTGCGGCTCGCCGCGATACTCGCGCAGGCCGTGCAAGAGCGGTGCGCCGGGCAGGCCGATCGCGCGCGCGAGCGCGTACCCGGCCAACGCGTTGGCGGCGTTGTGCAAGCCACGGATACGCAGCGCGTCCGCGGGCATCAGACGCTTCAGCGCAATGTCGGGCGTGGCGGCCGCCTCGTTCTTGCGGCGGCGCTTCGGCGTGATTTCGTTGCTCGCGTCGCGATCTTGCGCTTCGACGAGCCACACCATGCCGTTGTCGCGCAGCAGGCCGTAGTCGCCGTCGTTCTTCGGCTCGGTCACGCCGAACGTGACGATCTCGGCGTCGCCGCCTGCAGGCGCGAGCGCCATCACGCGCGCGTCGTCGCGGTTCAGCACGCGCACCGTCTGTGTACCGAAGATGCGGCCCTTCGCGGCCGCGTATGCGTCGAGTCCGCCGTGCCAGTCCAGGTGATCCTGCGTGATGTTCAGCACGGCCGCCGCGTCAGGCGTAAACGTATGCGACGTCTCCAGCTGGAAGCTCGACAGTTCGAGCACCCACACCTCGGGCAGCGCGGTCTGGTCGATCGCTCCGGAGAGCTTGTCGAGCAGCGACGGGCTGATGTTGCCGGCCACCGCGACCTTCTTGCCCGCGCGTTCGCACAGCAAGCCGGTCAGGCTCGTCGTCGTGGTCTTGCCGTTCGTGCCGGTGATCGCGATCACCTTCGGCGCGTAGCCGGACTCGCCGAGCGTGCGCAGCGCCTGCGAGAATAGTTCGAGCTCGCCCCACACCGGAATGCCCTGCTCGCGCGCCGCCGTAATCAGCGGCAGCAGATCAGCGGCCAGCGGCGACAGTCCCGGGCTGATCGCGACCAGCTCGACGCCTTCGAGCAGCACCGGCGAAAACGGACCGCCGACGAAATCGGCATCGACGCCATGCGCTTCGAGCGAGGACAGGTTCGGCGGCACTTCGCGCGTATCGGCCACGCGCAGCCGACAGCCGTGCCTAGCGCACCAGCGCGCCATCGCGAGACCGGATTCACCCAGTCCCAGCACGAGCACCATCGGCTTTTGCCGATCCCGAAACTTCTCGCCGAACATCGCCTGCTTCCTTAAATACTGCTGCTTAACGCAATTTGAGCGTGGACAAACCAAATAGGCACAACATCAACGTGATGATCCAGAAGCGCACGACCACTTGCGTTTCCTTCCAGCCCGACAATTCGAAATGGTGATGCAGCGGCGCCATCTTGAAGAACCGCCGCCCTTCGCCGAACCGGCGCTTCGTGTATTTGAACCACGTGACCTGCAGCATCACCGACAGCGTTTCCGCAACGAAGATGCCGCCCATGATGAACAGCACGATTTCCTGACGCACGATCACCGCGACCGTGCCGAGCGCGCCGCCGAGCGCGAGTGCGCCGACGTCGCCCATGAACATCTGCGCCGGGTGCGTGTTGAACCAAAGGAAGGCCAGACCCGCGCCGCCCATCGCCGAACAGAAAATCAGCAATTCGCCCGCGCCGGGAATGTGCGGAAACAGCAGGTACTTCGAATAGACCGAACTGCCCATCACGTAGGCGAACACGCCGAGCGACGCGCCGACCAGCACGACCGGCATGATCACGAGGCCGTCGAGGCCATCGGTCAGATTCACCGCGTTGCTCGCGCCGACGATCACCAGATACGTGAGCACGATGAAGCCCCACACGCCGAGCGGGTAAGTGATCGACTTGAAGAACGGCACCAGCAGATCGGCGCGCGCGGGCAACCCCATCGACAGGCCGCTGCGCACCCACGCCATGAACAGGTCGAACACGCGCACATTGCTCGCCTCGGAGACGCTGAACGCGAGATAAACCGCCGCGAACAGGCCGATCACCGATTGCCAGAAATACTTCTCGCGCGACGACATGCCGCGCGGGTCCTTGTAGACGACCTTGCGGTAATCGTCGACCCAGCCGATCACGCCGAAGCCGAACGTGACGAGGATCACGATCCAGATGAAGCGGTTGGTCAGATCGGCCCACAGCAGCGTGGCCACGGCGATGCCGAGCAGGATCAGCACGCCGCCCATCGTCGGCGTGCCCGATTTGACGAGGTGAGTTTGCGGGCCGTCCTTGCGAACGGCCTGGCCGACCTTCATCGCGGTCAGCTTGCGAATGACCGCCGGGCCGCAGACGAGCCCGATCAACAACGCGGTGATGGTCGCCATCACCGCGCGAAACGTCAGATAACTGAACACGCGCAAGAAGCTTGCGTCATTCTGCAGCCATTGCGCCAGCGCCAGTAGCATGCCTGGATCCTTCTATTTCAATGTGCAGCGGGCGTCGTGCCCGCGGCGTTGGGTTGTGGACTCGTAACGGCGTCCACCACGCGCTCCATCTGCATGAAGCGCGAGCCTTTCACGAGAAGCGTTGCCGCAGCGCCGAAGCCGGCCTGCTGCAGTTGCGCGATCAGCGCGCCGACATCGGCGACGTGGTGCGCGAGCGCGCCGTATGCGGTGCAGGCGTCGCGCGACGCGTCGCCCATTGCATACAGCGCGTCGATACCGCGCTCTTTCGCATACGCGCCGATTTCGCGATGAAACGCCGGGCCGTTGTCGCCGACTTCGCCCATGTCGCCCATCACGAGCACACGCGGCGATGCACACGACGCGAGCACGTCGATCGCGGCGCGCATCGAATCGGGATTCGCGTTGTAGGTGTCGTCGATCACGGTCGCGCCCGCGAGCGTGCCGAGCGCGGCCTGCTTGACCTGCAGACGGCCCTTCACCGCGCCGAACGATTCGAGGCCGCGCTGGATCGCGTCGAGCGACACACCCGCTGCCAACGCGGCCGAGGCCGCCGCGAGCGCGTTGTGCGCGTTGTGATTGCCAAGCACCTGCAGCGTGACGTCGAGATGGCCTTGCGGCGTGCCGATGGACAGACGCTTGCCGTCGAACCTGCCCTTCACTGCCGCTTCGGTGGTGCGCTCCGCGCTGTTCAACGCGAAATCGATGATGCGACTGCCGGTGGCGGCGACGCGCCAGATGCTCGCGTATGCGTCGTCCGCGGGGAATACCGCCGTGCCTTCCGGCGACAGCGTGTGAATCACGCTCGCGTGTTCGAGCGCGACCGCTTCGACGGTCGCCATGAATTCCTGGTGCTCGCGCTGCGCGTTGTTGACGACGGCGACCGTCGGCTCGGCGAGCTTCGCGATCTGTTCGGTTTCGCCTGGATGGTTCATGCCGAGTTCGACCACCGCGAGCCGATGCGCGGCGTGCAGACGGAACAGCGTGAGCGGCAGGCCGACGTCGTTATTGAAATTGCCCGCGGTCGCGAGACGCGCATCCGTGCCGACCGCGGCCGCGAAGATCGACGCGATCATTTCCTTGACCGTGGTCTTGCCGTTGCTGCCCGTGACCGCGACGAGCGGCAGATCGAACTGACGACGCCAGCCGCGCGCGAGCGCGCCAAGCGCTGCGCGCGTGTCGGCGACGCGGATCGCGGGAACGCTCCAGTTCAGCGGCGTGCGCGTGACGAGCACGGCCGCGACGTTGCGCTCGGCCACTTGCGGCAGGAAGTCGTGCGCATCGAAACGATCGCCCTTGATCGCGATGAACAGATCGCCGGGACCGGCGCTGCGGCTGTCGGTCGACACGCGCTCGAAGCGCACGCCGTCGTCGCCGACGACGCTCGCGCCGGGGATCTGCGCGGCAGCTGCCCGTAGCGAGAACATGGTCATTCGCCACCTCCGCGTGTTTGTGTCGCCCGCGCGGCGAGCGCGAGGCGCGCGTGGTCCTGATCGGAGAAAGCGCGTTTCTTGCCCATGATTTCCTGTGTGGCTTCGTGCCCCTTGCCGGCCAGCACGATCACGTCTTCGCCCGCGGCGCCGCGGATCGCCTGCAGGATCGCGCTCGCGCGGTCCTCGATGCGGCGCGCCTTCGAGGCGTCCCGCATGCCCGTGACAATCTGCTCGATGATCGCGAGCGGATCTTCGCTGCGCGGGTTGTCGCTCGTCACGACGACGTTGTCCGCGAGCCGCTCGGCGATCGCGCCCATCAGCGGACGCTTGGTCGCATCGCGGTCGCCGCCGCAGCCGAACATGCAGACGAGTTCGCCGCCGCGCGCCGTCGCGATCGGGCGCAGTGCTTCGAGCGTTTTTTCGAGCGCATCGGGCGTGTGCGCGTAATCGATCACGACGAGCGGTTCGTCGTTCTGCGGACGGCCGCCCAAACGCTGCATGCGGCCGTTCACCGGTTCGAGCTTCGCCAGTTCGGCGAGCGCCGCGTCGAACGGCACGTCGGCGGCGAGCAGCACGCCGAACACCGCGAGCAGATTGCTGACATTGAAGAGGCCGAGCGTTTGCACTTCGACTTCGGCGTTGCCCCAGTCCGACGTGTTCAGATGAAACGCGGTGCCGGTTGCGGTGGCACGCACGTTCGATGCGGTGAGCCACGCGTCGGCTTGCGATGTGCGTTCAGCGTCAGCGCTGTGTTGTCCAGCCTCGATGCCATAGGCGATCGTGCGCGCGTGACCACGCGTGCTCGCGAGCAAACGCCGGCCGGCGGCATCGTCGCAATTGATCACGGCCGTGCGCAACTCGGGCCAGGCAAACAGGCGCGCCTTGGCGGCTTCATACGCATCGAACGTGCCGTGATAGTCGAGATGGTCCTGCGTCAGGTTCGTGAACACTGCGATGTCGAAAGCGGTACCGTTCACGCGCCCCTGATGCAGCGCATGCGACGACACTTCCATCGCCACCGCCTGCGCGCCCGCGTCGCGCAATTGCGCGAGGCTGCGTTGCAATTGCGGTGCGTCGGGCGTCGTGAAGCCGGTGGCCACGAGCTGGCCCACGAGACCGGTGCCGAGCGTGCCGACGATCGCGCAGCGCGTGCCGAGCGCGGACAGCGCCGCGGCGACCCACTGGCTGCACGAAGTCTTGCCGTTCGTGCCGGTGATGCCGACCGCCAGCATCGCGTCGCTCGGATCGCGATACCACGCGCTCGCGATCGTGCCGGCGAGTTCGTTCAACGCCGGCACCGCGTGGGCGACGGATGTATCGAGCGTGCCGCGGAAGCCTTCGGGTTGCACCAGCACGGCGGCCGCGCCGCGCTCGCATGCCGCGTCGATGAACGCGCGGTTGTCCGCGCCGTCGACCGCGTACGCGAAGAACGCGTCGCCGGCCGCGAGCGAGCGCGTGTCGGCGTGCAGATGCGCGCCTGGCCGCACGTGCGCGTGCAGCCAGGCGAGGGCGTCGGCGATCTGCCGGTGCGCTGGATGTTGCTCGCGCAGCGCGCTCATCGCACGACTCCTGGATGGTTTTTCGGGTTGGCGGAAATGGTCATCTTCTTCACGCCGGGGCTCGTCGACAGCTTTTTGGCCTGGGACTGCGTGACCGGCGCGCTGGGCGCGGCCGGCGCCGAATCGTCGGATACGACCATCTGCTTGACGGGCATGTCGGGCGGCACATTCAGCGCGCGCAGCGTATCGCCGACGATGCCCGAGAACACCGGACCCGACACCTGGCCGCCGAAGTGGCTGCCCGCGGTCGGCTCGTCGACCGACACTGCGACGACGATGCGCGGATTCGGCATCGGCGCCATGCCGACGAACGACGCGCGATATTTGGAGTGGTCGTAGCCGTGCGGCCCGTGCTTGTACGCGGTACCGCTCTTACCGCCGACGCGATAGCCGGGCACCGCCGCATCCGGCGACGTGCCTTGCGGCGACACCACGGTTTCGAGCATCGCGCGCACTTCACGCGCGGTGGTCGGCGAAAAGATCTGCGGACCGGTGGCCGGCTGGTCGCCCGGCGCGTGGAAAATCGTCACCGGCATGATTTCGCCGTCGTGCGCGATCGCGGTGTACGCGCGGCCGAGTTGGAACAGCGACACCGACAGGCCGTAGCCGTACGACATCGTCGCCTGCTCGATGCGGCGCCAGCTCTTCCACGGACGCAGGCGGCCCGCCGCCGCGCCCGGAAAACCGACCTTCGGCGCCTGGCCGAGACCGACGCTGGTATACATGTTCCACATCTCTTCGGGCCGCAGCTGCATCGCGATTTTGGTTGCGCCGATATTGCTCGACTTCTGGATCACGCCGCCGACCGTCAGCACGCCGAAGCCACTGTCGTCGGTAATCTGCGCGCCGTCGAGTACGAAGTGGCCGTTGCCCGTATCTACCAGTGTAGTCGGCGTCACGCGGTGCAGATCGAGCGCGAGCGACACCGTGAACGGCTTCATGATCGAGCCCGGCTCGAATGTGTCGGTCAGGATGCGGTTGCGCAGCTGGTCGCCGGTCAGGTGCGAGCGGTCGTTCGGGTTGTAGGTCGGGTAGTTGACGAGCGCGAGCACTTCGCCGGTACGTACGTCGATCACCATCGCCGCGCCGGCCTTTGCCCTGGATTTCTCGACGGCCGCTTTCAGGTTGGTATAGGCGATGTACTGGATCTTGCTGTCGATCGACAGATCGACGTCCTGGCCGTTGTGCGGCACGACCTGCTCGTCCACGTCCTCGATGATGTGGCCCATCCGGTCCTTGATCACGCGACGGCTGCCCGACATACCCGCGAGCAGCTTCTGGTCGCCGAGCTCGACACCTTCCTGGCCCTCGTCCTCGACGTTCGTGAAGCCGATCAGGTGAGCGGTGATCTCGCCTTCCGGATAGAAGCGCTTGTATTCGGCGCGCGAGTAAATGCCGGGGATGTCGAGCGCAACGACTTTGTCGGCGACGTCGACCGGCACCTGGCGCTTCACATAGACGAAGGTCTTGTCTTCCGACAGCTTCGCGCGCAGCTCCTTCGTGGTCATGCCGAGCAGTTTGCCGAGCGCGTCGAGCTTGTCGGCGCCGAGGTCGTCGGGCACCGATTCGGGAATCGCCCAGATTGCGCGCACCGGCAGACTCGTGGCGAGCACGAGGCCGTTGCGGTCGAGAATCTTGCCGCGCGTGGCCGGCATGTCGATGCGGCGCTGATAGCGGATTTCGCCCTGCTTCAGATAGAACGCATTGCCCGGGCCCTGAATCCAGAACGCGCGCGCGGCCAGCGCGACGAACGCCATGAACAGCAGGAACACGACGAGCTTCGAGCGCCACATCGGCAGGCGCACCGACAGAATCGGATTGGCCGAAAACGCAACGCTCTTGTGGGCCGACGATTTTTTCATCGCGTGGCTCCGCGACGGGTCGCGACCGGCGCCGAGGCCGGCGCGGAAGTCGGAATGGGGGCGTCGATCGCCGTCGCGGCACCCGGGGCGAGCGTCAGGTACTGGGTGCGGCCGGTGGTGACCGATTGCATCTTCAGCGAGGCGGTGGCGAGCTGCTCGATGCGCGAGGTCTTGGACAGCGCGCTCTGCTGATATTGAAGCTGCGAATAGTCCTGCTGCAGCTGGCGCTCCTGCGACTGCGCGCGCTGCAGCTGAATAAAGATCTGACGCTGCTGATTGGTCGCGTTGATGACCGACAAGGCACAGCCCATCACGATGATCAGCAGGAAAATATTGAGGCGGTTCATGGCGCGATCCGCTCCGCCACACGCATCACGGCAGAACGGGCGCGCGGGTTGTCGGCGACTTCGGCGTCGCTCGCGAATACGCGGCCGATGATTTTCAGCGGAGGGCTCGGCAGGTCGACCGCGCGGATCGGCAGACGGCGGTCGACCGCCGGCGTGCTCGAGTGCGCCTGCATGAATCGCTTGACGATCCGGTCCTCGAGCGAATGAAAGCTGATGACCACCAGCCGCCCCCCTTGCTCCAACAACGACAACGCTGCCTCTAGAACGACTTGCAGCTCCGCAAGCTCTTGATTGACGTGAATCCGTATAGCCTGAAAGGTGCGGGTTGCCGGGTCCTTGCCCTTCTCACGGGTTTTGACGACGTTAGCCACGATTTGGGCAAGCTCGCCCGTGCTGACGAGAGGCCCAAGACGGTCGGACTCTGCCCGGCGAGCAACAAGCGCCTTTGCAATCTGAAAAGCAAACCGTTCTTCCCCATAATCTCGTATCACCTCCGTCAATTCCTGCACCGTGGCCCGCGCGAGCCAGTCAGCCGCGGACTCGCCGCGCGTCGGGTCCATCCGCATGTCGAGCGGGCCGTCGGCGCGGAAGCTGAAGCCCCGCTCCGGATCGTCGACTTGCGGCGACGATACGCCCAGATCCAGCAACACCCCCGACACACGCCCTACTCCGCGCTCCGCCATCGCGGCGCGCAGTGAAGCAAAACTCTCGTGCACGATGGCAAAGCGCGGATCGGCGATCTTCTGCGCCGTCGCGATCGCGAGCGGATCTTTATCGAACGCGATCAGCCGCCCCGCTTCACCGAGCCGCTCCAGCACGAGGCGGCTATGACCGCCACGGCCGAACGTGCCGTCCACATACGTGCCGTCGGCGCGCGTGACCAGCGCATCGACCGCTTCGTTCAACAGCACCGTGCGATGCTGCAATTCGTTTCTCATCGCAGGTGCCATATAAATAAGCCGCGATCAGAACGTGAAATCTTTCAACGCGTCGGGCATGCCCTCGGCGATCGCCGCCTGTTCCTTCGCGGCGTAGATCTGTGCATCCCACAACTCGAAGTGACGGCCCATGCCGAGCAACGTCACTTCTTTCTCTAGCGAGCCAGCCGCGCGCAACTCCGGCGACACGAGCACGCGGCCTGCGCCGTCCATATCCACATCCATTGCATTGCCGAGAAAAATGCGCTTCCACCAAGCCGCGTTCATGGGCAGCTTGTCGACCTTGTCACGGAAGATTTCCCATTCGGGGCGCGGAAAGAGCAACAGGCAGCCGTCCGGGTGCTTGGTGATCGTCACCCGGCCCTCTGCCTGTGTTTGCAGCGCATCCCGATAACGAGAGGGAATCGACATCCGCCCTTTCGCATCGAGCGTCAGCGCCGACGCCCCTTGGAACACTTCGCTCTCCCCTATTGCGACGCCATTTGCGCCGCTCGCCCGGTCCGTGAAAATCTACCCGAAAGTGATGTCGGGAACACACAAAAATACACTTTCTCACACTGTCTCCCACTTTAGAGTAACGCTAATCATGGGTCAAGGGAGCGGCCCGCTTTTCGAGCGGATTTTGTTTGCTAGAACAAGGACTTAGCGCGACTCCTTCACGTCCCGGATAAAACGGAAAATCGTTATAAATGAACGAGCTAGTGCAACTTGTGAAGGTAATACGTGAAAAGTGCGAGGAAACAGCACGGATTGAAAGAGATCGTTAAGGACGTCTGGAAGGGAAAAGATGGCGTTGCGGGGACGGATGACGAACGGCGCGCGCGGCGCCGTCCCACTTGCGAAGAAAGCGTTCAGCGACAGTGCTGGCGATACATGCGGTGCTCCGGTCGGCGCAGCAAAGCGTCAGACAGGCTCATATGTAATAAGCGGTGCGCGTCATTACCTTCGACATCGCGCGCATCAACGCACGCGCCGGAAACGGCAACTCGATGCCGCCCGCGTCCATCGCGGCCTTGCCGTGCCGCGCTTCATCGACGCGCATCTGCTCGACGATCGCGCGCGATTCATGGTCCGCGACCGGCAACTGATCGAGATGACTGTCGAGATGCTGCTCGACCTGACGCTCCGTTTCGGCCATGAAGCCGAGACTCACGCGATCGCCGAGACGTCCCGCGGCGAGACCGATCGCGAGCGCGCCGGTGTACCACAGCGGATTGAGCAGACTCGGACGCGAGTCGAGCGCTTCGAGGCGTTTGGCGGTCCACGCCAGATGATCTTCTTCTTCCGATGCGGCGTGATCGAACATGGCGCGCAATGAAGGCGAGTCGGTGGCGAGTTTCTGCGCCTGGTAAAGCGCCTGCGCGCACACTTCGCCGACGTGGTTCACACGCATCAAACCCGCCGCATGCGCGCGCTCCGCGGGCGAGAGTTCGGACGCCTCGGCCGTCGCCGCGGAGGTCTGCGCAAGCGGCAGCGGACGGCTCATCCGCGAGACTCCGGTCAGTGAGCGTAAACCCCGATCAAACTCGCCAATCAACTCGTCCAGCAACATAAAGCGCTCCCTGATTCGACAACCGCCGCAGGGTTCAGGAAGGTCCGTGCGACAAGGCCTTGCGACGCGAAACTCGCTTCCGGCAAGCACGAATCCGCATGAAACGGGCGGTTAATTTCGGATTCTAGACCATGTTGCGTAAACGAAACAGCAGCCTTCCGGCGCGGCTCCTTTTTCTTTGTGCCATGTATGCCTTTTGTTACATTACGTGGCAACTTCTCGCGAAGTTGGACAAGCAAGGACGTCAGCACTAACTAAATATTTCGCCTTGTACAAAAGATTCGTATTCCTTGGAGATCATTCGATGAAAAAGTCGCTTCTCGCTCTCGCAGCCTTGGGCGCGTTCGCAGGCGTCGCTCATGCTCAGAGCAGCGTGACCCTGTACGGCATCGTTGACGTTGGTATCAATATGAACACCAACTCGGGTGGTAAGCATCTGTACAACATGTCCAGCGGTGTCCTGCAAGGCTCGCGTTTCGGCCTGCGTGGCACTGAAGATCTGGGCGGCGGTCTGAAGGCCCTGTTCGTGTTGGAAAACGGCTTTGACACGACGAACGGCAAGCTCGGTCAAGGCGGCCTGATGTTCGGTCGTCAGGCATACGTCGGTCTGTCGAGCCACTTCGGCACGGTCACGCTGGGTCGTCAGTACGATTCCGTCGTCGACTACGTGGGTCCGTTCGAATCGGGTGATCAGTGGGGCGGCTACATCGCCGCTCACCCGGGCGACATCGACAACTTCAACAACGCGTATCGCACCAACAACACGGTCAAGTACACGAGCGCGAACTACGGCGGCCTGACGTTCGGCGGCACGTATAGCTTCGGCGGCCAGGCAGGCAACTTCTCCGGCAACCAGATCTGGTCGTTGGGTGCAGGCTATAACAACGGTCCGCTGCAATTGGGCGTTGGTTACCTGAACGCACGTACGCCGGCAGCGACGGGTGGTCTGTTCAACAACGGCGGCACGACGACCGCCGCTGCTGCTGCTGTGACGACCCCGGTCTACGCTGGCTTCGCATCGGCTAACACGTACCAGGTCATCGGCGCGGGCGGTGCTTACACGTTTGGCGCGGCAACCATCGGCCTGACGTATTCGAACATCCAGTTCGGCAACCTCGGCAAGACCTACGCGTCGCCGTTCACTGGCCAGAAGGCAACGTTCAACAACGGCGAAATCAACTTCAAGTATCAGTTGACCCCGGCACTGCTGGTCGGCGCGGCGTATGACTACACGCGCGGCACGCAGATCGAAGGCAACTCGCGTGCTCAGTACCATCAGGGCGCACTGGGCGTGGACTACTTCCTGTCCAAGCGTACCGACGTGTACCTGGTCGGCGTGTACCAGCACGCTCTGGGCGACACGGTCAACACAGCGGGCCAGGTGGTCACGGCAACGGCCGCCATCAACGGCCTGACCGGTTCGACGACCAACAACCAGTTCACGGCTCGCATCGGTATCCGCCACAAGTTCTAATAAGTCGTCAATACGCAGTTTGTCTCAAGGCGCCTTCGGGCGCCTTTTTTTATGCGCGGGTTTTAAGAGGGGCAACAAAAAGCCCGGCGCACTTTCGTACGCCGGGCTTTTCATTCCTTGCTCGCTCAAGCCCGGCCGTCGCGCAGTTCGCGGCGCAGAATCTTGCCGACATTGCTCTTCGGCAGCTCGGTGCGGAATTCGACGACCTTGGGCCGCTTGTAGCCGGTCAGCTGCGTTTTGCAGTACGCGAAGATCTGTTCGTCGGTCAGCGACGGATCCTTCTTCACGACGAACAGCTTCACTGCCTCGCCCGAATGCTGATCGGGCACGCCGACCGCCGCGACCTCGAACACGCCCGGCAGCTTTGCGACGACGTCCTCGACTTCATTCGGATACACGTTGAAGCCGGACACCAGAATCATGTCCTTCTTGCGATCGACGATCTTCACGAAGCCGTCCGCGCTCATGATGCCGACGTCGCCCGATTTGAAGAAGCCATCCGCCGTCATCACCTTGGCGGTTTCGTCGGGCCGGTTCCAGTAGCCCGCCATCACCTGCGGGCCGCGGATGCAGATCTCGCCGGGCTGACCGGGCGGCACTTCGTTGCCTTCGTCGTCGCGGATCGAGACTTCGGTCGACGGCAGCGGCAGGCCGATCGTGCCGTTGTATTCGGTGGCGGTGACGGGATTGCAGGTCACGCAAGGCGACGTTTCCGACAGCCCGTAGCCCTCGACGATCGGCGTGCGCGTCAGCTCGAACCAGCGCTTCGCGACCGCCTCCTGCACCGCCATGCCGCCGCCGTTCGCGGTCAGCAGCTTCGAGAAGTCGAGCTTGTGGAAGTCGGGGCTGTTCAACATCGCGTTGTAAAGCGTGTTGACCGCGGGAATCGTCGTGATCGCATACCCCTCGAGCGACTTGATCATGCCGGGAATATCGCGCGGATTCGGAATCAGCACTCCGAGACCACCGGTGCGGATCGTCAGCAGCCCGCACACGGTCAGCGCGAACACGTGATATAGCGGCAGTGCGACGACCGTGATGAACTGATCGATATCCGTGCGGTTTGCGCGCACCGGATTGAGCCAGACCTCCGACTGCAGCACATTCGCGATCAGGTTCCGGTGCAGCAGCGTCGCGCCCTTGGCCACGCCGGTGGTGCCGCCCGTGTATTGCAGAAACGCGATGTCGTCGGGCCCCTGCCGGACCGGCTCGAACGTCAGGCGCGCGCCCTCCGAGACCGCGTCGTTGAACCTGACGTGCCCGGGCAGACTCCACGTCGGCACCATCTTCTTTACCTTGCGCACGACGAAGTTCACGACCGGGCCTTTGATGCCCATCAGGTCGCCCATCGCCGCGACGACCACATGCCTGATCGGCGTATTGCGCACGATTGCCTGCAAGGTCCCCGCGAAATTCTCGAGCAGGATAATCGCTTCAGTGCCGCTGTCCTTCAGTTGATGTTCGAGTTCGCGCGGCGTGTACAGCGGATTCACATTCACGACCACATAGCCCGCGCGCAGAATCGCGGCGATCGCGACCGGATACTGCAGCACGTTCGGCATCATGATCGCGACACGCGCGCCGCGCACAAGCCCCTTCGACTGCAGCCACGCCGCGAGATTGCGCGAAAGTTCGTCGAGTTCACCGTAGCTTATCTGCTTTCCCATGCACACGAACGCCGGCTTCGCGCGGTGTTCGCGAAAGGCTTCGTCGAGCAACTCGGCCACCGACGAATAGCGTGTCGGGTCGATCTCTGCGGGAACGCCGGGCGGATAAGATTTCAGCCAGATTTTCTCCATGCTGCAGCGTCTCCTGAATTATTTTCGAATGGTCGTGCTAAAAGCGAATCGTAGCATGGCATATTGCGGCCAATGGCCAAAGCGATGAGGTTAGACGGCGGCCTCGAACTCGTCAGGCTGGTCGCCAGCTTCAAGGTGCGGCGCGGTTTTCAGGCCCGCTCGACTTCGACGAGACAGTCATAAAACGTCGCGGAACCGCCGAGATCGGTCAGCGCCTGGCTCGTCAGCTGGTTCGCGTTGCGGCCGTCCGGCGCGAGCTTCTTCCACCAGATCGACAACCCGACGACCAGGCCTTCGCGAGCCCGTTCGGTCACGCGGGCGCGCGCCTGCATCGAGCCGCGATCGTTGAAGATGCGCACCTGATCGCCGTCACCGATGTCGCGTGCGTGCGCGTCGACCGGGTGGATGTCCAGATGCGGCTCGCCTTCCGTCGCGCGCAGACTCTCGATGTTCACGAAGGTGCTATTCAGGAAGTTGCGCGCGGGCGGCGAAATCATCGCGAGCGGATAGCGGGCCGCCAGTTCGGGCGCGCCGTCGGCCGATTCGTAGGGTGGCAGATAGTCCGGCAGCGGGTCGAGGCCCTGCTGTGCCAAGCGCTCGCTATAGAACTCGCACTTGCCGGATGGCGTGCGAAAACCGCCGTCGGCAAATGGCGCGTCGGGCAGATTGAGACGGGCCCAGCCGGCTTGCTTCAGCGTCGGCCAGTCGACACCGTCCAGCGTCTTGTCGTCCCAGCGAAATGCAGCTCGAGCGACGGCTTCGTCGCTGTCGAAGAGCGCCGGTTCTGTCAGGCCCATGCCGCGCGCGAGGTCTCGGAAGATCTCGGTATTCGGGCGTGCATCGCCGAACGGCGCGATGGCGGGCAGGTTGACCATCACATGCGTGTGGCCGTATGACTTGTGCACATCGAGATGCTCGAGTTGCATCGTGGCGGGCAGCAGCAAGTCGGCATAATCCGCGGTGTCGGTCTGGAAATGCTCGAGCACGATCGTGAACAGATCCTCACGCGCAAAGCCGGCCGCGACGCGTTCGGAGTCCGGTGCGACCGCGACCGGATTCGAGTTGTAGACGACGATCGCCTCGACCTTGGGGCCGAACGTGGCGTCGCCGGGATGCAGCAATGCGTCGCCGATCGCATTCATATTGATTACGCGGCTCGGCTTCGACGGCCAGCCCGGCTTCAGGTCGGGACGCTGCAATGCATGCGAGTCGACCGGCGCCCAGCCGCTCGACGACAATAGCGCCCCGCCCGCGCGCGCGCGCCATGCGCCCGTCAGCGATGGCAGACAGGCGATCGCGCGCACCGCATTGCCGCCGCCACGCACCCGCTGCAGACCGTAGTTCAGGCGGATCGCGGCTTTTTTCGTACTGGCGTAAAGTCGCGCGAGATCGGCGACTTCCTGTTCTTCAACGCCACAAATCTCACTCACGCGTGACACTGGATAGCTGAGCGCGCGCACCTTCAAGTCGGCGAAGCCCAGCGTATGCGACGCGATGTATGCGTGGTCGAGCAGATCCTCGGTGATCAGCACGTTCATGATGCCGAGCGCGAGAGCCCCGTCGGTGCCGGGCTTCAGCGCAATGTGTTGATGACATTTCTCCGCGGTCAGCGAACGATATGGATCGATTGCGATCAGCCGCGCGCCGCGACGCTTGGCTTCCTGCGCGCGCGTCCAGAAATGCAGGTTCGATGCGATCGGATTGGCGCCCCAGATCAGGATCACCTCGCTCTCGGCGAAAAACTCGGTGTGCATACCGATGCCGGCGCCGTACGTGTATTTGAGGCCCGCAGCGCCCGCGGCCGCGCAAATCGTGCGATCTAACTGCGATGCGCCCAGCTTGTGGAAGAAGCGTTGCGCGATGCTGTCGCCCTGCACCAGGCCCATCGTGCCCGCGTAGCTGTAGGGCAGAATCGCTTCCGGCGCACGATGGGCAATTTCGCCGAGGCGGCTTGCGGCAAGGTCGAAAGCTTTGTCCCAGCTGATCGGCTCGAAGCGTCCCTCGCCCTTGCGGCCGACGCGCTTCATCGGCGTCGTCAATCGGTTGGGATGGTACACACGCTCCGCGTAGCGAGCGACCTTCGTGCACAGCACGCCCTGAGTCGGCGGATGGTCGGGGTCGCCGGCGACCTTGATCGCCCGTCCGTTGTCGACGGTCACGCGCATCGCGCACGTGTCGGGGCAATCGTGCGGGCACACGGCGCGCGCGAATTCGGTCGGGGCGTTCATCGGCGATCTGTCCTGGTGAGCAGTGAGCGGTACGAAAGAATGGAATTTTATTACGTCAACAGCCGGCCGACCTCGATGGTGCCGCCAAGAAAGCCTTCGGCGTAGAATGAATTATCCGAAGTGCCCGGGCCGACCTGGTCCACAGCGATGTCACGCTAGCCAAGCACCAACGCTTAATCACTCCATCATGAAACTCATCCCCGAAATTCAGGCCGCTCGCGGCGAAATCCAGACCCTTCGACGAACCATCCATGCCCACCCGGAGTTGCGCTATGAAGAGACGGCGACTGCTGATCTCGTCGCGCGTTCGCTTGAATCCTGGGGCATCGAGACCCACCGCGGTTTGGGCAAAACCGGCGTGGTCGGCGTATTGAAGCGCGGAAACGGCGCGCGTGCGATTGGTCTGCGCGCCGACATGGATGCGCTGCCGATCCAGGAACTCAACAGCTTCGATCATCGCTCGAAAAACGACGGCAAGATGCACGCATGCGGCCACGACGGACATACGGCGATGCTGCTCGGCGCCGCGCACTATCTGGCCAAACATGGTGATTTCGACGGCACGATCGTGTTCATTTTTCAGCCGGCCGAGGAAGGGGGCGCCGGCGCGAAGGCCATGATGGACGACGGCTTGTTCACCCAATTCCCCGTGGACGCCGTGTTCGGCCTTCACAACTGGCCAGGCATGCCGGCGGGCCACTTCGGCGTGACCGAAGGCCCGATCATGGCGTCGAGCAATGAATTTCGCATCGAAATCAAGGGCGTCGGCTCGCATGCGGCGCTGCCGCACAATGGCCACGATCCAGTCTTTACGGCGGTGCAAATTGCTAGCGGGCTGCAAAGCATCATCACGCGAAACAAAAAGCCGCTGGATACCGCGGTGTTGTCGATAACGCAGATACATGCCGGCGATGCGGTCAACATCGTGCCGGATGTCGCATGGATCGCTGGGACCGTGCGGACCTTCGCCGCCGAAACGCTCGACCTGATCGAGTCACGCATGCGCAAGATCGCGCAGAGCACAGCCGAAGCATACGATTGCTCTGTCCAGATCCACTTCCACCGGAACTATCCTCCGACGATCAATAGCAGCGAGGAAGCGCGTTTTGCGGCGTCGGTCATGAAAGAGGTCGTGGGCGCGGAAAATGTCGATGACGCGGTTGAACCGACCATGGGTGCGGAGGATTTTTCGTTCATGCTGCTGGCGAAACCGGGTTGCTACGCGTTCCTGGGCAACGGCGTTGGCGGCCACCGAGAAGCCGGCCACGGTGCGGGCCCTTGTATGCTGCACAACGCGAGTTATGACTTCAACGACGAGCTATTGCCGGTCGGGTCGACGTATTGGGTTCGGCTGGCGCAAAAGTTTTTGGCGCAGGGGAAGTAGTGAATTGGTGAAGCATCGAGACGCGTGGGGGTATGCAGCTAATCTGTGCCGTTCCCCCTTGCCTGGAAGGTGCAATCATCGGCTGCGAAGGACACGAATGACCGCCATTGTCCCAAACAGCGGGGAGACGGACACGGCGTCTCGGACCGTCGAGCTGACCGCCTGGCGCCAGAACCGACGGCATCCATTGGAGCGGAAACTATCGGTTGTCGAGCAGATGATTGGGGGCGGGGCCGCAGTCGCCTGTGAACTGGCAAAGCGCAATGAAGGCTCAACCTTTTGCGAAGCGCGCCGTTATTGCATGTGCTCAGGCAAACCCCTCGGATCTCCATGGCACAACCGATTCCTTTCCGCAACAGTGGCGCTGCCCGCGCGCGGCATGTCAAGGCCATGCTGTTGCCTATCGCACGCGAGATCGCCGACGATCTCGCGTTGCGAGTTCATCTGTCGCTCGATGCGCTGCGCCGCGGCGTCGGCACGAAGAGCGACGCACAGACTCTCACGCAGATCATGCTGCTGACCAGTTACCTGGCCGATGC
>NZ_VZQQ01000240.1 GCF_014397785.1 Paraburkholderia podalyriae
AAATCACGAGCGCAAACTCCCCAACACCGTCCGAAGCATCTCAGCGTCGACAATGCCGTCGACCTTGACTACTGCCCGGCCAATCCGAACCTCGATTGAACCAGCCGGCCTCACGACCTCAGACTCTATTCCGGTCTTTTTCCAGCGCTGGCGCTCCTCATTCCCAACGTGCGGCGATCGCGACGGTCTCCGCCACCGCACCCTGAAGCCGAAGCGTCTCATCCAATGCATAGTCGTCCATACCGGCATATGGAGGTCGATAAGCACGACGTCGTACGAACGCTCCAGGGCACGGGGTACTGCGACGCTACCGCTATTGACGACATCGGCTCGATAACCGGGTGCGGTGGGTTGGGCGGCAATCAGCGCTCCATTAGCTGGGTATCAGGTTGCGATACTGGATGGGGTTCGATGGGCAGTCTTGAGACGGTGGCCGGATCGGCCAGGCCGCCGCGATCGGGGGCAACATGGCTGAGCAGTTCATGGACTGAACGTATGCGGTCCATCGTTGACGTCTATCAATTGGCAGTGACGTTGGCAATATAGGTGTCCACCAATTCGAGGTGGACACCTATGGCTGCCAAAGACTCAGAGTTACTAACCAGTGCATAAATAAGCGAACATAAATCGACGCCATGGTCTAAGGCTAAGCTGAACAAGCCACCAAATCGGCGACGTGTCAGCGACTTGAACGTCGCCAAGTCATGAGGCCGAGCTTAAGCCATTGCTTTTCGGCCCTCGCGAGCCTGTTGGGCGGGCACTTTGCCCGCCTTTCGCCCACTATGGGCGTACCGGTGCCATCAGTTTCTTTCGCGACAGGTAGACGTTCGCCAGCGCGAGCGCGACGAACGCCCGGTTGGCGTTCTTTGCCAGCCCGCGATAGCGCACCTTGGTAAATCCCCACAGTCGCTTCACGACCGCGAAGACATGTTCCACCCGGGTAAGCGCCCGGCAATGTCACCTTGAACCGGCGGGTCATGAAAGCGACGATCGTGTCCACCTATTTTTTTAATGGACACGTGTACGCTATGAACGAAAATGAAGTGGGTTCTGAAGTGGTGCGGCCG
>NZ_VZQQ01000241.1 GCF_014397785.1 Paraburkholderia podalyriae
CTGCTTCGGGCGATGCTGCTGCAGGTGCTGTACAGCATCCGGTCTGAACGCCAGCTCATGGAGCAAACGCAATACAACCTGCTGTTTCGGTGGTTTATTGGTCTGTCGATGGACGATTCGGTCTGGGTGCCGACGGTATTCACGAAGAACCGCGAGCGTTTGATCAGGCACGATGCGGTGGTCGAATTCTTCAACGAAGTGCTGTCCATCGCGCAGAAGAAGAACTGGTTGTCGGGCGAGCACTTCAGCGTGGACGGCACGCTGATCCAGGCGTGGGCGGGACACAAGAGCTTTGTGCGCAAGGACGGTGACGACAGGGATAACGACGGCGGCAGCGGCGCGGGCGACTTCAAGGGCAGCAAGCGGAGCAACGAGACGCACGAGTCGAAGACTGATCCCGATGCACGGCTTTACCGCAAGGGCAAGACTGCCAGCGAATTGCGTTACATGGGCCACACGCTGACCGACAACCGCCATGGACTGGTGGTCAACGCCCGCGTGAGTTGTGCTGACGGACATGCCGAACGTGAAGCGGCCAAGGTCATGATCAATGATGCGCGGCAAGCAGCGGACGAAGCGGCTGCGCAAATCACGCTGGGCGCAGACAAGGGTTACGACGCACAGGAATTCATCGAAGCTTGCCAGCAGATGAAGGTCACGCCGCACGTGGCGCAGAACACCTCGGGTCGCCGTTCTGCGGTGCCCGATGCGATTGCGCGCAGTGTGGGCTACGCGATATCGCAGCAAAAGCGCAAGCTGATCGAACAAGGTTTTGGGTGGGCGAAGACCGTGGGGCGCATGCGCCAGGTGATGGTGCGCGGGTTGAAGAAAGTCGACCAGATGTTCGTGTTGAACATGGCCGCCTACAACCTCGTGCGCATGCGTTCGCTAGGACAGGTCCGCCCGTAGTGGCAGCGATTGCGGTAATGAGGGCGAAAACAGGCCTCAAACTGTCGAAAAATAAGCTGGATTCACGTTGAAATTTCGTAATGCAGAAAATTGCGCGGCGGTAGCCGCGCAGAGCGATGGACGTTGCTTTTGGAGGGGTGTATTTCCGCAGCCTG
>NZ_VZQQ01000242.1 GCF_014397785.1 Paraburkholderia podalyriae
GAGATCATTCAGGACATGATCCTGAATCTGCCCAGTTCGTCGGGCTACTCGGATTCGAAGGGCGTGTTCGCCGCGCGCAAGTCGATCATGCACTACACGCAGCAAAAGGGCGCGCACGGCGTCGAACTCGACGACATCTACATCGGCAACGGCGCGTCCGAGCTGATCGTGATGGCGCTGCAGGGCCTCGTCAACGATGGCGACGAAGTGCTGCTGCCCGCACCCGATTACCCGCTGTGGACCGCCGGCGTGAGCCTCGCGGGCGGCACGCCGGTGCACTACATCTGCGACGAGTCCAATAGCTGGATGCCCGACCTCGACGACATCCGCGCGAAAATCACGCCCAACACGCGCGCGCTCGTCGTGATCAACCCGAACAATCCGACCGGCGCGCTGTATTCGGACGAACTGCTGCTGGGCCTGATCGAGATCGCCCGCCAGCATGGCCTCGTGATCTTTGCCGACGAGGTTTACGACAAGATCGTCTACGACGGCAAGACGCACACGTCGATGGCGTCGCTGTCCGAGGATGTGCTGACCGTCACGTTCAACAGCCTGTCGAAGAGCTACCGCTCGTGCGGCTACCGCGCCGGCTGGATGGCAATTTCGGGCCTGACCGGCGAGAACCGCCGGCTCGCGAAAGACTATCTGGAAGGGCTCGGCATCCTCGCGTCGATGCGGCTGTGTCCGAACGTGCCCGGCCAGTACGCGATCCAGACCGCGCTCGGCGGCTATCAGAGCATCAACGACCTGATCGTGCCGGGCGGACGCCTGTACAAACAGCGCGAACTCGCCTACGACATGCTGACGGCGATCCCCAGCGTCAGCTGCGTGAAGCCCGAGGCGGCGCTGTACATGTTCCCGCGCCTCGACCCGAAGGTGTATCCGATCCAGAACGACCAGCAGTTCATCCTCGACCTGCTGCTCGAAGAGCGCGTGCTGCTCGTGCAGGGCACCGGCTTCAACTGGAAAACGCCGGATCACTTCCGCGTCGTGTTCCTGCCGAACGTCGACGACCTCGCGGATTCGATCAACCGGATCGCGCG
>NZ_VZQQ01000243.1 GCF_014397785.1 Paraburkholderia podalyriae
GGCAGGGTGAACATGCCCTGCCAGCGGAGGTCCAATTTATTGTTGTCTTCGACAGGTTTCCGCCATGTTTCCCGCTTCGTTTGTCCACGCTCACGCTGCCCACGCCGATTGGCGGGTGGCCTTGGCCGAGTGCCAGCGGCAGGTTCAAACCCAGATTGCGGCCCGTGCGGCACAGCAAGACGAATCCGCACCGTTCACGCTCGGTTGGTGTTACCTGAGCGACTATTACGCACCCGCGTCCGAAGCGATCCTCGATGAACTGCAACGGGGTCAGCCCGGCGTCGCCTGGGTCGGTACGGTAGGCGTCGGCGTGGCCGCCAGCGGCATCGAATATATCGACGAACCGGCCCTGGTGCTGATGGTCGCGCCGCTCCCACGGGAATCGTTCCGGCTGTTTTCCGGTCTGCAACCACTGCCTCCGACATCCTCCGGGTTTGTGGCACATACCGCGCTGGTGCATGCCGAGGGCAGCACGCCGGACGTGCAGGAATTGCTGCACGAACTGAGCGCCCGCACGACCACGGGTTATCTCTTCGGCGGGCTATCCTCGGCGCGAAACCGTCCGTTACACATGGCGGATCGCGTGTTCACCGGGGGTTTGTCCGGCGTGCTCTTCGGCCCTGAGGTCGGTCTGATCTCGCGCGTAACGCAGGGCTGTCAGCCCATCGGGCCGGTGCGCAACATCACGCAGGCCGAACGCAATCTGGTGGTCACGCTGGACGGCATGCCCGCACTCGATTGCGTGCTGCAAGATCTTGGACTCGACCGGGATCTGCCATTCGATGCGTTGTCGCAGGCGCTGTCCACCACCCTGGCGGGTTTGAGCATCGGCGCCGAAGACGTGCCTAAAGGGCCTGGAAAGTTCGGCGCGGACACGCTCGTGCGACACCTGGTGGGCGTGGATCTCCAGCACCGGGTCGTGGCGATTGCCGATCTGGTCGAGCCCGGCATGCATCTGGCCTTTTGCACGCGTAACCCCGAAGCTGCCAAGGTCGATCTGGTGCGCATTACAACGGAAATCCGCGCGGAACTGGAAGGCGGCA
>NZ_VZQQ01000244.1 GCF_014397785.1 Paraburkholderia podalyriae
CACCTGGCCCTTCGTTCCCGTCGTAGCGTCAAGATATCCGCCCGTGACCCCGAACGTTCCTGTCAGGACAGGCGCAGCCGACACGTCGTAGGACTTGACGTTCATGTCCGGCCCTTCGTCCCCGATCATGAGGTGCTGGTTCGTCGGGTCGAAGTAGAGCGCTGACGGACGCGCCGCAGTGCCAAGGTCGATGGTGCCCAGCACCGTACCCGTGGGGCTTAGGTGGAGCAACGTACCAGCAGCCTCTTGAGCGATCCACAAGTTGCCATGCCTATCGATAGCGAGTGCACCAGGACCCGTGACGGCGAGGTCTCGCACCCAGGTCCCCGCGGTGGTATAGATCCGGACCCGGTTTCCGGGGAAGTCACTCGCATAAAGAAATTGACCCCACGTCGCGAGCCCGGTGATCACGTCCGCCCGCCGTTCGGTCGTGTCCGCGCTGACCGCGATCATCAGGTCACGGGCATGGGTTGCGCGGTTGTAGCGGCCGACGACCCCACTGCCGTAGGCCTTATTGAACTGTAGCGCTGCGAAAATGTAGGTGCTATTCCCAGTAAGAGCGCCACCCTGAAACTCACCGTGAGCCCCTATGGTCCCCACGCTTTGACGGTTCTGGTAGATCGCGATACCACCTTCGTTTTCGTCCCACATGGAAGCCGTATAGATGACGCCCTCGGGCGCTACCCACATGGAACGCGCGACGTTACCCACGCGCATGGCGTTGGTTCCAAAAGTGTTCGCCACCCAGTCGGTGGTGTACTGTCCATGACACTCCGATGCAACCGTGGCGATCAGGACTGCGGCAAGGAATGCGGCACGGATTCCCTTCATGACTTAGCTCCATTTGCACCACGTGCAACGGCTGCCATCACGTAACCGGATGGCTTTTCGTCGTAGCGGCTGGATGCGGTCCGACGCAGTGGAATCAGCGGGCCGTTCAGGCCTGCGTGTTCCGCACCGGTTTTGTCAGTCAATCGACGTGCGTTAAAAGTAGTGCTCCGGGCGCAAAGC
>NZ_VZQQ01000245.1 GCF_014397785.1 Paraburkholderia podalyriae
CTGCCAAGGTACACACGGCGCTTGAGGAGAATCCGCTGGGCGGTAACGTCTTCATATTCCGCGGGCGCCGCGGCGATCTCGTGAAGGTGCTTTGGGCTACTGAGGACGGGCTCTGGCTTCTCGCGAACTAGCTGGATTCATACTGCCAACTGGTTGCGGGTTTCTCAAGGCTGCTGAATTTGTCTGAAGTCCTTTGTGGGTATGACTTTCGCCGATTTCTGCCGGATCCGCTAGAATTCCCGATCTTTGGCGGTCGATAATGGCGAAAAGCCAGCAATGGCAACGGATTCCAACGGAATTAAGCCTCGAACAGTTCGAGCAATTTGTCTTGCCGCACCTCACGGCAGGAAGCCGGGGACCGGCATCCAAACTGACCGCGCACGCGATCTTCAACTACATCCTGAAACTGCTTTACCTGGGTTGCCAATGGAAGGCGCTGCCGATTGCAATGGATCGGCACGGCAGGCCGGAGATCCACTACACAAGCATCTTTCGGGCCTTTCGCCGCTGGCAGGCATGCGAATGTTTTGACGCTGTCTTCCTCGCGTCGGTCGTGCGGCTTAGCCACGACCAGTTGCTGGACACCAGCATCATCCATGGCGACGGCACCACGACGGCGGCGAAAAAAGGCGGCGACAACATTGGCTTCAGCGGCCACAAGCACATGAAGGGTGACGAGGTCGTTGCCTTCTGCGACCGGAACTGCAATGTGATTGCCCCGTTCGTGCCGGCACCAGGCAATCGCAACGAATCGCCACTGCTGCGTGACGCGCTGCCGCAGGTGATACAGATTGCCCGTGAAGCAAACCTGGACCTGCGTGACAGCGTGGTCAGCCTGGACGGCGTCTACGATTGTCGCGCCAACCGCAAGGCGATATTCGTAAGCGGTAATTTCGGCTCATCTGGAACCTGCGGGTGAGAGGGAACAAGATTGCGTCCGCAGCTTACACATTGCGGACGCAACTTATGACTGACCTACAAACTGACTTTGACTTCCTGCCCC
>NZ_VZQQ01000246.1 GCF_014397785.1 Paraburkholderia podalyriae
TGACGACCTATTCAAGGCGATCGATCTGTTGAAGCGCCGAAGTCAAGCGCGACTGATCCAGCGCAACGGCGGCAGGTTAATATCGCCGCGCGCCGACCCTGCGTCGTCCTAAAATTGTAAGTACGGTGTGGGGGCAACATGAAACATGGACTGGTACTTGGGCTGCTGAGCGGTGCGCTGCTTGTCGGTTGCATGTCCGCCGGGGTCGAAGTGAGGCCTGAACAGATGGCGATCTTCAGGCGTGGCGTGACGACGCTTCAGGAAGTGACAGCCACGCTCGGCCCGGCATCAGTGCAGACCGCGCTCGACGATGGTTCGATGCTGCTCGTGTACACGTATGTGACGTCGAGGCCGCACCCCGAAAACTACATCCCGATTATCGGGGCGCTGGTTGGTGGTGCCGACACGCACACATCGGCGGCGGTGTTCCTGTTCGATGCGCGCGGCGTCCTCAAGAGTGCGAACACCACCACCTCGAACGTCGGAACGGGCCTGAGCACCGAACTGCAGCACAGAGCCCCCGCGCCAATTGTTGAGGCGCCCGTCCCGGGCAACAACAATCCGCCGGCCGCCGTGCAGAGCGTTGAGCGGCCCGTCGTGGTCAAGAGCATTTCGCCGGCCGCCGCTGAGAGCGTCGAGCCACTTCCGGAAGAAGAGGGCCAACCAGCACCGGAAAACAGCGTCGAACCGCCACCAGAACAAGGCATCCAGCCGTCTGCGAGCAGCTAGCGCCGAACCTCGGCCGTCCACGACGCGCGCTGAGCGTTCTGTCGTCATGCCGATCGCAGCTGCGCGGTCGAAGGCATCGACGCGCGGGCAGGCGAGCCTTCCTGCTGTCGATGTCCACGTAACGTTGAACTTCACATACCCACGATATGAGGCTTTGCGGCGAAACCGTCCAACGAACGCCGAATCCGCGGTTCATTTAATTTTGAACTATCCAGACTTGGTTCATGATGCCAGCGCAGAGACGCGCGAACGTCTCCG
>NZ_VZQQ01000247.1 GCF_014397785.1 Paraburkholderia podalyriae
GAATGACGAAGTGCTGATTAAAGAGCCGTTCGGACTCGCGCAATCCTTCTTCGGTAAAGATCACGGACTTCGTCTTGTTGACTGGGTCTTCGATGAAGCCCCGTTCGTAGAGCCGGTTCAGCACATCCCAGTCGAAACCCTTCCACGCGCGGTATCGGTCATGCAGGGTCAGGTAGAGAAGTGCCAGGGCGACCTCATCAATTGCATCGGTATTGATATTCATGATGCTCCTGCCGCAGCTTTCCGGACCCGCACACAAAACCGTTCCAGGCTGGCCAGGATCTCATCAGCCGACTTGCTCCAGACAAACGGTTGGGGACTGGCGTTATAGACGTCCAGGTAATGGCGGATCGCGTCTTCGAGTTGACGGGTCGAGCGATGCGTACCGCGTCGAAGGTATTTTTCAGTGAGCGCAGCGAACCAGCGTTCGACCTGGTTAAGCCACGACGCCGAGGTGGGCGTGAAGTGAACATGGAAGCGGGGATGACGGGCAAACCAGGCTTTGATCGAGGACGTTTTGTGCGTGCCATAGTTATCCATCACCAGATGCACGTCCAGGTGAGGCGGCACGCTGGCTTCGATAGTGCGCAGAAAGCGCACGAATTCGCTGCTGCGATGGCGCCGATGTACCTCGCCGATCACTTCACCAGTAGCGATGTCCAGCGCCGCGAACAGGGTGGTCGTGCCGTGGCGCATGTAATCGTGGGTGCGTCGCGCAGGGATGCCGGGTGCCAACGGCAACATGGGTTGCGTGCGATCGAGCGCCTGAATCTGGCTCTTCGCGTCCACGCACAACACCATGGCCTTGAGCGGCGGGTCCAGGTAAAGCCCGACGATATCCCGCACCTTGTTGACGAACATCGGATCGCTGGAGAGCTTGAACGTTTCCTGCCGATGCGGCTGCAATCCAAAAGCACGCCAGATCCGCGTGACCGCCGTTTGCGACAATTTCATCTCGCGAGCCATTGTGCGCGTGC
>NZ_VZQQ01000248.1 GCF_014397785.1 Paraburkholderia podalyriae
GAACTCAATGAAATGAACGCCTCCCACCCGTAAGCAGTTGGGATAATGAAGGAGAGCGGACCGTCTAGGCCTGATGACATCAGAGTGCCCAGATAGAAGATCATGTAGGTCTTGACAGGCAACCGGAGCATTCGACATGAAGCTTACGCCAGTAGGGATCGATATCGCAAAGAGCGTATTTCAGGTGCACTACGTTGATGAAGAGACCGGCGAGATCGTGAACAAGCCGATCAAACGAGTGAAGTTTCTTGAGCACTTCGCGAACCGTACACCGTGCCTGATTGGAATGGAGGCGTGTGGTGGTTCACAACACTGGGCACGGCAACTCACGAAGCTGGGACACACGGTGAAGCTGATGCCGGCCGAATTCGTCAAGGCGTTCAACATCCGCAACAAGAGCGATGCAGCGGACGCCCGAGCGATCTGGCTGGCAGTGCAGCAACCAGGCAAGGCGGTGGCAGTGAAAACCGAACCGCAGCAGGCGGTGCTGGCGCTGCACCGGATGCGCCAACAACTGGTGAAGTTCCGTACGATGCAGATCAACAGCTTGCGCGGACTGTTGACGGAATATGGCGAAGTGATGGGCAAAGGTCGATCTGCGCTGGACAAGGCCATACCCGCGGTGCTGGCCAGAGTCTCAGATCGGCTGCCGGCTGTGCTGGTCGATACGTTGCGCGAGCAGTGGAATGGTTTGACGAGGCTCGACGAGCAGATCGTCGTGATCGAACGGCGGCTACGTCAGTGGATGTTAGAGGACAAGGCGGTCAAGTCGATCACCGAAATTCCGGGCGTCGGTGTGCTGACTGCAACAGCTGCAGTCGCGACGATGGGAGATGTGAAGTCGTTCAGATCGGGACGCGAGTTTGCGGCGTGGATCGGTCTTGTGCCAAAGCAAACGGGCTCAGGAGGCAAGGTGACGCTGCTTGGCATCAGCAGGCGCGGAGACACGTATCTGCGCACGCTGCTCATTC
>NZ_VZQQ01000249.1 GCF_014397785.1 Paraburkholderia podalyriae
CTCTCGAGCGGCAAATCAGACCCATTGCCCTCGGAAGGGCGAACTGGCTCTTCGCGGGCTCCCCGCGCGGCGCCCGCGCGAGCGCCACGATGTATTCGCTGCTCGGCACGGCTCGCCTGAACGGTTTCGAGCCGTACGCGTGGCTCAAGGACACGCTCGAGAAGCTGCCATCGTATCCTGTCAATCGCGTGCACGAACTGTTGCCGCTCGCCCGTTAAACGCCATCACATTCATGGACATTCTCGACTCACTCCGGCAGGCGCCCAGCGCCGAACTCTATCGCCTTTATCTCGCCGTCGGAAAAATGCTCGATGATCCCCGACGCATCCTGGAAGTACGGCAGCGCCTGCACCTCGGCATGGCTATCAGTTATATCCCAGACAACCCGCTGGCCCCTCCATTGCAGGGAACCGTCGTTGAGCTTCGGCAAACACAGGCGGTCGTTCAGGACAATGCGAGCCGGCGCCGCTGGGCGCTACCGTACGCGGCGATCGTTCCCGATAGCGCAGCCCCGATTCATCCTGAACCGGCACCGCCACCGCGCGCACAACGCGACGAGTTCCTCGTCGGCGACACCGTCGGTTTCACCGACAAACACCTGAGCGAGCGTGTCGGCACCATCGTCAGACTCAACTCGAAAACGGCCTCGATTGCCGTGACAGATTCCGAGGGTCACTGGCGTGTTTCCTACGGTCTGCTGTGGCGTATCGTCGATCTATAGCCCTATCAACTCTGGTCGGAAGACAACATCATGGCCAAGCCCAAGATCGACGCAAAACGTGAACATCGCATTGAGATGGAAGTGGTGGTCGACGCCTATACCGAGGAAGAGCGGGCGATGTCGTGGTACTGCTATCTGGAAGAGCAGCTCTCGTTTCCATTCGAGGCCGGCATTCGCCAGGCAATGGCCTCTTCACCACTGCACCCGGGTGAACACGTCTCGGTCACCGGACTCGCTCATGAAGACCT
>NZ_VZQQ01000024.1 GCF_014397785.1 Paraburkholderia podalyriae
TTCCTTCAAGCTCCTGCTCAAACCACGCCCGATCTTCTACCTGTCGTCTCCCGGCCATTCTTCTCGCGCGTTCATCGTGATGCAAGCCAGGTTACCAGGATTCGCGAAAGAAGTGGGTAATCACAAGCGAGAAGACTGGTGGACGTCAGCTCATGCACTGGTAGCATTTCACCGCGAAACTGTAGTCGCTTTCCTGCGGACCTCGGTGAGGCAAGCAGCTTGAGCTCGCGTAGAGGAAAGTTGCGGGCCTCAAGACAGCGTATCAACTCGCCACCCACGGCGCCTGTGGCGCCCACAATGGCGACTCGTGGCGAAAGTGTTGCTGAATCTTTGTTCAGACCATGTTCAGACATCTTCAATTTTCCAGAATGGAGGTTGGGGAAGGAGCCGTTTCGACGGCCGCAACGGATCAACTACCTGCTCCGATTTAATACCTCGCCTGAATCCTGCATTGCCGCTAACACTCGCGCCATCGCAAAAGAACACACAGTCTCAACGCGCAATCCGTTTCTCTCACCCTCGGATCACCGCCGAGAATGCGACGAATGAGACAACAGCCAGTCCGACAAGCACCGGTATCGCGGCACCATCTGTCTTCATTGCGAGTGCCGCTAAGGCGAACAGAACAGGACCCACTGAGCGCGCAAAGGCGGAAACCATCTTCAGGACGCCCTGCACTGTCCCGTAGTTGGCCGTTCCAAACAACTCCGATGTGATCAGCGCTGCGACGACCAAGGTGAGACCGCCGACCACCCCATTGCAGATGGCAAACAGATACACAAGGACCGTCGCTGGCGACCCCGGGCGACATAACCAGAGCGCCGTCAACGCCACTATCTGAAGGCCGAGAGCCACTCGCCCCCAAAAGGCGGTGGTCAAACTTTCTCCTTTCATTGCTAACAACGCACGTACCGCGATCTGGGCGGGCCCAACCAGCGCCACAACGATCGAAATCTGAGCTGAACTGTATCGCTTGTCGTTCAGAATTCCAACGATGTGGACTGCTAAAGACGTCGATATAGCACCATTACAAGCCAGACCAATGGCAACTCCCCAAAACCGAGCACTGAAGAGAATTTTACGAAGAGAGTTCGAATTCTGAAGGGATTTCGGTTCCGACTTTTTCAGAGTCAGTGTCGATTCAAGCGTCCCTTTGCCTCGGGGCACGACGACTGCGAAACTGACCGCACATACGATGCAGATCAATGCAAGCACGACAACGGCACCGCGCCATCCTTCGTGGCAGACGAGAAACTGGCAGAGGGGGACAAAAATCGCGGCGGAGAGGCCCGTAAACAGACTCGATGTGACGACTGCCCTTTTCATTTCGGTGGGGAAGTGCTGGGCAAATACCACATTTGACGTTTGTAGTGCTGCAACTGAGGTAATCCCAAGACATCCCCACAGTGCAGAAAAAACGACGAAGTTACTGGTTCGACTCCAGAGCGCGAGGGCAAGGGCCGATAGAAGCGCGCCCAGGACCAGAAATGACCGCGCCCCGTACCGATCGGCCGCCCGGCCAATCGGTACGGCAGCTAAGCCTGAAATGAGCAGCGAAGCAGAAAATACCGCTGTTGCTGCCGTCGTGCTCCATCGTAGTTCTCTGCACATCGGCTCCAGGATAACTGCGAACGCGTAATACAACGCTCCCCAGAGTGCGGCCTGCCCCAGCGAAAGAGGCACAACTACCGACAACATGTTCGTATCAGGCGGCCGTTCATTCATGGACGAACTCCAGTGTTCCTTTCCAGCGGCATCAATTCCCCGATTGGCGGCGATATTCGAGCAAAATAACTCATTGAAGATTAGCCGCGACGACCTGCTGCCTAGCCATCTCGCCGCCAGTATCATTTTGGATTCCATAACAGAGTCCGAATGGCTCCCCGTGCGGCTTGCGTACGCGACCGTGATCGACTCCTTGTGACATCCACTCACAAGTACAGCGCTATCGTATTTCATGCTGGCCACCACGCTGGAAAGGAACTGTCCAAGCTAACGCTCGCGCGGCCCTTGCTCCATGCCAATCCCCGTCTAGCCTCAGCGCGGCGGCTAGCAATTAATCAGTCCACTGAAGTCATACCCGACTTCCAAACAACAAAACTCAGGTCATCGCCTGGAAGCGCGCATCACGCTCTCAGCAAGGACGACGATCGTACCGATGAAAAGCAGCGCGCCACCGACTACGCCCGAAACGCCCGCGAACTTTACCAAAATGGTAACGGCGCCGATAAGAAGGACGGTGAAAAATGCCAGCATGCCGTCGTCAACGAACATACCAACAAGTTCAGCAAGCCCGATGCGAATTACGTTCATTTCGATGGTTCCTTAGGCAAGGTAGTGGGTGCCGCGCAGCCAGCGCACGGTGGACAACGAAAAGACAGCGAGTACAATGAAAATGCCGATTAACATCAGATCAGCCCCCGGCCACTCCGCGCCGAATCCCTCACCTGTCCAGAAGATTCCGAAACTGGTCAGCATCAGACCAACAATAAATTTCAGAGTGTTTTCCGGTACTCGCGATAGCGGCTTATGAACCATGAGTCCGATCAATAGCACTGCGACGAATGCGGCCACAGCACCTAGCGCGGCGTAGAGTGTCGCTCCACGGGCTGCACCGACTGCAATTACGATGAAAACCACTTCAACGCCCTCGAGCAGCACAGCCTTGAATGCTGCGATCCCGGCAAGGTAGCTGGCGCGTTTGTCGTCACTCCGCCTCGCAAGCGTTTCGGTCTCTTTGGCGAAAGCTTTTTCCTCGTCGTGAAGTGCGAGATGGCCTGAAGCCCGAAGCACCGCCTTCCTCAGCCAGCGCATGCCAAACAGCATCAGTAAGATGCCGATGACATATTGAAGCAGTTGCAACGGGATCAGTGTCAGCAGGGGACCAATAAAAAACACGAGCGCGGCAAGTACAGTAAAGGCGACGCCGGTGCCGATGAGGGCCGACCGCCAACTTTGGGTAACTCCAACGGCTAGCACGATGGTGAAGGCTTCCACCACCTCGACCGTCGAGGCGAGGAAGGACGCGGTAATTGTCGATGTAATGGTTGTGATGTCGGTCATGATCATTCCGTTCAATAAGTCAATCCAAGCGTTCATTCAGAGAGAATTGTGCAGCGCACCGACGCCAGTAAGAAATCCAGTTTTTACCGTGCTATACGTGAAGCTAATCGATCCTCACCTGTGCCCGCGAATATCTAGCCAAGCTGCCAGCAGCGGCCCTGATAGCCTGTATGTACCGACGCGATAGGCCTATCCCGGTTCTCGGTAGGGACCAGTTAGAAAGTGTGGTGTATACCAAATTCGGTAACAAACTGAGAACTCGTCGAAGAGCTGCTTACGCCAGAGATGTCAGCCGTGACGCCTGACTTCCCTGAGTTGCTGACATGCTCGTATGCTGCTTGCATTATCAAAACGGTGCGTTTTGATAATGCGTAGCCCGCCTGACAGGTAATCTGCTGGTACTTCGGGCGTTCGCCGTTGAGGTGCGAGTCTGTATAGGTGTACGCGCCCAACAGAGTCAACGCCGGTGTAAACCGGTAGCTGCCGTTTAACTCATAGTTTGTGAAGCGTGCATTTCCTTTTAGGGGTAGATTGCTTGAAGTGCCAGCATAACCAGATCCGATAGCGGTGGCGTTGCTGAGTTGTGTTTGCGTAAACACAAAGCCAACGGTGGACGTGTCGAACGTGTACCGGGCGCCTGCGCCCCATGTGCGCTGACGCGCTGCGTAAAACGGGGAATCGCCGGCTACCACTGTACCGCTTGTGTTAGTCGTCGAGCCAACGTTATTTATTTGCAGGTAGCTGGACGCAAGAGTTAACCCTCCGTTCGCATACGACGCGCTGACGTCGTACGCGCGGCTGTCAGCGAAGCTTCCCGCGGCGTTCGAGAAGCCATAAAGTCCGCCGAACCGGAAACCGCCGTAGTTGGCGCTCTGATATTTGACAGAATTGTTAAGGCGGATCGACGCGCCGAGGTTGTCGTTATCGTACGGGTGCGTCGCCAGTGACCCCTGGACCAGCGCATCAAGACCAAGGAAGTTACTCTGGTATTGACGTCCTAGGGTGACTGTGCCGAAGCGGCTGTCCGATAAACCGACGAACGCCTGACGACCAAATTCACGACCATTCTGGCCGAACTTCCCATTCGACGGATTGAAGCCGTTTTCGAGGGTGAAGATTGCCTTGAGTCCGCTGCCAAGATCCTCCGAGCCGAGAAGTCCCCAACGTGAGCCAGACAGGAGGCCGTTACCCAGCTGGTAATTGCTGTGACCACCGGAGTTGTTGGTGTAGACGAGGCCGGCGTCGACCAGTCCATACAGCGTAACCGAACTTTGCGCGTCCGAGGCGCTGGCGACACCGAGCAGTGCGAGCGGGAGTGCGTAGCGAAGTAACTTTTCCATCTTTCTGTCACCAATTAGTACTACATATTAATCAGGTAAAAAAATGAATTCACGTGTGTTGCGGGCAATGCTCCGAACTGTTTATTCATGGAACGCAGCGTCACGGCAGATCAGACGAGCCGATAACATATTGCCCGGGCGCTGCCGAGGCCGTCGGCCAGTGTCCGGGGTTCACACCGGCATCGTGGTAGGACCAGACAAGTGCCGCAATGGTCACCGTCATAGAGATCCATTTGCGCGGGCCCATTACAGACATGGAGGAACTGTCCGACGTAGAGAGCCTGAGCAGATCGCAGGAATGCTTTGTCACTGTCGTTCCTTGAGGTCGAGCTCCTGCTTGACATGTTCAAGTTGCCGGACGTAGTCGTAATTGCTGTCTGAAGCCGTGACGATGCGCTCGACACCTCCCGGCAGCTCCGCCAGGCCTTCAGGATCCTGGAAGGTGATCAACGCATCCTGGTACGCCTTCCGGAAGTCCGCTGGAAGAGCGCCCCGAACGACGTAGGCGGGATTGGGAATAGGATTGGATTTCCAGACGGGAACCAGTTCACCCTTCCCGATCATGCCTTGCGTGACCGCGAGGCCGACGTAGGGGAAGGAGACGGCAGCAACGTCGACTTGCCTGTTACTAAGGGCAAGTGCGGCAGGAATGGCTCCGCCCGCAAATATGACTTCAGAGAAGAAGCGTTTTGGATCGACCTTGAGATCATCGAGAAAGTAGGCCATGGGCGCGAGGTAGCCGCTCGTAGAGTTTGGCTCGCTGAACGCGAGCCGTCTCCCTTTGGTCATGCTAATGGAGGACATGCCGGCATCCGCACGGACCCACAAGCCACCCAGATATCCGGTCCCCTCATGCGTTTTTTCCACGGCGACGGCGTCCACATTGCCCAGCCGTCTCGCTATCACATACGCTTCCCCCCCAATTCGGGCTGCGTCAACCTGACCGTTGGTCAACGCAACGATCACGGAGGCGACATCGCTTACGCGGTAAGAAACAACGGGGATCCCCATTCTTGCTTCCAGGTGCTTGAGGAGCCGGGTATACGCGGCTTGGGCCCCACCTCCTTCGTTGGGCACAATTGCGTAACGTAGCTGTTTGGGCCAAGCACTAGGTTGTGCCGCCCGCACTGTACCCGTTAACAGACTTGTTCCCATCAACGCCAGGATTGATCGTCTTGTCAGTGTCATTCTGCTGCTCCTATAAAGAGTCAAATATCCAAGGTTCCACACTTTCGTAGAGACCGGAGATCTCACGCGCCTCGAGCTTGCCAACCGGAAGACTGAACGGGAGGCGTCTTGTGAGCGAGCTTCGAGCAATCCCCAGCACTTCAGGTGATTGCTTGTTGATCAGGACATACGCAAAACGTGCGACATAGATGCATATGCTCCTTCGAATTCAGACAGACGCATCGATGCACGACTGCAATGGGTGAACGTGCGGCTAGTCGATTCGGTGACGGATGACCGCGGATACATTGTCGATGACCACAACAGTCAGGACGATGATGATGAGAATCGTTGAAACACTGCGGTTGTCGAATACTTGCATCGACTCCTGGAGAAAATAGCCAATTCCTCCAGCGCCCACGACGCCCAGAATAGTGGCCGCCCGCACGTTCGCTTCGAACCGGTAGAGAACAAATGAAACGAAAGCGGGAAGGATCTGGGGCACGAAGGCTTTCATAATAATGGGCAGGGGATTCGCGCCCGTCGATTTCACAGCTTCAACTTGCCCCATATCTATTGCCTCAACCGCCTCGCTCAGGAGTTTGCCAAGCGATCCGATCCCACCTACCGCAAGTGCCATGACACCGCTGAATGGCCCAAGACCTACGGCGGCGACGAAGATCAGCGCTATCACCAGTTCGTTCAGCGATCTGAGCAGATCGAGCACCCGACGTGAAACCCAGTAGACGACTCCTGACCCGACAACATTGCGGGCACCACAAAAAGCCAGCAGCAGTGCGAAGGGAATAGAAAGCGTAGTTCCCCAGATTGCCATTTTTATCGTTACGACCATTTGCGCCAGATAGTCGCCGATTCGCGCCGTACTTGGTGGAAAAAATCCTGACTGTGGCCGATCGGCGGATCCAGCCACGTAACGCCAGGCATTCCCTAAGCCTTCGAAGAGATGCGACGGGCTTATGCCAGCGTCGCCGTAGGACCAGCATAGGACTACCACCATGGCGATCAGGTAGAGCCAGTTGCGCTTGCCAGACCCAACCGCACTACGACTCTTTTTTCCGGGGGCAAACGCCGGACTTTTGAATAGGCGTACGTTCACGATTTCGCCCTGGTCTGAAGCTCAGTCTTGATCTGCTCGAGTTGCCGAACGAAGTCGTATTCGCTGTCGGACGTTGCAACAATCCGCTTCACGCCCCCCGGTAGTGCCGCGAGGCCCACCTCATCCTGATACGAAGTGAGCGCGCTCAAAAATGCTCGTCTAAAGTCCTTAGGAAAATCGCCCCGAACTACATAGGCAGGGTTCGGGATCAAAGGGGACTTCCAGATGGCCATGAGTTCGTCTTGTTTGACGAGTCCTTGCTTCACCGCGAGCGCCTCGTAAGGAAACGATGCCGCGCAAACGTCGACCTGCTTGTTCACCAACGCGAGAACAGCCGGAACTGCGCCGCCAGCGAAGACAATCCGCGAAAAAAATTTGTCCGGATCGACTTTCAGATCCTTCATGAAGTAATTCATCGGAGCAAGGTATCCGCTCGTCGAATTCGGACCGTTGAAAGCGAGGCATTTTCCACGAGTTTGGGCGACCGAATGGATACCGGAATCGGATCTGACCCAGAGACCACCGTAATACCCGGTTCCTTCGCTGGTTTCTTCAGTTGCCAAAGCGTCTACGTTTCCCTGCCGCCGTGCGATGACATAGGATTCACCTCCGATTCTTGCTACGTCTACCTGTCCGTTGGCTAACGCAACGATAACTGCAGGAACGTCATTCACTGGATAGGAGACGACCGGAATTCCGAGCTTTTTCTCGACGTGCTTGAGTAGACGCGCATACCCTGCAATTGCATTGTCACCTTCATTCGGGACGATGGCATAGCGTAACTGCTTCGGCCATCCGATCGGCGAGGCTGCCCAAAGCGGGCTAGAAATGAGACCCGCGCCGATCATGGCAAGGGCGGAGCGTCGTGAAATGGTCATAGTCGGCATACCTTTGTGATAGACGGCTACGATTCGTCGATATCGTAGAGGCTTGATACTTCGGAACGTCCCATTTGTGTAACCGGAACGCTGAAGACAACTCGACCTTTATTCAGGCCAACTGCAAAAGACGTAAAGTCGCGCACCGCGGAGACGGAATGAAGACTCGCGATAACAGAGATCCCGTCTCGAACAGCGATTGACTGAAGCGTCTCCATCACCAATGTCGCGCTTTTGGGATCCAGAGCGGAGATTGGTTCGTCTGCAAGGATCAGTTGCGGGCGTTGCGCGAGCGCTCTCGCTATCGCTATCCTTTGCTGCTGGCCGCCGGACAATGTATCCGCGCGCTGACGAGCACAGTCAGCGAGACCCACGCGCTCCAGCAGATTGAACGCGAACTCGATGTCGTCCGGCCGATATCTGCCTAACATGGTCCGCAATGTCGACTGATAGCCAAGACGCCCAACAAGAACGTTCTCCAGCGCTGTCATCCGCTTCACAAGATTGAACGTCTGAAAAATCATTCCGATGTTACGACGGATTTTTCGCAACTCCGAGCCACGTGCGGCGACTACATTCGATCCGTTGACTAATACATTTCCTGACGTCGGTCTCACCAGACCATTCAGCAGCCTCAGGACGGTCGACTTGCCCGCTCCGGACGGTCCAATTAACGCGACAAATCCTTTTCCATCAAGCTTAAGGTCGACGCCTTGCAGGACGTTCCTGCCTTTGGCGTAGCTATGATGGACGGCTTGCAATTCAATCGATGACGGCTTCATAACGTTTCCAAATCGAATCGTCGGCCATCGCGACGATGGCCGAATTGATTTCAGTCTCAGCGATGGGAGCCAGTGCTGCTCGGCGCGTCGCTACCACCGCTAATCAGATCGCCGGGCGCCCAAGGCGCGAAGTCATCGCGCGTCTTGTGAGCTTCGAGAAAACGATCCGGACGATATGCGTGAAGAAGCTCCGAAAGCCGGCCCGTCAGAATCTCATTCGCGTGCTCCCGTCCAATCAGGCCAGACAATGAGACTCCGCTGTGCATGACCGCAACTGATACGCCGGGGTGACCAGCAAGCTCGCCAACCGCCGGCACGCCGTCCGCCGGGATCGGGCGCACTCCAACGCGTACAGCTTCAATTTCGCTTTGACCGAAATGGCGAAGCCAGGGTTGGACAAGCGCCGCAGTTTCCCGTCCAGCTTCCTGCGCCGCGTCGACGCCAGGATGAACCGGCCGATAATCAGTGCGACCTGCCACGAGGCGTCCACCGCCATCCGGCTTGAAGTGGACCTTGCCCGCGTACACGACGTGTTTAAGGCCGATCGGCAGCGGCTTGGTTACAACAGTCACGCCTGAACGGGTCTGAACAGGCAGTTTCGCTCCCAATATCTCCAGCACGGCGGCGGTGCCCGGTCCACCACAGAGGATCACTCGGTCCGCTTCGACCTCGATTTCATTGCCGGCGACTTTGTATCCCGAGGCGGTTTGTTCGATACGGGTAATCTTCACGCCGCTGGACACTGTAGTGCCTGCAAGCTCCGCGCAAAGCAGAAGGCGTCCGATCATCGGCACCGACTCGAGCCATCCTTCGCCGGGCATTCGATAAACCGGAAAACCCGCCTCCGGGAAGATGAGGTTCGGCTCGAAATCTTTGACAAAAGTAGCCGCACGCATCCGTTCGAACGAGAGTCCCACTGCCGAAGATTCGGCGACGTGCTCCTCCATCAAGCGCACGTCTTCGTCGTTGTCGATGTAATAGACGCTGCCGTCGCAGTGTACGAACTGCTCAGCTTGCAGCTCCGAGCTCAACTGATGCCAGTAGTCAACCGCCTGAACTCGCAGGCGGCCATAATCGCCACCGAAGCGCACTGCATTCAGGTATGAAAACGTTGCGAGAGAGGTCCCATTACCCGGGCGCTGAGCTTCAAAGATATGTACCTTCGCCCCCCCCTTGGAGAGGTGATAAGCTAGGCTCGCACCGACAATCCCCGCACCGACAATTACCACGCGCATATTTCCAACTCCAATTTTTTTTTGACCAATAGACTTGTACAGCTTTAGTTCTTGTGACACACCGACCGATGCAAGCTATCTGGAGCGAGTGCGGTGCTGTCAACACTCATTCGCTCTCATCGCGCGATCACGCCGCAAGCCCGCTACGTCGGCGATGAAGACTTCGGCCCCGGTCGTACGAACTTATCGGCCAAGGGCGCCACGAGCGCCGTCCCCAGCGTCGTTGTGCCGTTACCCGCAATACGCCGGGTAGGCTGGGCTTGGGCATTCGAGAACTTGAGACAAGCTACGCCGCTCATTTCAACGAACGCCCGATACCAACAGCAACACCGCCATGAACTTGTTCGAACAAGATACAGTGAATCAGTTACAGTTACGTGACTACTCTAGGAAAGAGGAAGCCTGAATGTCTGACGGGATGAAAAGCACGGCTTGGGAGCGCGTAATGGGGGCGCTCAAGGCCGACATTGCAAACGGATCACTGCAACCGGGCGCCTCTCTGCCTCCCGAATCAGAGCTGGCGTCGCGGTTCGATGTGGGCCGAGGAACAATTCGCCGTGCTCTAACGCAGTTGCAGGCGGATGGCTACGTCCGCACGGAGCGCGGCTTGGGAAGTTTCGTTGATCTCAGCCCTTACCCCTACGACCTCGCGAGAGAAAGCAGGTTTTCCCATACGCTAGATGGAATGGGCGTCGTGGAAGAGCGTCAGACAGTTCGCAATGAGCTGGTTAAGGCTGACGGACGCATCGGCAAGTTGCTGGGCGTACCCTCGAGCGACAAGCTCGCACTTATCGAAGTATTGAGCTTCGCCGGTGGGCTTCCCTTGCTATTGGCTGCGAATTACATTCCTGCCGATCGGTTCCCCGGCATCGGCGACACCTACAATCGGAAACAGTCTCTTTCGGCTTCTCTACGGCTTTACGACATGACAGTGCAGGAGAGAACGCATACAGAAATTCAAAGCAGACTGCCGAGTCCGAACGAGGCAAAGCTTTTCAGGCAATCGAGAAGCCAACCGATTACCGAAGTCGAGAATGTCGTCGTGGATCAGCACGGTAACCCGAGTTGGGTCGAGGTTTTATGTTTCGCGGCAAGTCGAGTGCGACTTGTTCTGGATCGAGGAACTCGTCTGCCTTAGTTGGTCGCTTGTGCCATGCCTTCAGATCGACTTCGACCGCTGATTGGCCCATTCGGAATAGTGACTTCATGCATTGTGTTATCTCCTGTGTTTTTTGCGTTCAGTTGCAGCTGCGGACCGCGCGGATCGCATCTGCCAGGTCAGTTGGAGTCGGCAGCACCGCCTTCTTCAGGTCGACTGCATAAGGCATAGACACATCACGGCGGGGGCGCGCGTGATCGGAGCGCGCAACTTATCGAATGCGCGCTCCGCGATTACTGCACTGCGCTCAGCGGCAATTCGGCAGTCCTCGCAGTGTCGTCATAGAGAACGGCACGCCCAGTGCGCCGACCGTCATGGCTCGCGGACAGCGCACGGCGCGGTAGCGAAGCTGTTTTCGGTGCCGGAATGCAACCGCCCTCCTTCGCCTTCGGCGCGCTGTACCGGCTCGGACGCTGGACAGGCGGCCGGCAGACGACAGTCGGGCGTCCGATGGCCATCGCTGCGGAGGATGGCCCGCAACCGCTGTTCGACGAAGGAATGCCGCCACATCCATGACGGCGAACAGACGACTCGCATGGGCTTCTCCGCTCTGCCGAGCCATGATTGTGCAGCACGCGTCAGTGACACTGCGACCAATGCCGATAGTCGTTCGAAAGACCGTTCGTGCACGGAAACGGTCGACAAGCCCGCCGCGCCGAGGCCCACACCGTAGCGGGCGGTCGCAATTTTCACAGTGACGCGATCACTGCCTGGATCACGCGAGTCGCAGGCAGCGCTGCGACCATCCTGATCGCGTCTACTGCCTCCTAAAAAATGCCGGCGATGAGCGGCGTGATCACGACGACCGGAAGAGTCGGCGGCAAGCATCGCGTCGGCGAATCGCAACGCTCCGTCAACTGGCGCGCGCGTCCCTTCGCGCCGGCTGAACCAGGCTCCGCCGCGCCGCTGCCATGACCAGTTCACTGATCGCCGCGAGCGGCTCGGGCTCCTGCTCCCAGTGATGCCAGTAAAGATCGATCATCAGGTCGTGCCCGGGGGCGAGCGCCAGCAGTTTGCCGCCACTGATCAGCGGCTCCGCCTGCATGGCGGGGACCAGCCCGTAACCGAGCTCGTCCAGGATCGCATTGAGCAACGCCGCCGGCGAAGGAAAATAGTGTCTGGGGTACCGGCCGACCGTCACCCCGAAATGCAACCCGAAAAACACATCGTGCAGGGCATCCTTCCGGTCAAACAGGATGGCGGTGGCCGCGAGCACGCCCGGCAAGGTCAGGCCCCCGGCGAAATGCTCGCGGGCGAATCCGGGTGTGGCGACACACTGATAGCGCATCTGTCCGACCGGCTCCGCCACGAAACGATCGACCACCGGTTCCGGTTGCGTGGACAGAAAGCCTTTGACGTCGCCGCGCGCCAGCGCCTCGAGCGTATGATCCTGATCGTCCACGACGATCTCAAGCGCCACATGGTGTTGCGCCAGCTCACGCGTGACCGGCTCAAACCAGGTGGCAAGCGAATCGGCATTGACGGCAAGGGCAAGCGCTGTTGTCGCCGCCCTCCCCGGCGTGACACGCCGCAGCAGGTCATCCTCCTGAAGCCGGACCGTCATGAAATGACGAAACACGTCTTCGCCCGCTTTCGTCGGCATCACCGTCGGTTCGCGGATCAGGAGCAGCGCCCCGATCGACTGTTCGAGCCGCTTGACGCGGCGGGTCGCTGCAGCAGAGGAGATATTCAGCGCGACCGCCGCCTGCGTGAAACTGCGATGTTCGACCACCGCGGCAAACGTCTCCAGCTCGATCATGTTCAATATCGCGCCCACTTTCATGAAAGCCCGTTTCGTCAATGTTCCGCAACGATGTCTGGCGCGGAGGGACCTGAATAGAGATAGCCCTGAAGGCAGGTCGCCCCGCACTCCCGCGCCTGTTGCGCGTCGTCTTCAGTCTCGATGCCTTCGACGATGACGCTCGCCGCGTAAGTCTTCGCGAACTCGATAAGCGGGCGCAGACCCGGGGGACTTCGGGTGCCGCCTTCCTGTCTCAGGCAACGCAGGTCGATCTTGACGATATTGACGCCAAGCCCGATCAGGGCGATCAGATTGTTGTGGCCTTTGCCCAGGTCATCCAGTGCGATCTGGCAGCCGAGAGCCTGGAGCGTCCTGACGAAGTTCCGTACCTCTGTCGTCGACGTCAATGCGGCTGTTTCCGTGATCTCGATCGTCAGCCTCGAAGCAAGGCGTCTGTCTGCATGCAACTGGGAGACGATCGGTGTCCACCACGCATCGAGTGTGGCGCTATGCCCGGACACATTACAGCCGAGTCGCAGCGCAGGATTGCGGCGCAATGCGGCGATCGTCGAGTCGACGACCCATTCGTCGAGCCGCCTCACCATCCCCAGGCGCTCAATGGCCCCCACGAGACTACCGATACGGATGCGCTGGCCGTTCCTTATCTCGCAAAGCAGTACCTCGTAGTACGTTACATCCTGCGAATCGCCGGCGGCGCAAACGGGTTCCCGATCGAAATCGAGCCTTTTCTCCTCCAGCGCCGCGAAAACGGCAGCGGCTACCACCATATCTGCCCTGTACCGCTCACACCAGTGATGGCCCGCAGTCGCCAGGTTTGCCGCATCGATGAAATCCTGAAATGGTTGATACCCGGAGCGCATCGCTGACGCGCGTACCACAGGCATGATGGCCGCGTCTCCCAGTGGGACGGCGTGCGCGCCAAGTACCTTGACAACCCGGTGCTCGATAAGGGGCCCGCATAACTGCTCCGACGCGTTGCCCTTGCAGGACAGCCAGGACAGGTCGAAGATAAAAACGATATGCGCACCGGTTGTTGCAACGGTAGCCCTTCCTGATCGTGAGAGCGCCCGGGCCCGCTCATAGACGGCATGCCGTACGCCAAGTGCAGTCGTCTCGCCATACACCTGCTCGATCTCGCGCAGATTGACGATCGTAGCGACGACGCAGAGCTCCCCGACCGATCCGGCAGGCTCCGCCTGCGCGTCGACCCGTGTGGGCATCGACCACTGGTAAGAACGTGGACGATCTTCCGTCTGTCGCTGATCATCGAAACTCTCGTTCCTCGCGTCGCACTTACTATCACCGGCCTCCCGCCCGGCAGGCCGGATCGACGCGGATCTGGGCAGCTCGTGAGCAGGATTTCTGGATGCCATAATCACCTCGGTATGCTAAACGTCCACACGTACTTTCCATTGCACGCCGCGTAGCCACGCGTGGCGCGGATACACGCATTCACCGGTTCCCGGCCGGCACGCGTTCGATGATCGCAGCGAACCGGCCACGCAACCACGAATCAGGACGTGGAAAAACTGATCGCCATCAACGACGCTCACCCCCAGCACACGAAGAAAGTCACTGGCGCATCGTCGGTGGCGCCGAGCATGCTCCGAGCGTTCGGCCTAACGTTTAGTTACACCGTCAGTCCGGGCATACGAAACTTCAGCGATGCGCATGGCAGGTCTCTCTGGACCGGGTGGGAAAATGCACCATTTTCCGTTTCGGTGTCGAAAAAAGAACATCGCCTTTGACCCGCCGCCGTTATCTGCGACGACGCAAACGTAACGTCCCCTGCTGGATCGTCCGTAGTGGCTGACCCGAAACCCTCTGTTCGGGTCGGGCGCCAACCAATCCTCGACCATACTCCTCAACGACATTCCCACGCTCGTCATAACTTTCTCATCCTTGATGAAGGTTACGGTACGGCGACCTTCAAGATCGCACCTCAGGTCCTCCGAGTACTCCCTACCCCACGTGGAAAGGGGTGCCAATGGCCGCAGTCTGGGGGTGTGCAAGACATTGATGTCTGCGGTAGCCCACGCGCCGCCGCGTCAAGACCGGTGTCTGATCACACGAAAACAGCCATACCAAAACCTCCGCCCACGACGATGTGCAGGCGCGCTCCGCCCCCGTCTGCTCCAAAATCCCTCGCAGCCAGGCATTCGGTCCACCAGGCCAGTTGCGCTCACATCTTTTCCATACGGCCACCGAATCAAGGAGTGCTGAGCGCAAGTCAGGCCTGATCTCTCTGCATTGGGCGAAAAGATGCACTGTTTGAAGCTGAAGTCAGGCCGCCCGCTATACTGGATCGAGAAACCGGACGGCCGCCATGCCCGCTCCTGAGCGCACGAAGCGCGAGCTCGGCGATATGCAGGACCGGTCGCTTCACACCTTGTTCGATCTGCTCACGGCAACTGAAGCCGTTGGTCATGATCAATGCATCCGGCGGGGCTGCGCGCAAGAGCGGCAGCAGCTTGTCTTCCGCTACTTTCATCGACAGATCATAGTGCTCGTTGTTGAAACCGAACGATCCAGCCATGCCGCAGCATCCTGTATCGAGCAGCTTCCAGCGCACACCGAGTTTGTCGAGCAGCGCGGTTTCGCCATGCATGCCGAACAGCGATTTCTGATGACAATGCCCGTGCACGATGACATCGGCATCGAGCGTCGGCCACTGAAATTCCGTTTCGGCGAGGAAGTCCGACAAGAGATGCGTTTGCGCCGAGAGCTTTCGCGCAATGTCATCCTGCGGCAACTGCTTGAGTAATTCGTCCTTGAACACGGACAGACAACCGGGCTCAAGTCCGACGACCGGAACGCCGAGCAGGATGTCTTCCGATAGCTCGTCGACCGCGCGTCGCAACAAGGCCTTCGCCTGGTCAATGAGCCCGTAGTCATACAGCGGACGCCCGCAACACAGACGCTTGTGAGGCAATACCACGTCGTATCCGAGCAGTGTCAGGACATCGAATGCGGCGCTTGCAATTTGAGGCGAGAAATGATCGTTGAAGGTATCAACCCACAGAATGACCTTGCCCGTCTGCTTTGCATTCGGATGCCTGTCGCGTACGCGATGACCATCCGCAAGTTGTCTGAACGGTTTCGACGCGAAAAGCGGCAGATCGCGCTGCGGCGCGACGCCCGCGACCCACTTGCTGATAGGCGCGATGAAACGCGACGACGTCATAAGATTCGTGAGCCACGGAAAACGACTCGCCAGCGGCGCCCATTGCCCGATCCTGCCCATGAACATCGCCTGCCTGGGCCGGCGATGACGCTGGTAGTAGTGAGACAAGAACTCGGCCTTGTACGACGCCATGTCGGTATGCGTCGGACAGTCAGACTTGCAGCCCTTGCACGCGAGACAGCCATCTAGCGCTTCCTTCACCTCGCGGCTGTTCCATCCGTCGGTGATAACTTCTCCTTGCAGCATTTCCCAGAGCAGATGCGCGCGGCCACGGGTCGAATACTTTTCTTCGCGCGTCGCGCGAAAACTCGGACACATGGTGCCGCCATCAAGAGAACGGCACTTCCCCATGCCGATGCAACGCTCCACCGCGCGCTGCAAGCCATCGCCTTCGCGGCTGGCAAACGTCAGTTTCGTCGTGAGCTTCACGGGCTTGTACGACGGTCCCATGCGCAGATTCTCATCCGCGCGGTACGCGTTCACGACCTTACCTGGATTCAGCCGGTTCGCAGGATCCCAGATGGCCTTGAACTCCTCCATTGCCCGCATGACTTCGGGCCCGTACATAATCGGAAGGAACTCGGCCTTCGCTTGTCCATCGCCATGTTCGCCGGACAGTGACCCGCCGTAGTCGACAACAAGTTGCGCCGAATCGCGCAAGAATTCGCGCCACCTGAGCACGCCTTCCGGCGTTCGAATATCGAACGTGATTCGCGCATGCACGCAACCGTCGCCGAAGTGTCCGTAAAGGCACGTCTCGTAGCCGTAGCGGTCGACCAGCGTCTGGAACTGACGCAGATAATCGCCGAGACGCATTGGGTCGACCGCAGCATCTTCCCAGCCGACGATCGGGTCTGGCGTAGCCGGATCGATCGACAGCGAAACAGCGGATGCACCCGTCTCACGAATCGACCAGATCTTCTGCTGCTTCACCTTCTGCTCGACGACGAAACTCGTGACATTCTCACCACCCAGGCCCGCCTTGAAGTACCCATCCGCTTCCTGCGCTTGCGAAAGCGCGTCCTGAACCGTGTCGGCGCCGAATTCGAGCACGACCCAAGCGTCGCCTTCAGGCAGCAGCGCGATCTCTTCCGATTTCAGTCCGCGCACCTCCAGACCACGAATGATGCCGCGATCGAGCCCTTCGATGGCGAGGGGTGAAAAGCGATTGAAATGCGGTACCGCATCCGCCGCTGTGTAAATGTCCTTGAAGCCGAGCACCAACAGCACGCGACATGCCGGGCTATGCACCAGTCGAACCTTGGCCCGAAGCGTCACCGCGCACGTGCCTTCCGTGCCGACGAGCGCGCGCGCCACGTTGAAGCCGTTCTCCGGGAGCAACTGGTCGAGATTAAAACCAGAGACGCGTCGTTTGATTTGTGGAAACTCGTCGCGGATGTGACCCGCGTAGCGGTCGCGCAAATCGCGCAGCTTGCGATAAATCTCACCGCGCCTTCCACCTTCGCAAATGATGGCATCGAGTTCCGCGTCGCTCGTCGGGCCTACCCAGAAGCGCGCGCCATCGTAAGTGGCGATCTCGAGCGCCTCAACGTTTTCCACGGTCTTCCCAGCCATCACCGAATGCGCCCCGCACGAGTTGTTGGCGATCATGCCGCCGAGCGTGCATCGGCTGTGCGTGGCCGGGTCGGGGGCGAACGTGAGGCCGTGCGCTTCGGCGGCGTCGCGCAGCGTGTCGCAGATCGCGCCCGGCTCAACGATGGCCGTGCGCGTCTTCGCATCTACCGATACCACGCGATTCACATACTTGCTCGCGTCGGCCACCACGGCCACATTCACGCACTGCCCGTTCTGCGAGGTACCCCCTCCGCGGGTCAAAAATGGAACGTCCTTGCGACGGCATACGTCGAGCGTTGCGACAAGATCTTCGATATCGGCGGGCACGACGACGCCGAGCGGTATCTGCCGATAGTTTGATGCATCGGACGCATACAGCGCTTTGGAGCCCGCGTCGAAACGCACTTCGCCGCGCACCCTCGCACGCATTTCAGCTTCTAAGGCTTGCAGAAGGGGCAAGCTCGCCTGGAACGGTCTGGCTGATTTCACGTTACTTCGCTGCCTTGGCTGTCATCTTGAAGATACCGGTGGCGTTGCCCGCATCGAAGCGCAGGTCTACCTGCCAACCGCGCTTTGCCTGATCGAATTCACGCTTGCGCGTGATGAACTCATAGAACGAGCCCGGCACCTCTCGGGTAATCTCGTCGCCATCGGACGAACGGAAAGCGCGCCGCACTGTATCCGCCCTATAAGCCGTCTGGAACACGCGCCCAGAACGCGAACGTTCGACATCGGGCTTCATCGGACGACCCTTCGACTTCTCATCCTCCGAAAGGCTGAATACGTCCTCGACACGATCTGTTGCATGATTGAAGGCATTCCCCTCAGTCGCGATCCATGCCATCTCCGCCGATTCAAGCAGCAACGTGTCGTAATCCGTCTCTCGTGGAATGGCGTGCTGGCGCGAGAATGCGCCGACGATGACGGGCAGCAACTGTTCCGCCGCGTCGCCGGGCAACGATCCGTCGCGCTCCAGGTCCGAAAGCTGTGAGATCGCGAGCGCCGTCAACGGATCTTTGGATGAAGCGACGACGTTCGTCACAGCCTGCTGGAACTCCTTCGAAAAACGCTCCGGGTGTAGCTCACTGACGAAGAACTGGGCGATCTCATCGGGTGCGTCCTCGTGCGCATACGCACGGCCGGTCATGCCGAGCTTGACGAGTGGATAGCGGCCGTTGAGCCTGAAGCCGAGCGGACGAAGAATCCGAGTGAACGCGGCCTCGCCGGGCGGCAGCGCGCCGTTGTGGGGCCAGCGCACCGTGCGCAGCGCTCCGTGATCGAAGAACACTGACCCGCCCTTCGCAATCGCTTCCTTCGTGTAGGTGCGGCCGTTTTCCGACCGCTGTAGAAGATCATCGAAGAGCGCCATATTCATCGCTTGCGCCAACTCGGCGCGGGTTACAGTGCCTTCTTCCCAGTCGTTGAGAATGGAGGGGAAATTGAGCGTGGAAAAAAGGACACGAGTCTTTTCTTCGCCAAGTAGGACATTGAGCAGTCTGGATACGTTTGCGTTGTGCATTGATCTATTCTCTTGAACCCGCCGCCGCCGCGGAGTACGTGTTTGATGGTTTGACTTGGCCCATGGCCTTACTTTCTGCGAAGGGATCCGGCCTCTACGTCGGTGATCAGCTTTTGATCGTGACGGCTTTGGTAACCAAATAAGGTTCCAACGCCTCAGGACCGCCTTCCGAACCGTAACCGGAATCCCCGACGCCGCCGAACGGCATTTCAGGCCACGGCGTAGCGCCCTGATTAATCCATAGCATTCCAACATTCAGGCGTTGCGAAAGCTGATGTACGCTCTTCACGCAATTCGTGAATGCGTATCCCGCAAGTCCATACGGAAGCCTGTTCGCTTCTGATATCGCTTCGTCGAGGGCATCGAATCCTCGTATCGCAGCGACAGGACCAAATGGCTCCTCATTGAAGATCGCGGCGGTTAATGGCACGTCGGAAAGCACCGTAGGCGCGAAAAAATTGCCTCGATCGCCGATCTCGTTTCCACCCGTCAACAACCTGGCTCCAGACTCACGTGCGTTGCTCACGACCTCTTTCATGGCCGCCAAGCGACGCTTATTTGCCAACGGCCCTAGCGACGTGCTTTTTTCCAGACCGTCACCTATTTGCAACTGTTCGGCATACGCGACCATCGCAGCCTCGAACGACCCGCGCAAGCTGTTATGCACGAGGAATCGCGTGGGCGAAACGCAGACCTGTCCCGCGTTTCTGAATTTTGCGGCACCTAAAACTTTCGCAGCCTCCTCGACATCAGCGTCTGCAGCGATGATGACTGGCGCATGACCGCCCAGTTCCATCGTCGTCCGTTTCATATGTCGGCCGGCCAGACTGGCCAGCTGCTTGCCGATAGCCGTTGATCCTGTGAACGTGACCTTCCGAACTGCTGGATGGGAAACAAGAAACTCAGAAACTTCCGCAGGATTCCCGAAGACGAGACCTAAAACGCCCCGAGGAACGCCTGCGTCCGAAAATGCCCGAATAAGCGCCGCCGGCGAGGCGGGCGTCTCTTCCGGCGCTTTCACAATGAAAGAGCAGCCCGTGGTCAGCGCGGCCGACAGCTTTCGAGCGATCTGATTAACCGGAAAATTCCAGGGCGTAAAGGCTACGACCGGTCCGACCGGTTCCTTCAACACGAGTTGTTGAACATTCTGACTTCGCGACGGAACGACGCGTCCATAGACGCGCAAGCCTTCATCAGCGAACCATTCGATGATCTCCGACGCCGAGAAGACTTCCGCCCGCGCTTCAGCAAGCGGCTTTCCCTGCTCTTGCGTTAGGAGGGAAGCGATGGTCTCGACGCGCTCCCGCAGAAGCATTGCCGCGCCTCTCATTATCCTCGCTCTTTCAACCGCTGCGAAGTTGCGCCATTCAGCGAAGCCCGCTTCTGAAGCGGATGCAGCGCGTTCAAGGTCCTCCTTTGCCGCGCAGGCGACCACGCCAATCCTTTCGCCGGTCGAAGGGCTGATCACATTGATGGTCGCTCCATCAAGTGCGTCACACCAAGTTCCGTTAATGAAAAGCTTGGTATCTGAATAGGTCATTTAACTACCTTCCGTCATAATGCAGCTCAACGCGACTTTGCGAAGACGCTTCGCGAGTCAACTTGCGACGTCGTTGGTGACGCTTCTCAGGTGAGAAGAACGTATATCTTTCGAACTGCCTCGGTGACTCTCAAAGTTCCTGAGAAGCCGGCGGGGATAACGCCCGTGTCGCCCTTGGAGAATTCAGTCTGTGGTGTGGTTTCGCTCTCGAGCGAGAAGGTACCCTCCAGGACGTGGAAGATCTCGTTGCGCTTTGATGGATAGACGAACTTCCAGGCGCCAACCTCTGCCTCCCAGAAACCGACACCCGGACGTGATGGTTCAAAGTCCACCAAAGGACGGCTGATTCTCTTCGGCCTACCAGCGATTAGCATTTCGTCAGCGGGATAGCTCATATTCTCCTGCAGCTGAGTCGGGTCGATCTTACAAACCCGTTCGAAAGTCAACTGTTCCATAGCTTCTCCTAATAAAAAGCGCTGTTACGTTGCCCGTGTCATAGGGCAACGCGTAAGAGACGGCGCATGCGGGCCCTTCGGGCACCTTCGTGCTTAGCTGCTGACACCTGGTCTGCACGCCGCCGCACGCCAGCTCCCATAGCCCGACGAGCCCGCACGCGTGGTTGAAAATGGCGCTTCTAAAACAGTTATGTTCCGTCCACAAAACGTCCTTCCGCCGCCATGTCGACCAGTGGTCGACGGTCACTCGGCACCTCCTTTGGCTGGAGAAAATGCGGAAGTAGCGCAGCATCCCCAGCCCGACCCACTGCTACGCAAGCTTCGATTGAAAAATCGTCTGGAATGCTCAGTTCGCTACGGATGTGGTCGCTGTTGATCCCTGCAAGAGCATGAGCGCCCCACCCTATAAGGCTAGCCTGCAACGCAAGAAACGCCCAGGCAGCTCCAGCGTCAAATGAATGCGTGGGCAACGATAGTTCCTCATCTTTTCCAGTTATCCGAAATGTCCGCTTTGACATAACCACAACGATCGCCGCGGCACGGACTGCCCACGAGCGGTTGAAGTCATTCAAAAACGAAAGAAACGAGTCCCAGTGATCCGTGTCCCGATGGACGTAAACAAACCGCCAAGGCTGAGAGTTATAAGAGGAAGGAGCCCAACGGGCGGCTTCGAGAATAGTGAGAACGGTACCCTCATCGATAGGATCCAATGTGAAGGCGCGAGGTGACCAGCGCTCGACGAACTGCGTATCGATTGGATAGCTAGGTATGCGAAGCGTTTTGATAGCCATAGTCAGAGCTCGATAACGATCTATTCGAAACCAAAAATAGACGCAACATTTGAGACGGATGTCTCAGGAGTCACGCCTGAGTCTTAACCTATTCAAGAAATCAATCGACACCGCCGGTGCCACCCCGGGGTTAGAAGAGTCTCTGCGGAGTCATACAGGAGGTCTGCAAGCTGCGGCCACCTCAGCGAACCATCGGTCACGACACTCCTTCATAAACAAAACAAATGTTCGCCCTACTTTCGACAACGGGCGAGACCTTGGGTATAGCAGTCCAACCCTGAAGGTAATGCAAGGGTCTACGAGACGAACCTCGACCCGATCAAGGTATCCGTGAACACTGAATGGATCGATAAGACCGACACCCATTCCCAGTGCGGCCAACTCGCATGTTGAGTGGGAGAACGAGGTATCGACGCGCATGACACGGTGTACGTCTCGCGATTCGAAAAGGCGATCAACATGCGGCCGGGCTTGATAGTGCGCCGTGGTGGAAATAAACGTACGCCCTTCGAAATCCGTCGGTGAAAGCATCGACTTTTCCGCGAGCTGGTCCCCCTTCTTCATGACGGCGTAGTAGGGAACATTACAGAATTCGTCTACTGAAAGGTCCTCGCGGTCGTAAGGTACTTCTGCAAGGCCAAGATCGATTCGTTCCGTCGCAATCCAGTCTTCCACCTTCGTGGAGCTTTGAACATCCAGTGAGATATCAACGTCTGGATGAGCTTCACAAAACCGGGCTATGACTGCCGGCAAAAAAGTTATTCCTAGGGCCGGCATGCATGCGATCGAGACGCTGCCTACGCGAAGTTTCCTCACATCAGCGGCAAGTTCCCCGATCTTTTGGTACGCACGAAATGTGTTCTCTACTTGCTCGTGGATCATCCTTCCTTCAGGCGTCGGCACCAGCCTGCCAGCAGCGCGGTTGAACAATGTCACGCCGAGCTCCTTTTCGAGCTCGGTGATCAAGCGACTCACCGATGGCTGAGACAGCCCCAGTAAGTCCGCAGCACCGTTTACAGTGCCGACCATCATAGTCGTGCGGAATGCTTCAAGTTGCCGGATGTTCATAGTTTCCCAGTTGATAGCCCACTTTTAACAGCCATCATCTATGTTTCGGACCAGCGTCGCAAGGATGTACCGACCATGGTGTTCTGACGGTCGGGCCTTCCTGGTGCTTCGCGGCTGGCACTACTCAATAAAGATTCGGTCACGATGAGCGATTACACTGGCCGACAATCCGTTCGACTTGAAGCACCGGCGTCCGCAGTCAAATAGTCAGAGGTGCGCTCCGTGCAAAACCGCGTTCGTGCCACAGAAGGCATCCCGCATCAGCGGTCTCATTAAATGCAATCTCTCTGATCACTCCAACGATGATGGAGTGGGTGAATCCGTCATGCTGATCACTGATTTCACAGTCCAATGCAACCGTTGCATCAGCCAGGACCGGTGCACCGGTCACGAGAGATGCCCATTGGTTGGAAGTGAAGCGGGCTTGCCCTTTAGTTTTGCGAAATGTGTCAACGACCCCGCAGTGCGCTGTCGAAAGGAGATTTACGGCAAAACTACCTGCCCTCAGGATCGCGTCGTGGGACGAAGCGCTCTTGTTCACGCAGACGATGACCGACGGCGGGTCGTCGGATAGACTGCATACCGATGTAGCGATGAGGCCGACCGGCTTTGCGTCGTGCATTGCGGTAATAACTGTAACGCCGGCAGCGAACAACGACATCGCCTGCTGGAAGTTAGCTCTTGAATCGATGGTTTGCATTTGGTCACCTGCCTGGACTATGACGGATCACGCAAGCTTGAAGATGCTGGGTTTGAGGCCAAGGTTCTCGCGCAGAGTTCGTCCTTCATAGCGATCCCTGAACAACCCGCGGCGGCGCAGTTCCGGGATGAGGAGATCACTAATGTCTTCCATGCCGCCCGGAAGGATGGCCGGGCAAAAATTGAAGCCGTCGGCGCCATCATTCTTGAACCACTCTTCCATCTCATCAACGATGTCGCTCGCAGTTCCAATCGCGAGGCGTACCCAGAAAGTCGATGCGACGCGCTGGTAGAGTTGCCGAATTGAGAGTTTCTCGGTACGAGCCATCTCCAAGAGGTTTGATGCGATGCTCCTGAGTTTCTGACCACCGATGTCCGGCACCGGCCCGTCAAGCGGATACCCAGACAGGTCGCCCAGTGCGTTATAGAGCGAGGCCAGACCACTCAGCGGGTGGATAAGCTCCTGAAGCTGGTCGAACCTGTCTTGCGCCTCTTGCCTGGTCTTACCTACGAACGGTGTAATGCCCGGCATGATTAGCAACTCTTCGGGCTCGCGACCATACTTCGCAAGCCGCGCCTTAAGATCGCCGTAGTAATCTTGCGCATGTTTCAGGTCGTGCGAGTTACTGTAAACCACATCCGCGCATCTAGCAGCAAGTTCACGTCCGGCCTCGGAAGCTCCGGCCTGCACGATGATCGGCTCTCCCTGCGGTGTGCGCGCCGAATTCAGTGGACCCCGCACCTGGAAGTGCTTGCCCTTGTGATCAGGAACGTGCAACTTGTCTTCGTGGTAGAAAAGTCCGCTTTCCTTGTCTCGGACGAACGCGTCATCCTCCCAGCTTCGCCAAAGGGATTTGACGACATCGACGAACTCGTCGGCTCGTTCGTACCGGTCCTCATAAGCAAGGTTCTCGTTCCTGTTGAAGTTTTGAGCTTCCTCATCTGACCATGATGTGACGACATTCCATCCGGCGCGGCCACCGCTGATGTGATCGATCGAAGCGTATTTGCGCGCGATGTGAAATGGTTCGTTGTACGTGGTCGAAGCGGTTGCCACCAGGCCGATATTTGACGTCGTCGCGCCCAATGCGGCGAGGAGTGTGATCGGTTCCAACTCAGCATTCCGCATGTCACGCGCAAGAGATCCTTTCGGATTGTCATTGGCGCGGATCCCGAGACCGTCAGCAAAGAAAACCATGTCGAGATGCGCTGCTTCCGCCTTGCGGGCCGTGCTCAGGAAGTACTCGAAACTGAGCGCGCCGTCCGCGGGCACGTCCGGATGCCTCCAGGCGGCCACGTGATAGCCGAGATATCGCATCGAGAGGCCGAGCCTCATTTTTCCGTCTTTGGTCATTGCAAGCGCTCCCATTCGTGGACTGTTCCGCCCGAAACATGGCGGTATGGGTGAATATTCGCGCTTCACCGTCCGATAAACAATGTCGCCAAAAGCGGCCGACTATTTGAAAAGTGGATAAGGGTATCCCCCTATTCTTCGGGTAAAGGCTAGACGGATGCGGTGTACTGCCTGCAACGCAGCCCTGCATCTCCGGCGGTCTGTGCAGTGCGCACCGGTAGCCGCCTTATCGACATCGACGTTGGAGATCGACGGCCAAGAAATGCTCGGTGCGCGAGGCAATGAGTTTGCCGAGTGAAGTCTGTCCGTATCCGGGGAAACCCTCTATACGAATTTCAAATACCAGACCCTTTTTGACGGCATTGTGTCGTTCACGTCGACGGCACACCATCCTACTCATGCCACCCGTGCATGGCCCGGCGGCGCAACGAATAACCACCGCAACTGAAAGACACCGATTTCGGCGGCGAATGCCAAGAAGCGATGTCTCTCTCTGCCGCTGCTGTCGCGACGCGACGCGCGGCGATACACCCGTTGGGCTGCTCGCCAGCACCGACTGCAAAGGAAACAAGATGCCGAACAGAGCCAACACCCTTGACCCCATCGTCTGCCCGAAGCCAGCAACAAGTTGGATGCGCGATGTTATCGCCGCAAACTTTGGCACATTTTTCGAATGGTTCGACCTGCTCGTCTACGCAATGTTCGCAATCACTGTGTCGAAGCTATTTTTTCCGACCGGCGACGAACAATCGGCGCTGTTGCTTAGTCTGCTCACTTTCGCAAGCTCATTCCTCATCCGTCCGGTCGGTGCGATCATCCTGGGCGTGGTCGCCGACAAACATGGCCGGCGTTTCACGTTAAGCCTCACGGCGTTTCTGATGCTGTGCGGCACTGCCTCGATCACACTTGTGCCCACATACGACAAGATCGGCGTGTTCGCGCCGGTAATTCTAGTCGCGGGACGCCTGCTCCAAGGCTTCTCAGCAGGCGGCGAATTTGGAGCGGCCAATTCATTTTTGACCGAACAGGATGCGAAGCGCAGGGGGTTTTTCGGAAGCCTGCAATGGTCGACGTCAGGTCTCGCCGTACTGGTGGCGTCGCTCTTCGCCTACTGCGTGAATCGCTATCTGTCGCCGCAACAGGTCGAATCGTGGGGCTGGCGTCTGCCATTCGCCTTTGGCTGTCTGATAGGACCGATTGGTCTCTATATCCGACGAAAGGTGAACGAGACGGTGGCGTTCGCGCAGGCAAGTGCAGCGGTTCGCAAGCCGTTGCGCGAAACGGCGCAATCCCATATGTCGAGCGTGCTCATGGGGGCGGTCATTTCAGGCGCCGGTGGCCTCGCTAGCTTTATGAACATCTACATGCCGACGTTCGCAATTCATAATCTGGGAGTCAGCAAGGACGCAGCCTTCCTGTCGTCGACGCTCAGCGGCCTCGTATCCGTCGTTTTCCCGATAATCGGCGGCATCGCAGCGGACCGGCTCGGCACCGTCAAGGTGATGCGTGCCGCGCTACTGTGCGGCATGGTGCTCATCCTGCCGCTCTTTTACATGCTCACGCGTGCGCCGAGCACCGCAACGTTGATCACATTCCAGTGCACCCTTTCACTGGTGTTCTACAGCTTCTACTACGCGCCGGTCGGCTCGTTGCTCTCACAACTGTTTCCTACGTCCTGCCGTACCACCGGCTCGTCGCTCGCCTACGTAATCGCGATGACGCTGTTCGGCGGACTCACGCCTGTCGTGACCAACCTTCTCGTGAAATTGACGGGCAGCATCATGTCGCCGGCCTATTACCTGATAGTGATTTCGACTCTGGCGCTCGTGGCTCTGATCGCCAGCCGCAAGCGCGTCAACTGACATATCTCCGAGCTAACATGCTGCCCATTCAAGAAATCACATTGAAACCCGAATTGCCCAAGCAGGTCTCCGTCGCAATTATTGGCGGCGGAATCATTGGAATCAGTTGCGCGCTTGCGCTGGCGCGCAAAGGTGTCGACGTCGCGGTGTTCGAAAAAGGCGCGATCGGTTGCGAACAGTCTTCACGCAACTGGGGCTGGGTGCGCTCCATCGGACGCGACATTAAGGAACTGCAACTGTCTGTCCTCGCTAACGAATTGTGGCAGTCAATCCAGTCGCAAATCGACGTGGGCTACCGGATGACGGGACTCGCATATCTTGCGAAAGACGAGTCGGAGATGGCGCTGCATCAAAAATGGATCGATGCATCCGGCGCCAGCGGTGTCCGCGTCAGCCTTCTCGGCAGGGCCGAACTCGCGAGCTTTCTCCCACAGTCGAGCCGCACATGGGACGGGGCGCTGTATAGCGCGACCGACGGTGTCGCCGAACCCACGATGGCCACACGCGGCATCGCCGAACTCGCTCGCGCGAGCGGAGCATCCATCTTCGAGCACTGCGCGGTGCGCGGCATCGACGTGTCGGCGGGGCGCGTGTCGGGGGTCGTGACCGAGCACGGCGTCGTGAAATGCGCCGACGTGGTACTGGCAGGCGGCGCATGGTCGCGGCTATTCTGCGGCAACCATGCAATTGAGTTTCCGCAACTCAAGGTCCATGCCTCCGTGCTGCAAACCGCACCTATCGACGCTAAACTGAATGTCGCAATCAACGGGGGCGACTTCACATGCCGCAAACGCTGCGACGGCGGGTACACAGTGTCGAAACTCGGTGCCTCGGTCGCCGACCTCACGCCCGACAGCATTCGCCTGAGCACGAAATACCTGCGGGCCTGGCTCAAAGAGCGCAAGTACCTGCGACTCCGTTTCGGACGCCCCTTTTTTGATGAACTGAAGATTCCGCGCCGCTTCAGCATTGACCGCCCGACGCCGTTCGAATCGTACCGCGTGCTCGATCCTGAGGCGAACAACGGAATGCTCAACGACGCAATGAATTGCCTGAAGCAGACCTTTCCGTCGTTCGCCAATGCGACGATTGCACGTACGTGGGCAGGTATGATTGACGTCACGCCCGATGCGCTGCCGGTTATCTCGAAGGTCGAGCAGATACCGGGTTTCTATCTCGGTTCCGGCTTTTCAGGCCATGGCTTCGGCATAGGACCGGCCGCAGGCGCTGTGCTCGCCGATCTGGTGACAGGCGATCGCACACAGGTCGGCATCGAAGACTTCGCCCTAAGCCGTTTTTGCTCGTAGGGATGGAGGTTCCTCCTTTGACGGCGGGACCCATAGCTCGCACGGCTATATACATCCGCCACCGAGACGCCTTCGAGCCCAATGGAGCTCGGTGTGCGCTCAGCGGAGCGGCGGAAATGCTTGGGTGCGGGTTCGAGACCCGACGCAAACGCACGCGACGCAACGAGTTTCTTGACACGATGAACACGATCGTTCCGTGGGCCGAACTGTGTGCGCGGTAGTCGAACTGTATTACCGGAAACGCGGGGTCGCCCGCCGATTCGTTCGGAGCCGATGCTGTGGATTCTCTTCGTGCAGCGCTGCTTCAATCTGGCCGAGCTCGCTTGCAAAGAGGCCCTGTATGACACCACCAGCCTGCGTCGCTTTGTGGGCATTGATCTGGGCTGGGAAGCCGTACCGGATGTGACAACGCCGTCAAGTCCGACGCCTGCTTGAAGCACCAACTCTGCGAACGGCTCTTCGCCGAGGTACGGGGAGTGTATCGACGCCACTGCCGTTGTCCGCGCGGTGCCGGCACCGCAGGACGGGCCGGGCCACCCGCGTACGTGCACACGGCCAACACCGACGACACGTCATATATCGCGCGGCGTGCAGCAACGACCTTTCGGAAGATTGCGTCGGACTCCGGCGGTCGAGTCGGAGACAGCCGGAGATCGTAAAAAGCAGCGTCGCCCCGGGTTCACCCCCTAGGGTGCTGCGATTCCCGATAACCCTTCACCGCCTGCGAGACGGGTAGCTCAGACACGCGTCACAGCCTCATATCGCGCGCCGCACGCAAAAACGTATCGAGCAGCGGCACGCAGTCGAGCAACTCAGGGCCGCCTGCGCGGTGGAACTCCGGGTGCCACTGCACGCCGACGACGAACGCCGCGCGCCTATAGCGGATTCCTTCGATGATCCCGTCGTCGGACGACACGGCCTCGATGTTAAGATCGCGACCGAGCTCACGGATCGCCTGACGGTGGATCGAGTTCGCGATCACTTCCCTGCGCCCCGGCAACATGCTCGCCAGCGTCGAGCGTTCCGGAAAGCGGATCGCATAACGGTGCTGGCTGTAGCGCTCACTCACGTGCGCGTTCGCGGTCGGCACCTCGGTCGCGATGTCCTGATACAGCGATCCGCCGAATGCGACGTTGATGAGTTGACAACCGCGGCACACACCGAGCACCGGCTTGCCCGACTCTACGAACTCGTGCAGCACTCGAGCGCGTACATGTCGTGCACCCGATCGCCCGGCCATTCCGGCCGTGCGTCGGATGCGGCGTAGGTTTGCGGCGACACGTCCGCGCCGCCTTGCAGCAGCCCATTGAGATGCTTCGCGTAGTCGCGCAGCCGGATGTTGCTCGGATGCAGCGTCCCTTGGTGCCCGACGGTCGGGATCATGAACACGAGGACGTCGCGCGACATCACACGGTGCGCAATCGATTCCTCCACATACTGCAGAGTCTTACCACGCAACCCCGGCGCGCCGGGCTTCGGATGGAAGATCCGTGCTGACACGCCGATGCGCAGCGTGCGCTGCGAGCTTCGCTGGCCAGCACGATCGAACACGCGCCGAGCGCGCGCCGCAATGATCCGGCCGAGCGCCGACCATCGCCTGTCGCTACGACGCAGGTACGTGCTGGTGCCGCCGACGCCGCGCCGGCCGGCGGTGGCCGCAATGATTCGAAATCCGGCTGCGCCGCGAAGCCCGGCGGCATGCTCGCCTTGGCCGCGGCGGCGGCCCCCGATCTGGCGAATAGCGCGGCGGCGGGTGATCCGGCGTTGGGCGGCGAAGTAGCCGAATCGGTAGTTGAACCGGCCGACGAAGCATCGGGGGCAGTAGCCAATGAATCTTCGGCGTCGGGTGCAACCAGCGCGGCGAAGTCGCCACCTGTCGCACACCGGCGTCAGTGGCATCGTGCGCGGGCACGGTCTGGACCGGTGATGCGGCGGACAAAGGCGTGGTATCGCTCATGACGAGGGTCTGGCTCGTCCTTTACGCGAATAAAGAGACCAGAGATATATATCTTTCAAAAGTACCACAGGTAGACGGAGCGCCGTCCACCCGTGGACCATTGTTCTGCATCTTTGGATGTCAGAATCGGTGACGCATACCGACAACCACCAGTGTCTGGGAGTTACCGTTTCCAGTCAGCCCATATGAACCGACCGACGCGACTGCATCAACGAGCCCTCCTGCGGCCGTCCGCTGCGTTCCGCTCGCATGCTGGTAAGCGGCAACCGCGTAGAAGTCCGTGCGCTTCGACAAGGCGTAGGTAGCGCCCGCCGTCACCTGGTTATACGTTGCAGACGTGTCACCTCCAGCGCGGGTGTAGATGTATCCGAGTCCGCCGAGGACACTGGGACTAATCTGATAGAGGGCATACACTTTTCCCGAATTGAAGTGCTGCTGCGATTTGAACGTCGACTGCGCGTCCGCGTTAAACGCCGCGTAGCTATACACAGCTCCGAGCGTCAGCGCAGAAAGCTGATAGCGGGCCGCTGCATGCGCTATTCCGATCGTTGCAGCAGTTTGATAGCCGTTGCTGATGGGTCCGTCAAAGATCGAATCCATCGTACCACTCCACGTGGTCCGAAGCTGTCCCGAGGCGGCCGCAGTATTACTTCCATGAAGATAGCCTGCCGCGATGCTCAATGCTCCGCCAGTGTAACTGGCTGCCGCAGAGTAGGTATTTCCTGACCCAGGCTGCCCAGCCACACCATTCAGTGCGTACAGTCCTTCAAACTGGATACCTCCAAACAAGGGGCTAACGTATTTGATTGCGTTCGAGATGCGCGCACTGTTGTCGTTGTTATCGACGTCTCCGGGAGTTGTGGCTGGAGATCCGAAGACGCTTTCGAGTGTCAACCCTTGAACCTTGTCAACCACCGGATCATACTGCCGCCCCAGCTTAAGAGTACCGACACTGGCGCTCGTGATACCGACCCACGACTGCCGGCCAAATTCGCGCCCACCTTGACCAAATGCGCCGGTGCCGACATTAAAACCATTTTCAATCTGAAAAATTGCCGCCAACCCACCACCCAGGTCTTCTACGCCTTTCAACCCCCATCGATCACCATTGAGATTACCGTTCATCATCGCATAGCGGCTGCCTTGATTGGTGTTGACGTAGCCAAAACCTGCGTCAATCAAACCGTACAAGGTAACGCTCGATTGCGCATGAGCCACGCCGACGAGTGCGGTTGACGCCAACACAATAGCAGCAGACTTTTTCTTGTGCATTTGATCTCCATCGATCATTGAAGAATGACTGTGCAGACTGCGACACAGTGACATGTTTTTATATGTTGTACTAAGTTAATAGTCTTCGACCAATCCCCCCGATACCCATTTGAATTTGAACTGACACGGTCGACAGCGCGTCCGAATCAAGGTGACTTCGCCGCAACCACGTTACGGCTGGATCGCGTCAAGGTCGAGCGTCGCTAACAGTCGTTGATCCATACAACGACGCCTGTTCCTGCGAACAACCCGCGACCCTGGTCGGCGCGCAGACACCGGTGCCGTATCAGCGACGTTCGTCCCCCACTCCGGAAGCCGAGCCGACGCATGGTAGACAGCTCGCCTCCAAGGAAGGAGCGTCAGACGCGGCGCGGCATCGGGGGGCCTGCAAAGAGCACTCCCGCACTGTGATTCGCCAGGCCGTCCGGGACTGCGACGGACTCCTTCTCAGTCGGCCTGTTGCGGCAAGCGGGGGCCCAGTTCGGGGGGCATCAGGCAGGTGAATGGGTCAAGTGCGCTTTGCCGCTGGAACTCATCCTTGACGGCCGTGCGGAGCCTATCGTCCGTCAAGACGTCCGCTCCGGTTGCCGCCATGACCTTCGCAGCATAGGCCAAACCCTTGCGCGCCGGATCCGAATTGCTCTGGGCGGTCCATTGCCAAGTGTGGGACGGCGGGCCAATGACATGGGTCGCCGCCAGAAGCTGCACTGTTGGCACCGTGCGACTCACATCACCAACGTCCGTCGATCCCATGACCGGCTCAGTGACGTCGCGCAACGGCCAGACTTCGTCACACAGCACCGTGTGCTCGCGCGGCGCGAGCTGCCACAACTCGTAGGAAGCAGCGATCGCTTTCGCCGAACAGGACGCCTGATAAGGCGCCGCGATTGCGCGGTCACGTTTGTCGAAGCCAGTAGGCCCCAACTTCGTCAAATTGGCGTGGAGCGCTTCTTCGAAGGGACGATTGCGAAGCAAGCTTGCGACCGCAGCGTGCACGTCTTCGCTCACCTCGGTCTCTGTCATCAACGCTGCGCCTTTGGCTACCTTGCGGACCCGTTCGGCTAGTTCGACCAATTCCGTCTGTTGGGCGGCGCGGATCGAATAACGTACCGTAGCGTGGCTCTGCACGACATTCGGCGCGATGCCGCCTGCATCGATGATGGCATAGTGTATGCGGGCATGGCTCGACATGTGCTCGCGCATATAGTTGACGCCGACGTTCATGAGTTCGACGGCGTCCAGCGCGCTGCGGCCGAGATGCGGCGTAGCTGCAGCATGGGCGGTGCGCCCCGTAAAGCTGAAGTCGATTCCGAGAGTGGCGAGAGAGCCAGAGTCCCATACCATGTTAAAAAAGGCTGGATGCCACGTGATGGCGGCGTCGACGTCGTCGAAGGCGCCTGCGCGCGCCATAAAAGCCTTGCCCGCTCCACCCTCCTCTGCTGGACAGCCGTAGTAACGCACGCGGCCTTTCAATCCGTTAGCCGCGAGATAGTCCTTCACGGCCGTCGCCGCCAAGAGAGCCGCGGCGCCAAGAAGGTTGTGCCCACACCCGTGTCCGTGTCCGTCCTTTTCGACCGGCGAGAACTCGGCCAGTCCGGCCGCCTGGCTCAGTCCGGGGAGCGCGTCGTATTCGCCCAGGAACGCGATGATGGGTCCGCCTTCGCCGGCCTCGCCCAAAACGGCGGTCGGAATGCCGGCGACATTCCGGACAATACGAAACCCCTCCTGCTCCAGCATCGCCACATGCTGGGTAACCGATCTGAACTCGTTATAGGACAGTTCCGGCGTTGCCCATACCTTGTCACTGAGCACGAAGAAGTCTTCCTTTTTTGCTTCGACGAGGTTCCAGATTTCTTCCGCGACTGCCATTGATATGCCTCTCTGCATCAGTTGAAAATAGGTTTGAAACTCTAGTCTTCCGAGGGACAGGCCGCCTTCAATCCAACACAACTCCATTCGCGTGACCGAACCGGTCAAGACCTTTTGGAAAGGCCATGATGGCAAAAAGCATGACCGCGCTTGCCATAACCGCATAGAACGCTGGAGAAGCGGGATTGCCGGTGTGTTTCAGCAACCAGGTGACGACAACCTGTGCGGTGCCACCGAAGATAGTGATCGGAACGGCATAAGTGACACTGAGGCCGAGAGCTCGCACGCGCGCCGGCAACGCTTCGCCAATCAGCATCAGAACCGAAGGTCCCGCTACGGCCGGCATGGCACTCATCAATACGGTGGCGATGAGCAAGGTCGGCACGCTATGCGAGAGAATAAGAAGGTGGTATGCCGGGTAGATTCCCGCGAGCAGGACCGTGTATGGAAGCGCCACTATGACCCGGACGTTATAGCGATCACAGAGCCACCCACCAAGCAGACCGAACACGATCAGCGACGCACCCAACACTATCGCCGAAAACATGCCGATATGCGGCGGCATTTTCAGTACCGCGATGGAGTATGTGGTCATGTAGAGCGCCACGTAGAAAACCGCGGTGCTAGCTCCGAGCATGGCCATGCCGGGCAAAATGGCTCGGCGATGGCGCCACAAATCGCGCCATGGAGTGGCCGTCGTATTCGCCTCACGGCTACGGCCATCGAAGGTCTCGGGCATCTGTTTGCGCAAGTAGAGCGCAACCGGGACGAGTAGGAGCCCAAGGGCGAACGCTAATCGCCATCCCCAACTCTGCATGTTCTCCGGCGCCAGTAGCGATGTGAACGTGACGCCGACAATCCCTGCGGCGAAACCCGAAATGCCCTGGCTGGCGGTCGACCAACTCGTATAGAAACCGCGTCGCCCCTCGGGGGCAGCTTCCATAAGGAATGCTACGGCCGGCCCGACTTCGCCGCCCAAGCCGAACCCTTGGATGAGCCGGCTGATGACCACGATGATCGGAGCGGCGACGCCGATGGTAGCCTGATCGGGAGTCAAGGCCAGTCCCATAGTGCCGACAATGATCAGCGCGATGGTAAGAAGCAAGGCCGGCTTGCGTCCGAGGCGGTCGCCGAGCCGGCCGATAAACAGCGCACCAAGAGGGCGAGTCACGAAACCCACCCCAAAAACTGCGACCGAAGCAAGAATTCCTGTCAGTCCGTCCAAGGATGGAAAGAAAGCCCGTGCTGCGTAGACCGCGAAGAACGAGTAGATCCCAAAATCATAGAACTCAAGAGCGTTGCCCGCGATCGCCGCAACAACCGCTCTCGTAGGCACTCGTCGTTCCGATTGCGCGAATCGCGAGTGTGGCGGCCGGCGCTCATCAAGCACAGTCATCTTCTGTCTCCATTGGGCGAATTCTTCGTTCGCGGTTCGTGATTCGTGATTCGTTGCTGTCCGCCACTAACGAATGCAGTGGCATCGATAGAAGTCTGCCTCGCTGATGTGAACGACACAATCCGGCCAAAATAGGTCAGGTATTTGGAACCCGTATAGGGTGCGCCTCGATACCGATTCTGGATCGACACGCCAGCATCCGATGCTTCACTAGGGTAGACTTGATACGTCCTTTGAAGTAATTCTCACAAAAGACCGTACCGACATTCGAACTGGCGAGCCACGTGAACACACCAGACGGAGCGTGTCACTACGTCAGCATTCAATACAGCCAACGACTGACTGAGGCTGGAATCGACCCGTCGGTCAGAAGCCGGCCGACGAGCGTGACAACGCGCTGCCTGAACCGATGAACGGCATCTACAAGACGGAACTGTTTCATCGCCGCGCCCCTTGGAAAACGAGGGAATCCGTCGAATAAGCAACGCTGGAATGTGTGGGCTGGCAAAACCATCATCGTCTGATGGAATCGCTCGGCTATCTCCCGCACGCTGGGGCTGAAGCAAGCTATTACAGGCAAGTCTGACGTGCCTGCATGTAGTTAAACCAACCAGCCTGCGGTTCAGCTCGCTTGCACGCATCCACAACACAGCGATGATCGGACTCTTGGATCGGAGCGACAATGACTGTGCGTGGAAAGCACATTCAGCGGATCCTCACATCGGCCACACAAACGGCTGTTAGCTTACTCAAAGCTATCCGGAATCATCTCCGTCTTTCCCGGCAATCGTACTCGTGAATGAGTCTTGTGAAGAACGTCGTCCGAAAAGCCTCTCACATTCGATTTTGAACGCCTCGATCTCTCGCCACTTCTCCGCAGAGGACAGGCCGCGCTCCGTCGCTAGCACGGACGCTGCTTGATCGATCTCAGCCTCGCTGAATTGATGCCGCCAACCAAGTCCGGTGCGCCGAAAAAGAAGATCCATGAGGGTCACGGCATGTTCTTTCTGTATGCCATGCTGGAGATCTGAAAGTCGTGTTGACAGTCCCGATACCAATGCGGGTGAACTGTCGCTTGCGGGCGGCTGCTTTGGCGCATAGTCTGGTCGTTGCCGTCGGTGCTGGGGTCTTAGCCGCTTTGCAACCGCCTTAGCCAAGAGGCGGCCGGCCGAACGATGGCTCAACACGGGCCCGGCGGTCATCGCGAGTACATTTGGCATACCGTCCTCAGTAAGGTCGTGGAGTTGCCGGGAACGATTCCCGAAAGGAACGGCTTTGTCATACGTCAGCGGCCTGACGCCTGCCCAGGTCAGCCGAACCTCCTTCTCCGAAAGCCCTATGCCTGGCATAAGACGGTTAGCTTCTTTGAGCAGCCAGGCCTGTTCCTCGTTAGTGACATGGATGTCCTCTTTGTTTCCCTCGTAGAGGGTCTCTGTCGGCCCGAAATAATGCAGGTCGTGCCAGGGAATACAGTAAAACGGTTCGCGCTTACTGTTCAGCGTTGCGACGCCGTAACCGGCGCAGGAGTTCGGGAGCTTGACAACAATATGCGTTCCCTTGGTCCCGAGCACGCGGCGTTTAGCGTTTGGCTCAGGCGTGGCGTTGACCTCGTCGATCCAAATGCCTGCTAGGTTAAGCACGATAGAAGCACTGACTTCTACGGTCGCACCGTCCAATTGATCCCTAAGCACGACTGGCCAGACGCCGCCGTCGCGACGCCGTCCGAGCGTGGCCAGGGTGTAATTGCGAACGACCGCCCCCATGCGTTCCGCGTCGAGGATACAATCCATGCATACTCGCTCGGGCCAGTCGAACTCGTACTCACGATACACCGCGACTGAATGGATACGGTCAAGATCACGCAATTCGTTCATCAGCGGCATATTACGCGCTTCGGCACCAGAGATACGGTGGTAATCAAGAGGCGGGTTGCGAGGACCGAGCAGTTTCAGAATAAGGAATGCAATATCCACTTTCCAGGCGCGATAGGGACCTTCCTGATAAATCGGGAAGGCGAACTGGAGCGGTCGAGTGCGCAACGATGACGTCTCGACGAACTCGGCCCGCGCCTCCATCGCTTGTTTCGCCATTTTCATCGCTGTCATAAAGCGCGTGGGATGCACAACAAAGTCCCAGATCGAACGACCTGGCGCCAAATAGCGCAGACCACAATGCAAAAGACGACTGGAGCGACTCGAAGTCCCCGAACCGAAGTCACCTTTATCGACGAGAAGGACGCTGTGACCCTGCCCAATGATTTCCTGGGCGGCGGCGGCGCCGTTAATGCCTCCGCCAATAATGACAACGTCGAAGGTCTCGTGGTCGAGAAATTTAAGCGGTGGTCGCACGACTTCTCTCCTTAGTCGCTCGTTAAACGCATGCATCACCCCAGCCGACCTCCCTTCTTAAATGGCGAGATACGATTGGCGAGATGGCTGCGTCGCGCCCGCAATCGCGGACAAACTTCTCAGTAAGTTCATCGGCAGTGACACGGCTACGAGACGGCAACGGCGAAATGATCGTCAGCCGTGAACGCAGGGCTCTGGCGCTAACGGAATTTCGCATTGAACTTATGGATGGAATGGTAGGCCGTGGATACATTTGAAACAATGTAGCCAATAACGGTTAGCTATTTGCAAAACAGATAGGCTTGGCCGCGCATCGTCAGCGACGACGCGCCTCCGGCGCAGTACGCGCCAGCGTGGTATCAACCGTGTGAGACGTCCGGGGTCGGTGTCCGGTTCAACTGCGCGACTTGGTCGAGCATGATCTTGCCCGGCAGGCCCAGCAGAGGTTTTCCTATCCGCCCTTTCAGCGCGACGATTGATCAATATGGCTTGTCCTCGCGTTGCGAGTGGCATGGAGTTTTTCACGTTTTGCCGGAACCGATGAGATGATGAACGGTGGCGCATAGCGCAGAATCGACCGCATTCCTATGCCGTAGATCCGTGCGCAAGCGCGAGCATCATCGCACAACGTGCTGACGAAATTTAGCAGGACACGTGCGGGGAGTAAGAGGTCCAAAGAAGACCGAAAGCATATCGCGGTTTGATACCGACTAATCGAATCCCGTCGTTTACATCGTCTGGAATGTATGAAGGATACTGCTCAGAACTCCCACGCTTCGTTGAGCGGACCTTAGGCGCACACCACGCGTCCGTACTGGGCAGACAATTTTGAGGCGAACAATACGAATAGGGAATACCCTTATCCACTATTCGAATACCTAACCGTTATTGGCCACATTGCTTCGGCCGCATCGCAGTCCTACCATCCGTCCCATAACACCTTCGCCAGAAACATGGGCCTACGGGACGGCTACTTGTTGGAAGTGGACAGTATTGAGAATCGTATGACATAGGTGCAAACAGAAGAGAACCGTTCGGATCTGATTCAAGGATGGCCTGCGGATATGCTCCATGGCACCGACAGATTCATCGCGGAGTGCTCCGACATCGCTGCGGATTTCAACATGGTTGCGGTCATCGAACGGGGCGGCAATATCAATTAGTGATTAGGGGGGAGCATGGTGCGATGCGAGACATTAAGCGACTTGAGATATCTCCTGGAGAAACAGGATCTCACAATTACGGACCATGACCTAAAAGTGTTGTGGGAAGCGGTGCCTCATGTGCTGCGCATTTGTGAATACTCCGGCGCCATTGAAAACAACGAAGCCGTCGAGCATTCCCATATTTTTACAGTGCTCGACAATTTAGCTGCATAGGGATCTTTTGATGCAAATACCTACGATTGCTGAAGCGTCGAACCTGATACACAAGCGCAAACTATCACCGGTCGAACTTATCGACGCGTGTTTAACGAGGATCGAGTCTGTCGACGCCAGCTTGAATGCATTCATTACAGTAACGGTGGACAGGGCGCGCCAAGAAGCGATTGAGGCCGAACACCGGATGATGAAAGGCGAGCTACGTGGAAGGCTGGACGGCATTCCAATCGGCCACAAAGATATTCTCTTCACGAAGGGCGTCCAGACTAGTGCGCATTCGAAACATCTCAAAGGTTGGGTGCCGGAAGGTGATGCTCACGTCGTGCGTTCGCTCGCGGATGCAGGCGCGATATCGTTGGGCAAACTGGCGATGCACGAATTTGCGCTAGGTGGACCGTCATTCGATCTGCCGTGGCCGCCAGCCCGGAACCCGTGGGATACACGGCGCTTCACGTCCGGTTCATCGAGCGGTACTGCCGCTGCCGTTGCGGCCGGCCTTATTTTAGGCGGTACAGGCACTGATACAGCGGGCTCAATCGCTGCGCCGGCGGCCCTATGCGGCGTTGTGGGGCTGAAGCCGACATACGGTCTATGCAGCAAACGGGGCATCTTACCGCTCGCGCCCTCCTTGGATCATGTTGGACCCTTGTGCTGGACCGCCGAAGATTGTGCGTTGCTTCTTGAGGAAATGGCCGGATATGACCGCGAGGATCCGGCCAGCGCAAAGCGAGCGCCTGCGGATCTCGCTGTGCGGGCTGAAGAAAACGTGCGAGGGATTCGTATTGGTATCGCGTCAGACTGGCATGAAACAGAACACCCCGTTACGCCCGCTGTCAAGGAAGGTCTGGATCGCGCAATCTCAGTTTGGACGGAACAGGGCGCACATGTAGACCAGGTGACGATGCCGCGGCTAGAAGAGTATCGGGCAACGTGTTTCGTGATCTTGACAGCAGAGGCTTATTCCGTTCACGAGAAGGCGTTGCGCTCCAACCCATCTGACTTCGGCGAGCAGCTAAGACTTCGACTATTGCTAGGCGCAACACTCAGTGCCGCCGATTATGTCAACGCAGTCAGGCAGCGCAGACGGTTATGTATGGCAACGGCTGCCGCAACTGCCGACGTGGACGTGATTGTTACCGCGGGTGCAGCCAATGGAGCTCCATTCATGACGGATGTGCCCAGGTGGGGTGATCTGGAAAAACCAGGGTTTTACGAACCGTTCAATATCACTGGTTGGCCAAGCATCGTCTTCTGCTCCGGATTCGGGATAGACCACATGCCAGTGTCCGTTCAGATAGCAGCAAAACCGTTTATGGAACACAAACTTATCCAATTAGCGGCGGCCTTCGAGAAGGCTACAAACTTTCGCAACATCCGCCCGCGCATCACTAACGGACAAGCACGCGCTTTCTGTTGATCATTTTCCGCTTTCCGCGGAGTGCCTTGATGGAATGAACCAAAAACGAAATTCGATCACGGATCCGAGGCTCACCCTCATTCGCGATACCTCTCGGAACGGCTTCGAACGTCTCGACCGGAAGCCATCGTATGCCATGGGAAGTTGGTTCCAAGGGCCACTCGGAGCCCAGAGCCGACGAGGGTCCAACTTCGCACGCAGCAAAACAGGCCATTTACCGACTATCTCGCGGGCAAATGGCGACAGGTTGGAACAGGATAAAGGACAGTGACGTGAGAAAACTCTCGATCTTGTTACTGCAACGAATCGTGCTAGGCGTGGTGACAGCACTTGCAGTTTCGATGGTCATATTTTTTTCTGTGCAAATGCTGCCGGGAGATTTCGCTAGTGCCATACTCGGACAATCGGCCACTCCAGAAACAGTGTCAGCGCTGCGAACGCAACTTGGACTTGCTCAGCCATCGCCGTTGCGGTACGTGCATTGGATCGAACACCTCTGCCGCGGGGACCTCGGATTCTCTTTCTCAGGATGGTCGCCAACGGGCGGTCGATCGGTTTCTGGAATCGTGCTTCCTCGTCTCGGCAACACCCTGTTCCTCGCATGTCTAACCGCTCTCATAGCCGTTCCGGTTTCATTGGTTCTTGGGATCACGGCCGCGATCTACCGAAATTCCTGGTACGACAGAGTAGTGAATTTGATAACACTCGGCGCCATCTCGTTTCCGGAGTTCTTTATCGCGTATCTCATGATTCTTTTCATGAGCTCGAAGCTCGGGATTTTTCCGTCAATAGCGTCAATTGGCCCCGACTCCTCGCTCGTACATAGGTTTTATGTCACTCTCCTTCCAGCGCTCACACTGACGCTCATTGTGACGGCTCACATGATGAGAATGACGCGTACTGCAATTGTTTCGCTCTTGACGCAATCATACGTCGAGATGGCCAACCTGAAGGGTCTCCGGCGCACGCGGATCATTGCATTGCACATTCTTCCAAATGCAGTTGCGGCGATCGCCAACGTCATCGCGTTCAATCTCGCCTATCTGGTAGTTGGCGTTGTCATCATTGAAGTGATTTTTGTTTACCCCGGCATGGGCCAGTTAATGGTGGACTCTGTGGCCAGCCGCGACATTCCCGTGGTTCAAGCTTGCGCGCTTCTTTTTGGTGGTATCTATATCGTCCTAAACCTGTTCGCTGACGTCGCTTCAATACTAAGCAATCCTAGGCTCCTGCATCCGAGATAACTCATGAATACAATCCATCACGCGTCAACCCAGCCGGATTCGTCGGCTGGTCTCGATCAGAACTCTCGTACTGACCGAATTATCGCTTTGATGTGTTCGTCGCCGGCGAACGTAAAGATCGCCACGACGATACTTCTATTGGTTTTCTCGGCAGCAGCCCTTGCCCCGATAATTGCACCCTACAGCCAAACCCAAACGTTTGATGCCGTTTTAGCACCTTGGAGCAGCCAGTTCTGGTTAGGTACAGATCAGTTGGGACGAGACGTCTTTAGCCGCCTTCTTTTCGGTGGTCGAAACAGCATCCTCATCGCAGTAGCAACCACAACGCTTTCCTTTTCCGTTGGGGCGACGGCCGGTTCCCTTTCTGCGATCCGCGGTGGCTGGACAGATCAGATCATGAGTCGCGTGAACGACATCCTAATGGCAATCCCGACTTTGATCTTCGCCCTGATGCTCCTGTCCGTATTCGGTACAAACGTACTCAACCTTGTGCTGATCATTGCTTTTCTCGATGCCACCCGGGTCTATCGTCTTACTCGGGCCGTTTCAGTCAACGTTGTAGCAATGGAATTTGTCGAGGTTGCCCGTCTGCGGGGGGAAGGCTGGATTTGGGTCATGCGGCGAGAAATTCTACCCAACATCATCCCGACTCTTGTAGCAGAGTTTGGAATACGCTTTTGCTACGTTTTTCTCACCGTCGCTGCGCTCTCATTTTTAGGTGTCGGTATTCAACCGCCAACCGCGGACTGGGGATCAATGGTCCGGGAAAATGCTTCATTGGTGGGATTCCTGGATAGCGATCCCATGCTTGCGCTAACGCCGCTCATTCCGGCGTTCGCGATAGGCATGGTGACTATCTCGATGAATTTGATAATAGATTGGACTCTTCAACTCGTTGGCGGATTGAAGGAAACGCGATGACCAATAGGAACCTGAGTGAAAGCGATGTGATTCTTCACGTGGAAGGCCTTGTGATTGACGGTTTCAGCAAAGGTCAATGGCATAGGATTATCGACGACATTGATCTTCGTGTACATCGCGGTGAAGTCGTAGGTCTGATAGGTGAATCGGGCTCAGGCAAGTCGACGCTGGGGCTGGCAGCCATGGGTTATGTGCGGCCGGGGTGCAGAATCGTGAGCGGAAAGGTCGAGTTCTTGAACAGAAACCTTGTCACCGCGTCGGAGTCGGAACGACTGAACATCCGCGGATCACAAATCACCTATGTCGCCCAGAGCGCCGCAGCTTCCTTCAATCCATCGCAGAGACTCATACGGCAGACAGTGGAAAGTGCTGTGGTCCATGGCATCAAGACCCGTCGCAATGCGGCCCGGGATGCCAAGGATATGTTTCGCGCGTTACTGCTTCCTGAACCCGAACAGATAGGCAGGCGCTATCCACACCAGGTATCCGGCGGTCAACTGCAGCGAGTGATGACAGCGATGGCAATGTCGCCGGAACCGAATCTGATCATCTTTGATGAACCCACAACCGCTCTCGATGTGACGACGCAGATTGAGGTATTGGCCGCGATCAAGGATGTCGTTGAACGTTATCACGTGGCCGCTATTTTCGTCACGCATGACCTCGCGATAGTGTCCCAAATGGCTACACGTCTTATGGTTCTTCACAAGGGAAAATGCGTAGAGGAAGCGCCCACGAGAGAGATGATAGATGAGCCGAAACACGAGTACACACGCTCATTGTGGGCTGTACGGTCGCTGGAAAAACCGTTCGTTGCCAATCAATCTCGAGAGGTTTTTCTCAAACTAGAAGGCGTTTCAGCGCATTACGGCAGCGTCAAGGTTCTTGATCAAATAACCATGACTATCCCCAAAGGGAGGACTGTTGCAATCGTCGGTGAAAGCGGATCGGGTAAAAGCACGATAGCTCGGGTTATTGCAGGTTTACTGATTCCAAGTAGTGGTGAGGTTGTGCTCGAAGACCGAATTCTTCCTAGTTCTTATGTGAATCGCTCCCGCGAGCAGCTCCGCCGCGTACAGATGATTTATCAAATGGCCGATACTGCACTGAATCCGCATCACACCGTGCGGGATATCCTTGCTCGTCCGCTCGCGTTCTATTCAAAAATCACCGATCCCGAGCTATCCAGACGAGTGTCAGATCTACTCAAGAAGATTGAACTCGATGATAGCTTCGCCTCGCGTCGGCCATCTGAGCTTTCTGGTGGCCAGAGGCAGCGCGTAAGCATCGCCCGTGCTCTTGCGGCTAGTCCTGAGCTCATCATCTGCGACGAAATCACCTCAGCCCTCGACCAGGTCGTGCAGGAGGGCGTACTTAAGTTGCTGATGAAACTGCAGAGGGAGTTCGGTGTCACGTATATCTTCATTACACATGATCTCGGCGTAGTAAAAGCCATCAGTGACGAAGTGGTGGTAATGCAGAATGGGCGAATAGTTGACCAGGGAAGCAAGGAGGCCATTATGGCCCCACCATATGCTCCCTACACCGAATTGCTTCTTTCATCAGTTCCGCAAACTGACCCTGGATGGCTTGACTCGACGATCAGTCAAAGGCGGCCGAAGGGTTCCACAAGACTTAAGTCTTCGGTTTAACCGTCGCGGGTCATACAGACCATAGGCGTGGTTCAACCAGAGGGAGCTGCGCAAGTTGGGAAATTTCATCGCTAATTGGAGCGAAACGGCATGAGCAATCCGCTCGGCGCTTGACCGGACGTAAGAGACGGTTGTTTTTCACTTTAGCTCGCACATTCCAAAAACCCGCAATCCATTCTACGCACAACGAGGAAATATGAATAACGAAATGGGCTATAAACTGGAGCTTCTCTTGCGAGACGTCTCCAGATCCCAAGTTTCCCGCAGACAATTTTTGCAAACATCCGGGGCGCTCGGGCTAGGTGCGACTGCCCCTTCTTTGTGGGCACAAACTGCATACGCCACGCCGAAAAAAGGAGGGACCTTCCGCGCGGGGCTAAGCGACGGCAGCACGACCGATTCGCTTGATCCGGCAACGACAGCCAGTCTGTACATGATCCAGTTGCGGTATGCATTTAGAACATACCTGACTGAGATCACTCCGTCCAACCAGGTAGGGCCGGACTCGGCTCAATCATGGGAGTCGTCGCCCGATGCCAAGGTATGGAAGTTCAAGCTCTTTCGCGGCCAGCAATTTCATAACGGCAAGACATTAACTGCGAGCGACGTCGTAGCCTCAATTAACTACCATCGACGGCCAGGTTCCACATCTGGCGCTAAGACCCTCCTGAAGGACATCGCGGACATTAGCGCTGATGGTGTTGGTGTTGTCGTTATCAAGCTGAGCGCCGGCATGGCAGACCTACCTTATCTCATGGCAGACTACCACTTCCCGATCATGCCCGGAGACGGTAATGGCGGGATTGACTGGGGATCGGGAATAGGCGCTGGACCGTACAAAATTATCCGCTTCCAGCCCGGTATAGGCGCAGAACTAACACGTCATGACAGGTATCACAGACCTGACCAGGCGTACTTTGATGCGCTTCACCTGATGGTATTGAACGACGTCAACGCTAGGCAGACGGCGCTGCTCAACAACGAGGCCGATGCCATCGTAAGCCTTGACCTGAGAATCTTACCTCTTCTGAGTCGCAATCGGTCAGTCGCAATCGACGAGGTCGCGGGCGGTAGCTACAACGGGATGCCGATGAATTGTCTGTCATCGCCGTTCAAGGATCCGAATGTCCGACTCGCGCTGAAATATGCGTTAAATCGCGAAGAAATCGTCGCGAAGATTATGAACGGTCACGCGACGGTGGGAAACGATCAACCAGTGAGCCCGATCATGCCCTACGCCGCGAAAATTCCGCAACGTCACTACGATCCCGACAAGGCTAAGTTCTATCTTCGAAAAGCAGGACTCGATTCGCTTAAGGTTCAACTTTCGACAAGTGATGCTGCAGGCGCTAGCGCCGTAGACATGGCAGTTCTGTTCGCGCAGGGCGCATCGAAGGCAGGGATCGACATCGGAGTGGTCCGGGAATCTGCTGACGGTTATTGGTCAAATGTGTGGTTAAAAAAGCCGTTCGTCGTTGTCAACGCCGGGCAAAGACCAACACCGGACGTTGTGTTCTCGCAGTTCCTTGAGGATGGCGCTGCGTGGAATGATACGCACTGGCACAATGACAGGTTTCAGTCGCTTCTTCTGACGGCGAAGTCAATGCTCGATCAGAAAAGGCGTTCTGAGATATACGCAGAGATGCAAGCCATCTGTAGCGACGACGGAGGTTATTTGATTCCGTTCTTCGCAAACAAGGTTAGCGCACGCAGAAGCAACGTGAAGCATACCAAAACAATTTCCAGCGCATGGGAGCTTGACGGCGGGCGAGCATATCAACGATGGTGGTTCGGGGATTGATGATCTCTTCCACGTTAGCAGGATGGTTGTACGGGTGAGTTTGCGCGATGAAGGAGATAAGATCGCTTTATCACGGCCACTAGCCGACTGCGTCGTTGAAATGGCACTGATCGAACTCGCCGCGATGGATCGTCGTACTTCCATTTAATCGGCCTGGGATTCTTGTTGTGCTCGCGGATATAGCGCATCAGCTTGCGCTCCAGATCCTTTACCGTGGTGAAGATGCCTCGCGCAAACACGTCGCGCTGGATGCGCGAGAATCAGTTCTCCACCTGATTTAGCCAGGAGGTATAGGTCGGCGTGTAATGCAACCGCACGTTTCGGTGTTGCCGCAGGAAATCTTGCACGCGCGGGGTCTTGTGACTGCTGACGTTGTCGCAGATCACATGGATCTCTTGTTTGGGCCGCTGGCTGGCTACAACGTCGGTGAGGAAGGCCACGAACTGCTCGCTGGTATGGCGCGGCGCCATCTCGTGCGGGCACGGGGCACGGTTGTTACGACTGCAGGGCCGACCGTCGTGTCGACTGTGACCTCAGCCGCGTTTCCGTTGTCCGTCATGCCGACGTACCTGTCTTCACGCCTGCCGCTGCATCCGCCCGCACCACCAGTTTGGCTGGGCGCTGCAGCACCAGGTTCTGGAACTGCTGTGCCTGGGCGCCTCGCTGCGGCGTACCGCCGCGACTTTCGCGCTTGCTAGCTACCACCCTGAGCGGCGCTGGTGTCAGCTGGCAAAGTGGATAGATGGCATGAACGCCGCCCTCCGCTCGGGGAAAGAAAGGGCGTGCTGAAGTCGCAGGAGCCAAGTCTGTACCGATGCGACCTTCCTCGATATGCCAAAGTGACGCGGCTAGCTCCCGTTTTTGAAGCGAGGAACGACCAGGGCTACCACGACCTACGGGCTCGACATCTCGAAGCGCGTATTTCAGATGTGCTGGATCGAAGACGAAACCGGTGAATTTGATAGCCGGCGCTTTGACGGAGCCCGGCTGTTCAATGCCGCCGTTGCTTCGGGCGTCCATGTATCGCGGATCCCGACCTGCATCTCGACATCCAGTTCAAACCGGTGGATTTCGTTGCCCAGCAGGCTGATATCGCTGTGAGCCGCGGCGCAGTAAGCTGGCCGAGACCGACGCGGACAAATTGACGATGAAAGGGTCTATTCGGTTTGCCTCCTGCCCTGCTCCGTCCTCCGGTAGGTACAGGCGCGTGCAGAAGCCGGGTGAAAGCCGCCATAGGCGGCTACGCGGCATCCCGGCGTCGGGCCTAGCCGTCAGATGATCGTTGCGTACGCGCGACAAAGCGGCGTGCTTTTAGTAGGCAGCAGCAAACGAGTACATCAATGAGTACATTGGCGAGGGCGAACCAGAAAATATCGTCATCAAATCAGTCACCTGCGGGTGCAATCCGAGTCCTCTCCTGGAGTCCAAAATCGAATGAGGAAGTACAGAGAAGGCTGAGCACCTCATGACCCATTGATTCGATAGCTTTCTCCCAATTACCACTCGATCCGGAATCTCGCATCGCAGAGCAGCCAGTGCTTCCGCAGCACATCAAACTTCGAGTGCCGGAAGCGGACTCGTAGCCTTGCTCCTTCGCACGCTCAGGCGCTGCCGCCCTCCCCGTTTTTGCTATTCCGCGAGGCAACAGCGACGACCCACGCCTCGTTTTCCCCGAAAACCCGACGGCACCCCACGCACGTCCAGTGAGCTTGTGTCATACGCGGCAGACATCGCCGTACCCTATGTTCCAGTCTCGATGCAATGGTTGCGAATACATCTTTTTCGCACGGCTAGCGCGCAGAAGCATGTTGAGCGTAACGACAATTTTCAAATGGACGCGATCACTGCCGTGGATCACTCGATCGCAGAGGGCGCCGCGACCATCATGGTCACGGCTACCGCCCCTGTAAAAAAAATGCCGGCGATGACGGGCGCCGTGCTTACGGCGCTCAGAAGATTGGACGCACAGAATCGTGTCGGCGAGTCGCCACGCTGCGTCAACCGGCGTGCGCTGCCGTCGGAACCGACTGAACCAGGCTCCGCCGCGCCGCATTCATAACCAGTGCGCTAATCGTCGCGAGCGGCTCGGGCTCCTGCTCCCAGTGAGGCCAGTACAGATCGATCATCAGGTCACGCTCGGGGGCGAGCGCCACCAGCCTGCCCTCACGGATCATCGGCTCCACCTGCATGGCCGGGACCTGCCCGTAACCGAGCTCGTCCAGGATCGCATTGAGCAACGCAGTCGGCGAAGGAAAATAGTGTCGGGGGTACCGGCCGACCGCCACCCCGAGACGCAGCCCGAAAAACACATCGTGCAGGGCGTCCTTGCGGTCAAACAGGATGGCGGTGGCCTCGAGCACGTCCGGCAAGGTCAGACCACCGGCGAAATGTTCGCGCGCGAAGCCGGGTGTGGCGACACATTGATAGCGCATCCATGCCGGCAGGCGCCGCATGAGGGAGGTGCTGCCCAGCAGCAGTGCGGCGGTCTGTGCGCCGATCAGAACCACGCAGACGGCGAGGCGCGGAACGGGAAACAGTACGCGCAGCAGTGGCGCGCGGGATGGACGGAACGGAAGATCATTGGAGTTGGGTCAGAATTTTGGTAAGCCCGGCGGGTTGCTTTCGGAACGGTTCAGCGCCTCGGCCTGAACCCCCCAGCGCGCGAGCGAGCGCGCGTAAGTACCGTTGGCGAACACACCGTTGGTCGCGTGTCACTCCGTCGACGAGTCCACTACCCTTGCGCCTTGCAATCGCAACATCCGCTCTCGCGGGCCAGCCCGCGTTCACGGTTCCCACCTGGCGAATCGCGCCGGTTCGCGGGGCGTCGTAGGCAAGCGGCGCATGGACGACAAGCGACCTGCCAAGAGGAGGTCGCCATCCGCACAATGCGGATAAACAGTCCACCGTCTGGATACGGAGCTGCACTGTAACAGTAGCGCGTCAACCCCCGCTGGCACCTACATCCTGGACCGGAACCCGCGACGGACAAGAATTAACCTCGAAGTTCCAACGTGTGGAAATCGCTGTCTGGGCAGGTCCGACGCTGCATACCCTTCCCACGCGCTTGTCCCTAGCATGCTCCCCTGCGCATGTCGCTCTGCGGCCCGCACAAAGCGGCGCTGAGCAAATGGCAACGATGAATCACCAGCCGACGATCGGCTCGGACTACAAATGAACAGTTGGAGACTGCCGTGAGCAATCAACGCAACACCGTTTTTCTTTCCCTCGCTTTGGCACTGCCGATCTGCGCTCAGGCTCAGAGTAGCGTGACACTCTACGGCGTACTGGACGCCGGCCTCATCTTCGCAAACAACGTCGGCGGCTCCCATCTGTATGCGACGCAAGCCGGATGGTACCAGGGCAATCGTTGGGGTATGACAGGAACCGAGGACCTGGGCGGTGGCTTCCAGGCCATTTTCCGGCTGGAAAGCGGTTTCTCGCCGTTGACGGGCGCGATGGGACAAGGTAACTCCATGTTCGGGCGGCAAGCTTTTGTTGGAGTGACGAGCCCCTATGGAGCGGCAACCCTCGGGCGGCAATACGATTCCATCGTCGACTATGTTGAACCCGCGCGTGCGAGCACGGCGCTGCTCATCAATCATCCGGCAGAGCTCGACAATCTCGGCAACGACTACCGCCTGAATAACGTCGTCAAGTTTGCCAGCGTGGATTACGGCGGTTTGAAGTTCGGCGGGCTGTTCAGCGCCGGAGGCGTAGCGGGAAGTTTCGAGCGCAATCGCGCGTGGTCGCTCGGTACGTCGTATAAGCGTGGCCCGTTATTCTTCGGCCTCGCCTATCTCAACGCGCGCGATCCGAACTTCTCGTACTACGGCAACAACCCGTCGTCGAGCACGACCGCATCCAACATGTCGTCATACCGGGTCTTTTCCGGCTATGCGTCCGCGCGCTCCCTGGAAACCTTCGCCGCCACCACGGGATACACGGCCGGCGCGTGGAGTCTCGCCGCCACATATACGAACGTGCGCTTCAAAGGCCTTGGCGCGATAGCCGCGCTCGACTCGAACGGCTATCGCGGGACCGCGTCATTCAATACAGCGGAAGTCGCGATGGGCTACTCGTTCACGCCTTCGCTGAAACTGGGCGCTTCGTATCAGTACATCCACGGCGCTCCAGTGAACGGCGGCGATGCAGGCCGTGTGACTTATCACGAAGCCGATGTCTCGCTCGACTACTTCCTCTCGAAGCGAACCGACGTGTACGCGATGGTGATGGGGCAGCAGGCATCAGGGCGAGATTCCACGGGCCGCAACGCGGTCGCGCAACTGTGGGCGCTTTCCGCGTCGTCCTCGAACCGCCAGGTTGGCGCCGTTGTCGGGCTGCGTCACAAGTTCTGATCGAAATTATCCGCTGCGCCCAACGGCGCGAGCCGATGCAACTCGTTGCGGGCCAGTTCCACTGCCTGGGAATGAGGCCCTTGGATCCGTCGGGCGGCAGGCCCCGCGGTTCAGGTCAACCAGTACGATGAACATCAAAGCCGTCGCGAAGCGTGGCGCCGGACACGACAAAAAGTTTGGAGACAAGAAGCGATGAAATTCCGCGGACAATACCGTACGATCATTCTGGCGATGCTCCTGCTCGCCACGGTCATCAACTACATCGACCGTTCTGCGTTGTCGATTGCCATGCCGTTCGTCACGCGTGATTTTCATCTCACGGCAGGCGAGAAAGGCATCATCTTCGGCGCCTTCTCGATCGGCTATGCGGTCTTCAACTTCCTCGGGGGTTACTTGGCCGACCGATTCGGCGGACGCCGCGTGCTGACCGTCTCCATGGCAGGCTGGTCCATTGCGTGTGGACTGACGGCCGCCGTCTCCGGCTTCTGGTCAATGCTTCTGGTCCGCATTGCGTTCGGTATGGGCGAAGGGCCGAATGCATCGACGGCCAACAAGGTCGTGAACACGTGGTTTCCGCTCGGCGAACGCGCGACCGCCGCCGGCATCAGCCAGGCCGGTGGTCCAATCGGTGGCGCACTCGCGGGCCCAGTGGTCGGCTTCCTCGCGCTTTCGTTCGGCTGGCGCGCAGCGTTTCTCGTGATGGCCCTGCTCGGCATCACGTGGGCGATCATGTGGCGCTTCCTCGCCACCGAAACGCCGGCACAACATCCGCGCGTGAACAAGGCGGAGCTTTCACACATAGAGTCCGGTCAGGAAGCGGTAAAAGCGCCGACAGGCCAGAAGGTCTCCATTCGCGAGGTCATCACCACTCGCGCCGTGCTGACTACCGGCATCTCGCTCTTCTGCTACAACTACATCCTGTTCTTCTTCATTACGTGGTTCCCGAGTTACCTCGTCGATGCGAAGAACATCAGCCTGAAGGACATGAGTCTTGTGAGCTCGTTGCCGTGGATTACCGGCGCGATCGGCTTTCTCTCAGGCGGCTTTCTCGTCGATGCGATTTATCGGCGCACCGGCAAGCGCATGTTCTCCCGCAAGGTCGTGCTGGTGACGTCGCTTCTGATTGCGGCTGCGTGCATTGCACTGACCGGTGTGGTCGATTCGGTCTGGACGGCAGTTGGTGTGATGACGGTAGCAATCGGCTTGCTGATGCTTGCGGCGCCTGCATATTGGGCGATCATTCAGGACAGCGTGCCGCGCCATCAGGTAGGCACGGCGAGCGGATTCATGCACGGGCTCGCGAACTGTTCGGGCATCGTCGGACCTGCAATCACCGGCATGCTCATTCAGACCACCGGCAACTATGCGAGCGCGTTCGTGCTCGCGGGTGCGGTCGGGCTGGTCGGCTCGCTGATTCTCGCCTGGTTCGTCGACGGCACTGATCGCGTGCTGGAGCCCAAGCCGGCCTCGGTCTGCTAACGCCGCACACGCCGCTTGTCTGATGCGCATGTCCTGTCAGGACATGCGTTTTTTTTAAACAAACTTTATGAACGAAGCCGAAGCCGGAATCAGCGAAGGTATGCATGCGTTCATTCGATCCGCCGCCACCTTCCAGAGTGCGACCGCCGACTTGCCGGACCGCCGAGCCGCGTTCGCGCGTCAATGCGCGCATTTCACGCCGCCGGCACCGCACGGGTTGGTCGTTAGCGACCAGATAATCGGCGGCGTGATGACGCGTTGCTTTCGGCCGGCCCGCAATGCACCGCGCGGCGGCTGGCCGGTACTGGTCCTGTTCCACGGCGGCGGCTGGACCGTGGGGAGCCACGCGACGCACGACTGGTTCGCACACGCGTTGTTGGAACGCGCCGATCTGGCGATCGTGGCGGTCGATTACCGGCTTGCGCCCGAAGCGCGCTTCCCCGCCCCACTCGACGATGGTCTTGCTGTGTGGGATGCGCTGGGCAGCGCGGCCACCTCGCTTCAGCTCGACCCAGGGCGGCGCGCGGTGGCCGGCGACAGTGCGGGCGGCACGCTGGCCGCCGCGGTGTGCATAGCCTTGCGCGATCGTGTCGACGCCGAGGCGCAGACGCAACCTCAGGCACAAGTGCTGATGTATCCGGTGGTGAGCGCGAGCCAGACCTTCGCCTCGATGAAACAATTCGCGCAAGCGCCCATGCTTTCCGCCCGCGGCCTTGCCGATTCGATTGCACTGTATGTACCGAACGAATCCGACCGACGGCTTTCTCTCGCCATGCCGCTCGAATCCCATGATTTGTCGCGCCTGCCGCCCGCCCTGATGATGGTGGCGATGCAGGACGTGTTGCGCGATCAGTGCATCGAGTATGCAGCCTGCCTGCGCGAATCGGGCGTGGAGGTCGAGGTGTGGCGCGGCGACGGTCTCGTCCATGCAGGACTGCGCGCGACGTTACTAGCCGAAGTGGCGATAGCCTACGACCACATGGCCACCTTTCTGATCGGACGTGGCGTCGCGCAGTATCGTCAGCCTGAGTAAAAACGGCGAGCCGCGCGGCCCGCCGTTTTTTCATCTGCTGATCGGCTGGCCGCGCAAAGATCAGGTGCCCCGTTCAGCGAGCCCTAACAAACCGCCCAACGACTGTTTCGTCAGGCGCAAGCCCAAGGCCCGGCGCATCAGTCAGCGCGAACGTGTGTCCCTCGCGAATCGGCGAGAGGCCGATCAGTTGGCCTGCGGGCTCGACATAGTGGTATTCGACTTGCAACATGTCTTGATACGCAGTCGCGAGATGCAGCGTGGCAATGAATCCCGGACCGAAATACGGACTATGCGGCAGCACTCCGACCTTCGCATTGCGCGCGAGTGCGATGATATCGACGAACTCCGTGATGCCGCCCACCTTGGTCACGCTGGGTTGCAGATAGTCGACGGCCCCGGCCTGCACCGCCTGCGCGAACTGGACGGCGGTGCACCAGTTTTCGCCAGCTGCAATCGGCACGCCGTGCTGGCGCAGGCCCGCGAGACGCGCGAAATCCTCGGGCGGGAAGATCGGCTCTTCGACCCATGAAAATCCGCCCAGCCTTTGCATGCGCGCGATGGCGCGAAGCGTTTGCTGGTCGTCCCACGCACAGTTGACGTCGACCGAGACGGGCGCGCGCCCGGCGATCTCCGCGTGCGCCGCTTCGATCACCGCGAGGTCGATCTCGTGCAGCTTGATGTCGCGATAGCCCTGATCGAGCGCTCGGCGGCACATCGCCGCCGTCGCCGCGCCGTCGCCGTAACGCACGAGGCTCGCATACGTCGACAGACGCGTGACTTCATCGCCGCCGAGCAGCTTCCACAGCGGTAGCTTCGCGCGTTTCGCGGCCAGATCCCACAAGGCCATGTCGACGCCGGAGATCGCGAACATGGTAATGCCGTAGCGGCCGAAGATATGCAAATGACGCTGCGTTTGCTGTGTCCATTCGGCAATCGATTCGATCGTCGCGCCTTCGGCCAGCGGTTTCACACGCGTGTCGACCACGCTGCGCACGGCGTCGGCGACAAAATAGCCGAACGCCTCGCCCCACCCCACGTTGCCGTCGGTGTCTTCGACGCGAACCAGCACCGTTTCCAGCGACGTCCACGCCGAAGCAACGCCTCCGAGCGCATGGCGTCCGTCTTCAAATGGAATGTCGACGATCCGGGTCTCGACCGAGCGGATCTTCATAGCGGCGATTTCACGATCAGCGGCTGCGGCACGTAGGGGCCGCCGACGAAGTCTGGCCCGGCTGAAGCCGGCATCGCGTCACGGGCGACGAAATCAGGCGCCAGATTATCGAGCGCCGAATCCTGCGGCACATAGCCGAGCGCGACGGCGCGCGCGTTGTCGAAGAACGGCGCGGGACAGCGCGACACGCCATAGACGATGTCGCTCTTGATGTCTTCGCTTTCCAAGCCGATGCGCACGAGTTGCGCTAGATCGCGGCCGCTTACCCAGATGTGCTGACGGCGGGCGTCGCTCACGCGATCATCTGCGTTGCCGATGCGGATCGACAGTGCCTTGATGCCGTGACGGTGCGCGTAAAGCGCGCAGGCGGCCTCGCCGAACACCTTGCTGAGTGCATAGAAACCGTCGGGCGCGACGCTCGCATGGTCACCCGCGAAGCCGTCGACGCGATGCTGGCCGAGCACATGATGGCTGCTCGCAAACACGAAACGCCGGACGCCGTACTCGACGCACGCATCGAGCAGATACAGCTGCGCGCGATAGTTCGCATCGAGGGTCGCCTCGAAGTCGATGTCGAGGCTATAAGCGCACGCCAGATGCAGGATGCCGTCGACGCCTTGTGCGACGCGCCGCACCACTTCCCGATCGGTAATACTGCCGACGATCGCGGTTTCGTTAGCCGCGAGGTCAGTGGCCTCGCGCAGGTCGAGCAGTCGCATGTTGTAATGCTCGCGCAGCCATGGGCGCACGCGGGTCGCGACGCCGCCGGCCGCGCCGGTCACCAGAAGGGTTTTCATCGGAATACATTGTCCTGGTTCAGCGGGTGTAGTCGCAGGCGACCCACTCGAAGTAAGTCTTCAGATCGGCGATGAGCGCCTGATGCGCGGGATGCGGCAGGTAGCGCTCGACCGCCTCCGAGTCGTCGAACGTCGCTTCGAGCAGATAGTCCCAGCAGATCGGCCGCGCAAGCTCGTTCGCAGAAATGCGCCACGCGCGGATGAAGTCGATCTCGCCTTCGAGATTGCGCATGCGTTCGACCAGCGTCGCTTCGCGCTGCGCGTCTTCGGCGATATGGGGCAAGCGGCGAAACATCACGACGTGCTGCATCATACCGTGGCTCCTCCATGGTTGGCGTCGATCGCCCAGGGGGGCGCGTCCTGCAACGCGACGGGCCGCAAAAAGCGCTCGATCGCGGCGTAACCGACCGACGTGGTCTGCGGCTGCGTCGACGCGGGCCACGGCCCGCCGTGCTGCTGCGCGTCGCACACCGCGACGCCGGTCGGCACGCCGCGGAACAGCACACGCCCTGCGATGCGCTGTGCCACCGCGGCGAGCGCGCGATTCGCGGCAGTGTCGGCCTCGGCGCCCCATAGCGTGACGGTCAACGTACCTTCCACCGCCGTCAGCACGTCGAGCACGTCCGCGTCGTGACGAGCCCTCACGACCAGCGCGGCCGGGCCGAACATTTCCTCATGCAACGCGGCATTCGCCACGAACGACTGCGCGTCGATCTCGAAGAGGCGCGGCGTTGGCGGATGGCCGGCGGCGGAGCCAGCTTGCGCGGCGAGACGCGTCACTACGCCGGGCTGCGCTGCAATGTGTTCGGTTGCTTTTTCGAAGCCGCAGTGCATCGCTGGTGTGAGCATCGCGTGGGTCCTCTGCGCGGCGAGCGAGCGCGCGAGCGCTTCCACAAATCGCGTGCCGGTTCCGTCGTCGCGAACCACGATCACGCCGGGGCTGGTGCAGAACTGGCCGCAGCCAAGCGCGATCGAAGCCGCGAGCGTGGCGGCGGGCGTTTCGACCTCTTGCGCGAGCGCCTGCGGCGTTACGACGAGCGGATTGACAGAGCCGAGTTCGCCGTAGAACGGTATCGGGCATGCACGCGCATTCGCCGCTTTCCACAACGCCACGCCGCCTTGATACGAACCGGTGAAGGCCACCGCGCCCACGTCGGGATGACTCACGAGGCGCACTGCGGCTTCGCGCGACGCCTGATCGACGAAGCCGATCACGCCTTCGGGCAGCCCCTGCTCGCGCAGCACGCCGGCCGCTAGCGCATGCACACGGCGCGACAACTCCGGATGGCCCGAATGCGGCTTGATGATCACAACGCAACCCGCCGCGAGCGCCGACGCAGTGTCGCCACCCAGCACCGAGAACGCGAAGGGAAAGTTGCTCGCGGAGAACATCGCGACGGGACCGAGCGGCGCGAACATGCGGGTCAGATGCGGACGGCCTGCGGGCGGTGCGCCGGCAACGGCAGCGTTGTCGACGATGCGCGCAGCGATGCCTGCGTCGAGGCGATCCGCGAATCCGCGCAGCTGGAACGCAGTACGGGCGAGTTCGCCGTTCAGACGCCCGGCACCGAGCGACGTCTCCTCGTCGGCGAGCGCGATCAGTGGCGCGGCGTCACGCTCCAGCGCATCGGCCAGACCGCGCAGGAGTGCGCTGCGTACCGCATGCCGCGCGGCCGCGTAGGCCGCCTGCGCTTCGTGTGAGCGCGCGACGACGGAGTCGATCGCAGCGAACTCAGAGATTGCTGCTTCAAGCACGGCGCTCACGACTGCTCCTCCGTTTTCGCGTTCGCCGGCTGCGTGGTTTGCGCCTTCAGGTGGTAACCGCGTTCGTGGTAGTCGAATGCAACGAGTTCGTTGATCGCGACGCCCTTGTCGGCGGGCGACGCGTAATAGGCCCGAATCTCCTTGATGCGGCAAGTGTCACGATCGAACACATACCATTCATCGCCGCGCAGCGCGGTGCCGAGCTTTGTCTTCCAGTGCGTCCACTCGATCACAGCTTCGGCGGAGTCGTGCGACACGAGGATTTTCTCGATGGTCCATTGCGAGCCCAACTCGGCGACGCACCATTGCCACTTCCGCGCGATCGTGTTGGCGCTGCGCCACGGCACGTCGGGCAGGCCAGCGGGGAAATAATGCACGGCGTCAGGCGTGAAGCACGACACGAGCTTGTCGTAATCGGCTTCGTTGCAGGCGTCGAAGTAGCGGCGAATGAGTGCCGCGTAGCGGTCCTGATCGGAATGGGTCATCAGTGATGCTCCTCCTGGTGGAAGTTCGCGCGCGAGTCGCGCCAGACATGGCACGTGCGATACGCTGAACTGAGTGTGGTCACCAGTTTAGTGGCGCATCGATGCGGATTTCGGACCGCGAGAGACGCGCCAGCGACGCGAGTTCCACCTTATGGAACCGGACGCTATCGCGCGTCCCGTCAGCGATTTGGTTCCCAAGCTAGCGTGAGCTGCGCTGCGAACACTTCGCCCGGCGCGAGCACCTTCAGGCCGGTCCCCTCGATGCCGCGAGCGGCGAGATTGAAACCGTTCGCAACGTGAGTCACTGGCTCGACGCAGAAATACGGCGCACCCCGCGGCGCGAACGCAACGAGATGCGTGAACGGCGCGGCAGCCGTGATGAGCAAGGTGCCTCTGCGGCGCTCCAGCGTTCCGTTTCCGTCCCATTCGCTGGCATAGATCGCGCAATCGCCCGCTTCGCAATCGCCGCGCGTCAGCGAAGTCGATTGCGAACTCGGCCGCGTGCGACCGGTCGGCAGGAACGCGGCATCGAGTTCCCAACGCCGCAGTGCATCGAAGCGCAGCGTCGAATCCGCGTCGATCGCGAGAAACGGATGCCAGCCGAGGCCGGCCGGCATCGGGCTGTCACCTTCGTTGCGAAGTGTGAACGACACGTCGAGTGCGTTCGCACGCAGCGCGAAGGTCATGCCTGCTTCGAACGGCCACGGCCAATGCCCGCATGCGCGCTCGCGCAGCGACATTTTCGCGTGCCGGGAATCGTGCGCCAGCACTTGCCATGCGCAGCTTTGCGCGTGCCCATGCAACGTGTTCGGCAAATCCAGAGGATGCGGTGTGAGTGCGTGAATTTTGCCGTCGAAGGCAAGGCGTGAATCGGCGATCCGGTTGGAGTACGGTATCAACGGGTAGGCGCCCGCTTTGGGCCAGCCATGCTCGGGCGCGCGCCATACGCCGAGGGGCATGACGAGATCGGTGTCGCCATCGAGCGCCTTCAGGCGGCACATACGTGCGCCCAGTTGTGGCGCGATTTCGGCCTGCAGCGTGCCGTTTGAAAGCAGAAGACGGGATGATTCGGTCATGGTAAAGAGACTGGAAAGAAATGCGTGATGTCAGGCGTCGAACTCCAAGCGCAGCAGATGGCCCGAGAGCGGCGCGCCTGCCAGCGATTCGATCGACTGATGATTGCGGTCGCTCGTGATATAGAGCGACGCGCGGCCGGCATCGCCGGGAACGAATGCAAGGCCGGTGGGCGCCGCGACCGGCAGGCTGACGACGCGCTCGAGCGCACCGTCCGCGCCGAAGCGCATGAGGCTCCAGCCGTCACGCAGCGCGGTCCAGATGCCACCGGTGTCGTCGAGTGCGACGCCCGAAAGGCGGCCCGAACCGGGTGGCATCGATGCAAAGCGGCGCACGTTCGACGAACCGCGCCGAAGCATGTAGAGCGTGCCCGACGCGGACGCGGCGGCGTAGGCGGTCACTCCGTCGGCGGACCACGTCAACGAATCGATCTTTTCGCTGAACTTCCACACGGCCTCGAAGCGCTGGACGTCGGTGATGAAGCCGAGATGGCCTGAATTGCCGGTCTCGAACCACGCCCATGTGCGGCCTGCGGCGTCCGTACCCAGCAACGTGATGTCCGGGTCGTTCCACACGCTCGAACCTTCATGCGCGGTCAGTGTGTCGTCATCGGCGAGAATCAGATGGCGGCCCGCCTGCGCGATCAGCAAACCTTCGGGTCGCAGTTGCAGGCCGACGATCGGGGCATCGAGCCCGCATACCATGCGCTCCCGCGCGCTAGTGGGCCCGGGCGTGAATGCATGAAGCGCAGGCGCGAGTGTGTCGGCCCAGAAGAGTGTGCCGCGCGCGGCCGACCAGACCGGAAACGCGCCATGGAACGCCCACCCGCTGCTCACTGCGCCGACCTCGTCGGCTTCCGCGCGGCTCGCGTGCGATTGCAACTGTGCGCCCACGCGGCGCGCCGCGTCGGCCAGTTCCGGCCCAAGCAGTTCGAGCCGCGCGAGCGACATGCGGAACGCCGGACCCGCCACGCTCAACGCCCCGCGCACGCGCCCTTCGTTATCGACGATCGGCGCGGCGACGCAGCGCACTCCCGGGACAATCTCTTCGTCGTCGATTGCGTAGCCGCGTGCTGCCGTGATGCGCAACTCGACCTGCAACCGGCGGCGGTCGGTGATAGTGCGCGGCGTGAGCGCCGTCATCGTTACGCCGCGCAACAGCGTGTCGCGTTCGTCGCGCGGCATGCACGACAGGATTGCCTTGCCCTGCCCCGTGCAATAGATCGGCTTGCTACGGCCGAGCGCCGCCGCCGAGCGCTGCGAATGCGCGCCATCGCATCGTTCGAGCGAGATGACTTCGCTGCCGTCGAGCGCGGCAAGGTAAGTGGTTTCGCCAGTGAGATCGCGAAGCGTGCGCAACTCCGGCGTCGCGGCCGCGACGAGGTCAGGCATCAGATACGAATTGCGCACCAGTTCCAGATAGCGGAATCCGAGCCGGTATACGCGATGCGTGGCATCGCGCCGCAGCAAGCCGTGCTCAATCAGCGTCGCGAGAATGCGATACAGCGTGGTCTTAGGCAAACCCGCGGATTCGAGCAGATCCGCGTTCGACAAGCCATACGGTGTCGCGCCGACCATTTCGAGCACCGTGAGCGCCTTCGAGAGTGCTGCGGTTCCGTCTCCTGTAGCCATATTTCCACCTTTTGGAATTCGCGGGTCTGCGCGTGCCGCACGCTCCGTCGACACCTGCGACTTTAGCAGTAGGATCGGCTTCATTGGAGCGCTGACATGCCTCCAGTTCCATATACTGGAACCAGCCCGCCACTTCTCTCTTCTATCGTTAAGGAAAGCGCAATGACACTTCATGCCTACGCCGAGGGTCTCGACCGTGAAACCACACGCAGCGCCGAGGTCAGCGACGCCACGCTCGCGCGCCTCGCGAAAGTCAGCAGCGGCTCGCTGACGACGCAACTCTTCAAGCGCGGTTTTCGCCAACCGGCGCTGGTCGGCCTCAAGGCAGTCAATCACGAGGTCCAGCCGTTCGCGGGCCGCGCCTTCACGATGCGCTTCATTCCGGCGCGGGAGGACATCGACACCTACGGCACGATGACGACGCGCCCGAACGCCGACAATCTGCAATGGCAGGGTGTCGAACAGGTTCGCGAAGGCGACGTGCTCGTGATCGACAGCCGCGATGATCCCCGCGCAGCGTCGGCGGGCAATATCCTGGTGACACGCCTGCTCGCCCGCGGCGCGCGCGCCATCGTGACAGACGGCGCACTGCGCGACGGAAGCGAAATCGCGAAAATGCCGTTGCCGGCGTACTCGCGTGAAATCACCGCAACGACGCGCATTTCGTATCACCACGTTGCCGATCTGCAGGTGCCGATCGGCTGCGCGGGCGTGGCCGTGTATCCGGGTGACGTCATCGTTGGTGACGCAGACGGACTGACTCTCGTCCCCGCTCATCTCGCGGAAGAACTCGCCGACATCTGCGAAAAGCAGGACGACATCGAGACCTATCTGGGGCTGCGAATTGCCGCGGGCGAGGCGCTGTGGGGCGTGTATCCGCCGAGCCAGCAGACCTATGCCGATTACGAGGCATGGGCGGCAGGTGGCCGCAAGGAGATCAAGCCGTTGCTGCAAGTCGAGCGAGGTTCAGTCTGAAGGAGGACGCATCCGCGTGCAGGTAGTGCACCTGCACCCCTTCGGGGGTTCGCTTGATAACCGGCCGCTGTCTCGTGCGACCGGCATACGCAGCACGTGCTTCCTGGCTCCGGACAACGCGTTATCACGCGATCTGCTGAACCCACTGGCAGGCGCTTCCAACGGATCCGAGAAATACTGCGTGACGCGAATGACCTTGCCATTGCAGAACTCCATAATGCTTACGGTGTAAGCGTCCGGACGGCCGGCATCGAACCCTCGCAAATCCCCGTACCCGGTTCCCCAGCGATAATGATCGCATCGCCGGTGCAGACTTTTTGCGCGAATGCGCATGGCCACACACGAGCACCCGCCTCGCTGCCGCGATTTCGAACATCAATGTATCCGACCTGATTGGTAACGCGGCACACGGGCTGTTTATCGACGATGGATCAAGCTCATATCCGTGGGCTGGTTACCGCATTTCATCTTTCCGTCACGGGGCTTCCTCGGTCTAAAAAACGGAGACGCCGCGTTCGCGCGTAAGTCGTCCGAGCGTGGATTGAGCCTGGATTCGATGATCGGCATTGCGTGGCTTCTCCTGTGTGGATCGGAGAATCGGAGTCGGCGTCTTAGCGCTTACTGCGATCCCATGCCGCTTTTTGAAAGTTGGCGCTTCAACTCTTACGCAGTCTCGGCAAACAGCTCCCGGCCAATCAGCATGCGGCGGATTTCGCTCGTGCCCGCGCCGATCTCATACAGCTTCGCATCGCGCCACAAGCGCCCGACCGGATATTCGTTGATATAACCGCTACCGCCAAGAATCTGAATCGCCTCGCACGCCATCCACGTGGCTTTTTCGGCCGTGTACAGAATCACGCCCGCGCAATCCTTGCGAACCTGGCGCACATGTTCCGTGCCGAGCGTGTCCAGTTGACGGCCGACCGCGTAGAGATACGCACGGCACGCCTGCAACGTGGTGTAGAGATCGGCAACCTTGCCTTGAATCAGCTGGAATTCGCCGATCGACTGATCGAACTGCTTGCGGTCGTGAATGTACGGCACCACCGCGTCCATCACCGCGACCATGATGCCGGTGGGGCCGCCGGCGAGCACCGCGCGCTCGTAGTCGAGGCCGCTCATCAATACTTTCACACTGCCGTTCAATTGCCCGGGAATGTTCTCCTGCGGCACTTCCACGTCCTGGAACACGAGCTCGCCCGTGTGCGAGCCGCGCATGCCGAGCTTCTGCGCAACCGAGAATCCCTTCATGCCTTTTTCAACGATAAAACGCGGTAATGCCACGCGAATTCGCTTCGACATCGGTCTTCGCGTAGACGACCAGCGTGTCGCAGTCCGGGCCGTTGGTAATCCACATCTTCGTGCCGTTGAGCACATAGCGGTCGCCCTTCTTGTCGGCGCGAAGCTTCACATCCGAGCCCGCATTCGGCTCGCTGCAGCGAATCCCGCGATGCTGTCACGCAGCATTTCGATTTCTTCGCCGAGTGTAAAGGCAAGCCCCTGAATCCGACTCATAACATGTCTCCAACCTAGAATATTTTCAAGCATGCCGCCGCCGGCATGCGAGTCTGCTTGGCTAGTTCCGTTCTCAGGATCAGGCCGCCTCCGTGCTCAGCCCTGAACGTCGGGCCGCGTCGCTCGACTTAAGGGCAAGTGCCTTCGCGATCACGGAGGCGGCGTGGCGTTCCTTTACGTGGCCGAAACCCCTTACTGTCTGCGGCAGCCTTGCTAACTCCAATGCGGTCTTCAGTCCATCGGTCTCGAGAGATGTCGCCACTTCGCGCATGAGTTCCTCGAACTCGGCGATGGCAGCACGCTCTCGTCGGCGCTCGGTCGTATATCCGAAAGGGTCTATCGGTGTGCCTCTGAGACACCTCGCTTTGGCAAGTACTTTGAACACTGTCAGCATCCAGGGGCCGTACTGCCTTTTCACGAGATGACCTTTGCTATCTTTTCTCGCCAGTAAAGGCGGCGCCAGATGGAACTTCAGCTTGAAATCGCCTTCAAACTGGTGTTTCAGCCGCACGAGAAAATCTGTCGCCGTGTAAAGTCGTGCCACTTCGTATTCGTCCTTGTAAGCCATCAGCTTGTAGAGGCTTATCGCTACTTCACGGGAGAAGCTATCTCCATGCAGGCGGTTAGCTTCCAGCGCAGCAATCTCACCGACGAACCGCTCATAGCGACGCGCGTAACGCGCGTTCTGATAGGCCGTGAGCCGAGCCGTTCGATCGGAGATAATGTTTTCTAGCGTTTGCCGCCGAGGAGGCATTGCCACCGCAATGGCCTTCTCCGACCCGGCCACAGCACGCGTGGAGGCAAGATTGAGAGCAGCTTGGCGTCCCCAGGAAAACGCCGCCTTGTTCATTGCGACTGCAGCGCCGTTCAGTTCGATTGCCTGCAGCAGCGAGCTCTCGGCAAGCGGAATGAGACCTTTCTGCCAGGCATACCCAAGCATGAATACATTTGTCGCGACCGCATCGCCCATGAGTGCCGTCGCAATGCGGGATGCCTCTATCGCATCGACAGACAGCGTATGGCCCTTGACTTGCCCAAGCAGCCCGTCCGGCGCGGCCTGCCACTGCGGATCCCGTGCAAAGCTGCCGGTCGGTGCGACGTCCATATTCATGATCGCGACTGTGCGGTCCGGATTGCTCAAGGTCAAGGCGTCCCTACCGGCCGCTACCATCATGTCGCATCCAAGAATTAGATCAGCTTCGCGCCCCGCCACGCGGGCAGCATGCAGCTCGTCCGGAGTCGAGGCAATGCGCACATGCGACATGACAGCACCACCCTTCTGCGCCATACCGGCCATGTCGAGGACAAGCACACCTTTGCCCTCAATGTGCGCGGCCATCCCCATCAAGGCGCCAACTGTGATCACACCGGTGCCTCCGACGCCAGTCACAACTATGTTGTAAGGACGAGTCCACTGAGCGATTTCTGGCTGCGGCAGATCCGTTGGAACGGCCAGTTCGGCCTTCTTTGCCTTGCGCAGTCGTCCTCCCTCCACCGTAACGAAGCTGGGACAGAATCCCTTGACGCAGGACAGGTCCTTGTTGCAGGAGTTCTGGTCAATCGTTCGCTTACGTCCTAGCTCGGTCTCGATAGGCATGATCGATACGCAGTTCGACTGAACGCCGCAATCTCCGCAACCCTCACACACCTCTTCGTTGATTACGACCCGTCGAGCAGGATCCACCAGTTTCTTTTGTTTTCTTCTGCGTCTCTTTTCTGCCGCACATGTTTGCGCGTACACTATGACGGTTACTCCCTCAACTTCACGAAGCTCGCGCTGCAGCACGTCCATGCTGTCCCGGTGAAGTACGCGGGTTCCCCTGGGGAGCGCGGCCCCAGCAAATTGCTCCGGCTCGTCGCTTACAAGGTGCACCTCCTTCACGCCCTCCGCAGCCACCTGACAAACTATCTGAAGAACGGTGGGGCTGCCCTCCACAGGTTGACCACCGGTCATTGCGACCGCGTCGTTATAGAGGATCTTGTAGGTAATGTTGATACCTGCAGCCACCGCCGCCCGGATCGCCAGCGATCCGGAATGCATGTACGTTCCGTCACCAAGGTTCGCAAAAATATGGCGCGTCGACGTGAACGGGGCCTGACCGATCCACGTGGCGCCCTCCCCCCCCATCTGAGTGAACGTCTCAGTACTTCGGTCCATCCACATTGCCATGAAATGGCAACCGATTCCGGCAACTGCACGACTACCTTCTGGGACCTTCGTAGAAGTGTTGTGAGGACATCCGGAGCAAAAGTGAGGCACGCGCTGGGGAAGCGACGGGTCAAATTTCAGACCAACCACATTCGAGCTGTCGCGCACGAGGTAGGCCCGCACGCCGGGCGGCAACTCACTGTCCTTGAAAAGACGTGACAGGCGAGCAGCAATCGTTGCAGCGATTGTTGAAGCATTCAGTTCGCCATTGGGTGAAAGCAGGATTCCGGCTTTCGGTACCTGCACCCACTCCCCGGTTTCACTGTACTTGCCAACGACTCGCGGCCGCGAATATATCGGCTCGTTATACAGTTGCTCTTTGATCTGATATTCAATGATCTGCCGCTTCTCCTCGACGACCAGAATCTCCGAGAGTCCTTGTGCAAAGTGGCGTACGCCCTGCGGTTCGAGCGGCCATGACACTCCGATCTTTAGCAGGCGGATCCCCAACTGACATGCGGCCCGCTCGTCAAGTCCGAGGAGTGCCAATGCTTCCCGTGTGTCGAGATAGCTTTTGCCGGTAGTAACAATCCCAAAACGCGCGTCCGGTGCGCTCCATATCTGCCGGTTGAGCCCATTTAACCGAACGTATTCAAGTAGCGCGTACAGGCGCTCTCGCTGCAGCCGGTTTTCCTGCTCAAGCGGCGCGTCGGGCCAACGCAGGGAAAACCCGTCAGGCGGTACAGGATAGCTATCTGGGATACGAATATCGACCGATTTCAGATCGATATCGACAGACGCCGATGTCTCAATCGTATCTGTGACTGTCTTGAAACCGACCCAACATCCTGAATAGCGCGACATCGCCCAGCCATGGAGGCCAAACTCGAGGAACTCGCGTACTCCTGACGGATTCATGACGGGCATCATAGCTGCAATAAACGCGTGCTCGCTTTGATGGGGCAGACTCGACGACTTGCAACTGTGATCGTCACCCGCAATTACAAGGACGCCACCGTGCTTTGACGTGCCGGCAATGTTTCCATGCTTGAACACGTCTCCACTGCGGTCAACGCCGGGACCTTTCCCATACCACAGGGAAAACACCCCATCAACCGTCGCATTGGGGTCGAGGTTGACCATCTGGCTCCCCCAGACGGAGGTCGCTGCCAGCTCTTCGTTCAGTCCAGGCACAAACTTGATGTTATGGGAAGCAAGATGCTGCTTTGCTTTCCACAATTCCTGGTCAACTGCACCAAGCGGTGACCCGCGATATCCAGAGACAAAGCCGCCCGTATTCAACCCGAGGGCTTCATCCCGTGACTTCTGGGCCAGCAGCATACGCACGAGTGCCTGGGTGCCCGTCATGTACACACGGCCTTGTAGCTTGATGTACTTGTCATCAAGCGAGACCGCCGCAAGGCTGCCGCCGGTCTGAACAGCTTTTTGAACACACGACTCCATCGCGCCGTCTCCGCTAATTGGACAGTTTGCGAGAGTATATGAACGGCTACAGATATTGTAAAATTTCAAATTCGAAACACCGATATGAGTATTTCCAATGTCAAAAGATATTACGATGCGTCAGTTGCGCTACTTTGTGGCTGCTGCCGAGAGCGGCCAATTCTCGATGGCAGCGGCTAATGAACATGTATCGCAATCCGCGATCACGCTCGCCGTGTCTGCACTCGAAGACGTCTTGCGCACCCGTCTCTTTGACCGGCTGCCCCATGGCGTATCCCTGACATTGGAAGGCCACGACTTCTACTATCACGCGCGGCACGTGATCGACTCCCTCAGCGACGCGTTGCATAAGTCGCGCTCCAGAGCACGTGACACACAGGGAACGGTACGCATCGGCGCGTCATATACAGTGATGGGATACTTCCTCCCGGAAATACTGGCGAGATTCAGGGCCAGTTACCCACAGATTCATTTCGAATTGCAAGATCTTGACCGTCTCACACTGGAGCAGGCCGTTCTGTCGGGGAAGATTGATATCGGAGTTGCGCTACTGTCCAATGTGATTGAAATCGGTCGCTTCGAGCACCGCAGCCTGATCCGCTCGCAACGTAAGCTATGGGTGGCGCCATCACATCCGCTTGCGCAATCGCAAAACCCTTCGCTCCGCGAGATTGCGGAGCATCCGTACATCATGCTGACAGTTGACGAAGGCGAACAATCGTCCATGCGATACTGGAAAAAGGAACGGTTGACCCCCAATGTCATCCTCCGCACTGGCTCCGTTGAGGCGCTCCGTGGACTTGTTTCACATGGATTCGGGGTGACCATTCTTTCAGAAATGGTATTTCGGCCGTGGTCACTCGAAGGAAAACGGATTGAGGCGCGCGACGTGGCGAACGCCATCCCACAGATGGACGTTGGTATGCTGTGGCGCAAAAATTCACCCCCATCACCCGCCGCCCGCGCATTCATCGATTTCCTCGGCTATACCCGCCAAAGTTAATACATTCGCCGCTTCCAAGGAGACCCCGATGTGGCAACCGGACCCAACATCACTGAGGCTATTCGTCGCAATATGTGAGGAGGGCAGTATTGCCCGGGCGAGCGAGCGGGAAGCCATCGCGGCGGCAGCTGTGAGCAAGCGTATTACGGACATGGAGCAATCGCTGGGTACCCCCCTGCTCTCAAGGCGCGCGCGCGGAGTGAGTCCCACGGCCGCCGGGGAGGTACTCTTACGTCATGCCCGGCACCTCATGCACAGCGTGGAGGTCCTTCAGGCAGATCTCAGCGAATTTTCGACTGGCGTTCGGGGCCTTGTGCGCGTGATGGCAAACGTCTCGTCCATTGTGGAATTTGTTCCCGACTTGATCGCGTCGTTCTTGCAGTCGAACGAGAAAATTGGCGTCGTTCTGGACGAGCGGGTTAGTACTGAGATCGTGCGGGGCGTTGCCGACGGTATCGCAGACATTGGCATTTGTCGCGACTTTGTAGGAGGCACAGAAGTGCAGATGCTACCGTTCCGCGATGATCACTTTGGTGTCGTGGTGCACAAGGACCACCCTCTTTCTGGAATGTCCATACTTGCGTTCCCTGACACCTTCAAGTACGAGCAAATCGGCCTGTCTGTGAACGCAGCTCTCAACTCGTTAATGAAGCGTGTCGCCTCAGAGCATGACCGCCCGCTCCGATACCGCGCCAACGTCTCGACGTTCGACGCAGCGCTCCGTCTCATCCAGCTAAACCTGGGGCTCGCCGTACTTCCGATTGAGGCTGTCACAAGGTATCGCCAGACGTACGATATTTGCACGATACCGCTATCCGATGACTGGGCGACCAGGCAATTCGTGATATGTGTGCAGCACGTTGACAAACTGTCGGTTGCGGCCCGTCGCTTTTTCGACCACCTCATGAGTTCCGATTCGGGCTGTTCACACCCCCCCAATTTACCCTTACAGGGATTGCCCGTACTCCCTCTACCCCCCGTCCCGTGAGGTCTTGGAGCCATCGCGATCGGCGATGGACGCCATCGCAGCAGGCAGATTGTTGTACATGATTGAAACCGGCACTCTCGGCTCTCATCGCATGAGCAGAGGGTTGCAACGTGACAAAGAAGAAAGTAGTCGTGCAGGAAGTGGGGCTTCGGGATGGCCTACAAAGCATTCCCCAGATCATGCCGACGGAAGCGAAGAAGGCATGGATTGATGCTGCCTACAACGCCGGCATCCGACACATCGAAGTCGCATCCTTCGTCCCGCCGAGGCTCCTTCCTCAAATGGCGGACGCCGAGCAGGTTGTTGCACACGCGCTGACCCTGCCGGAACTTCGCGTTACGGCGCTTGTGCCAAATCTGAGGGGTGCCGAGAACGCTCTGAAAGCCGGCGTACATCGCGTCGTCGCGCCAATCTCGATCAGCGAGCAGCATAGCCTTGCCAACGTCCGCAAGACGCCCGATGCAATGATCGAGGAGTTTCAGCGAATGCGCGAACTCCGGGACAGCGAGTCGGCATGGGCGCAAACAACCGTGGTCGCCGGCCTCTCAACAGTCTTCGGATGTCCCTTTCAGGGATACGTCCCAGAACAGGACGTATGCAGAATCGTTCTAAAGGCGCTTGATGCGGGTGCTGACGTCATAGCACTCGGAGACACCACAGGCCACGCCACGCCCCGGCATGTTGGCCGTCTCCTCCAACTTCTCTCTTCTGTGATCGAGGGTAAGGTCACCAGCCTTCACTTTCACGACACGCGGGGGATGGCTCTCGCAAACACGGTGGTCGCGCTGGACTACGGCATTCGGGAGTTCGACTCATCGCTCGCCGGGCTCGGAGGTTGCCCGAACGCTCCAGGCGCAACCGGTAACGTCGCAACCGAAGACCTCGTCTACATGTTGCAAAGCATGGGTTTCGAGACCGGCATTGATCTTCGGAGGCTCGTAGAAAGTCGTGACATTTTGAAGCGCGCGGTACCTGACGCCCCACTCTACGGTTATATCGCCCGTGAGGGAATTCTCGATGGCTCTGTTCCACAGCAACTGAGCTCACACGGAGTGCAATCATGAGTAGTCTAAAGCCTGACCATCGCCCCTTTGCTTCGGGATTGCCTCTTGCCGGCATCCGCGTGGTTGAACTCTCACACATGGTTATGGGCCCGACGTGCGGCATGGTCCTTGGCGACCTTGGAGCGGAAGTGATCAAGGTTGAGCCTCCGAAGGGCGACAACACCCGCCGTCTTCTCGGAGCCGGCGCTGGCTTCTTTCGGACGTTCAACCGGAACAAAAAAAGCGTCGCCCTGGACCTTGGCAACGCCAGCGGGCTCGAAGCGTTGTTAAAACTTATTGAGACCGCAGACGTCTTCGTGGAAAACTTCAAGCCCGGCAGGATGAAGGAGCTCGGGCTCGACTATGAAGCCCTAAGCAAGCGCAACCCCGCCCTCGTCTATGTTTCCCATAAAGGTTTCCTGAGTGGACCGTATGACAAGCGACTCGCCCTCGACGAAGTCGTACAAATGATGGCCGGCCTGGCGTACATGACCGGCCCCGTAGGCCGTCCGCTAAGAGCCGGTAGCTCAGTCAATGACATCATGGGCGGCATGTTCGGCGCGATTGGCGTCTTGGCGGCACTGTACGAGCGCAACACAACCGGCAGCGGTAAAGAGGTCCAATCGGCCTTGTTCGAGAACTGTGTCCTGCTCTCCGCACAGCACATGCAACAGTATGTTGTGACAGGGCAGCCTGCCGCGCCAATGCCAGAGCGCATTAACGCGTGGGCTGTTTATGACGTATTCGAGCTGGCAGACGGGCATCAGATGTTCATCGCCGCCACTGGTGATGCCCAATGGAAAGCACTCTGCAATATTATCGACCGGCAGGACCTGCTGGGCGATGATCGGCTGCAATCGAATAACGACCGCGTCCACGCGCGGGAATGGATTATCCCGACTCTCGCGGAAACCCTCCGAACCCTCAATCCGTCGAAACTCGCCACGGCGTTCGAGTCGAATAATGTGCCGTTCGCAAACATTACGCGTCCCGAAGAATTGTTCGACGATCCACATCTCAAGGCCAGTGGCGGGCTCGCAAAGCTACAACTGGATGACGGATCGGAAACCGAAATGCCACTGTTGCCGCTGTCAATAGACGGTGCGCGACTACAACCTCGCCTACCCATTGCCTCCATCGGCCAACATACTCGGGAAGTACTTGAATCACTCGGTTACACGTCGCAGCAAATCAGCGACATCTCGCGCATCGGACCATTGAAGACTCAGGACAACGCCGTCGACGCTAGGTAGCGCAGGTATCCATTTCCCGACCGGTTCACACCTGTCGTCGCAAGAAAAAGGACTATTTATGTCAATTTTACGGTTGGGTGAGCTTCTTCCCGCCATCGCGGAATCCGCCTATGTCGCGGAAGGTTCAACTGTCATCGGTCAGGTCACCATAAGCCCGGGCGCCAGTATCTGGACTAACGCCGTATTGCGAGGCGATAACGAGCCAATTTTCGTTGGCGAAAACACTAACGTTCAAGAGGGGGCCGTTCTTCACGCCGACCCGGGTTTTCCGCTCGTAGTTGAGGATAACGTAAGCATTGGTCACCAGGCCATGCTGCACGGCTGCACGATTGGGGCTGGAAGCCTGGTGGGAATCCAGGCGGTCGTGCTGAATGGTGCGGTGGTCGGAAAGAACAGCCTGGTCGGTGCCGGCGCGCTTATCACGGAAGGCAAGGTGTTTCCCGACAATGTGTTGATCATCGGTGCACCCGCGAAAGTTGCAAGAGAACTAACGGCCGACGAGATTAGGAACATCGCGGCAAATGCAACGGCGTACGCCGACAAGGGTAAAGAGTACAAGCAGACGCTAAGCAGGGTTGGATAGGAATACGTCCGCAGTTTGAGCCAGCCAGTTCCCGGGGGTTAGTACACCTATCAGAGTCAGCTTTATATCAAAACAAGGAGACGCAAAAATGAAACTGCCCAGGGCGATGAGTTATCCCGACGATGAGATATCGTCGCGAGATACAACACGGGAACGCGGCCGGCTTGAGGATAGCCACAATTTATCTGTGGGCCGCATTGGCGCGAGACTCGATCGGCTTCCCCCAACGATGGCGGTTTGGAAGATGGTCATCATGCTGAGCCTTGGAATGTTTTTCGAGATCTACGACCTCATGTACACCGGCTATATCGCCCCTGGCCTCGTCAAGAGCGGTGTTCTCACGCAGACAACCCACGGTCTTTTCGGGACCTCCGGCATCGCCAGTTTCATTGCGGCATTGTTCTCCGGCCTGTTTCTCGGAACCCTCACGTGTGGGTTCCTGGCTGACAAGTTTGGGCGCCGCGCCGTCTTCACATATGCGCTTCTTGGCTACGTCCTCGCAAACACCGTAATGGCTTTCCAGAATACCGCGCTGGGCCTTAATCTTTGGCGTTTTCTCGCGGGCATAGGCTTGGGTGTCGAGCTGATAACGATCGGTGCGTACATCTCGGAACTCGTTCCTAAGCAAATCCGGGGGCGCGCGTTCGCGACATCGCAAGCAATTGGATTTTCAGCGGTACCCGTCGCCGCGTTTCTGTCCTATCTGCTTGTCCCCCAGTCGTTTCTCGGACTTGAAGGGTGGCGATGGGTCGTTTTACTCGGAGCGCAAGGCGCCATCTTTGTGTGGTGGATCCGATTGTCTCTCCCTGAAAGCCCACGCTGGCTCGCCCAAAAAGGACGGTTGGCCGAAGCCGACGCGATCCTTAACGAGCTGGAGTCGAAAGTCGAACGGGAGTACGGCCGGGCTCTCCCACCTCCTGCTGAACCGGGTCCGGTCTCGATGCGCACCAGCTTTCGAGATATGTGGGCCAAACCCTTTGGCAAGCGAACTGTGATGTTGATATTGTTCCACGTCTCTCAAACCATCGGTTACTACGGGTTCGCTAGCTGGGTCCCCACTTTGCTAATGAAACAGGGAATCACGGTTACGCACAGCCTGATGTATTCCAGCATCATTGCACTCGCCGCACCGATCGGCCCCCTGATTGGACTGCTGATCGCGGACCGCTTTGAGCGCAAGACGATCATTGTCTTTATGAGCGTAGTCAACGTCGTGTGCGGCTTGCTGTTCAGTCAATTCCACGACACATCGCTACTGGTGGCTATGGGAGTCTGTCTCACGCTTTCCGGAAACATTATCTCTTACACCTACCACGCATACCAGACTGAGTTGTATCCAACCAGAATTCGCGCACGTGCAGTCGGTTTCGTCTATTCCTGGAGTCGGCTGTCCGCGATCTTTTCAGCGTTTTTGATCGCCGACATACTCAAGCACTTTGGTGTAAGCGGCGTCTTCGTTTTCATCTCCGGTGCTATGGCGGTCGTCATGCTTTCAATCGGCATCCTGGGTCCGCGCACTTGCAATGTCGGGCTCGAGGAACTTTCAAGATAGTCACACGCAATGAATTATTCGTGAACCTTGATCACTAGATAAGTATAACTAATGGAGTCAATCATGAAGAAAGCTATTACGATGGGGATCGTGGGTTCGTCTTTGTTTAACGTAGCGGCACACGCCCAGAGCAGTGTCACTTTGTACGGGGTAATCGACGAAGGATTCAACTACACAAGCAACGTAGCCACGCCAACTGGCGGCAAACATCTCTACAACCTGTCAAGCGGTGTGCTCCAGGGAAGCCGGTTTGGATTTAGGGGAACCGAGGACCTGGGTTCTGGCCTCAAGGCAATCTTCGTTCTTGAAAACGGATTCGACGTCAATAACGGCCGCTTGGGGCAGGGAGGCTTGCTGTTCGGGCGACAGGCAAATGTCGGTCTGTCCAGTTCCAAATTCGGGACGGTCACGTTAGGCCGGCAATATGACTCGGTTGTGGACTATGCTTCTCCGATGGCTATCAGCCACCAGTGGGCCGGCTATATTGGCGCGCATCCTGGCGATATGGACAATTTCAACAATGGTCAGCGAACCAATAACGCCATCAAGTACACCAGTCCGAAGATTGGCGGCATTACTTTTGGCGGACTATATAGTCTCGGCGGAATTGCCGGAAACGTTACGCAGAATCAGGTGTGGTCTCTGGGTGCGAGCTACGCCGGCGCAGGACTTACCGCTGGCGTGGGATATTTGAATGTTCGTAACGCGAACGTCGGCTTCTTTGGAAGCAGCTCATCGACGACGCTGACTTCCGCAACGGCAAATTCGACTACGCCCGTTATCAGTGGATTCATGTCCGCGCACACCTATCAGGTTGTCGGAGCCGGGGCCGCGTATACGATCGGATCTGCAACAGTTGGAGCAACATACTCCTACACTCAGTTTGCCGGCCTGGGTGACACCGCTACTTCGGGACCGAATCCAAGTCGTTACAGAGGAGCGGCCGACTTTAACAACGCGGAAGTAAATTTCCGATATCAGGTAACTCCAGCACTACTGCTGGGTGTTGCATACGATTACACCAAAGGTGGCAGCACAGCAACGACAGCAGGTTCCAACGCTGGCGCGACCTACCATCAGGGTTCGATTGGCGCCGACTATTTACTCTCCAAACGCACCGATGTGTATTTCATTGGGGTTTTGCAAAAAGCATCCGGAACCGATTCGACAAACAAACCGGCGGTTGCCGCCATCAACGGCTTGACCGCATCGACCAGTGACCGCCAGACAGCTTTGCGCATTGGCATACGACACAAGTTCTAATCGGCCCGACTGGGACAGTCAACAAGTGCTATTGCATACCGAATTTTGACTGTCCTTTTTTCTAAAAACACCGCGTTGATCCGGGTCTATGCTAAATCGAAGCTGCCCCACACCAGCGAGCTTTGCCTTCCTCGTTGACCAAAGAGAAAGAATCATCGCCATTTCGCGACCTGATCTGCTTATGAAATCTGCGGCCGAGCTATCACCAGGCTCGTCGATCGATGCCCTCACCTTGCTGGAGACTGGTTCCGAACCGATGCTCGTCAAAATCGGCGGAGTCACCAAGTTGTTACGGGCGCAGCCGATCGCCGGCACCGACTGGCGTTTTGTATTGGCACCCGACGCGGCGCGACAGATTATCATCTGAATGCGCAGGAGACAGGTCTGCGACCTTCGCCAGCGCCTGCTCCCTCAATTCGACAGAATACGTCTGTTTGGCCTTCAACCTGCACCTCTGAGTTCTTCAAATTAAGAAAATTCAGAGGCGACATCTGTGTGACGCCGGGGGTGTCCAAGGTGTACGCTGATGCTTGACTTCTGCTGCGCGCCTTGCTGACCATGGCGATGCCGTGTTGTAATCTGATTTTCCAGTGCACCCTGCGAGTTGAGACGGGCGCATGTTGGGGTCCCCTCCTTAACCCAATGACAAACAGCAGTCTGACCATGACTGCAGCGGGCGGCAGATGACCCCCCCTCCTATGGTTCCGGCGCCGATGGGTAACAGCCTCCACATCTTGTGGGAGGATGACGAGCGCATCTTCTGTCGAGGGCGGCGCCAGGACGATGGCGGCGACAACGTACTGATTGCGCGGCCGGCCGCCGAGCACCCATCACCCGTCAGCCTGGATCGCCTCGCTCACGAATTTGGACTGAAGGATGAACTGGACGGCGCGTGGGCAGTACGACCGCTGGCGCTGGTGAGCGAAGGCGGCCGGACCCTGCTGGTCCTCGAGGATCCGGGCGGTGAGCCACTCGAGCGGCTGCTCGGCGCGCCCATGGAGGTAGGGCGTGTTGTAGGCCACGCCGTCGGCATCGCCGCGGCGCTGGGCAAGCTCCACCAGCGCGGCCTCGTCCACAAGGACCTCAAGCCCGCCCATGTCCTGGTGAACTGCGCGGACGGACAGGTGCGACTCACCGGGTTCGGCATTGCCTCGCGGCTGCCGCGCGAGCGGCAGCCGCCCGAGCCGCCTGAGACCATCGCTGGCACGCTCGCCTACATGGCGCCCGAGCAGACCGGACGGATGAACCGCTCGATGGATTCGCGCAGCGATCTCTATTCGTTTGGCGTCACGCTCTACCAGATGCTCACCGGCGCGTTGCCGTTTACGGCCGCCGACCCCATGGAATGGGTGCACTGCCATATCGCCCGAAAGCCGGTGCCGCCCAGCGAACGGGTGGAGACGGTCCCGGCTCCGCTCTCCCACATTGTCATGAAGCTGCTCGCCAAGACCGCCGAGGAGCGCTACCAGACCGCCGCCGGCGTCGAGCGCGACCTGCGACGCTGCCTGGCCGATTGGGAGCGTCAGCACCGCATCGATGCCTTCCCGGTGGGCGAACACGACACGCCCGACCGGCTGCTGATCCCTGAAAAGCTGTATGGGCGAGCACGCGAGGTCGATACCCTGGTTGCCGCGTTCGATCGGGTCGTCAAGCGCGGCGCGCCCGAACTGGTGCTCGTCTCCGGCTATTCCGGCATCGGCAAGTCTTCTGTCGTCAATGAACTGCACAAGGTGCTGGTGCCGTCGCGCGGGCTCTTCGCCTCCGGCAAGTTCGATCAGTACAAGCGCGACATCCCCTATTCGACGCTGGTGCAGGCTTTTCAAGGCCTGGTGCGGCCGCTGCTTGGCAAGCGAGACACAGAGCTGGCGAGCTGGCGTGATGCCCTTCTGGAAGCGCTGGAGCCCAATGCGCGGCTCATGACCGAGCTCGTCCCCGAACTGAAGCTCATCATCGGAGACCCGCCGCCCGTCCCGGAGCTTGAGCCGCAGCAGGCATACAGCCGGTTCCAGCTCGTGTTCCGGCGCTTCATCGGCGTGTTTGCCCGACCCGAACGTCCGCTGGCGCTGTTTCTCGACGATCTGCAATGGCTCGACCCGGCGACACTCGATCTGCTGGAGGATCTGCTGACCCGGTCGAACCTGCAGCATCTCATGCTGATCGGCGCGTATCGCGACAATGAAGTCGACGCCGCTCATCCGTTGACGCGCAAGCTCGATGCGATCCGCCAAGCAGGAGCGCAGGTGCAGGAGCTCACACTCGCGCCGCTCGGTCGCGAGCACTTGGAGCAGTTGATTGCGGATGCCCTTCACGGCGAGCCGGAACGCGCCGCGCTGCTGGCGCAGCTGGTACATGCGAAGACCGCCGGCAATCCATTCTTCGTGATCCAGTTTCTGTACGCGCTCGCCGAAGAGGACTTACTCACCTTCGATCATGAGGCGGCGTGCTGGTGCTGGGATCTCGATCGCATCCATGCCAAGGGTTATACCGAGAATGTCGTCGACCTGATGGTCGGCAAGCTGGCCCGCCTGCCGGTCGACACGCAGCAGGCGTTGCAGCAGTTCGCCTGCCTCGGCAACGTTGCCGCGATCGCGATGCTTGCGATCGTTCTCGGAACTTCGACAAAGCAGGCCCATGCGGCGCTGTGGGAGGCACTTCGTCAGGAACTGGTCGAGCGGCTGGAGGGCTCCTACAGGTTTGTTCACGACAGGATTCAGGAAGCCGCCTATTCGCTGATCCCGCAAGCCTCACGCGCCGAGGGCCACCTCCGGATCGGTCGCTTGCTCGCGGCACACACACCTCCCGAGAAGCGGGAGGAGGCGATCTTCGACATCGTCAGTCAGCTCAACCGCGGCGCCGCGCTGATCACCGACCAGGAGGAACGGGACCAGCTCGCCGAGTTCAACCTGATCGCAGGCAAGCGCGCCAAGGGGGCCACCGCCTACGCCGCGGCGCTCGCCTATCTCGTCGCTGGTGCGGCGCAGCTGGCGGAGGATTGCTGGGTGCGACGGCATGAGCTGATCTTTGCACTGGAGCTGAGCCGGGCCGAATGCGAATTCCTCACCGGCCAGTTATCGATCGCAGAGGAGCGATTGGCGGCGCTGTCAAGTCGCGTCACGACAACGGTCGAACAAGCCCAGATTGCATGCCTGCACATGGATGTCTGCACGACCCTCGATCAGAGCGGCCGCGCGGTCGCTGTGGGTCTTGACTACCTTCGGCTTGTCGGTATTGAGTGGTCACCCCATCCGCAAGACGATGAGGTACAACGCGAATACGAGCGCGTCTGGTCACTGCTTCGGGGTCGGGCCATCGAGGATCTCGTCGACCTGCCACTGATGAAGGACCCGGCCTCCCTCGCGACCGTCGCGCTTCTGAGTAAGCTCTTGCCGCCGGCCATTTTTACCGATGCGAACCTGGCTTCCCTGGCGAACTGCAAGGCGGTCAGTCTAAGCCTCGAAGTCGGCAACTGCGATGCCTCATGCGTCGCCTATGTCATGCTCGCCAGGATCGCCGGACCGCGTTTCGGCGACTACCAGGCCGGATTCCGGTTCGGCCAGCTCGGCTACGAGCTGGCCGAACGACACGGACTAAAACGCTTCGAGGCGAGCACCTATCTTTGCTTCGCGGTTTTCGTCGTACCCTGGATGAAACACGTGCGGGCTTGCTGTGATCTGCTGCGCCGCGCGTTCGACGCGGCGAACCGGATCGGAGACCTCACGCATGCAGCCTATGCGTGCGACGGTCTCAACTCGGACCTGCTCTTCGCCGGCGATCCTCTGCCCGAGGTGCAAGGCGAAGCCGAACGTGGCCTCGCGTTCGTCGAGAAGGCGCGCTTCGGCCTCGTCATCGACATCTTCGCAGCGCGGCTCGCATTGATCCGGATGCTCCGTGGCTTGACGCTGAAATTCGGCTGCCTTGACGACGGGCAGTTCAATGAGCTTCGTATCGAACAGCATTTGTCCAGCAATCCGGCCTTGAAGCTGGCTGCGTGTGGGTACTGGATTCGGAAATTGCAGGCGCGCTATACGGCCGGCGACTATGCGGCGGCCATGGACGCCGCATCGAAGGGGCAACGGCTGCTCTGGATCTCATCCGCGCACCTCGAGGATGCCGACTATCACTTTTACGCCGCACTGGCCCGAGCCGCCTGGTGCGACTGCGCACCAGCCGAGGACCGACAGCAGCACCTGGACGCTGTGGCTGCGCATCATAGGCAACTGGAGATCTGGGCGGAAAACTGTCCGGAGAATTTCGAGAACCGCGCCGCGCTGGTCGGTGCGGAGCTCGCCCGCATGGAGGGGTGCAATTTCGATGCTGAGCGTCTGTACGAACACGCTATTCACTCGGCCCAGGCAAACGGCTTTATTCACAATGAGGCGCTCGCCAATGAACTCGCGTCCCGCTTCTACGCGGCACACGGTTTTGAGAAAATTGCCCGTGTGTATTTGCAGGACGCCTGCTACTGCTACCTGCGTTGGGGAGCCGACGGGAAGGTACGGCAACTTGAGGAAGCGAATCCGCACCTTAGGACTGGAAAGTCCGAGCCCGCCCCGACGAGCACAATGGCGACGACGGTTGAACACCTCGACCTCGCCACTGTGATCAGGGTGTCGCAGGCTGTGTCGGGCGAGATCGTGCTGGACAAGCTGATCAAGACGCTCATGCACACGGCGATTGAACAGGCCGGCGCCGAGCGCGGCCTCTTGATTCTGCCACGCTCCGGTGAGCAGCGTATCGCCGCAGAAGCTACGACGAGCGGCGACACGTTCAACGTGCAGCTGTACGACGAGCCCGTCACCGCCACGGTTCTGCCGGAGTCGGTCCTTCACTATGTCCTGCGCACCCGGGAGAGCGTCATTCTCGACGATGCCGCAGCCGAGCCCCCGTTTGCTTCGGATCCCTACGTCCGTGGGCAACCCGCCCGTTCCATTCTCTGCCTGCCCCTGATGAATCAGGCGAAGCTCATCGGTGCGCTATACCTCGAAAACAATCTGACCACGCGCGTCTTTGCGCCGGCCCGGATTGCGGTGCTTCGGCTCCTTGCTTCCCAGGCGGCGACTTCGCTCGAGAATACCCGCTTGTACCGCGAACTCGAACAACGCGAAGGGAAGATCCGGCGCCTCGTCGACGCCAACATCATCGGTATTTTCATATGGGATCTCGAAGGTCACGTTCTCGAGGCCAACGACGCGTTTCTGCGCATCGTGGGTTACGACCGCGAGGACCTCATGGCGGGCCGGTTACGCTGGATGGACCTCACGCCACCGGAATGGCTCGCCCGTGACCTGAGTCAATGGATACCACAACAGAAAGTGACTGGGCGCCTGGAACCGTTCGAAAAGGAGTACTTCCGGAAAGACGGCAGCCGCGTGCCCGTGCTGATCGGCGCCGCGACGTTCGAAGGCGGAAACGAGGGTGTCGCTTTCGTGCTGGATCTGACGGACCGCAAGGAAGCGGAAGACCGCTTGCGCGAGTCCTACGAGATGCTGCGGGAGCTCGCCTCCCGTCGCGAGACGGCTCGGGAGGAAGAGCGCAAGCACATTGCGCGGGAAATGCACGACGAACTGGGGCAACACCTCACCGCGCTTCGAATGGGGGCGTCGGTATTAGCTATGCGGTTTGGCGACGGCCACCCCCAGCTCGTCGAACAGGCCCGCGCATTGACCTCCCTGGTGGACACCACCATGCACGTTGTCCGGGGCGTCATCGCGTCGCTACGCCCTGCTGCACTCGACGCAGGCATTGTGGCTGCGCTCGAGTGGCTCGCTGCCGAATTCAACCGCAATCCGTGCACGGTGTGTCGCCTCCGCTTGCAGGACGAGACTCTCGTGCTGAGCGAGGACCGCGCTATCGTGCTATTTCGCGTCGCCCAGGAGGCGCTGACCAATGTTGCCCGTCACGCTGCGGCCACGCAGGTCACCATCACGCTCGAGCGAACGCCGGATACCTGTCTGCTGGAAGTGCGGGATGACGGAAAAGGATTCGATCCTCTAGCGACCAGAAAGATATCGTTCGGGCTGGCGGGGATGGAGGAGCGCGTCCTGATGCTGGGTGGTCAAATCAATCTTGTCAGTTCGCCGGGAAACGGCACCACGATCAAGGTATGTCTTCCCGTTCATAAGGGTGTGCCAACGTAGTCGTCCAGAACCGGTTTCAAAAAGACTCCCGAGGGGCTACTAAACAGCGCCAACGGGGTGTGCGGTTATGAACCGTTGCGACCAATCCGGCGCTTGGTCAATTAGGCATCGGATCGGAAGGGTTCTGGTAATCGCAGTAAGCGAATCGACTTTGTCGAGATAAAACCGGAGCGATCGCAGGTAAGACCTTGTTCAGAGACCGGTCGACGGATTTTGGGTTACCTCGTTGATTTCGCACACGCAATGGATTTGCCGCGAGATACGCGACGGAGATACTCTGCATACGAAGATCCGGTCGGTTTGTGCCGCAATAAGGGCGGCAGGATAAGTAAGTCCCCTATGGTCGGGAATGCTTAAATGACGAGCGAATGGAATTGCTCGGCAACAGTCCGCTCTGCGCCAGCATCTTTCATTTGGTCCTGCGCCTCGAGCGTATGGTCCTGGTCGTCCACGACGATCTCAAGCGCCACATGGTGTTGCGCCAGCTCACGCGTGACTGGCTCGAACCAGGTGGCAAGCGAATCGGTGTTGACGGCAAGGGCAAGCGCTGTTGTCGACGTCCTCCCCGGCGTGACACGCCGGAGCAGATCATCCTCCTGAAGCCGGACCACCATGAAATGACGAAACACGTCTTCGCCCGCTTTCGTCGGTATCACCGTCGGTTCGCGGAGCAGCAGCAGCGCCCTGACCGACCGTTCGAGCCGCTTGACGCGGCGCGTCGTTGCAGCAGAGGAGATATTCAGCGCGACCGCCGCCTGCGTGAAACTGCGATGTTCGACCACTGCGGCAAACGTCTCCAGCTCGACCATGTTCAACATCGCGCCCACTTTCATGAAAACCCTTTCATCCACGTTCCGCAACGATGTCTGGTGCGGAGTGACCGGAATAGAGATAGCCCTGAAGGCAGGTCGCCCCGCACTCCCGCGCCTGTTGCGCGTCGTCCTCAGTCTCGATGCCTTCGACGATGACGCTCGCCGCGTAAGTCTTCGCGAACTGGATAAGCGGACGCAGACCCAAGGGATTTCGGGTGCCGCCTTCCTCCTGTCGGAGGCAACGCAGATCGATCTTGACGATATCAACGCCAAGCCCGGTCAGGGCGATCAGATTGTTGTGGCCTTTCCCAGGTCATCCAGTGCCATCTGGCAGCCGAGAGCCTGGAGCGTCCTGACGAAGTGCCGTGCCTCTGTCGTCAAAGTCATTGCGGCTGTTTCCGTAATCTCGATCGTCAGCCTCGAAGCAAGGCATCTGTCTGCATGCAGCTGTGAGACGATGGGTGTCCACCACGCATCGAGTGTGGCGCTATGCGCGGACACATTACAGCCGAGTCGGAGCGCAGGATTGCGGCGCAATGCGGCGATCGTCGCGTCGACCACCCATTCGTCGAGCCGCCTCGTCATTCCCAGGCGCTCAAAGGAAAAATTCAATCGGATCCCAACGGGCCAGCTCTACCAGTTCAATCTGTGCAATTGCGCAAATTCGCCTTGCCGGTGGCAAGCCCAACTGCCCGACCAGCGTGCGGCTGCTCCAGTGCGTCGAGCCATTGGCCAGTTTGCGGCGCACGACCTAGTATCCCGTTCCGCTGATTCGCGAACAAAGTCTTTGTAGCTTGGCGAGGATGGAATCAGCGGAGGCGGTCCACGTGAATGGTTTGCAATTTTCGTTGTAGTGGGACACGAATTGATCGATGCGTCTGATCAGTTGCCTGACCGAACCGAACGAACCGCGCCGGATGGCCTTGTCGGTGATCAGCGCGAAGAAGCGTTCGACCTGTTTAAGCCACGAACTGTAGGTGGGAATGAAATGCATGTGCCAGCGGGGACGGGCTGCCAGCCACGCCTTGACCTTCGGATGCTTGTGACTGCCATAGTTGTCGACGATGCAGTGCACGTCGAGCTCGGCCGGCACTGCCTTGTCGATTTCGCGCAGGAACGACAGGAATTCCTGATGCCGGTGACGCGGCTTGCAGGTGGCGAGTACCGCGCCATTGAGCACGTTCAGGGCGGCGAACAGCGTGGTGGTGCCGTGACGAACGTAATCGTGCGTGACACCTTCGACGTAGCCGAAACCCATCGGCAACATGGGTTGCGTGCGTTCGAGCGCCTGGCATTGGCTCTTCTCGTCCACGCACAGGACCAGCGCATTCTCCGGTGGGCTGAGATACAGGCCGACCACATCGCGCAACTTCTCGATGAAGAATTGATCGGTCGAGAGCTTGAAGCTTTCAGTGCGATGCGGTTGCAGGCCCAGCAGCTTGAAGTATCGGTGCACACTCGTCGGCGAGATGGCTGTTTCGGCGGCGATCGAGCGCACGCTCCAGTGCGTGGAGCCATCCGCAGGCTTGGTGTGCAGGGTCTTGTGAATCAGTTGGGCCAGCCGCTCGTCGTCAATCGTGCGTGGCTTGCCGGGACGTACTTCGTCATACAGCCCGTTGATGCGATGCTCCAGAAACCGCATACGCCACTTGCCCACCGTGGCACGCGTGAGTTGTAGGCGCTGGGCAATTGCGCTGTTGGGCTCCCCGGCAGCAGCTGCCAGCACGATGCGCGCACGTGTCACCAGCGCCGCCGAAATCGAGCGCGAACGCGCTATCGAAGTCAGTTGCGAACGCTCCTCTCGCCTTCGGTCGTCCCATCGACATGTCGGCGTCTCCCGTTCCGGTGATGCCGTCATGCTACGCGCACATAGCCCAGTTAACAATGGAACGGGATACTAGGTGCCTGCCGTACAGGCCCGCAAGACGCTCACTGGAGAAGCGGGTCTGCCAGATCGCGATGAATCGCAATTCGTTCATGATCGTCACACGCGAGGCGCCCTTCGTCGATCAGCAGGATCAGCCTCGCTCGTCTAACCTAGCCAATGGCTATTGTTCGGTCGCGCTGCATCGACAGCAGTCCTTCCCGTTCGGCACCACTACGATCCATTTTTCCCCATGCACCTTCTTTAGATCGGTGCAATCTCATTGGTTCAATAGGCTAGGCCCGAACCAAGAGCCCTCTCCCGGGCACTCGCGCGGGACTTGGCTACGCGAATCCTGAGCGTCAGCAATCCATCGTCTCGTCGAAAAACTGCGTAGCCGTGAAAACATTGCTGAAAAGCGACGGTAAGGCCGATCCAAATGCGGGTTTTCGGCTGAGCTTCGAAGCTACGATATTCAAATCAATAGACGAGCGTGTGAGGATAAAACCGTGAAAGAGTTGGCAAGAAATGCGCTGGCTTCCCTGAGTCGCGCAGACTTGGTCGAACACCGGTCGTATGTGAACGGTTCATGGGAAACAGGCCATGCGAAGATGGGCGTTATTGACCCCGCGACCGGCGACGTAATTGCCCAGATCGACATGCTTTCTGGGTACACAGCGGACGCCGCGGTTGACGCCGCGCAGGATGCATTCGAAGACTGGCGAGAACTTCCGCCAGCAGCGCGTGGGGCGATCCTTCGGCGATGGGCTGCGCTGCTGCGGAGCAATTCCGAAGACCTCTCCGTAATCATCACATCGGAGCAAGGTAAGCCCATCAAAGAATCGCGCAGCGAGGTCGAGTACGCGGCAAATTTTCTCGACTGGTTCGCAGCTGAAGGTGAGCGCACATACGGGGAAACCATCCCCAGTCACCTTGCGGCTAGCCGTTTGTCGGTCACCTGGCAAGCAATCGGTGTAACGGCGGCGGTTACGCCTTGGAATTTCCCGATCGCGATGATTACGCGAAAAGCAGGTGCCGCGCTCGCAGCGGGTTGCACAATGATCGTCAAGCCCGCACCCGAAACACCGCTATCAGCGCTTGCTATTGCAAAACTGGCTGATGAAGCGGGCATGCCGGCGGGCGTGTTTCAGGTCATTAACGGCGACGCGGTCGATCTGTCAATGCGCCTTCTTGAAGCGCCCAAAGTTCGGTCGTTCAGCTTTACCGGTTCAACCGAAGTGGGTCGAATCCTGCTGCGTCATTCGGCGGAAACTGTAAAAAAGGTATCGATGGAACTGGGCGGCCACGCGCCATTCATCGTATTCGATGACGCGTCTCTTGACGCCGCGATCAACGGCTGTGTGGGCGCCAAGTTTGCGACGTCCGGACAGGATTGTCTCGCAGCAAACAGAATCTATGTGCAGCGATCAATCTACGCGAAATTCGTGGAAAGGTTTTCAGACGCAGTAAAGGAACTGAAGGTGGGACATGGCCTGGATCCCAGTTCCGATATCGGCCCGATGACCCGCCGATCCGTGTCAGCGAAATGTCGCGACCAGATTGGCCAGGCAGTCAGTGCGGGAGCACGCGTCGTGTTGGGAGGACGCTATTCTTCGCTCGGCGACCAATTCGTACCTCCGACCATTTTGGCTGACGTGGCAGACGACATGGATATTGCGAACGAGGAGACGTTCGGCCCAGTAGCCGCCATCCTGCCGTTTGATACCGAAGCCGAAGTCCTGTTACGCGCGAACAATTCCGAATACGGCCTTGCTGCGTATGTCTACACGAGCAGCCTGAATCGCGCGATGCGTATGTCTGATCACCTGGAATACGGGATGGTGGCCGTCAATACGCCGAAGTTCACGGGCGCGCCGATTCCGTTCGGGGGCTGGAAGCAGTCGGGCCTTGGGCGAGAAGGATCGCGCTACGGCATGGCTGATTACATGGAACAGAAGTACACCTGTTTCGGAAACCTGAAAGATTAAGGAGATGAGTATGGATATCAAAACGATTTCGGAAATGGATCGCAACTCGGTTCTCCATCCATTCACACAGCTTCACGACTTCGCCGCCGGGAAAGCCGGAGATCCCACGATCATTGAAGGCGGCAAAGGAATCCGCATTCGCGACGCCGAAGGCCGTGAGTATATCGACGGATTCGCAGGACTTTACTGCGTCAATATTGGTTACGGCCGCGAAGAAGTGGCCGAAGCGATTGCACGCCAGGCATACAAACTCGCCTATTACCATACGTACGCCGCACATACGACCGAGGAGCTTGCCAAGCTGTCTGAGCGACTCGTCAAGATGGCACCAGGCAAGATGAGCAAGGTGTTCTACGGCCTCTCCGGCTCCGACGCGAACGAAACGCAGGCGAAGCTTGTCTGGTATTACAACAATCTTCGCGGATTGCCGAAGAAAAAGAAGATCATCGCTCGTGAGCGCGGCTATCACGGGTGTTCGGTCGTGTCGGGCTCGATGACGGGTATGAGTTTCTATCACGACTACATGGATCTGCCGATCCGGGGCATCTTGCGAACGGGCGTGCCTCACCATTATTGGGGCGCGGAGCTGGGCGAGACGGAGCTGGACTTCTCGGCGCGTCGTGCGCGCGAACTGGAGGATCTGATTCTTCGGGAAGGTCCGGAAACGGTCGGCGCCTTCATCGCTGAACCTGTGCTCGGGACGGGCGGCATCACGCCTCCGCCGGAAGGCTACTGGGAAGCGATCCAGCCGGTTCTGGCGAAATACGATGTTCTGCTGATCGCGGACGAAGTGATCACAGGTTTCGGTCGCACCGGAGCCATGTTCGGGTCGCAAAAGTACGCGATCGAACCTGACCTGATCACCGTTGCGAAGGGCCTCACGGCGGCCTATGCACCGCTGTCGGCATGTATCGTCGGCAAGAAGGTTTATGAAGTGCTCGACGCTGGTGCACAGAAGGTCGGTGCATTCTCGCATGGCTATACATACTCTGGCCATCCGATCGGCGTGGCCGCAGCAAACGCAGTCCTCGACATCGTTGAACGCGAGGACATCCCCGGCAATGCCGCCACCGTCGGCGGATATCTCCAAATGGCTCTGCAGGATGCGTTTAGCGATTCGCCGATCGTCGGTGAGGTTCGTGGTGTCGGTCTTATGGCTGCCGTCGAATTCGTTGCAAATCCGGCCACGAAGCAACGCTTCGACCCGCAACTGAAAGTCGGGGCGCGAGTGTCGAAGGCGGCTCGCGATCGAGGTTTGATTGCACGTGCGATGCCGCACGGTGACATCCTCGGATTCGCGCCTCCACTAACGATCACCAAGCCGGAGATTGACGATATCGTAGGAATTACCAGGCAGGCCGTAATCCAGGTTGCAAACGAACTCGCGAAGGAGTTAGCACACGTCTAGGTATCCGGGCATTCGCAAGACGCAGCGCCTTGATGTCGAACGACGTCAAGGCGCTTACTACGAGCGATACAGATCGAGTTGCTAACCCGCCGCGATTGTCGGTACCGGCAGAGTGAAGCCTGCCTTAACGCGATCCATCACGACCATCGTCTTGAACGACTTTATGTCCGCATTTTCGTAGAAAAAGCGTCTGGTAAAGAGTTCATAGTCTTCCATATTGTTCGCCGTCACCACCAGAACAAAGTCCGCATCGCCGGTAACGTAGAAACCGCTCATTACCTCAGTCGTGTTGCAGATCGCCTGCTTGAAGCGATCAACGATGTCGGCTCGTTCGCGCTCCAAGGAGACGAGGACCAGCATTGTCACATTCCGACCGATCGCTTTGGGCGACACGATTGATACGTCTGCTTCAATTACCCCTTCTGATCGCAGCCGCTTCAGTCGACGCTGGACCCCGGTTGCGGACAACCCCACCTTTTCTCCGAGCTCTTCGCTGGTCAGACGATTGTTGCGTTGCACAAGGTCGAGAATGCGAGCGTCGATTTTGTCGGGATACATGGTCACCACGGTGTGCTACCACTAAACGGTCTAAGGAAGCGCGATTGCGGGCTTCCTGAATCTGCGATGTACTGCCACTGCGGCGAGCGCTTCTCGCCGAAGCGATCGCAGCAACGCACTGGATACCACTACTGCATCCAACCTCTTTTCTTCCCCTCGATTACGCCTCACGAGGTGCAATACGGAGGGGGCCGAGACGCGTTCGCAAGGCATGATGCGCAGCCTGCGGAGCTTACTTCAGGCTGCCCGACAGGAATTGCTTCAGGCGCTCAGTCCGCGTATTACCGAAAACCTCCGCCGGCGCCCCCTCTTCTTCGACGCGCCCCTGATGCAAGAACAGCACGTGGTTCGATACGTTTCGCGCGAAGCCCATTTCGTGCGTGACGACAATCATCGTGCGGCCTTCTCCAGCCAATCTCTGCATGACCTTCAGCACTTCGCCGACGAGTTCCGGGTCGAGTGCCGACGTCGGCTCGTCGAACAGCATCACGTCTGGATGCATCGCAAGCGCCCGCGCTATCGCGACCCGCTGCTGCTGCCCTCCCGAGAGATGCGACGGATACTGCTTCTCCGTGCGCGGCGCTAGTCCGACCTTTTCGAGATACTCTCGCGCCCGCTCCTCCGCTTCGCGCCGTGAGAGCCCTAACACGTGCACCGGCGCTTCCATCACGTTTTCGAGAACATTCATATGCGCCCACAGATTGAAGTGCTGGAACACCATCGCGAGCTTCGTGCGCACACTGCGCAGTTGCCCAGTGTCCGTCGCCTTGAGTGTGCCCGTCTTGTCTCTATGAGTTCGCACTTCCTCACCGTCGACGAAGATGCGTCCCGCGTTGGGCTGCTCCAGGAAATTGATACAACGAAGCATCGTGCTTTTTCCCGAGCCGGATGACCCGATGACGCTGATCACGTCGCCCGCGTTCGCGCGCAGTGAAACGCCCTTTAGCACTTCGACGCTACCGTACTGCTTATGCAGTTCTTCGACAAATACCTTGTGAATCTGAGTGTTCATGGTGTGGTTCGTAAATCACGTGCCCTGTGGGCGAAGATAGGCAAGCCAGTGATGCTCGGCGCGACGGAACATCCCAACCAGAGCAAATGAGATCGCCAGGTAAAGAAGCGCCGCTGTGCCGAACGCCTCGAATGACATGTACGTTTCCGAATTCACATCGCGCGCAATCTTAAGGAGGTCCGGTACCGTTGCTGTAAATGCGACAGACGTCGAGTGCAGCATCACGATTACCTCGTTACTGTATAGGGGCAGAGAGCGACGCAATGCAGATGGCAGAATCACCCGCCGATACATCGTAAGCGTGCTCATCCCGTACGCTCTCGCGGCTTCGATTTCGCCAAACGACGCCGCCTTGATTGCGCCCGCAAAGATCTCGGTTGTATACGCGCAGGTATTCAGCGCGAATGCGAGCAGCGTGCAATTCATCCCGCTCCGGAAGAACTCGTCTAGAAGCGGCTCACCGCGGATGACCTGCAGGCTGTAGAGCCCCGTGTAGCAAAGCAGCAGTTGCAAGTAGAGTGGCGTGCCGCGGAATGCATATGTGTAGAGCCAAACCATTCTGGAAAGCCATTTCCGCTTTGACACTCGTGCCACGGCAAGCGGTACGGACAGACAAAAGCCGATTCCTACCGACACGACGAGGAGCCACAATGTAATAATAACGCCAGTGAAGCGGTATCCATCGCTATATAGATAGTTGCGCCAGTACTCCTGAATAACTTCGATCATAGTTCTGCTCTCCGGACGCCAGTCGAATATCGCTTCTCGAGCCAGATCAAACAAAGATTCGAGAGCGTCGTAATAAGGAGATAAATCGCTCCCGCGATCAGGGTGAAGAAGAAAAATCGCAGAGTGCCCTTGCCTGCATCCTGAGACGCCTTCACGACATCAACAAGCCCGATTATCGACACGAGCGCTGTCGATTTGACAAGCACCTGCCAGTTGTTTCCAATGCCGGGCAACGCAAAGCGCATCATCTGAGGAAACATGATTCGCGAGAAAACCTGCCAACCGGACATGCCGTACGCACTGCCGGCCTCGAGCTGACCACGCGGGACGGACAGAAACGCACCCCGAAACGTTTCCGTGAAATATGCACCGTAAATGAAGCCGAGCACAAACACGCCCGCCCCGAAGGGGTCGATGTCAATCTGATTCAAGGCCAACGCGTCAGTCACTTGGTTTAGCCAGATCTGCAGGCTATAGAAGAGCAGCAGCATCAGCACGAGATCAGGCACGCCCCGAACAAGCGTCGTGTAGGCCGTACCGACGCCAAATGTGAAGCGGTTCCTAGACAGTTTCGCTGCCGCTCCGAGCAGTCCGAGCACGAACGACAACGTGAGCGACAACAGTGACAACTTGATGGTCTGCGAAGTGCCAGCGAGAATTATCGGGCCATAGCCTTGTAAGAACATACTCGGTCTCCAACTTTATCGTCTGAGCTAAACTGCCGCCCTTCCCGTTACCCGTCCAATTTCCGCTCCAGCCGTTGCAAACCGGATGGCACGGCGCATGTAGAAGACACCTCTAGTTCTGCTCTTTACTGTGGTGACCCTCTCATCCAAGGGATCAACGATATCGAACAGAGGATCCCCCTCATCTACGAGAACGCCAACTTTTGCGAGATAAACGACTATGCCACTATGAGGAGCGTGGTACTCCTCTCGCGAGGCCCACAGGGTCGCCGAGTGCGGCAAGGGCGGCAACGGCTTTACCTCCCCCTCAATCACGCCCTGGTACGTCAGATAATTTATGATCGCATCGGCGTCGTTTCCGGCAAAGGCATAAGATACGTCTCGCTCGCCTCTGAGCTCCACCGTAGCAGCTACCGCACCTTCAGGGACGGCTTTCGAAATGCCGCATTGATTGCGGAGTTCGGACCAGAAGCTACCAATCGTCTCGTCGAAGGTCCCTCCCTCGAATTCATTTCCCAAAAGCTGTGTGGTAGAACCAAGATATCTGGCAAGAGGCTCTATCTGAGACCATCCTGCAATATTTGTGTAGATATGAACGTCAGCCTCGAGTGAGCAGTGAAGATCCAGGACGATATCCGCGTCACAGGCCAGTTTCAAAAGCGTCAACTGTAGCGAATCGAATTCCGTCCTGGGAACTTCAAGGTCTATGCCTTCCCGGAGAACTGATCGAATTAAAAGCATATTGCTCGCCTTGTCATTGGAAAGCAACGGCTCGATCTTGGGCACCAGGTGCCTTAATGGATAGAACTGGCGATTAAAGTTTCGGGAAGTATTCATCTCGAAACAGCCGAGAAATTGCCCGAGCAGATGCTGATTCAGGCTGATCGGGTTGGCCACTGGTACAAGTGTGATCTCTCCTCTTATATTTCCCGAACTCTCCAATTCATGGAGACGTTTCTGGAGCATTACGCTCACCAACATTGCAGGGATCTCGTCGGCGTGCAACGATGATTGAAGATACACCTTCTTCTCAGCTGGTTTGCCAAACGTCAATGCCACCACCTCGCGTTGGGTCCCAACTGCGGGCGAGACTAGGGGGATTTTATGCTTCTTCATAGATACTCACCACTTTTCAGTATTCTCTTGAAACGGAAGAGTACGACACACGGTACTCAACGTTTTACCATCAAGTACCGTCACCGCGCTCGACGCGAAGTGTCACTACGCATTCGCAAATGGCAGCCGGCAGCACCTCGTCGCAAGAAAGCTCATTACGCAGGCGAACACACGTCCTTGCATTGCCACAACGCACCCAAGTACCATCAGCTACCGTATGGATCAAACTCGAAATATTTCTTTGCGAGTCTAGAATAAGTCCCATCAGCCAGCATTCCCTCAATCGCTTTATTTATTTTATTTTCCAGATCAGCGTCACTCTTTCTTAAACCGATTCCCGCCCCATTACTCGAATAGATGTCCCCGCCAGAAAATTCGAAATTCTTTCCATTCTGCGTCTTCAGAAGGCCATATTCTGTCGTCACCGCATCCTGAAATACTCCATCAAGCCTCCCGGAAATCAAATCGGCGTAGACCTGATCCTGGATTTGATAGGACACGACAATTGCACCCGCTGGTTCCCAATATTTCTTTGCGTACGTTTCCTGGATGGAGCCTTGTTGAACCCCGATTTTTTTACCCTTTAATGACGTGGGGGTCGGCTCCAGACCTGAACCTTTTCGCACAACCAGGCGATTTGGGGTCTTATACAGCCTGGAGGAAAAATCTATCTGCTGGCGTCGCTTTTCCGTCATTGACATCGAAGACAGAATTGCATCGAATTTTCTCGCCGCAAGCGCGGGAATCAGACCATCAAATTCATTTTCCACCCATACACATTTCGCATGCAAACGCGTACATATCTCCGTCCCAAGATCGATATCAAATCCGACCAAAGTGCCACTTGGCGTCTTTGATTCGAATGGCGGAGAAGTTGGATCAACGCCAAACCTGATCGTCGACCAATCGTCAGCGGAGGCGACGCCCGAAACGCAAGCGATCGCAAGGGAAATAGCCACAAGAAACATCTTCTTCATCAATGCACCCATTCAGAAATGATCGTCAGTTATAGAAAACAATCCCGCCTTCGAACTCGCAATTCCACCGCCTCCAATCCAGCACTTTGAAATCGAACCTGCATCCTTTAATCATGGAACCGCAAGCTCTTGCCCGGACTGGGTAATGACGATCCATCCCACCGATCCGTCGCTGCCCTCTTCCATTAATCCATGTTTGCAAACTTTGCCAGCGAGCCCTCCTTGAGGCCGTTGCGAACGATTTCCGCAAAACGGTCGACGTCGTCGGCACTGTTGAACAATGCAAACGAGACGCGGATGCCACCACGTTCCGGTGACACACGCACGTCATTGCGGGCGAAATAGGTCGCCCACGTTTCGACCGGCAGCCCGAGGACATAGATATGATTGCGTTGACCACGGTCGCGTGGCCCTACGAGCCTGACGCCAAGACGGTCGAGATGTTCGATCAGGCAGTCTCCCAGCGCCGTCACATGTTGCTGGATAGCAGCCACGCCGACGTCTTCGATCATCTCGAGCGACGCGGATAGTGCATGCAGATCCGGAAGATTGACATTTCCGAACTCGAATCGCCCGGCGTCTTTTCTCACATCAAGGTCGTCTGGCCGAGCGATGTAGTCGGAAGGCGGACGCGCCATGCTCGACATCGCCAGATATGCAGGTTGCAGTTCATCCAACCCGTCGGCAACGTACAGAATGCCGAGCCCTTGGGGTACGAGAAGCCCCTTGTGCGTCCCTGCGGCTAGCACGGAGACACCAAGCGCCTTGACGTCGATCGGGATCACACCAACCGACTGCATCGCGTCAACAACGAGGTAGACCCCGCGCTCCTTGCACAACTTGCCGATGCTGGCCAAGTCGTGCACTTGCCCTGCATGAAAGCTCACGTGGGAGAGCGTCACGACCTTCGTCCGCTCGTCAATGTATGGAGCAAACGTCTGGGCATTGGCAATCTCGCCATCCCGCAGTTTTGCGAATCGGACTTCAATGCCCTTGCGTTTCATGTTCAGCCATGCGTACGCATTGTTTGGATGGTCCCCCTCGATCAGTACGACGTTGTCGCCAGCCTGCAGCGGCACTGCATTTGCGGCAATGTTCAGGCCCTCCGAAGTATTTTTCGTAAATGCAATTTCGCTGGAAGTCGCATTCAGAAAAGCCGCAACGCGCGCGCGTGCCTGTTCCACACGACGCAACCAGACAGGTTTTGGGCCAGCCATCTGATGGCCTTCTGCAATGAATTCCTCGAGCGCCTCACGCACACTGGTGGGCATCGGCGTCTGATGCGCAGAGTCCAGATACAACATGCGTTTGGTAACAGGAAATTGGCGTCGAATAGTAGTGAGCTGGTCGGCATTCATAGTGTTTCTCTTCAAAAAATCTACCGGTGAATCTGAGCGGGATTGGCGGATGCCGGTACGGCGTCGCTTGCGCGGCGGAGCTCCCATCTGGCAATCACTGCCGACGCGATGCTGTTTCCAACTACGTTGGTGACGGTTCGCCCCATGTCAACGAACGTGTCGGCCGCTAGAAGAAGCACAATTCCTTCAGCCGGGACGCCGAAAAGCGGGAGCGTGGCAGCTACTACCACGATCGATGCACGCGGAACGCCGGCGATACCCTTGCTTGAAATCAGCATGACAAAAAGCATCCCGATCTGCCCAACGAAGCTCACGTGAATGCCGTAGGCCTGCAACAAAAACACCGTTGCGAACGCCTGGTACATCATGGAGCCATCTGCATTGAAGGAGTAAGCGAGAGGAAGAATGAATGCAGCAATCTTGTTCGATATTCCGAACTTCTCGAGCTGCTCAAGCATCTTCGGAAAGGTCGCTTCGCTGCTCGAGGTTGAGAACGCGATAAGCATGGGCTCCTTGACCAATCCCAGCAGGCGGAACACGTCCGGGCCGATGAAAAGAAAACCGATGCCGGTCAGAATCAGGCATAGGATAATCATCCCGCCATAGACGCTGCCAATGAATTTACCGTAGACGCTGAGCACCCCCAAACCCTGCAAAGTAACCACGGAAGCTACCGCAGCGAAAACGCCCAGTGGCGCAAAGCGCATTACGTAATCGGTCACCTTCAGCATGACTTTAAAGGCACCTTCAATCGTCGAACTCAGCCCAGCAAGGGCCGGTTCACGTTCACGAAGGGTCGAAATTGCAAAGCCGAAGAAAACAGCGAACACGAGAATCGCGATGATGTCGTTCTGAGACATCGCGAGGAAAATACTCTGCGGGACAATATGAGAAACGAAGTTTCGCAAATTAAAGGCCTCGGTGGTAACGCCCGATCCCGTCGCGCTATGCGGCAGTTCGACGCCGATTCCAAGACCGAGTGCATTCGAGAGCAGCAATCCGAGCACCAGCGAGAGGATCGACGCAGCCACGAACCAAAGAATGGCTCGCCCCCCGATGCGGCCGACCTCTCCGGGACTGTCGGTATGCCCCATACCCGCGATGACACCCGTAAAAACAAGCGGTGCAATGATCATCTTGATTAGTCGCAGGAAAACGTCCGTCAGCATGGACAGGTAGCCAGCGATCTGTTTGTTGAGTTCGGTCGATCCGGTCGCAGAATGGACGAGCGCCCCAACAATCAGACCGGTGACAAGCCCCGCGAGAATCCAGGTGGAGAGTCGAGTACGCTTCATGATGCACCCCGTTTCGGAACAATCGGCCGGACCACCCCGGCCCGAGATATCGTTGCAATTAATCGCTCATCCGCCCACGCCCAGATGGCGCGCGTGATGCTCCAGATGCTCATCGATAAACGTCGACACGAAGTAGTAGCTGTGGTCGTAGCCGGCGTGTACGCGCAACCGCAACGGCACATCGGCGCGCTCGGCAGCTCCCTGCAACAACTCAGGCTTGAGTTGCGAATGCAGGAATTCGTCCGACGCGCCCTGGTCGACGAGGATGTCAGGGCCGCGCCACGCTCGGTCGGCTATCAACTCGACGGCGTCGTACTTTTTCCATTCCACTTCGTTATTCCCGAGGTATCCAGAGAACGCCTTTTTCCCCCACTCACATTGAGTCGGAGCGGAAACAGGCGAAAATGCGGAAACAGTGCGGAACAGGGTTGGATTTCTCAGCGCAATGGTCAATGCGCCGTTCCCGCCCATGGAATGCCCCGCAATGCCGATCCGCGCCGCGTCGATAGGAAGATACTTGGTGATAAGGCGTGGCAGTTCGTCAACGATGTACGAGTACATCCTGTAGTTGACCGACCAAGGTGCCTGCGTTGCATCGACATAGAAGCTGGCACCGCACCCGAAATCGTATGCCTCGTCATCCGGCACACGGGGCCCACGCGGACTCGTATCGGGTGCGATGATGGCTAACCCTAAGGCACTTGCGGCACGCTGTGCCCCCGCTTTCGTGATGAAGTTCTGCTCGGTGCAGGTGAGTCCCGACAGCCAGAACAGCGCTGGCACTCGCTCGATTCCAGACATTGGCGGAAGGTAAATGGCGAACCGCATGTGGCAGTGCAACGCGATAGAACGATGCCGATAGACACTCTGAGTGCCGTCGAAGCACTGGAAACTCGACAGGAGTTCGGGATTCATGACTGCCCTGCTAGCTCAAAAGATCAAATAACCGCGGCGATGGTGATTGGCCGCGAGGCGGGGCACATTGACCTCGCGGCGCACTGACCTACATTCCGGGCATGGCGATGAATCCCGGAAGCTTCTTGATGCGCTCGATCCATGCGAGCACGTTCGGATAGGGCTTCAGATCGATGCCGCCCTCGCCAGCGAGCGCGGCGTAGGGAAAGCACGCGATATCGCCAATGGTCGGATGATCCAGTTCAAGCCAGTCGCGACTCGCAAGCTGATCGTCGAGGATCTTGAAAACACGGTTGGCACCAGCCTGAAGTTTCTCGAGGTCAAGCGGGTAGCCCAGGATCTTCACGAGTCGGGCACCGGCAGCGTTCATGAGTTCGCCGCCGCCAGTGGAAAGCCATTGATTGACCCGGCCCATGGATTCGGGAGTATTGGGATACCACGTGCCGCTTTTGTCGTATTTACTAGCCAGATAGACCATGATCGCCTGCGCGTCACGCAGACGCAGCTCGCCGTCCTCGAAAATCGGTATTTCGCCGAACGGATTGAGCGCCGTGTACTTCTCCGTCTTGTGTTCCTTGCGCACGAAGTCGACCGAAACTGGCTTGTATTGCACACCGAGAATGTTGGCCAGCAAGCGGATCTTGTAGCAACTACCGGACAACTCGAAATCGTAGAGTTTGATCATGTGAGTTCCTGTTTTGTCGTTTGGGGTGGGAGAAAATGCCTTAGAACGTGACGACGGAGCGGATCGACTTGCCCTCGCGCATGAGATCGAACGCCTCATTGATGCGCTCCAGCGGCATGACGTGCGTGATCAGGTCATCGATGTTGATCTTGCCTTCCATGTACCAATCGACGATCTTCGGAACGTCCGTGCGGCCTCGCGCGCCACCGAAGGCCGATCCTCTCCAGACCCGACCGGTCACGAGCTGGAACGGGCGAGTCGAAATCTCCCGGCCCGCGCCAGCAACGCCGATCACAGTACTGACGCCCCAACCCTTATGGCAGGCCTCCAAGGCCTGGCGCATCAGCGTCGTGTTTCCGACGCACTCGAAGGTATAGTCCGCACCGCCTCCGGTCAGGCCGATCAGGTACTGGACGACGTCGCCATCAATTTCCTTGGGATTCACGAAGTGCGTCATGCCGAATTTCTCGGCCAGCGCCTTGCGCACAGGATTAATGTCAACGCCGACAATCATGTCGGCGCCGGCAAGTCGCGCGCCCTGAATGACGTTCAAGCCAATGCCGCCAAGACCAAATACAATGACTCTCGATCCGACCTCAACTTTTGCCGTATAGAGCACCGCGCCAATTCCGGTTGTTACGCCGCAACCGATGTAACAGACCTTGTCGAACGGCGCGTCTTCCCGGATCTTCGCAAGGGCGATTTCCGGGACGACCGTGTAGTTGGCGAAAGTCGATGTTCCCATGTAGTGCAGGACAGGCTCACCGTTCAGCGTGAAGCGGCTGGTGCCGTCGGGCATCAATCCACGCCCCTGAGTCGAGCGAATTGCCTGACACAGATTCGTCTTGCGCGACAGACAGAACTCGCACTGACGACATTCGGGCGTGTAAAGCGGAATAACGTGGTCACCAGGCTTGAGCGACTTAACCCCATCGCCTACCTCGACCACAACACCCGCTCCCTCGTGGCCGAGGATGGCCGGAAACATTCCTTCGGGGTCATCTCCCGACAGCGTGAAGGCGTCGGTATGACAGACGCCGGTCGCCTTGATTTCAATTAGCACTTCCCCCGCACGCGGACCGGCAAGTTGCACTGTCTCTATGCTCAGAGGAGCCCCCGACTTCAGGGCCACGGCTGCTCGTACGTCCATGCTTTTCTCTCATTGATGTGGTGAAGGCGAGCGCGACATAACGCACTACACTTGTCCCAATTTTTGGTCCTCATAATTCCATTGTCAAGGACATATAAACACCTAGACAGAGCCTCAGCGATACAGGTTATTGCCTCGGCCTGTCGCGACATCCTTTTGATTATCCGCATATTTTCGTCAAGCCAGCCTTGTCAGTCCCGTGTAACCGTATGGAAAACCCTTAGCCAACCGCGCGCACCGGATGACACTTTTGTTCCATAATTCGGAACCAATTGTCAGAAGGGACCCCGAAAGATAGTTGCGGCAATCGGGCAATACGAAAAGGGCTCGAACGATGGAGCCAGCAGGAGGCGGTCTTCGGGTCGACCAAAGATGGGGCAATTTCCATCAACAGCACTCGCGCGAATTAACTTGCCGATCCGCATAGCAAGCAGCGGTGCCGTAAGTTGGTATGCGGGCGGGCGCAGCGCGACGACGTCGCGACCCAGTTGATTCATGTATCCTTACGCGTCCCTATCTCACATCAGCCAGTCTCTTACCAGGCGTAGACGTCTGGCAAACGACGTAAGGCAACCATGCGCAAGGTTGAAACCCCCGTTCCGAAAATGGCAGAACCCGAGGCCTCCCCTACCGAGAGAGCCTTCCACATCATCGAGATGACGGCTCAACTGGGACGGGTGTCGACCGTGGATATCATCACTGCACTCGGCATCCCTAAGACGACGGCTCACCGTCTCGTGAGCAATCTTGAGGAACTCGGCTTTCTCGAGCACGGCATCGAACGCGGGCGCTATCAGGTTGGTCCGCGATTACTGGAGCTCGCGATCAACATACTCACCACTGCGTTTTCGCACGGCCCCGTCCACGCACTTCTCATGGAGCTTTCAAGGCGGACTTCCGAGACCGTGAGTCTTGGCGTCATGCGCGGTTCGGAGGTGGTCTACGTCGATAGCGCAATCGGCAACTCGCCTCTGACACTCAATTTCCAGAAGGGGCATCGTACGCCTTTACACTGCACGTCCAGCGGCCGAGTGTTCCTCGCCAACATGGATCAGAAGCAACTCAACGCTTATATGTTGAGCGGTCCTTGGGAACCAATTACTCCTTACACGATTGTCGACCCGGATCGGTTAAGACAGGAAATCGATACGGTCCGCAAACAGGGCTATGCGACCAACGACTCAGAGTTCGCTATTGGTGTCGTTGGCGCAGCGGTGCCGATCACAGCCCGCAATGGGCACGTCATTGCGTGTTTGAGCATTTCTGCACCGAAGGCGCGAAAGTCGCTCGAAGACATGACACTGTTCGTACCGACGTTACAAGCCGCAGCCTTGCGAATCACGAAGATCCTGAGCGTGACCAAGAGTGACGATGGCCGTGAAGAGGCTGAAAGCGCCGATGGACGAAGGCGAAGTTGACGTCAAAATTGGCGGCAAACTCGCAATTAATACTGACATTGTTCGGCGCCGCGCGATATCGGCTAGCTCCCGATCGCCAGATTGACGACGCCTTGGCGGTACATTGTGCGTCACTGTTTGAAAGACCGTTCGTGCAGTGAAACGGTCGACAAGCCGGCCACGCCGAAGCCCACAACGTCGCCGGTGATCGCAGTTGTCGCAGTGACGCGATCACTGCCTGGATCACGCCAGTCGCAGGCAGCGCTGCGACCATCCTGATCGCGTCTACTGCCTCCTAAAAAATGCCGGCGACGAGCGGCAGGATCACGGCGACCAGAAGAGTCGACGCAAAGCATCGCGTCGGCGCGTCGCAACGCTCCGTCAACTGGCGCGCGCATCCCCTGGCACCGGCTGAACCAGGCTTCGCCGCGCCGCTGCCATGACCAGTGCGCTGATCGTCGCGAGCGGCTCGGGCTCCTGCGCCCAGTGATGCCAGTAAAGATCGATCATCAGGTCGTGCCCAGGGGCGAGCGCCACCAGTCTGCCGCCACTGATCAGCGGCCCGGCCTGCATGGCGGGGACCA
>NZ_VZQQ01000250.1 GCF_014397785.1 Paraburkholderia podalyriae
ATGAGGCCCTACGCCTTCTGGCGGGTGTTTCGCTCGACGATAACGCCGACCCCGCTGACCTCGACTGGTCGCAGCTTGTTGCAGGGCCCTGGCTGGCCGACATGCTGCAGGAATTGCGTCAGCCGGAAGGGTTGGCGCAGATCAGTCCGGGACCGGAACTCAAGGCGAACCTGCGGCCCTACCAACGGGCCGGCGTGCGGTGGTTGTACCTGCTCACCCGGCTCGGACTGGGCGCTTGCCTGGCGGACGATATGGGCCTGGGCAAGACCATGCAGGTACTCTCGCTGCTGCTCGTGATGAAGCGTGAAAGCACCGAGGTGCGGCCCAGCCTGCTGGTCGCCCCCGCATCGCTGCTGGCCAACTGGGCGGCAGAGGCCGAGCGCTTCGCCCCGGGCTTGCGCCTGCTGATCGCCCATCCGTCGGTCATGCCGGCGGCCGATTTGCGTGCGCTGGACGCCGCGCGGCTTGCGGACATCGATCTCGTCATCACCAGTTTTGGCTCGCTGCTTCGCCAGCCGGTACTGGGGACCATCCAATGGCGCCTTGCCATCGTTGATGAAGCACAGGCGATCAAGAATCCGGGCGCCAAGCAAACGCGACAGGTCAAGCAACTCCAGGCACAATCGCGCATCGCGCTGACTGGCACCCCCGTGGAAAACCGCCTGTCCGACCTGTGGTCCATTTTCGATTTTACCCACCCCGGTTTGCTGGGCTCGGACAAGGTCTTTGCCAACTTTACCAGGCGGCTGGCGAAGGCCGAGCACTTCGGCCCGCTGCGAACGCTCGTACGGCCCTACATCCTGCGCCGCCTGAAGACCGACAAGCGGGTAATCGACGACCTTCCGGACAAGACCGAGCTCAAGGCCTGGTGCCACCTGAGCCCGACCCAGGCGGCGCTTTACCAGCGTGCGGTGAAGGATCTGGCCGCCGCGCTTGAGGACGCCGAAGGCATCGG
>NZ_VZQQ01000251.1 GCF_014397785.1 Paraburkholderia podalyriae
GACTGGTACGCGATGCGCTGGAAAATAGAGACGTTTCACAAGAATCTGAAGTCCGGCTGCAAGGCTGAAGAGTCGCAGTTGCGCACCGCCAGCGGCCTGACCAACCTGATCGCCATCTTCTGCATCCCGTCAGTCAGTACACCACCAGGCGTACGGCCCGGGCATGGCTGTACCGCGAGCAACTGCGCGACATTCTCGAACGCAAGCAAATCAATGTTGTGTCCGGGATGTTGCAGCAGTGGTGCACCAACGTCATGCGCTCGAAGGTCGAACCGATGAAGGACGTGGTGAGATTGATTCGCCGACATTTCGACGGAATCGTTGCCTGGACTCAGACGCGTCAGACCAACGGATTTATTGAGGCTATCAACGGCCTGTTTCAGGCCGCCAAGCGCAAAGCACGCGGATACGCTCGCTTCGAAACCATGCGCACGGTCCTCTTCCTCATCGCTGGAAAGCTCGACTTCTCACGTTTCAATGAAAACGCCCGCTGAGCTCCGTCACCCACTCCGTTTTCAAAAGAGCCTGAAAACGTTAGCCTGGCCCGGCACATTGAAACGATGCTTGAGGAGATCGATAACTTCGCTACGGACCAGATGCTCGACGTATCCACCCACGTCGCTACGCCGTCACTCGCCATGCAGTTCGTGGTGTCTACGATCCGGCGCGGAACACTAGTCCGCACTCCTGAGAATGGCGTACGTAACGGCAAGCGTACGAGAGCATGTGCGACCGACTGGAAGCTGATCCCTCAGGGGCGGCTGGCCCGTTGCTTCGGCCGCAATGTCCCGATTGAAAGCGAGGTACTGGCCACGCTTCGTGTTGAATCATTCGTAAGCGGTAATTTCGGCTCATCTGGAACCTGCGGGTGAGAGGGAACAAGATTGCGTCCGCAGCTTACACATTGCGGACGCAACTTATGACTGACCTACAAACTGACTTTGACTTCCTGCC
>NZ_VZQQ01000252.1 GCF_014397785.1 Paraburkholderia podalyriae
ATGAGGCCCTACGCCTTCTGGCGGGTGTTTCGCTCGACGATAACGCCGACCCCGCTGACCTCGACTGGTCGCAGCTTGTTGCAGGGCCCTGGCTGGCCGACATGCTGCAGGAATTGCGTCAGCCGGAGGGGTTGGCGCAGATCAGCCCGGGACCGGAACTCAAGGCCAACCTGCGGCCCTACCAACAGGCCGGCGTGCAGTGGTTGTACCTTCTCACCCGGCTCGGACTGGGGGCTTGCCTCGCGGACGATATGGGCTTGGGCAAGACCATGCAGGTACTCTCACTGCTGCTTGTGTTGAAGCGTGAAAGCACCGAGGTGCGGCCCAGCCTGCTGGTCGCCCCCGCATCGCTGCTGGCCAACTGGGCGGCAGAGGCCGAGCGCTTCGCCGGGCTTGCGCCTGCTGATCGCCCATCCGTCGGTCATGCCGGCGGCCGATTTGCGTGCGCTGGACGCCGCGCGGCTTGCGGACATCGATCTCGTCATCACCAGCTTTGGTTCGCTGCTTCGCCAGCCGGTACTGGGGACCATCCAATGGCGCCTTGCCATCGTTGATGAAGCACAGGCGATCAAGAATCCGGGCGCCAGGCAAACGCGGCAGGTCAAGCAACTCCAGGCACAATCGCGCATCGCGCTGACTGGCACCCCCGTGGAAAACCGCCTGTCCGACCTGTGGTCCATTTTCGATTTTACCCACCCCGGTTTGCTGGGCTCGGACAAAGTCTTTGCCAACTTTACCAGGCGGCTGGCGAAGGCCGAGCACTTCGGCCCGCTGCGAACGCTCGTACGGCCCTACATCCTGCGCCGCCTGAAGACCGACAAGCGGATAATCGACGACCTTCCGGACAAGACCGAGCTCAAGGCCTGGTGCCACCTGAGCCCGACCCAGGCGGCGCTTTACCAGCGTGCGGTGAAGGATCTGGCCGCCGCGCTTGAGGACGCCGAAGGCATCGG
>NZ_VZQQ01000253.1 GCF_014397785.1 Paraburkholderia podalyriae
GTTTGAAGCGCTCGTGCTGACGTTGTGCCGGGAGATGACATTTGCGGCTGTGGCTCGTCTGGTGAACCTGTCGTGGCATCGCGTGAAGGCCATATGTGATCGGTACGTGGATATGGCCGTGGCCGCCACTGACTTGTCCGAAGTCACTGCGGTGGCCATTGACGAAACCTCGTGCCGACGTGGCCACGACTATGTCTCGCTCGTCGCTGACATGGATGGCAGGCGCGTGGTCTTCGTCACGCCAGGCAAGGATGCAGGCGTCGTCGAACGCTTTGCCCATCACCTGGAGCAACACAACGCATCGCCTGCGCAGATCAAATCGGTCAGCATCGACATGTCCCCCGCCTTCATCAAGGGCGTGGACGAGCATCTGCCCGATGCACGTGTGACGTTCGACAAGTTTCATGTGGTGGCGCACGCGTCCAAAGCACTCGATGGTGTGCGCCGCGAGCAGCAGAAGGCTGATCCTGCACTGAAGGGCATGCGCTGGTCGCTGCTCAAAGATGCTGACAAGCTGAATCTCGCGCAACTGACCGATCTCGAGGCGCTGATCAGCCAGTACACCACCAACCGCACCGCCCGTGCCTGGATGTACCGCGAGCAGCTGCGCGAGATACTCGATCGCAAGCAAATCCATGTAGTCTCCAAGATGTTGCGCCGGTGGTGTAGCAACGTCATGCGTTCCAAGGTCGAGCTCATGAAGGACGTCGCACGCATGATTCTTCGTCATTTCGACGGCATCGTCGCGTGGGCCCAGACGCGCCAGACCAATGGTTTCATTGAAGCGATCAACGGCTTGTTTCAAGCTGCCAAGCGCAAGGCGCGCGGATACGCCAGCTTCAAAACCATGCGGACCGTGCTGTTCCTGATCGCAGGCAAGCTCGACTTCTCGGCCTTCAATCCACATGCCTCGTGAGCCGCATTACCCACTCCACTTTTGAAATAGCC
>NZ_VZQQ01000254.1 GCF_014397785.1 Paraburkholderia podalyriae
GGTCCGGTGTAATTCGCGCTCGGCCGGATGATCTTGTTGTCGACGCGCTGCTCGATGATGTGCGCGCTCCATCCTGCCGTGCGCGAGATCACGAACAGCGGCGTGAACATCGCGGTCGGCACGCCCATCATGTGATACGACACCGCGCTGAACCAGTCGAGGTTCGGGAACATCTTCTTCGCGTCCCACATTACCGATTCGAGCCGATCGGCGATCGAGAACAGCTTCAGGTTGCCGGCCTTGTTCGACAGGTTCTTCGCGACTTCCTTGATGACCTTGTGGCGCGGGTCCGAGATCGTGTACACCGGATGCCCGAAGCCGATCACGACTTCCTTGTTGCCGACACGGCGGCGGATGTCCGCTTCGGCCTCGTCGGGCGTCTGGTAGCGCGACTGGATTTCGAACGCGGCTTCATTGGCGCCGCCGTGTTTCGGGCCGCGCAGCGCGCCGATCGCGCCGGTGATCGCCGAGTAGATGTCCGAGCCCGTGCCCGCGATCACGCGTCCCGTGAACGTCGACGCGTTGAACTCGTGCTCCGCATACAGGTTCAGCGACACGTGCATCGCGTCGACCCACGCCTTCGACGGCGCGACGCCATGCAGCAGATGCAGGAAGTGGCCGCCGATCGAATCGTCGTCGGTTTCGACCTCGATGCGCTTGCCGTTGTGCGAGTAGTGATACCAGTACAGCAGCATCGAGCCGAGCGAGGCCATCAGCTTGTCGGCGATATCGCGCGCGCCGGGCAGGTTGTGATCGTCCTTCTCCGGCAGCACGGTGCCGAGCACCGATACGCCGGTGCGCATCACGTCCATCGGATGCGCGGCGGCCGGAATCCATTCGAGCGCGGCCTTCACGTTGGCGGGCAGGCCGCGCATCGACTTCAGCTTCGTCTTGTACGCGCTCAGCTCGGCCGGCGTCGGCAGCTTGCCGTG
>NZ_VZQQ01000255.1 GCF_014397785.1 Paraburkholderia podalyriae
TGGTAGCTCGCGATATGGACGATGTAATTACCTACTGGAACAGCGGCGCGGAAGCGCTTTATGGGTGGAAGAAACACGAGGCGCTCGGCCACGTTGCCGACCGTCTGCTTCACACGCGTTTTCCTGCAGCACTCGAGGACATCAAAAAAACCTTGATTGAAACGGGCCGTTGGGAAGGCGAGATCGTCAATACCCGGCGCGACGGGTCGGAAGCCGCAGTGGCCAGCCGTTGGGCCCTGGTGCGAGACGGACAGGGGCGACCGATCGCGACCCTCGAAACGGGCACCGACATCACCGAGCGCAAGCGGGTCGAAGAGGCGCTGCAACAGGTGTCTCGTTTGACGTCGATCGGCGAATTGGGCGCGTCGGTGGCCCACGAAATCGCCCAGCCTCTCGCAGCGGTCGCCACCCATGGTACCGCGTGCCTGCGTTGGATTGACCGGGACGTACCCGACCTTGAAAAAGTGCGAGCCTCCGTGCAACGCATACTTACTGATGTACAACGCGCGACCGAGATCGTCAGGCGCGTCCGCATGCTCGCAAAGCGGATTGCCCCTGAGATGACGCGACTGGAAATCAACGAGCTGATCAGTGACGTCATGGTACTGCTCCAGCGCGAGGTCTTGAAGCACAATGTAGCACTGCGCGCGACGCTTGCTTCGAAACTGCCTGCGGTGCTTGGCGATCGGATCCAACTGGCACAAGTCATCACGAATCTGATTACAAACGGTATCCAGGCAATGAGCACGATCGAAGACCGGCCGCGCGAACTGACGATCAAGTCGTGGGGGAGCGACGACGGCTATGTGATCGTCTCGGTGCAAGATTCCGGGACAGGAATTGACCTGCAGCACGCCGATCGGCTATTCGAACCGTTCTTCACTACGAAGCCCGAAGGTATGGGTGTGGGGCTTTCTAT
>NZ_VZQQ01000256.1 GCF_014397785.1 Paraburkholderia podalyriae
CCCACATCCGTTCCGGGCGAGCTCATATCCGAGTTGAATGTCGGTAAGGCGCTGCATGCCGCGCCACATAACAGTATTGCCGGGAGGCGCGTCGTTGGCTCTGGCCAGATAACCGCCAAGGCGTGCGACCCGGATGAGGTTTCGTAAGAGCGGTGGCCCCTGGGCCGTAGGCGGGAGGTTTGGGATGAGTCGCTCGAGCAGTTCAATTTCGGTTGATGTGAACACCGTCTCAGACGAAGCTTGTGGCGCGCAACGACTAATCATGGTCAGCCAGAATATGCGCCAACTGAGAATGCAAAATATCGAGATCAGGTTTGCCAGCCGATCGGCTGTGCGCAGCTTCGAGTCCTCCGCCTTGCATCCCGACTTGAGAATCTTGTGGAACGTTTCGATCTTCCAGCGCATGGCATACCAGTCGAGCTTCTCGATTGCTTGCGCACGCGACTGGACGGGGAGATTGGTCAGCAGCTTCCATTCAATGCCGGCGCGCCCGGGCGGTACATCGCGCTCATGCGCGTGGATTGCTGTGAGCTGCAGCGCGGGATAACGATTCTGCTTGCCGATAGGCGGTAGCACTGTGATTCGCTGGTAACGAAGCTCAAGCGTCACTGTCGCTGGGCGCCCCTTCGCATCGCGAATCTCGACGCGATGCAATCCTTTAACCTTAACCTGTTCCATTTCGTGCGCGATGGTATGCTGGCCATCGCCAGCAAGCCGGTCAACACAGGTTCGCACGAGAAAGTACGTGGACAGTTCATGCGCCGTACAAAACAGTTCATAAATGTCGCTTTCCCGATCGCCCACGTGAATGCAGCGCACAGGATCGCCGAGCAGCGCCGTTGACTGACGCATGTTCTCCAGCCAGCGATAGCTTTCCTTCTGCTCAATGGGTACCCGTGTAGGAT
>NZ_VZQQ01000257.1 GCF_014397785.1 Paraburkholderia podalyriae
ACTTCGGTGATGCAACAGCCCTTCAGCGAATAGCGGCGTCTGTGGATAACTTCCCCCCTATAGATAAAGGGAGAGTTGAAGAACAAACCTTCGCAACACGATGCCCGAGGTGCCAAGAATCAACATTTTAGGGTCGCGATGTAATTTCGGATAGACCCGGTTTCCGGACGCGCTGTACATGTCCAGATCGTTTTGTAGTGTGCGTTGCCGCCCCTAATTCGGCCCGACCGCGCGCTAACGTCTATCCATTCCACCTGTAGGGGCAGTCGGGAGGCGACGATGGAGCATTTGGTCAGAGTACACAACGAGAAGGACCGGCAAACGATGGAATGGCTGCGCCGGAATATTGGCGACGCAGCCATCGCTGCCGCCATCCAACGATGCGAGAACTCGGGCAAGCCGTATCTTTCCGCCGTCTGCCGGCAGCTGCGCGTCCGTGTTCCGGAGTTTCCTCTGCCACGGCGGGAAAGCCCAAGCCCGGTGGCGGAACAATCTCTCGCTACCATCCGGCACATCCTCGCAGCGCGCAACGCCTTGACCGTCGCGAAGCCGATCAGTGCGCGCCAGAAAGCGACTCCAACCCCATTCGCCTGATCGGGACGGGACAATGCGTCCTTTGACGCGATGCTTGTACGACGCTGGAACAGCGATTTTCGGACGCGGGCATGGCAAACATGCTCAACATCATCTGGATGGACCAGTCGCAAACCCCAAGGGTTGGCCCGAATTCCGTGAAGAAGTTTTCGGGGGCGTCTTTACTGACGCCAGGACTACATCATGAGTGTGGCCGGGAATGCCGGATTTGTCGCAGGTCAAATTCTCGGTCAGGACGGAGAGATTCTGGCAACCGTCGCTCCTTTGAAAAGCGTTCGCCTTCGCGGATGAACGATTCGTT
>NZ_VZQQ01000258.1 GCF_014397785.1 Paraburkholderia podalyriae
GCGCTTGCGGCCATTCTTCATGTGCAGGAATCTTTCTGACGGACCGATGCAGGAGTCTGGCTCATGCCTGTCGATCGGCCCTGCATGCGAACTACTCAATCACGCACATGAAAAGAAAGAGGAAGGTGAGCAAGCCGGTCTCCCCGCGACGGGCACTTGAGCGTCTGGCCCAGCAGCGTTACGGCCGCGACGCGCCCACGTTTAACTGGTCGGTTACGCAGGAGCTGCGTAACGCCGGGTTGGTATCCGTCCCCGCGAATGGGCGGGGCGGTGTGTCGATTACCCGGGCTGGGCAGGATTTTCTGCGTGCCAGGGCGGAGATCTAGCGTACTGTCGCCGTGCGCTGCACGTCTTTGGCTTCCTGGCCGCCGAGCTGGTGGACATCGGCGATGCATGCGGGAATCGACGGCCATCGTGTGAGCCTGGCGCCACGAAGATGACTCGCGCCATACGATGTATTATAATTTAATTAACATACTTGGACTTCGCCCCCGTCATGGAAACGAAAAGCGCTCGACTCACGATTCTGATCGATCCTGTGAAGAAGGAAGCGTTCGAAAAACTTTGCGCGGCGCAGGACCTGACTCCCTCACAGGTGGTACGGCAACTGATCCGCGACTACCTCGATCAGCATGGCGTCAGCTACCGGACCAAAAGCGCAATCGGCGCGCGTCCACGCCGAAAAACGGCCTGAGGTACGCCTGCCCCAGGTGAGCGACGTGATCCCACGCAGGCATCACGCTGGGCCCTGGTTTCACGGCACCGCAGGTCTCTTCGGCAGCCTGCTTCCGTGCACATCGGAAAGATCGCACGATGAGAGTAACGTGACGATGTCCGGCCGTCGCGGGCCGCAACG
>NZ_VZQQ01000259.1 GCF_014397785.1 Paraburkholderia podalyriae
CATCTCGACACGGGTCTGGCGGACCTGGACAGCACCCTGAAGCAGATCAACGGCCAGGTGCTGCCGGCGACCACGCAAACCCTGCAGCAGGCTCGCCAGACCTTCGGCGCCGCGCAGGGCATGCTGGCCGAAGACGGGCCGCTCCAGGAAAACCTGGGCCAGACGCTGCAGGAAGTGCAGCGCACTGCCCGCTCGCTGCGCACGCTCACTGATCTGCTCGGCCGCCATCCCGAAGCGCTGCTGCGCGGCCATGCAGCGGATCAGTCAGCCATGGCCCCGGTAACCGCGGCCAGCCCCTCCGCTTCACAGGAGTCGAAACAATGAGTTTTTCAGCCCGCGCCAGCCTGCGCGCAGTCACGCTCACCGTCGCGCTGGCCCTGAGCGCCTGCGCGTCCGCGCCGGTGCACTACTACACGCTGGTTTCCCCGGCAGCACAGCCCGCTTCGGCCCAGCCAGCCGCGCCGTTCGCGATCGACGTGCTGCCAGTGGGTGTTCCCGCCGAGCTCGACCAGCAGGCGATGGTCGTACGGCAGGGCGACAGCGGCGTTGCCGTGCTCGACGACGAGCGCTGGGTCGCACCGCTGGGCGATCAACTGCGCGCCGCGCTATCCACCCAACTGGTGCGCCGCCTGGGCACCGAGGACATGGCCGGTCTCACCCGGCCGGTCAATCAACCGGTGCTGGGCATCAGGCTGCAGATCCGGCGCCTCGACGCCTGGCCGGGGCACGCGGTGCAGCTCGAGGCTGACTGGAGCCTCGGTTTCGCGCAAGACCCCAACGGTGCCCGCCTGGCCTGCCATACGCAGCTGCAGGAGGCGGCGCCGGGTGGTTACGCGGACCTGGTGCGCGC
>NZ_VZQQ01000025.1 GCF_014397785.1 Paraburkholderia podalyriae
CGGCGGGAGACGTTGCCGAGGTAATGCGACAGCAGGCAACGGGATCGAACATCCATTGCGGCACCTCCAGCAAGCCCGCCGTGTCGAACGGCTCTCGCCCACAGCGCAGCACTGACTCGGCGTTCTTCCTCTCTATCGTGGTGAAAATCCATACCGTGTGCCCGTACCACGGGTGCCAGCGGTAGAGAACCTCCTTTGATTCGCCGATATGGGCGTTGTGTTGACGGCTTGTATGCCGCGGTCGGCGTGCATTCGGGTCTTCCGGCACGGTGCGCGCACAATTTACCCTCCGCGCTCGCGGCGATGAAAGGCGGCAAGCACCCCCGAAACGCACGGCGCGTGCAAGGCGATACAGACTTGTCACCGAGACGGCCCATGATCGTCTTTCATGGTGACGCGGATGCCACCGTGCACGTAGCGAATGCCACGCGGCTCGTGCAGAGGTTCGACGCACGGCCGGACGCCGGCAGCGAACGGCGTCGGGTCGACGCGGGCCGACGCGCCTGTACCGTCTCGCGGCTGGTTTCCGACGACGGTATCGACGCCGAGTTGTGGACCATTCATGGCGCAGGGCACGCTTGGGCAGGCGGCAATGCACGAGGCAGTTATACGGACGCTACCGGTCCGGATGCGAGTGCCGAAATGCTGCGCTTCTTTCTTGATCATCCGCAACGACAATAGTGCAGGCCTCTCTTGTGGTTACTATGATTGCGACGGAGTGGCGTCCGCTGTGCATGTAGAGCAAGTCCGCTTGCTCAATTGCATAAAGGCTGCCCGATGAATCACTTCCGGGGCGAATCCTCGGCGGCAGGTCGGCGAAGCCGGATTTGCGCCGCAATCAACGTACGGCAGGTTGCCATTCAATTGGAGACATCCACGCGTGTTCGTCCATCGTCAACAACGGTCGCGTGTCGCCGATCGCGGCCTTGCGAAGTTCGAGCGATGTGTGCCCATTGCATGAGGCAGTCATCGGCCAGAAAGGGACATTCGACGCGACGGGCTGTATCGTCGACAATGCATGCGACCTGAGGAGGGGACTACATGTTTGCAAAAACTAGAAAACCGAGATTGCCTGCGGCGTCAGTGGTTTCAAAATACGCCCGTCTTGTCGTCGTAACTGTAACTGCCATTTTTTTCATGTTACAGGCGCTCGCGGGACACGCGGCCGACTCAGGCGTCCACAAAGGTGACACGCGTCAGATCAACTCGCAAGTCAATCGCCTCATCGCCGTGCTGAAGGACGAGTATGCGGAGGAGGCGCCACACGACAGGCAGGTGCAGTTCATTGACGTATCGAATTTCGGCAAGATCGCGATTGCAGCCTTCATCATCGAAGGGTTCGGTGGCGGGAACAACGTTCACCAATTCATGGCGGTCTTCGGGCCGCCAGACGGCCCCGGCCCAAAATCCTTGTTGCCGTACTATGCACTGTCAGCGCTTACTGAAATTGGCGACGAATGCGCTGTGGACGTTCGTAGTGTTCGCGCTTCCGCCATTCGGCGGGACGGTTCATTGGCATTGACGTTGCCTACATTTTTGACGTCGACCACCGGCTCGTGCGAAGGCAAGACGCGGTCGTATATTCTGCGGACGAACGAAGCCCGCCTACAACGACTCGAACTGCGGTAGTCGGTCTCGCGCGAACGCTTCTACATAGCGCCGTCCCCAATGTCCGCTCTCGACGATTTTGACCGGCGGAAACGGGTCGGGAAGACTCATTCCACATCGGTGAGAGCGACCATTCGCCGACGCCGGCTTGCGAGCGGCGTCTGGCCGAAGCTCCCAGACGCCCCTGGCCCAGCCGCATTAGTACATCGCAAAGCACACCCCGTCAGCCACGCTCCAACCGCCTGCGCACCGTCCCCACCAACCTGTCAAACGGCAACGTACTGGCAGCCAGCGCACTGACCTCCGAAAAATTCTCCCTCACGATATCTGCCGACACCTGCCCCGGCGGCGCCTCGACCAACACCCGCGCGCCCATTTCCTGGATCACGGTGAGCGCATCGAACCAGCGCACGGTGTAACGCATATTGGTCGCAAGATCTTCGCGAATCGCATCGGCCGTATATAACGGGCGTCCACCGCGATTGCCGATATAAACACCGCGCGGTCTTTCAAAATGCAACGCGCGCGAGTACGCCAGCAGTTCGTCGCTCGCATGCGCGAGCAATTCGCAATGCGAGGGCACGCTGACCGCGAGCCGCGTGGCCTTGCGCGCGCCGGCCGCGAGCGCGCGTTCGATGAACGCGTCGAGCGCATCGTCCGCGCCGGCCATCACGATCTGGCGCGGTGCATTGACGTTGCCGATATACACGCGTTGCCGTTGCTCTGCGGCCTGCTGTGCAACCAGCGTTTGCGCCTGCTGCTCGCTCAAGCCGGAGACGGCCGCGAGACCGTAGCCCGCCGGATAAGCGGTTTCCATCAGCTCGGCGCGTCGCCGCACCATCTTCAACGCGTCACGAAACGCCACCGCGCCGCAACTGACCGCTGCCGCATACGTGCCGATCGACAGCCCCGCGCTGATTTGCGCCACCAATCCTTCATCGGCCAGCGCGCGCAGGATCGCGACGCCCGCGATGGTCAAGCCCAGTTGCACCGCGACCGTCGAATCGAAAGCGTCGGATGAGTCGAGCGTCAGCACGTTGATGCCGAGCGTGTCGGAGGCTTCAGCGAGCGTGTGCTGCACCGCGCGATGCTGCGGCAGTCGATGCAGAAAGCCTTCGCTCTGCGCACCCTGGCCGGGGAACAGAAGCGCGAGCATCAGGCGGTGCCATCGTGAACAACAGCAGCCCACGGATCGGCGATCAAGCGGGGGCCGCTCGCATCGCGGGCAAGCACGCGCGCCTTGCCCGCGGCCCATTCCGCGAGCGCCACGCCACCCGCGGGCGTCTCGAGCTGCACATCGATGCGAATGCCGATACGCGCCGCGAGCGTTTGCAGCTGCTCCAGCAAAGCGCTCGCGACATTCAGCGCCAGCGGTTGCGGCACGCGGATCAACAGATCGAGGTCGCTCGTTTCGTTGACAGTCGGCACGTGCGTCGCCAGTTCAAAGCCGGTGCTGCCAATCGGTCCCCAAGCGAATCCACCAAGCGGACCGCCCGAATAACGTTGCAACGAAAGCAGTGCAACGAAAGAGGGCAAAGCGTCACGTCCGGCATCGGCTGGCGTCTGCGCGAGGGATTCCGGCGCCACGGCACTGACGATATCGTCCGCATGAACCCACGTGCCGTAGCGTTGCGCTCGCTGCGCACCGCGTACGCCGATCGCGACGAAACCATCAGCGGCGAGCGCGCGTCGGACGACCGCATACGGCGCGCGTTCGAACGCGTCGCGAACCCACGCCGGTTCGGCATCGAGCGAATCAAGCCGCCGCAAGCGCAGCAGATCATGCGGCCGCCACCGCGCGTCGCACGACGTGGCGTGCGCAGTGGGGAAGGGCGCAACCGCACACGCGCGCATCACACGGCATCCCACTGTTCGGCAAGACGCCGTCGCACCTCGATCGACGCCGCGCGATTCTGCCGCGCCGCCGCCGATTCCAGCCGATGCGCGAGCGTACGATCCCCGTCGCGCGCGCTGCGAATCTGCTCGACCAGCACCGCGCGCACGCGCTCGATCTGCGCCGCGTCGGGCGCATCCGCGTCGATGCCTTCGATCAGCTGGTCGAGCAGCCCCAGCTTCGCAAATGACGCCATCGAATACGACATCGGCACGATCATCTCGCCGAGTTCGTCGAGCGCTTCGACCGTACGGCGCGTGACGCGCGCGGCCGCTTCCTTGCCCATCGCGTGGACCATCGTGCCGGGCGCGTCGAGCGCGACGATGCGATTCGCCTGATAGCCGTGCGCGAGGAACGCCCCCGACATCGCCGGACCGACGATTAGCGCGATCACCGGATGGCCGGCCTCGCGTGCGCTCGCGTATGCGTCGACGGCGGCCGCGCACGCGAGGTGAATGCCGAGCATTTCCTCGCGATAGCCATACGCCTGGCTCTTCACGTCGACGATCGCGACGATCGGGCGGCGCCTGCTAGCGCTGTTATCCGCATCGATCGCTTCGCGCACCGCACGCGCGAGTTGCCAGCCTTGTTCGAGCCCGACCACGTTGGTGGTCGCGCGTGGAAAGCGGTTCGCGGCATCGGGCACGACCGTAATGAAGCGCGCGGTGTCGCCGCCGAGCGGCGCATCGCCGCTCCAGACGGGCGCCGCGCTCGACGGTTCGCCTGCCAGTGCGTTGAACCAGCGCGCGCCGCGCGTGAGTGCCGTGTCGTTCATGTCTGCTCCTGGTTCGATGCATCGCGGCGCTGCGGGTTGTACACATCGCGTAGCGTTTGCGGCGTGACGTTCGCCGGATCGATGCGCGCGAGCCGCTGCAGGAACGTGTCGACCTGCTCGCTGCGATGCATGGCCGGCACGCCCTGCGCGAACGCGGCATGCACGGCGGCACGCACCGCGTCGGCATCGTCGTCGACGAGCATGTCGGCGAGCGCGCTCGCGACGCGCTGCTCGCCGCCGATCAATTGCCACACCCGGCGACGATCGCTCGCATCGAGCTCTTCGATGCCAGCTTCCTGCTCGATCACTTCGGGTCCGTTCATGCCGAGCCGCCCCTGCTTCGTCACGATCAGATACGAGCACAACGCGGCCGCGAGCGACATGCCGCCAAAGCAGCCGACCATGCCCGCGATCACGCCGACCACCGGCACGTGCCGTCGCAGCGCGACGATCGCCGCCTGAATCTCGGCGATGACGGCGAGCCCCAGATTCGCTTCCTGCAGGCGCACACCGCCGGTCTCGAACAGCACGACGGGGCGCACCAGCTTGCCACGCTCGCAGTCGCGCAGCGCCATCTCGAGCGCCGCGGCGATCTTGCTGCCCGACACTTCGCCGATGCTGCCGCCCTGGAATGCCGATTCGATCGCAGCGACCACGGCCGGTTCGCCGTCGATCGTGCCGCGCGCGATCACGCAGCCGTCGTCGGCCTGGCAGACGATGCCCTGCAAGGGCAGCCACGGCGACTCGATGCGATCGAACGGTCCGAGCAGTTCGCGGAAGCTGCCCGCATCGAGCAGCCGGCGGGCGCGCTCGCGCGCGGGCAGTTCGATGAGGCTCTCGCGCAGCAGCGGCGCGCTGTGAACGCTGGCGCTCGTGCTCATACGCTGTCTCCTTCCTCGGCCGCTTCGACCGCTTCGGCGAGCCGCAACGCGACCACGCCCGGCGTCGCGCCGAAGTCGTTGATCTCGATGTGCGCGGCGCCGTCATAGCGCGTGAAGAAACGGTCGAGCACGCTCTTCCAGATGTGGCTATAGCCGTCGACGCTGGTGCGCACGACCACATGCGCGGCGAGCGCTGGGCCGCTTGCATCGGCAGCGGCGGGCGAGAGCAACACTTCCAGGTCGCCCGAGCCGACCACGCCGACGTGCGCGCGGGTCGTGACGGCGCGTTGCGCCGGATAGTCGAAGGTCAGATGTTCCATCAGGCTCAGCTCCGGCTGGCGTCGCGATGCGCCGGCATGTCGAGAAAGAGGGTGGCGGCAAGCAGATCGGCCGCGCCGCCAGGCGATGCGTTCAGCGACAGCAGTTCGCGTTCGAGCGCGTCGAGCGCGACGCGGCCCGCGGGTGTCGAACTGCCGCCGGCGTCGAGCACGCGCCGCGCGCCGCGCTGCCCCGCCTGCAAGCCGGCGAGTCCCGCGCGATGCAGCAGGCAGGTATCGTCGAGCGTGCTCATGATCGCGAGCAGCGCATCGATGCGCGCGGTGTTTTCGTCGAGGCCGCGTGCGCGTGCGCCATGCAACGCGGGCAGACCGACGTCGAGCGCGTGCGGAAAGCCGTCCTGCGCTTCGCGCCGCGCGCCGCCGACCTGATAGCGTTGACGCGCCCGCTCGCCGTGGCTATCGGACGCAGCGGCGAAGCGGTCCGGGAAGCAGGCGATCTGCGCGGCCAACGTGCAGACGCGCGGAGCATCGAGGTGGTTGGGATCGCCAGGTCTGTGCGCACGCATGGACGAACTCGACGATGTTTCGAGCGCCACGCCTGCAACGAGCAAGCCGATGATCCAGATCGCGCCGCGATGCGCATTGCTACCGCCGGTCGCATGCATCATGTCCTGTTCGCCCGCGCGGCCGATCTGCGCGAGTTCGGCGCGCAGCAGCGCCGAGGGTTCGCCGCGGCGGCGCGCCGTGCGCGCGAGTGCCGCGAACGTCGGTTCGAGCGCGTGCGCGGAGCGCCGCATGATCGCGAGATCGAGGTCGCGATGCGCGCCGCTGCCGCGCCGGTCGACGAGCGCGGGCTTCGGCGTGAGCTCTGCCTCGTCGATCAGCGCGGTGGTCGCTTCGCGCGCGAGTTGCGCGTCGGAAAACGGCGCGGCCGGCGACCTGCCACATGCATCGCGCAGGACCGAAGCATGCGGCGCGTCCAACCGTTCAGGAAGAGCAGCAGCGGACGCCATCGTCACCAGCTCCGGAAGCGCGCGGGCGGCGCGTACAGTCCGCCCGACCACGTGACCAGATCGTCGATGCTGCGCGCCGCGAGCAGCGAACGCTTCGCGTCGCCGCGCCGGATGCCGAGATCTTCCGGGTACGCGACGATGCCGCGCCGCCGCAATTCCGAGGTTTTCCCGGGCTTCGCGCGCAGGCCGATCGGCGTGACACCGGCCACCGCCGCGACCGCCGCGCGCCGCTCGTCGATGCCCTCGGCCTTGTGCAGATGCGCGATGCCCTCTTCGGTGACCACATGGCTCACGTCGTCGCCGTAGATCATCACCGGCGCGATCGGCATGCCGCTTTGTGCGCCGACGGCGACCGCGTCGAGTTCATCGACGAAGGTCGGCTCGCCGCCTTTCTTGTACGTTTCCGCGAGTTGCACGACGAGCTTCTGACCGCGCGACACCGCACCGTCGCCCTTCAACAGCTTCAGCCACGCCTCGCTCGAATGACGCCGGCCGCGCGGATCGTGGCCCATGTTCGGCGCGCCGCCAAAACCCGCGAGGCGTCCGCGCGTGACCGTCGACGAATTCGCGTCCGCGTCGATCTGCAGCGTCGAGCCGATGAACAGATCGACGCCGTATTGCCCGGCCAACTGACACAGCACGCGGTTCGAGCGCAGGCTGCCGTCGTTGCCGGTGAAGAACACATCGGGGCGCGCCTCGATATACGCCTCCATGCCGACCTCGCTGCCGAAACAATGGATGCTGTCGACCCAGCCCGATTCGATCGCGGGGATCATCGTCGGATGCGGATTGAGAGTCCAGTTGCGGCAAATTTTGCCTTTGAGGCCGAGCGATTCGCCGTAGGTGGGCAGCAGCAGTTCGATCGCCGCGGTATCGAAGCCAATGCCGTGATTCAGTGACGTGACGCCATACGGCGCGTAGATGCCGCGAATCACCATCATCGCGGTCAGCACCTGCAAGTCGCCGATATGGCGCGGATCGCGCGTGAACAGCGGCTCGACCGCGAACGGCCGGTCCGCCTGCACGACCACGTCGACCCACGAACCCGGAATGTCGACGCGCGGCAGTTCGTCGACGATCTCGTTGACCTGCACGATCACGATGCCGTGACGGAACGCGGCGGCCTCGGCGATCGTCGGCGTGTCCTCGGTATTCGGGCCGGTGTACAGATTGCCGTGCCGGTCGGCCTTATCCGCGCACAGCAGGGCAACGTGCGGCGTCAGGTCGACGAACATCCGCGCATACAGTTCGACATACGTATAGATCGCGCCGATTTCGAGTTGGCCGTCTTCGAGCAGTTGCGCGACGCGCAGACTCTGCGGCCCCGCGAACGAGAAATCGACCTTGTGCGCGATGCCGCGCTCGAACAGCGTCAGATGCTCAGGACGGCTAATGCTCGAAATCAGTAGATGCACGTCGTGCAGCTTGTGAGGATCAACGTTGGCGAGCGAGCGCGACAGGAAGTCGGCCTGTTTCTGGTTGTCGCCTTCGAGCGCGACGCGCTCGCCGGGCTGAATCAAGGTTTGGAGGGCATCGACGATGCGGTGTGCGGGTAGCACGCCGTTTTCGAGCCACGGCGCGATGGCCGCGAGGCGGCGCTTCTTTTCGTCGCGACGGGTCGTCCACGAGCGGGCGGTGGACAGCGAGGCGGCGGCTTCGGCGGGATGGTTCATCGGCTCGGTCATCGGCTGGGTCAGCTCCCGGTGGTGACGCGCGGGCGTCGGCCGCGCGGCTTCGGTTGATGCGCAAGCGCGGCTTCTTCGCGCGCGCGCTCGGTCAGAAAACGGTGCAGCAGCTCGCCGGTGCCGAGCAGATGCGCGACGACCAGCGACTGCGCTGCCGCGATATCGCGGCGCTCGACCGCTTCGAGCAGCGCCGCGTGCTCGCTGTCGGACTCGCCCTTGTACGACGGCAAGCCGAACTTCAGGCGCAGATAGCGTTCGCCGCGCCGGTGCAGCAACCCGATCATGTCCTCGAGCTGCGGCCGGCCGGCGGGCGCATAGAGACACATATGAAACGCGGCATTGCGCGCGACGTAGCGCGATGGGTCCTCTTCGCGCTCGGCGGCGCGGCACAAGTCCGCGGCTTCGCGCAGCGTCGCGGCGGTGTGATGCGGAATCGCAAGGCCGAGCGCGAGACTTTCGAGCGCCGAGCGGATCTCGTAGATCTCGCGCGCTTCGTTGGCGGACAGCGGCGCGACGGTCGCGCCTTTATGGACCGCCGCGCGCGCCCAGCCCTCGCTTTCGAGCTGGCGCAGCGCCTCGCGCACGGGGATCGCACTGACAGAGAAATGCCGGGCGATCGCATCCTGGCGCAACGGGGCGCCAGGCGCGAGCGTGCCGTCGACGATCGCCGCGCGCAGCGCCTCCGCAATCATGTGCGAAGTACTTTCGCGCGGCGCGGCGGCCGGAAGAAACGAACCGGATATCGCGGCGTCCAGGGGAAAACCTTCGGTTGCATCGGTCATAGTATCAAATATTATATATGAAAAGACGCGCATTTCAGCGGGGGCAAACCCGGAAGACTTGAACCAGATTCCCCCGGCAATGTGCCCCCGCCGTCCTCTGATTGAGTTGTACGAGGACATCGCCGATCAAGCAACTTCGGCAAGCCACCCCAAGCGCGCCCGTCCTTTTTTTCGTTACGTTCAACTATCGTAGGCCGGAGGAGCATGATGAATACAGTAACCGACCGACGAGCGGTCGCGCGTCAGCGCACGCCGCTCAATCGTTCGCAGATCGCAGGGTTCTGGGGCGCGTGGGCCGGCTGGACGCTCGACGGCATGGACTCGTTTATCTACGCGCTGGTGCTCACGCCCGCGCTGACCGAGCTGTTGCCGCGGTCGGGCTTCGCGGCGACGCCGTCGAACGTCGGCCTCGCGGGCTCGATCCTGTTCGCGCTGTTTCTGGTCGGTTGGGGGCTGTCGTTCATCTGGGGACCGCTCGCCGATCGCTTCGGCCGCACCAAGGTGCTGGCGGCCACGATCTTCACCTTCGCGATATTCACCGGGCTCGCCGCGACCTCGACCAATGTGTGGCAGCTCGGTATTTATCGCTTCATCGCGGGCGTCGGCATCGGTGGCGAATGGGCGCTGGCGGGTACTTACGTCGCCGAGGCGTGGCCCGAGGATCGTCGTAAGATGGGCGCCGGTTATCTGCAGACCGGCTACTACGCGGGCTTCTTTCTCGCGGCTGCGCTCAATTACACGGTCGGCGTGCATTTCGGCTGGCGCGCGATGTTCCTGACCGGCGCTGTGCCGGTCGTCGTCGCGATTCTGATTCTGCTGCGCGTGAAGGAGCCGGAGAAGTGGCAGAAGGCCGACGCAAAGACGGTGCGCGCGAAGCCGCTGCGCGAGATCCTCGGACCGGCCTACCGGCGTCGCACGTGGGTCGCGTGCATTCTGCTGACGATCGCGATCATCGGACTGTGGGCGGGCGCTGTCTATGAACCGTCCGCGGTGATCCAGCTCGCCACGCGCGCCGGCATGTCGAAGGGCGATTCGATTCGCACCGCGTCGCTCGCAACCGGCCTGCTGTCGATCGGCACGATCCTCGGTTGTCTCGCGCTGCCTCCACTGGCAGAGCGCATCGGCCGCAAGATGACGCTCGCGGTGTACTTCGTGGGGATGGCGGTGTCGATCGCGGCGAGCTTCGGCTGGGCGTTCTATCTGCCGAACGGGCTCGCGCCGTTCATCGCGTGGCTGTTCGTGCTCGGCTTTTTCGGCGGCAACTTCGCGTTGTTCAGCCTGTGGCTGCCCGAGCAGTTCGAAACCCGCGTACGCGCGACCGCGTTTGCGTTCTGCACGTCGTTTGGGCGATTCGTCGGCGCGGGCGTCAACTTTCTGCTCGGCGCGGCGGTGCTGCATATGCAGACGCTGGGCGTGCCGGTCGCGTTGACCGCGCTCGTGTTCGTCCTCGGCCTGTTCGTGATTCCGTTCGCGCCGGAGACGCGCGGCGAGACTTTGCCGCAGTGACAGAGCGCATTAAAAGCCGGTGAGGGCGGCGCGCTTTACTTCGCGTGACTGCGCGCCCGCCCGCCCGGATTCAGCAGCGTGAGCAACGGCCAGCCGAGGTTGACGCCGAGGCTCGCGGCGACGATCAGCGCCATGCCCGCGAGTTGCGACAGCGACAGCGCACGGCCATACACGAGCGCATCCACGACGATGGCGGTCAGCGGATAAACGAACAGCAGCACCGCGATCACGGGCGTGCTGAGCTTGGGCAGCGCGCCGTAAATCAGCACGTACGACAATCCCGTGTGCAGCACGCCCATGCCGATCAGCCAGAACCACTGCATCGGACCAATATGCGTGAGCGTCAAAGGCGCGACCAGCGGCGCGATCAGCGGCAGGCAGATCACGCCGACGGCGCATTGCGTGAGCGTCAGCAGATGCGGGCGCAATTCGCCGAGGCTCTTCGCGATCAGCGTGACGCTCGCATACATCAGCGAGCCGAGCAGCGCTTCGCTCAAGCCGATCAGATAGCTGCTGTGGCCTTGCAGATTGCCGGCCGCGATCACGCCCGACGCGAGCACGAGCCCGGCGAACGCCGTCGCGATCCAGCCGAGCCGGTCCGCGCCGAGCCGCTCGTTGAACAGCGCCGCGCCGATCAGCACGACCCAGAACGGCTGGACATGAAACACGACGGTCGCGACCGCGATGCTGGTGCGATGAATCGCATCGAAAAAGCCGACCCATTGCGTGACCATCAGAACGCCGGAGATCAGCGCGAGCACGACCGTGCGGCGCGTGAAATGCGCGCGCATGAACAAGCCCTTCCACGCGCAATACGCGGCGAGCGACACAAAGCCGAACAGGCAGCGGAAGAACACGAGCGTCAGTGCATCGAGCCGTGCCTCTTCGACGAAAACGCCGATCGTGCCCATCAGCAATCCGCCGCTCGCCAGCGTGATCGCGCCTTGCTGACGTGAGGTGAGGGACATGCGAAACGACTCCGTAAGACGATGCATGCGAGTATTGCGCCGCTTGCAGACTGATCACAAACGAATTAAATTGAGCAATTCCATAAGCCACCTTGATAAGTCGTGAATCCTGAATTCGACGTCGATCTGCTGCGCAGCTTCGTCGCGGTCGCGGAGGCGGGCAGCTTCACGAAGGCGGCGGCGAGCGTGCATCGCTCGCAGGCGGCGGTCAGCATGCAGATCAAGCGCCTCGAAACGATGCTCGGCACGACGCTGTTCGCACGCAACACGCGCAACCTGGCGCTGACGCGGCCCGGCAATACGCTGCTCGAATACGCGCGACGGGCGCTCGCGTTGCAGGAGGAGGCGTGGTCGGCGATCGTGCGGCCCGAGGTGACCGGGCGCGTGGTGCTCGGCGCGCCGGACGACTACGTGTCGTCGTTGCTGTCGCCGGTGTTGCGGCGTTTCGCGACCCTGTATCCGCGCGTCGAGATCGAGATCGTCTGCGCGCAGAGCACGGCGCTCGCGCCGATGCTCGCCGACAACAAGATCGACCTCGCATTCGTCACGCGCGACCGCAGGTTGCGCGGCGAATTCGTGCGCAGCGAACCGATGGTGTGGGTGGGCGCGTCGGTCGACACGCCGGTGCTGAAGGCGTCGCCGTTGCCGGTGGGCTTGTACGAGCCGGGCTGCGTTGCGCGCCAGCACACGCTGGCCGCGTTGGATGGCGCGCGCATCCGTTATCGCGCGGCGTTCAGCAGCGCGAGCCTGATGGGACTGGTCGCGACCGTGGATGCGGGATTGTCGGTGATTGCGCTGACGCGTTGCAGCGTGCCGCCGCGACTCGCGATTCTCGGCGACGCGCAAGGTCTGCCGAAAATCGCGCCGCTCGAAATCGTGGTCGCGCGCAGCGCGAAATCGGATCGGCCCACCTGCGATTATCTGGCGCAGCAGATGATGCAGGATCTGTCGTTGCGGTAGCTGCGAATGGCTGCCTCAGCCTTTTATGCACGCGAATAGGCGGTGACTTCTCCTTCGACCGCGAGCCGCACGCGCTCGCCGGGCCGCGGGCACAGATAACCGGGCACGCGCGCGCGCACCATCGTCCGCGTCGCGGACTGCAATTGCAGCGCGACGCTCGCGTCCTGCCCCTGGAAGATCACATCAGTGACGAGCGCGTCGTGCGCGACGCCTGTGCGCGCGGTTTCATCGGCGCGCAGCACACGAATCTGCTCGGGACGCAGCATCACGTCGACCGCGCCATTGCCGACCGGTGCGGCCAGCGCGAGTTCGCCGAGCTCGCAGCTCGCGCGATCCTGTTGCGCGACGCCCGGCAACAACACCGCCTCGCCGACGAACGACGCAAGCTCGCGCGTCACCGGCCGGCGGTACAGCGCTTCGGGTGTCGCGGTCTGGATCAGCCGGCCGTCCCATAGCACCGCGACTTCATGCCCGAGCGACAACGCCTCGGACTGATCGTGCGTGACCAGCACGGCCGTCGCGCCGGCTGCGGCAAGCGCACTCGCGACCGCCTGGCGTGTCTCGACGCGCAACGCGGCGTCGAGCGACGAGAACGGCTCGTCGAGCATGACCAGCGTCGGCGCAGGCGCGAGCGCGCGGGCGAGCGCGACACGCTGTTGTTGACCGCCCGACAACTGCTGCGGCGCGCGCTCGCCGAAATGCGCGGGCAGGCCGACCAGCTCCAGCAGCTCGGCCACGCGATGCCGAGCGCGGCGCTGCGCGCGCGGCAGGCCGAACACGATGTTGTCCGCGACCGACAGATGCGGAAACAGCGCGCCTTCCTGCGGCACATAGCCGATGCGGCGTTGTTCGGACGGCACGTGCAGATCGTCGCCGACGACCCGCCGGCCGTCGATCTCGACACTGCCGCCGTCCGCGCGCTCGAAGCCGCACAACAGGCGCAGCAGCGTCGTCTTGCCGCTGCCCGAGGGCCCCAGCAGCGCGAGCAGCGTGCCGCGCTCGACAGAAAGGTCGATGCCATGCAGCACCGGGTGACCGTCGAACGATTTCCGCAGTCCGCGGATACGAAGTTCGCTCATGAAAATCCGAAGAAGGTCGAATAAACCAGCGATGAAAAAAGCCGGCGCGTGTTAGCCGCGCTCGCCGAGCAGCGCCGAGCGCCCGAGCAGCACGAACAGCAGCCCCGACGCGAACAGCGAGATGCCGGTCAGCAGTGCCGCATATGGCGCGGCGGCGGCGAACGCCATCGTCGACGTGTCGGCCCACACCTGGGTCGCGAGCGTTTGCGTGTCGAGCGGCGACAGCAGCAGCGTCGCATTCAGCTCGGTGACGACCGAGATGAACACCATCGCTGCGGCCGCGCCGAGCCCGGGGCCCGCGAGCGGCAGGACCACGCGCATGAGCGTCTGCGTCCCGTTCAGGCCGAGCGCGCGCGCGGTTTCCTCGAGGCGCGGCTGCGCCTGCATGAACGCGGCGCGCACGCTGACGAGCGCGACCGGCATGAACAGGATCGCGTAGGCGACGACCAGCAGCGTCGCGCTTTGATAGAGCGGCTGCAGCGCGTGCACCGCGAGCGACACGATCGCGAGCGCGATCACGAGCCCCGGCACGCCCTGCGCGAGAAACACGGTACGCTCGAACAGCGTCGCGAAACGCGTCGGATAACGCACCAGCAGAAACGCGAGCGGAATCACGAGCAACGTGGTCAGCGCGGCGGCGGCGAGGCCGAAACCGAGCGACGACACCGTCGCGTTCCACAGCAGTTCGGGCGACACATCGGCGGGCGTCACCGCGGCCGCGCCCGGCTGCGTGAGCCAGAAGCCGATCATGCCGAGCGGCACGCCGAGCGTCGCGAGCGTCAGCAGCGCAAAAACCGCGACGACGAGCCAGCGCCACGCGCCGAGCTGGTAGCGCAGTACCGCGCGGCGCGTGCCGCGATCGACGCGCTCGTAGCGCGCCGCGCCGCGCACGCGAAACTCGAACGCGAGCACGGCGAGGCAGATCACGATCAGCAGACACGCAAGCAGCGATGCGCCGCCGCCGTCGAAACTGGTGCGGAATTCCGCGTAGATCTGCGTGGTGAACGTGCGAAAGCGCAGCAGCGTGAACGCGCCGAACTCCGATAGCACGCCGAGCGCGACGAGCAGCATGCCGCCGAGCAATGCCGGCCGCAGTTGCGGCAGCACGACGCGCACGAAGCCGGTCCAGCGGTTGCAGCCGAGCGCGCGCGCGCTTTCTTCGAGTGCCGGGTCCATGCCGCGCAATGCGGCGGCGACTGGCAGATAGACCAGCGGAAAATACGCACAGGTCAAGACGAGCAGCGCGCCGTTGAAGTCCTGCAAGTCCTCGCTCAACGACACCCACGCATAGCTCGAAATGAAGGCGGGCATCGCGAGCGGCGCGGCGCACAATACGGCCCACGCGCGGCGTCCCGGCAGATGCGTGCGTTCGACGAACCACGCGGCGGCCGTGCCCAGCACCGCACAGACCAGCGTGGTCGTGACGGTAATCAACACCGTGTTGACGAGCAGCTCGCCGACGAGCGGCCGCCAGATCAGATCCAGCGCGTCGCCGATACCGAAGTTCACCGCGCGCCAGAACGTCAACGCAATCGGCAGCAGCACCAGCAAAGCGCTGAGTGCCGCCGCCGCAAACAGGCCGCGCGGCGCGCGCGTGCGTGCGCGAGCCGGGGCAGGAGGGACAGCCGGCGGACCGGCTGACAGTGCTTCGCTCATTTACAGTAGGCCTGCCTGACGCAGCAGCTTGCCGGCCTGGCTATCGTCGCCGAGCTGCTGGATCGTCAGCGTGGGCGGAGTCAGTTCGGCGAACGGTTTGAGGATCGGGTCCGGTGCGACGCCCGCGTGCAACGGATACTCGAACATCACGTGGCTGTTCGCCATCAACTGCTGTGCGCGTTCACCAACCAGATAGGCGAGAAACTTCTGCGCGCCGTCCGCGTTGTGCGCGGACTTCAGCACGGCCGCGCCCGATACGTTGACGAGCGCGCCGGCGTCGCCGTGGCCGAAGTGATAGATCGCGCTGCGGGTTTTCGCGTCGCCGATTTCCGCGTGCAGACGCGACCAGTAGTAGTTGTTGATCAGACCGGTCGCGACCGCGCCGCGATTGACCGCGGCGATCACGCCTTCGTCATCGTCGAAGATCTGCGAGTTGGCCTTCAGGCCCTTCAGCCATACGAGCGTTTGCTGTTCGCCCTTCAGCGCGAGCACGGCGCTCACGAGCGGCAGAAAATCGGCGTCGCTTGGCGCGATGCCGAGCTTGCCTTTCCATTCCGGCTTCGCGAGGTCGAACAGCGAAGCGGGCAACTGCGACGCCTGCAGCTTCGTCGTGTTGTACGCGAGCACGCTCTCGCGCGCGGTCACCGCGACCCACGCGCCGCTCGGCGAATTGAAGCGCGCCGGTACAGCGCCGAGCGTCGTTTCACCGACCTTCGCGAGCAGACCCTTTTCCTCGAGCAGCATCAGCTCCGGCGAGTTCTCCGTGAAGTACACGTCGGCGGGCGACGCCGCGCCTTCCGCGACGATCTGCGCGGCGAGCGCCGGGCCTTCGCCGTTGCGGACTTTCACCGAGATGCCCGACTGCTTTTCGAAGTCCTTCGCGAGCAGATTGACGACCTGCTCGTGCTGCGCGTTGTACAGCGTGATCGACGCCGCATGGGCCGCCGACGACGGCATCGTCGCGAGCGCGGTGAGCGACAGCGCGGCGACGCTGCCGAGCGCGTGCAGACGGGTGGCAAACCAGGAATAAGCCATGTTGCAGAAGTCCGTTTTGATTGTGTTGAGTGAGCCAGGCGCTGCGCGCCCGGCGTTCTTCATTTGCTGCATCACGTGTCGAACAGCCCGGCGCCGACATACGAACCCGGCTTCGCCCCCGGCGGCACGACGAAGATCGCGCTGCCGACGTGGGTCGTGAACTGGTTCATCATGTCGAACTTCGCGAGCCGGTCGTTGATCGGGATGAAGCCGGTGCGCGGGTCGCTCTGATGCGCGATGAAAATCAGCCCCGCGTCGTACTCGGTTTCCTGGCGCCACGGCGGCCAGCGCTCGATATAGAAGTTCGTGCCTTCGTTGTACGAATACGAGCGGCGCAGAATCTGCGCGCCGTTGTTGCTCGCCTGATTCGACAGACGCACGTGCGAGTTCTCCGGAATCAACGGATTGCCGTCCTTGTCCTCGGCCTTCAGGTCCACGGCGTCGAATTCGTGGTTCCCGCCGATCGGCGCGCCGCTGTACTTGTGGCGTCCGAACACCTGTTCCTGGAAGCCGAGCTCGGTGTTGTCCCAGTGCTCGAGCGTGATGCGGATGCGGCGCACGACCGTGTAGGTGCCGCCTTCCATCCACGGCGCGTCGTCGGTTGCGCGGGCCCACACGAACTGGTTCATCAGCTCCGGCTTCGCGGTCGACGGATTGTTGGTGCCGTCCTTGAAGCCCATCAGGTTGCGCGGCGTCTGACCGCGCGGACCGGACAGAAAACCGGCCTGGCCCCAGCGCATCTCCGCGACGCCGTAGGCGCGGCGCGACAGTTGGCGCACCGCGTGAAACGCGACCTGCGCGTCGTTCGCGCACGCCTGGATGAACAGGTCGCCGCCGGTCTTCTCCTTGATCAGCTGATCGCCGTTGAAGCGCGGCAGATCGACGAGCGCGGCGGGGCGGCGCGACGCGAGCCCGTAGCGGTCCTTACCGTCCTTCTCGAACAGGCCGGGGCCGAAGCCGAACGTGATCGTCAGACCATTCGGGCCGAGGCCGAGCACGTCGCCGGAATCGGGGGCGGCCTGGTTGTCGCCGCCGTCGCCGCCGTCGTCGGTCGACAGCGCGAAGGCCGTGCCGCCTCGCGTCAGGCGCGCGGCCGCTTCGGTCCACGTGCGCAACAGTGTGATTACTTCGTCGCGCTTGTCGGTGGTCAGATCGAGCGCGGCGACGTAGGTGTGGCTCTGCTGCGGCGTGACGATGCCGCCTTGATGCGGGCCGTAGAACGGCTCGACCGCGAGCTGCGGATCGGTGTTCTGCGCGCTATGCGCGGGCGCTTTCGCGAGCGCTGCCTGCGAGCTCGCGAGCCCGGCGCCGAGAGTTGCGCCGAGACCCGCGCCGGCGGCGACCGCGGCGCCGCCCGCTTTCAGGAAGCCGCGTCGGGACGGCCGCGGGGGTTGATCGTTTGTCATGGTCACTTCATGTTCCTGAAGCCTGGGTGCTGCTCACTTCGCGAGCACCAGCGTATTCACGTCGTCCTCGACGTAGTAGAAGCCGTCGCCTTGCGGCGTCATCGCGATACCGAACAGGTCGCCGTTGCCGGGGGGCGACTGCGCCTTGTCGGTGTCGATCCAGCGTGCGTACAACTGCTTGCCGGTCGCCGGATCGATTTCGACGACCTGGCCGTTCAACGCGTTGGTCACGAGCAGGTGGCCGTTGGGCGCGGTGACCATCGCGAGCGGACGATGCAGCAGGCCGTCGGCGGTCAGCTGGCGGCCGACGCCCGCGCTGCTGTCGCGCGTCAGCGGATCGTCGATCCCGGTGATGCGGTTGCCGATCGCGTCGGACACGTACAGCAGCTTCTGATCGGCCGACAGCGCGAGCCCGGTCGGCCCGACGAGGAACACGCCCTTGTCGGCCTGCGCGCCGAAGCCGCTGCCGATCACGGTTTCCTGCTTCACGACGGGCGGCTTGCCTGCCGGCACGTCGAGGTCGAGGCGCAGCACGGTGGCCTGCTTGAACACGGGCGGATTGCCTTGCGCGCCGCCGACGCCGAAGCCCGCGTTGCTGACGAACAGCGTTGCGCTCGTGCCGTTGTCGACGACCGCCATGTTGCCCCACGGATCGTTGATGTTCGGCGTCGAGATCGTCGACGCAATCTTGCCTTGCGGGTCGATCACGATCAGGCAGCCAGCGCCCTTGGTGCCGGTCGTGCCGTCGTTGCTCGGCGTGCTGCCGACGATCACCCAACCCGACTTCAGCATCGTCATCGCGGTCGACAGGCCGATGCCGCCCGGGCATTCCTTCAGATCGCGCGGCACGGTCGCGAACACCGTCATCTGTCTGGTGTCCGGGTGATAGTCGATGATCGTGCTGCCGGTGCCCTGCAGGTTCGTCGAGTTGTTGAAGTTGCCGACCAGCACGTCGCCTTGCTTCACGGTGCCCGCGCTGACCGGCGCGACCACGAGCGCGTACGGATTCTGGTCGCCGTTATCCGGCACGGTGTTGATCAGCGTCGTGTGACGCTTGATCGTTTCAAGGAAGCCTTGCGGCTCGGCCTGCGCGCTGGCGGCCATCGTGAGAGCGGCGGCGCCGGCCATCGCGGCGAGCAGGGCTCGCGCGGCGCGCGCCGCAAGCTTGCGCGTAAGTTGATTCACGATTGGGCCTCCGTGCGGGTGCACAAAGCGGGAGTGGCGGCGACGATAGAAAGCATGAACAGTGCTGGTCCGGTTACGTGGAGTTGCGTGTGCTAGCTGGGTTAAGAGCGCGCGGCGGGCAGTCTCAGAAGTTGATGATGGTCCGTACGCCGACGACGAAGGTATTGCGCAGCGGCTGCGTCGGGTCGGTCGGGTTCTGGCCCGCGCCGGCATTGAACGTGTATTGGGCGTCGGCCTGCAGCTGCCACCACGGATTGACCTGGTACTGGTAGGTCGCTTCGAGCGCGGTTTCGCTGGTGCGCACGCCGTACGGGCTGCCGTTGAATGCCAGGAAGTCCTTGTCGAGTCCGTTCACGTGACTGCCGATCTTGATGTAGGTCAGCGCGAGGCCGGCGCTGTCGTTGTCGCGGCCTTTGAACGGCGCCTTCAGCACCACGCCGAGGTTGGCCGCGACGCTCACGAGGTTGCGATCGCCCGGCGCGCCCATCACGCGCGCGAACACGCCGAGGCTGCGCGGTTCGTCGGGGTCGGGGCGCCACACCATCTGGTCGGCGACCGCGTAGAAGCTGTAGTTGCCGCGGTGATTGGCGGGAATGGCGGTCGAGCCCGGATTCGCGAGCGACAGCCCCATGTTGTCGTAACGCTGATCGGCGAACTTGTTGGTGTTGTACCAGACGCCTAGTTTGTAGGTGCCCGGCAAACCGCCGCCGCCCTTGCCGACCATTTCGCCTTCGGCCGGCTGGTTGATCGAATACTGCAACTCGCCGATCCACAACGCGCCGTTATGCAGGTTGAAGTTCGTGCCGCTCATGTTGTTCGGGTCGTTGCCGAGCGGGTCGCCCGAATACACACCGGCAAGCGCGGTCAACGAAGGCGTGATCTGGCCGCGCACGCGCACGCCGAGACCCGCGAGCGGATAGGCGGGACCGCCCGACGGCATGTCGTACGAGGGCAGTGCGGGCCAGCCGAACATCGTGTTGAGGAACAAGGCCGCATACGTGCTCGTGATGAATTCCTGGTCGAGACTCTGCTGACCGATCTTCACGTCGACGCGCTTGTTCAGGAACGACTGCTGATACCAGAGTTCCCACAGGCGGGTCGCGTCGGCGGCCTCGATGCCGCTCGCCGTGTTCAGCGTGCCGAGCTTGTTCGCGCTCAGGTTCGCGCCGTGAATCTGCAGCGCGCTGACGTTGAAGAGGCCGCCCGGCAGGCCGAACGCCTTTTGCGTATCCATCTGCAAGGTGGCGGTGGTCAGCCCGTCGTAATCGGCGCCGCGTTCGAGACCGCCGCGCAGATTGGCCAGCACTTCGCTGGTTTCGGTCAGCGTGAAGGTCATGCCGTACTTGCCGAGCCACGGACGCAGGCCGCCCATGTCGCCGAGCAATTGCTGGCGGTTCCAGAGGCCCGTCCACTGGTTGGTCTGCGTCGCCTGAATGTTCAGGTCGGCTTCAGCGGCTTCCGGGTTCGCGTCGGGATTGGCTTCGGCCAGCGCCGAGTGGGCGCTCAACGAGGCCCACGCGAAAGCCGTGCACAGTGCAACGTGCCGCATCGAAGGCAAACGCGTACGATGAGTTGCGCCGGTAGCTGCGGAAGAGTCGCAAAAAGGACGCGCTTTGGCGCGCGGTCCATTGAGTTGGGCGAACTTCATCGAAATCCTTTTAGTGTTGTTTCGACCGTTGCGATCAATTTGCGACTGCCTGGCGCGACATCGCGTGTTGTCCGAGGCTGCCAAAGCGGCTGATGGCGTGATCGTACGCAGGCGCGTTACGGGAGTCAACACAAATGAGAACGATTCGCAACAATATCGCTGGCATGTAATTCCCGGATTTACGGACTGCTCTTAAACTTTATGCGGGCGTAAGCAGGTATTAATTAAAACGTAATCGAAACGTTTTGATGTGGTCAGGCCGAACGTGCGAAAGCGCGAGATGTCGAAGCGCACGAGTCACCCCGAAAGTCAAAGTAAGGAGGTAGAAATGAGCAAGCGCAGTCTTCTGGTTTCGTTGCTGGTGAGCGGCGGTCTGTTGCTGGGCGGCGCGGCGCACGCGCAGTTGAATCTGAAACAGTTCGGCATCGGCGGCGGCGGTGATAACCCGGCGGGTGGCGGCGTGTCGTCGGGCGGCATGTCGCAGCTGTTGCAGAGCTACGTGGGCGCGAACCAGCAGGTGCTGAGCGGTCAATCGAGTCTCGCGTCGGCGATGGGCATGACGAGTGCGGCCGGCCAGGCGCAGCAGGCGGCGGGACTCTTGAGCGGCGGCGCGCCGTCGGTCAGTCAGTTGACGCAGGCCGGTAGCACGCAGCAGTCGCTGTCGCAGAAGCTGACCGATGCGTTCGCCAGTCATGCAAGTGGCGGCGCGTCTTCGACGCCGGTCAACAAGGAAGCGTTCACCGAGGGGCTATCGTCGCTCGGCAAGGGCGTGAGCCAGTATTCGAGCTTGCAGTCGGGGCTCGGCAGCCTCGGGCAGATGAGTCCGTCGTCGCTGCTGCAATCGGGCCTCAATCCGCAGACCGCGCAAAGCGCTTCGTATATCGCGCAATCGGCGCCTGGGCAGTTGCAGTCGCTGATGTCGACGCTGAGCTCGGCCGTGCAGTTCGCGTCGAGCCACGGCATTACCGTGCCGTCGATCGCGACATCGGCGTTGAAAGGGCTGTAGGCGCATTTGCGCTTCGCCACGCGCGGTCGCTGCGGAGCCCAAAACCGCTATGATCGCGTCGAACCCGCAACCCAACCGGAATTCCGCCGATGTCCCACTCCGTCAATCTGGAAAACTACTTCGCCCGGATCGGCTATCAGGGCCCGCGCGCCGCCACGCTCGACGTGCTGCGGGCGATTCACCGGCTCCATCCCGCCGCGATCCCGTTCGAGAACCTGAACCCGTTGATGCGCCGACCGGTCAGGATCGATCCCGAAGCCGTCGAACGCAAGCTCGTGACCGACAAGCGCGGTGGCTACTGCTTCGAGCAGAACATTCTGTTCGCGAACGTGCTGATGCAACTCGGCTTCAAGGTCACGCCGATGCTTGCGCGCGTCGTGTGGGGCCGCGCGCCCGGCACGATTGCGCCGCGTACGCATATGGTGTTGCGCGTCGATATCGACGGCGACGAATGGATCGCCGACGTCGGCTTCGGCGCCGTGACGCTGACCGCGCCGCTGCGGCTGACCCCCGGCCTCGCGCAGCCGATTCCGCTCGGCACGTTCCGTCTCGCCGACGCCGGGCACGACACCGTCTATCTGGAGGTGCTGGCGCCGGACGAGAGCTGGACCCGCGTTTATCACGTCGATCTGCGCGCAGTCGAGTGGGTCGATTATGAAATCTCGAACTGGTACACGTCGACGTCGCCGGATTCGAAGTTCGTGCAGAACCTGCTGGCGTGCCGCGTGTTGCCCGAACTGCGCCTCGCGCTATTGAACGATCAGTACAACGAGCGCGACGCACAAGGGCGGATCGTCAACGAACGGCGCCTCGCGAGCGCCGCCGAACTCGCCGACTGTCTGCGGGAACGCTTCGGCTTGAATCTGGAGGACATCGATATCGCCGACGTGTTCGAGCGCGTGCGCACGCGCGACGACAGCGCGTAACCAGACCGCACGAGGCAGCCGCAAATGCTCACGCGTTTGATCCTGCAATCGCTGGCGTGGCTGGCGTTCATGGGCGTGCTGCTGTTCGGCGCGGCCGGCACGCTCGCGTGGCCGGCCGCGTGGTGGTATCTGCTCGAACTGGCGGTATTGAGCCTGTGGCTCGGCTTGTGGCTCGCGCGTCATGATCCCGCGCTGCTCGCGGAGCGGCTCGCGCCGCTCGTGCAGGCGCAGCAGAGCCGCTGGGATCGTGTGTTCATGGCCGCGGTCGGGGCCGCGTGGTGCGGCTGGCTGATCCTGATGGGCTTCGACGCGATGCGCTTTCGCTGGTCCGCGCCGCTGCCGGTGTGGCTCATGGGCTTCGGCGCGCTGTGCGTGTTCGTGTGCATCTTCATGTGCCGTTTCGTGTTTCGCGCGAACAGCTATGCGGCGCCGGTCGTCAAGATCCAGGCGAGCCGCGGGCACAAGGTCGCCGACACTGGCCCCTACGCGTACGTCCGTCATCCGATGTACGCGGCCGCGCTGGTGTTCTTCGTCGGCACCCCGCTGCAGCTCGGCTCGTGGTGGGGGCTCGCGGCGCTGCCCGTAATGGCGTACGGCATGGGCTGGCGCGCGGTGCGCGAGGAGCGGCTGCTCGCCGGGCAACTCGACGGCTACACCGAATACATGGCTCGTGTGCGTTACCGTTTCGTGCCGTTCATCTGGTAGCGCGTCCCAGTGGTCTCGCCGCTGTCGAACCGGGTAAGATTGGGCCCGGCCGACGGAGAACCGGCCACGGTGTACCTCATGTACCACCGGCGAACCACCGATGAGGTCTGGAGTGAAAACAACGACGCAGGCGCACAAAACATCCGCCGCACAGGCCGAGCGGAACCAGGAGTCCGCCATCCGCGATAACGACCGCGACACGCCGGTCAAGGCAATGCCCGCCTACGAGCAGATCAAACGCTACGTGGTTCAGCGCATCAGTGAAGGCGCATGGAAGCCGGGCGGACTGATTCCTTCCGAAACGGAACTGGTCAAGGAGTTCGGCGTCGCGCGCATGACGGTGTCGCGCGCGCTGCGCGAGTTGACGGCCGAGCGTGTGCTGACGCGCGTGCAAGGCTCGGGCACCTTCGTCGCGCCGCGGCGGTATGAATCGACGGTGCTGGAGATCCGCAATATCGCCGATGAAATCGCCGCGCGCGGTCATCGTCATTCGGCGCGCGTGCTGACGCTCGAACCGAGCGACGATGCCGATGCGCTCCAAGCGCTCGGTCTCGCGAGCGGCCCCGCGTTTCATTCGTGCATCGTGCACAGCGAGGAGGGCGAGCCGATCCAGTACGAGGACCGCTTCGTCAATCCGCAGGTGTTCCCTGATTATCTGCGCCAGGACTTCTCGGTCGAAACCCCGAATCACTACATGGTGCGGCTCGCGCCCGTGCAGCGCGCCGAGTTTCGCATCTATGCGCAGAAGCCGGACGCCTATGTGCGCCGTCATCTGATGATGGATATCGGCGAGCCGTGTCTGCTGCTGTGGCGGCGTACGTGGGTCGGCGAGAACGTCGCGACGTCGGTGCGGCTATGGCATCCGGCGTCGCGTTTTCATCTGGCGGGGACCGTGTAGTACGGTGCCTGAAGCGCGCGTTACCCCTGGCGCTGCGACGTATTCGGCGAAAAGCGGCAACCGAGCCTGTAGCGTGAACCCGGATGCACGAAGCGCGCGAACGTCACGGCGACGCTGCCCGTCCACGTGCGGCGCGTCAGCGTCAGGCACGGTTCCTCGGCGTGAATTTCGAGCAGCTCGGCTTCGGCGGGCGTCGGCAGCGCCGCGTCGACCACGTGTTCGAGATCGTGCATCGGCACGACCGTCAGCAGATACTCGGACGGCTTGAGCGCCGAAAAATCGTGCTGCAGAAAATCCGGCGCGACGGCCGGATTCACATAGCGATCTTCGAGCTGCACCGGCAGGCCGTTCTCGCGATGCACGCAGATCACATGAAACACCGAAGCACCCGGCGCCAGCCCCAATGCGTTCGACACCGTGACTGACGCGGTCTCGCGCTGCAACAGCACCATATCGCAACGATACGCGTGGCCGCGCGAGCGGATCTCGTCGCCGATATGGGCGATCATCAATAGCGTGGACTGCGGCTTGTTCGGCGCGACGAAAGTACCGACGCCCGATACGCGCGTGACGAGCCCCGCGTCTGCGAGCTCGCGCAGCGCGCGGTTGACCGTCATGCGCGAGACACCGAGCGTCGCGACGAGGTCGAGTTCAGAAGGCAGACGGTCGCCCGCCTGGCGTTCGCCCGATTCGATGATCTGGTGGATATGCTGCTTGACCTGTTCGTAGCGCGCGGCCGGCGCCTCGTCGCTGCCGCGCGCGATTCTGGCCGTGGCGCTGGCCGCGTTAGCGGAGGATTTGCGGTGAGGCTTGTTGCGAACGGTGGCGCTCATAGCGGCCTGGTGTCGTCGGGGCCGCGCGTCCAGAACGCATTGCGGTCGAGATAGTTTTGCAGAAACTGCCGCAGACGCGGCTGCGCGGCATCGTGAAACACGTCACGCGGTTTGCCCTGCACGGCGATGCGACCTTGATCGATGAACACGACCTTGTCGGCGACCTGCGCGGCAAAGCCCATTTCGTGCGTGACCACGGCCATCGTCATGCCGTCGCGCGCGAGCTGCTTCATCACTTGCAGCACTTCGCCGACCAGCTCTGGATCGAGCGCCGAAGTCGGTTCGTCGAACAGCATGATGTGCGGCTCCATCGCGAGCGCGCGCGCAATCGCGACGCGCTGTTGCTGACCGCCCGACAGTTTCGCTGGATACGCGTCGCCCTTATGCGCGAGGCCGACCGTCTCCAGCATCGCGTTCGCTCGGCGGCGCGCTTCGTCGTGCGACAGGCGCCGCACGCGCAGCAGCGCCTCCATCACGTTGCCGAGCGCGCTCATGTGCGGCCACAGGTTGAACTGCTGGAACACCATGCCGACGTTGCGGCGCACGCGGTTGATGTCGCCCTGCGACGCACGCACGCGTTTGCCGTTGCGTTCGGTATAGCCGAGCAGTTCGCCTTCGATGCGCACGTCGCCGTGATCGTAGGTTTCGAGCGCGGCGAGGCAGCGCAGCAGCGTGCTCTTGCCTGAGCCCGACGGCCCGATGATGCAGACCACTTCGGAACGCGCGATGTCGAGATCGATGCCGCGCAGCACCTCGACATCACCGAAGCGTTTGCGCAGATCGCGCACTTCGATCAGCGGCGCGGCATTCGGCGCGTTCGCCGTTGCGCTGGCGGACGACGCGGCAGATTGCGCGGAGGAAGGCATGTCGGCGATGGCGTTCATAGGTGTCCCGGAATCATGCCATGAAGCGTGCGAGGCGGGCTTCGGCCCACATGCCCGCGCGCGAGGTCAGCTCGACCAGCGCGAGGTAGCACACGCACAGCACCAGCAGGGTTTCGACGAAAGCGAAGGTGGCCGAGCCGATGCCGGTCAGCACGAAGGTCAGTTCGGGCACCGTGACGATCGACAGCACGGCGGTTTCCTTGCTCAGCACGATGATCAGATTGGTCAGCGCGGGCACGATCAGCACCAGCATCTGCGGCGCCTGGATGCGCACGATCGCCTGCCAGCGCGTGAGCCCGAGACAGGACGCCGCTTCCAGATGACCTTTCGGCACCGACTGGAAGCCGGAGCGGAACGCCTCGGCGAAATACGCACTGCCGTAGAGGCCGAGACCGACGATGCCGGCCGTCATCGGTTCGAGTGTGAGGCCGATCGACGGGCCGGCGTAGTACAGCAGAAACAGTTGCACCAGAAACGGCGTGCCGCGCAACAGCTCGATATAGACGCGCAGCGCGGCACGCAGCCAGCGTCCGCAGAACAGTTGCAGCACCGCGATCAGAAAGCCGATCACGAGACCGATCGCGACGCCCGCGGCCCAGCTGCCGAGCGTCGTCGCGAGGCCGGCGGCGATCGGCTGCAGGTTGTGCGTGATGACGGTCGGGTCGAACGTTTGCATGGCGCAGTCAAGGTAGGCGTGGGATCGGTCAGGTGTGCTGCTGCAACCGGTGTTCGGCCGCATGCGCGACCAGCGCGAGCGAACCGCAGATCACGAAGTAGATGAGGCCGGCCGCGACATACGCTTCGAGCGGCCGGTAAGTGCTCGCGGCGATGTTCTGCGCGGTGCGCGTCAACTCGGCGACGCCGACCACCGAGATCAGCGAAGAAGCCTTGATCAGCAGCACCATTTCGTTGACGAGTGACGGCAGCGTCAAGCGGAATGCCTGCGGCACCAGGATGCGGCGCAGCGTATCCAGCGAGGAAAGCCCCAGCATGCGCGCGGCTTCGAGATGTCCGGGCGGAATGCTCAGAAAACCGCCGCGCAGAATTTCGGCGATGTACGAGGCCGAGCACAACGACACCGCGCTGATCGCGGCGACGATCGGCGACACGTTGATGCCGGCGAACGGCAGCAGGTAGTACACGAGCAGCAACTGCACGAGCATCGGCACGCCGCGAAAGAAGAACACGTACGCGCCGCCCGCCAGACGCGCGGCGCGATGCTGCGACAGCCGCGCGGTGCAGACGCCGATGCCGACGAAGAAGCCGATCACGAGCCCCGTCAGCGAAATGCCGACGGTGGCGAGCGCCGCATGCAACAGCAGCGGCAGGCCCTGAACGAAGACAGTCGTGTTGAACATGGATCGCGGCCGGTGGAACGGCGCGGGCGACGCACGCTGCGCGATGACGAAACGATCGCGCAACGCGTGACGCCGACGCAAAACGCGCTCAGTAATTCGGCGTGGGCATCATGGCCGGCATTTCCATCGCGACACCGAACCACTTCTTCTGCAACGCGGCGAGACGGCCATCCTTCTGCATCTTCACGAGCGCGGCGTTGAACGCGTCGGCGAGCGGCTTGCTGTCGGCGTCCTTACGCAACGCGTACGCGAAGTACACCTTCGCACCGAACGGCGGCTGCACGACCGTGAACATCTCTGGACGCTGCTTGGCGACATACGCGATGTTGGTCATCGAGTTCGCCACCGCGGCGATGCGGCCCGCCGCGAGGTCCGCGTAAGCCTGATTGTTGTCGACGTACTCGCGGACTTCAGGCTGCTTCGGCAGCGTGGCCGCATAGCCCTTCAACTGATCGAGCTGCGCGCTGCCTTTGCCCGCGCCGACCGTCTTGCCCGCGATATCCGACGACTGCTTGATCGACGCATCGCTCGCGCGCTTGAGCAGCGCGTCGGTCGCATCGGCGACGGGCAGCGTGTACGTATAGCGTTCCATGCGCGCCTTCGTGACCGTCAGCGGGCCGCCGACCATATCGAACTTGCCCGCTTCGAGACCGGGCAGCACACTCGGCCACGGTAGATCGATGAAGCGCACCTTCACGCCGATGTCCTTGCCGATCTCCGCGAACAGGTCTTTGTTGAAGCCGGCCTGTTGCCCGTTTTCGAGGAAGTCGAAAGGCGCGAACTGCATTTCGGTGCCGACCACCAGTTCGCCGGCCTTCTTCACTTTGGCGAGCTGGTCTTCGGCGTGCGCGGTGACGCTTGCCGCGCACAGCGCCAGCATGACCAAATGACATTTCCAGCCTGCAAGGATACGCATGGGGTTCTCCGGGGGGCGAATAGGTGTCGGGTTGCCGGCGTGTTGAAGTCTTCGTTCTCGACCCGCCGCGCCGCCAGCGCGATATCGGATCTTGCAGGGCAGTATATACCGCGTTTCCAGCGAAAAATAAATGCTCGCGCGAGTAGAGAAAAGCCCTGATATCGAGGCGCGCAAAGCAACTTGCGGCGATGCTTTCGGCGGTATATACAACTGCAATAGCGATCCATCAAGGAGCAGCGCGATGCCCGTCACTCGCATTCCGATCATTGATGTCGCCGGCGTGCGCGCGGGCGATGCGCACGCGCTGCAACGTGTCGCGAAGGACATTCATCAGGCGTGTACGACGATCGGCTTTTTCTACATCGTCAATCACGGCGTACCGCAGGCGACCATCGATGCCGCCGCGCAGGCCGCGCGCACGTTCTTCGCGTTTCCGGTCGACACGAAGCGCCGCGCGGCGGTCAATCATCGGCATCGCGGTTTCAATGCGCTTGGCGACGCGACGATGTACCAGGCGAAGCGCCCCGATTACAAGGAGTTCTTCAGCATCGGCCTCGAACTGCCGGAAGACGATCCCGACGTGCTGGCGGGGCAAGCACTGCGCGGGCCGAACAACTGGCCGGACTTCATGCCCGAGTTGCGGCCGGTGCTGTATGACTATTACGAGGCGGTCGGCGCGTGCGGCGCCGATCTGCTGCGCGCGGTCGCGGTGAGCCTCGGCATCGAAGCCGATTTCTTCGCGCCGCGCTACACCAAGCGCATGCAGCGCACGCAGATGGTCTATTACCCGCCGCAGCCGCCGCAATCGGATGAAGATCAGTTCGGCGTCGCGCCGCATACCGACTACGGCTGCATCACCTTGCTGTGGCAGGATCAGGTCGGCGGCCTGCAGGTGCGCGAAATCGCCAACGACACGTGGGTCGAGGCGCCGCCCGTCGATGGCAGCTTCGTCGTGAACGTCGGCGATCTGCTCGCGCGCTGGACCAACGACCGCTTTCGCTCGACGCTGCATCGCGTGATCAATGCGTCGGGGCGCGAGCGCTATTCGATCGCGACGTTCTACGATCCGACCTATGGCGCGCTCGTCGATCCGCGCGAACTCGGCGCGAGCGACGCGCAAAGCAAATATCAGCCGGTCGCCGCGGGCGACTATATCCTCGGCCGCATCAACGATTCGATGGGCTATCGCAAGAAACTCGCCGCGACGGCACAGCAAGGAACGCCTGCATGACAGAGCAGAGCATCACTGACGACAAGACGACACCGACCCCAAGCGCGACCGCGCCGCTCGCCGCGACACTCGCGGCCTTGCGCGCCGCGCTCGGCGCCGACGCGGTGCGCGTCGGCGAGCAGATCGGCGAACGCGCGATGACCGACTGGACGCGCCACGAGCCGACGCGTCCGGCGGCGCTGCTGTTGCCGCGCACGACCGACGAAGTGTCGCGCGCGCTCGCGATCTGCGACCGCGCGCGTCAGCCGGTGGTGCCGCAAGGCGGTATGACCGGACTCGCGGGCGGCGCGATCGCACGTGCCACCGATATCGCGTTGTCGCTCGACCGCCTGGCCGGCGTCGAAGAACTCGACACCGCGTCGGCCACGCTGACCGTTCGTGCCGGCACGACGTTGCAAACCGCTCAGGAAGCTGCCGAAGCAGCCGGCTTCGAACTCGCGCTCGATCTCGGCGCGCGCGGCTCGTGCCAGATCGGCGGCAATCTCGCGACCAACGCGGGCGGCAATCGCGTGATCCAGTCGGGCACCGCGCGCGACCAGGTGCTCGGGCTCGAAGTGGTGCTCGCCAATGGCGACGTGCTCAGTTCGCTCGGCAAGATGGTCAAGAACAACACCGGCTACGACTTGAAGCACTGGTTCATCGGTTCGGAGGGCACGCTCGGCGTGATCACGCGCGCGGTGCTGCGGCTGCATCCGCGCCGCGCCGCACGCCACACAGCACTCGTCGCGCTCGACGATTACGATGCCACGGTGAGCCTGTTGCGTCGTCTCGCGACGCGATTCGGCAACGACATCGGCGCGTTCGAGATCATGTGGCCGGACTTCTACGACTTCGGCATGAAGCTGACGGGCGCGCGCTCGCCGTTCGACGCCGCGCATCCGCTCTATGCATTGATCGAGCACGCGGGCTTCGATGCGGACGACGCTGGCGAACGCTTCGCCCAGGCGCTGACCGATGCGCTGCAAGCGGGCACGCTGCGCGGCGCGGTGATCGCGCAGTCGGTCGCCGATGCGCGCGCGCTATGGGCGATCCGCGAATGCACGGCGGAGTTTCCGCTCAAGCTCGATCCGATCAACTTCGATGTGAGTCTGCCGATCGGCGAGATCGGCGCGTTCGTCGACCGTTGCCGCGCGGCGCTCGATCAGCGCTGGCCCGGCAACCAATCGTATTTTTTCGGGCATATCGGCGATTCGAATCTGCATTTGACCGTGGATGGTCATTCGATTCCCGGCGTCGATCATCACGCGGTTTATGCGTTCGTCTACGAGATGCTCGGACCGTTGCGCGGGTCGGTGTCGGCGGAACATGGCATCGGTTCGCTGAAGCGCGAGTTCCTGCCGATTTCGCGCTCACCGGCCGAGCTTGCGGCGATGGTCGCGATCAAGCGTGCGCTCGATCCGAACGGCATTTTGAATCCGGGCAAGCTGTTCTGAGCCGTCAATGCGCGTTCAGATAGCCGACGATCAACGGATAAACATCGACCGCCGCGTTCTTGCCGAAGATGCAGTCGATATGCCCATAGCCCGGAATCAGATGCCGCTCGTACGGTTCGTCGGGGAAGCGCTCGCGCAACAGGTCGTAAGTGCGCGCGGTGCTGACCGGCAAATAGGTTTCGTTCTTCTCGCCATGGATGAAGCCGATCGGCAGACGCATGCCCTCCAGTCCTCTCATGCCGTTCGCGCCGGTCAGATACACATCGTCGCCGCGCGCATCGACGAGCTTGCCCGCGCGCACCATCGTGGCCAGATGCTGGAACACGGCCATGTCGTGAATGCCGAACAGTTCCTGCAGGTTCGCATGCAGCGTCTCGTTCAGCTTGTCGTGCTCGTAGAGCAGGCCATACAGGAACGTCGCGCGATGACAGATCGGATTGCCGCAGCCCTCGCCGTGATCGAGCGGATAGAGACGCAGCGCTTCGTCGAACAGGTTTGCGGGCCACGAATCTTCCTGCGTATAGGCAGTGAGATCGCGCACGCGCAGATGCTGCATCAGGTCGGGAATATGCAAGCCGGCCTTGATCCGTTGCAACGTGCCCGGCACCGGATGCGCGGACACCTGCGAAATCACCGCCGAGCGCACGCCGTCGAGCCCATACAGCAGGGACATGCTGAGCGCGAGGCCGCCCAGGCAGTGGCCGAGTACCTGAATGTTCGGCGCGCCGGTCAGTTCGCGAATCTTCGCGACGGCGGCGGGAATGTCCTCGCGCGCGACTTTGTCGACGTTGGTCGGCACGAGCACGCTCGGCAGTTCGATGCTGACGCGCAGATCGACGAGCCACACGTCGTAGCCCGACGCGTACAGATATTCGACGAGGTTGGTCGGTATCAGATCGGTCGAGAAGATGCGGCTCGATACGCCCGAGCCGTGGATCAGCAGGATTGGCTTCGCGGCTTTGCCCGCGGCGGGATCGAAGTAGCGCGTGAGCTTGAGTCTCGTGCGGTCGGGCGTGTCGAAGTACGTGATCTGCGGCGCCGGTGCGCGCAGCGTGCGTTTCGCGCGCGGTGGCGTGTACGGATCGTAGAACTGCAGCGGCGCGGCCACGCCGCCATATTCGGTGAACAGCACGCCCGCGAAAAACTTGCCGAACTTCAGCGTCCATTCGAGGCGCGTCTTCAGGTCGGGCGCGTGCTTGACTTCGAGCGTGCGCTGCTGCTTCAGGAAGTTTTCCGGCGTGATGATCAGCGTCGCGGTGCCGACGATGGGCGCATCGTCCCGCGCCGACGCGCGGATTTCCGCATACAGCGTGTTGGTCTGCTCCCACAGGTTGATCGGCGACGTGCGCGTGATGATCTTCTTGCCGGTCAGATACCAGCTGTTGCCTTCGACCGCGTCGAGCGTCATCCGGTAGTTCATGTTGCGCTCGTCGACGTCGGACTGGTCGACGACGAACAGGTTGAAGGTGCCGTCGCTGATCGTCAGCGGTTGCGCGGAGAGGGCGGGGCAGGTCAGCGTGCCGGCGGTGCGTGCGAGATGATCCGGGTTGCCTAGCATATCGGCGAGATCGTCGGAGTCGACCGTCAGCGTGAATTCGATCGGGCTCGTTGCGGCTTGTCCCGCCACGTTGGGCGTATAGGTGCCGACCATCGTCTCCGTGAAGCGCAGGCCGATCTTCTGCGCGGGCGGCGCGGCGGCGGCGCCCTGCGACGTGTAATCGATCGACCAGTCGTGCGCTTTGGCAAGCAGCTTGCAATTGCGTTCGGCGAGCGCGGAAATGGTCAGCAGCGGATTGACGCCGAGCGACATCGGCATCACCGCGCCGTCCATCACATAGAGGCCGTCGTGCACCGCGGCGCCGGCCGTGCCGCTGAATACGCGGCCCAGATGATCGACCACGCCGTGCCCGGCGTCCTCGCCCATGCCGCAGCCGCCGAGCGGATGCACGGTCACCGTGCGCCGGCCGGCGATCTTCGTCGAAATCGGGTTGCGCAGATATTTGCCGCCGAGCGGCTCGCTCGCCTTGATCAGCACGTCCTCGATGCGCTGAAAGATCGGTTGGCGCCCCGCGTTTTTCCATTCGATGCGCGCGCGGCCTTGGTCGCCGACCGTGATGCGGCCGCTTTCGTCGTCGTGCGCCATCACGAGGTAGCTTTGGGTGTGATTGAGCGCGCCGTGGTACGGGCCGCGGAGCAGGCTCTCGATCGCGCGCGCGTCATAGGCCATGCGATCGAGCAGCGACGGTGGCCCGGCCGCATCCACGCCTTCGAGCGGCGCGACCGCGCCGAGCATGCCGACGAGCGCTTCGCCGACCGGGCCGGCCAGCGAGCCTTCCTCGATCACATAGCCATCCTTGACGTCGTTCTGCCCGGCGCGATTGTCGATCAGGCCGGTGATGGTCGGCCCGACCGGCGCAATCTGCCCTTGCTGGTGCTCGCCCCAGCCGACGCCGTTGATCATGTCGCTGGTGTTGTACGCGAAGGCGAGCACGTCGCCGTTGCCGGTGAAATGCTGGCCGAGCGTCTCCGACGTGCTCAAGCCCGCGTTGCGCGAGCGCAGCAGCAGCGCCGTCGAGCCGATCGTGCCCGCCGCGACGATGACGATATCGGCCAGCACGAACAGATCGGGCGCGTCGTAGCTTTCGCGGCCGAGCTTCACGAGCTGGAAGTTGACCTTCCATTGCTGTGTGTCGGGATCGCGCAGCACCGAATGCACGGCCGTGCCGGTGAAAATCTGCGCGCCGTGGGCGACCGCGTCGGGCAGATAGTTCATGTGCGTCGAGTTCTTCGCGTCGTAGTTGCAACCCGAGTTGCAATCGCCGCACCCGACACAGCGCTGCTGCTCGACGCCCGCCGCGTTCGGGCCGCCCTTGAACGTGACCGTGATCGGCGGACGGCTGAAGCGCTCGGCCATGCCGAGCGCCCGCGCCGATTTTTCGAGCGCCTGCAGCTTCGGCAGCGGCGGGAAATCGTCGGGCACCGGCGACGGTGACAGCATTTTCCAGGCGAGCGCATAGCCGTCGTCGCGCCCGGCCTGGTCGGCGCGCAGCGCGGCCGGCCAGCGCGGGTCGTCCCACAGGCGCGGATCGGCTTCGAGCGCGACGTTCGCATTGATCAGCGAGGTGCCGCCGAGTCCGCAGCCCACCACCGCGTTGACGTCCTCGTTCACGTGCACTTCGAGCAGCGCGAGCGGCGAACCGATCTGCGCCTCGGCCGTGTTGTACTGGATCTGCTCGGCGCCCTGCACGGGCGTGCGCGGATACTCGCCGGCCATGAATTCGCGTCCGCGCTCGAGCACGCATACGCGACGTCCGGCGCGCGCCATACGGCTCGCGGCGATCGCTCCGCCGTAGCCCGACCCGATCACGACCACTTCGTAATGGCGTTGCAGCGCCGTCGGCGCGCTCGATAAGCGGTTCATCAGGACCACCTCGTCTGGAATCGGATGCGGGGAACGGAAGCTCGACTTCGCAACAAAGACGGCGTGCGATGGCAGCTTTTTTATCGTAGGCGGAATATGCGGGAAAAAAAGCGCGCCGTGGAGGGCGCGCCGAAGTCGTAGCGTGCGACGCTCAGGGCGGCATGACTGGCCGGCCGTTGCCGGTGGTGCCCGGCCGGGTGGTCATGCGCTGTTGCCGCGCTTCTTATGTGGCCTGTTGGTTCTCCGAACTATTACGCGGCCACTTCATTGAATTCGCTATCGCTCGATTCCGCCGCGAGCAGATTCAGCGTGACCAGAATCGCCGCGCGATTCTCGACGTCGATCGCGATGCCGAGCACATCGGTGAGCCAGCGGCCGATCTTCGTGTTGGAAAATTCGTCGGCGCCGGCCGTCTTTTTCATGGTGACGCCGAGTTTGACCGCGCGATAGTGATAAGAGGGCACCCGATGCTGCGCCGCGACCGCCGAGAGCCCGCCTTTGCCTTCCGAGCACCAGCCGAGGCTGCCGGCCAGCACGATCCGCTCCGGTTCGTCGAGCGCTTCGATGAACTCGCGCGCCGCGCGCCGCAAGTGCTGTTCGTCGAGGCCGTATTGCAGCAGCACGCTTGCCACCGGGTCTTCGAGCGCGTGCGCGTGCAGATCGATCTCCTGCGCGATGCCCTCGGTTTCCATCGACACGTTGCGCTGATGGCACGCGCTGCGCAGGCAGTCGATCAGATAGCGGCGGAAATACGCGCACACCGCGTAGCTGTTGGACGGCGCGCTGTCTGCGCACGCGTTCGTTTCGGTGTGGCCGGGCGCGAGGCGCAGCACCTTCGCGTAGATGAACTGGGCGACCAGTTCTTCCTTGTCCTCGCCGAGCGCCTGCAATTCGAGCGGGTGGTAGGTCCGCAACGCGCGCTTGACCAGTTCGACCATCGACACCATTTCGTCCGCGGAGAGCCGGGTGCGTCTGCGCCACAGGTCGGGCAGGATCGCGTCGTCGAGTTGGCGGGCGAACTCGTAGCTCGGGACTGCGCCCATGGAAACCTCCATCACGGTTGGCGGGGAGCGCGGCGGGCCGCGGCGCGTAGGCCACGAGGCGAGGGAAGACGACTGACATGCCGCGTTGAAACGTGAATGCAGTATGGTTCGCCGCAAGGCCTTCGCCTATATGGATTAAGTGTTAGCTGATGGGTAAACTGCCGGGTAAACCTTCTGACGGATTGCTGACTATTCGTCAGAAGGATGGGCTTTCGCACCGCCGCATCGTCAGTGCCTGGCCTTTGCTCCCGTTCCGATCGACACAGGAGAACGCCCCATGCGGGCCGACCCGATCCAGCGTGCCATCGACGAAGACCTCGTGCGCGTGCTCTACGCGCAGGACCCAATCGCGTTCTTTTCGCACTGGTTTTCGATCGCCGTGCTGGTGGCGATCTACTGGCCGCATGTGCCGTCGCCGCCGCTGTTTATCGCATGCTTCGTTTTTTATGCGCTCGCCAATTGCGCGGGCCTCGCGCTGTGGATCTGCAATCGCCGCTATCCGCAACTGGTGTCGCCGCGCGACTGGATCTATCTGCACGCGCTGCGCGGCGTGCTTCTTTACAGCGGGCCGGGCTTCGCGGTGTGGTTCGCATTCCAGAGTCCGCAGACCGATCTGCCGCTATTGCATACCGTGATGCTGGTGACGCTCGCGGCGGGCGTGTTCATGTCGAATGGCTTCGATCTCCTCAATTTTTCGACGTCGATTCCGTTCCTGCTGCTGCCGTCGATCGTGCTGCATTTCGGCTCGCACACATTCGATCGCACCATACTGGCGATCGTGCTGGCGTTCTTCTTCTGCGCGATCAATGTCTATGCGATGAGCTATCGCAAGCTGTTTCGCCAGGTCGTGCAGGCGCGTGTCGATCAGCAATACCTCGCGCAATCCCTTGCCGCGCAAAAGTGCGTCGCCGAAGAAGCGAGCCTCGCGAAAACGCGCTTTTTCGCGGCGGCAAGCCACGATCTGCGTCAGCCGCTGCATGCGATCGGCCTGCTCGCGGCGTCGCTGAACGACCCGGCGGCGACGCCCGCGCAGCACGCGAAGACCGCCGGGCACATCGTCTATAACGTCGAGGCGCTCAATCAGCTGTTCAACCAGGTGCTCGATCTTGCGCGGCTCGAAAGCGGCGTGACCCAGGTGATCCGGTTGCACTTCCGGCTCTCCGAGCTGTTCGAGCGGGTGGGCAGCCAGTATCGCCCCCAGGCCGCGGCGAAGGGGCTCGCGCTGCGCATCGCGCCGACTTCGATGGTCGTCTACGACGATCCGGTGCTGCTCGAACGCGTGCTGAGCAATCTGCTGTCGAACGCGGTGCGTTACACCGAGCAAGGCGCTATCTGGCTCGGCTTGCGGCGCGCGGGGCGACAGAAGGGCGGCTATATCGAGGTGCGCGATTCGGGCGTCGGCATTGCGCCGCAAGAGCACGAGCGCATCTTCGAGGAGTTTTATCAGGTCGAGAATCCGCAGCGCGACGCGCGCCAAGGGCACGGGCTCGGGCTGCCGACCGTCAGGCGGCTCGTCGGTCTGCTCGGCGGCGAGTTGCAGCTGCGCTCGGCGCCGGGGCGCGGCTCGGTGTTCCGCTTTGCGGTGCAGGCGGGCGACGCGAGCGGCATCGTCGCAAGTCTGAACGATTCGGTCGTGGGCGGCCCGACCGCGCAAGGGCGGCGCGTGCTGTGCATCGACGACGATCCGTCGATACTCGAGGGCCTCGCGAGTCTACTCGAGCGCTGGGGCTGCAACGTGCGCGGTGCGCGTGACGAAGCCGCGGCGCTCGCCGCGCTCGCGGATGGCTTCGTGCCCGACGCGGTGCTGTGCGACTATCAGCTCGCGAATCACCGCACCGGCGCGCAGGCGCTCAGCGCATTGCGCGGCGTGCTGGCGCACGCGGGGCATGGCAATGTGGTGACGCTGCTGATTACTGGCGATATGGCGTCGGCGGAACTGGCGGCGCTCGCGCTGCAGGGAATTCCAGTGCTGCACAAGCCGGTGACGCCGGCACGATTGCGGCGCACGCTGGACATGCTGTGGCAGGAGGCGGTGGACCAGGGACGGCTGGCGAGCGCGGTGGTGTTGGGGCAACGGGCGGCGGAGGCCGACCCAGCGCCGTCGCCCGCGGCGCCAGGCGCTACAACGTCTTCCCCGCCTCCAGCCATCCATTGATCACCGCGATCGCCGTCGACCGGTTGTGCACGCCGAGCGCCCGGAAGATCACCGACAGATGCACCTTCACCGTACCTTCGGCGACGCCGAGCTCGCGCGCGATCATCTTGTTGGTCCAGCCGCGATGCACGAGCCGCATGATGTCCTGCTGACGGGGTGACAGGTTCTCCAGCAGATGCTGCTGGTGCGGTTGCAGCGACGGCGCCTGCCTGAGCGGTTCGCTCTGCGGAGCGGCGCTCGGAACCGGCACGACAGCCGGTCCATTCGCATCGGCCCCCGCGCATCCGGCCGCCTGCGTCTCGCGCGAACCGAGCAGACTGAGCGCCTCGATTGGCACATAGGCACCGCCGGACAGCACCAGCTCGATCGCCTTCAGCATCACGCTGGCGGGCTGGCGTTTCGGCACGAAGCCGAGCGCGCCGGCCGCGAGCACCGCGCGCATCTCGTCGGGCGATTCTTCCGCGGACAGCACCACGACCGGCAGCGCCGGGTTCGCCTTCAGCAGCGTTTCGAGCGACATCGCGCCGCTCATGCCCGGCATGTGCAGATCGACGATCGCCAGATCGTGATTCGCGTCGGGTCGCGCGGCGCTCGCGAGGGTTTCCCAGCTGTCGGCTTCGTCGAACTGGGCGTCCGGATCGAAGCCGCGCAGCATGCCCTTGACGCCTTGGCGGATCAGTTCATGGTCGTCGGCTACAAGAAACTTCATGATGTCTCCGCGAGTCGAGCCTGTCCGTTGAGGGCTGCCGCCGTTGCAGCATGCGCCGTTGCAGCATGATTAACTTCGCCACGCGCGTGGCCGGCTGCCGGCATCGTTCGATGCGCTTCGTGATGTTAAGGCAGGTCTCCCGCGCATAGGTTCCGGCTTGCTACGTAGACGAGCCGCGCGTACCTTTTTTGAAGCGCTTCTGCGCGCTCGAGCAGGTTATGCTCGCCAGATCGAAACGGGTTCGCGTGCCGCTATCTGACCGCAAACAACGTTGCATTCATCAGAAGCCTGAAGGCGAAACCGAGCGACATCGCCGCCGCAACGCCGAGGCACCATAGCGCGATGAACCACAGCCAGCCCGGCAGTTTGCGGCTGGGCGTCGCGGCAGTGGCAGCGGGCGCCGATGTGCGGGCACGCTGCGTTTCAATGATAGTGATGTTGGTCGCCATGACGCACCTTGCCTCGAAAGACCCAGTAACCCATCGTCGTGTACGCGACGATGATCGGCAGGATCACCGCCGCGCCGGCCAGCGTGAACGTCTGGCTCGTGCGTGGCGCGGCGGCTTCCCATAGCGTGATGCTCGACGGAATCGCATACGGCCACAGGCTCACGAGCAGACCGAGATAGCCGAGCAGCACTAGCGCCAGCGCGAGCGCGAACGGCGTGTTGTGATGGCGCGCGCGCACCGCGCGATGCATGAAGAATGCGCAGAGCGCGACGAGGAACGGCACCGGTAGCAGACGGTAGAAGATCCCGTCATGGAACCAGCGTTGTGCGATGCCCGCATCCATCAGCGGCGTCCATAGGCTCACGAGCGCGATGAAGCCGAGCAGCACCACGGTCAACGGCCAGACGACGCGATGCAGCCGCCGCTGCAGATCGCCGTCGGTCTTCGCGACCAGCCAGCAGCAGCCGAGCAGCGCGTAGGTCGCGACGAGCCCGAGGCCCGTCAGCAGACTGAACGGCGTGAGCCAGCCGAACCCGTCGCCGGCATTGGCGCCATCGGCGACCGGAATGCCCTGCAGAAACGCGCCGAGCACGATGCCCTGGAAGAACGCCGCGCCCGCCGAGCCGCCGATGAACGCGAGGTCCCACAGATGCCTCGTGCGACGCGACTTCGCGCGGATCTCGAACGACACGCCACGAAAGATCAGGCACACGAGCATGAACACGAGCGGCAGATAGAGCGCCGACAGCACGGTCGAGTAGACGACCGGAAACACCGCGAACAGCGCGGCGCCGCCGAGTACGAGCCAGGTTTCGTTGCCGTCCCACACCGGCGCCACCGTGTTCATCATCAGGTCGCGTTCCTTTTCGTCGGGGAAGAACGGAAAGACGATGCCGATGCCGAGGTCGAAGCCGTCCAGCACGACATACATGAAAAGGCCCAGCGCGATGATCGCGGCCCATACGACAGTTACGTCCATGTTCTTTCTCTTCAAGCGTGGGTTAGACGGCGTCGATCATCTGATCGGCGGCGGACAGCGGGCGGCGCGCGGTCTGCGCGGGCGTCGGCTGCGGCAGGGCTGGCGGCCTGTCGTGCGACATGCCGCCAGGCAGCGCGGGACCGGAGCGCATCAGCTTCAGCATGTAGTAGATGCCGGTGCCGAACACGAGGAAGTAGACGGCCACGAACGTCATCAGCGACAGACCGACCTGCTGCGTGGTCAGCGGCGACACCGCCTGCGACGTGCGCATCACGCCGTACACGACCCACGGTTGACGGCCCGCTTCGGTGGTGACCCAGCCGGCCAGCAGCGTGATGAAGCCGCTCGGCCCCATCGCGACGCACAGCCGCTGGAACCACTTCGCTTCGAACAGGCGCCCGCGCCGGCGCAGCACCCAGGCCGCGATCGACATCGCGATCATCAGCACGCCGAGGCCGGCCATAATGCGGAAGCTCCAGAACACGACGGTCGAATCCGGCCGGTCCTGCGGCGGAAATTCCTTCAGGCCGCGGATTTCGCCGTCCCAGCTATGCGTGAGGATCAGGCTGCCGAGGTGCGGCACCGACACCGCGTAGCGCGTGGTTTCCGCCTTCATGTCGGGGATGCCGAACAGGTTCAGCGCGGTGCCGCCTTTTTCGGTATCCCACAAGCCTTCGATCGCCGCGATTTTCGCCGGCTGATACTTGCGCGTATTGAGGCCGTGCTGATCGCCCACGAATGCCTGGATCGGCGTCAGAATCAACAGCAGCCACAGCGCCATCGAGAACATCTTCTTGACGGCGGGATCGCGCCGGCCGCGCAGCAGATGCCATGCGCCGACCGCCGCGACCACGAGCGCGGCGACGATGAACGCCGCGAGCGCCATATGCGCGAGCCGGTACGGGAACGACGGATTGAAGATGATCTTGAACCAGTCGAGCGGCACGACATGGCCGTCGACGACTTCGAAGCCCTGCGGCGTCTGCATCCAGCTGTTGGACGCGAGAATCCAGAAGGTCGAGATCAGCGTACCGATCGCGACCATCAGCGTCGCGCCGAAGTGCGCGCGCGGACTCACGCGCTGCCAGCCGAACAGCATGATGCCGAGGAAACCCGCTTCGAGAAAGAATGCGGTCATCACCTCGTACATCAGCAGCGGACCGGTGATGGGCCCAGCGAAACGGGAAAAGCCCGACCAGTTGGTGCCGAACTGATAGCTCATCACGACGCCGGAGACGACGCCCATGCCGAAGGCCACTGCGAAGATCTTCGACCAGAACAGACAAAGATCTTTGTAGTAGGCCTTGCCGGTCTTCAGCCAGCGCCATTCGAGAACCGCGATGAAACTGGCGAGACCGATGCTGAGCGCGGGGAAAACAATGTGAAAAGAAACGGTGAACGCGAATTGGATGCGAGCGAGATCGAATGCCGATAGTGCGGAGTTCATGATCCTGTTGTGCGTGATAGCCGCATGTGCGGACTTACGCGCGTCGACCGATGTCGGGCGCACTGCGCTGGGCAGATGGCGCAAGAGTAGGGGATCGAAACAAAATTTGCTGCGATGCGAGGTGCGTCAATGAACCGCGTTGTTTTATGCGAAATGCGCTTGTTAATGAGGCAAGCCATTGATGATTATCAAGTTTCTTTTAGCGGCTGATGCATCGCCGTATGTGCGTCGTGGCGTGCGCTGCGTCAATCGACCGCGCTGCAGCAATGCGTTTCGCGCAGCGGCAAGCTCGCGGGCCGCATCCGTCGCCAGCCGACAATCGATCCATCCAAACCGACTTCGTCGGTTGGCGTGCTAGCCGGGCCATTTTTTTACTTCTACGATGCACGCTGCCGCCTGGCCGTCTCAGCGATTTCTCTTCAGTATTCGTTGCGCATTATCCGTTCGCCATTCATTTGGTGTTGATGTTATTTCGCGGCGGAATTTCTCAATAGGTCATTACTCATTGCCGTATCCGCATGGCGTTCTGTCATGCGTCGCGCGCATGCTTCGCGAGCAGCTTCGCTTCATCCACCTGCCGGCGACGGCAGACTTCATCGACAAGGAGTCAGCAGATGAGCACGATCAGGACGAAAGACGGTACCTCGATTTTCTACAAGGACTGGGGCAAGGGTCGCCCGGTGGTTTTTTCGCATGGCTGGCCGCTGACCGCCGATGCGTGGGATGCACAGATGCTGTTTCTCGGCAGCAAGGGCTTTCGCGTGATCGCGCACGACCGGCGCGGTCATGGCCGCTCGGAGCAGCCGTGGGACGGCAACGAGATGGACACCTACGCCGACGATCTCGCCGCGCTGATCGAACACCTCGACCTGCAGGACGCGACACTGGTCGGCCATTCGACGGGCGGTGGCGAAGTCGCGCATTACATCGGCCGGCATGGTACGGGGCGCGTCGCGAAGGCCGTGCTGATCGGCGCGGTGCCGCCGCTGATGCTGAAGACCGCCGACAATCCGCTCGGCTTGCCGATCGACGTGTTCGACGGCATTCGCAAGAGCGTCGTCGACGATCGCTCGCAGTTCTTCAAGGACTTGGCCGTGGCGTTTTATGGTTACAACCGCGAGGGCGCCAAGGTGTCGCAGGGCGTCATCGATTCGTTCTGGCGCCAGGGCATGGCCGGCTCGATCAAGGGGCTGTACGACTGCATCAAGCAGTTCTCCGAAGTCGACTACACCGAAGATCTGAAAAAGATCGACGTGCCGACGCTTGTGCTGCACGGTGACGATGACCAGATCGTGCCGATCGACGCAGCCGGCCGGCAGACCGCGAAGATCGTCGAGAACGCGACGCTAAAGGTGTATCCGGGTGGCCAGCACGGCATGTGCACGGTGGAGGCCGACAAGGTCAATGCCGACCTGCTTGAATTCATCGGCTCCTGAGCGATCGGTAACGCAATGATGTGATCGGTTGAAAGTGCGGGCGGCGTTCAGACGCGCCGCTCGCGCCGAACGCCCGGCCCCCGCGAGGGTAGGCGGGTTATACGATGTCACACGAACACGATGTTCGCATCTCTTTGTTTTTAAATGGGATGCGGAACCTGGCCCTTGCGATTTAAGGGTAAATGCCAAGTTGAAATCCGCTTGGTCATCGCAGATAGTACGTTATCGTACAACTAGCGCGCGGCGCAGTGAAAGGAACCTCTATGAAGAAGATTGCCCTGAGTGGCGCCGGCGGCCAGCTCGGCTCCGCGGTACGTGCTGAATTCGTCGCGCGCGGCGTGCCGTTGCGCTCGGCCGCGGGCTCGAAAGTGCTGACGCCGCTCGTCGACGGCGAAGACGTGATGAACGGCGACTTGCGCGATCCGGCGGTCGTCGACCGCCTGCTGAACGGCGTGGAGGTGCTGATCCATTTCGCCGGCACGAGCGTCGAGCGTCCGCTGCCCGAGATCATCGAGAACAACCTGCGCGGCCTCGTCGAAGTCTACGAAGGCGCGCGCCGCAACGGCGTGAAGCGCATCGTGTTCGCGAGCTCGAATCACGCGATCGGCATGTATCCGGTCACCGAGCATCTGAGCCTCGACTGCGAACTGCGCCCGGACGGCTTCTATGGCCTGTCGAAGGTATGGGGCGAAGCGCTCGCGCGCATGTACTGGGACAAGCACGGCATCGAAAGCGTGTGCGTGCGTATCGGCAGCTGCCTCGAGCGTCCGACCGAGCAGCGCCATCTGAGCACCTGGTTCGGCCACAAGGACCTGATGCATTTCCTCGAGCGCTGCATCGAAGCGGACGACGTCGGCTTCCTGACCATCTGGGGCGTGTCGGCCAACACGCGCAGCTGGTGGGACAACAGCGGCGCGGCGCGTCTCGGCTACGAGCCGAAGCAGAACGCCGAGGACTACGCGCAAGACATCCTGTCGCGCCCGAATCCGCTCGATGAACTGTGCCAGAGCTTCCAAGGCGGCAGCTTCGTCGGCATCGACTATTCGCGCAAGGCTTAAGTCCCGTTCGATTTGACGGGCATTGCATCACGAGGAGTAGCAGCAATGAAGATCAAGGGTATTCGCTGGTGGATGGTCGCGCTGGTCGCGGCCGGCCTGATCATCAATTACCTCGCGCGTAACACGTTGTCGGTCGCGGCTCCGACGATGATGAAGGAACTCAACATCACGACCGAGCAGTATTCGCACGTGGTCGTGGCGTGGCAGCTCTGCTATGCGTTCATGCAGCCGGTCGCCGGTTTCGTGCTCGACACGATCGGCACCAAGCTCGGCTTCGCGGTATTCGCGCTGGCGTGGTCGGTGGCTTGCGCGGCGGCTGCGTGGGCGACGGGCTGGCGCAGCCTCGCGGTGTTCCGCGGTATCCTGGGTCTCGCCGAATCGGCTGGGATTCCGGCTGGCGTGAAGGCGACCAGCGAGTGGTTCCCGGCGAAAGAGCGGTCGGTTGCGATCGGCTGGTTCAATATCGGCTCGTCGATCGGCGCGCTGCTTGCGCCGCCGCTCGTCGTGTGGGCGCTGTTTCACGGCCGGTGGGAACTGGCGTTCGTGATCGTCGGCGTCGCGGGCATCGTGTGGAGCATGCTGTGGATGCTCGCCTACAAGCATCCGCGCAACCAGAAGCTGCTGGGCGCCGCCGAGCGTGACTACATTCTGAGTGGCCAGGAAGCGAAGCATCACGATGACGTCAGCACGCCGAAACGCAACTGGCGCGCGATGCTGGTGAGCCGTGATTTCTGGGCGATCGGTATTCCGCGGATTCTGTCCGAGCCGGCCTGGCAAACCTTCAACGCGTGGATTCCGCTGTACATGATGACCGAGCGTCACATGAACCTGAAGGAAGTCGCGATGTTCGCGTGGATGCCGTTCCTCGCCGCCGATATCGGCTGCGTGCTCGGCGGTTATCTGAGCCCGCTGTTCCACAAGTATGCAAAGGTGTCGCTGTTCACGTCGCGCAAGATGGTGTTCGTGGTCGGCGCGCTGTTCATGATCGGGCCGGCGTGCGTGGGTCTCGTCGCGAGCCCGTACGTGGCGGTGGCGCTGCTGTGCGTCGGCGGCTTCGCGCACCAGACGCTGTCGGGCGCGCTGTACGCGATCACGTCGGACATGTTCGGTAAACACGAAGTCGCGACCGCGACGGGCATGGGCGGCATGGCCGGCTATCTGGGCGCCGCTGCGTTCACCGCGCTGTTCGGCGTGCTCGTTACGCAGATCGGCTATAGCCCGCTGTTCGTCGTGCTGGCGGTATTCGACCTGATTGCCGCGGCCGTGGTCTGCCTGATGGCCAGGAGTTCGGACAAGATGCCGGAGCCGAAGTGGACGTTGCCGGATGCGGTGACGGCGAAGTAATGTGATCTGCGGTCGGCTCCGGTGGGCCGATCGGGTGAAAGAAGCGGCGCCCCATGAGTGGGCACCGTTTTTTGTCGGTTTTGCGGCCGTTTGCGGGATGCGGTGTTGCGCCGCGAGCGTTGCAGCCGGCAAGCAGATTAGTCGTCCAGCAGGCGTTTTAATTCGTCAAAAAAGGATGCGGTCGTGTATCCCCACAACTTCGGATAAAAATTAAATCCATAATCTTCGTAAAACTTCTGGTCAAGATTCTCGCCTGCTTCTTTTCTATATTTTTCTATTTCGCACAGCGTCTCTGCAATTTCTTCTGTAGAACTGTCTCCCTTGAAGCACGATACAACCTCCGCCAGGCTATCGCCTAACAGATCACTATCCTGGTTGAGATATCCGCCAAACAAGACATAGAACTGAGGATATGACTCTTTGTTCATCATTTCAGTAGCTAAGACGTAAAAATATAATATGGCATCCCATTGAATTCTTGAAATTTAACGACGATATGAACGGTGCTCATGTCCTTGAATTCTCCGGTTTCCCGAATAACTCCATAGCCTATCTTTTTTCCGACGTCCTGAGATAAAGTCAGAAATCGCCTCGGATTTGATTGAGCCCAATTCCTGATCTCAGACGCGTTGGACTCCATCACTCTAGAGATCGACCATTCGGCCGCCGCTAAATCCCTAAACGACGATACCACGTCTCTTTTCGGTTCCAGGCGCAGCTTTTCCCGCAACTGCGCTTCGGTCCGTCCGACGTGCTTCAGCAGCGTATGTCCGCCAATCCGGCTCCCCGCCTTCGCCTCGTGCATGTCCAGACTGATCCGGCCCATCACGATCCGCGAAGTCCGTATAGCCTTGACCGAACTAGCGAAGCCAAACGGCACGACCATATCGAGCCACAGACCGATATTGTTCGCCATATCGGGACTGGCCTTCATCGCTTCGGCGAGTTTCGTCGTGCCCTGCTGGGTCAGCGTCGCCGTATCTCGCGCCGTCCAGATCTGACGCAAGCCAGCGGCCGCTGTGTCCGAGCCGCGTACGCCGAACACAACGCATCCGGCCTTGCTTGCCATGGTCGGTTCCGGCATCACACACAGCGCTCCGGCTCCGACCATTTCCAGAAGGCCGCCGACGAGTTGCAGCCCGCCCCATAGCCGGTTGGAAAGCATTTCGCTGAAGCTGATCGACTGGCGGGTCAGCACCGCCGCCAGTTGTGGCGCGCTGAGCACGACACGCACGCCGTCCGGATTTGGGTCATTGAACACTTTGGATTTCTCTGTCGTTGTTGGGGCGATCAAGCTAACAACCGGGTACAGAGAGAGGGAATGGGCGAAGGATGATTCTTGCGTCCCCGATGGTTCGCTCGAACGGACGTTGGTCGGATTGGATGGCGCAAGGGCATGGAGGCGAATGCCATGGCAGCGCGGCCATACCCACGTCGTGTGCTGTGAACAGGCGCAAGCTGGGCGAGTAGCTCACAATGGAATTGCGAAAGCAACTGCCGTTACTGAGGGGAGACTAAAGGTCGCGAGCCATGCTCACGCGTTGATGGTCCTACGCTGGTTGGAAGCGCTGGATCAGGCGGCAATTCAGAGCGATGCCGCGGAAAGAGCGTCGCTCTTGATCAGGCGACGAATTGCGATCGAGCCGGCCATCAGTCACATGAAGACCGACGGACAACCCGATCGCAACTATTTCGAACCCAGGTCAAATCACGCGGTCTTCTGACCGATCTCGTGATTCGCGAGCACTTCGAGCGCGCGCACCATCGCCGAGTGGTCCCATGCCTTGCCGCCGTGCGCGACGCACGCGTTGAACAGCGCCTGGCAGGTGGCGGTGTTCGGCAGCGACACGCCGAGCGCCTGCGCGGTCGACAGCGCGAGGTTCAGGTCCTTCTGGTGCAGTTCGATGCGGAAGCCCGGATCGAACGTGCGCCTGGTCATGCGCTCGCCGTGCACTTCGAGAATGCGCGACGATGCGAAGCCGCCCATCAGCGCCTCACGCACGCGCGCCGCATCGACGCCGGCCTTCGACGCGAGCAGCAGCGCTTCGCCGACCGCCTCAATGGTCGCTGCGACGATTACCTGGTTGGCGACCTTGCACACCTGGCCCGCGCCGACCGCGCCGATCAGCGTGACGTTCTTGCCCATCATGTCGAACAGGGGCTTCACGCTGTCGAACGTGGCCTGTTCGCCGCCGACCATGATGGTCAGCGAGCCGGCCTTCGCGCCGACTTCACCGCCCGACACCGGCGCGTCGAGATAGTCGGCGCCGGTTTCGCGCACGCGCGCCGCGAAGTCGCGAGTCGCCATCGGCGAGATCGAGCTCATGTCGACGACGGTTTGGCCGGCGCGCAGCGCGCTCGCGAGGCCGTTCTCGCCGAACAGCACGCGTTCGACGTCCGGCGTGTCCGGCACCATGATGAAGATCACATCCGCGTGCGCGGCGAGCGCGGCGGGGTTCTCGCATGCGACCGCGCCAGCCTGCGTGAGCTCGGCGGGCACGCCGCTACGCGTGAACGCGGCGAGCGGCACGCCGTTTTTCAGAAGGTTGGCGGCCATGGGCTTGCCCATGATGCCGAGTCCGATAAAGCCTGCTTTTTTCATGGAATGCTCCGAAAGATGTCGTGGCGGCTGCGTCAAGCCTCTCCCGCCTGTTTCTGCATGAAGTGTTTCTGCGCCGCCTGCGCGGCGCCCTTGAGCAGCCCGAGATCCGCGCAGACGGCGACGACGCGCGCGCCCATCGACAGATAACGTTCCGCGTCGGCCTGCACCGGCGCGAGAATGCCACTCGACTTGCCGGCCGCCTGCGCGCGCTCGAACACATGCGCGATCGCCTGCTGCACGTCCGGATGGCTCGCGTTGCCGAGGTGGCCATACGAGGCTGCGAGATCGGACGGACCGATGAAGACCGCATCGATGCCGTCCACCGCGAGGATGCTGTCGATATTCTCGACCGCCTTGCGGCTTTCGATCTGCGAAATCACGCAGACGTTGTCGTTGGCGATCGCGAAGTAGTCGGGCACGGTGCCATAGCGGTTGCCGCGATGGCCGACCGACACGCCGCGGATGCCCTGCGGCGGGTAGCGCGTCGAGGCCACCGCGCGGGCGGCGTCGTCGGCGCTGTCGACGAAGGGCACGAGGAAGTTCGAGAAGCCGCTGTCGAGAAAGCGTTTGATCACGACGCTGTCGTTAGCCGGTGGTCGGACGACCGGAGCGCTGCCGCTATCCTTGAGCGCCATCAACTGCGGGATCAGCGTGAGCACGTCGTTGGGCGCGTGTTCGGCGTCCAGCAGCATCCAGTCGAAGCCGACCGTGCCGAGCAGTTCAGTGGCGATCGGGCTGGCGAGCGACGCCCAGCAGCCGATCTGGGTTTTTCCCTCGCGCACCGCGCGCCGGAAGCGGTTGGGCAAGGATTCGTATGGCGTGACGGCGAGCATGCGGTGTCTCCTCGAACTGCGATGGATCGGGAAAAGCTGCGACAATGCCAAAACCGCGCGAAATGCGAGGTTATAAGTCGTCGTATGACCAGCGCAGATTAGCACCGCGCGCCTCGGTTGTAACGGGCGCGTATACCCGTATGTCCCTGTCCGACAAGCGTTCCGGGTTGCACGGAGCCCCCGCAATGTTGTAGGATGACCTATATCTTTAGCCTTCATTAAGGAAAGCCAAAAAATGCCTATTACCGGCGAAATGCTGATCGGTCGCAAAGCCGTGCGCGGCGAAGAAAAACCGCTGCGCGCGTTCAATCCTGCCACGGGTTCCGAGATTGCCGAGCCGGTGTTCGGCAGCGGTACCGTCGAGAACGTCGAGCAGGCGTGCGCGCTCGCGCAGCAGGCGTTCGACGCCTATCGTCAACTGCCGCTCTCAGTGCGCGCCGAGTTTCTGGATCGTATCGCGGACGGCATCACCGCGCTCGGCGACGAGCTGATCGAACGCGCGCAGGCTGAATCGGGCCTGCCGAAGGCGCGTCTGGAAGGCGAGCGCGGCCGCACCACCGGCCAGCTGAAGCTGTTCGCGCAGACCGTGCGCGCGGGCCAGTGGCTCAACGCGACGCTCGATTCGCCGCTGCCGGAGCGCAAGCCGCTGCCGCGCTCCGATCTGCGTATGCAAAAGATCGCGCTCGGCCCGGTCGCCGTGTTCGGCGCGAGCAACTTCCCGCTGGCGTTCTCGGTGGCGGGCGGCGACACGGCCGCGGCGCTGGCCGCGGGCTGCCCGGTCGTCGTGAAGGCGCACCGCGCGCACCTGGGCACGTCGGAGCTGGTCGGTCGTGTGATCCAGCGCGTCGCGCAGGAAATGGATTTGCCCGACGGCGTGTTCTCGATGATCGTCGGCGCGGGCAATTCGGTCGGCGAGGCGCTGGTGGCGCACCCGGCCATCAAGGCGGTCGGCTTCACCGGTTCGCGCGCGGGCGGCACGTCGCTGATGCGTGTCGCGGCGGCACGTCCGGAGCCGATCCCGGTTTACGCGGAAATGAGCAGCATCAACCCGGTGTTCCTGCTGCCGAACGCTCTGACGGCACGCGGCGACAGCATCGCGCGCGGTTTCGTCGACTCGCTCGTGCTCGGCGCGGGCCAGTTCTGCACGAACCCGGGCCTCGCCATCGCGATCGACAGCGACGCGCTGAAGGGCTTCGTCGCGGCGGCATCGGAAGCGCTCGCCGCGAAGCCGGCGCAGACCATGCTGACCTCGGGCATCCACGCCGCGTATGAAGACGGCGAAGGCAAGCTGGCCGCGACCAGGGGCGTCGAGGTCGTGGCACGCGGCGTCGCCGCGACCGGCCCGACCCAGGCTTGCGCGGCGCTGTTCGTGACCGACGCGCAGACGTTCCTCGCGAACCCGGCGCTCGAAGACGAAGTGTTCGGCCCGGTGTCGACGATCATCCGCTGCAAGGACGAGCAGGAAATGCTGAAGGTCGCCGGGCACTTCGCCGGCCAGCTGACTGCGACGCTGCTGATGGATAGCGCCGATGTCGCGGCTGCGAAAAAGCTGGTGCCGATTCTCGAGCGCAAGGCCGGCCGGATTCTGGTCAATGGCTTCCCGACCGGCGTCGAAGTGTGCCACGCGATGGTCCACGGCGGCCCGTTCCCGGCAACGTCGGACAGCCGCGCGACCTCGGTCGGCACGACGTCGATCGACCGCTTCCTGCGCCCGGTGTGCTACCAGGACTTCCCGGCCGAGCTGCTGCCGCAAACGCTGGCCGACGGTAATCCGCTGGAATTGTGGCGTCGTCGCGACGGCGAACTCACGCGCGGTTGATCGCGTGACGCCGTCCTGAACGGATGCGCCCGGGCCGATCGGCCGGGCGCGCATCGAAGGGAAGGGCGGCGGCAATCGCAAGATAAAAAAAATGGCCGGGAGTTTTCCCGGCCATTTTTTTGCCCGCCAGCTTCGCGAGAATCAGCTGTTCGCTTCGCTCACTTCGTTCGCGCGACGCAGCCGCTCACGGCTATTCGACAGATGCATGCGCATCGCCGCGCGCGCGCCTTCGGCGTCGTGCCGGCTGATCGCCTCGAGGATGCTTTCATGCTCGAGGTTCACGAGCGACAGATACGCGTCGGGATCGGCGCGCGCGATGCCAGCCGAGTCGAGCCGGTTGCGCGGAATCAGCGCGCTGCCCATCTGCGACAGGATGTCGACGAAATAGCGGTTGCCCGTTGCACGCGCGACCGAAATATGGAACTGCAGATCGGCGTCGACGCTGTCGAGCCCGTTGTGACGCGTGGCCTCGATCGCGTCGAGCGCGGTCCGCATGCGCGCGAGGTCGTCCGGTTTTGCGCGTTGCGCGGCGAGACCCGCGCATTCGGTTTCGAGGCTGATGCGCAGTTCCAGAATGGACAGCACGTCGCGCAGCGTGGTGGCGGGCACCATGTCGATGCCGAGTTTTTCGCGCTGCGGCTCGAGCACGAAGCTGCCGATGCCGTGCCGCGTCTCGATGACCTTGCCCGCCTGCAGGCGCGAGATCGCCTCGCGAATCACCGTGCGGCTCACGCTGAGTGTGCTCATCAGCTGCGATTCGGTCGGCAGTTTGTCGCCCGGCTTCAGCGCGTTGGCCGCGATCTGCTCGGTGACGTAGCCGACGACGAACTCGGCAAGATTGCGAGCGCGTCGTGGCGGTGCCGCGGATGCTAGTGGTGTAGCCATCGAAAACGCTCCTTGTTTGAAGACCGCTGGGAATACTGCATTCTTATTATATCGTCGTCTGACGACTGAATATATAAGCGCCGGATCGTTTCCGGCACAAATGTCACCTATATCAGCGGAGGCCCGAAGTTTGGCGCCTCGGCGCGAATAGATCGCGCGAGGCGCCGGCTCCGTAGGCCGGAAGTACGATAACCGCGACGATAACCCAGCCTATAACCGGCTCACGCCGGGCGCAACTCGACCCGCCGGATGTCCTTGACGATCACCAGATAGCTGATCACGGTCATCAGCGCGTTCGCGCCGACGAACACCAGCGCGCCATTGAACGAGCCCGTGCGCGCGACGAGATAACCGATCACGATCGGCGTCACGATGCCGGCGATGTTGCCGAACATGTTGAAGATCCCGCCGGACAGGCCGAGCGCTTCCTTCGGCGACGTATCGGCGACCACGGCCCAGCCGAGCGCGCCGATGCCCTTGCCGAAGAACGCGAGCGACATCAGCGCGACGACGATCCAGTCGGTCGACACGTAGTTGCAGCCGATGATGCAGGTCGACAGCAGCATGCCGCCGACGATTGGCACCTTGCGCGCGACGGTCAGCGAACAGCCGCGGCGGATCATTCCGTCCGACAGCACGCCGCCGAGCACCCCGCCGAGAAAGCCGCAGATCGCCGGCAGCGAGGCCACGAGGCCCGCGTGCAGGATCGTCATGCCGCGCGCCTGCACGAGGTAGATCGGAAACCACGTCAGGAAGAAGTAGGTCAGCACGTTGATGCAGTACTGCGCGAGATAGACGCCGAGCAGCATGCGGTTGCTGAGCAACTGACGCACGAGCGTCCAGCCGCCGGCCTTCGAAACATCGTCCGGGCCCGTCTTGCGCGCACCGCTGACGAGGCCGCCGCCTTGCTCGATGTACTCGAGCTCGGCGCGCGACACGCGCGGGTGGTCGGCGGGATTCTTCATGACCTTCAGCCACGTTAGAGCGAGCAGCAGCCCGGCCACGCCCATCACGACGTAGACCATTTCCCACCCGAACGCGTGCGTGAGCCACGCCATCAGCGGCGTGAACACGACCGCGGCGAAGTATTGCGCGGCGTTGAAGATCGCCGACGCGGTGCCGCGCTCATTGGTCGGGAACCAGCTCGCGACGACCTTCGCGTTTGCCGGGAACGCCGGCGACTCGGCCGCGCCCATCACGAAGCGCAGCACGAACAGGCCGGTGATCGCCGCGCCGGCGCTGCCGAGCAGGCCGACCGAGCTCTGCAGCAGCGTGAATATCGACCACGAGAAGATGCTCGCCGCGTACACGCGGCGCGCGCCGAAACGGTCGAGCAGCCAGCCGGCCGGCAGTTGCGACAGCACGTAAGCCCAGCTGAATGCGGAAAAGATATAGCCCATGCGGATCGCGTCGAGGCTGAACGCGGTGCGCATTGCGGAACCGGTGACGGACAGTGTCGCGCGGTCGGCGTAGTTGAGGGTGGTGATCACAAAGATCAGCAGCAGGATCCCGTAGCGGACCTTGGTGCGTGCCGCGCTAGAAGCGGCGTCGGTGGAACTGGCCGAGCGGCTCAAGTCCATGGGTCATCTCCTGTATTTTCGGGTGAGGTGTACTCTGCACGCCGGGCGGCCCGCAGACCACCTGCCGGTCGGGCAAACACACGAACGCCCGGCGAGGTTGTCGTGCCGGGCGTTCGCCACGCGGCCGTCTATGCGGCCCTCATCGATGAGGGCCGCGAGCTTGTTCGCTCGAAGCCCCAGCGCCGGTGCCTTACTGCGCTCCGAGCTTTTTGATCAGCACGTCGAGCTGTTCCATTTCTTCCGGCATCAGATCGGTCAGCGGTGCGCGCACCGGACCTGCGTCGTGGCCGACCAGCTTCGCGCCAGCCTTGACGATGCTGACCGCGTAGCCTGCGCGGCGGTTGCGGATCTTCAGGTACGGCAGGAAGAATTCGTCGATCAGCTTGCCGACCGTCGCGTGGTCGTCAGCGGCGATCGCGCGGTAGAAGTCCATCGCGGTCTTCGGGATGAAGTTGAACACCGCCGACGAGTACACCGGCACGCCCAGCGCCTTGTAGGCGGCGGCATAGACTTCCGCGGTCGGCAGGCCGCCGAGGTACGAGAAGCGCTCGCCAAGGCGGCGGCGGATCGTCACCATGTTTTCGATCTCGCCCACGCCGTCCTTGAAGCCGATCAGGTTCGGGCAACGGTCGGCCAGACGCTCGAGCATGTCAGCGTTGAGCTTGGAGTTCGCGCGGTTGTAGATGATCACGCCCATGTTCGGCACCGACTTGCAGACCTCTTCGGCGTGCGCGGCGATACCGTCCTGGCTTGCTTCGGTCAGGTAGTGCGGCATCAGCAGGATGCCGTGCGCGCCGAGGCGCTGGGCTTCCTTCGCGTAGGCGACCGCCACGCGGGTCGGGCCGCCGGCGCCGGCGAGGATCGGTACCTTGCCCTTGCAAACTTCGACCGCGGTGCGCACGACTTGCGTGTAATCGTCTTGCGTCAGCGAAAAGAATTCGCCCGTGCCGCCGGCGACGAACAGCGCCGAAGCGCCGTACGGAGCGAGCCATTCGAGGCGCTCTGCGTAAGTGTCGGCGCGGAAGTCGCCGTTAGCGTCGAAGTCGGTGATGGGGAAGGACAGGAGGCCTTCCGAAACGATCTGCTTGAGTTCCTGCGGTGTCGTCATGATCAAATATCCAGGCGTCGGATTGAGTCGTTAGAGTGAGTCGTTAGTTGGATCCAACCAGTACGACGGACGTCGTACTAGTAGAAAATCTTTTGAAAATCAGATTTCTTATACGTCATCGTACAACAATGAATCCGGTAACTCAACGATGTTTTCACGGCATAATGACCGCTATAGGGTAAATACGGAACATCCGGGCAAACTTCGTTGTTGTAGGATGACGTATGATTGCAGGCGAAGCAGGCTTATCACGCCTTTAGGATCGATCAATGGAACAAACTCCGCTCTACATCCGCGTTCATCCCAATGACAATGTTGCGATCGTCGTCAACGACGGCGGTCTGGGGGAAGGCGCGGTATTTGCCGATGGCCTCAGGCTGCGCGAGCGTGTGCCGCAGGGCCACAAGGTCGCGCTGGCCGATCTCGCCGAGGGCGACGAGGTCATCCGCTATAACGTCGTGATCGGCTACGCGCTGAAGTCGCTGCCGAAGGGCAGCTGGATCAACGAGCACGTGATCCGCATGCCGAGCCCGCCGGGACTCGAAGACCTGCCGATCGCCACCATCAAAGCGCCGGAGATGCCGCCGCTCGAAGGCTACACGTTCGAGGGTTACCGTAACTCGGACGGCTCGGTAGGCACGCGCAACATCCTCGCGATCACGACCACCGTGCAGTGCGTGGCCGACGTCGTGCAACACGCGGTCACGCGCATCAAGTCCGAACTGCTGCCGAAATATCCGAATGTCGACGACGTCGTCAGCCTCGGCCACACCTACGGTTGCGGCGTCGCGATCGACGCGCCCGACGCGATGGTGCCGATCCGCACCGTGCGCAACATCGCGCTGAACCCGAACTTCGGCGGCGAAGTGATGATGGTGAGCCTCGGCTGCGAGAAGCTGCAGCCCGAGCGTCTGATGCCGCCGGGCACGATTCCGATCGCGGCGGCCGCGGTCGTCGACGACGTCGCCGACATCGGCGATGTCGCGCTGGACCTGAACGGTGATGTCGTGGTGCTGCAGGACGAATCGCACGTCGGCTTCCAGTCGATGATCACGTCGATCATGAAGATGGCCGAGGGCCACCTGAAGCGCCTGAACAACCGCCGTCGCGAGACCTGTCCGGCGTCGGATCTGGTAATCGGCGTGCAGTGCGGCGGCAGCGACGCGTTCTCGGGCCTGACCGCGAACCCGGCCGTCGGTTTCGCGACCGACCTGCTGGTGCGAGCCGGCGCGACCGTGATGTTCTCGGAAGTCACCGAAGTGCGCGACGGCGTCGATCAGCTGACCGCGCGCGCGGCCAACGCGGATGTCGCGCAGGCGATCATCCGCGAGATGCAGTGGTACGACGATTACCTGAAGCGCGGCGGCGCCGACCGCAGCGCGAACACGACGCCCGGCAACAAGAAGGGCGGCCTGTCGAACATCGTCGAAAAGGCGATGGGCTCGATCATCAAGTCGGGCAACTCGGCGATCTCCGGCGTGCTGTCGCCGGGCGAGAAGGTGAGCGAGAAAGGCCTCATCTATGCGGCGACGCCGGCTAGCGACTTCATCTGCGGCACGCTGCAGGTCGCCTCGGGCATCACGCTGCACGTGTTCACGACCGGCCGCGGTACGCCGTACAGCCTCGCCGAAGTGCCGGTCATCAAGGTCGCGACGCGTTCGGACCTCGCGCGCCGCTGGCACGATCTGATGGACATCAACGCCGGCACGATCGCGACCGGCCAGTCCAGCATCGAGGAGGTGGGCTGGGAACTGTTCCGCCTGATGCTCGAAGTCGCGAGCGGCCGCCAGCAAACCTGCGCGGAGAAGCTCGGGCTGCACAATGCGTTGACGCTGTTCAACCCGGCGCCGGTGACCTGATCAGGCACCTTGTCCCGTCCAACCTCAGGCGAGCGCCGGTCCAACCAGCGCTCGCCTTTCTGTTCAGATGACCCGATCGCCATTCCAAAAGCAAAGAGACATGACCGATTTGAACGTTGACCGCTCCGCGGCAAAGAAACCATTCCGCCGTCTGCTGCTCACCGGCGCCGCGGGCAACCTCGGCAAGCAACTGCGTCCCGCGCTCGCGCAATGGGCCGACATCGTGCGCGTGTCCGATATCGCGCCGCTCGGCGAAGTCGCCGCGCACGAGGAAGCGGCCGTCGTCAATCTCGCCGACGAAGCGGCCGTGCACGCGCTGCTCGAAGGCGTGGACGCGGCGGTGCATCTCGGCGGAATTTCCGCCGAAGCGCCATTCGAAGACCTGCTCGAAGCGAACATCCGCGGCCTGTACAACCTGTACTCGGCCGCTCAGAAGCACGGCGTGAAGCGCATCATCTACGCGAGCTCGAATCACGCGGTGGGTTTCCATCCGGTGACGTCGGTTCTCGATACCGAAGCGCCGCTGCGTCCGGACGGCCTGTACGGCGTGACGAAGTGCTTCGGCGAATCGCTGTCGCGCTATTACTTCGACCGCTTCGGCCTCGAAACCGTATGTCTGCGGATCGGCTCGTCGTTCGAGCAGCCGAAGACCGCGCGCATGCTGGTCACGTATCTGAGCTACCGCGACTTCATCGAACTCGTGCGCTGCTCGCTGTTCACGAACCGCGTCGGCCACGCGATCGTCTATGGCGTATCGGACAATCGCATCTCGTGGGTCGACAACACGAACGCGGCGTTCCTCGGCTACCGTCCGCAAGACAGCTCGGCGCAATTCGAGCACCTGTTCCCGCCGAGCGCCCCCGACACGCGCTTCGACGACCCGACTCAGTTGTACCAGGGTGGCCCGTTCGTGCTCGCCGGGCCGATGGAGCCGAAGCGGGAGCCCAAATAATGAGCGCGAATCCGCAAGTGGAGCGGCTCGAAGCGGCCGGTCCGTTGCCCGCTGCCACGGGCGAAAGCCCGGTCTGGCGCGCGGCCGGGCAGGCGCTGTACTGGGTCGACATTCCGGCGAAAAAAATCGTGCGCGGCTCGCTCGCGACCGGCCAGCGCACCGAATGGCTGCTCCCGGAACAGGTCGCCTGTATCGCATTCGATCGCGCCGGCACCGTGCTCGCCGGCTGCGAGACCGGGTTGTTCGCGGTCACGCTCGCGGACGCGTCGCGAGCGGCGAGCGGCGAGCCGCTGACAGCGTCGCTGCGCAAGCTCGCGGCGCCTGAATTCCCGCACGGCGGCATGCGTTTCAACGACGGCCGATGCGATCGGCAAGGGCGCTTCTGGGCCGGCACGATGGTCATGGACATGGCGGCGGCGATCCCGGGCGGCGCGCTATACCGCTTCGACGAGAAGGGCGTGCTGTCCGCGCCGGTCGTCGCTTCGCTGATCACGCAGAACGGCCTCGGCTGGTCGCCGGACGGCACGACGATGTATCTGTCCGACTCGCATCCGCTGCGCCGGCTGATCTGGGCGTTCGACTACGACGTCGAAACCGCCGAGCCGCGCAACCGCCGCGTGTTCGCCGATCTGCATCACTACTCGGGCCGCCCGGACGGCGCGGCGGTCGATGCCGACGGCTGCTACTGGATCTGCGCGAACGACGCCGGTCTGTTGCTGCGTTTTACGCCGCAGGGCAAGCTGGACCGGCAGATTCCAGTGCCGGCCATCAAGCCTGCGATGTGCGCGTTCGGCGGGCGGGATCTCGATACGCTGTTCGTCACGTCGATTCGCCCGGCCAACGGCGCGAGCGAGCACGACGGCCATGTGTTCGCGCTGCGGCCCGGCGTGAGCGGGCTGCCTGAGCCCGAGTTTGCGGGCAAATTGTAATGTTGCTTACGTAAAGCGTGCGCCGGGACGAAGTTTTTCTCCCGGCGTTTTCATTTCTTGATGCCGTTCGTGTGGCCCTATATTTGTCACTCATCGTACAACGTGTGGTGTGAAGGCCACGACCCCACGCGTTTCGTCGACAAAAACAACACCCCCGGCGACCTCGCCGATTCCCTCGCCATCCAATGCCAGCCGGCATGACGCCTTGGTGGCGGACCACGCCGGTCATACGTACCGGCGCTTTTCTTGATGCGGGTAAATACCGTCTGTACAAGTTAAAACCCCTTTTATAGACTTCATATGTCGTCGTACAACATATGAGCCCAAACAAATGGCTTTCTGTGCTTGTGCGGCAGCCCGATGCGGCGGGTTTCAGGTTCGTAATGCGGCTGCGATCGATGCAGCGTACATATCCGAAGCCGGCCGGCGTGATTGAAGTAAGTAGTCGAGTTGTCCACTGGAGTGCTGGATTATCTGTGCCGGGGAAGTCGCACAGCCAGTACGGCCACCGCCCGCACCTGTGAAGGGGTGAGCGCGAAGCCGGAGACGCGTCAAAACCATGTCACATCCGCTATCGATGGGATGGTCCATTTTTCAAGGAATGTCACGATGAACAAGAAGTTTGCCTCTTCCCGTGTTTCGATGATCGTCGCAGCCGCGGCGTTGGCGTTCAGCACGATGTCGGCTGAAGCGCGCGTGTTCCGCGTTGCCGACGTGCACGGCGACACCTTCCCGACCAACATGGCGGTGAAGTACATGGGCGAGGAGATCGGCAAGGCGACCGGCGGCAAGGACTCCGTGAAGGTGTTCGGCAACAGCGCGCTGGGTTCGGAAAACGACACGATCGACCAGGTTCGTATCGGCGCACTCGACATGGCGCGTGCCAACGGTGCTGCGTTCAACGAAATCGTGCCGGAATCGATGATCCCGTCGCTGCCGTTCCTGTTCCGCGACGTCGACCATTTCCGCAAGGTCATGTACGGTCCGGAAGGTCAGAAGATTCTCGACGCGTTCACGGCGAAGGGCATGATCGCGCTGACGTTCTACGAGAGCGGCGCACGCTCGATGTACGCGAAGAAGGCGATCAAGTCGCCGGCTGACATGAAGGGCCTGAAGGTCCGCGTGCAGCCGTCCGACCTGATGGTCGACGAAATCAAGGCAATGGGCGGCACGCCGACCCCGATGCCGTTCTCGGAAGTCTATACGGGCCTGAAGACCGGCCTCGTCGACGGCGCCGAAAACAACCTGCCGTCGTACGAAGAAACCAAGCACTTCGAAGTCGCTCAGGTCTACTCGGAAACCCAGCATTCGATGACGCCGGAAGTGCTGGTGTTCTCGAAGAAGGTGTGGGACACGCTGTCGCCGCAAGAGCAGCAGATCATCAAGAAGGCCGCGGCCGACTCGGTGCCGTACTACCAGAAGCTGTGGACCGCGCGCGAAGCCGACGCACAGAAGGCCGTCACGAAGGGTGGCGCAACGGTCATCACGGCTTCGCAGATCGACCGCGCGGCTTTCGTGAAGGTGATGCAGCCTGTGTGGGCGAAGTACGAAAAGACCCCGCAGATGAAGCAGATCGTCGACGAGATCGAAGCAATCAAGTAAGTCACGCGTCCCGGACGCAATCAGCAATAGCAACGCTTGTCGCAACAGCGGCGTGAATGGTCCCGCGAGGAAACTCGCGAGACCTTCCGCCGCGCGATGTCGCGCGCGCGTTCAGATCGCGTCACACCGGGACGGCGGAACATCAAGCACAAGGTCGGTCGTAAGCAAGGACAGGGTCATGAGTTTCCTGAAACGCCCAAATGATTTTCTTTTTCGCGTGCTGCTGGTCGTGGCGTCGTTTAGCCTCGCCGCGCTTTGCCTGCTCGTGATTTATAGCGTGGTGTTGCGCTACGTGTTTAACGACGCGCCCGATTTCGTTGAGCCCATCGCATTGTTGCAGGTGATCCTGATCGCGATGTTCGGCGCCGCGCTGAAGGTTCGCGAGGGCGGTCACATCGGACTCGACTCGCTCGTCAAGAAACTGCCCGAGAAGGGCCAGGTGATCGCGAAAGGGATTCAGCACCTGTGTCTGGTCGCTTTCGCGGTGGCGGTTTTCGTCGGTTGCTTCGAGATGGCGGAAACCACGATGGGCGACCGCATTCCGATCATCGGCGTGCCGGAAGGCGTGCGCTACTGCATCCCGATCTTCGCGAGTGTGTGCATCGCGTTGTTCTCGATCGAGCATCTGCTCGATCTGTTCGCCAGCACCCCGAAGGCGCATACGCTCGAACTCTCCGCCACGGAACAAAAATAGAACCATCATGGAACTTGCCCTTCTTACCGCCAGTTTTCTTGTCTTCCTCTTTCTAGGGGTTCCGGTTTCATTTGCGTTGGGCCTGTCCTGCGTTCTGACGTATCTGTTCGAAGGCCTGCCGACGGCGACGGCGATGCAGTCGATGATCTCGGGCATGAACGGTTTCTCGTTCCTCGCGGTCCCGTTCTTCATCTTCTCCGGCGAGCTGATGCTCCACGGCGGCATCGCCGACCGCATCCTGCGTTTCGCGCAGGCCACGGTCGGCCATTTCCGCGGCGGCCTCGGCATGGCCAACGTGGTCGCCTGTACGCTGTTCGGCGGCGTGTCGGGTTCGCCGACCGCGGACACGTCGGCCATGGGCGGCGTCGTGATCCCGATGATGAAGCGCGAAGGTTATAGCGCCGCCTACGCGGTCAACGTAACCACGCACTCGTCGCTGGCCGGCGCGCTGATGCCGACGTCGACCAACATGATCATCTACGCGTTCGCGGCGCAAGGCGTGAGCGGCGTGCTGAACGGCAAGCAGTTGAGCGGCGTGTCGATCGGCGATCTGCTGTTCTCGGGTCTGTTGCCGGTGCTGTGGGTGATGGGCCTCGTGCTGATCGCCGCTTACTGGCAGGCCGTCAAGTTCGGCTATCCGCGCCGTCCCGACGGTTCGACCGAACTGCAGCGTTTCCCGGGCTGGATGGCCGTGCTGCGTACCTTCATCGGCGCGGTGCCGGGTCTGATGGTCATCGCGATCATTCTGTTCTGCGTGGCGCGCGGTATCGCCACCGCAACAGAGGCGGCCGCGATCGCCGTCGGTTATTCGCTGATTCTGACCATCGTCGTGTATCGCTCGCTGACGATGAAGAAGCTCGGTCACGCGCTCGGCAAGGCCGCGAAAACGACCGGCGTGGTACTGCTGCTGATCGGCGTGTCGAACATGTTGCGCTTCCAGATGGCGTATCTGGAGATTCCGGAGGCGATCGAACGCATGCTCGACGGCGCGACCTCGCTGCCGTGGCTGATGTTGTTATACATCAACGTGATTCAGGTGTTCCTCGGTACGTTCGTCGACATGGCGGCGCACATCCTGATCACGACCCCGCTGTTCCTGCCGATGGCGATGCACAACGGCGTGGGCCCGGTCCAGTTCGGCATCATGATTCTGCTGAACTGCGCATTGGGTCTGGTGCATCCGCCGATTGGCTCGGTGCAGTTCATTGGTTGCGCAATTGGCAATGTGTCCATAGGGGAAACTACTAAGGTGGCGTGGCCGTATTACCTCGCTATCTTCTCGGCCATCAATATTGTCACCTATGTCCCGTGGTTCTCGACCTGGTTACCGAGCATCATCAACGGCCATCCGGTGTTCTGATCCAAATAAAACGTCTTACCCACACTCAGCGGCGCTCGCATAGGCCGCGTCAGAAAGTTATTAACAAAGGAGTAAAAATGAAAAAGACTCTCTTAGCTTCGGCCTTGGGGTTGGTCGCCCTGGGCGCGCATGCGCAAAGCAGCGTGACGCTTTACGGTATCGTCGATACGGGCCTGGGTTGGCAGAACAGCTCGGCGTCGCTGACCACGGCGGCGAAACCGCAGACCGTCCCTGGCGCCTCGCAAGTCAAGATGATCAACGGCATTTGGGCAGGCAGCCGTTTCGGTTTGAAGGGCTCGGAAGATCTGGGTGGCGGCACGAGGACGATTTTCCAGTTGGAAGAAGGCTTTAACAGCGCAACCGGCGCGCAAAGCGTCTCGGGTCTGGCATTCAACCGCCAGGCATGGGTCGGTCTGACGAACGCGCAGTTCGGTACGCTGACGGCAGGCCGCGGCTACACCTCGTACTACACGCTGCTCTCGCCGTATAGCCCGACCACGTGGCTGACTGGTGCATACGGTGCGCATCCGGGTGATATCGACTCGCTGGACACGACGTTCCGGGTGAACAACCAACTGGTTTATACCTCGCCGAGCTTTGCCGGTCTGACGGTTAGCGGTTCGTACGCACTGGGCGGCAACGCGGGCAGCTTCGCAGCCGGCCAAACCTGGAGCGTTGCGGCACAGTACCTGAACGGCCCGATCGGTGTCGCGGCAGGTATCCAGCGCATTGACAACGCGGCAACCGTTGCCACCCCCGCTTGGAATTCGACGGCGTCGAACAACGGCACTCAGCCGTCCGTCTCGGCAATCAACAACGGCTTCCAGACCGCAGCGAAGCAGCAGCGCATTGCGGTGACGGGTGGTTACGCGTTCAGCTCGCAGTGGGACGTTTCGTTCGCATACTCGAACGTTAAATACACGGCGGGCCAGGCTTCGCTGTTCCACGACACGCAGATCTGGAATACCGGTGGCGCAGTGCTGCACTGGAAGCCGATCTCGGTGCTGGACGTGGCCGCTGGCTATAGCTACACCCGTGCAACGTCGTCGAACGGCATTCAGAGCACGGCTAGCTACAGCCAGTTCAACCTGTCGCAGTACTACTCGCTGTCCAAGCGCACCGGTCTGTACGCACTCGAAGCGTATCAGCGCGCTAGCGGCCAGACGCTGTCGGGCAATGGCAAGTCCATCATCAACGCAGTGGCAAGCATCGGTGACGGCCAGAACGGTGCGCCGTCCTCGTCGCGTAGCCAGACCGCGGTTGGCGTGGGTATCATCCACAAGTTCTAGACAGTTACTGAATACATGGCGGCGCGTTGTTTTGCCGCCACATCGACGCAGTTTTTTCGCGTCGTCAGTCTCGCAAAGCTGCGCATGTCGAGTGCGCAGTTTTTTTTGATGCGCCGTTTTTTGATGCATCGAAAGCGCCGGTCTCGCTGGCGCTGTCAGATCATCGCGACATCCCTGTGACTTCAGCGTGCAGCACGCGACGTCAGCACGAGATCGCTTTCTCCAGGCCGATCAGGCCGCCGACCACAAACGCCCACCCGTTGCCAGTTTTCGCGCTTCACGTCGGTGACGATTGGGGCGGCATGCCGCGCGGGTTTTCGCGCTACGATAAGAGCCCGGCGCGCCCGCTGCGCCGTTTCGCCAGGAGACGTCGATGCGAGAATTGCGATGGGCCTCGGAAGAGGGCGACGGCATCGAACATCTGATGTTCGATGCGCGCGACGACGGCTTCGCCGTCGAAAGCGTCGTGGTTGGGCAGCGCTATGGCAAGGCGTACGGACTGCACTACGCGGTGCGCTGCGACGCGCACTGGCGCACGCGCTACGCGCGTCTGAAGATCGTCGGCGGTGGCGAGCTGGAATTGCACGGCGATGGCGACGGCCACTGGCACGACGGGCACGGCCTCGCGCTCAGCGCGATCGAAGGCTGTATCGATATCGACATCGCCGCGACGCCGTACACCAACACGCTGCCGATCCGCCGCCTGCAACTGGCCGAGGGCGAGCGTCAGCCGATCGAGGTCGCGTATATCTCGACGCCGGACTTGCAGGTAACGCGCGCCGAGCAGGCATACACGTGCGTCGAGTTGAATGGCGAGTATCGGTATGAAGGCATTTTTCGCGAATTCACGGCGAATCTGCGTGTGGATAGCGATGGCCTCGTGATCGACTATCCGACCTTGTTCACGCGTTTGCCGCGCGCACGTTAGGTTTTGCATCCGGCGCCGGACCGCTCGTTGCAGCGGTCCCGGCGCCGCTATCCCCGTCATTCGCGCGATGCGTGTCGACCAAACGCATGGCGCTCGCCGCTGGCCAGTCACCAGCGCGGGCCTAGCTGTGCGTGCCGCCTGCCGGGTCTGAAGCGTCGTCGGGTCCGGTCGATGCGCCACGGCCGAGCGCGCGTTGCATCAGCGTCGTGTCGAGCCAGCGGCCGTGCTTGTAGCCGACCGCCTTCAACGTGCCGGTCAGCTCGAAGCCGAGTTGCGTGTGCAACGACAGCGAGCCGCCGCTGCCGCCATCGGCGATCACCGCGATCATCTGACGCCACGGTCCGCTCTCGCAACGTTCGATCAGCGCTTGCAGCAGCACGCGACCGATGCCGCGTCCGCGATACGCGTCGTTGACGTAGATCGAGTCTTCGATCGTGTTGCGATACGCGGCGCGCGGGCGATACGGCGTGGCATAGCAATAGCCGGCGACGTCGCCGCCGATCTCCGCGACCATATACGGCAGTCCGTGGCTGCGCACGGATGCGAGCCGGGCGCGCAGATCGTCGACGGAAGGCGGGGTTTCTTCGAACGACGCGACGCCGGTCAGCACGTGATGCGCGTAGATCGCCTGGATTGCCGGGAGGTCGGCTTCGGTGGCGTCGCGCACGAGCGGGGCGTCGAGCGGTGAGCGGATCGAACTCATGCAGTGGTCCTGTGGCGGCCGGCGTAGTCAGGCTGAGAGCCTTCACTATGCCCGTCGTCGAGGCGGATTTGAAGCGGGTCAAAAATCGGTTGTTCGAGGGCTTTTCGTGGGAGATGGGTGAGCGATGCGTGACATCCGTCACCTGCTATCTATCAACGCTTTCCGTTGCCTGATCAGTTGTACCTTACACGAAATTCAGCATTTCCCTACCCCATTCGCGCTAAGCGAATGGGCATCGCTTTCCGTTAACAGGGGAGTGCCGCTTCGCACTTCTAGAACGATGGCGGCGCGAAAGCAAACGTTTGCGAAGGAATGCCTGCCAGAAGTATCTGACGTCGACGATATGCGGTCCCCGGCTGGCATCGCACTTTCGCCTGCAAGTTCATTCACAACACGGGAACGATATGAAGAGCAGCAACGAACAAAGCACAGGGATTTCGCGGCGAACCTTTCTGTATAGCCTGGGTGCACTCGCGCTGTCGGGCTGCAACGGCGAGATCAGCCCCGCAGCCACGACGATGACCCGCACGACGAGTCGGGCCTCGACATCCAGCGTGACCCTCGCTCGTGTTGCTAATGGCGCGACGGACATCGCCACAAGCGGCGCATTCGTTCATCCCGGACTGTTGCATACGCAGGCTGACTTCGAACGGATGGCGCAGAAGGTCGCCGGACAGGCGTCGCCGTGGTACGAGGGCTGGCAGAAGCTGATTGCTAACGGCCACACAAGGTTGTCGTGGTCGCCGCGCCCTCAGGTCGAAGTCGATCGCGGGGGAAGCGGCGCGCAAAACTATCCGGTGCTGTACAACGACATCGCCGCGGCGTACGCATGCGCGCTGTACTGGAAAGTGACGGGCGACACGGCCTACGCTGACAAAGCTGTGCAGATCATGAATGCCTGGTCTTCGACGTTGCAGCGGCTTGGCGGCGATAGCAACGTCGATCTTGCAGCCGGTATTTATGGCTACGAGTTCGCGAACGCCGGCGAAATCATGCGCAGCTATGCGGGCTGGGCGGCAGGCGATTTTGCGGCGTTTCAGTCGATGATGCTCAACGTCTTCTATCCGATCAACGTCGACTTTCTCAACCGGCACAACAACACTGACGTGACGCACTACTGGGCCAACTGGGACTTGTGCAACATGGCGTCGATCATGGCGATCGGCGTGCTGTGCGACGACCACACGTTGTTCGATCAGGCGGTCAACTATTTCATCGATGGGGCCGGTAACGGGGCGATAGCACAAGCGGTTTATTACCTGCACCCCGGCTATCTGGGTCAATGGCAGGAGACGGGCCGCGACCAGGGGCATAACACGCTTGGCATCGCGCTTGGCGGTGCAATCTGCGAGATGGCGTGGAACCAAGGTGTCGACCTGTACGGCTATGACAACAACCGCTTTCTCGCCGGTGCGGAATACGTGGCGAAGGCGAATCTCGTGCAGACGGACGGCACCTACCTCACGGTGCCGTATGCGACCTATTCGAATGTCGACGTGACGCAAGCAGACTTTTCGACCGCCTCGCAGGGCACGGTCCGGCCCTGCTGGGCACTCGTCTACAATCATTACGTGAATCGCAAAGGGCTTGCGGCTCCATGGTCGACCAGGTTCGCGCTGGCGATCCAACCCGAAGGTGGCGGCGGCGACTACGGCACGACCAGCGGCGGCTACGATCAACTGGGCTACGGCACGCTTACGTGTACACGCGATGCGGCCGCACCCATCGCTGCGCCGAGCGGTCTCACGGCGTTCGCGAGCGCGGGACAGGTCATGCTGTCATGGTGGGGCGTTGCTAACGGCATCAGCTATAGCGTGAAGCGTGCGTCCAGTTCAGGCGGAGCGTATACGACCATTGCGAGCGGTATCGGCGATCCGTTGACGTACACGGACAGTCCGTCAGCGGGAACATGGTATTACGTCGTAAGCGCGCAGACGGCGTCGGGCGAAAGCGCGGACTCGTCAGAAGCTGTCGCCGTGACGGTGGTGCAACCGCATACGTATCTGAAGTTCGATGAAACAAGCGGCGCGAGCGCCGCCGACGCGACGGGCAACGGTCATGCCGGCGCGCTCGTCGGCGGCGCGACTCATGTGGCGGGCCGAGTCGGTAACGCAGTGTCGCTCGACGGCTCAAGCGGCTACGTCAGTCTGCCCAACAGTGTCGTCGCCGATCTGTCGGACTTCACCATCGCTGCCTGGGTCTTCTGGAACGGCGGCAACGCATGGGCCCGCATCTTCGATTTCGGCGCGGGCACGGGGCGCTACCTGTTCCTCACGCCGAAGAACTCCACCGGCGTCATGCGCTTTGCGATCACCACCAATGGCGGGCACGGCGAGCGCGGTATCAACGCCAACGTCGCGCTGCCAACAGGCCAATGGGCGCACGTTGCCGTGACGCTATCCGGCACGGTGGCTACGTTGTATCTGAACGGCACTGTGATCGGCGGCGCGAACGATGTTGTTTTTGCGCCGTGGCGCGTCGGACCGACTGCCCAGAACTGGATTGGACGCTCGCAGTACGCCGCCGATCCGTATTTCAATGGATCGATCGATGAGTTTCGCATCTATCGCTGTGCAATGTCGGCCGATCAGATTACGGCTCTGGCGCAGGGCACGTAGCCTTGGCGGGAGCGCGTGGCGAGCACGACGCCCCACCGCGCCGGTCAAAGATCGAACTGATCGAACTCGCTCTGCAACTCGCGGTTGCGCGCCACGCGTTCGTCGATAGCCGGTCCAAGGCGTTCGACGACCGCCGAGATCAGCAGATTGAACAGGCACGTCAGCGGCGCGAGCGAATCCCAGAACTGACCGACGTCCGTCTTCACCTGCAGTAGGTCGCCGTCGAAATCGCGCGCCCACGTGCAATAGATATCGGTGACGAGCGCGAACGGCAGGCCGCGGCGCGAGGCGGCCTGGCAAAAGCGTCGCGCGGTCGTCGAATAGGCGCGCGTGTCGGTGACGATCAGATACGGCACGCTGAATTCCGAGTTCAGCGAATCGACGTAGGAGCCCGACATCCCGTCCGAATAGAACACGCGCGGACGGATGTATTCGAGGTAGCTGTAGAACGCGTTGCTGATGCCGCGCGTCGATTGGATGCCGAGGATATAGACCGCATCGGCATTCGCGATGCGCTGGGCGACGCGCGCAAACGCCGGCGAGCGTGCGAGTTCGTACACGTGATGGATCGCGCTGATTTCGAGTTCGAGCGACTGGGCGAGCGCGGCCTCGCGCGGCGAGGAGCCGTCCGCGGCGCCCGGAGGAGGTTCACCAGTCTGCGCGCCGTCGCTCGCGCCGCGGCGGAACGCGTCGAGCCGGTCCGTGATCAGCCAGGGCCGCTGCTGTGTGCCGCGTAGTTCGCGTTTCAGATCGTCGAGATTGCGATAGCCGACGCTACGCAGAAAGCGGCCGACCGAAATGCCGCTCGTGCCGGCTTGCTGCGCGATCTGGTCGGCGGTTTCGAGGCCGAGCCGGTCGAGATTCGCGAGCATGTAGCTGGCGACACGTTTCGAGGTCGGCGTGAGTTCGGCAAAACGGGCTTCGACGGTTTGGGCAAAGGCGGTCGTCATCGTCAGTCGCGGTGCGGGGCGCTGGTTGAGCCAATCTGCGAAATGATGACATATCGATCCACGGCTCGCGAGATTCGATCCTGAAAAAAGGTGGTTGCCGTGCGACGGTCGAGCCGCGTCAGACCGCCCGCCGCGTCGGCGCCGCGCGCGAGAAATGCCGTGCGCCCGCCACGCAGGCGACCACGATCACCGTGACGATAATCATCGACGGCGGTACCTGCTCGTGCAGCAACACGCCGGCGAGCAGCAGCCCGAAAAACGGCTGCAGCAGCTGCAGTTGGCCGACCGCCGCGATCCCGCCGAGCGCGAGCCCGCGATACCAGAACACGAAGCCGATCAGCATGCTGAACAACGACACATACGCGAGCCCCCACAGCGCGGCCGCGCCGACGCCGTCGAACGACGCGGGCCGCGTCCACCATGCGAGCGGCACCATCAGCGGCAGCGACAGCACGAGCGCCCACGAAATCACCTGCCAGCCGCCGAGGTGACGCGACAGCCGCGCACCTTCCGCGTAGCCCAGCCCACAGAGGACGATCGCGGCGAGCATCAGCGCGTCGCCGAGCGGCGATGCGTCGATGCCGTGCCGCAGCGCGAACGCTGCCACCGCCGCGCTGCCGAGCGCCGAGAACAGCCAGAACGCCGGTTGCGGCCGCTCGCCGCCGCGCAACACGCCGAAGATCGCGGTGGCGAGCGGCAGCAGGCCGATGAACACGATCGCATGCGCGGCGCTCACATGACGCAGCGCGAGCGCGGTCAGCAACGGAAAGCCGACCACGACGCCGAGCGCGACCACCACCAGCGGCAGCAGATCCCGTCGCTCGGGGCGCGTCTCGCGGAACACCAGCAACAGCAGCAGACCGAGGCTGCCCGCGATCGTCGCGCGCGCCACCGTCAGGAACACCGGATCGAGGCCCTGCACGGCAAGCCGCGTGGCCGGCAGCGAGCCGCTGAAAATCAGCACGCCCGCGAAACCGCTGAGCCAGCCGTTGGTTGTCTTGTCCATTGCATACATCCGTGCGCTGAAAAGAGTCTCATGATGCGCGCCATGGCCGTAAACGGTAAGCTACAGATCAGTACAGTTTGCACAAACTGTACCGAACATGGAGCAGTACAGATGACAGAAAACGGGAGCAGCGAGACGGTGCCGGGCACGCGCGTGGGCCTCGTGATGGACAATCTGCGCGAGCGCATCGCGAGCCGCTCGCTGATGCCGGGCGCGCGCGTGGCGTCGATTCGCGCGATGACCGATACGCTCGGCGTGTCGAAGTCGACCGTGGTGGAAGCATACGACCGGCTGGTCGCCGAAGGGGTGATCGTCGCGAGGCGCGGCTCCGGCTTCTTCGTGTCGGGCCATGCGCCGCCGCTCGCGCTCGCCGATCTCGGGCCGCGACTCGATCGCGAGGTCGATCCGCTGTGGCTCACGCGGCAGTCGCTGGAGACCGGCTCGAAAGCGCTGAAACCCGGCTGCGGCTGGATGCCGGCTTCGTGGCTGCCGGAAGATGGCGTGCGCCGCGCGCTACGCGCCGTCGCGCGCGATCCGCAGTCGCTGCTGGCCGATTACGCGAGCCCGGCCGGCTTGCCCGCGCTGCGTCAGCAACTCGCGTGGCGGCTCTGCGCGCACGGCGTCGATGCGCCGCCCGAGCAGATCGTGCTGACCGACGGCGGCACCCATGCGCTCGATCTCGTGTGCCGCTTCCTGCTCGAACCCGGCGACACGGTGCTGATCGACGATCCGTGCTATTTCAATTTTCAGGCGTTGCTGCGTGCGCATCGCGTGCGCATCGCGAGCGTGCCGTACACGCCGCAAGGACCGGATCTCGCGGCGTTCGAGCGCGCGCTGATCGAGCAGCGTCCGAGGCTCTACGTGACGAACTCGGCGATCCACAATCCGACCGGCGCGACGCTCGCGCCGGCTGTCGCCCACCGGCTGCTGAAACTCGCCGGCGAGCACGATCTGCTGATCGTCGAAGACGACATCTTCGCCGACTTCGAAGACGAAGCCGCGCCGCGCCTCGCCGCGTTCGACGGCCTCGCGCGCGTCGTGTCGATCGGCAGCTTTTCGAAGACGCTGTCGGCTGCGGTGCGCTGCGGCTATATCGCGACGCGCGCCGAATGGATCGAACCGTTGATCGATCTGAAGCTCGCGACCTCGTTCGGCAATGGTCAGCTCGCGGCGAGCGTCGTGCATCGGATGCTGGTCGACGGCACGTATCGGCGTCATCTCGAGACGATGCGTGCGAAGCTCGCCGATGCGATGGGGGAGACCGTCAGGCGTCTCGGCTATGCGGGCCTCGCTATCTGGACACGGCCGCGCGCGGGCCTGTTCGTATGGGCGCGCTTGCCCGGGGAGCTCGATGCCGCCGACATCGCGCGTCATGCGCTAACGGCGGGCGTCGTGTTCGCGCCGGGCAACGTGTTCAGCGCGTCGCATGCGGCGGCGGCCTTTCTGCGTTTCAACGTATCGCAATGCAATCGCCCGAAGGTGTATGAGGCATTGCAACGGGCGATGGAAGCGTGCGCCGTATCGGCCGACGCAGCGCGCGAGCGCGTCTGAGACGAACTGCATTGAACCTTGCGTTCGCGGTCCTGGCTACCGCGTTACTTGCATAGCAACAGCATCCGCTCTTCTTCCGAGCAAGGCGTGTGTGGTTTCGGCGCGGGTTGCGCGGCCGCTGCGCTCATTGCCGCGCTGCGGTGCGCGAGACACGCGCGCAGATGCTTCTCGACCGGACCGTAGTACTTCCAGCCGTGCACGAGCGTCGGCAATTCCAGCTTCACCTGTTTCCATTTCGGATGGCCATGCTCCTGCAGATTGTCGAAGTTCGCGCACAACGAGTCGGCGAAATGATTCAGATTGCTGACTGTGTCGCGCAAGCCGTAATCGTAGGTGACCAGAAACGCTTTGACGGTCAGACCCGGCACGTCTTCCTTCAACCAGCCTGGGTAGCTGCTTTGGTGGATCGTAGTCGGAAAGTAGGTCTGCTTCGCGCGGTTCGTCTCCGGCGCGTTGGGATCGACGGGCAACAGACGCAACTGTGACAGCAGGTCGGGTTTCATGTCGTTGAACAGCTTTGCCGGCTGTCCGACCACGATGATCGCGACATCGATCTTCTTCACGATCAGCGCGGCGAGCGCGTCCTCATTGCTCAGATGCACGACGTTCTGCTCGGGAATCGGCTGACCGAACATCAGGCGATAGAGCGTCGTCGCCGACTGCGCCGTGCCACTGCCTAGCAGGCCGACGCTGATGGTCTTGCCCTTGATGTCGGCGAGCGTTTTCAGCGGCGAATCCGCACGCACGACGACGTTGATCTCCTCGTCGTAGAGCGGCATGATCAGCCGCAGCGGCCGGATCGTCGTGCCCGCATCGGGGTTGCCGGAGTTGGCCATGTCGATGAACGCCTGGTACACGTCGGACTGCACGAGCGCGAGCTTTACACCGGGCTCGAAACGCATGCGCTGCACGTTTTCGGCCGAGCCTTTCGACGCCACGACTTCGAGGTCGATGCCGATCGGCTGGGCCACCCATTTCGACAGATCGTTGCCGATCTGGATATACGTGCCGCGCTCCGGCCCGGTGACGATCTTGTAGTGCGCCGGTTCGGCGCCGGCCAGCGCACAGACGACCAGTAACACCAGCCCCAGCCAGCCCGCGAAAAGACTCTTCAGCATGATCTTTCTACCTATCGGTCAGTTTGATCCCGCTTCACGCGTGGCGCGTGGAAGCACCAGTGATCCGGCTGCGATGTCATGTTCAAGCTGCCGCGAGGGTCGCTCCGTCTGTTTCCGCTCAGAGGACGCACGATAATGTGCGACTCGGCACAGACGGCAGCGTTTTGATCCGGTATGCGAATCAATATTCTTTGCGCGACGGCCCAGTCGTTCGCGTCTGCGTGGCGCTACTCGAACGGTCGGCGTCGCGCGTGAACGCTAGTTGCTCCGCGGCGTCGCGGTCCTCACGACGTCGGCGTTCGTTGCGGCTGCGACAGGCTCGCCGTTCGCTTGCGCTTGCGCGCCGGCGTACAGCGATGGTGACGGTAGCGCCTGCGCGAGCGGCGCGCCTGGCGCAGCGTCCGTCGTCGCCGCATGCGGCGGAGTCAGCGGCGCCCAGCCGGTCTCGCGAATCACGCGTTCGAGGATCACCTTCGCCGCGTCGTTGCCGCTGTCGATCGCGAGCGCCTCGTTCGCGTGCTGACGCGCGCACGGCCACGTCTGCTGCGCGACGCAGGCTTGCGCGGCCTGCAGCGCAGTATCGCGACGCTGGACGAGCGGTCGCATCTGGTCGGCCAGACCCTGCGCGTCGCTGTTGCCGGGTTGTAACGTTTGCGCGGCCGCGAGAGCGGCTTGCGCGGCGGACAGATCGTTCGTGCGGAACGCGGTCCGCGCGACCTGCAAGGCCTGTCCGGCGTCGTGGAATTGCGCCGCGGGTCGCACCGGTGTCGCGGCCATCGGCGGCGCGGCCGGTGTCGCGGGAATGACGGGAACAGCGGGCACGACAGGCGTGGGCTTGGCCGCCATTTCGGTCACGGGCGGTGTCGTCGGCCTGGCTGCGGCCTGCGCATGCGCGGTCTGCGCTGGAGCGATTACCGGCGCGGACGCAAGCGGTGCGATCATGCCGGTCGTTGCTCTGGTGCCTTGAGTAACCTGCTCCACGCCTTTATCTTCCGAATCGCCACCGTCACTGAATAGCGTGTAAGCGACATACGCCAGGCCGATCGCGACAATCGCGCCGATCACGTACAACACGCGCCAGATCGTCTGCGCAGTGCTGTGCGGCGCATACATCGGATCTTCATAAGGCGGGATAGTGGTGTCGGTCGCCACGAGCGCCGTGTGCATGGCCGGCTGGTTCGGCAACAACGGTTCGGACGCAATCGCGGCAGCGGCGATCGCGGTTTCATCGCGTGTGCCGGGTCCGTCGTCGAAGCGGGGTAGGGGCTTGTGCGTGGCGCTCGCGCGGCTGCCTGGAATACCGGTGCGGATGTGCGGATCGTCCTGATCGAACGGATGCGCGGCGCCGCAGTAAGGGCAGGCGTCGACTTGTCGGTACAGTGCGCCACCGCAGCGTTTGCAGGGTGTAGGAAACGTCTGGCCGGTTGCGGTCTGGGTGGACATGCCGTGGACCCACCTTTGGAAAACGATGCCGTGATGGCATGCTCCGGATCGTGTTGAGGCTGGAGCCTTGTCCGCGGAACCACGATCCACATGCGCCGGAAGTCGCGAAGACGTAGGCAGCGCCTGCGTTTCCACTGGTTCCAATATGTGGTGTTTCACGGGGGACGTCAACGCGGTTGGCCCCTGGATTGTGTGCGCTACCGCTCATTCGGAGGTATGAAGAAACCTTGGGCATGCGCTCGAAACGAGTGTATGTAGCTGTTGTTTCGCGACAAATGAAGGCAACCGGAAGCATTGCGCTGCGCGAAGTGAGCGCGACAAAAAAACAACGAGGCCGGCGCGTCGTGCGCCCGGCCTCGTCATCATTCTGCTATTGGCGCTTGCCGGTAAGCGTTTGCATCAGCATCCGGATCAGGCGTCGAAGAACGCTCAGTGCTTGCGCAATGGATGATCCTTCAGCAGCCACGCGAGCACGAAGGCGAGCACCACGACGCATGCGGCCGACAGATACACGGTATGCAACGCGCCCGCGAACGCATGCAGATAGTCGTTGCGCAATGCTTCGGGTAGCTGATGAATCGCGGCCGGACCCAACGCGTGCGGAAGTTCGGTGTCGGGCGGGATCAGCTTTTCGAGGCGTCCGGCAAGGCCGTTCGAGAACACCGCGCCGAAACTGGCCACGCCGATCGAGCCGCCGATCGAGCGAAACAGCGTGACGCCCGATGTGGCCACCCCCATGTGCTTGAACTCGACGCTGTTCTGGACCGCGAGGACCAGCACCTGCATCACCATGCCGAGGCCGCAGCCGAGCAGGCCCATGTACAGATACATCACATGAATCGGCGTGTCGATCTGCAGGCGCGCGAGCAGCAGCATCGCCACGGACACGAGGAACGTGCCCATGATCGGAAACAGCCGGTACTTGCCGATCTTGCTGATCACACGACCTGTCACCATCGACAGGATGAACAGGCCACCCATCATCGGCAGCATCTGCATGCCGGCTTGCGACGGCGTGGAGCCCTTCACGACCTGCAGATAGAGCGGAATGAACGTCACGGAACCGAACAGCGACACACCGATGATGAAGCTCACGAGGCTGCTGATCAGAAAGGTACGCTGTTTGAACAGGCCGAGCGGCATGATCGGTTCAACCGCACTGCGTTCTTCGTGAATGAAGCCCCAGATCGATACGAGGCCCATGCCGAGCGTGAACCACAGTTGCGGCGACGACCACGGCAGGATGGTGCCGCCCTGGCTCGTGAACAGGATGACGCAGGTCAGCGCGCCGGCGAGAAACGCGGCGCCCATGTAGTCGATCGTATGTTTCACGTGGCGCACGTGCGGCTTGAACACCGCGCCGATTACGATCAGCGACACGATGCCGAGCGGCAGGTTGATGTAGAAGATCCAGCGCCACGTCAATTGCTCGACCAGAAAGCCGCCGAGCAGCGGACCGATGACGGTGGCGAGACCGAAGATGCCGCCGAACACGCCCTGGTAGCGGCCACGTTCAGCGGGCGGAATCACGTCGGCGATCGCCGCCATCGTCACGACGAGCAGGCCACCGCCTCCGAGGCCTTGCAGCGCGCGCAGCATGATCAGTTGACTCATGTTCTGCGCAATGCCACACAGCGCCGAGCCGACGAGAAATATGACGATTGCGGTCTGCAACACGATCTTGCGGCCGAACAGGTCGCCGAACTTGCCGTACAGCGGCACGACGATCGTCGAGCAGAGCAGGTAGGCGGTCACGACCCACGACAGGTTATTGAGTCCGCCGAGTTCACCGACGATAGTGGGCAGCGCGGTCGAGACGATCGTCTGGTCGAGCGCGGCGAGCAGCATGACCAGCAGCAGCGCCGGAAACAGCAGCCGGATCGGCGGATGGTCGGCGCTGGGCGACGCCGGGCGCGGGTCCGGCTGCGCGGAGTCGGCGGACGGGTTCGTGGCGGGTTGTTCCATGGCTGCAACGCGTTGAAATTAATTAACGGAGAGATTAATATATGCGACATCGCCTCCCACGTCAAATTCAATGCAATGACAAGGATCTCCCCTGACCACGCCGCGACGGACAACGCCGTCACCGATGCGGGACCGCCCGCGCGGAAGGCCGCGAAAGAGCACGGCGAGTCGAAGCCCAAGCCCAAGCCCAAGCCCAAGCCCAAGCCCAAGCCCAAGCCCAAGGCAACGCGAACGGTTGCTCAAACCATGAAAGTCGCAAGCGCCGCGCCGGCTGTGTCGGCCGGTCGTCGCCCTGGCCGGCCGACGGGAGCGGCGCGCGGCCCCGAACAGCGCGCGCGTTTGCTCGGGGCTGCGCTCACGCTGTTCGCGAGGCAGGGCATCGTCGAGACGTCGCTGGGTGAGATCGCCCGCGAGGCCGGTTTCACGCCCGCGATGGTGCACTACTACTTCAAGACGCGCGATCAATTGCTCGACGTGTTGATCGACGAGTGTTTCGCGCCGCTGCGCGCGAGCCTCGGCTTGCCGTTTCAGGAGAATCCCGACGATCCGGTCGCGGCAATCACGCAGCTCACCGAGCGGCTCGTGCAGATCGCGAGCGATAACCCGTGGTTCGCGTCGCTGTGGGTGCGCGAAGTGATAAGCGACGGCGGGCTGCTGCGCCAGCGCATGCATGAGCGTTTCGGTTTCGCGCATCAGAATGCGTCGCTGCTGGCGATCGCGCGCTGGCAGAAGGAGGGGCGCCTGAATGCATCGATCGAGCCTGCGCTCGTGTTCGTCACGCTGCTCGGCATGACGATTCTGCCGCTTGCCACCTCGAAGCTGTGGCGCAACGATCCGTTGCGCCGCAATATCGGCGGCGCGGAGATCGCACGGCATGCGGTGGCGTTGCTGGTGCAAGGCATTGGGCCCCGCAACGGCGATTGAACTGGCGGCCGGTGTGGCGCGCCGGTCGTCGGGTCCTTTAAAAAGGCCCTTGGGTTTTGGATTTTTTCTTCCACTCGTCGAACGCGGTCTTCGTCTCGTCGTTCGGCGGATAGGTGCCGGGCAGCACGGCGCCGGCACGAATCCTTTCGGTTAGAAACGCTTCGAGTTGCTCCTGCTCGGCCGCGGCTTGCGCGACGTCGTCGGCCATCTTCAGCGGAATCACGACGACTCCATCCCCATCGCCGACGATCACGTCGCCCGGAAACACCGCGACTCCACCGCAGCCGATCGGCACGTTGATATCGACCGCGTGATGGCGGATCAGATTGGGCGGCGCGCTCGCGCCCGAGCAGAACACCGGCATGTCGAGCGCGGCGATCGTCGCGCTGTCGCGCACCGGGCCGTCTGACACCATGCCGGCAACGCCACGCACCTGCAAACGCAGCGACAGAATCGAACCGAACGACGCGCTGCCGCGCTCGCCGCGGCAATCCTGCACGAGCACATGGCCCGGCGGTATGGTCTCGACGCATTTGCGCTGCGCGTACTCGGGGTCCGCGAACAGCTCCAGCACGTCGATGTCTTCGCGCGACGGGATATTGCGCAGCGTGAACGCCGGCCCGACCAGATTCGCGCCGCGTTGCGGACCGAGCGGCGCGACGCCCTGCATGAAGGTGTTGCGCAGACCGCGCTTGAATAGCTGCGTGGTTAGCGTGGCGGTGCTGACGTGACGAAGGATGTCGAGCGTCGCGGCGCAAAGCGCGGGTGATGTGGCGGACATGGTGTCGGCTGGTCTCGGGTCGGGATGCGGGGACATCGATAGGCGCGTGCGGGTGGTCACGAAGCGAAGCATGCCGCAGATGCGCGCCCACGATGATAGCGCCGCGGCGCCAACCATTAGCGGGCCAGCGCCAATACATCGCCGGTCAGTAGCAAGCACCGCGCAGCCGTTGTTCGCGGCAAGCGAACCGCTGCAACGAGGCACGCGACATGCTTACAGAATCAGCGGATGCGAACGACGCAAAACAAACCACAGCGCCGCGTCGCGCAAACAATATGAAGGACAGAATCGATACCGGGCGGAGAAGGCCGTGCGAACGGGGTTCGTATGAACCGCGCCGGAACATCGGGTGCCGGCGATCGGCGAGCCGCGGAAAACTGCTGACAGTCAGCAGATAAATCGCGGTGTGCGTCGAACGCCGTTTTTTCATCGGCGTGCAATTTTCGCGCGTTACCGTGCGCACGCGTTGTACTCGGAAGGTGCGGAGCAATGTCTTACCATCGCGGACCTGTCTGCAACTCGGCGTGCGAAATCGAGTCGGAACCATGGACAGCAACACCCTGGCCGCGCAAATCGGCGGCAATCAGCAAAATGAAACACGAAGTGAAACCTTGGCTACCTCGGACGGCCTAACCGGTTTTTCAGAGCAACAACATACGATGAACGCAGCAATGAGGCTCGATCAGGCCACGATCGTGCTGGTGGAGGACGACCCGGACAGCCGGGAATCGTTGACCTTGTTACTCGAGGCGGAAGGCGCGAAGGTTTGCGCGGTCGCGGATGCGGAAGAGGGCGTCGTGGCGGCGATGCGGTTGCTTCCCGACGCGGTCGTCTGCGACCTCGACTTGCCGGCCATGGACGGCTTCTATCTGATCCAGCGGCTGCGTGATCACGAGATTTGCGGCGGTCATTCCCCCTCGGTGGCGGTGGCCCTCACCGGCCATACCGACGACGCGTACCGCCTGCGCAGCATCGGCGAAGGCTTCCAGCATTTCATGACCAAACCCGCGTTACCCGAAGCGCTCGTGACGCTGCTGCACGACGCGATCGACGCCCGCGCGGCGGGATGATCGGCGCTTCGCAGCAGCTTTCGTGGGAGTGGGTTTGTCGATAGAGCAGGCCGGCGCGCGGCGGGGGACGTGGTTTCTCAAAGCAGCGCGCGGTCATCGACGCTTCGCGGCGCGTCTCACGGCGTTGCGCAGCCAACACGTGGCGCGCCGCTATTTCGCCGCGGCTACTGGCGCGGCCGCGCTGGCCGCCTGGGCCGCCTGACAGGCCGCACACAATCCCTTCAACTCGATTTCATCGCTCGCGAGCCGATAGCCCGCGTCCTCGATCTGCGCGACGAGGGCCTGGCGCAGCTTCGGTTGATACAACTCGGTGACGCTGCCACATTGCTGGCAGACGACGAGAATGCCGTGCTGGCATTGCGTCAGATCATGGCAGACAGTAAATGCATTGATCGATTCGATCCGATGCACGAGCCCCGCCGACAGTAAAAAATCCAACGCGCGATAGACGGTCGGAGGCGCCGAGCCGGGGTGGATCTGGCGCATTTCGTCGAGCAGCGAATAGGCCTTGGTCGCGCGTCCGGAGTTCAGCAGCAGTTCGAGCACTTTGCGCCGGATCGGCGTGAGTTTTTCGCCGCGTTCGCGGCAGTAGTCCTCGGCGAGCGCGAGTGCCGCTTCCTGCGACGAGCCGTGTGCGAGCGACGGCTCATGCGCGTCGTGATGCGCATGATGATCGTGTGCATCGGCCGTGGGGGCGGCAGGTGTGGGAGTGACCGGATGGCCGGTCGCGGCGGACTTGGCGGTTTTCATGCGTCGATTATAGAGGCAGGCGGGGATGCAAGTGCCGCGCCGGTCGAAGCGTGGAGAGAATCGGATTCCCGGGCATCGGGAAAGCGTCCCGAACAGGTTTGCTCCGCAGGGCCGACGGCATTCCCCAGAGTTGGCTTACAACTGACAACAAACAAAAATGGGGGCCTTACTGGCAAAAAATGCCTATTCTTTGTCAGTCAGTCTCTGAATGTGTTTGACGGGGTATCCATGAGACAACTGCTGCACCCATCCCGGGCAGTAGCCTTAGCCTTTCTCTTTGCGATTGCCGCAGGGACGCTCCTTTTGAGGTTGCCCGTGTCGCAGGCCAAAGGTGTGGCAGCACCGTGGCTGAGCGCTTTTTTTACCGCTACCTCCGCAGTCTGCGTGACTGGACTCGTCGTTGTCGATACGGGCACTTACTGGTCAAGCTTTGGACAGTGGGTCATCCTGGGGCTGTTTCAGATTGGCGGTTTCGGCATGATGACCGCAGCCACCTTGCTGGGACTCATGGTCAACCGGTCCTTGCCGCTGCGAGCGAAGCTGATCACCCAGGTCGAAACGCACACGCTCCGTCTGGGGGACATCGGCAGCGTGGCGCGCCTGGTGGTCGTCGTGACGCTCGTCACTGAACTGACCACGGCACTCTGGCTGACGGTCAGGCTTCATCTCGGGTACAGCTTCCAATGGGGCGAGGCCGCGTGGAGTGGATGGTTCCACGCGGTCTCCGCGTTCAACAACGCGGGCTTTTCAATTCACTCGGACAGTCTGATGCGCTATGCCGCCGACGCATCGATGCTGGTACCGGTGATGATCGCGATTGTCGTCGGCGGAATCGGGTTTCCGGTTCTGTACGATCTGCGGGAAAAACTTCGGGGTGCCCGTCGGCTTTCATTGCACACCAGGCTCACTTTAGTGGTCACGGGGGCGCTGCTGCTCGGTGGATTTCTTGCGTTGCTGCTGTTCGAATGGACCAATCCGAAAACCCTGGGTCCGATGCCGTTCGGAGAGAAGCTCCTTTCGGCAGCTTTCGCCTCGGTATCCGCGCGCACGGCGGGTTTCAACTCGCTCGACATTGGCGCAATGCGTCATGACAGCTGGGCCCTGCATTTCTTCCTGATGTTCGTTGGCGGGGGCAGCGCGGGAACGGCAGGAGGTGTCAAGATCGGCACCATCGCCATTCTGGCCTTGCTGGTGATCGCAGAGATTCGCGGGCGTGGCGATATCGAAGCGTTTGGGCGCCGTGTCAGCGCGTCGGCGCAGCGGCAAGCGATTACCGTGGTGGCGCTGGGTGCCGTGATGATCACGGTCGGCACACTCATCATTTTGCACATCACCGATTTCCCTACCGATCAGGTCATCTTCGAAGTTATTTCGGCGTTCGGTACGGTCGGTCTGTCAACGGGTATCACGGGTGATTTGCCTGCGCCGGCCCAGTTCGTGATCATCGCGCTGATGTACGTCGGCCGGGTTGGAACCATTACCTTTGCGACGTCATTAATGCTGGTTGAGCGGCGTGCGCAATATAGCTACCCCGAGGAGCATCCAATTGTTGGCTGACCTGTTCAGGATCTCGCTCTCTTTTTCGAAAGGCGACAGTGTGGTCGTCATCGGTTTGGGGCGGTTTGGCTGTGCCGTGGCCCAGTCGCTGCTTCGGCTTGGCCATGACGTGATGGGAATCGACCGGGACGAGCAGCAGGTGCAGCTATGGGCGGACCGGCTGACGCATGCCGTCCGGGCCGATTCGACCAACGTGAATACCCTGCGTCAATTGGGCGTTGCCGACTTCCCTCATGCGATCGTGGGCATTGGAAGCGACCTTTCGGCGAGCCTGATGACCGTGATGGCCCTAACGGAACTTCAGATCAAGGACATCTGGCTGAAGGCGGTGACCACGGAACACGGCCAGATTGCCCAGCGCATCGGCGCGCATCACGTGGTTTATCCGGAAGCGGAAATGGGTGAACGGATCGCTCACCTGATCACAGGCCGAATCGTGGACTACATTGAATTCGGCGAAGGATTTGCCGTCGCCACGATTCATGCCCCGGCGCCGACACACAACCGTCCGCTCGCAGATTGCGGCGTTCTGGAGGCGTTCGGTGTCATGGTCGTGGCCGTCAGGCGCGCTGACGAAGAGTTCCAGCACGCGGGGCCTGACACGGTTGTTGTGCCGGGGGATCTGCTGATCGTGTCGGGCCCCGCGAGCAAGGTTGAAGAGTTTGCGGGTCGCGCGAATACCTGAACCGTTTCCGCCGACTCGCGCCATGCTCAGGTCAACGGAAAATCCACATATTTCTTGAATCCGGAGCGCGTCGCGAGACGTGAATACCAGCGCTCCAGATTCGGCAGCGGCGGCCGCTGCAAACCGTCGAGGCCGAACCAGCGCTTCGCGTACGCGCCGATCACGATATCGGCGAGCGTGAACTTGTCGGCTTCCAGAAAGAAGCGGCCTTGCAGATGCGTGTCGAGCAGGCGCCACAGCACGGTGACCGCTGTTACGTCGGCAGCGAGTTTCGCGGCGTCACGCTCGGCCTGCGGCGTGCGCACGAGCGTCCAGAACACGGGACGTTCCGCGGCTTGCAGCGTCGATAGCGACCAGTCCAGCCAGCGGTCGATGCTCGCACGCAGTTTCGGCTCGGCCGGATACAGCAGGCTCGATTCGCCGTATTGCATCGCCAGGTAGCGCAGAATCGAGTTGGATTCCCACAGCACGAAGTCGTCGTCGACCAGCGTCGGGATCTTGCCGGTCGGGTTCATCGCGAGATAGTCGGGTTCGTTGTTGCGGCCGAATTGGAGCCCCGCGTCGATGCGGTCGAATGGCAGCACGAGTTCGTCGCAGCACCACAAAACTTTCTGGACGTTGACCGAATTGGTGCGTCCCCAGATCGTAATCATCCGGTAAATCCTTTTTTGTTACGGTTGGCAAGCCGCACCTCGCGCGCGGCGTTCAGCCAGTAACGATACACGAAGCGCGTAGCTTTGCGCGACGTACGAAAGGCACCGTCCGCGCGAGTCGGCGCTCCACCGCGCCAGGCCGCGACCGCGTTGCGTACAATGACCGCACCCCGAATTGCGCACCGAGCCGAAGCGAGCGGACTCGCGCATCCAAACCACTAAGGCACCGCATGGCCCGCATTGTTCCCGACGACTGGAAGAGCCTCGAAGCGACCGGCGCGGCGGCGCGCGAACGTGAAACACTCGCGCTACTCGAAAAGGCCCTGCCCGCCGACTACACCGTGTATCACGGCGTGCATTGGACGCGCCTGAACCAGAACTTCTCCGTGTTCGGTGAGGCCGATTTCGTGATCGTGAGTCCCGCCGGCCGCCTGATGATCATCGAGCAGAAGACCGGCTTTCTGCGAGAAACGCCGAAAGGGCTCGTCAAGGTGTATCTGCAGACGGAGCGCAACGTCGCGATCGCGCTCGCGCATACGATCGAGAGTCTGCACCGGCGATTTACCGCGGCGTTCGGCGCGGGCACGTATTTCATCGAGGAACTGCTGTACTGCCCCGACCACATCGTCAAGGATGCGGCGATCGCCGGCGTGAATCCGGCGCGCATCGTCGACGCGACGCGGCGCGAGCGGCTCGCGGCGATCATCCGCGAAGCGCTGCCGGCCGATGAACCGCGCCTGCCGTGCGCGTCGAAAATTCACCACTTTCTCGCCGACGAACTCGCGTTGACGCCCGACACGAGCGCGCTCGTGGGGCAGGCGGGCACGCTCGTCACGCGCCTCGCGGGCGGACTCGCGACATGGGCGCGCCGGCTCGAATTCGTGCCGTTCCGTTTGCGGGTGATCGGCACGGCGGGCTCCGGCAAGACGCAACTCGCGGTGCAAGTGATGAAGGACGCGGTCGCGCGCGGCGAGCGGCCGTTGTACGTGTGCTTCAACCGGCCGCTCGCCGATCACATCGCGCGGGTCGCGCCGCCGGAGGCCAAGGTCGCGAACTATCACCAGCTTTGCGACTGGATCGCGCGCGACGCGGGCTGCGCGCCCGATTTCCAGTCCGCGCAGGTGTTCGATCAACTGGAGACCGTATTCGCCGACACGCCGATCGAACCACGCTGGCGGTTCGATGTGCTGATCGTCGATGAAGGGCAGGATTTCCAGCAGCCGTGGGTTGCCGCGCTCGAGCGGCTGCTGCGGCCGGGCGGCGCGTGGTGGTGGCTCGAAGACCCGCTGCAGAATCTGTACATGCGCGAGCCGGTCTCGTTGCCGGGCTGGACCACACTCAAGGAAACCACCAATTACCGCAGTCCTCGCGACATCCTCGACTATCTGCGCGACGTGCTGGGCGCGTCGGTGCCGCTCGCCGCGGCGCTCGCGGCGGGCAGTCCGTTCGACGGCTCCGAGGTTTCGGTGTCGGTCTACGACGAAGCGCAGGGCGCCGAAAGCAGTATCGACGCAACCAAGCGCGCAATCACGCACGCGCTATCGCTCGGTTTTCGCAAGCAGGACATCGCGGTGCTGTCGTTCCGCGGCCGCGAGGGTTCGGCAATGAGCGCGCTCGATCATCTCGGACCGCATCGGCTGCGCAGTTTTACCGGCAAATACGATCTGTTCGGCAACCCGGAATATCGCGAAGGCGACGTGCTGTTCGAGTCGATCTACCGCTTCAAGGGGCAGGCCGCGCCGTGCGTGATCTTCACCGAGGTCGACTTCGACGGGTTCGACGAACGCATCGCGCGCAAGCTGTTCGTCGGCGCGACGCGCGCGACGATGAAGCTGATCATCGTCGCGTCGCAGCGGGCCGCACGGCATCTGCAACTGCGCGAGCGGAAGGAGAAGTAGCGGGGGCGGCCGGGCGCCGCATTGCGCAGCGCCCACTCGGAACGTAGCGCTCAACGCCACGCCCTTGCGCTCACCAGCATCCCCGTGCGCGTCAGCGCATCCCACCAGATCACGCGTAGCAACGGCGCCTGTTGCGCGATCAGCAGCGCCTGCACCGGATCGCTTTCGACGAAGTGCGTGACGCCCGCTCGCAGCGCCGCGCTCGCCTTGTGCGCGGCCGCGCCGGCGGGGCTGTCGTCGTGCAGGCCAGGCGCGCGCATCACCAGTTGCAGGTGAGCGAAGCCGTGTCGCGTGAGCCACGCTGCGGTGCGCGCGCGATCCATTTCCGGGCGGCCCGTGATGATCGTCCGCACGTGCCGCGGGTCGATGCCGGGCAGCGCCTCGAACGGCAGCAGCGCGTCGCGCTCGGCGAGCGCGGCGTCGAGGTCCTCGTCGTAGCGCGCGAGCGGTACGTCGGGCAGCAGGATGCCGTCGAGGTCGATTGCGTACGTCGCGTATTCGTGGTCGCTGGCCATCGCGGGCGCGGCGCCGGCTTCGACGCGTGCCCAGTCCTCGCGGTAGCGCTCGGTGTACGCCTGGCGCTCCCACGGAAAGAGGGCGAAGTAGCCGCGCGCGTCGATCGCGTAGTCAGGCTGCGCGCGGCTCAGATCATCGACCGCGCCGGTCAGCGTTTTGACTTCGAGCCCGTGTGCCTGCAGAAACGCGATGCAATCGACAAGCGTAAAACCGCGCCCGGCGATGTCCTCGCACAACAGCACTTTCGAGCCCGCGGGCGGGATCGGCAGCGTCGAATCCCATGCGACCGCGCGCGTCTGGCGGTCGTAGCGCAGGAACGCGACCGGCACGCCGACCGCGTGCGACACCATCAACGCGAGCGGTGCGCCGCCGCGCAGAATCCCGAGCGCCATCGTGAAACGCTCGGCGAGCAGCGTGGGCTGCAGCGATTCGATCCAGTGATCGAGCTGTTCGTACGTCAGAGGCAGGACCGGCTTGTTCATGACTATCGAGGCGCCGCATGGCGCGATGGAAGGCAATGGTCCGCGGGGATGCGCGCGTCGCGACCGACGCCCAGGCGCGACACCGCGAGTCCCCCGCTTTTGAGACAGTGGATTTGGCGATATTATGCATGCGGGTCAAAGGTCGCGTGTCGGGGTGGCGCGCGTCTGACGGCACGGCGCAATACCTCGCATGCGATGAGATCGGCTGACCCTGTCGCCGTCTGCAGTCTGGCGAATCAACGAAAACGGATAAAAAAAGCAAATGGCCAACGTGATGGCAACGCCGCGCAATGCGACCGGCGCAACGGCTGTGTCCTGGCGGATGCGCTCGCTGATGGGGCTGATGGGGCTGATCGTCGGGCTGACCATTGGTTTTGCGGATGCGCAGCCGGGCGCGCAGCAGTCGCCGGCGCTGTCGCTCGACGTGCAGGGCAAGATCGCCAACACCAACGACGCCGCGCACCGCACTTATCACTTCAGCGAGGCCCAGCTGCTCGCGCTGCCTGTGCATACGATCACGACCTCGACCACCTGGACGCCACGCTCGACGTTCACCGGCCCCAAGCTCGCCGACATCCTGAAGGTCGTCGGCGCGCACGGCACCGAAATCGAGCTCCGTACGTTCGACGACTACACGTACACCGTGCCGATGGCGGACTGCGAACGCTACGGCGTGATCGTCGCGTACAGCATGAACGGCCAGCGCCTGAAACTCAGCGACTTCGGGCCGCTGTTCCTGATCTACCCGCGCGACGCTTTTCCTGATGAACTGACTGGCGCGCTCGGCGACTCGAAATTCGTATGGCAGATCAAGGCCCTCATCGTCAAATAGCGCGCCGTCCGTGGCGGCGCGTGTTGTACGTGCTGATCTGGCTGACGGCGCTCGCGGCACCCGTCGGCGCGATCGGCTATCTACTGTATGCGAACCTGTTGAATCCGCGCGCGACCGAGCAGTTGACCGGCACCTACGACGGTTTCTACTGGGACGCCGCGCAACTGCAGATTGCGTACGCGCGCTTCGAGAACCAGCTGCTGCTGTATCAGTCCGGCGCCGACGACGACTATCAGCGGCTGCTGCTGCGCTTCCAGCTGCTGCAATCGAAGCTGCGCGTAATGGCCGGCTCGACGCAGCGGCTCTCGGCGCAGCTCGCTCTGCTGCACCGGCAGCTCGACGAAATCAACGCGCTCGAGAATGTGCTCGACGAACTGCAGCCCGAGATCGACGTACTGCCGCATGACCGAGCCCGTGCCGCGCGGATCGACGCGCAACTGCGCCAGCACTGGGACGAGGTCAACGATCTGGCGCTGTCGCGCCGTTTCGCCGATGTCGCCGACCGCGAGGCGATGAACCGCGATTTCATCGACAAGCGCCGCATGCTGTTCGCGGGCGGTCTGTTGCTGCTGTTGCTGTCGGCGGCGGCGACGCTGCTGCTCGCGCTCAACGGCCGGCGCCGCACGCGGCTGATGCGTCAGCAGCGCGCGGCGCTGGAAGCCGAGCATCAGGCGAGCCGCGCGGCGCACGAGTCGAGCCTCGCGAAGGACGCGTTTCTCGGCATGATCAGCCATGAGCTGCGCACGCCGTTGCATGCGATCGTGTCGTCGGTCGAACTGCTCGGCTTCAACTATCACTCGGAAGCCGACCGCAAGGTGATCCAGCGGCTCGAAACCGCGGCGCGCCATCTCGAAGCGCAGATGAAGGATCTGACCGATTACGCGCGCCTCGGCGCCGGCAAGCTCGAACTGCGGCACCAGCATTTCGAGCCGCGCGAGCTGCTGGCGTCGATCGTCGATGAACACACGAGGTTCGCCAGGGCGCGCGGGCTCAAGCTCGAGAGCGAGGCGAGCGGCGTGAGCGGGCTCGTCGAGTCGGACCCGCACCGGATCCGGCAGATCGTCAACAACCTCGTCACCAACGCGATCCGCTACACCGAGACCGGCACGGTGCGCGTCGAACTGCGGCAGCAGCCGGCGCTGCTGGTTTTCGTCGTCAGCGATACCGGGCCGGGCGTGCCGTCTGCGCAGATCCCGCTGATCTTCGAGGAGTTCACGCAGCTCGACGCGTCGCGCACGCGCCGCTTCGAGGGCGCGGGCATGGGCCTCACGATCGTGCAGGGGCTCGTGAAGCTGTTCGGCGGCACGGTCGACGTCGCGAGCGCGCTCGGCGAGGGCACTACATTTACGGTGAGCATTCCGGTCGTGCCGGTCGCGACGGTCGAGCCGGCCGACGTCGCGGCGCAAGCCGAGCCGGGCGGCGCGCGGCCGTGCGTGCTGATCGTCGACGATAACCGACTGATCCGAGAGTCGCTCAGCGAAATGGTCGCGCACATGGGCTACGACGCGGTCGCACTCGGCAATGCCAACGACGCGCTCGCGTGGCTCGACGCGCATCGCTGCGAAGTGGTGCTGCTCGATCTGCACATGCCGGAGCGCGACGGCTACACGTTTCTCGAAGACTTCGCGACGCGCGGCGGACCGTCGGCGGGCGTGCCGGTGATCGTGGTCAGCGCGTACGCGCCGGAGGTCATGCGGGATGGCGAAACTGGCGCGACGGGCGCGCCGTCGGTGTTCGAGGCGCTGTCAAAGCCAGTCCATTACGAGGATCTGAAGCACGCGCTGCGGCGGGCGCTGGCGGCGCGGCATCGGTCGTGACGGCGGTGGTGCCGCGCACAGGGCGCGCGTCGGCGCCCGCGATTCAGGACCGATTCAGGGCCGATTCAGCCGCTTCGACAGATCGGCGACGAGAATCGCCATGCGCGCGGGCTTCTCGTAGCACGCGACGTCGTAGTCGCGGATCACCTCGCTGATCTCCGATTCGCTGGCCTTGCCGGTCAGCAGCTCGCCGGTCAGCACGAAGATCGGCGCGTCCGGGTTCTCCGACGCGCGCACCGCGCGAATCGCGGCCGCCGAGGTCTGCGCGCCGAACAGCCAGTCGATGATCACGCCGTCGAACACCTGCGTTTGCAACTGCTCGCCGAACGCCGCGAGCCCATAGATCGCGACCGCCGTGAAGCCGCTGCGCTCCAGATAGTCGCGCAGGTTGTCGGCGCTCGAGCGGTCGTCGTCGACGACCGCGATGGTCGGCTTGTCTGTTTCGGCGCGGCGCGGATAGATCTCGATTTTGTGAACCTCGTACGCGGTTTGATACAGCGCGCCATCATGACGCGCGACGCGCCATTGACCGAGCCGCGAATACGCGACGAACTCCGGACGGCTGCCCGGCTCGAGCGCGGCGCCGACCCACGCGGTGCAGGCGATTTCGGTCGCGCCGATGCAGAACACGGCCTCCTGGGCGACCGCGCCGACGACGCCCGGATCGAGCGACTGCGCGCCGAACAGCTGCGCCGCGGGTTCGTCGAATACCTCGGCGACTTTCTTGATCTGCGACAGGGTCCACGGACTATTGCCGCGCAATTTGCGGTGCCCCTGAGAAAAACTCAGATCGAGGATGCGGCATAGCTCCGTGGTTTGCTGACGCTTGCCGATTCCATGCCGGCTCATCAACTCGCGCACGCGCTCGGCAACCGCGATGGAGTCGGGTGAGTGTGTTTCGTTGGCCATGCTGCGTGAAAATCCGCCGGGTTAATAGGTACAGGTGGAGCGCTTTTGACAGGCGCAGGCCGAGCTTGCGCATGCAATGCGCATGAATAGGCCACGCGGGAAGGCAAATGTACCGTAAATAAATTCACAAATTATGATTTTGTCAGACCGCCCGCCGAGGTCGCTGATGCAAGCGACGCAACGGCCGTGCCGGTGACTTTGATGCGTTAGGCATCAAAAAGTATTCTACCGTTGAATCGATGACGAAACGGTTGGGGAATCCACGCATGAGCCGTGCCGAAGGCGACGGAACCGGCTGCTAGCCGCGACGCCCCCGGGCGGGGCGCGTTCAGCGCGCCGGCATCGTGTCGAGCCGACCGGTTGTTGCAGAATCCGCGCGAGGTCGAGCATGCCCGGGCCGCCTTCGCATTGCGGACAATGGCGCCCGCTGCGAAGATGACGCCCACCTCTGCGACCTGCCCACCCAATGACCACGACTTACCCGCTGCACTCGACCTTCACTTGCGCCGATCAACCGTTCCCCACCCACGCCGACGTCGTGATCGCCGGTGCCGGCATCATGGGCTGCGCGGCCGCTTATTACCTGGCGCGGCGCGGCCTGTCGATGGCGGTGCTCGACAAGTCGCGGATCGCCGGGCAGCAGTCGTCGCGCGCGTGGGGCTTCGTGCGTCAGCAAGGTCGCGAAGCCGCCGAGGTACCGCTGATGATGGCGAGCATTCCATTGTGGAAAGAACTCGAGCGTGAGCTGAACTTCGATCTCGAATGGCGTCAGGGCGGTTGCCTGTATGTCGCCACCCATGACGAAGACTGGGCTTCCTTCCGGCAATGGATCGATGTCGCGCGTCAGTACGGCCTCGACACCCGCACGCTCGACCGCGGGCAGATCGACGCCGTCGTGACCGGCATGCAGGGTCCCGCGCTCGGCGGCCTGTACACGCCGAGCGATGGTCAGGCTGAACCGCGCCGTGTCGCCGCTGCCTTCGCGGCACGCGCCGCCGAAGCCGGCGCACTGTTTTTCGAGGGCTGCGGCGTGCTCGGCGTCGAACGCGGGGGCGGCGCGATTGCGGGTGTGGTCACTGAGCGCGGCACGATTCGCACAGCGCGTTTCGTCTGCGTAGCCGGCGCCAGTAGCTGGCGCCTGCTCAGGACGCTGGGTCTCGAACTGCCGCAGCAGGCGGTGCGTGGCACCTGCATGCGCACCAATCCGCTGCCGCCGGTCACGGCGTCGACGTTCTGGGGCCACGGCCTCGGCATCCGGCAGCGCGCGAACGGCGCGATCAATCTCGCCGACGACATGCAGGTCGACGTCGACATGACGCTCGGTCATTTGCGCGCGCTCAAATGGTTTTTGCCGGAACTGTGGACACAGCGCGAGAAGTTCAGCTTCCATCTGAACGGCGCCTGTCTGCGGGATCTGCGCGAGCGTTTGCCGGGCGGCGTGCCCGACGCCGAACGCGTGCTATATCCGCGCGACCCGCATCCGCAGCCGAACACGCGCCATGCGCCGCGCGCGCTGAAGAAGCTGCGCGCGCTGTTTCCGGCGTTGCGCGACGCACAGGTGGTCGAGGCGTGGGCGGGGCTCATCGACGTGCTGCCCGACGGCATTCCAGTGATCGATGCGCCGCCGCAGGTCCCCGGCCTGACCGTCGCGACCGGCTTCTGCGGTCATGGTTTCGCGATGGGGCCGATCGTCGGCAAGCTGCTCGCTGAACTCAACGATGGCGGCGAGGCGTCGCTGGATCTATCGGCGTTCCGTTTGCAGCGTTTCTTCGACGGCACGATGAAGCGGCCGCGTAGCATGCTGTAACCCCGCCGCGCAACCTGACCCGACCGATACCCCTGATGACCGAACCCGTCCTCCGCCACGCCGACGTCCCGTACTACTCGCAATGGGGCAGCCCCGAGTGGGTGCGCGACATCGTCGAACAGCGGCGCGACCCGTGCGAAGACCCGCACTGGCAGCGCAGCGGTTTCGCCGACCCCGAGCGCTATCGTTTCTGGGCGCAACGCCTGTGCGGGCTGACCTGCCTCGAATCGGCGCTCGACTATTGGGGCATCGATCACGCGCCGCGCGCCGCGTTGCTCGACGACGCGCTACGCCACGGCGTGTACCGGCTGCGCGACGATGGCGGCGTCGACGGTCTGATCTACCGGCCGTTCGCCGACTGGGCGGGCGCCGCGTTCGGCCTGGAGATCGACGTGCTGCCGCAGGCGTCGCTCGAGGAGATCGCGGCGCGGCTCGACGCCGATACGCTCGCGATCGTGTCGGTGAGCCCCGAGATCCGCTATCCGGAGCGGTCGAACCGGCAGCGGGGCGGTCATCTGATCCTGCTGCACGGCCGCGATCGCGACGGCGTGTGGTTTCACAACCCGTCGGGCGTCGCGCCGCATCAGGCCGACGTGTACCTGTCGTTCGCGATGATGTCGCGTTTCTATGCGCAGCGCGGGATGACGCTCGGCCGCGGCAAGAACGGCGACTAAAACCCCGACAAAGCCGGCGGGCGGCAGAACGGGCTCACGACTGGCGAACTTTTTTGCGCTCGGTTACGGTGACGCCATCCCCACTCCATCCAGCACTGGACCGTCCATGACCCGCCCGACCACGCAGATCTTCGACGCCGCCGCCACCGCTCGGCTGATGCCCTACGCAGCGCTTGTCGACGCGTTGAGGCGCGCAAGCATCGACTACGCGCAAGCGCGCATCGCGAGCCCCGAGCGGCTCGTGGTGCCGCTGAACGCCGGCGGCATCATGCTGTCGATGCCCGCCACCGCGCCTGATCTCGCGATCCACAAGCTCGTCAACGTGTGCGCGACCAACGGCGCGCGCCATCTGCCGACGATCCACGGTCAAGTCATGGTCTTCGATGCCGATACCGGCGAGACGCTGTTCGTCCTCGACGGTCCGACCGTGACGGGTCGCCGGACCGCGGCGATGTCGATGCTCGGCATCGCGACGTTCGCCGGGAGCACGCCGCGCGAATTCCTGCTGATCGGCACCGGCACGCAAGCGCTCAATCATCTGGAGGCGATCGGCGAGCTGTTTCCCGACGCGCGCGTATGGGTCCAGGGCAGCGCGCCCGCGCGCGCCGACGCGTTCTGCGCGGCCCAGCGCGGCAAGGTGCGCGAGTTGCGGCCGCTCGCGCAAGCAGGCGCGGCGATTCCCGCTTCGGTCGACGTCGTGATCGCCTTGACCACCAGCAAACAGCCGGTTTATGACGAGACGGCGCGTGCCGGGCGGCTCGTGATCGGCGTCGGCGCTTTCACGCCGCAGATGGTCGAGATCGGCGCCACGACGATTGCCGGCAGCGCGCTGTTCGTCGACGACCTGGCCGGCGCGCAGCACGAGGCCGGCGATTTCATCCAGGCCGGCGTCGACTGGGCGCGGGTGGGCGGGATCGCCGCGGTGCTGGATCAGACGCGGCCCGCGCCGGTGGGGCCGGTGGTGTTCAAGAGCGTCGGCTGCGCGGCGTGGGATCTGGCTGCGTGCCGGGTCGCGCGCGACGCGCTGGCGCTGGGCTGACGGCCAGCGGCCGAGGCAGAAAAAATCGCGAAAATATCCCGAAGAAACAGCCGTCTGGCGTGCAAGGTTGGCAACTTGCGCTACCCTGCGGCAGATGTTGCCGTGCAAACTATCTCAAAACGTTGCACCATAGATGTTTGCCGGAATAAGCGCCATAGCGGACGTGAGCCGTAGCCTGTCCGCCAGCCGCCGATTTCTGATCGACGCCTTCTCCCTAGACGCTGCGACCGTGCCATGACGACCCAACAAGCTTCCGCCACACCCGACCTGCCGCTCGACATGATCATCTTCGGCGGCACCGGCGACCTGTCGTTCCGCAAGCTGCTGCCCGCGCTGTACATGGCGCATCTGCACTGCAACCTGCCGCCGGACAGCCGCATCCTGACGATCGGCCGCAAGCCCTGGTCGCGCGATGAATACATCAGCGAATTCATGGAGCAGAAGGCGAAGCCCTTCATCGAAAAGAAGGCGTTCGACGCGTCCGCGTGGGACAAATTTCTCGCGATTTTCGAATACGTGCGGATGGACGTCGACGCGCCCGAGGACTACCTGCGCCTGAAGGAAGCGTCGCGCGACGGCGTGAACCGCGTGTTCTATCTGGCGACGTCGCCGGATCTGTTCACCCATATCTGCGATAACCTGGCGTCGGCCGGGCTCGTCGACGGCAATTCGCGCGTCGTGCTCGAAAAGCCGCTCGGCCACGACCTTGCGTCCGCGCAGCAGATCAACAACGCGGTCGGCAAGCATTTCGACGAAGCGCAGATCTACCGGATCGACCATTACCTCGGCAAGGAAACCGTGCAGAACCTGATGGTGCTGCGCTTCGGTAATCCGATTTTCGGGCCGCTGTGGCAGGCGCCGTACATCAAGAGCGTGCAGATCACGGTGGCCGAAACGGTCGGCGTGGGCAGCCGCGCGGGATTCTACGACAAGACCGGCGCGCTGCGCGACATGGTGCAGAACCACCTGCTGCAACTGTTGTGCATCGTCGCGATGGAGCCGCCGGTGTCGCTCGATCCCGACGCGGTGCGCGACGAAAAGCTGAAGGTGCTGCGCTCGCTGCGGCCGATGACGCCCGAGGACATCGCGCGCGACACGGTGCGCGGCCAGTACACCGCCGGCGCGGTCGATGGCGAGGCGGTCAAGGGCTACCTCGAGGAAGACAACGTGCCGGCGGGCAGCCGCGCCGAGACCTTCGTCGCGTTGCGCGCGCGGATCAACAACTGGCGCTGGGCCAACGTGCCGTTCTTCCTGCGCACCGGCAAGCGGATGCAGAAGAAGCTGTCGGAGATCGTCATCGAATTCTCCGATCTGCCGTTCTCGATCATCCCGAGCGGTGGGCGCACCTACGGCAACCGTCTGGTGATCCAGTTACAACCCGAAGAGTCGATCCAGCTGCAGGTGCTCGCCAAAGAGCCGGGCAGCGGCATGCACATGCTGCCGGTGAGCCTGAACCTGGACCTGCAGCAGGCGTTCACCGAGCGTCGCGCGGAAGCGTATGAGCGTCTGCTGATCGACGTGATCCGCGGACGTCTGACGCACTTCATGCGCCGCGACGAACTCGAAGCGGCATGGGCGTGGGCCGAGCCGATTCTCGAGGGCTGGGCGAAGTCGGGCGAGCGGCCGCGCTCGTATTCGGCGGGCACGTTCGGACCGGCGGCATCGACCGCGCTGATGACGCGGGAGAACGCCGTGTGGGCGGAGGAATCGCAGTAACGGAATTCGACAGCGCGGTAATTGAGGCGGCTCGTGACGTTGCAGTGGCGTCGCGAGCCGCTTTTGTTTTCGCTGTCGCTGTCGCTTGCGCGTTGATTGTCAGTCCGCGTCACCCGGAGGCATTCCGAAGGAGGCATCGATGAGGCGAATTCTCGTGGCATTGTTCTGGGCGGCAAGCGTGGCAACCACATTCCCTCTCACGGCTTGCGGCAGCAGCGGTCTCGATGCCCGGAGCGATTCGCCGAAGGTGATCATCGACAGCGACTACAACACGCTCGGCGACGACGGCCAGCTCGGCGTGATGGCCGCGCAATTGCAGGCGCAGGGCTCGCTGAAAGTGCTCGGCATTACCGTGGTGTCTGGCAATCAGTGGCTAAAGCAGGGTGTTGCCGATGCGCTGAAATCGGTCGAGCGGCTTGGCGTCGAACGACAGATCGGCATCTATGCGGGCGCCAATTACGCGCTGTCGCACGACTTTGGGACGATCCAGCGCGAACTGGAGGAATTCCCCGGCGGTGACGGTTACATTGGCGCATGGAGCAAGCCCGAGCCAAAATCGGCTAGCGACCTCGTCGCGCCGCCGGACGGCTTCGCGACGCACACGAAGGTGCAGAGCCAGAGCGCGGTGGACTTCATCGTCGAATCGGTCAAGCGTTATCCGGGCGAAGTGACGATCCTTGCGATCGGCCCGCTGACCAATATCGCGCTGGCCACGCGCGAGCATCCAGAGATCGTGCCGCAGATCAAGCAGATCATCTACATGGGCGGCGCGATCGACGTACCCGGCAATACCACCCGCACCGCCGAGTTCAACTGGTGGTTCGATCCCGAAGCGGCGAAAGCGGTCCTGCGTCTGCCGATCAAACAGACGGTGATCCCGCTCGACGCGACGGATACCGTGAAAATGGACAAGGCGCTGTACGATCGCGTCGCGCACGATCCGGCGAAGCAGACCATCGTCACGCAACTGTTCAAGACGCTGAACGGCTACGGTTCCGACGGCAAGAACGGCTTCGAGACCAATCCGAACTACACGACGAACATCTGGGACACGCTGACGCTCGCGTATCTGATGCATCCGTCGTTCGCGACGCAGACCGTCGAGGCGTGGGTGGATGTGGACACGAGCTTCGGCGCCAACGATGGCAAGGCAACGGGCTATACGAGTTCACCGCCGCCGGGATTGCAGAAGATGACGGTCGTCAAGCGATTCGATAATCCGGCGTTTTTTGATTTCTATGTCGATCTGTTGACGCGGCCGGTGCCGGTGCGGCCGTTGGACCAGTGAACGCGCAAGCGCACCCGCTTCACGCGGGATGCAGGCCGCGCAGCAACTGACGCACCCGCGACAGATCCTGCTCGACGTGCCCGGCGTTCTCGAACAGCTCCGCGAGCCAGTCGACGAACGCGCGCACGCGCGGCGACACGCGGCGGTTCTTCACATAGGCGACCGAGACCGGCATCGGCACGGGTTTCCATTGCGGCAGCACTTCATGCAGCAAGCCCGAATCGAGGTAGGGCTGCGCGGCGATGCGGGCGGGCTGGATCATGCCGAGTCCTTGCAGTCCGCAGGTCAGGTACGCCTGTTCGTCGCTGACCTGCACGAAGCCGTTGAGCTTGACCTTGCGCGCTTCGCCATCCACTTCGAAATCGAAGTCGCATTCGCGGCCGCTATGCGGCGACACGCAGTTGACCGCGACGTGCGCGCGCAACTCGTCGAGATCGACGGGCGTGCCGTGGCGGGTCAGATAGGCCGGACTCGCGCAGGTCACCTGATCGAGCGTGCCGAGTTGACGCGCGACGAGATTGGAATCGGGCAATTCACCGAGCTGGATGCTGCAGTCGATTGCTTCGGAAACCATATCGACGGTGCGGTTGCTGACGCCGATCGCGAGGTCGAGGTTCGGATAGCGGGTGTGAAAGTCGTCTAGCGACGGAAGCACGATTGCGCTTGCGACGGCGCCTGGCATTTCGATACGTAGGCGGCCGGTCAGGTTGTCGGTCGAATTGCGGATGCTGGCTTCCATTTCGTCGATGTCGGCGAGGATTTGCGCGCAGCGTTCGTAGTAGGCGGCGCCTTCAGGCGTGATGCTTAGACGGCGGGTCGTGCGGACCAATAGCGCTGTGCCTAGCAGGGCTTCCAGGTTCTGGACGATTGTCGTCGCTGTTGCGCGTGGGATGTTCAATGACTCCGCTGCGCGGGTGAAGCTGTTGGTGTCCACGATTCGGATGAATGTGCGCATTGCAGTTATTCTGTCGATCACTGGTTTGCTCCAAATGGGTTTTCTTTTTTTTGCCTGTGCTCTTTTGTCTTTGTTCTTTGCTGTGTTGGCCTTTCCTTGCTTTGTTGTCGGTCTATTAGCGTTGCCCCTGTGCGGGGCGGCACCTACTTTCTTTGCTGCTGCAAAGAAAGTAGGCAAAGAAGACAGCTTTACACCGCCAGCTCATAGGCGGGTCCCTCGGTCTGCGTGAGGTAGTGGTGCATCTGGAGTCGGTGCCCCCGCACATTCCACCCTGGTGACAAAGCCGTCATCCGCTCCCACGCCGCACTGCGTGCGTCGCGGACGGGTCTGCCAGGAGAACCGACCGATGGTTTTGGAACGGGGTTTCGGCGCGCGCAGCGCCGCCGGAAGAATGACTGCGTTGTCACTACCGCCGAATGTGCGGGAGCACGGATTCCAGATGCACCACTACCCCTTCCAAGCCAGGGGACCCGCTTAAGAGTTTGCGGTTTGAAGCTGTCTTCTTTGCCTACTTTCTTTGCAGCAGCAAAGAAAGTAGGTGCCGCCCCGCACAGGGGCAACGCTAATAGACCGACAAGAAATCAAGAAAGAGGGTGTAAATAGCTTTGTGTAAACGGTCATTTGGCAGGAGACTGCCAGTAACAGGAGCGACGATGACCGTAGCGAAACGCAGCAAACGAGTGAAACCCGATCCTGAGCTCGTCAAGCTGGCCGAC
>NZ_VZQQ01000260.1 GCF_014397785.1 Paraburkholderia podalyriae
CTGCGTCGCTACGTCATGAAATGCGAGCAGCGTTCGGCGCCTCGAGCTGTTGAGGACTGGCCCGACGTCCATGGATCGGATTTCGAAACGGCAGACTGACCGCGTGACCCATGATGGACGGGCTCACCTGACATACCAAATGCTGCTCATGTTCAATGCAGACTCGCACCGCGCCCCTTGCGCCTAGCACGTGACATGCAGAATCGCGTTGGTCTCGTCGGGTTGCTCCTTCAGTCTGGCAATGGCTTCCGCCGTCGGCAGGATCACCAGTTCGACCTGTTGACGCTCGGCCTCGTGCTTGACCTCGTCCATCACCGGTAATGCTCCAGTACCGGTGCCAATCACCAACCTCCGGCATTTCCATGGGATCGCCTCTGCCATTGATAGCGGTGTATGCCCAAAGGCCTCGCGGAACGCCTTGGATGGCTTCTTCTTGCGTTTGCGAACCTGCCCATGGTCGATCACCACGTCATGCTGGTAGGTAACGCCATCGATACGGATGGAACCAAAGGAAAACGCTTCGAAGTGCATACCCATCTCCGCGAATTTTGTCCTGGCAGCCACTCATTGCGTCAACAGAGCGCTCGTCCAACACAATGATTATAGGTTGGAGGCAGCGTTGCGCAGAATGCGTTCTGCCGGTGGCCAACCAGGGGAAAGCGACACACCAAAACTCCCGGGGTCTCGTGGCCGAGCCGGCCGAAGCCGCGCGCGGTACAGCCATCGTCTTTCATGGCAATGCGGGGCATGCCGGGCACCGCAAGTTTTGCGCCACAGCGTTTAACCCGGCGCGAGGCCCGCGCCGAGCCACATGCGCAGCGCCTCGATCTCCTCCTCGCACACCGTATGC
>NZ_VZQQ01000261.1 GCF_014397785.1 Paraburkholderia podalyriae
TCGTCGTTGAGCGATTCACCGTGCCGCTCGAAGTCCGCCAGTCTCGCAGGAACCAGCCCATGCCAGAACCAGCGTAGAGCCTCGTTCCGACGCCACGAATAAGCGTTGACAGTCGGTACGAGATCACATTGCGACCTCGCTTGCGTACCGCGCGGCGCAGGCGGGCATCAAGACGCGGTTCATCACTGTCACGGATCGGCGTAATGACGCCGGGGATGATCGCCGTAATGGCGCCAGTTTGAAGTGAAGTAAAACGCGGATTCGAACGGACTCAAGGATGCGTTTTTTTGGTTGATTTCGCAAGTCGTGTCTGGTCGGGTTCAGGCATTGGCCTGGGCGTGCGGAAGCTGTCACCATCGAGCACGATACGATAGGCGCCGTGTCGCAGGCGATCGAGTGTGGCGGCGCCGAGGATGCGGTTGCCGGCAAACGCATCGCCCCATTCGCTGAAGTCGAGGTTACTGGTCAGGATCGTCGCAGCGGTCTCGTACCTTTCCGCGATCAGGTCGTGGAAGTCTTCATCTTGCGGCGAGCGCAGCGGCTTGAGCGCGAAGTCGTCGACGATGAGAACCGGTACGCTGGCAAGCTGTTTCAGTTTGCGCTCATAGGTACCGGTCGCGCGCGCTGCCTGCAGACTGTTCAATAGCCTGGTCTGCGTGGCGAACACGACATCACGTCCCTGCCGGGCGGCGCAATTGCCGAGGGCCTGTGCCAGGTGATCTCGTACCGACTGTCAACGCTTATTCGTGGCGTCGGAACGAGGCTCTACGCTGGTTCTGGCATGGGCTGGTTCCTGCGAGACTGGCGGACTTCGAGCGGCACGGTGAATCGCTCAAC
>NZ_VZQQ01000262.1 GCF_014397785.1 Paraburkholderia podalyriae
ATACGCGCTTGTCGATGTTTGCGGTCTCGGCGGCCGCATGGATGGCGCGGGTCAGTTGCCGCGTGCTGAGCGGGTCGATCGGATCGAGGCCCGGAAAGAGCCACCCGCCATCGAGCATGCAGCCCTGGGCACGGGCAACGCGCCACCAGACGCGCAGACGTTCGAGCAGGACCGGCGAGAGCATCGCGTAGCGGTCACGGCGGCCCTTGCCCTGCTCGATGCGCAGGGTCATGCGCTGGCTGTCGATGTCGCTGACCCTGAGCGCGACCACTTCGCTCGCACGCAGCCCGGCGCCATAGGCGACCGACAGCGCGGTCTGATGCTTGAGGTTTCCGGCTGCCGCGATGAGCCGACGCACCTCCTCGGGGCTGAGCACAACCGGGAGCGTGCGAGGCACGCGTACCGGCTGCATCCGCGCCATCAGCTCAGGCCGGCCGAGCGTGACTTCGAAGAAGAACTTCAGAGCGCTGATCGCGGCGTTCAGCGACACCGGCGACGCGCCGTGATCGACCAGATGCAACTGGTAGTCCCGGAGGTCCTCGACAGTGGCGGTATCGGGTAAACGCCCGAGGTATCGGGCGAACTGACGTACGGCACGCAGATAGGCGGCCTGGGTCTTGGGTGCGAACTTGCGCATGCGCAAGTCCTCAAGCATACGGCGGCGCAGCGGGCTGATGCCCGGATCGGAGGAGGTCATGATGGGACTCCTGCTGGAGGACGAGGCGGATTGCCTCAACCACCAACATAAGCACCGGCGCCACTCGCCTCCCATTCGCCGCCAGAGTCGGGCCGTAGCCCCCTACCGCGCGAGCGGTTTAGTCCGTTCGGCC
>NZ_VZQQ01000263.1 GCF_014397785.1 Paraburkholderia podalyriae
GGAACATCCCGAACTCATCGGATACGCTGGCAGCGCAATAACTTCCGCCCAGCGGCGAGGCCGGACGAAGCCGAGCCCGCAATGCGGCATCCTGATGCATTCAAGTCTCGCCGTCACAACCGAAGGTCTGCCACTGGGGCTGGCGGCCATCAAATTCTGGAGCCGCGCGCAATTCAAGGACACCGCGAGAAGACGCGGCAAAGTTAATTTCACACGCATACCGATTGAGCAGAAGGAAAGCTTTCGGTGGATTGAGAATCTGCGTCAATCAACCACCCGGCTCGGTGAACCGGATCGCTGTGTGCATATTGGCGACCGGGAAAGCGACGTCTATGAACTGTTTTGCGCCGCCTCTGAGCTCGGCACGCATTTTCTGGTGCGTACCTGCAGCAACAGGTTAGCCGGCGACGGCGAGCATACCGTTGCAGACGAAATGTCAGAGGTGCGGGTGAAGGGATTGCACCGGATCGAATTTCGCGACGCCAAAGGACACCCTCACCAGGCGTGTCTGGAACTCAGATATCGGCGCCTTATGGTTTGGCCGCCTGTCGCCAAGCAGCTGCGGGGCTATCCTGCGCTCACGCTGACCGTCATCCATGCGACGGAGCGCGGCGAGCCGGAGGGCCGGGCGCGCATCCAATGGAGGCTGCTCACGGATCTGCCGGTGAACTCGCGTGTGGATGCGATCGAAAAGATCGACTGGTACGCGATGCGCTGGAAAATAGAGACGTTTCACAAGAATCTGAAGTCCGGCTGCAAGGCTGAAGAGTCGCAGTTGCGCACCGCCAGCGGCCTGACCAACCTGATCGCCATCTTCTGCATCC
>NZ_VZQQ01000264.1 GCF_014397785.1 Paraburkholderia podalyriae
CGTGGAAGGCTCGGTCACGAACCTGACGCAGCAACTGGACGGCGGCAGCGTCGGCCTGGTGCAGCAGGACGCGACCAGCAAGGTCATCACGGTGGCCAGGGGCCTGGACGGCACGACGGTGGACTTCAGTGGCACCGATGGCGCGCGCACGCTGAGCGGCGTGGCCGAAGGTGCGATTGCTGCGGGCAGCAAGGAAGCCGTCAACGGCAGCCAGCTGTATGCGAACTCGGCGAGCGTCGCCGCGGGTCTGGGTGGCGGCTCGGCCGTGAACGCGGATGGCACGATCAGCGCACCGAGCTACAGCGTGGGTGGTACGACGGTGCATAGCGTAGGCGATGCCGTCACCAACCTGGATGACCGGGTGACGGAGAACACCACGGACATCACGAAGCTGCAGACGCAGGTGGGCGATGTCGGCACGCAACTGTCGGGCGCGGTGCAGTACGACCGTCACGCTGACGGCTCGGTGAACTTCGGTTCCGTGACGCTCGGCGGAAGCCTGAGCGCAGGCCCGGTGATCCTGAGCAATGTGGCGAACGGCACGAGCCAGTATGACGCGGTGAACTTCGGCCAGCTCTCGGCGTTGCAGGACCAGGTGACGGATCTCGACGGGCAGGTGAAGGATTTCGGTTCCCAGCTGTCGAACATTCAGCCGGTCACCCCGGATGTTTCGTCGCCGGACCGCAACAATGACGCAGTGGCCAATGCGGCGACGCCGGGTACCGGTGTGGGCAGCACCGTGGCCGGGGCAAACGCCAGTGCAACAGCAGACAACGCGGTGGCAGTGGGCTCAAATGCGGCGGCAACCGGCG
>NZ_VZQQ01000265.1 GCF_014397785.1 Paraburkholderia podalyriae
CGTTCTGACATCCAGAGAGCCGTCGCACTGTCGCAGCGGGATCTCGCTCACCTCGTCCTGATCTCTCGCGGCGTTGTTGGTCTCGTACTATATTCCAACTTCTGACGGGTTACGCTGACGGATACCCCGATTCTTATCTCGAACTTCTTGTGCGGGTGATTGAAATGTCAGCGCATCGTATAGACGGTAGCTACGCAATTCCAATAGGTAAATCGATTGGCCAAGATGCGCCGTAGCCACCTTATAGGACTCGATTTGTTGAGCATTCAGATCCGTCAAGCGGTCCCTCCGTTCCCGCCAGTAGGTATAGCCGCTGCCCAACACGCCTGTCAGAATGAAGCCCGCTATCAAGAGTACAAGAGGATGACGAAAAAAACGGCTCACGTCCGATTGGCGCTTATTCATTCTCAGTCGGAATCCACTCACGCCTTGCGTCATTTCCGTGGATTTGCTTTGAAGCTTGCCCCTCTTTGCTTTGCCGTGTCTAAGCATTGCCCGTCGCTCAAGTGCAAGTCAGTCTCGCCTCGCCGAAAAGTCTAATGCATCCGCGGTAGCAATGGAGCGACTGTTCGGTCGAATGTCAGTCTGTTTCGGACTCAACGCAACGCCAGCTCGAGGAATCACATGCGGGATCGTCGCTAGACGGTCCGGTTGTCTGGATGAAGCCGACGTTCGAAATGAAGGTGGGATCCGGAAGTGTCGCGTGAACGTCAGAGACGTGGTGAATCGTGTGGCTTTCCAGCCAGTGCGCGATTTCGCTCAAGTCATGCATGATGTTTTCCGTTTTGGCGCTGTG
>NZ_VZQQ01000266.1 GCF_014397785.1 Paraburkholderia podalyriae
TCGAGAATCGCATTCGGGGCGGGCCGTCCATTGCGCTGATTGCGCCGGCCGCGTGACGATCCGCTGCGAAGTGTATTCCCCGTATTCGTTTATCCAATCGCGTGAATGGCGCAACAGTCATTTCCTGGATTCGTAACGAAGCGATTTAGGTGGCGTAAGTACGCAAAAATAAAGGCGAAATCGCAATCGCGGGCGAATAAAGCGCCGCATTGCAGCTTATGGTGTTGTTGCCGGCGCGCGACGGCTTTCAACCTGCCTTACTGCGAAAGTCTAAAAGAGCTTGCTGGATGAACTCGAATTCACATCGATTCACGCAATAGAGTATTCGTCGCCTCGGGCGCTATTTAATTCGTCGCCAGTTTGGAAGTGTTCTTACCGGCTACGAAAGCCGCCTTTTCTATTTTATATGCGGCATTGGAGCCGCTTTATTTGCGATTTTATAACACTTAAATAAGTTCCGTTTAAGGGGCGAAATGGACTATTTCCGGTTCCGTTGCAATAGCGGAGGCTGGTATGCTGCGGGACCTAACAGAATGATGTGAACGGCAATGAAAGCGCTGAGTCCGGCGGTAGCCAAAGTGCTGAAGCGGTTGCACTATCCGCTTGAGGTAATGTTGGTGTGCGTGCGTTGGTACGTGGCCTACCCGCTGAGCTTGCGCAATCTCGAGGAATGAAATGAACGCGTCCCACCCCGTGACCGAGTGAGCAAATCAAGGTGGATCCTCACTGGCCAACGGCATCGATGTACCCACGTGGAAAATAGGAAGTTTCCCAAGGCAACCGGAGGATCCA
>NZ_VZQQ01000267.1 GCF_014397785.1 Paraburkholderia podalyriae
GATCGGGGACGAAGGGCCGGACATGAACGTCAAGTCCTACGACGTGTCGGCTGCGCCTGTCCTGACAGGAACGTTCGGGGTCACGGGCGGATATCTTGACGCTACGACGGGAACGAAGGGCCAGGTGTCACGGATCGGCGTAATCGAGCCGGTGATGATCGGCATAATGAGGCCACCAGAAGTGGCCCCGAAACGCGATTTCGAAGGGACTCAAGAATGCGGTTTTTTGCCGGATTTTGCAACGGTGTTTTCGCTGTTTTCAGGCATTGGTTTGGGCTTGCGGAAGCTGTCGCCTTCGATCACCACGCGATAGGCGCCGTGGCGTAGCCGGTCAAGCGTGGCGGCGCCGAGGATACGGTTGTCGGGGAACGCGTCGCCCCATTCGCTGAAGTCGAGATTTGAAGTCAAGACTGACGCCGCGCGCTCGTACCTGGCGGCAATCAGATCGTGGAAGTCTTCGTCGTGGGGCGGATGCAGGGGTTTGAGCGCGAAGTCATCGACGATCAGCAGCGGCACACGCACGAACTGCTGGAACTTGCGTTCGTACAGGCCGGTAGCGCGCGCGGCGTGCAACTTCTTGAGCAGGTCAGTCTGCGTGATGAACAGCACGTCGCGCCCCTGGCGGGCCGCGCAGTGGCCCAGGGCCTGAGCCAGATGATCTCGTACCGACTGTCAACGCTTATTCGTGGCGTCGGAACGAGGCTCTACGCTGGTTCTGGCATGGGCTGGTTCCTGCGAGACTGGCGGACTTCGAGCGGCACGGTGAATCGCTCAACGACGAT
>NZ_VZQQ01000268.1 GCF_014397785.1 Paraburkholderia podalyriae
TGCCAGCTCGCGGTGACGAACGCCTGCGGCACGAGCAGCACCGCCGAGGCGGCGAGGCAGCCGACGATCACATTCCAGTGCCCCGCGCGATCGGCGAACTTGCCCAGCCGTGACGACGAGATCATGCTGCCGAGCGCCGCGCCCGACATGACGAAGCCCGCGACCATCGTCACGCTTTGCGGCTTCGTGAGCTGCGCGACGTAGACGGTGATGATCGGCTCGATCGACATGTTCGCGACCATCAGCAGCAGACCTGTGGCCAGCATCGCGATGGCCGGCCCCTTGTCGTCGACCGATGCCCACGCGCCCTGCTTCGGCGCGCTGCCCGCGCGCTTGCGAACCGGCATTTCGCGGATCAGGAACGCCGTCGCGAGAAAGGCCACGAAGATCGCCGCGCCCGATGCCCAGAAGGTCGCGCGGATGCCGATCAACGGCGGCAGGAAGCCGCCGATCAGCGGGCCGACCAGATTGCCCGCCATGATCCCCGACGACAGTACGCCGAGCGCCCATCCCGAACGCGCCTTCGGCGTCTGCGTCGCGACGAGGATCATCGAGCCCGACGCATAGCCGCCCAGCAGTCCCGCGAGCAGCCGCAACGCGACCAGTTGCCACGCCGAGTGCGCCATGCCGATCAGCGACATCGCGACCGCCATGCCGAGGCTCGAGCGGATCAGCATCAGCTTGCGGCCGTAGAGGTCGGCGAGCTTGCCCCACAGCGGCGCGACGAGCGCGGCACTGAAGAAGGTCGCGCCGAACGCGGCGCCGGACCACTGCACGAT
>NZ_VZQQ01000269.1 GCF_014397785.1 Paraburkholderia podalyriae
GAATGGTACTTCGCCGCTCCGTACCTGACCTTGATGAACAAGGACGCACCGCAACGCCGTTACGAACTGCGCGAGATGTTCAACGCGCTACGCTGGATCGTACGCGCGGGTGCACCATGGCGTTTGTTGCCAAATGACTTTCCGCCCTGGGAACTGGTCTACCAGCAGACGCAACGCTGGATTCAGGCCGGCTGTTTCGAGGCTATGGTCAATGACCTGCGTTCGATCATCCGGATCGCGCAGCAGCGTCGTGGCCAACCCAGCGCGGTCATTCTCGACGGACGGACGCTGCAGTCGACCTGCGAAAGTGGACCTCGCGCCGGTTACGACGGTTACAAGCGCAAACGCGGCAGCAAGGTCCACATGGCGGTTGATACTCTGGGGCAACTGCTTGCTGTGCATGTTACGCCGGCCAACGAACAGGAACGCGCGCAGGTCGGAGAACTGGCCCGTCAGGTTCAGCAGGCCACCGGCCAGACGGTCAAGGTGGCGTTCGCGGACCAGGGATATACCGGCGAAGAGCCTGCGCAGGCTGCACTCGACGAAGGAATAGAGCTTCAGGTAATCAAGCTGTCGGAGGCGAAAAAGGGCTTCGTGCTGTTGCCGCGCCGTTGGGTGGTCGAGCGCAGCTTCGGCTGGCTCAACCGCTTCCGCCGACTGGCCAGAGACTATGAGCGATTGCCTGAAACCTTGGCCGGTTTGCACTTCGTCGTATTCTCCGTGCTTATGCTTGTTCACTTTGCAGCCCTTAACAAAAGTGCCTAACACCCTCTAG
>NZ_VZQQ01000026.1 GCF_014397785.1 Paraburkholderia podalyriae
CCCCTTTGACTGCAGGCGCCTGCACAGGCGGTCGATATCGGCCTTCGTCGTACCGATCTTGCCGAGCAGTTCCACGTCGCCCATGCCGATCGCGTAGGCGACCGTGATCGAATCCTTGTGAACATCCAGACCGACGTACACCGTGCTATCGTTTTCCATGCTGGCCTCCGTGCCGGAAATCGCCGGGTGTGGCGCTGTCCACACCGTGCGGCTCTGGCAGCAATGCTAACCCGCGTCTGATTCGTCACGGCTGGCCAGCCCCTGCCTCACGGAAAGTCATACTGCCTTGGGGAGCGGATGCGGGAGCGGCTTTGCTATAAAAAGCGGCCCGCGATGCGCATCAATCAAGCAATAGCTTGATGTCATGCACCCACGGCGTCGCGCCCTGGCCATCGCGCGCGAACAGACGCAGCTTGCCGTCCGCGTCGAACACGTAGCTCGCGGCCGTGTGGTCCATCGTGTAGCTGTCGGGCGTCTTGCCCGGCACCTTCGCGTAGTAGACGCGGAAGTCTTTCGCAACCTTCGCGAGCTGTTCTTCGTTGGCCGGACGCAGGCCGACGAAGCTCGGATTGAACGCCGGCACGTATTGCGCGAGCAACTGCGGCGTATCACGCGCGGGGTCGACGGTGACGAACAGCACCTGCACGCGCTTCGCGTCTTCCTGGCCGAGTTGCTGCAAAGCCTGCGACAGTTCTGCCATCGTCGTCGGGCAGACGTCCGGGCAATGCGTATAGCCGAAGAACAGCACGACGACCTTGCCCTTGTAGTCGGCAAGCGTGCGGATCTTGCCGGAGGTGTCGGGCAACGAGAAATCGCTGGCGAATTGCGTATTGCCGGTGATGTCGAGATTCGAGAAGGCCGGGGGCTGCTTGCCGCACCCCGCCATCAGCAGCGTGCCGCCGAGTGCGGCGCCGAGGGCGCAAGCCATCACAGCAGCGCGCGCGACGCGCGCAAAGCGGTTGTTGAGCATGGTGTTACGCGCCGATCACGACGCGGGCGTAGTGGTCGATCAGCAGCGCGGCGAACAGCAGCGACAGATAGACGATCGAATAACGGAAGGTTTTGCGCGCGAGATCGTCCGAATACTCGCGGTAGATCTTCCACGCATACGCGAGAAACACCGCGCCGAGCAGCACCGCCGCCGCGAGATACACGACGCCGCTCATACCGGAGATAAACGGCATAAGCGTGACCGCGAACAGGATCACCGTGTAGAGCAGGATATGCAGGCGGGTGTACTTTTCACCGTGCGTGTTTGGCAGCATCGGCAGGCCGGCGTTTTCGTAGTCCTTGCGGCGATACAGCGCAAGCGCCCAGAAATGCGGTGGCGTCCACACGAAGATGATCAGCACGAGGATCCACGCGTCACCGGGCACGTGGCCCGTGACCGCGGCCCAGCCGAGCGCCGGCGGCATCGCGCCCGACGCGCCGCCGATCACGATGTTCTGCGGCGTGGCCGGCTTAAGCAGCAGCGTGTAGATGACCGCATAGCCGACGAACGTGGCGAGCGTAAGCCACATGGTCAGCGAATTGGCGAACGTGTACAGCGTCCACATGCCGAGGCCGCCGAGCACGGCCGAGAACAGCAATATCTGCGGGGAGGTGATTTCGCCGCGCGCCGACGGACGCCACGACGTGCGGCGCATTTTTGCGTCGATCTGCTGTTCGACGAGGCAGTTGATCGCGAACGCGGCGCCGGCCAGCAGCCAAATGCCGACGGTGCCGCCGATCAGTACGGTCCATGGCACCATGCCCGGTGTCGACAGGAACATGCCGATGACCGCGCAGAACACCGCGAGTTGCGTAACGCGCGGCTTGGTCAGGGCGAGGTATTGGGAGACCCGGCTGCCGGGTGTTTGGGAGAGTGTTGTGCTGTCCATGTGAGTCACGCTGGCGCGGCATCGCGCGCAGGGATCGTGGCGCGGCCGGGACGGCTATAAGCGATTCGAAAGTCTAACATAACGAGCAGCAGCAGCAGGATCGCGGCCCCGCCGTTATGGGCGACCGCGATCGGCAGCGGCCATTGCAGCACGATATTCGACAACCCGGTAATGAACTGGATTAGCATCACCAGCAGCACACCGTTCGCGGGTCGCCGCAGCGACTCGAAGCGGCGCATCTTCAACGCGAACCACGCCAGATAGCCGATCACGGCGAACGCGAACGTGCGATGTGTCCAGTGAATCGCGACCAGCGCATCCTGCGTGATCACGTCGCCGTCGCCGGTCATGCCGAGCGCGCGCCACAGGTGGAAGCCGTGCGCGAAGTCCATCGGCGGGATCCATTGGCCGTTGCAGGTCGGGAAGTCGGTGCACGCGAGCACCGCGTAGTTCGTGCTGACCCAGCCACCGAGCGCGATCTGCAGCACCAGCAGCGCCAGGCCCGCGAGCGCCGCAGCGCGCCAGCGCGCAGTCTCCGGCTCGTAGGCCGGCAGCGGCGTCAAGCGCGCAGCGAGCCAGCCGAGCGTGCCGAGCAGCGCGAGGCCGAGCAGCAGATGCGTGGTCACGATGATCGGCTGCAGCTTCATCGTCACGGTCCACGCGCCGAACGCGCCCTGCACGACGATCAGCAGCAGCAGCGAAGTCGGCCACCACGGCGACACATGCAGCGGACGACGCTTGATGCGCGCCGTCCACGCGATCAGCGTCTGCGCGATGATCAGCACGCCGATCGCCATCGCGAAATAACGGTGGATCATTTCGATCCACGCCTTCGTCATGCTGACAGGACCGCTCGGCATCGCATGATAGGCCGCGGAGATCGCCGCGTGCGCGATGAACGGCGACGACGTGCCGTAGCAGCCGGGCCAGTCCGGGCAGCCGAGGCCCGAATCGGTGAGGCGCGTGAAGCCGCCGAACATCACGAGATCGAGCGTCAGGAAGGTGGTGAGCCAGACCAGTTTGCGGAATTTGTTGTCGTCGGCCTTGACCCACACGTAGGACAGCGGCAACAACGCGATACACAAGCCGATCAGGCCCAGTTGCAATACGAACATCACATTTACCCAGTTGCGGCGTCAGCCGATGGTCGACCATTTGAGCAGCTTGGTCACGTCGCCTTTGATCTTGCTCGGGTTCGCGTCTTTCGGAAAACGCATCATCAGATTGCCATTCGGATCGACCAGATAGATGTGGTCGGTGATCCGCATGCCGGTGTCGGCGGGCAGCCACCCGACGAGCTGCGCCGGATCGGCGATCAGCATGTTGGTGTTGGGGTAGGCGGTTTGTATCACGTCCGCGACCTTGCCTGCATCGGTGCGAAGCCACACTTCCACCACGCGCTCGCGTTCCGGGCCTTGGGCTGTGCGGATTTGTCGCATGAAGTAGAGCTTCGTCACGCAGGCCTTGTCGCACGCGCTGTCGTCGACCGAGATCATCAGCCAGCGGCCGTGCAGCGACGCGAGCTTCAGCGGCTTGCCGTCGGCGCCGGTGACCACGAGCGAGTCGGGGATCGGCCGTTGCGGCTCGATCAGCGCGCCGTAGTTCGTGCTGCCGCCGGTCGGTTTGACGACGTAGTACATGAAGTACGAGATCGCGATCGGCGCGGCGCAGATCACCGCGAGCAGCAACAGCACCCAGCGGCCGCGCCGCCATGAGCCCGGGCCGCTGGGTTGGCCGGGCATCGCCTTGGCTGCGGCAGATTTGCCGGTGGCTTTGCCAACCTCCGGCGAACGGGGAGTTTGAGTCGACACGACGGAACCTCTTTCAATGTTTGGACGACGGCGGGCCGCGCCTTCACTTCGTCATGCGCCAGGCGCATGTTCTTTCTTGCCCGCGCGGCGCGCCGCATACAGACCGAAGGCGAGCGCGGCGGCGGCCATGCCCCACCACTGCAGCATGTAGCCGTAGTTGCGCTCGACGCCGGTGGTCGGCGCGGGCCAGTCACGCACCAGACCATCGCGGTCGTCGCCGGTTTGCTGGATCACGAACGATTGCAGCGGCAGCCCGGTTTCCGCGGCGTACGCCGCCACATCGAGATTCTGCCGGATCAGACGATGCGCGGCCGATCCGCCCTCGCCGAGCTCGAACGCGCGCGACGCGTCGGCGCGCGCAATCCCTTCGATCTCGAGCTCGCCCGACGGCGTCGTGTACGGCGCGATGGTCTCGCGACTGCTGAGGTTGCGCGGCAGCCAACCACGATTGACGAGCACGTAGCCGCCGTCGGCAAGTTTAAAGGGCATCACGACGTAAAAGCCCGGCTGATCGTTATACGGACGATTGTCGAGGTACACGACCTGGTCCGCGACGAAACGGCCGCGCGCCTTCACGCGATGAAACTCGACCTCCTTCAGCGCGAGCGGCGCCGCGCTGACCGGCAGCGCGGGCGCGTTTTCGAACTGCGTGATACGTGCCTCGAGCGCTTCCTTCTGATGCGCGCGATCGCGCTGCCAGAAGCCGAGCCGCATCGTCACGACGACGACCAACAGGATCAGCAGCACGGGAATCAGGCGAAACTTCATTGCAGGCGCTCCGGCATCGCGTTCAGGGCCGCCGGGAACCTGCGGCAGATGCCCGCGCGCGGTGCGATAATAAATGTTTTGCCACTGCGCTTTCCGGTTTCAGTTGGTTCCATGCACATTATCGTTCCCATCGCCTTTGCTCTGATCATCGCCAGCATGGTGTCGGCGCTGTATTTCATGATGCACGACAAAGGCAAGACCAAGCGGATGGTCTGGTCGCTGGCCACGCGGGTGGGCCTGTCGATCTCGTTGTTCCTGTTCATCCTGTTCGCGCACTGGATGGGCTGGATTCAATCGACCGGGATTCCGTACGGGCGCTGACGCTCGCGGAAAGGTCGTCGCGCATCCGTCCGCGGCAAATTTTCTCGCCGCCAATCAAAACGCCGCCCTGATAGGTCGAGGGCGGCGCTGCGTTGATCCTTGCATTGCTCCGTGCACGCCTGCGCCGACGAGCGGCGCGCGCGGCTCTGAGCGCGTTACAGCCAGTACACGACGACGTACAGACCGAGCCACACGACGTCGACGAAGTGCCAGTACCAGGCCGCGCCTTCGAACGCGAAGTGATGTTCCGACGTGAAGTGGCCGCGGATCAGGCGCGCCAACACGACGGCGAGCATCGTGCCGCCGAGGAAGACGTGAAAGCCGTGGAAGCCGGTTAGCAGGAAGAACGTCGAACCGTAGATGCCCGAAGACAGCGTCAGGTTCAGCTCGTTATACGCGTGGAAATACTCGAAGCCCTGCAGGAACAGGAAGCTCACGCCCAGCACGAGGGTCGCCGCGAGCCACGCGATCGCCTTCCTGCGATGGTCGTCGCGCAGCGCATGGTGCGACACCGTCAGCGTCGCACCCGACGACAGCAGCAGCGCCGTGTTGATGGTCGGCACCGGCCACGGCTGCATCGACTTGTAGGTGCCCACGAGATCGGCAGGACCGTTGTTCGGCCACACCGCCGAGAAGTCCGGCCAGATCAGCTTGTAGTCGAGACTGCCGAGCTGATGCAGCGCGATTTCGCGGGCATAGAACAGCGCGCCGAAGAATGCGCCGAAGAACATCACTTCAGAGAAGATGAACCAGCTCATGCTCCAGCGGTACGAACGGTCGACGTTCTTGCCGTACATGCCGCCTTCCGACTCGGCAATCGCGTCACCGAACCAGTGCCACAGCGTAAAGAGCAGCCACAGCAGACCGATGAGCACGCCGAGCGGCGCCCAGGTGTGGTCGTTGATCCAGGCCGCAAGCGATCCGAGCATGACCAGCAACCCGGTAGCGGCGCTGATCGGATGCCGCGACGGATGCGGTACGAAATAGTACGGGCTCTCGTTTTGACCGCTCATTCTTGATTCTCCACTTCAGTCCAGTTGTTCCGGAATCTCCGGCTGTATCTTCGGCGGCGCGTCGATACCGCACCGCGTCTCTCTAATTCGTGGGCTCCGCTCCGCTGCCGTGCCCCGGCACTGCGTCAACCGACCACGAGGCGCACGATCAGAATCAGCACCCCGATCAGAACCGCCGCGCCGATCAGCGCCGCCACGATCACATGCAGCGGGTTGAGCTGCGTGGCGTCCGCTTCGAGATCGCGGCGCTTGCGCACGCCGAAAAACGACCATAACACCGCGCGCATCGACTGACCGAAACTGCTCTTGCGCGGTTTGCCGCCGTTATCGTTCATCTCGCTTCGTCTTCCTCGTTTAGTCCGCGGCTCGCACCATCAAATCTGCTTCAGGCCGGCCTCGCGGGCGTAGCTGCCGCGTTGGTCGCTGCATTTGCTGCGGGGTTCGCCTTCGGCACCGCATCATCCGCGCTCGCCGCCGCCGGCGTGTTCAACTCGAAAAACGTGTACGACAGCGTGATCGTCTTCACGTCCTTCGGCAACTTCGGGTCGACCACGAACACCACCGGCACCCGCTTCGTCTCGTTCGCGTTCAACGTCTGCTGCGTGAAGCAGAAACACTCGATCTTCCTGAAGTACCCGGTCGCCTGCTTCGGCGCGTAGCTCGGAATGGCCTGCGCACGGATCGTGCGCGACTGCTCGTTGCTGACGTCGTACATGACCGTCGTCACTTCACCCGGATGCACGTCGAGACTGCGCTGCTCCGGCTTGAAACCCAACAGGCCCCGCGCGTTCGCATCGAATTCGATCGAAATCGTGCGGCTCATGTCGACCTGCGTATTCTTCGCCTCGCGCGCCGACACGTCGCGCTGCACGAGGTTGTTCACGCCAGTGATCTGGCAGATCGCGCGATACATCGGCACCAGCGCGAAACCGAAACCGAACATCATCAACGCGACGACGAACAGCTTGATCAGCATCGAACGGTTGAAAGAGCGGTCGGTCCCGGCCGGCGGTTGCGTCGACATCTGAATCCTCACCAAACCTGCAAACAGACTGCCAACGCGGCGTCAGCTGAACCAGTACTGCTTCAGAATCGCGCTCGCGAAAAACACCGCGGCGATCGCGAACATCACGAGCCCTATCCGCCTGTTGCCTGCGCGAATCTGCTCCGGCGTACGTCTTTCCTGTGGATTGCGCGTCATGCTCGACTTTCTGAATACTGTTCTTGACTGGCGAGGCCGCCTCGCGAAGCGCCGGATTCCCGTGGCCGCATGCCGCGCCGCCAGAGCCCGGCACCTCGCCGGGACAGGCTTACTCGACGGTCGGCGGATGCTCGAACGTGTGGAACGGAGCCGGGCTCGGCACGGTCCACTCGAGGCCCGTTGCGCCTTCCCATGGCTTGTCGCCCGCCTCTGCGTGCTCGCCGCCCCCACGGTAGGCGGGCAGCGCCACCGCGAACAGGAAGTACACCTGCGAAAGGCCAAAGCCGAACGCGCCGATCGAGATCACCTGGTTCCAGTCGGTGAACTGCGCCGGGTAGTCGGCATAACGACGCGGCATGCCGGCGAGACCGACGAAGTGCATCGGCAGGAACGCGAGGTTGAAGAAGAACATCGACGCCCAGAAGTGGATCTTGCCGCGCGTTTCGTTGTACATCCAGCCGGTCCACTTCGGTGACCAGTAGTACCAGCCGGAGAACAGCGCGAACAGCGACCCCGCGACCAGAACGTAGTGGAAGTGCGCGACGACGAAATAAGTACCGTGATACTGGATGTCGAGCGGCGCCATGGCGAGCATCAGACCCGACAGGCCACCGAACGTGAACACGATCAGGAAGCCCACCGCGAACAGCATCGGCGTTTCGAACGACAGCGAACCGCGCCACATCGTCGCGACCCAGTTGAACACCTTCACGCCGGTCGGCACCGCGATCAGCATCGTCGCGTACATGAAGAACAGCTGGCCTGTCACCGGCATGCCGGTCACGAACATGTGGTGCGCCCAGACCATGAACGACAGGATCGCGATCGATGCCGTTGCGTACACCATCGAGCTATAGCCGAACAGCGGCTTGCGCGAGAACGCCGGTATCACCTGCGAGACGATCCCGAACGCCGGCAAGATCATGATGTACACCTCGGGGTGCCCGAAGAACCAGAAGATGTGCTGGTACATGACCGGATCGCCGCCGCCTGCCGCGTTGAAGAATGACGTGCCGAAGTGACGATCGAACAGCACCATCGTGATCGCGCCCGCGAGAACCGGCATCACGGCGATCAGCAGGTACGCGGTGATCAGCCAGGTCCATACGAACATCGGCATCTTCATCAGCGTGAGGCCGGGGGCGCGCATGTTCAGGATCGTCACGACGATGTTGATGCCGCCCATGATCGACGACGCACCCATCAGGTGGATCGCGAAAATCGCGAAGTCCATGCCCGGGCCCATCTGCGTGGACAGCGGTGCGTACAGCGTCCAGCCCGCAGCGGTCGCGCCGCCCGGTGCGAAGAACGAGCCGACCAGCAGGACAGCGGCGACCGGCAGCAGCCAGAAACTGAAGTTGTTCATCCGCGCGAAAGCCATGTCCGATGCGCCGATCTGCAGCGGCACCATCCAGTTCGCGAAGCCGACGAACGCCGGCATGATCGCGCCGAACACCATGATCAGCCCGTGCATGGTGGTCAACTGGTTGAAGAACTCGGGACGCATGATTTGCAGACCGGGCTCGAACAGTTCGGCACGGATCATCAGCGCCATCACGCCCCCGGACAGGAACATGGTGAACGAGAAGATCAGGTACAGCGTACCGATGTCCTTGTGGTTGGTCGCGAACAGCCAACGACGCCAGCCATGCGGCGTTTCGTGGGCATGGTCGCCGTGCACGTGCTCGTGGCCCGCGACTACATCGTGTCCGATGCTAGACATGACAATCTCCTAAAGCGAATTCTGCGGTGCTGACCATGACACGTCAGGCTGCGGGGCTGATCTGAACACGCCGGGCTTGCTTCGCGTCGGTGCCGCCCGTGATCGTTTCCGGCTTCTTCAAAACAATATGGTCTTCGGCAATGCCGGCTGCTTTGAGCGCGTCACGGACGGCTTCGGCACGACCCTTCGCGAGCTTCGCGTTGACGTCGGCGGAGCCGGTTGCGTCGGTGAAGCCCGACAGCGTGAATTTTGCATCCGGGTGCGCCTTCGCGTAGGCCGCGGCCGCGTCGACCGCCGCTTTCGCGTCGGCCGGCAGCGTGCTCTTGCCAGTCTCGAAGTAGATGCTCGCCGGTAGCGTGGCCCCTGCGTTATTCGAAGCAGCCGCGCCGGCGTCGTTGCCAGATGCAGCCGGTGCGGAAGCCGCTTCCGCACCCGATGCCGCAGCGGCGCCGCTTGCCGCGGCTCCCGCGTTGGCCAGATGGTCGCCGCCTTCCGGCAGCTTGCCGTTGCGCGCGTCAGTGATCTGCTTCGGCTGCAGGATGTCGCCCGTGTGGTTGCCCCACGAGTTACGTTCGTACGTGATCACCGAGGCGATTTCGACGTCGTTCAGCGTCGGCGCCCACGAAGGCATCGCATTCTTGCCCTTCAGCACGAGGCTCACGTGCTGGCCCATCGGACCGTTGGCGATCTTGCTGCCGTCGAGCGCCGGAAATGCGCCCACGCCTTTGCCGGTCGGCTGGTGGCAGACCGCGCAGTTCGCCGAGTAGACCTTGCCGCCGCGTTCCATCAGCTCGGCCATCGTGTAGGTCTTGTTCGGATCGTCCTGGCCGGCGGCCATTTTCTTCTTCTGCTCGTCGACCCACTTCGCGTAGTCGTCGGCCGACAGCACTTCGACGACGACCGGCATGAACGCGTGTTCCTTGCCGCACAGTTCGGTACAGAAGCCGCGGAACGTGCCGGTGCGGGTAGCTTTGAACCACGTGTCGCGCACGAAGCCGGGGATCGCGTCCTGCTTCACGCCGAAGGCCGGCACGTACCAGGAGTGGACCACGTCGTTGGCGGTGGTGATAATGCGGATTTTCTTGTCGACCGGGACCACGAGCGGGTTGTCGACTTCCTGCAGATACAGCGTGGAGATCGGCTCGCGGCCTTCGGTTTGCGCACGCGGCGTGGCGAGTGTGGACAGGAAGCTGATGCCCTCGCCCGGACCCTTCACGTAGTCGTACCCCCACTTCCACTGGTAGCCGGTGACCTTGACCGTGAGGTCGGCGTTCGAGGTGTCCTTCATCGCGACGACGGTCCTGGTGGCGGGCAGCGCCATCAGCACGACGATGATGAACGGCACAATCGTCCAGATGATTTCGACGGTGGTGCTTTCGTGGAAATTGGCTGCCTTGTGGCCTTTTGATTTGCGGTGCGCGAAGACCGAATAGAACATCACGCCGAACACACCGATGAAAATCACAGTGCAAAGGCCCAGCATGAACATGTGGAGGCTGAACATCTCCTCAGCGATTCTGCTTGCAGGCGGCTGGAGGTTGATCGCGTTGACGGCGGGGCCGCCCGGAGCATCGCCCACTGCCAGGGCGGCACCGGCGAAAAGCAGTCCGCTCGTCGCCAGCACGCTCATGAGCGCTCGCTTGATTGTTTTCATAGCTTCCTTACCCAAATTTTCCATTCAAACCCCTCGACCCCGCTGGCAGCGTGTCGCGCCCCCTTGAACGCCGCGTGTCCGGCACCACCTAGCAACGTGCCAGCCACATACGCAGTTCGCCTGCGAACTGCGCGCGCCGATTCTGCGCGAGATGTTGCCCGATCATGACCGTCTGCCCGCGCGAGACCAGCTTGATTTGATCGGGCGGCGTTGCGCCCGGCTCTATCCGCACCCAGCGCGGATTGAATTCGAACTGCGTAATCTGCTCGGCGCTGACCTGCTCGATCACGAGCCGGTTCGGAAACAACCGGATGCGCTCGTAATCGACAGCATGACGCGCATATATTGCAAACGCGATACCTACCGCCAGCAAGTCGATTCCGGTGAACGGCAACACCAGCCAGGCTCCGACCAGAACCAGCATGAAAGCAATTGCCAACGAGAACAACGCAAGCGACACGTACAGACAAACGAACTGCCGCGGCGATATCGAGCAGTTGCGCTTCATGGTCCAGTCCCTGAGGACCGGTTCAGAATCCGCCAGCAGATGATCTGATGCGCCCATCGCTGCCTCCTGCGAATCGTCGCGTCCGGCCTGCCTTCTTTTACTTCCGGATGCATCTTGCGGCCGCCGCTCGTGTCGCTGCTGTCAGCACCACTCACGACCGCGCCAACTCCTACCGCATCACTTCATTTTGCAGCCCTGCGTCTCGGGCTTGTCACCCCTAAATGTGGGAACCTCGGGTGACAAACTGACGCATTATAGGCGCGATCCATAGCATCGACAAGCAAGCCCAGATCGGCTCACAAGCCAGGCGCGACAAGCCTTCGCGCCATTTTGCCCGGCATTTTGCAGCTCTCTGGAAGGGCAAATCCCAGGCATAACGGATGTCCTCCTTACCGCTTTTGCAACACGTCGACCGGACCCCCGGCAAGCAGTTGATGACAGCGCCGCAATCTGCTACCCACGCTTCGCCGGACCTCGCCCGATGTCCTCGAGCCGCACGATGCCATGTCCTTCGGCCGTGGTGCGCGGCACGGCTTTCCATGCGTGCCCGTAGATCACCTCGAAGGTCAGCGCGATCGTGCCGTCGGTGCGCCGGCGCGCTTCGAGCGCGGCGAGCAGAGCTTTGCGCAAGCGGCGCGCGTGCGCGACGTCATGAGTGTCGCGCTCGAACGGATACGCGCCCCAGCGGCGCACGTCCGCGAGCAGCGACTCGGGCGACTTGTAGGTGATCGTCAGTGTCTCCTGGTCCATCACCGGAATTTCGAAGCCGGCCTCGACGAGCATATCGCCGAGATCATGCATGTCGACGAAGTCGATCACATGCCTGCGCGACGCAACGCCGTGCGCGGCCTCGATCTCGGCGTACGCACCGCGCAATTCCTTCAGTGTATCGGGGCCGAGCGTGCTGAACATCAGCAGGCCGCTGACCTTCAGCACGCGCTGCCATTCGGGAAAGACGAGATCGGGCCGCGAGTGCCAGTGCAGCGCGAGGTTGGACCAGATGAATTCGAATGCGCCGGCCGTGAATGGCAGCGCGGAGAAATCGGCTTGCGCGAAACGCGGGCCGCGCGCGCCGAGTGCTTTGCCCAGCGAGGCTGGAAGAAAGCGCCGCCAACTGGTGTCGCCGGCATCGTGGCGCAGCGCGCGCATCAGCATGCCGTGTGACAGATCAGCGCCGAAAACCGGCGCCTCGGGAAAGCGTTCGCGCAATGCGGGGATGTCCTCGCCCGCGCCGCAGCCGGCGTCGAGCACGCTCGCGGGCGAAACCTTGATGTAATCGAGACGCTCGCGCATGCGCTGCGCAATCTCGCGCGGCAGGAACGCAACTTCGTCGAAGGTGGCGGCGCGACGGTCGAAAATACGCCTGAGGCGCCGTGAATCGTAGGCCGGACGGCCAGATTGAGCGGATGTTGGGGACATGTGTGTCGTGCTGGCGTGAGCTCGAAGTATACTCGTTCGCTCCCATCCATTCAGCGTGAACGGCTTTCACCGGCACCAACTCGTGCGAGTCCAGTCATTTTCTTCGTCGTGTCGAAATCAGGTGGCGCGTTTTGCGCGCGGTCTGCATTCGGCATGGCCGCGCGCCATGCACGCCGTGCTGCCGAACCTGTGCGCGTTATGCGGCAATTTGTCGCATAACACGTTGTGCGACGGTTGCGACGCGGCCTACTGGAACGAGAGCCGCCTGCGCTGCACCGTTTGCGCGGTGCCGTTGCCGGCGTCACGCTGGGTCGCTCAGGCGCGGTATCGCTGCGCGGATTGCGTGACCGAGCCGCCGCCGTTCGACGCGAGCTTCGCGCTCGCCGACTATCACGCGCCGCTCGATACGCTCGCGGTCGGCCTGAAGTTCCGCGCCCGGCTGATGCTCGGGCGCGACTTCGCACAACGCCTCGCGCGGCTCGCTCAGGACAACTGGCACGATGCGGCCGAACGGCCCGACGTGATCGCGCCAGTGCCGCTCGCGAGTCGCCGTCTCGTCGAACGCGGCTACAACCAGGCGTGGCAGATCGCGCGGCCGCTCGCCCGTGCGCTCCGCGTGCCCAGCGACGCGACGCTGCTCGAACGACCGCTCGACACCGCGCCGCAATCGCGCCTCGATCTCGATGCGCGCCGGCAGAACGTCGGCCGCGCGTTTCGGGTCGCGCGCACGGTACGCGGCCTGCATGTCGGCATCGTCGACGATGTCATGACGAGCGGCGCGACGCTCGAAGCGCTCGCGCATACGCTGAAGGCCGCCGGCGCGCGGCGGGTCACCAACTTCGTCGCGCTGCGCACTCCGAAAAACTAGCTTTTACGCGGTCTCCTTATGTTCAACGTCGTTCTCGTAGAACCCGAAATTCCGCCGAACACCGGCAACGTGATTCGCCTGTGCGCAAACACCGGCGCGCGGCTGCACCTGATCGAGCCGCTCGGCTTTCCACTCGACGATACGAAGATGCGGCGCGCCGGCCTCGACTATCACGAGTATGCGGAAATGAACGTGCATGCCGATTGGCACGCGTTCGTCGCAAAAGAAACACCGGACCCGTCGCGGATGTTCGCATTCACGACCCGCGGCGCGGGGCGCTTTCACGACCACGCGTTTCAACGGGGCGACTGGTTCGTGTTCGGCGCCGAAACGCGCGGCCTGCCCTACACGGTGCTCGAGCGCTTTCCAAACCAACAGCGCGTGCGTCTGCCGATGCGTCCCGGCAATCGCAGTCTGAATCTGTCGAACACGGTGGCGATCGTGGTGTTCGAAGCATGGCGTCAGGCCGGCTTCGAGGGCGGCGCCTGACGGCGTTCGAACTCGGCCTCGTAGCGCGCGAGCATCGCGTCGTCGAAGCACGCGAACGTCACGTGCCTCATGCGCGGTGTGCGCGGCAACGTGTCGAGCACGGTCGCGACCGCGATGCTCACCGCATCGTCAGCGGGAAAACGGTAGATACCGCAACTGATCGCCGGAAACGCGATGCTCGTGCAATGCGTGTCGCGCGCGACTTCGAGCGAGCGCTGATAGCACGAAGCGAGCAGGTCGGCCTCGCCATGCGTGCCGCCGCGCCACACTGGACCGACCGCGTGAATCACATGCCTGGCGGGCAGTCGATAGCCAGCGGTCATTTTGGCGTCGCCGGTCGCGCAGCCGCCGAGCGTTTCGCATTCGCGCAGCAGCTCGTTGCCGGCCGCGCGATGAATCGCGCCATCGACCCCGCCGCCGCCGAGCAGCGAAGTATTCGCGGCATTGACGATCGCATCGACGGCCAGCGTCGTGATATCGACCACGCGCGCTTCAAGCATGCACGTGCCGTGACTGAGATTGAAAGTGGGCATGGATACCTCGCTGATCCGAGCGTCGTTTACGAAGTGGACCGCCAGGTGAGGCAGCCGTTCACCGCGAGTTTGCGCTAAACGGCTGAGGGAAAAGGCTTTATTCGGCCTTCGAATCGCGCCGCAGCAGCGCGCTGACCGCATCGCGCGGCGCCACGCCGTCGAACAGCACCGCGCAGACCGCTTGCGTGATCGGCATTTCGATCGCATGAGCACGTGCGATCGCGAGTACCGCCTTCGCGCAGCGCACTCCTTCGGCCACGTGACCGAGGCCGCCGAGGATGTCGTCCAGCGTGCGGCCCGTGGCGAGTTGCAGGCCCACGGTGCGGTTGCGCGACAGATCGCCGGTAGCGGTCAGAATCAGATCGCCGAGGCCGGTGAGCCCGGTAAAGGTTTCCGCGCGGCCACCGAGCGTCACGCCAAGACGCGACATTTCGGCGAGGCCGCGCGTGATCAGCGCCGCGCGTGCATTGAGGCCGAGGCCGAGGCCATCGGCGATGCCCGTCGCGATGGCGAGCACGTTTTTCACCGCGCCGCCCACTTCGACGCCGACGACGTCGTCGCCGGTATAGATGCGCATCGCGCCGTGATGGAACGCCGCGACCGTGCGTTCGCGGCACGCCGCCGACGAACTCGCGATCGTCAACGCAACCGGCAGCCCCTGTCCGACTTCGCGCGCGAAGCTCGGTCCGGACAACACGCCGTTGCTCGCATGCTCGGGCAATTCCGCCACGACCGCCTGATGCGGCAGCAGTTGCGAATCGGCTTCGAACCCCTTGCATAGCCACACGAAATGCGCGGGCACCTTGCCCGCGTCGCGCATCGCGCGCAACAGACCGCGCAGGCCAGCGACCGGCGTCGCGATCACGCATAGCGCAGCGTCGGCGAGCGCGTGATCGAGCGCCGCGCCGAGATCCGCTTCATAGCGAAGCGCGGGCGGCAACGCGACGCCCGCCAGATAGCGGGCGTTTTGATGCGAAGTGGAAAGCTCGGCGATGAGCGCGGACTCGCGCGCCCACAACACCGTGTCGTGCCTTAAGGCCAGATGGCCGGCGAGGGCGGTGCCCCAAGCGCCAGCGCCGAGAACGGCGACTTTCATAGCCGGCACTGCGCGCGGCGCCTTAATGCGTGACGCCTTTTTGCGCCGCGCCGTCCTGCTGTGCCGCGCTCATTTGCGCGAGACGCTGCTCGTACAGCGCCTGGAAGTTGATCTCGGCGAGGTGGATCGGCGGGAAGCCGGCGCGGGTGATCGCATCGGCGATGTTCGAGCGAAGGTACGGGAACAGGATGGTCGGGCATGCAATCCCGACGAGCGGATCGATCTGCTCGGCAGGAATGTTGCGAATGTCAAAAATGCCGGCCTGTTTCGCTTCGATCAGGAACGCGACCTTGTCCGACACCTTGGCCGTCACCGTGCCCGTCACGAGAATTTCGAACACGGATTCCGCGAGGCGCTCGGCCTTCACGTCGACTTCGACTTCGACCGACGGCATTTCCTGCTCGAGGAAGATCGCCGGCGAATTCGGCTGCTCGAGCGACATGTCCTTCAGATAGATGCGCTGGATGTTGAAGAACGGCTGGTTATTCTCGTCGGACATGATGGTGATTCCCTGATAGGTATGCGTGGCGGCGGCCGATGTGCGCATGGGCCGCCAGATTATTGCGCCGGCCCGCCGGCTCCACGAGGAGCGCGCACGCGCCGGCTTATCGAGTGGTCCGCCCGCTCGCGCGGCGCGAAACGCGCGAACTCAGGCTGCTTCGAGCAGCGGCGTCAGACCGCCCGCGCGATCGAGCGCGGAAAGGTCATCATAGCCGCCGACATGCGTCTCGCCGATGAACACCTGCGGCACCGTGCGACGACCGGTCCTGGTCATCATCTCCGCACGACGGGCCGGGTCTTTGTCGATCAGTACTTTCTCAACCTGCTCGACGCCGCGCGACTTTAAAAGACGTTCGGCCATCTGGCAATACGGGCACACCTGGGTGCTGTACATGATCACTTTGTTCACTTGGCTGCTCCTTGTTTCACAACCGGCATACCGGCTTTCTGCCAGGCGTCGACGCCGCCCTCGAGAACATGGACTTCCGCGTATCCCGCTTCCTGCACGATACGCGCGGCCTTGTTCGACTGCTGGCCGGTCTGGCACACCAGCAGCACCGGGTTGCTCTTGTTCTTCGGGAGTTGCGCGGCCTTCGCCTGCAACTCCGCGAATTCGAAATGCCGCGCCGAGGGCAGGTGCCCCTTGGCGTAATCGGCGGACGGCCGCAGATCGATGACCGCCGCGTTGCGCCGGTTGATTAGTTGGGTGGCTTCAGCGGCCGACAGGCCGCCGCGTCCACGCCGGGTGATGGTCGGCCACAGTAGCAATCCACCGGAGATAAGGACGATTGCGATCAGGACAAGGTTTGTGTATTCGGTGAAAAACTTCACGGAGGATCCGCCGGAAAGAGAGAAATCGAAAAGGTCAACCTGACCATTATAAAATAACCGTCTGATGCGATGGCGATGCGCCGCTAGAGGCGCCGCACAGCGCGAGACCGCTTCCTCACTACCGACCGGCAATTCTCATGTACAAACTCGTTCTCATCCGCCACGGCGAATCGACGTGGAACAAGGAAAACCGCTTCACCGGCTGGGTCGACGTCGACCTCACCGAGCAGGGCAATCTCGAGGCCCAGCAGGCGGGCGTGCTGCTGAAGGAAGCGGGCTACACGTTCGACATCGCCTACACGTCGGTGCTCAAGCGCGCGATCCGCACGCTGTGGCACGTGCAGGACCAGATGGATCTGATGTACCTGCCCGTCGTGCATTCGTGGCGCCTGAACGAACGCCACTACGGCGCGCTGTCGGGTCTGAACAAGGCCGAAACCGCCGCGAAGTTCGGCGACGAGCAGGTGCTGGTCTGGCGCCGCAGCTACGACACGCCGCCGCCCGCGCTCGAGCCGACCGACGAGCGCGCGCCCTATGCCGATCCGCGCTACGCGAAGGTGCCGCGCGAGCAGCTGCCGCTGACCGAGTGCCTGAAAGACACCGTCGCGCGCGTGCTGCCGCTGTGGAACGAGTCGATCGCGCCGGCCATCACGTCGGGCCGCAGCATCCTGATCGCCGCGCACGGCAACTCGATTCGCGCGCTGGTCAAATACCTCGACAACATCTCGGACAGCGACATCGTCGGCCTCAACATTCCGAACGGCGTGCCGCTCGTCTATGAACTCGACGACAACCTGAAGCCGATCAAGCACTACTATCTCGGCGACCAGGACGCGATCGCCAAGGCGCAAGCCGCGGTCGCGAGCCAGGGCAAGGCGGGCTGATCGAGCGTTGCCGGCCGCGGCCCCGCGCCACCAAGACGCGCGGGGTCGCACGCAGACAACCGGGCCGGCAAGAAATACTGTATTGCGCCCGGTGGCCGGAGTCGGGCCGCTGCAGGAGTCAGCGTGGCGGCGACCGCATCCGTAGGTCTTGCGCGGCAGGTCTCGGTTTCGAGCCGCCGAGAGTCATGTCGCACGGCTCGCCATCCGCTGTCCGGATCGCAAGAACCAGGGCCTTCCCGTACTGTCGAAGCACGATTGCCTGCACCGCGCCCTGAGCAGGCGGGTGTGCAGTTATACTTGTCCGTCCAATCTTTATCGACGCTGCCACGCGCATCCGACCGCAACAGACTCTATGCGAAAGAACCTGAAAAATATCGGCCTGATTGCCGCGGGCCTTGCTACCGGTGTTTTTGCCACCCTGCAATACTCCGCCTCGGCCCAGCAACCCGCTAGCGCCGCGGTCGCCCCGCTGCCGCTAGACCAGCTCAGGCTTTTCGCCGAAGTGTTTGGGCAGATCAAGCACGAATACGTCGAACCGGTCGAAGACAAGAAGCTCCTCACCGCAGCGATCAAGGGCATGGTGTCGAGCCTCGACCCGCACTCGTCGTACCTCGACAGGACCGACTACGAAGAGCTGCAGGAGCAGACCAAGGGCCGCTTCGCGGGCCTCGGCATCGAAATTTCGTCGGAAGACGGCCTGATCAAGGTGATTTCGCCAATCGAAGACACGCCCGCGTTCCGCGCCGGCATCCGTCCGGGCGACCTGATCACGCGCATCAACGACAAGCCCGTGCGCGGCATGACGCTCGACCAGGCGGTCAAGCAGATGCGCGGCGACCCGGGCACCAAGGTCACGCTGACCATCTTCCGCAAGACCGACGACCGCACGTTCCCGCTCACCGTCACACGCGCGATCATCAAGGTGCAGTCCGTGAAGGGCAAGATCGTTGCGCCGGGCTTCGCGTATGTGCGCATCACGAGCTTCCAGGAACGCACCACGCCCGACCTCGCGGCCAAGCTGCAGGATCTCGCGCGCCAGGAGCCGAACCTGAAGGGCCTGATCCTCGACCTGCGCAACAACGGCGGCGGTTTGCTGCAGAGCGCGGTCGGCGTCGCGGGCGCGTTCCTGCCGCCGAGTTCGGTGGTGGTGTCGACCAACGGTCAGATTCCGGATTCGAAGCAGATCTATCGCGACACCTACGATAACTACCGCCTGCAATCGTTCGACAGCGATCCGCTCAAGGACGTCCCGGCCATCTTCAAGACCGTGCCGATGGTCGTACTGACCAATGCGTACTCGGCGTCGGCGTCGGAAATCGTCGCGGGCGCGCTGCAGGATCAGCACCGCGCACTGATCCTCGGCAAGACCACGTTCGGCAAAGGCTCGGTGCAAACCGTGCGTCCCATGACGGCCGACACCGCGTTGCGCCTGACCACCGCGTATTACTACACGCCGAGCGGCCGTTCGATCCAGAACAAGGGCATCCGCCCGGACCTTCCGGTCGATCAATACGCGGACGGCGATCCGGACGACGCGCTCGTAACCCGCGAGGTCGACTACTCGAATCACCTGGCGAACACGCAGGACCCGAACGAGAAGAAGGAAGCGGAGCAACGCGAGCAGGAGCGCATGGATCAGTTGCGTCAGCTCGAAGAGCAGAACGACAAGAAGACGCCGGAACAGCGTCAGAAGGAGCGCGACCGCAAGCCGGTCGAGTTCGGTTCGACCGACGACTTCATGTTGCAACAGGCGGTCGACAAGCTCGAAGGCAAGCCGGTTCAGGAATCCAAGTCGCTGATGGAGCGCCGGCTCGCGCAGAACAAGCCGGGCACGTCGGCCTCCGCGCCGGTGGCGGTGAAGCCGACGCAACCGGTGCCGGGCGCATCGGGACCGGCGCCGGCTTCGGCACCGGCACCCGCTGGCAAGTAAGTTCGAGAATAAGCTGGAAAATAAGCAACGAACCGCGCGTGTCTTCGCAGCACGATAGCCTGCGAAGACACGCCGCAAGAGTCTCGGCAAAGGCCGCCGCATAGCCGGCGGCGTCTCACGGCAAGCCGCAACAGCCACCCTCCCCGCGCGATTAAAATAACAGCCACGAATGCGCGCCGCGGACCCCCGGTCTGCCTCTCCCTGCGCGACATAGCGACACACTCACGCGCCCGCCATGAATGACGATCAACTCCTTCGCTACTCCCGCCATATCCTCGTCGACGAAATCGGCATCGAGGCGCAGCAGCGTTTTATCGACGCCCATGCAATCATCGTCGGCGCGGGCGGGCTCGGTTCGCCGGTCGCGCTGTATCTCGCGGCGGCGGGCGTCGGCCGTCTGACACTCGTCGATGCAGATACCGTCGACCTGACCAATCTGCAGCGGCAGATCCTGCACGTGAGCGCGTCGGTTGGACGCAGCAAGGTCGAGTCCGGGCGCGACCTGCTCGCGCAGATCAATCCCGAGGTCGTCGTCAATCCGGTGGCCGAACGCGTCGACGATGCGTGGCTGGATCGCGAGGTGCCGCACGCCAATGTCGTGCTCGATTGCACCGACAACTTCGCGACGCGTCACGCGATCAACCGCGCGTGCGTCAAGCATCGCGTGCCGCTCGTGTCGGGCGCGGCGCTGCGCTTCGACGGCCAGATCAGCACTTTCGATTTCCGCAACGAAGCGTCGCCATGCTACGCGTGCGTGTTTCCCGAAGACCAGCCGTTCGAGGAAGTCGCATGCTCGACGATGGGCGTGTTCGCGCCGACGGTCGGCATCATCGGTTCGATGCAGGCCGCCGAAGCGCTGAAGTTGATCGGCGAAATCGGCACGCCGCTCGTGGGACGCCTGACGATGCTCGATTCGCTGCGGATGGAATGGAACACGATGCGCATCGGACGTCAGCTGGATTGTCCGGTGTGCGGCCACGCGCACGGGTCCTGAGGCGGTTCCATGCTACTCGCGACGAAGCGCCTCGGGTTCAAACCAGCGCGACCCGCTTGAGCGCCGCCTGCACCTCTTCCGGCTCGAACGAAGCCAGCACATCGGCCACCGGCTTCTCCAGCGTCTTCAGATGCGAGCGCAGTACCTCCTGCTTAACCTCGAGCAGTTGGCTCGGATGCATCGAAAACTCGGTCAGGCCCATGCCGAGCAACAGACGCGTCAACGCCGGATCGCCCGCCATCTCACCGCATACCGACACGGGCACGCCCGCGCGCTTCGCCTCGCGCAGCGTGAACGCGATCAGATGCAGCACGGCCGGGTGCAGCGGATCGTACAGATGCGCGACCGCGTTGTCCGAGCGATCGATCGCGAGCGTGTACTGAATCAGATCGTTGGTGCCGATCGACAGAAAATCGAGCCGCTTCAGAAACAGCGGCAACGCGATCGCGGCGGCCGGAATCTCGATCATCGCGCCGACCTGCACGTTCGGATCGTAAGCGATACCCGCGTCGTCGAGTTGACGCTTGGCTTCACGGATCAGATCGAGCGTCTGGTCGATTTCCTGCGCGTGCGCGAGCATCGGGATCAGGATCTTCACCTTGCCGAATGCCGACGCGCGCAGGATAGCGCGCAGCTGCGTGAGGAACATCTGCGGCTCGGACAGGCTCCAGCGAATCGCTCGCAAACCGAGCGCCGGATTCGCGGCGGTCTCGTAGCCGTCGCTGCTGGCCATCGAATCGAGCGGCTTGTCGGCGCCGACGTCGATCGTGCGGATCGTGACCGGCAAGCCGTTCATTAGCTCGACCGCGCGACGATATGCGCTGAACTGCGCCTCCTCTTCGGGCATCCGGTGCTTGTGATTCATGAACAGGAACTCGGTGCGGAACAGACCCACGCCGGTCGCGCCCGATTCGATCGCCGCGCGCGCGTCGTCCGGCAATTCGATGTTCGCGCACAGTTCGATGCGCGTGCCGCACAGCGTTTGCGTCGGCGAGAACTTGAGCCGTTGCAGCTTGCGCTGCTCCAGCTCCTTCTCGCTTTGCCGGTACGAGTATTCCTCGAGCACGATCGGCGCGGGATCGACGATCACAATGCCGTGGTCGCCATCGACGATGATCAGATCGTCCTGGCGGATCAGCGCGCTCGCATGCTGCACGCCGACCGCGGCCGGAATGCCGAGGCTGCGCGCGACGATCGCGGTGTGCGACGTGCGCCCGCCCAGATCGGTGACGAAGCCCTGGAACGTCTGTGTCTTGAACTGCATCATGTCGGCCGGCGCGATGTCGTGCGCGACCACGATCATCTCGTCGCATGCGCCATGCACGTTGTTGACGATGCCCGGCGCGCCCGCGAGTGCCTTCAACACGCGCTCGACGACCTGCTCGATGTCGGCCTTGCGCTCGCGCAGGTATTCGTCTTCGATAGTGTCGAAATGGCGCGACAGTCTTTCGAGCTGTTCGGTCAGCGCCCATTCGACGTTGTAGCGGCGCGTGCGGATCAAGTCGATGGTTTCCTGCACGAGCATGGCGTCGTTCAGGATCATCGTATGAACGTCGATGAATGCGCCCACTTCGCTAGGGGCATCGGCGGCGAGATCGGCGCGCAATACATTGAGTTCTTCATGCACGCGTTGCTGAGCCGCGCGAAAACGCTCGATCTCCCCTTCGATCTGGGCAAGTTCGATCAGATAGTGGTCTACGTCGAGTGCTGCCGGGGCGATCAGATAGGCCCGCCCGATGGCGATACCCCGTGACACGGGAATTCCATGCAGCGTGAATGACACGCGCACCTCCTCTAGTTGTGTGATGCCGCGGCAAAGCGCTGCAATGCTCTCAGACTGTACCAGGCATTATAAATTCCGCGCCTTCGTAATGTATGTTCGGGGTGTGTGCAGCGCAGCACGAATCATCGTATTCAGGTGTCGTCGTACCGAGCGAAGCTTCGCTTTATACGCGTCGCGCAAAATATATGGTTTAAACATTGAAAACGCATGTCGCCTTACACACTTTTCCCGATGGCTTTCGCTCCGCTTCTAGATCCCTTCAATGTCGATTAACAGGCGCCTCATCTGATATTCAAATGTCGGCTGCGAAAAAAAGCCGCGGACTGAGCCGCGGCATTTCGTCGATCGCAAAACGCGCGGCTTTATTGACCTTCGCCGAATTTTTCGGCGATCAGTTTCAACAGCGCGTCCATCGCTTCCTTTTCGTCGGCGCCTTCCGTTTCGATCAGCACGGTACTGCCGATGCCAGCGGCCAGCATCATCACGCCCATGATGCTCTTCGCGTTGATACGACGGCCATTGCGGCTCATCCAGATTTCCGCCTGGTAGTTGCCCGCGAGTTGCGTCAACTTGGCCGACGCGCGCGCGTGCAGCCCCAGCTTGTTCACAATAGTCGTTTCCTGTTGCAGCATGTGATGGTCCGAAGCGCGGGTGAATGAAATGGTGAAAGGTGAAACCACAAAGCGGCTGCAATGCGATTGAAGCCAGTGCGAAGCCGTTTGAATCTGTCAAAGCTTGCCTGCGAACCAGCCCGATTTACAGGCCGGGCGCGTCCGTCTTTTGCGTCAGATCGGCATCGGGCGGTAACGCGGGAACACAATCGGCGGGCGCCGCGTCGGGTGGCAGCGCCGGCAGGCAAGCGGCCGAGCAGACTGGCGACGCGACCGCTTCCGGCGTCGCCGGTCCGATCGCGTGCACACCCTTGGTCGCACCGGCGAGCGCCTTGTCGACGAGCGTGTCGAGCGGCGTGGCGCGATAGCAGACCGCGCGCACCAGCATCGGCAGATTGACGCCGCACAGCACGCGCACGTCCGGCACGTTGGCGAGCCGGCCCGCGATGTTGGCCGGCGTCGCGCCGAACATGTCGGTCAGCACAAGCGCGCCGTTCTCTTCCTTCAGCCGCGCGACTTCCGAATTCGCAAACGCAACGACCTGCGTGGGATCGCAATCCGGCGACACGTCGATCACGCCGATACGCGCCGGCAAACCGCCATAGATGTGGGAAATGCAATCGCGCAACGCGGTGGCGAATGGAGCGTGCGCAATGATCAGAATGCCTGCCATGTCAGCCTTACTGCAAAAGAACGGCCCCAAACCGCGGACCGGGACTCGAGCCCGGTTCGCCATCGCCCACGACCGGCCGTGGATCGCGAGGGCGGGAATGCATCGTCGGGCGAGCGGGCATTGTAGCAGCCTCATTTTCGCGCCAATCCCGACGGCGCGCCTGATGCGGGTTTACTACACAGATTGGGGGTAGGACCGGCCAATCAAGGCCGCCGCGTCGACCTGCCTCACGAGGGCCACGCGTCAGCCGACCGCGCGCTCCAGCGCGTCGACGAACATGGCGGCGACGTCGAAGCCGGTCTGGTCCATGATCTCGCGGAAACACGTCGGGCTCGTGACGTTCACTTCGGTGAGCCAGTCGCCGATCGCATCGAGCCCAACCAGCAGCAAGCCACGCGCCGCCAGCACCGGCGCCAAGGTATCGGCGATCTTGCGATCGTGCCCGCTGAGCGGCCGCGCCACTCCCAGCCCGCCGGCTGCCAGATTGCCACGCACCTCATTACCCTGAGGAATACGCGCGAGCGAGTACGGCACCGCTTCGCCACCGATCAGCAGAATGCGCTTGTCACCCTCCTTGATCTCGGGGATGAATTTCTGCGCCATCACCGAGCGCGCGCCGTCGTGGCTCAGCATTTCGATGATCGAGCCCAGGTTCATGCCGTCCGCCTTCACGCGGAACACGCCCATGCCGCCCATGCCGTCGAGCGGCTTCAGAATCACGTCGCCGTGCTGTTCGTGAAACGCGCGCAGACGCGCCGGGTCGCGCGTGACCAGCGTCGGCGCGACGAACTGCGCGAACTCGCCGATCGCGAGCTTCTCCGAATGATCGCGAATCGCCTGCGGCTTGTTGAAGATCCGCGCGCCGCCGCGCTCGGCCAGTTCGAGCAGCCACGTCGACGTCACATATTCCATGTCGAACGGCGGGTCCTTGCGCATCACGACCGCGCCGAAGCTCGCCAGCGCGCGCGGCGCCGCGGCATCGGCGGCGAACCACACGTCACGATGCAGATCGGTGGTATCGCCGGTGATCGCGATGCGTTGCACGTTCGCCTCGACATCGCCGCCCGTCCACGCCAGATGCTTCGGCTCGCAGGTGTACACCGTGTGACCGCGCCGCGCCGCATCGGCCATCATCGCGTAGGTCGTGTCTTTGTAGATCTTGAAATGGTTGAGCGGATCGGCGATGAAAAGAATGTCCATGAAGGTTCCGGTGCGCCCTGACAGGCGTGACATTGTTCGTCAATATAGTCTGTGAAGACGGCGATGGCGGCACGTGTGCCGCCATCTTGCCGCGCGGGCTGGCTTAGACCTGGATCGCTTCGGGATCGGTCTTTTCGAGTTCGACCGATGCGGCCAGCAACCCCAGCCGCGCCACGACGCCATACATATAGAAGCGGTTCGGCGGCGCCGCGCCGGGCTTGGCGTGCGCATCGGGCAGCGCCGTATGTTCGAAGCCGAGCGGCACGAAGTGCATGCCCGGCGCGTTCAGGTTCTGGTCGCGCTCGCGGCTGCCGTGCACGCGATAGAAGCCGCCCACCACATAGCGGTCGATCATGTAGACGACCGGCTCGGCAACTTCCTCGCCGATGCGCTCGAACGTGTACACGCCTTCCTGCACGATCACGTCGTGCACTTCGAGGCCGTCTTTGGTCGCCGCCATGCGCGTGCGTTCGCGCTTCGTGAGCGCGGCGACTTCCGACGCATCGTGCACGGTCATCACGCCCATGCCGTAGGTGCCCGCATCGGACTTGATCACGACATACGGTTTTTCGGAGATGCCGTACTCGCGATACTTGCGCGCGATCTTCTTCAACACGCCGTCGATCGCATCGGCAAGGGCTTCCTCGCCGGTGCGCTGCTGGAAGTCGACGCCCTCGACGTGCGCGAAGTACGGGTTGATCATCCAAGGATCGATTTCGACCATCTTCGCGAACTTCTTCGCGACGTCGTCATAACACGAGAAATGCGTCGACTTGCGACGCACCGCCCAGCCCGCATGCAGCGGCGGCAGCAGGTATTGCTCGTGCAGATTTTCGAGCACGGGCGGAATGCCACCGGACAGATCGTTGTTCAGCAGGATCGAGCACGGGTCGAAGTTCTTCAGACCAAGGCGCCGCTGCGAGCGCTCGAGCGGTTCGAGCACCAGCTTCTGGCCGTCCGACAGCGCAATCGTGACCGGGCCGTTGATGGTTTCGTCGAGCGTGCCGAAGCGTACGTTCAGACCCGCCTGGCGCATGATCGACGCAAGCCGGGCGACGTTTTCGAGGTAGAACGCGTTGCGGGTGTGACGCTCGGGAATGACGAGCAGATTCTTCGCGTCCGGGCAGATCTTTTCGATCGAGGCCATCGCGGCCTGCACCGCGAGCGGCAGCACTTCCTGCGGCAGGTTATTGAATGCGCCGGGAAACAGATTGGTGTCGACCGGCGCGAGCTTGAAGCCCGCGTTACGCAGATCGACGGAACAGTAGAACGGCGGCGTGTGCTCCTGCCATTCGAGCCGGAACCAGCGTTCGATAGCGGGCGTGGCGTCGAGGATCTTCCGCTCGAGGTCGAGCAGCGGGCCGTTTAACGCCGTAACTAGGTGCGGAACCATTGATCACTCGCAGACTGGAGAAAAAAGATTGTAGAGCAAATGCTTTGTCCATTTGGGGACGGTTTCTCCATTCGCAAGCAGACTCGAATGCATTCTCCCTATCTCGATGATAGGCGCGGAAAATTGCTGTCCGCAACCCGATCAGCAAGAAAAAAGCCCGCCATGAAGACGGGCCAAATCGCTGCGCTTGCCAACCATTTCGTGATCCGGCAGGCCCGGGAGCACGGGCCCGCGAAGCCTTGCTGGTTTTTCGTTATTCGACGTGCTCGCCGTGCAGGCTCACGTCGAGGCCTTCGCGCTCCTGCTCTTCGGTCACGCGGATGCCCATCACCATGTCGATGATCTTCAGCAGCACGAAGCTCACCACGCCGCTGTAGGCCAGCGTCGTCAGCACGCCCTTCGCCTGCAGGATCACGCTGCCGTCCGCGCCGCCGATGTCCTTGACCGCGAACACGCCGGTCAGCAGCGCACCGATGATCCCGCCGATGCAGTGCACGCCGAACGCGTCGAGCGAATCGTCGTAACCGAACTTGTGCTTGAGCCACGTGGCCGCCCAGAAGCAGACCACACCCGCGACGATACCGATCACGAGCGCGCCGAGCGTGCCGACGAAGCCCGACGCGGGCGTCACCGCCACCAGACCCGCGACCGCGCCCGACACGATACCGAGCACCGACGGCTTGCCCTTGGCTGCCCATTCGGCGAACATCCACGCGAGCGCCGCCGCGGCGGTCGCCACCTGCGTCGCGAACATCGCGAAGCCGGCACGGCCGTCCGCTGCCACGGCCGATCCCGCGTTGAAGCCGAACCAGCCGACCCACAGCATCGCGCCACCGATCAGCGTGAGCGTCAGGTTGTGCGGCGCCATGGCTTCCTTGCCATAGCCGACGCGCTTGCCGAGCACCAGACAGCAGACCAGACCCGCGATACCGGCGTTGATGTGCACCACCGTGCCGCCCGCGAAGTCGAGGATGCCCGCGCTAGCCAGCCAGCCGCTCGGTTCCCACACCATGTGCGCGATCGGCGAGTAGACGATGATCGACCACAGCGTCATGAACACCAGCATCGCCGAGAACTTCATGCGGTCCGCGAACGCACCGGTGATCAGCGCCGGCGTGATGATCGCGAAGGTCATCTGGTAGACGAAGTAGACCGTCTCGGGGATCGTCGGCGCGAGATGGCTGACGGTCAGCGTCGTGGCCTTGTCGCCCTTGATGTAGTTCATACCCGTCATGAACACGCGCGAGAAGCCGCCGATGAACGAGCCGCCCGGCGTGAACGCGATGCTGTAGCCGATCACGGTCCAGACGATCGTCACCACACAGGTGATGGCAAAGCTTTGCATCAGCGTCGCGAGCACGTTCTTCTTGCGCACCATGCCGCCGTAGAACAGCGCGAGGCCCGGGATCGTCATGAACAGCACGAGCGCGGTGGAGGTCAGCATCCACGCGGTGTCGCCGGAGTTGATCTTCGACGAATCGACCGAGAACGGCGCAGTCGGGGTGGCCGGCGCGGCGGCGGCGGCGGCCGATGCATCGGCCGCGGCCGGTGCGCTTGCGGCCGGCGCGGCGGACGCATCGGCGGCGGGAGCCGAGGCCGCCGGGGCAGCGGCTGCGGCGGAGGCGTCCGGTGCCGGCGCGCTCGCCGTCGTATCGGCAGCGGAGGCGGCTGCGGGAGCGGACGCATCGTCCGCGAGGGCGGTGCCGACACCGCCCGCGAGCAGCGAGCCGGCCATCAGCAGGGACATCATTAGTTTTCGCATCTTGGTTTTCCTCTTGTCGCTATCCGTATCGCTATGTTCTGATCTTTTACAGTGCGTCCGCGCCGGTCTCGCCGGTGCGGATCCGAATCACCTGCTCGATCGGCGTGACGAAGATCTTGCCGTCGCCGATCTTGCCGGTTCGCGCGGCGCGCTCGAGCGCCTCGATCGCCTGGTCGACGATGTCGTCCGACACCGCCGCTTCGATCTTCACCTTCGGCAGAAAGTCGACGACGTATTCGGCGCCCCGATAGAGCTCGGTGTGGCCCTTCTGCCGTCCGAAACCTTTGACTTCCGTCACCGTGATGCCCGACACGCCGATCGCCGACAAGGCTTCGCGCGCTTCATCCAGCTTGAACGGCTTGATGATTGCGGTAATGAGTTTCATGAAATCCTCGCTAGTTGTTGCTGATCCGTTGCTAACTCGTCGCGTACCGTGATCGCGGTCTCCCGCACCACCGGTAAAAGTGCCCTGGAAGTGCGCGCGGGGCAGTAACAGCAACTTCCATGCCATATTGTGTCAAACTGGGCCTCGCGCGCGTGGCGCAGTGCGCCAGGACGCCCTTGTCCAAACGGCCAGCGACGCGGCGGGCGGTGGCGCGGCGGGGGGATCGTTGCTAGAGTGTTCGAACGTTCTGGCGCGACGGCGCGCACCAAACACGCTCACGCGGCTGCGGGCAGCGCATGCGCCGCGCACCAGGATCGCCCATTCGCCGCAACGGGGCACGGGCGCAACGAAACATGCACTTTTTTTGTGCAGAAAGGGGAACACGATGAAACAACCGAACGACGTTTTCAACGACTTCCAGGCTCGCATCAGCGATCTGTTCAAGAACTCGCCGGCCAAGGATGTCGAGCGCAACGTCAAGGCAATGCTGTCGCAGGGCTTTTCGAAGCTCGATCTCGTCACGCGCGAGGAATTCGATACGCAGACCCAGGTGCTCGTGCGTACGCGCGCGCGCCTCGAGGAACTCGAGCGCCGCGTCGCCGAGCTCGAGCAAAAGCTGCCGCTCGCGCAGACGTCGTAAGCGCTGCTCGCAGCCAAGCTGCGCAGTGCCGCACATCACCGGCAAGCGAGCCGTGACGTCATCAGCGTTTTAGGGACTTTCGCGCGTCGTCAGCGCATCGTCCGACGGGAGAGAATATGTCGCTTGCCGTGGTGCGCAGCCGCGCGCCGGCCGCTGGCCGCGCGCCCGAAGTGACCGTCGAGGTTCACCTCGCCAATGGACTGCCGTCCTTTTCGATCGTCGGCCTGCCCGACCTGGAAGTGCGCGAGAGCCGCGAGCGCGTGCGCGCGGCGCTACAAAACTGCGGTTTCGATTTCCCGGTCCGCCGCATCACAGTCAACCTGGCACCCGCCGATCTGCCGAAAGAATCGGGTCGCTTCGATCTGCCGATTGCGCTCGGCATCCTCGCCGCGAGCGGGCAGATTCCGGCCGAATCGCTGCTCCATCGCGAGTTTGCCGGCGAGCTGTCGCTGACCGGCGCGCTGCGGCCGATGCGCGGCGCGTTCGCGATGGCGTGTGGCACCGCGCGCGGCGCTGTGGCGAGCGCCGGCGCCGCCGACACCGGCGCTTCATCTGAAACGCGTTCCGCGTTGCCGGCCCTCTTCGATCGACCAGCCGGACAACCGTTCCACACCCCACAGCTTTACCTGCCCGCCGCGAGCGCGGCGGAAGCGGCTCTCGTGCCCGGCGTCGACGTATTCGGCGCAGCCGATTTACCGTCGCTATGCGCGCACCTCGCGGGCTCGCTGGACGCGCGTCTGAGCCCGGTCACCGCACCCGCGCCCGGCGAGCACGCCGCCGCCACAGTGCCGGACATGGCCGACGTGATCGGCCAGCGGGCGGCCCGGCGCGCACTCGAAGTCGCCGCGGCCGGCGGTCATCACGCGCTGCTGATCGGGCCGCCCGGCGCCGGCAAGTCGATGCTCGCTGCACGCCTGCCCGGCCTGCTGCCACCGATGACCGACGACGAAGCGCTCGCCTCCGCCGCGTTGCAGTCTGCGAGCCGGATCGGCTTCAGGCCGTCGCAGTGGCGGCAGCGGCCGTTTCGCGCGCCGCACCATTCGTCGAGCGCGGCGGCGCTGGTCGGCGGACGCAATCCGCCGCAGCCCGGCGAGATTACGCTCGCGCATCTGGGCGTGCTCTTTCTGGACGAGCTTCCCGAATTCGATCGTGTGGTGCTCGAAACGCTGCGCGAGCCGCTCGAAGCCGGCCGCATCACGATTTCGCGCGCCGCCTGGCAAGCGGACTTCCCCGCCGCCTGCCAACTGATCGCCGCAATGAACCCGTGCCCGTGCGGCTGGCGCGGCGATCCGGGCGGGCGCTGCCGCTGCACGCCGGAAGTTGCCGCGCGCTATCTGCGTAAATTGTCGGGCCCGCTGCTCGACCGCATCGACATCCAGCTCGAAATTCCGGCGCTGACCGCCGCCGAACTCGCGGCCCGCGCCGCCACCGCTGGCGAAGCGAGCGCGGCGATCGCACAGCGCGTGAGCGCCGCACGCGAGCGGCAACTCGCCCGGCAAGGCAAGACCAACCGCGAGCTGGACGGACGCGAAGTCGACGATGTGTGCCGCCCGGACGCATCGGGCGAAGCGCTGCTGCGCGAAGCGGGCGAGCGCTTCGGCTGGTCGGCGCGGGCGTACTACCGGGTGCTGAAGGTCACGCGCACCGTCGCGGACCTGGCTGGCGCGGCAATGCCGAGCGCCGCGCAAGTCGCCGAGGCGATTCAATACCGCCGCGCTTTTGGCTCGTTATGAGGAGAAAAATCTGCTGTCAAGTCTTGACTTATTCACACGCCCGCGATCCTGATAGATTTTGATACAACTCAATGGCGCGCGGACGGGCATCCCGCGAAGCCATTGATTTTATTGACTTTTAAAATACCCCACGCTCGCCGAATTTGACGAAAGGCCCCGCCCGATGGGCTTTTGCCGCCAGTAAGGCCGACTTCTCAACAGAGTTATCCACAGGCCGCGCGGGCAACTCGAAAACCTCAACGTAAACCGGCAATTAGCGCGCAAACCTGCGAATGAACTTTCACTGCGTTCCACCCTCTAGGTGCGCCCGATCGGCCAAAAATACCGCGATTAGTGCAGTTGGAAAGACGAAAAGAATTGATCCACCTGGTCTTCCGGCAGCGGTTGATCGGCGATGATCGCCGCCTGGTACACGTGCCGGCCGCGCGCGACGAGCCGCGCATACACGGTGCGCGTCTCGTGTTTGGCGCCCGCCGCGCCGCTCACCGTCATCTCCAGGCCTGGTGTCTTGCCGCCCGCCGCCAGCGGGATCTGCACTGCATGAGCCTCTGGCGTTGCGCCGACGTTGCGCGCCAATCCCGCGCGCAGGAAATCAAGCGCGGCGCGCTGCGTCGCGTCACTGTCGTCGGGCAGCATCACGGTGCCGACCGCGAATACGGCATTGCCGGCTTCGGCAGTCTGCATCGCCATCTGCATCGGCGTGCCGTCGATTTGCACCGCGCGCCGATCGTTGCCCGGCTTGGCCGGGAAGTCGACCGTGTAGCCGTTGTCGTTGTTCATCACCGTGCGCCAGTCGAAAGTCGGCGAGCAGGCGCTGAGCGCGACGCCGAGAGCCAGCGCGGCCGCCGCTGCGCCGATCGCGGTTCGGCCACGGCCAGGCGGCGTGAAGGCACGAGGAAAAGGACTCACCGACAAGAAGACGCCCGCGCGGCGGGCGGACAATCGGCTGATCAACGGAAGACGGCACGAAACGCGGGCAATTAAACAGCAGACGCGAAGAACGGTTCGGAGCATGTGACGAAAGATCGGGCTTGCGGAGCGCAAAGTGTCATTATCCGCTGATCGGGCCGCCGGGCCGGCGCGCGATTTCGGCGCAATCGCCGCCTTGGCGCTACAATACAAACGCTATTCAGCATCGGCCCGAGCGCCATCGCATCGACCCATTGTTCCGCGCCGCGCGCGACTCACGAGGTTCCGTTCATGAGTTCCAATTCACCGACCGCCGCCCGGCGCACGAACCCACTTCGCTACCTGATTGCGGCGGCCGTGGCCATCGCGCTCGCCGTCGCCGGTTACTTCGCGTTTGCCGGCCAGCAGCGCGTCCCCGATGCAAGCTTCACGCTGCTGTCGGGGCAGAAGCTCACGACCGCGGACCTGAAAGGCAAGGTTTATCTCGTCAACTTCTGGGCGACGAACTGCGACACCTGCATGAAGGAAATGCCGCAGATGGTCGAGACTTATAACCGCTTCAAGGGCCAGGGCCTCGAATTCGTCGCAGTGGCGATGAACTACGACGCGCCGATGTACGTGACCAACTACGCGCAAACGCGTCAGCTGCCGTTCAAGGTCGCCATGGACGACGGCTCGGCCGCCAGGCAGTTCGGCAACGTGCAACTCACGCCGACCACCTTCGTCGTCGATAAAGACGGCAGGATCCTGAAGCGCTATGTCGGCGAGCCGCAGTTCGCGGAACTCGACCAGTTGCTCGCGAAGGCGCTGAAGGCTAGCGCGGCTTAAGCCGGGTCAAGCAGATCCGCACGCGCCGGCGCACTCTCCCGCCGCCGGCGTCACCCCTCCTCACCGCTCCCCCTCCCCCTTGGCCGCGAGGCCATATCGCTTGATCTTTTCGTAGAGCGTCGCCTTGCCGAGCTGCAGACGGTCCGCCGCGACCGCGACCACGCCGCCCGCCTGCTCCAACGCCTCGGCGATCATCGCGCGTTCGAACTGCTCGACACGCTCCTTCAGCGGGTGCGTGGCCTCGCCGTCATCGGCGAAGGACAGCACCGGTTCGTCGGCGATGCCGAGCACGAAGCGGTCGGCGGCATTGCGAAGTTCCCGCACGTTGCCCGGCCAGTCGCGCTGCATCAGACTCGCACGCTGCCGATCGGTCAGCATCGGCGCCGGCCGCTGATAACGGACGGCCGCATCGAGCAGGAAATGCTCGAACAGCGGCACGATGTCCTCGCGACGCTCGCTCAAAGGCGGCAGCGCGATCGTCACCACGTTGAGACGATAGAGCAGGTCGCGCCGGAACGAGCCATCCGCGACATGCTCCGCCATGTCGCCTTTCGCGGCCGCGATCACGCGGCAATTGACGCGAATCGGCTGATTCGAACCGAGCCGTTCCAGCACGCCGTCCTGCAGCACGCGCAGCAGCTTGACCTGCAGCGCGAGCGGCATGCTCTCGATCTCGTCGAGAAACAGCGTGCCGCCCGACGCATGTTCGAGCTTGCCGATCCGCCGTTTGGCCGCGCCGGTGAACGCGCCCGGTTCGTAGCCGAACATCTCCGATTCGAACATCGGCTCGGGCAGCGCACCGCAGTTCACCGCGATGAACGGCTTGTCGCGCCGCGGCGACAGCTCGTGCAAGCTGCGCGCGATCAGCTCCTTGCCCGCGCCGGTATCGCCGTTGATCAACACGGACGCATCGGTCGGCGCCACGTTGGCGATCAGCCGCCGCACCTGCTCGATCGCCGGACTGCGGCCGATGATGCGCGGCGCAACCGCGTTCTGCCCGGCCAGTTCACGGCGCAGCGCGAGGTTTTCGAGCACGAGCGTCCGGCGCTCCAGCGCGCGCCGCACGGCTTCGATCAGCCGCTCCGACGCAAACGGCTTTTCGATGAAGTCGTAGGCGCCGTCGCGCATCGCCTGCACGGCCATCGAGATATCGCCGTGGCCGGTGACCAGAATCACCGGCATGTCGGGCGCGCGCTCGTGGCACTGCGCGAGCAGATCGAGACCGCTCGCGCCGGGCAGCCGGATATCGCTGACGATCACGCCGGAAAAGTCGGCACTGATCAGCTTCGCCGCCGCCTCGACCGACGCAAGGCCGATCACGTCGAAGCCAGCCAGTTGCAGGCTCTGCACGCTCGCGCGCCGCACCAGTTCGTCGTCTTCGATATACAGCACTTGCAGGCCGTCGTTCATTGCGTGTTCCGGGTGATGCTTCGGGGTGAAATCAGGAGCCCGCGGTCAGCGGATCGTGCGAGGGGCTCGACTGCACGCGAGCGCGACGCAGCGTCAACACGAATAATGCACCGCCTTGCGGCGCGTTGCGCGCGGCCAGCGAGCCGCCGCAATCACGCGCGATCGACGATGAAATCGCGAGGCCGAGGCCGAGCCCCTGACCCATTTCCTTCGTCGTGAAGAACGGCTCGAAGAGATGCGGCAGCACGTCGTCGGGGATGCCGGGGCCGTTGTCGCCGACCGCGATCGACAGGTTCGCGTCGCCGGCCGCGACCTCGACCGTGATGCGCGGCGGGTTGATGCCGGCGGTCGCATCGAGCGCGTTGCCGAGCAGGTTGATCAGCACCTGTTCGAGTCGCAGATCGTCGCAATTCGCGACCAGCTCCAGATGATCGTCGGCGAGATTCAGCGGTGCGCGCGCGCGGCCTGCCGCATCGGCGGCCGCGGTGTCGGTGCCGGCCCTGGCATCGATCAGCACGAACTCGAGCTCGACGCCCTGCAGCCGCTTCTGCAGCAACCCGACGACGTTGCGCAGCGCCCGCACGATCGACGCGCGCGCGCTGCGCGGCCGCGCGCGGCCGACGAACAGCTTCAGCTGGTTCGTGATCTTGCCCATGCGCTCGGTGAGCGCCGCGATCGCTTCGAGATTCTCGCGCGCCGATGCCTGATCGCCGCGTTCGAGCAGCACGCGCGTGTTGTCCGAGAAACTGCGCAGCGCGGCGAGCGGCTGGTTCAGCTCGTGCGTGATGCCGGCCGCCATTTGACCGAGCGCGGCGAGCTTGCTCGCCTGGATCAGCTCGTCGTGCGCGGCGCGCAGCTCCTGTTCGGCGCGGGTGCGCTCGGCGACTTCCCTGTGCAACTGCTCGTTCGCCTCGGACAGATCGGCGGTGCGCTCGGCGACGCGCTCGTTCAGCTCGGCATACGCTTTTTGCAGCAGCGCGCGGCTGCGCATCATTTCGCGCAGCCGCGCGCGCCGCATGCGCCAGTAGAACGCGAGCAGCACCAGCGACACATAGCCGAAGCCGGTGACGATGGTCGCCTTGCGCGCGTCGGCATCGACTGGATCGACCGGTGACATCGTGATCAGATGCCAGTCCGGCTCGCCCATGGCGTGCCGCGACGCGAGGTAGCGCGGCGCGGAGCGCCCGCCGCCGACGCGCAGGATCTGCGCATTGCCTTTTAGGATGCGCTCGACCGCCACCGGCAGCGGCTCGATCGGCTGCTGCGCGTACTGGCGCGCCTGGTAGATCGAATTGGCGATCTGGCCGGGCAGCGGCCGGATCGTGTGGTACTTCCATGCCGGCACCGACGACAGGAAGATCACGCCATGATCGTCGGTGACGACGAGCGGCTCGGACGCGTCGGCGCCCTGAAACCATTCGAGATCGAGCTTGACGACCGCCACACCGACGATCTTGCCGTCGCGCCGCACCGGCTGCGAGATGTAATAGCCGGGCGCCTGCGAAATCGTGCCGATGCCGAAGAAGCGGCCGACACCGCCCTTCACCGCATCGACGAAATACGGCCGGAACTGATAGCCCGCGCCGACGAAGCTGCCCGGCCCGCGCCAGTTGCTCGCGGCGACGCAGTAGCCGTCGAGCGAAATGACGTAGGTGACCGTCGCGCGCGCGTGGCGGTTCAGATCCTCGAGATAGAGATTCGCGCGCGCGGCGTTGGCGGGCGTCGGATCGATCAGCACGTCCTGCACGATCGGATGCTCGGCGAGCAGATAAGGCAGCGATTCGTAGCGCTCGAGTGTGCTCTTCAGCACGCTCGCGGTGCGCTCGGCGCGCACCGCGGCATTGCGCCGCAGCGTGTCGACGCCGCTTTTCCACGCGAGGCTGTAGGTGAGCCAGCATGCCGCCGCGAGCCCGGCTGCGAGCGCGAAGAGAATCAGCAGGCGGCGGGTCACGTTGGCAAGGTCCGGTCGATGGGGATCGGACATTGTGGCATAGGGCGGCAAGGGCTCGCCGCGAGATGCGTCGCGGGCTGGGCCGCGGGTTGCGCTGGCAGTCTCGCCAAAGGTAAGCGCCGAAGGCCCCGGTGCGGCCGGAGCAACAGCAGACGCCTCGGGAGGACGCGCGGACGCCGGATTCATCAGCAAGCGTCCGCGCTAATCACGACAAGGTCGGCGAGGCGCGGCTCAAACGCCGGCCGGCTCTTTGACCGCCACCTCGCCGCGCAGCACCTTGTTCAGCTTGCTGCGATCGAGTTCCTTCTCCCAGGCCGACACGACGACCGTCGCGACACCGTTGCCGACGATGTTCGTCAGCGCGCGGCATTCGCTCATGAAACGGTCGATGCCAAGAATCAGCACCATGCCCGACAGCGGAATCGTCGGCACGACGGCAAGCGTCGCCGCGAGTGTGATGAAGCCCGCGCCGGTCACGCCGCTCGCGCCCTTCGAGGTCAGCATCGTCACTGCGAGCAGCGTCAGCTGCTGGCCCCAGGTGAGGTCGATGTTGGTCGCCTGGGCGATGAACAGCACCGCCATCGTCATGTAAATGTTGGTGCCGTCGAGGTTGAACGAGTAGCCGGTCGGCACCACGAGGCCCACCACCGAGCGCGAGCAGCCGAGATTTTCCAGCTTCAGCATCAGCTGCGGCAGCGCGGCTTCGGACGAGCTCGTGCCGAGCACGATCAGCATTTCCTCCTTGATGTACGCAACGAAACGCAGGATGTTGAAGCCCACCATCCGCGCGATCGCGCCGAGCACCACCACCACGAACACGATCGAGGTCAGATAGAACGTGCCGACCAGCTTGAGCATCGGCAACAGCGAGCCGATGCCGTACTTGCCGATCGTGAAGGCCATCGCGCCGAACGCGCCGATCGGCGCGAGCTTCGTGATGATGCGCACCATGCCGAACAGGATGTGCGAGATCCCTTCGATGATGTTCATTACGGGCTTGCCCTTCTCACCGGCCGTCGCGAGCACCGCGCCGAACAGCAGCGCGATCAACAGGATCTGCAGGATCTCGCCCTGCGCGAACGCCGACGTGATCGTGTCCGGAATGATGTGCATGAAGAAGTCGACCGTCGACTGGCCGTGTGCCTTCGCTGCATACGACGCGACCGCGCGGCTGTCGAGCAAAGCCGGGTCGACGTTGAAGCCGGCGCCGGGTCGCAGCAGGTGCGTGGCGGCGAGGCCGAGCACCAGCGCGAACGTCGACACGATTTCGAAATACAACAGCGCCTTGCCGCCCACGCGTCCGACCTTCTTCATGTCCTCCATGCCGGCGATGCCTGTCACGACCGTGCAGAAGATGATCGGCCCGATCACCATCTTGATCAGCTTGATAAAGCCGTCGCCGAGCGGCTTCATGTCGACGGCGAGGTTCGGGTAGAAATGCCCCAGTACGATACCGATGATGATCGCCACGATCACCTGGACGTACAGCACTTTATGGATAGGTTTCTTCACGATAGTTCCTGCGAGGGGAAATGAGCTGATGAGCCGCCGCGAGGCGCGACACGCGAACGAAACGTCGTCGCGCGGGCGCCCGTTAGCGGACCGCTGCAAGACGACGAATTCAGAAATACCGGGAAGGGAAATCGGACATCGTTGTCTCCTTGCTTTTTTGTCGGGCCGTGGCGGCCACGCGCTTTGTTTCGCAAGGTCGATGCCAGTTCGATATCGACCATGGAGGCTTGATTCTTATGGGTTTTCCGGCAAGGCTCGGCGCGCGTCGTCCGGGTTTCCGGAAATCCGGACGACCGCTGTCGGGGAATCCGGAATCCGATGCGCGCGCGATTGGAAACCCGCAAGGGTTTGCGCGCAGCTTGCGAGCGCGAGGTCAGGTCAACAGGTCGATGCGATCCGTGCAGATCATGTCGACACCCCATTGTGCGAGCAACCGCGCGCGCGTCGGGTCGTTCACCGTATAGGCGAGCACGCGCAGCCCGCTCGCGCGGATCTGCGCGACCAGCGGCTCACTCAGATAACGGTGACTCGCGTGCAGGGACACGCAGTCGAGTTCGCTCACGATGCGCAGCCAGTCCGCCGGCACCTGCTCGAACAGCATGCCGCGCGGCAGCGACGGCGCGGCATCGCGCGCGGCGGCGAGCGCGTCGAACGAAAACGACGACAACAGCGGCGGCGTCCGCCCTTGCCACAGCGCGAGCGCGCCTTGGGCGACCAGCGTGCCGGTGATCACTTCGCGGCCCGGACACGGCTTGATCTCGATGTTCGCGGCGATGCCGTCGCGCGCGCAACGCTCGGCTGCGTCGGCCAGCGTTGGCAGCCGTGTGCCGACGAACTCCGCACCGCGCCACGCGCCGGCATCTAGTGCGACGAGTTCCGGCCATGTGTGCGCGGCCGCCGGCCCGTGGCCGTTGGTCGTGCGATCGAGCGTGTCGTCGTGCAGCAGAAACAGCACATTGTCGGCGGACAGCTTCGCGTCGAACTCGACCATGCGATAGCCGTAGCGCACGCACGCGTCGAAACCGGCCGACGTGTTTTCCGGCGCGAGCGTACCGCCGCAGCGATGGGCGACCAGCCGCGGATAAGGCCATGGTGCGGAGCTCCCGCGATCGATCCCAGTTGCCACGTGTCGCTTCCTTGCTGATAGAACAGCGGTTCAAGTAAAAAGCCCGCACATCGGCGGGCTTTTTCGATTTTGCGAGCGTGAAGCGAGGCGCCGCGCGTCAGACTACGCCGGCTCCATGCGCCTGCACGTCGGCGTGATAGCTCGAACGAACCATTGCACCCACCGCGGCGTGCGTGAAACCCATCTTGTACGCCTCTTCCTCGTACATCTTGAAGGTGTCCGGATGCACGTACGTGCGCACCGGCAGGTGGTGCTCCGACGGCTGAAGGTACTGGCCGATCGTCAGCATGTCGACGTCGTGCTCGCGCAGATCGCGCATCACCTGCAGGATTTCCTCTTCGGTTTCGCCGAGACCGACCATCAGGCCTGATTTGGTCGCGACGTGCGGATGCAGCGCCTTGAAGTCTTTCAGCAGCTTCAGCGAATGCGCGTAGTCCGACCCCGGGCGCGCTTCCTTGTACAGACGCGGCACCGTTTCGAGGTTGTGATTCATCACGTCGGGCGGCGCGGCGTTCAGGATACCGAGCGCGCGATCGAGGCGGCCGCGGAAATCCGGCGTCAGGATTTCGATGCGAGTTTCTGGCGACAGCTCGCGCGTCTGACGAATACACTCGACGAAGTGCGCCGCACCGCCGTCGCGCAGATCGTCACGGTCGACGCTAGTAATCACGACGTATTTCAGCTTCAGCGCCGCAATGGTGCGTGCGAGGTTGGCTGGTTCGTCGGCGTCGAGCGGATCGGGACGACCGTGGCCGACGTCACAGAACGGGCAGCGGCGCGTGCACTTGTCGCCCATGATCATGAAGGTCGCGGTGCCCTTGCCGAAACATTCGCCGATGTTCGGGCAGCTCGCTTCTTCACACACCGTATGCAGGTTGTGCTCGCGCAGGATCTGCTTGATCTCGTAGAAGCGCGAATTGCCGGTGGCCGCCTTCACGCGGATCCATTCCGGCTTCTTCAGCTTTTCGATCGGGACGACCTTGATCGGGATGCGCGCGGTCTTGGCTTGCGCTTTCTGCTTCGCGGTGGCGTCGTAGGCGGCGGGGGCCGGCACGCCTTCGGGCGCGAGGGTGGCTGCTGCGGGGTTCGCGGTTACGTCAGTCATTCGTTCGATCCAGTCAGGCGGTGAGCGCACCGGCCTGCGGTTGGGCGACGGCCGCGGGATTGCCGTCGAGGTTTGCGGTGAGGCTTGCTGCGAGTGTGCGGGCCACGTCGTCCCAGCCGGCGGCGACGCCGAGTGTCGCCATGTCGACTGTTTCGAGCCCCGCGTAGCCGCATGGATTGATCGCCAGAAACGGTCGCAGGTCCATGTTCACGTTCAGACTGACGCCGTGATAGCTGCAGCCATTGCGGATTTTCAGGCCAAGCGCCGCGATCTTGGCGCCGGCATGCGGCCCGGCGTCGCGCCCGGGCGCCACGTAGATGCCGGGGGCGCCCGCCTTGCGTTCTCCGGCGAGATTATACGCCGCCAGGGTGTCGATCACGGCCTGCTCGATCCGCGTGACGAGTTCGCGCACCATCAGCTTGCGCCGGCGCAGGTCGAGCAGCAGATAAGCGACCACCTGTCCGGGGCCGTGATAAGTGATTTGCCCGCCGCGGTCGACCTTGACGAGGGGAATGTCGCTGTCGGCCGCGAGCAGGTGGGCCGGATCGCCGGCCTGGCCGAGCGTGAAGACGGGCGGATGTTCGACGAGCCAGATCTCGTCGGGGGTGTCGGCGGTGCGGGCGTCGGTGAACGCGCGCATCGCGTCGAAACTGGCTTCGTAGGGTTCGCGGCCGAGCCAGCGCAGCTTGGGCGGCTCGATGGCAGGCGAAGGGGTCGGAGAAACCGGGGCGGCGCACATGATTTCGGGAGTTTACCGAAATCTGCGAAACCGCGCCCGAGCGCACCGGGAACCAGGACAGCGCAGCCCGAACGCAGCCGGCATGCCGCAGGCCCCGTCGCGTCATGCGCGGCTTTGGCGCCGCGCCACCTTCAAACCGTGCGCCAGCCGCCGCGCACGCGCATCATCCAGCGTTCCCCGATGCGCGCGAGCCAGTTCAGCGCGCGCTCGTCGCGGCGCGTCGGCACCGAGAACGCAACCTTCGCGAACGTGGCGCCCTCGGCGCTGAGCCAGAGCCGCTCGCCGCGCCGCAGATGCAGCGTCTGACCCGGCTGCAGCCAGTAGTCCATCGTGTCGTCGCTGCGTGTGAGCCACACCGCGCCGCCATGCACTCGCAGCTTGGTGCTGCGCGCCACCTTCAGCGGCAGCGTGTCGCCAGTGCGGATTTCATACGCAATGCTAGAGGAAATTTCTCGCATAATGCCCTCGCCAAAAATCGTTTCATGACTAGAATCCTAGGTGCACCAAGGACTTGGGCAAAACGATCAATTTTCACGGCTATGTGAGAAATATTACGATGGATCTTCGTCAACTCCCCGCGCTGAACGCGATCAAGGCGTTCGAAGCCGCCGCTCGCCACGAGAGCTTTTCGCGCGCCGCCGACGAGCTGTTCGTCACGCACGGCGCGGTCAGCCACCAGATCCGCGCGCTCGAGGCCGAGCTTGGCGTGTCGCTGTTCGCGCGCGACGGCAAGCGCGTGCGCCTCACCGAAACCGGCCGCCGCTACGCCGCCCAGGTGCGCGCCGCGCTGACGGAGCTCGCCGACGCGACCCGCGCGATCCGCGCCAGCGACCGTGAGCGGCGCCTCGTGGTGTCGATGTTGTCGTCGTTCGCGGCGCGCTGGGTGACGCCACGCATCGGCAGCTTTATCGAGACGCATCCACAGTGGGATCTCGAGCTGCTGTCCACCAATGCGCTGACGGACTTCGCGCGCGACGACGTCGACGTCGCGATCCGCTTCGGCTTGGGCAAATATCCGGGGCTGCACGCGGAGCTGCTGCTCGACGAGATTTTCTTCCCGGCCTGCTCGCCCAACTTCAACGGCGGCAAGCTGCCGCAAACCCCGGCCGATCTCGCCAAAGTCCCGCTGCTGCGCTCCGCCGACGAACTATGGCGCCCGTGGTTCGACGCCGCCGGCCTCGCCGACTGGCCCGAGCCGAAGCGCGGTGTACTGTACCAGGATTCGTCGAATCTGCTGCAGGCGGCCGTCGACGGTCAGGGGGTCGCGCTGACGCGCCGCTCGCTCGCGATGCACGAAATCGCGTCAGGCCGGCTCGTGCGGCTGTTCGATGTGGATGGGCCAAGCCCGTGGCAATACTATTTCATCTGCCTGCCGCAAACGCTGGAGACCGCGCGGGTCAAGGCGTTTCGCGACTGGGTGTTCGACGAGGTGACACGTTTCAGGCAGCTGTTCGATCTCGCCTGTGAGGCGGGTCCCGCGGCGACTGCGCGCCTCGCGGCGGAGCAAACGCCGGCGGACGCGTTGCGCGTCGCGCCGTGAGGTGACAGATCGCGCGCTGTTACAGCACGACCTTGACCATCGGATGGCCGGTCAGCGCACGATAGATGTCGTCGAGGTGCGCGCGGCTCGTCGCGCGCACGTGGACGGTCAGCCCCGTGTACGTGCCGCTGCTCGACGGCCGCGTCTCGACGCGCGACGCATCGACATCGCCGTCGAACTGACGCACCACTTCGACGATCGTCGCGGCAAACTCGGGGTGCGATTTGCCCATGATCTTGATCGGGAAATCGCAGGGGAAGTCAAACAGTGAGTCGTTCTCGAGATTCATTCTCTACTCCTTCTTGCTCCGCGCTAGCTGCCGCTGCCTTGGCTCGCTGATACGCCGCGTGCAGCGCCGCAAACACCGCGCCCGGCCGGCCCGCGCCAACCGGTGCGCCGTCGAGCCGCGTGACTGGCAGCACTTCCTTGGTCGCCGAGCTGACGATGATTTCATCGGCCGCGCGCACTTGCGCTTCGGTGATGTCGCGCGCCTCGAACCGAATGCCGCATTCGGCCGTCAGCTCCTCGATGAGCCCATAGCGGATCCCTTCGAGAATCTTGTTGCTGCGCGGCGGCGCGGCCAGCACGCCATTCTTCACGATCCACACGTTCGACGACGCCCCTTCGGTCAGCAAACCATCGCGGAACTGCAGGGTCTCGAAGGCGTCGTTTTCGGCCGCGTATTGGGCCATCAGCACGTTGCCGAGCAGCGACACCGACTTGATGTCGCAATTGAGCCAGCGACGATCTTCGGCGCTCACGCACGCGACACCGCTCGACCGCTGCGCGGCGTCGGGTAGATTCAGCGCGGTCACCATCACGAACACGGTCGGCTTCACGCCGGACGGAAACGCGTGAGCGCGCTTCGCGACGCCGCGCGTGACCTGGATATACGCGATCGCGTCCTGATCGGCACGCAAGCCGCCGTTCGTTTCGTTGGCCTCGACCACGCGTGCGATCAGCTCGCGCCAGCCGGCGTCGTCGAGCGGATTGGCGATGCCGATCTTGCCGACCGAGCGCGCGAGACGCGCCAGATGCTGCTTCAGACGAAACGCGGTGCGGCGTCCACTCGCGTGCGCGTACAACGGCGCAACTTCGTAAATGCCGTCGCCGAAAATGAAGCCGCGGTCGAGCACCGGCACGCGCGCTTCGGACAGCGGCACCAGTTCGCCGTTCAGATAAACGATCGGGTCCGACGAAACATCGGAGACAGCGGTCATTGCGACGTGGCCTTTACTTTTTCTTGTTGAACATCAGCATCAGCGAATCCCACACGCGGCCGACCACCCCGGCTTGCGGCACCGGCTGCAGCGCGACCACCGGGAACTGCGCGAGCACCTTGCCGTCGGCGACGAGCCTGGCAGTGCCGACCTGCTGGCCGTTCGCGAGCGGCGCGACGAGCGGATCGTTGAGTTCGATCTGCGGCTTCGCCTTGTCGCCCGCGCCCTTCGGCAGCGTGATGTACTGGTCGCTCTTCACGCCGACCTGAACGCTGTCCTGCGAACCCTTGTAGACGCGCGGCGTGGCCACGACCTGGTTCGCCTTGTACAGACGCGTCGTGTCGTAGGCGGTATAGCCGTAGTTGAGCATCTTCAGGCTGTCCTGCACGCGGTCGTGCTCCTTGGTCTCGCCCATCATCACCGAGACGAGACGGCGCGACGCGTCGGTCGTGCCCGGCAGCGGTCGCTTCGCGCTCGCGATCAGGCAGTAGCCGGCGGCTTGCGTGTGGCCGGTCTTCAGACCGTCGACGGTCGGGTCGATCCACAGCAGACGGTTGCGGTTCGGCTGCTTGATCTTGTTGTACGTGAATTCCTTGACCGAGAAGATGTTGTAGTACTCGGGATAGTCGCGGATCAGACGCGCCGACAGGATCGCGAGATCGCCCGCGGTCGTGTAGTGCTGCGGGTCGGGCATGCCATTCACGTCGGCGAAATGCGTGTGCTTCATGCCGAGCTTCTGCGTTTCGTTGTTCATCATGTTGACGAACTGCGCTTCGCTGCCGCCCACCAGTTCGGCCAGCGCGATCGCCGCGTCGTTGCCCGACTGCACGATCATGCCGTACACGAGGTCGTGCACGGTCACCGGCTTGAGCGCCTCGACGAACATGCGCGATTCGTCGTTGCGCACGCGGCGCACCGCTTCGCTCGGCTCGATGGATTGGTCCATCGTAATTTTCTTCGTGTCGAGCGCTTCGAACACCAGATACGCGGTCATCAGCTTGGTCAGCGACGCAGGCTCGACGCGTTCGTCGGCATTGGCGGACGCGAGCACCTGGTTGCTGGTCGCGTCGACGAGCACCCACGAGCGCGCGTTGACGCCCGGCGGCGGCACCTGCGCGAACGCGCTGCTCGCGACCAGCGTGGCCGGCAGCACGAGGCCGACGGCGACGGCACGATGAAGCGAAGTGGGAACGAAAGAAGCGACTGACGGGAATGACGTACGGCCAGAGGAGGAGAAATGCATAGGGTCGATTCGTGCCGAAAAATACGTTGCGCGACAGCGCGCGGAGTTGGGGGGAGCCGGTCGGCGGGGCATCTGGCCGTAAAACGGCGGGCGCCCGTTGGACTGATGGCGACGCAAACGGTTCGCGAGCGCAGCGCTGCGCATCCGGCCGCGCCCCCTCGCGAAATGACTCCGCGGCGCGCGATTCTGCCGGCTCGACGGCGCTGTGCCCAAAAAAAGAGCGCCCATTATACGCGCGCTACCTGGTCAGTTTCGCGCGCGCGGCACCGATTTGCACACGTTTGCGCGCACCTGTCCCCCGCAAAACGCGTGCGGCGCGCGTGTTAGCGCCACGCGTCGACGATGATGCGCTTCAGGATATGCAGCTTGCGGTGCAGAAAATGCTCCGCGCCCGGAATCACGACGACCGGCAGTTCCTGCGGCCGCGCCCAGTCGAATACGAATTGAATCGGAACGGTCTCGTCGACTTCGCCGTGAATCACGAGCGTGCCCTCGGGCACGGGCGCGACGTCCCAGCGGCTCGCCGCGGTACCGACGAACACGATGCGCTCGATTTCCCGCCCTTCGTCGCGCAGCTTCGCCGCGACGTGCGACAGCACCACGGTGCCGAACGAAAAGCCCGCGAGCACGAGCGGCAGATCTCCGTAGTCCGCGTCGGCGCGCATGTGCTCGAGCACCGCACGAAGATCATCGCGCTCGCCGACGCCCGCGTCGTGCTCGCCCTGGGTCTGGCCGACGCCGCGGAAGTTCGACCGGTACGTGACGTAGTTCAGTTGCACGAGCGTGCGCGCGAGCGTCTGCGCGACCTTGTTGTCCATCGTGCCGCCAAAGAGCGGATGCGGATGCGCGACGAGCGCGATGCCGCGCGGTGCGGCGCCGGTTTCGCGCACGTCGTCAGGGAGGTCCAGCGCGACCTCGATCTTGCCGACCGGGCCGTCGATCAGATACTTCTTCGTGTTGACGTTCATCGGGATGCCTGTGGATCGTTTCGTGGTTCGCTTTATTGATCGATCTTCAGACGCTCGACGACCTTGCCATTCGCAAGATGCGATTCGACGATCTCGTCGATGTCGCTCTCGTCGACGTAGGTGTACCAGACACCTTCGGGATACACGACGAGCGTCGGGCCCAGTTCGCAGCGATCGAGGCAGCCGGCCTTGTTGATGCGCACCTGGCCGGGACCGGCGAGGCCGAGTTGCTTCACGCGTTTTTTCGCGTACTCCTGCATCGCCTGCGCGTTGCAGTTCGCGCAGCTCGGGCGCTCGGCACCGGGCTCGCGTTGATTCAGACAGAAGAAAACGTGGTGCTTGTAGAAGGAATCCATGATGTCCGGGAGGCGAGACTGAAAGGAAGTGCAATGGCGCTGTCAGCACGCGATATGCCGCGGCGCCCATCGTGCGGACGATTATAGCGACCGGGCCGTGGAGGCGTCGGGGGCCCGGCGGCCGGCGCGCAAGCGCGTCACACCGGCTTGGCGCGCCGCTTCAGCCACGCCCGCTCGACTGCAAACGCGAGCCACACGAGCGCCGCATAGGGCCACATCCACGCGAGCCAGCGCGCGAGTCCGTTGAAATGCAGATAGCGACCCTGCCGCCAGTCCGCGAGCACGGCGTCGAAATACGGGTTCACGGGCAGCAGATTGACGAACACGAGTGCGACGACGAGCGCGATTCCCGCGAGCGTCACGCGCACGGGTCGCCGCAGCGGCAGCGCGACGACCGCCGCGACGCTGCCGCACGCGAGTCCTGTCAACGCGCCGGGCGTCGCCCAGTCGAACGCGAGGCCCGATTGCGATTGCAGGAACGTCGCGCCGGCCTTCACGCACAAGGTCGCGACGATGAACACGAACAGCAGTCGCACGCGCGGCGCATGACGGCGCACCGGCACGGACGCAAGCGCGAGCGCCGCGAACAGGTTCAGCGTCGTGATCAGCGCTTCCCACGTGTCGTCGGGCAGCCACGCGGCGGCTGCCGCCGGCCATGCGCCGACGTGCCACGCGAACGGCGTCCACGCGAGCAGCGCGTCCTGGATGGTCGGATCGAAGCTCAGCCACAGCGCGCGCGGCCAGTTGCCGAGGCCGAACAGGCGCGGCGCCGGAAACATCGTCGCGAACGGCCACGCGGCGACGAGGCACGCGAGCGTCGCATGGTCGCGCTCGAACCACAGGAGCCGCAGACGCCTGAGCAGCCCCCGATCGAGCAGCGCGCCGGTCAACGGCGACATCATCGCCGCGCCGACGAGCGCGCCGAGCGTGTTGGCAGCGAGGTCGAGATTCGAGGCGACGCGGGTCGGCAGATAGGTCTGCACGGCTTCCATCGTGCCCGACAGCAGGCCGCCCAACACGAACGCGAGCGCGACGGCCAGCGCGCCGCGCCAGCGCGGATATAGCGCGAGCACCACCAGCGCGCCGAACGGCATATAGCCGAGCACGTTGGTGACGACGTCGAACGCCGTCAGGTATTGCGGCATGGGATCGAACAGATAGGCAAACGGCGTGATGCCGAGCGAGCGCCAGCCCGAGAACGGATACCACGACCCGTAGATGATCAGCGCCGTGTACAGCAGCAGCGCCTGACGAGCCAGCGCCGACGGACGGCGCAGCCAGGGGCGTTCGCTCATGCGGCGCTCCGATGCGTGCGCTGCCCGCCCGTCATTGCGCGGCGACCAGCGCCTGCGAGCCGAGCCACGTGGTGATCTGCGCGACGAGGTCGTCGCTGGCCGCGGCGAGCGCCCGCGCGCCGCCGGCTGCATCCGCCGAATGCGCTGGCGCGCGCGCGACGAACGTCTGCTGACCGATCACCTTGCCGCCTCGCATCAGCGTCGCGCGCGCGGCGATCGCGCCGTGGCTGTCGGTCTGACTGTCGAACACCTGCTCGAACTCGGTCAGATCGACCCGCAGCACCGGCGCGGCCACGCCGTCGGCGCCCGTCAGCACGGTGCCGCGCTCGCTCAGCGCATTGCGCAGGCGCTGCGTCAGCAGTTGCGACGGCATCATCGTCCAGTGGCTGTTGGCGTAGGCGGCCGTCTGCTGCGCGTCGGCGTAGCTCAGCCGATAGATCAGCCGGTCGGATTCGAGCACGGACGGCGCGCCGACCTCGAGCACCTTGACGGCGGGCAGCCGGCTCGCGGCGGCGCTCTGCGGCGGTGGCCCAAAGTCGTAGCGGAGGTCCGAGACCACCGCGGAAGTGCCCGCGCAGCCCGCCGCCAGCACGCCGAACGCGAGCAGCGCCGCGAGCGCGGCTCGCAAGGACAACAGTCGGTGAATCGAGCGTGACATAGCATCTTCCTGTGTTCCAGCCTGCGGAGTTAGTGGGCTGCGGGCGCGGCGGCAGCGGCGGGCCACGCGAAGCCGGCCTCCCCCGGACCCGGCGCCGCGCGCGGCGCGCCGAACAGCACGCTGCGCGGATTGGTGTTGAAGGTGTCGGCGGCGCGGTCGATCGATTGTGCGGCCGAGCGCGCTTCCTCGGTCAGCGAATTCACGCGCGGCAGCGTGTCGTAGCCGACCCGGGCGGACAGATCCTGCAGTGACGAGTTCATCTGCGTGAGCGCTTCGCCCGCCTGCTGCGCGGCCGTGCCGACCTTGTTCAGGTTGCGCTCGAACGGCCCGTCGGGACGTTCGAGGCCCGTAATCATCTGGTTGGTCGAGGCGAGCGTGCGGTTCAACTGGTCGATCGTGCCGGGCAGCTTGCTGGCGACGGGCCCCATCTGTTGAGTCAGCGCCGCGACGCCTGAAGCGGCCTGCGCGATGTTCGCCGCCGTATCGTGCAGTTGCGCGACCATTTCCGGCGACAGCATGTTGTTTACGCTGTCGGTGACTTTTTCGAGCTTGCGCAACAGCACGTCGCCGCGTTGCTGCAACTGGTCGAACAGGCCCGGGCGCATCGGCAATTGCGCGACCTTCTGCGCCGACGACGGCAGCGGTGTCAGATCGCGCCCGGTATCGTCGAGCTGGATGAACGCGATGCCGGTCACGCCCTGCAAGCCGAGACTGCCGAACGTCGAATGCGTGATCGGCGCGTGCTCGTCGACCATGATGCGGATCAGGATCTGCCCCGGATGTGTCGGATCGAACTTGATCGACTGCACGCGGCCGACGTCGAGTCCGCGAAAGCGCACCGCGGCGTCCGCAAAAAGGCCGGTCACGTTGGTGCGCGCGATCAGGTCGTACGGCACCCGCACCGTGCGGTCAACGTTGAACAGAAACGCGGCCAGCCCGATCGCCGCCATCAGCACGACGGTGAACAGCCCGGCCCAGAATGCATGCGATTTGTTTTCCATTGTCAGTTTTCCTGGTTCACGACGGCCGGCCTCACAGCGGCAACTCGGACGACGCCGGCTCGAGCGCCGCCCGCGGCAGCTTCGCGCGGCGCTCCGGCGGCAGCGCCTGCAACGCGCGGCGCCCGCGCAGGCCGAGGAAATATTCGCGGATGAACGGATGGTCAATGCCCGCGGCCTGTTCGACCGGCGCGTTCACCAGCACCTTCCGATCGGCGATCACGGCCACGCGCGTCGACAGCGCGACCATCGTGTCGAGATCGTGCGTGACCATCACGACCGTGAGACCGAGCGCGCGATGCAGCCCGGAGATCAGCTCGACGAATTCTTCGGACGCCTGCGGGTCGAGGCCGGCGGTCGGTTCGTCGAGAAACAGCAGCTCGGGTTCGAGCGCGATCGCGCGCGCGATGCCGACCCGCTTGATCATTCCGCCCGACAGCGCCGACGGCATCTTCGACGCGTGCTTGCACGGCAACCCGACCATTTCGAGCTTCAGCATCACGATGTCGCGCAGCAGGTCTTCTGGCACCTTGCCGAGCTCGCGCACCGGTTGCGCGACGTTGTCGAACACGGACAGCGACGAGAACAGCGCGCCGCGCTGGAACAGCATGCCGGAGCGGCTGCGCATCAGCAGCGCGGTGTCGGCGGAGATCGTGGCGAGATTCTCGCCGAACAGCTTGATGGTGCCCCTCGACGGCCGTTCGAGGCCGAGAATCTGCCGCACCAGCGTGGTCTTGCCCGAACCCGAGCCGCCGACGATCGACACGATCTCGCCGCGCCGCACGTCGAGGTTCAGATGCTGATGCACGATGTTGCGGCCGTAGCGCTTGGTGATGTCGATCACCTCGATCACCGGCTCGGCGATCGACGGTACGGGCTGGCCGCGCACGGCCTCGGTCAGTGGCGCGATCATCCTAGCCCCACGTTCTGAAAGAGGATCGCGAACACCGCGTCCGCGAGAATCACGATGGTGATCGACGTGACCACCGAGGTCGTCGTGCCTTCGCCGAGACTCTGCGAATTGGCTTTGATACGGAAGCCGAAATGACAGCCTGCGATCGCGATCAGCATACCGAACACCGCGCCCTTGCCAAGGCCGATCCACAGGTTCGCGATCGGCACGACGTTCGGCAGTTGCCGCGCGAAGAAGCTCATGTCGATGCCAAGCACGAGCTTCGCAGCGAGCGCACCGCCCGTCAACGAGATCACGTTGGTCCACATCACGAGCAGCGGCATCGCGACGGCCAGTGCGATCACGCGCGGCAGGATCAGGCGCAGGCCGTGCGGGATGCCCATCACGCGCATCGCGTCGAGTTCCTCGGTCACGCGCATCACGCCGATCTGCGCGGTGATCGCCGAGCCCGAGCGGCCCGCCACCAGAATTGCCGACAACACCGGGCCGAGCTCGCGAATCACCGCGAGGCCCAGAATATTGACGATGAACTGGTTCGCGCCAAAGATACGCAATTGCTGTGCCGACAGATAGCTCAACACGATGCCGATCAGGAACGCGACCAGCGCGGTGATCGGCAGCGCGCGGGCGCCGGCGTTGTAGATGTTCGCGGAGATTTCGGTCCACGGCGTGATCTTCGGCTTGCGCACGATCGCGAGCAGATCGAGCACGACGCGCCCGAGCATCGTGACGCCGCCCTGCATATGCTCGACGAACGAGAAGAGACCGAGACCGAGACGCGTAAAGGGATCGAGGCGGGTGACCGGCTCGGCGCTCTCGCGCCCCGCGTCGAGCAGCGCGATGCGCTCGAAGATGTCGCGCTGCGTGTCGGTAAGCGCGGTGCCGGGCGGCATCGTGCGGCCCCACACACGCCACAGCGCCTGGCCGCCGACGTGGTCCATCCTGTCGACCCGCGACAGGTCCCACTCGCCGATGCCCTGCGCGCCGGTCAGCGAACGCAGCAACGGGATCACATGCCCGGTGTCGCGATCGCGCGCGAGCGCGAGCGCCGTCCACTGGCCCGAGAGACGGACGATCTTGCCTTGGCTGCCAGCCGCGACTTCAAGGCCGGGCGGAGTGTCGTAGTTCAAGGATCGCGTGAATCTGGTTATCGGATTAGCGGCCATTGTAGCGAAGGCTCGGCCGTCGGTCCGCACTGATGCACATCGATCGGCGTCGCCGCTCACCGGTCCGCATTCGGGTCTCGGGCGGGTTCGCTGTGGCTACAATACGAGTCATGAATGCCTCCAGGACTCCCGCCTCCCCGCCCGCTGCGACAAGCGCGGCACCAGTCTCGTCGTCGGCTTGGACCGACTGGCGCATCGATCGCGAACGCGCCGTCAAACTGTTCGGCGCGCATGCGCATGACTGGCCGATCGAAATCGTCGAAGAAACCGGCTCGACCAACGCCGACCTGATGGCGCGCGTGAAAGCACTGCCGCGCCGCGCGAACGCGCTGCCGCAGCCGATCGTGCGCGTCGCGTATCTGCAGACCGCGGGGCGCGGCCGCCGTGGCCGGCCGTGGTACGCGGAGCCGGGTAACGCGCTGCTGTTCTCGGTCGCGTGCGTATTGCCGCGCCCGCTCGAAGGGCTCGCGGGCTTGAGCCTCGCGGTGGGCGTCGCGCTCGTCGACGGGTTGCGCTCGCTGCCGGTCGCAGGTCCCGGACAGATCGCGCTGAAGTGGCCGAACGACGTGCTGCTCGAAGGCGACAAGCTCGCCGGCATCCTGATCGAAACCGCGTGGAGCACCGACGATGCGAGCGCGGTCGTGATCGGCATCGGCACCAACGTGAAGGGCGCCGATGAACTCGCGGCGAAGGTCGGCGCGCTGAACACCGACGTGCCGCCGCAGGCGCGCGGCACGGTGCCCACCGCGTTGCAGCGCGCGCTGCCGAATGCGAATCTGACCGACACGCTCGCCGCCGAATTGAACGCGCTCGAGCCGATGCTGCAGCGCTTCGGCACCGAAGGCTTCGCGCCGTTCCAGCCGCGTTGGAACGCGGTGCATGCTTACGCGGGTCGCGAAGTCGTGCTGCTCGAGCAGGGCGAGGAACTCGCGCGCGGCGTGGCGGCGGGCGTCGACGAACGGGGCCAGTTGCTGCTCGATACGGCTGAGGGCCGCCAGAGCATCGCGACCGGCGACGTGTCGCTGCGCCTCGCCGACGGTGTCGCATGACGCAGCGCGCGCCCTATCTGCTGATCGACGCGGGCAATAGCCGGATCAAGTGGGCGCTGGTGCAGTCCGATGGGACGCAGTTGGCGAGCGGCGCGCTCTCGCATGACGACGTTGCCGGGCCACGCGCGCGGCCGGGAGCGCAACCCGCCTGGACTGACTGGCCGACGCCATGCGGCGCGTGGCTCTCCAACGTGGCGGGCACGGAGGTCGCGACGCACATTGCGACGCTGGTCGACGCGCACTGGCCGCGACTGCCGCTCGCGACGATCCGCGCGAGCGCTCGCCAATGCGGCGTGACCAATTGCTACACGACACCGGACTCGCTCGGCAGCGATCGCTGGGCCGGCATGATCGGCGCGCACGCGACCTTTCCCGGCGAGCATCTGCTGCTCGCGACCTTCGGCACCGCGACAACGCTCGAGGCCTTGCGCGCGGACGGCGCATTCATCGGCGGATTGATTGCGCCGGGCTGGACGCTGATGATGCGCTCGCTCGGTGAGCACACCGCGCAACTGCCGACGCTCGACGCCACGCACGCGCGCAGTCTGCTCGACGCGGCCGACGCGACCCGTCGCGGCCCGTTCTTCGCGACGGATACGCCGTGCTCACTATCGGCGGGCTGCACGCTGGCGCAGGCGGGACTGATCGAGCGGATGTGGCGGGATCTGCAGGAGGAGTGGCAGGTGCCGGTGCGTCTCGTGGTCGGCGGCGGCGCCGCCGACGAAGTGGCAAGCGCGCTGAAAGTGCCGCATACTCGCCACGATTCGCTGGTGCTGTCGGGGCTTGCGCTGATCGCGGCCGAGGATACGGCGCGGCAGCGCGTCTGATTGCCTCGCGCGCATATCGCCGTGTATTTTTCGCGCCAGCGCTTCTCCGTCACACCCCAGGCTCAACTTGTATCTGGATTGGAAACACCCATAATGCTTCGCTGGCCGATCGCCATTCTGATTGTTGTCAACGTGCTGGCTTTCGTCGCGCTGCGTGGCACCTTTGGCCCGACACCCACCGCGGGCGGACGCGAACCAAACCGTCTGAACCGCCAGATTCATCCGAGCTGGCTGAAGGTGCAGCCGGTCAGCGCGGCCGATGCCGCCGATCAGGCGGTGGTCGGCGGACCCGCGCCGGAGGCGCCGATTTCGACATCGGAGTTGCCGCAGTAACGAGGCGAGGTTCCGCGGTCCGCCGCGCTTGCCCGCGTCAATCAGCAGCATCAACCCAGCGTGCGTACCTTCTTCAGCAGCGCGGTCGTCGAGCGATCGTGCTGGAACGCTATCGCGAGCGCCTTGCCGCCCCAGCCACGCACGAGCGCCGATTCAGGCAGCGCGTCCATGTCGTAGTCGCCGCCCTTCACGAGAACGTCCGGGCGCAGCGCGGCAATCAGCTCGACCGGCGTCTTCTCGCCGAAGCCCACCACGTAGTCGACGCTTTCCAGCGCCGCGAGCAAGGCCATGCGGTCGGCCTCGTTGTTGATCGGCCGGTCGTCGCCCTTGCCGAGCATCCGAACCGACGCGTCGCTATTGACCCCGACGATAAGGCACGCGCCCAACGCCTTCGCGTCGGCCAGATAGGTCACGTGACCGCGATGCAGGATATCGAACACGCCGTTCGTAAACACGACGGGCGCGCGCAGCGAAGGACGCAGTTTCGCGAGGGCATCGCGCGTCAGAATCTTGCGTTCGAAGATGGCGGTCATCGTACAGTCACAGAGTTGCGGAGTTACGGGAACAGGAATTCCAAGTGCCGTCACGATACACGCTGGACCGCGCGAAGCAAAACGGTCCGGCAAGCTCGCGCCTGCCGGACCGCCTTTTCAAATGGCATTTAAACCGCCCCAGCCGTTACGCCGGCTGCTGATGCGCGGAGTTTTGATCAGCGGCTTGCAGGCGCGCAACCACTTCCTTGCGATAACGGTTCAATTCCTGCGCGGTGTTGAACGTGCGTTCGAACAGCAGCGACAGGTTGTGCAGAATGCGCTCGACGACCTTCTTTTCCCAGCCGTCGTCAAAACGGATCTGCTCGTCGAGCCAGCGCTCGAGCCATTCCGGATCCGGCAGACGCGACTGAATCGTGTCGCGCGGGAACAGCGCCTGATTCACGTGCAGGTTGGTGGGGTGCAGCGGCTTTTCGGTGCGACGCGCCGACGCCATCAGCACACCGATCTTCGCGAACGCGGCACGCGCGATGTCGCCGGTTTGCGCCATCGCCTTCTTCATGTAGCGCAGATACGCGCCGCCGTGGCGCGCTTCGTCGCGCGAGATGGTTTCGTAGATGTGCTTGATGACCGGCTCGGTGTGCCATTCGGCAGCGCGGCGATACCAGTGATTGAGGCGGATTTCGCCGCAGAAGTGCAGCATCAGCGTTTCGAGCGGCGGCGCGGGATCGAACTCGAAGCGCACCGCGTGCAGTTCCTCTTCGGTCGGGACCAGTTCCGGCTTGAAGCGGCGCAGGTACTCCATCAGCACCAGCGAGTGTTTCTGCTCCTCGAAGAACCACACGCTCATGAATGCGGAGAAATCGCTGTCGTGATGATTGTCACGCAGAAACATTTCCGTGGCGGGCAACGCCGACCATTCGGTGATCGCGTTCATCTTGATCGTCGCGGCCTGCTCGTCGGTCAACAGCGATGCATCGAATTTGTCCCAGGGAATGTCCTTCTCCATGTCCCATCGAACGGATTCGAGCGATCTATAAAGTTCCGGATAAAGCATGGTGTTCATAGTCCCACCCCTGTTCTGCACTTACTGTGTGTGTCTGTTGCTGCTACGTGTAGTCGTTTTTACCTACGACGAACGGATCTGCCGTTTATCGGCCAAGCGTTCAATTTTACGCGTTAACCGGCCGCCCAGAAGCATCGGGCAGCAAAGAAGTCCGGGCTGTTGTATTGTCGTCTGAAGCGTGATCCAGCCGCCGCAGCCAACCGTGGGTGAGGAATACCCTTTGCCTGAGGTCGAGCCAGTCTGGGTCGACAAACCACCCCGTCCAGCCCTGCACCGGTAGTGCCGGCGGCGAATGACGCCAGGGTGGCGGGATTGGTTGCTTTCAGCGCGCGCCCCAAAGCCAGATCAAGCTTACACAATGATAGCATGCGCTTCCCACCAAACCCGTGACAGAAGCCGCGCGAGTGCGCTGTGGCATTGACTTCTCTCAAGAAATTCGGCGATTCGCGCGCGCGGAAATCGACGGCGTTGGAATAGGGAAAAACGCAGCCGATCAGTCGCCTTCATCATCGGCCACTGATTCCCGGCGCGCCGTCCGGCTCACGTCGACTTTTTCGGCGTTGCCGCGCTCGTTCCGGCCGCGCGTTTGGCTGACGTGGCTGCGCGCTTCGCGGCCGGCCGTTTGGCGGCGGGCTTCGCGTTTTGCGCGGCGGCGCCCGATGCATCGGCGCCCGGCGCATCGGCGGCCTTCGACGGCTCCGGCTTTCCCTGCGTGCCCCCGCCCGCCGCGGCGACCGCGACGGACGGCTGCGTCACCGCGAACTGCGCGATCTGGTTGAACTGCGATTGAAGCAGGTTCCACCACGCGGATGCATCGAAAGCGGGCGCCGCGGGCGCTTCCTCTTCGTCACTGTCGGCCTGCGTGGCGCTTTCGGGCGCGAGCTCGGCCGGCTTCGTCCAACTCCGCGCCGGCGCGTCAGTCGCGGCGGAACTCGACGCAGCCGCCGCCGGCTGCGACATCGACGACTGCGCGAACGCGCCGAACGCGCGCAGTGTCGCGAGCGTCGCGCGTTGCACTTCGAGCGCCTGGGTCGCCGACTGCAGCATGCTCAGGTTCAGCTTCAGCCATTGCTCGACCGCGCGCATGTCGGTGATGCGCTTGTCGAGCTCCTCGACGCTCGTGAGCGGCGCCATCATGTCGGTCATCATCGACAGCGACGGGCTCGTGCCGCCCCCCGGCTGCGCGCCCGTCATGGCGGCGCCGAACGGCGACAGCCGAATCATGGCCCACATGCGATCGAGCATTTCAGCGGGCGGGAAACCGGGAAAACCGGGAAAGGGCGGCGCGGAGCCAGTGGTGTCGGTCATGCTTGTCGCCTCGGTGCCTGAAGATTGGTGGGGTGCGCGCAACCGCGCGCGTTGATTCGATCATACCGTGCCGACTGTGGCATCAGGATCGCTCGTCGTTGCGTGGATCGCCCGCGCCAAAATCCGGCGCGCGCCGCTCCCGCAACGAGCTCAGGCCCTCGCGCACATCGGGCCCCGCGAAGCCCATGAATTCGAGCGCGAGCGAAGCATCGAACGCCGGCCCCGCCGTGCGCAGCCAGTTGTTCAGCGCGTACTTGGTCCAGCGGATTGCGGTCTGCGAACCGTCGGCGAGCTTGCGCGCGACTTCGAACGCCTTCGGCAGCAGATCGCTTTCGTCGACGGCGAGCGACACGAGCCCGATGCGCTCCGCCTCCTCGCCGCTCACCGGCTCGCACAGCAGCAGGTAGTACTTCGCCTTCGCCATGCCGCACAGCAGCGGCCACACGATCGCCGCATGATCGCCCGCGGCGACGCCGAGGCGCGTGTGTCCGTCGATGATGCGCGCCGTCTTCGCCGCGATCGAGATATCGGCGAGCAGCCCCGCGACGAGCCCCGCGCCGACCGCCGGACCATGCATCGCCGAGACGATCGGTTTGCCGCAGTTGATCACGTTGTAGACGAGGTCGCGCGCTTCGCGCCACACGCGCGTGCGCACCTCGAAATCGTTCGCCATGTCCTCGACGAGTTGCAGATCGCCGCCGGCCGAAAAGCCCTTGCCCTCGCCGCGAATGATCGCGACGCGCGTGTCGGGATCGCGATCGATGTCGCGCCAGACCTCGGCGAGTTCGTAATGCATGCGCGTGTTCGCGGTGGCGAGACCGCTCCTATTCGCGCCCTCGCCGCTCATCACGACTTCGAGCACGCCGTGCGGATGACGCTGCAAGCGCAGCGACTGATAGTGCGCGTAGTACGCGTCGTTCGGTTGCGATGGCTGAGACATGATGAGCAATCCGTGAAAGATTCATCCAGTCGCGCGCGCAACGTCGCGACCCATTCAATGCGGCTGATAAAGCCACTTGCCATTAATGATTTCGACCATCACGCGGGCGCTCGAGCGAGGCGCGCTCGTACGCGCCTGAACGGAAGACGCGCAAGCACGCCGATGTTCAGCTGTGGAGAAGTCCAATCGCGGCATGCTGTTTCCTCACGTCGGGTTTCATTGTGATGTATTGCCGATGTGCTACCGATGCGTTGCTGCACGCCATCCGAAACTCGCGCATTTCGCGCCGTCCCAGCCGGCGCGCCAGTCAGTGTAGCCGCGCACGCTGGCGGCGGCATCGGGCGAAACCCTTTCGCGCGTGCCGCCGCGTCAAGGCACTACGGCGTCACCGCCGCGCTTCAGTCGAGCGGCGCGATGCTCTGCTCGATCGCACCGAAAATCGATTTGCCCGCGTCGTCGAACATGTCGATCTTCACGGTGTCGCCGTACTTCATGAACTCCGTTTGCGGCGCGCCGTGCTCGATCGTTTCGAGGCAGCGCTTCTCGGCGATACAGCAGTAGCCACGCTTCGCGTCCTTGTTCGACACCGTACCCGAACCGACGATAGAACCGGCACGCAGATTGCGCGTCTTCGCCGCATGCGCGATCAGCTGACCGAAGTGAAACACCATGTCGGTGCCCGCGTCGGGCTGGCCGACCTTTCTGCCGTTCCAGTGGACGATCATCGGCCGATGCACGCGCCCTTCGCGCCAGTCTTCGCCGAGTTCGTCCGGGGTCACAGCGACCGGCGCGAACGACGTGGCCGGCTTGCTCTGGAAAAAGCCGAAGCCCTTCGCGAGTTCGGCGGGGATCAGATTGCGCAGCGAGACGTCGTTGACCAGCGCAACCAGCCGCACGCCGCGCAGCGCCTGCTCGGGCGTCGCGCCCATCGGCACGTCGCCGGTGATGACCGCGACTTCGGCCTCGAAGTCGATGCCGTACTCTTCCGATGCGCACACGACGTCGTCGCGCGGACCGATGAAGTCGTCGCTGCCGCCCTGGTACATCAGCGGGTCGGTCCAGAATTCGGGCGGCATTTCCGCGCCGCGCGCGCGCCGCACGAGTTCGACGTGGTTCACGTACGACGAGCCGTCGGCCCACTGGAACGCGCGCGGCAGAGGCGCCATGCACTCCTTCGCGTCGAACGAAAAGCTGTTGCGCGCGCGGCCCTGGTTCAGCGCATCGTAGAGGTCGTGCAGTTGCGGCGCGTAGAAGGCCCAGTCGTCGAGCACGCGCTGCAACGTGGGCGCGATCGCGTCGGCAATGGCCGCCGTGTGCAGGTCGCGGGACACGACGATCAGTTGACCGTCGCGCGTGCCGTCCTTCAGCGAGGCAAGTTTCATAGTGCTGTGAACCGTGTAAGAGTGACGATGGAAGGAATCTATTCTACGATGGTGAATCGGCGCGGCCCAGTATGCGTGTTCGTCGTCGCTGTTCGTCGCTGTTCGTCGCCGTTCGTCGCTGGTCGTCGTTGCCACAGTCACTACCGCCATTTATTTTTACCGAATGCGCCGCCCGCGCCTTTTGCCCATGTCCGCCAACGCCCGCTCCGGCACGATCCGCACCCGCACCGACCCGGCATCCGCCGACGATCTGCTCGAGCACGCCGATCTCACCGACGCAACCGGCGCCGATGACGAAACCGGCGAACCCGGCGAAGAAAAACTACGCTCGGGCATCCAGTCGATCGAGGTCGGATTCAGGCTGCTCGACGTTCTGACCCACGAACCGCGCGCAATGATGCTGCGCGATCTCGCGCAGCGCGCGGGCATGAGTCCGGCGAAGGCGCATCGCTATCTGGTCAGTTTTCTGCGCCTCGGGGTGGTCGCGCAGGACCCGCTGTCGGGCCGCTACGAACTCGGCGGCTTCGCTTTGCAGTTGGGGCTCGCGCGGCTTGCGCGCGTCGACGGTGTGAAGCTCGCGCGCATCGCCCTCGCCACGCTTCGCGACCGGCTCGATCTGACGGTCGGCATCGCCGTATGGGGCAATCAGGGACCAACGATGGTGCACTGGATGGAGTCGAGCTATCCGGCCAAGGCATCGCTGAAACTTGGCGACGTGATGCCCTTGCTCAGCTCGGCGACCGGTCTGCTGTTCGCCGCCTACCTGCCGTCCGGCAAGACCGCCGCGATGCTCGAGCGCGAGCTGGCCGACTCGCGGCGCTCGTCGTATAGCGGCGTGCCGCGCACTCGCGAAGACGTCGACAAGGTTCTCGCCGAGGTGCGCGAACACGAGGCCGCGCGCGTCGAAGGCATGCTGCTCCCGACGATCCACGCGTTTTCGATGCCGGTGTTCGATTCGACCGGCGAACTCGCGCTCGGTCTGGTCGCGCTCGGCCATGAGGGCGCGTTCGATATCCGCTGGGGCGGCGAGATCGATACCGCGCTGCGCGAATGCGCGCGCAAGCTGTCGTACGAACTCGGCTACAGCGCGACGCCACGCAGCGAACACGGTTGATACGGACCGGACCTTCCAGACCTCCACCCATTCAAGCGCCGATGGACTTTGCTTCCGCCACCCGCCGTCGTGATCGCCTGCCAGCATTTGGCAAGGGGCCGGGACGCGGCGCGCGCGCGTGGCGCTGGATCGCGGTGCTCATGGCCGTGGCGGTCGTGCACTGGATCGCGGCGCAATGGTTCGAGCGCAATCGCGTGAATCTCAATCCCGCGGATCACGAGCATGTGCCGGTGCAGGTCGCGCTGCTGACGCCCGAGAAGGTCGAGCGTCAACCGGCGCTACAGCCGGCCGCGCCGGCACGGCATCCGCCCGCGCCCGCACGCAAGCCCGCGGTGAATCAGCCGCGCGAGCAGCATGTGTTGACCGCGTTGCAGCCGGCCAGGCCGAACGAGCCGGCGGCAACGCCGGCATCGGAGGTGGCGGCGAGCGCGCCGCCCGCCGCTGCGAACGCGAATGCATCGGCCCAAGCGAACGCCAGCGGCAACGCCGCGAGCGCCCCGGCCGCGGCCAGCGCGCCGCAAGCGTCGCAGGGCGTGAAGTTTTCGGTACCGCCATCGGCCGAGCTCGAATACGACACGTTCTACAACGGCGTGCGCAACGCGCCCGGCACGATCCATTGGGCGAGCGATGCGCACGGCTACGAAATGATCGTGTCGGTGCCGCTGCCGTTCGTCGGTCCATTTGTGTTTTCGAGCCGCGGCGGCATCGATACCTTTGGCCTCGCGCCGGCGCAGTACAGCGAAAAGCGTGGTCGTCGCGCGGAAGACATTGCGATCTTCAGTCGCAACGACAGGAAAATCGGCTTCACGCGCACGCCGGCCACGTTGCCGTTGCCCGACGGCGCGCAGGACCGCTTCAGCGTCGTGATGCAACTCGCGAGCCTCGTGCGCGGCGATCCTGACGCCTATAAGCCTGGCGTCGCGCGACAGTTTTTCGTCGTCGATACCGATAGCGGCGAGAACTGGCCGATCGAGACGATCGGCGACGAAATGATCCGCGCGGCGCAGGGCTATCTGCAGACGCGTCATTTCAAACGTCTGCCGCGGCGCGACGGCGACCAGCGCCGTATCGACGTGTGGCTCGCGCCGTCGCTCGGCTGGCTGCCCGCGCGCATCCTGCAGACGGAGCCGAACGGCACCCAGTTCGAACTGGTGTGGCGTGGCAAGCTCAGTGCCGATGAGACGTCGCCGGATCACGGCGGTGACAACGGCGCGGCGGCCGCAACGCCAGCGCCGGCGGATGCATCGGCAGTAACGCCCGAGACCGCCCCCGCCGCACCGGTCGATTCGACCGCTCCGGCCATCATCAAACCGTGACATGTTTCGTGACAGAGTGTCACGAGCAGATTCGCTCAAGATCGGCGAAACTTCCTTTGCAACGCTGACTCGCACCTCAATGGAGCGCCCGTTCGCGAGAACGAGGCGACCTACCGCGCTTTTTCACTGCGTTTCCTTCAAAGGAGTCCGCATGCAGGTGAACATCAACGGTATCGAAACACGCTACGTGCTGAGCAACGAAGGCGGCGGCCCGTGGCTCACCTTCATCCACCAGTTGGGCGGTGATCTTTCCATCTGGGATCAGATGGCCGGCTATTTCCGCGACGATTACACGGTGCTGCGCTACGACGTGCGCGGCCACGGCCACAGCGCGGTCGCGCGCGAGCCGTTCGGCATGCGCGATCTGGCCGACGATCTGGCCAAACTGCTCGATGCCCTCGGCGCGCCGACGACGCACCTGGTCGGCCTGTCGCTCGGCGGCATGATCGCGCAGCAATTCGCGCTCGACCATCCGTCGCGCATCGACACACTGACGATTGCCGATAGCGCCGGCGGCACCCCGCCCGAAAGCCACGCGTTATGGGATCAGCGCGCTCACACCGCGCGCAGCGAGGGCATGGCGGCGCTGTTGCCGTCGACGCTCGCGCGTTGGCTCACGCCCAACTTTCATGCCGGGCATCCCGAAGCGGTCGAGCCGATCCGTGAGACCTTTGCGCGCACGCCGCCGGAAGGTTTTGCGATGGCCTGCGAGGCGCTGCGCGATTTCGACCTGCGCGGCCGCCACGGCTTGATCCGCTGTCCGACGCTGACGGTGGCCGGACGTCACGACACGGGCACGCCCCCTGCTGCTACTCAGGCAATAGCGGAGGCGATCGAGGGCGCCCGCTTCGAGTTGCTGGACGCCGCGCATCTCGCGCCAATCGAGCAATCTCACCGTTTTGCCGCCTTGCTTGAATCGTTTCTGGAGCGGCGGGTCTAACCTTCAGGTCCGGAGCTTTTTACTTGCGTCGTCCGGACCCACCCCTTGAATTCCATCCCACATGCTCCACCTATGGTGCAGAAAACGGCAGGAGCCCAACGGAAATAAGGAGTGTCGCCATGCAAATGATCTATAACAGCCCTAACTATTGCGTCGTCGAGTTTCCTCCGCAAGAAGGTCTGCTGGCCATGAAGTCGGGCGGCTACGAGATTGTCGACAAGAACATGCAGCGCGAGATCTACATCGACGGGGCAATGGCGGCGCGTTTTCGCGAGCATGTGCAAAAGCTGATCGAAGGCGAGCCGACGCTCGACGAGGTCGACGAATTCCTCGGCCAGTTCGACAGTCTGATGCATCAACCGGTGGTCCTGCACTGACCGGAGGGATTTAGCTGACACTCTGGCAACATCGATCGACCGCACCGCGCGGCTTTGCCGGCGGGTTCCATCAGGCGGTCGGCGGCAGCGAAACGGCCCGGCAGGCTTTGGCTTCCCGGGCCGTTTCTTATCGCGTCATTTCATTGCTTCGCTTGCTTCGTTTGTTAGCGCGTTGCCGGATTCCTGGCGCGGCGCGCTCTTATACGTCGATTTTGCCGGCCGCCCTTTGCGCCGGCCCGCCGCGCCGGGCGCATCCGTCCGGCAGCGGCTACAATGACAGGCTTTCCGCCAACGCCGGCGCAAGCCCTCTTCCGCCATGACCCAGCCTGCTCAATCCGTCACGCCAGTCCGTTCCGAGCCCGCCTACACCCGCGGCGCAGCGCTGCCCGCGCTGCTGAACTCGCGCATCCTGATTCTGGACGGCGCGATGGGCACGATGATCCAGCGCTACAAGCTCGACGAAGCCCGCTATCGCGGCGAGCGCTTCAAGGACTACGCGCGCGACATCAAAGGCAACAACGAACTGCTGTCGATCACCCAGCCGAAGATCATCTCCGAGATTCACGAGCAGTATCTGGCGGCGGGTGCGGACATCATCGAAACCAACACGTTCGGCGCGACCACGGTCGCGCAGGCCGACTACGGCATGGAATCGCTCGCCGTCGAGATGAACGTCGAATCGGCGAAACTCGCGCGCGCCGCATGTGACAAATACGCGACGCCGGACAAGCCGCGCTTCGTCGCTGGCGCAATCGGCCCGACGCCGAAAACCGCCAGCATTTCGCCGGACGTCAACGATCCGGGCGCGCGCAACGTGAGCTTCGACGAACTGCACGCCGCGTACTACGAGCAGGCGAAAGCGCTGCTCGACGGCGGCGCGGACCTGTTCCTCGTCGAAACGATCTTCGATACGCTGAATGCGAAGGCCGCACTGTTCGCGCTCGACGAGCTGTTCGAAAACACCGGCGAGCGTCTGCCGATCATGATCTCGGGCACCGTCACCGATGCGTCGGGCCGCATTCTGTCGGGCCAGACCGTCGAGGCCTTCTGGAACTCGCTGCGTCACGCGAAACCGCTGACGTTCGGCCTGAATTGCGCGCTCGGCGCGGCGTTGATGCGCCCGTACATCGCCGAGCTCGCGAAACTGTGCGACACCTACGTGTCGTGCTACCCGAACGCCGGCCTGCCGAATCCGATGAGCGACACCGGCTTCGACGAATTGCCCGCGGATACCTCGGGCTTGCTGAAGGAGTTCGCCGAAGCGGGGCTCGTGAACGTCGCGGGCGGCTGCTGCGGCACGACGCCCGAGCACATCGCGGCGATCGCGAAGGCGCTCGCCGAGCTGAAGCCGCGCAAGTGGCCCAGCCAGTATCGCGACGCGGCCTGAGCCGGCCTCACGTACTTCACCCGAAGCCCAGCACGCCCCTTAACGCACGCACCCGACTCGCACACACGCCATGACCGATCACACCATGCGCCTTGCCGGCCTCGAGCCGTTCAACGTCACGTCCGGGACGCTTTTCATCAACGTTGGCGAACGCACCAACGTGACAGGCTCGAAAGCGTTCGCGCGAATGATCCTGAACAATCAGTTCGACGAAGCATTGGCCGTCGCGCGCCAGCAGGTCGAGAACGGCGCGCAGGTGATCGACATCAACATGGACGAGGCGATGCTCGATTCGAAAGCGGCGATGGTGCGCTTCATGAATCTGATCGCGTCGGAGCCGGACATCGCGCGCGTGCCGATCATGATCGACTCGTCGAAGTGGGAAGTGATCGAGGCGGGCCTCAAGTGCGTGCAGGGCAAGGCGATCGTCAACTCAATCTCGCTGAAGGAAGGCAAGGAAGCGTTCGTTCATCATGCGAAGCTGATTCGCCGCTATGGCGCGGCTGCCGTCGTGATGGCGTTCGACGAGCAGGGCCAGGCCGACACGTTCCAGCGCAAGACCGGCATTTGCAAGCGCTCGTACGACGTGCTCGTCAACGAAGTCGGCTTTCCGCCCGAAGACATCATCTTCGATCCGAACATCTTTGCGATCGCGACCGGCATCGAGGAACACAATAACTATGCGGTCGACTTCATCGAGGCGACCCGCTGGATCAAGCAGAACCTGCCGTACGCGAAGATCAGCGGCGGCGTGTCGAACGTGTCGTTCTCGTTCCGCGGCAACGACCCGGTGCGCGAGGCGATCCACACGGTGTTCCTTTACCACGCCATCCAGGCGGGGATGGACATGGGCATCGTCAACGCGGGCCAGCTCGGCGTGTATGCCGAACTCGATCCCGAACTGCGCGAACTCGTCGAAGACGTCGTGCTGAACCGCCGTGCAGACGGCACCGACCGCCTGCTCGAAATCGCCGACAAGTTCAAGAGCGGGGCCGCGAAGAAGGAAGAGAACCTCGAATGGCGCAACCAGCCGGTTGAGAAGCGTCTTGCGCATGCGCTCGTGAGCGGCATCAACACGTTCATCGTCGAAGACACCGAGGAAGTGCGCGCGAAGATCGCCGCCGCGGGCGGCCGCCCGATCAACGTGATCGAAGGTCCGCTGATGGACGGCATGAACATCGTCGGCGACCTGTTCGGCCAGGGCAAGATGTTCCTGCCGCAGGTCGTGAAGTCGGCGCGCGTGATGAAACAGGCAGTCGCACATCTGATCCCGTTCATCGAGGAAGAAAAGCGCCAGCTCTCGGCGGCCGGCGGCGACGTGCGCGCGAAGGGCAAGATCGTCATCGCGACCGTGAAGGGCGACGTGCACGACATCGGCAAGAACATCGTGTCGGTCGTGCTCCAGTGCAACAACTTCGAAGTGGTCAACATGGGCGTGATGGTCCCGTGCAGCGAGATCCTCGCGAAGGCGAAGGTCGAGGGCGCGGACATCATCGGGCTGTCGGGCCTGATTACGCCGAGTCTCGAAGAGATGGCCTACGTCGCGTCGGAAATGCAGCGCGACGACTACTTCCGCGTGAAGAAGATTCCGCTGCTGATCGGCGGCGCGACGACCTCGCGTGTGCACACGGCGGTGAAGATCTCTCCGCACTACGACGGGCCGGTGGTCTACGTGCCGGACGCGTCGCGCTCGGTATCCGTCGCCTCGAGCCTGCTGTCCGACGAGGGCGCCGCGAAGTACATCGATGAACTGAACGCCGATTACAGCCGCATCCGCGCTCAGCACGCGAACAAAAAGGCGCAGCCGATGGTCACGCTCGCCGCAGCGCGCGCCAATAAAACCAAGATCGAGTGGGCAGGCTACCAGCCGGTCAAGCCGAAGTTCATCGGCCGGCGCGTGTTCAAGAACTTCGATCTGAACGAGCTCGCGAACTATATCGACTGGGGTCCGTTCTTCCAGACGTGGGATCTCGCCGGCCCGTATCCGGCGATTCTCAACGACGAGATCGTCGGCGAATCGGCGCGGCGCGTGTTTTCGGACGGCAAGTCGATGCTCGCGCGCCTGATCCAGGGCCGCTGGCTGCACGCCAACGGCGTGATCGCGCTGTTGCCGGCCAACACGGTGAACGATGACGACATCGAAATCTACACGGACGAATCGCGCACCGAAGTCGCGCTGACGTGGCGCAATCTGCGTCAACAGAGCGTACGGCCGGTGGTCGACGGTGTGATGCGGCCGAACCGCTCGCTTGCCGACTTCATCGCGCCGAAGGACTCGGGCGTCGCCGACTACATCGGCATGTTCGCGGTGACGGCGGGTCTTGGCGTCGACGTGAAGGAGCGCCAGTTCGAGAAGGATCACGACGACTACAGCGCGATCATGCTCAAGGCGCTCGCGGACCGGCTCGCCGAAGCCTTCGCCGAAGCGTTGCACGCGCGCGTGCGGCGCGACCTGTGGGGCTACGCGAACAGCGAAACCCTTTCCAACGACGAACTGATCGCCGAGAAATACCGTGGCATCCGCCCGGCGCCCGGCTATCCGGCCTGCCCCGACCACCTCGTCAAGCGCGACATGTTCGACGTGCTGCAGGCGAACGAAATCGACATGAGCGTGACCGAATCACTGGCGATGCTGCCGGCCGCGAGCGTGTCGGGTTTCTACCTCGCGCATCCGGACAGCACCTATTTCTCGGTCGGCAAGATCGGCGCGGATCAGCTCGACGATTACGCGCAGCGGATGTCGCTGACGAAAGCGGACGCCGAGCGCGCATTGGCACCGTTGCTTTAAGCGTGAAGCGATACGTGGCGTGGCCGTGCGGCCCGGGCCGCGCGTGCGCCAGCGCGTGCGCCACTATATCGAGTCCGAAAGACTGAATATTTTCCGCCACGGCAATTTGGGCTTTGTAGACTGATGCGGCTTTCATCCCGTCAGGCGCGAGCACAACGCGCCGGCTCATCCAGATTGCAACTGTCAACGGAGAAAATCGTATGAAGAAGCTCACGCTGTTATTGACCGCTGTTTCGCTGGCCGCAGGCGCTTCCGTGGTGCTCGCGCAACCCGCCGCGCCGGCCAGTTCGAGCGCGGTCAGTTCCTACTCGCCGCCGACCGAGGCACACGTCAAAAAGGCGAAGAAGCAAAAGAAGAAGAAAGGCGCGGCGGCGTCGGCAGATTCCGCGAGCCAATAAGCGGCACAGCGGACGAGCGTTCCGAATGACAAAGAGCCCGCGGTGAGCGGGCTCTTTTCTTGTCTGCGCCAGAAGCGCCCACCACCTGCTGCGAACGGGCCGCGGCACCCGGAACCCAGCAGAAATCAGAGCCCCCAGACGATATCCGCGTTTTCCTTCTGCGCCGCGCGCAGCATGTCGAGGAACGGATAGGCGCGCTGCGCGAGTCCGGGTGGAATCTCGTGACGTTCGTGGCCGCCCTCCCCCTCGTGGAAATGGCCCTCGTGCTCGGCGCGCTCCTGCTTGTCGAAGGTGATCGCCGCTTCCAGCTTTTCGATGGCCGAGCCCAGTTCCTCGTGGGTGATGACGCCGCGCTGCCCAAGGCGTTTGCCGACAATGCCGACCAGATACTGCGCCAGATTCTCCAGCATCATGACGTCCGGGCAGGCGTGGCACTTGAAAGTAATCAGCATGACTGCTCCCTTTTTCGTTATGTCGGGTTGACGCACGAGCGTCCCACGGGCGGCGGCAGCGCGCGCCTGACGTGGCGCCGGCAACGCGCGGCGGCCACAGCCCCTCGCGGGCAACTCATTGAACATATTAGCACCTGCTAAAATTCCGTCTGAACGGAAAAGCGCGCCGCCAGCGCCATGTACGGCGAGGCTCGACGAGCATCGCGCACGTGTGCGACCGGGCGTCGAAGCATCGGTCGCAACCGGCATGCCGCGCGAGCCTGCATAATCGCGAGCCGCCGTGCGGCGCCCGCCGCGTTGCGCTGCTTGCGTCGCGTGTTGTCGCATCGTCTCGGGGACAGCCTGCCGGCGGCGCCGCCTTTAGCGCCGCAACGCGCGCGGGCCGCGTTCCACGCATGCGACACCGGCGCGGCCGGCACCTCTTCCGCCTTACCGGATTGCCTCACTGGACTCGCAACAAGCATGCTGCCCGCACACAAACACACACTCGAAACACTGCTCGCCGAGACGGTGAAGCAGGTCGCGACTGCCACGCAAGGCGCGACTGAAGCCGCCTTCGTCTCGCCCGCCATCGCGCTTGAGCGCCCGAAAGTCGCCGCGCACGGCGACGTCGCGTGCAACGTCGCGATGCAGCTCGCCAAGCCGCTGCGCGCCAATCCGCGCCAGCTCGCGCAGCAGATCGTCGATGCCCTGCTCGTCAATCCGCAGGCCAAAGGCCTGATCGAGACCGCCGAAGTGGCGGGCCCCGGCTTCATCAACCTGCGGCTCACGGCTGCAGCCAAGCAAGGCGTGATCGCCGCCGTGTTCGCCGGGAAAGACGCGTATGGCCGCTCGCAGCACGATGCCGGCAAGCACGTGCTGATCGAGTTCGTGTCGGCCAACCCGACCGGCCCGCTGCACGTCGGCCACGGGCGTCAGGCCGCGCTCGGCGACGCGCTCGCGAACGTGCTCGCGTCGCAGGGCTGGGACGTGCACCGCGAGTTCTACTACAACGACGCCGGCGTGCAGATCCAAACGCTCGCGCTGTCGACCCAGGCGCGCGCACGCGGCCTCGCCCCCGGCGACGAAGGCTGGCCCGCGTCGGCCTATAACGGCGAGTACATCGCCGACATCGCAAAAGACTATCTGAACGGCATCACCGTCGAGGCGAGCGACGGCGAGCCTGTCACCGGCGCGGGCGACGTCGAGAACCTCGAAGCGATCCGCCGCTTCGCGGTCACGTATCTGCGTCGCGAGCAGGACATGGACCTGCAGGCGTTCGGCGTGAAGTTCGACCAGTACTACCTCGAATCGTCGCTATACACGGAAGGCCGCGTCGAGAAAACGGTCGACGCGCTGATCGCCGCGGGCAAGACCTACGAGCAGGAAGGCGCGCTGTGGCTGCGCACCACCGACGACGGCGACGACAAGGACCGCGTGATGCGCAAGACCGACGGCACCTACACGTACTTCGTGCCGGACGTCGCCTATCACGTCGCGAAGTGGGAGCGCGGCTTCACGAAGGTCATCAACGTGCAGGGCTCGGACCACCACGGCACGATCGCGCGCGTGCGCGCGGGCCTGCAGGGTCTCGGCATCGGCATTCCGAAGGGCTACCCCGACTACATCCTGCACAAGATGGTCACGGTCATGCGCAACGGCGAAGAGGTGAAGATCTCGAAGCGCGCGGGCAGCTACGTGACGGTGCGCGATCTGATCGAATGGTCGGGCGGCGCGACGCCGGGCTCGGAAGCGGCAGTCGATCTGATCGACGAGGAGACCATTCGCCGCGGCCGCGACGCGGTGCGCTTCTTCCTGATCTCGCGCAAGGCGGACACCGAGTTCGTGTTCGACATCGACCTCGCGCTGAAGCAGAACGACGAGAACCCGGTGCACTACGTCCAATACGCGCACGCGCGCATCTGCTCGGTGATCGCCGAGTGCAACGCGCGCTACGGGCTCGACGACAGCGCGCTCGCGAGCGTGGATCTCGCGCCGCTCACGAGCGAGCGCTCGATGGCGCTGCTCAACAAGCTCGCCGAATTCCCGGACATGCTGCAGCACGCCGCCGACGAGCTCGCGCCGCACGCGGTCGCGTTCTACCTGCGCGAACTCGCCGGAGAATTTCACTCGTTCTACAATGACCGTGCCGAGCGCGTGCTGGTCGACGATGCGGCCGAACGCAACGCTCGCATCGCGCTGCTCGCGGCCACGCGCCAGGTGCTGGCCAACGGTCTCGCGACGATCGGCGTCTCCGCTCCCGTCAAGATGTAACTCCTGCGGCGCAATATGCACGCGGCCGTCGTTATAATCGACGGCCCGTTCCTGGATTCTTTTTGCAGGTGATTCGTACGATGGCAAAACCACGCCGCACAACAAAGCAATCGAAGCAAACCGGGGGCACTTTTCTCGGTCTCGTGCTGGGCCTGATCGTCGGCCTGGCGATCGCGGTAGTGGTGGCGCTGTATATCACCCGTGCACCGACGCCGTTTGTGTCGAAGGTCGCGCCGCCGGCGGCGACGGACAACGGCGCGAGCCAGGCGCAATACGATCCGAACCGTCCGCTGCAAGGCAAGACGCCGGGCCAGCCGGTGCCGCAGGCCGCGCAACCCGCGCCGCCGAACACCGCGCCGGGTCAGACCAACGCGCAGACCCAGTCGGGCATGCTCGAAGAACCGCAGATCGTCGAAGTGCCGCCGTCGGCCGGGAACGCGAATAACAACGGCACGGCGGTCGCGCCGAATCCCGCGCAGGAAAACGGCACCGGCGGCACCATCGCGCCGGCGCCGGCCAGGAAGCCGCAGACGTCGAGCGCGCCGGCCGCCACCGCGGAAGGCTCCGCGCCGAAGGGCCCGAGCACGACCACCGCGGCCAACACCAAGCCGGGCTCGGCCGCCGCGCCCGCGCCGGGCGACGCGAACACCGGCTACTTCCTGCAGGTCGGCGCGTACAAGACCGCCGCCGACGCCGAACAGCAGCGCGCGCGTCTCGCGTTCCAGGGCTTCGAATCGAAGGTCACGCAGCGCGATGCCGGCGGCGTCACGTACTTCCGCGTGCGCATCGGGCCGTTCTCGAAGTTCGAGGACATGAATTCGAGCCGTCAGCGTCTGTCGGACGCCGGTGTCGATACCGCGGTGATCCGCTTCACCAAACAATAAATAAACGGTAACGCCGGCTCGCGCGGCGCGTCGAACTATCGGCGCGGCGCGCGGGTCACAAGCACGATGGCCGCTTCGACCTCCGCTTCGACCTGTTTCGTGTCGGGCGGCCACGCCGAATCCGACCAGTGGTGACGGGCCTTTCGTATCGCGTCACCGCGCTCCGCCTTATTTGGGTCTACACAACATGAAAAAACTGCTGAGCATCCTGTTTCTGTCGCTGGGCCTGATCGCGGCCAGCGCGCACGCGTCGCCGGCCGCGCCGGTCGCCGGCAAGGACTACACCGTGCTGGCCTCGCCGCAGCCGACCGACGTGCCGGCCGGCAAGATCGAAGTCATCGAATTCTTCTGGTACGGCTGCCCGCATTGCAATGAATTCAACCCGTTCCTCGACGCGTGGGTCAAGAAGCAGGGCAAGGACGTCGTGTTCCGCCGCGTGCCGGTCGCCTTCCGCGACGACTTCATCCCGCACTCGAAGATGTTCCATGCGCTCGACGCGCTCGGCGTCGTGGACGAACTGACGCCGAAGGTCTTCAACGAAATCCACGTCAACAAGAACTACCTGCTGACGCCGGAAGATCAGACCAAGTTCCTTGCGAAGCTCGGCGTCGATCCGAAGAAGTACATGGAAGCGTACAACTCGTTCTCGACGCAAAGCGCGCTGCAGAAGGACAAGAAGCTGCTCGACGACTACAAGATCGACGGCGTGCCGACGCTCGCGGTCCAGGGCAAGTATGAAACCGGCCCGGCCGCGACAGGCACCCTGCCGGGCACGATCCAGGTGCTCGACTACCTCGTCTCGCAAGTCCGCGCCAAGAAGATGTAATCACGAGGCGCCGGTATGACTTCACCGCTGAAGGTTTTCATTACCGGCGCTTCGAGCGGCATCGGCCTCGCGCTCGCCGGCGAATACGCACGGCGCGGCGCGATTCTCGGCCTCGTCGCCCGCCGCGGCGACGCGCTCGCCGCGTTCCGGCAGTCCCATCCCCAGAACACCGTCTCGGTCTATGCAGTCGACGTGCGCGACACGGAAGCGCTCGCCGATGCGGCCGCGCGCTTCATCGCCGCGCACGGCCTGCCCGACGTCGTGATCGCCAACGCCGGCATCAGCCGCGGCGCACTGACGGGCCACGGCGAACTGCGCACCTTCCGCGAGGTGATGGACATCAATTACTTCGGCATGGTCGCGACGTTCGAGCCATTTGCCGCCGCGATGGCCGCATCGAAGCGCGGCACGCTGGTCGGCATTGCGAGCGTCGCGGGCGTGCGCGGCTTGCCGGGTTCGGGCGCGTACAGCGCGTCGAAATCGGCGGCCCTGAAGTATCTCGAAGCGTTGCGCGTCGAGATGCGGCCGTTCCGCGTCGGGGTCGTTACAATCGCGCCCGGCTATATCCGCACGCCGATGACCGAGCACAATCCGTACGACATGCCGTTCCTGATGGACGCCGACCGTTTCGCAGCGAAGGTCGCGCGGGCGATCGAACGGCAGACGTCGTTCGCGGTGTTTCCGTGGCAGATGCGCGTGGCCGCGATGCTGCTGCATGTGCTGCCGCGCCGGCTCTACGACCGCGTGTTCGAACGCGCGCCGCGCAAGCCGCGCGTTGTCACCGAGTAAATCATGCAGCCCCGTGCGGTCGATGCAGCCGGCGCCGCGCACAGTGTCGCAGGCGCCGATGCGCGCATCGTATCGCTGGTGCCGAGCATCACCGAAACGCTGTTCGCGCTCGGCCTCGAGCGGCAGATCGTCGGGCGCACCGGCTTTTGCGTGCATCCGCGCGACAAGGTCCGCGCGGTGCCGAAGGTCGGCGGCACGAAAGCCGTCAAACTCGACGCGATCCGCGCGCTGCGCCCCACCCATCTGATCGTCAATGTCGATGAGAACGAACGCGACACCGTCGAGCAACTGCGCGCGTTCGTGCCGCACATCGTCGTCACCCATCCGCAGACGCCGCGCGACAATCTCGCGCTGTACACGTTGCTCGGCACGATCTTCGGACGAGAGGACGAAGCGCAGCGCCTGAGCACCGCGCTCGAAGCGCGTCTGCACGAAGCCGCCGCTCACAGCTTCGCCGCGCAGAACGTGCTGTACCTGATCTGGCGCGAACCGTGGATGAGCGTCGCGCGCGACACCTACATCGCCGCGATGCTGCGTCTCGTGAACTGGCACACGCTGCCCGACGTGTACGGCGGCCGCGTGGGCGCCGCGCGTTACCCCACGCTCGACTTCGACGACGCGCCGTGGCTCGCGCAAGTCGACCGCGTGCTGCTGTCGAGCGAGCCATACCGCTTCACGGCCGCACATCGCGATGCGCTCGCGCGCGATCCGCGTCTCTCTGGCAAACGCATCGAGCTGATCGATGGGGAAATGACGTCGTGGTACGGCGCGCGCGCGATCTATGGCATCGACTATCTGCTGCGCCAGACGGCGGCGGCTTGACGCGGCAACATGGCGCGCCGCCGCATATGGATATGTCGATTAAATGGTTGTCGCCATAATGGCCCTTCGATAAGCTTTCGCGAAGGCGCGCCGCCAGCCAGGCCTCGAAGGTCGGCTTACGCATCGCCGCCATAAACACAACCACACGCACCGCTGACTGCGCTCGTTACCGGAGATCCTATGCACTTCAAACTGCTCGCAGCCGCCATCCTGCTCACCGCGCCCGCGCTCGTGCTCGCCAAGCCGTTGACCGTCTGCACCGAATCGAGCCCCGACGGCTTCGACGTCGTGCAGTTCAATTCGCTCGTCACGACCAATGCATCAGCGGATGTGATCTTCAATTCGCTGGTGTCGTTCGATGAAGCCGCGAAGAAGGTCGTACCCGCGCTCGCCGACAAGTGGGAAGTGAGCCCCGACGGCTTGACCTACACGTTCCACCTGCGCCCGAACGTGCAGTTCCAGACCACTGACTTCTTCAAGCCCACCCGCGCGCTGAATGCCGACGACGTGATCTTCACGTTCGACCGCATGCTCAACGACAGCAATCCGTGGCACAAGGTGGCGGGCGCGAGCGGCTTCCCGCACGCGCAGTCGATGGGGCTGCCGAAGCTGATCAAAGCGATTACCAAGGTCGACGACAACACGGTCAAGTTCGAGCTTAACGAGCCGAACGCGACGTTCGTGTCGATTCTGACGATGGGGTTTGCATCGATCTATTCGGCCGAGTACGCGGACCAGTTGCTGAAGGCCGGCAAGCAGGTCGACCTGAACGCGAAGCCGATCGGCACCGGGCCCTTCGTGCTGAAGAGCTATACGAAAGACGCGGTGATCCGCTACGACGTGAATCCGAGCTACTGGGGGCCGAAGCCTAAGATCGAGCGCCTGATCTACGCGATCACGCCGGACGCGACCGTGCGTGCGCAGAAAGTGAAGGCTGGCGAATGTCAGATCGCGCTGTCGCCGAAGCCGCAGGATCTTGCCGACGCGAAGAACGACAAGTCTCTCGCGATCGTGCAAACGCCCGCGTTCATGACGGCGTTCGTCGCGCTGAACACGCAGAAGAAGCCGCTCGACAACCAGAAGGTGCGCGCCGCGCTGAACATGGCGTTCGACCGCACCTCGTATCTGAAGACCGTGTTCGACAACACCGCGACGCCGGCCGTGAACCCGTATCCGCCGAACACGTGGAGCTACAACCGGTCGATCAAGGGCTGGCCGTACGATCCGGCGAAGGCGAAGCAGCTGCTCGCCGACGCGGGCTATCCGAACGGCTTCGAAACGACGATCTGGGTGCGTCCGAATGGCAGCGTGCTGAATCCGAATCCGAAGGCCGGTGCCGAAATGCTGCAGGCCGACTTTGCGAAGATCGGCGTGAAGGCGGAAGTCAAGGTTATCGAATGGGGCGAGCTGATCAAGCAGGCGAAGCAAGGACAGCATGACTCGCTTTTCATGGGCTGGGCTGGCGACAACGGCGATCCGGACAACTATCTGTCGCCGCTGTTCAGTTGCAATGCGGTGAAGTCGGGCATCAACTTCGCGCGTTTCTGCGATCAGGATCTCGACAAGCTGATCGCCGACGGCAAAGCCACGGCCGATATCGCCAGGCGCACGAAAGCGTATGAAGCCGCGCAGCAAATCATCCACGACGAAGCGCTGTGGATTCCGCTCGGCTATCCGACCGCTGCCGCGATCACGCGCACGAACGTGAGCGGGTATCACGTGAGTCCGTTTGGGCGGCAGAATTTTGGGGCGGTGGCGGTACGGTGATTCTGCGCCGCGGCTGACGCAGCCGACCCTGCAAGAAAGCCCGGTTTTTGCCCGGGCTTTTTTTTGTTCAACGCACGGATTGGCTGGTTGCATCTAACACTGCGTAACCTTTTTCCGACGTGATTTCGGGTCTTTGCCCGCCAGACCTATTCCTAATGCAATTTTCCTCTGGCAAGAAGCTGATAATTGCTTGCGAAGTAGCCGCCTACACTTTGACAGAAGGAATGGTTATGGCAATGCAAGCTCCGACGAGGACAGGTTTTGAACGGTGGCAGGATGGCGTTAGCAAGGCTGTAAGCGATGTCAAATGGAATTCCTGGGACTGCGAGATCCAGAGGGCAGTCAATGAGTACAACCGCCATCTTCGCGGCACATCCGGGTACGTGCCCTTGGACTGGCAGCTTATCAAGGCGATGTTGTGGGTCGAAACAGGTGCGCACGATCCTCAGTGGAACGCCAAGCCGATGCAAATTGGGGTTTCAGGAGATCCCGGACTAGCATCGCTGCTTTCGGGCAAGAAGGCGGCGATCTCACTCTGGTTCCAGGCTGGAAAAGACAACTGACAGTAGCCTCAGTCAGAACGATACCGGCGTATAACATCCGCGCCGGGATTGGCTACCTGCTCATGCGCATGGCACGTTTCGAGTACCGAAGCGTACTTGACGCTGACCCTAAAGTCTATGAAATCGGTGTCAAGCCAGGCGATAGCATGGACAAGATGGCGAGGGCTCAAGGCACCACAATCGAGACGTTGAGAAAACTGAACCCGACGGCCACTGTTCTTCGCCCTGGGCAAGTGTTGAAGTACCGGAAAGCGTCAGTTCAAAACGTGATTGCAGGCTGGCACCCCATCTCCACGACATTGATAGCGCAGCGCTATAACGGACGCCGCGACCCAAACTACGCCAGAAAGCTTGATTACGCGTTGTCATTGGTTCGTAAAGGAAAGGCAGCCCTATGCGCACAATCAAGTTGATCTGTTTCGGCCTGGTCGCCTGCCTGCCAACAATGGTCCCTGCGGCCTCAACTGCTCCCGTTGCGAGCGAGAAAACTTTGCGCGAGGAATGCAGCGCGTTCTCGCAAGCGGGAATGCGGGACTGTCTGGCAGAAAAAGCAGAGGCCAGTCAGAAGGCCCTCAGACGAGCCGAGGAGAAGATGGCTGGCACCCTCTCCAAATGGGATGAAGACAACAAGTACGTCAACCAGGCCAGGACAAAACTCGCCGCCTCAAACCGGAAATTCGCCGAGTACCGCGAGACTCAATGCGACTTCTCAGCTTCATTAAGTGGTGGCGGAGCCGGCAATGCGCACGAAATGGGTCATTTGGCTTGCGTTTCGGAACTGAATAACCGGCGTGCCCAGCAACTCCGCGACGCTGCATCTGACTTGCCGTTGAAGTAGTTCGTATGAGCACACCCAGCACCGTTGCGCCGCCAGCAACTAACAGTGCTGAATTATTCAAAAAAAGGCCCGCTATACGCAGCCGGGCTCTTCTATCGGCGTATCGAAGCAGAGCCGGACAAAGGGTCGAGATCACACCGCCGCGAACCGAATCACCCCATCCGCATCCTGCGTACGCTTCAAATCCCCCGCCCGCCACAGCAGATGCAAATGCGCGAGCGCCTCACCCATCGCGAACGTCATCTGATGGATATCGAGCTGGCGCTTGAACATCAGCGGCACGATATCGGCGGCGCTGCGCGGCTTTTCCGCACAAGCCTCCCGCACTTCAGCGAGCCGTGCGTCGTGATGCTCGCGCAACTGCTGAATCCGCGTGCGAACGCCACGAAACGGCTTGCCATGCGACGGCAGCACCAGCGTGTCGTCGGGCATCGTCTCGTAGCGGCCGAGCGACTCCAGGTACAGTTCGAGCGGCGAGCCCTCAGGCTCGATATCGAACACCGACACGTTGGTCGAAATGCGCGGCAGCACCATGTCGCCGGAAATCAGCGTGCTGGTTTGTGCGCAGTACAGCGCGCAGTGCTCAGGCGAATGGCCGAAGCCCGTCACCACACGCCATGTCCAGCCGCCGATCCTCACGTCCTCGGCTTCGCGCAAACGGCGGTATTGCCCCGGAATCGCCGGCACGAGGCTCGAGTAATAGCTGTTGCGATTGCGCAGTTTATCGAGCGATTCGGCGTCGTTCAGTCCGTGCCGCGCGAAGTGCCGCGCCGCGGCCTCGCCGCCCGCGTTCGAGCCGTCGCCGGTCGCCATCACGCGCGCCTGCATGTATTCGCCGAGCGTCATCCACAGCCGCGCGTCCCAGCGCTTCTTATTGCCGCCGCCGCACACCCAGTGCGCGAGGCCGATGTGATCAGGATGGCAATGCGTGACGATCACGCGCAGCACCGGCTGACCGTCGAGCACCGAGTCGAACACGTTCTCCCAATTCACTTTGATCGTGTCCGACGTGATGCCGCAATCGACCACGGTCCAGCCCTGCTGGCCGTCGATTTCATCGCGCAGCAGCCACAGGTTGATATGGTCGAGCGCGAATGGCAGCGGCATACGCAGCCATCGCACGCCGGGCGCGACTTCCATCGTGCGGCCCGCGTCGGGCAACGTGTCGTTGAACGGGTATTGGAGTTGGTGTTCGAGTGCATTCATGGGGACTGTCTTCCTCCGACGACTCTCCGGCACGGCGAGGTGTGCGATGCCGGTCGGCCAGGTTGTGGTTGCTTTCCGCTCAGGTTGACGATAACGTAAACGTCGATTCTATCGTCCAATCCATATTTGTGCCCGGCCATGCGTCCACGAGATGTTCCGATGAATACGCAATTCACGATCACCGAGCTCGCGCGCGAATTCGACGTCACGCCGCGCGCGATCCGTTTCTACGAAGACCAGGGTTTACTCTCGCCGAGCCGCGAGGGTTCCAGCGGCTTGCGGCGCGTCTATTCAGGCCGCGACCGCACGCGTCTGAAGCTCACGCTACGCGGCAAGCGGCTCGGCTTCACGCTGTCGGAGATCCGCGACCTGCTCGACGTTTACGAGTCGCCGACCGACACCGTACCGCAGTTGCATGCGTTCCTCGCGACGGTCACGCGTCATCGCGAAGTGCTCGAGCGCCAGCGCGAAGATCTCGACGCGACGCTCGAAGATCTCGCGCAGTACGAAGCGCAGGCGCGCGCGCTGCTCGATGGCGCCAGGCACGACGCGAAGCCTGCCTGAAGTTGTCTGACTCTGACCGGCGTTTGCGGAGCGCGCGTGATGAATCACTTCCCCAAGCTGTTATCGTCGCAAATCGGTTTCGACGTCGCGCAGACGATGCTCGAAGGGTTCGACCGTCACTACCGGGTCTTTCGCGACGCCGCGATCCACGCGAAGACGCTGTTCGAAGCCGGCGACTGGCATGGCCTGCAAAGGCTCGCTCGCGAGCGCATCACGTCGTACGACGATCGTGTGCAGGAATGCGTGCATCTGCTCGAAGACGAGTACGACGCGGAGAAGATCGACAGCGAAGTGTGGCAGCAGATCAAGCTGCACTACATCGGTCTTCTGACTACGCACCGCCAGCCCGAATGCGCGGAAACGTTTTTCAATTCGGTGTGCTGCAAGATTCTGCACCGCTCGTATTTCAACAACGATTTCATTTTCGTGCGTCCGGCGATCTCGACCGAATACCTCGAGAACGACGAACTGGCCGCCAAGCCGACCTATCGCGCGTACTACCCCGGCACTGACGGACTGGCCGCGACCCTGGAGCGGGTCGTCACGAACTTCCAGCTCGATCCGCCGTTCGAGGATCTGACGCGCGACGTCGCCTGCGTGATGCAGTCGATTCGCGACGCGTTCGGCGTGTTCGACGAAGCGCCGAACTTCCAGATTCACGTGTTGTCGTCGCTGTTTTATCGCAACAAGGCCGCGTATATCGTCGGGCGCATCATCAACGGCGACGCGCTGCTGCCGTTCGCGGTGCCGCTGCGTCATGTGAAACCGGGCGTGCTTGCGCTCGACACGGTGCTGCTCAGGCGCGAGCAGTTGCTGATCATCTTCAGCTTCTCGCGCTCGTATTTTCTGGTCGACATGGAAGTGCCGTCCGCGTATGTCGAGTTTCTGCGCACGGTGATGCCGGGCAAACCGAAGGCGGAAATCTATACGTCGGTGGGTCTGCAGAAACAGGGCAAGAATCTGTTCTATCGCGACCTGCTGCATCACCTGTCGCATTCGAGCGACCGCTTCATCGTCGCGCCCGGCATCAAGGGGCTCGTGATGCTGGTGTTCACGTTGCCGTCGTTTCCGTACGTGTTCAAGCTGATCAAGGACAACTTTCCGCCGCCGAAGGAAACCACGCGCGCGCAGATCCAGCAGAAGTACCTACTCGTCAAACGTCACGACCGCCTGGGCCGCATGGCCGACACGCTCGAATATTCGAGCGTTGCGCTGCCGCTTGCGCGGCTCGACGAAACGCTGTTGCGTGAACTCGAGAAGGAAGTGCCGTCGCTGATCGAATACGACGGCGACAACCTCGTGATTCGCCATATGTACATCGAGCGACGCATGGTGCCGCTCAATCTGTTCCTGCAGAACGGCAACGACGACGACGTCGAGCACGGCATCAAGGAATACGGCAACGCGGTAAAGGAACTGATCCAGGCGAACATCTTCCCCGGCGACTTGCTGTACAAGAACTTCGGTGTCACGCGACATGGCCGCGTCGTGTTCTACGACTACGACGAGATCGAATACCTGACCGACTGCAACGTGCGCGCGGTGCCGCCGCCGCGCAACGAGGAAGACGAAATGTCGGACGAGCCCTGGTACGCGGTCGGTCCACACGACATTTTTCCCGAGACGTACGGCACGTTCCTGCTCGGCGATCCGCGCGTGCGCCGGTCGTTCATGCGGCATCACGCGGATTTCTTCGAGCCCGAGCTGTGGCAACGATACAAGGATTCTCTGCTAAAGGGCGAGCTGCCCGATTTTTTCCCGTATGACCAGAGCGTGCGCTTTTGCGTGCGTTATCCCGAGCGGTTCGCCGCAGCGACCGATGCGCAGGCGGACGAACCAGATGTGCGCGTGGCTTGATGAATCCCACGAGGGTTCGCATCAGGCCACGCGCGGCGGTAGCCATCCAAGCTATGACCAAGGAGCTCTAACATGAGTGACGCAAACCACAGTGGTATCCATGCCGATCCGATCGTGATCGTCAGCGCGGCGCGCACGCCGATGGCCGGCTTTCAGGGCGACTTCGCGTCGCTGAGCGCGCCGCAACTCGGCGCGGTCGCGATCAAGGCGGCCGTAGAACGAGCGGGTCTGAAGCCCGAGCAGATCGACGAAGCGGTGATCGGCTGCGTGCTGCCCGCCGGCCTCGGCCAGGCGCCCGCGCGCCAGGCCGCGCTCGGCGCGGGTCTGCCGCTCGCCACCGGCTGCACGACGGTCAACAAGATGTGCGGCTCCGGCATGCGCGCGGCGATGTTCGCGCACGACATGCTGGCCGCCGGCTCCCTCGACGTGATCGTCGCGGGCGGCATGGAAAGCATGACGAACGCGCCGTATCTGCTGCCGAAAGCGCGTGGCGGCATGCGCATGGGCCACGGCCAGGTCCTCGACCACATGTTCTACGACGGCCTCGAAGACGCGTACGACAAAGGCCGTCTGATGGGCACGTTCGCCGAGGAATGCGCGGCGTCGTTCGACTTCACGCGCGAGGCGCAGGACGCGTTCGCGATCGAGTCGCTGAACCGCGCGAAGCGCGCGAACGAGGACGGCTCGTTCGACTGGGAAATCGCGCCAGTCACCGTAGCGGGCCGCAAAGGCGACGTCACGATCGCGCGCGACGAGCAGCCGTTCAAGGCCAACCTCGACAAGATCCCCACGCTGAAACCCGCGTTCAGCAAGACCGGCACCGTGACGGCGGCGAACTCGTCGTCGATCTCGGACGGCGCGGCCGCGCTCGTGATGATGCGCGAGTCCACCGCGAAGCGGCTCGGGGTCAAGGCGCTCGCGCGCGTCGTCGGTCATTCGACGTTCGCGCAGGAGCCCGCGAAGTTCACCACCGCGCCAATCGGCGCGATCCGCAAGCTGTTCGTGAAGAACGGCTGGCGCGCCGGCGACGTCGACCTGTACGAGATCAACGAAGCGTTCGCGGTCGTCACGATGGCCGCGATGACAGAGCACGATTTACCGCACGACAAGGTCAACGTGAACGGCGGCGCATGCGCGCTCGGCCATCCGATCGGCGCCTCGGGCGCGCGCATTGTCGTTACGCTGATCGGCGCGCTCAGAAAGCGCGGTCTGAAGCGCGGCGTCGCGACGCTGTGTATCGGCGGCGGCGAGGCGACCGCGATGGGTATCGAATTGATCTGACGCGTCGGCAAAACTTCGAGGCATACGATGAAAACAGTATTGATCGTCGGCGCGTCGCGCGGCCTCGGCCGCGAATTCGCGCGGCAGTACAGCAAGAGCGGCTGGCGCGTGCTCGCGACCGCGCGCGACGGCGCCGCGCTCGACGCGCTCAACGAACTGGGCGCCGAAACCTTCGCGCTCGACGTCACCGTGCCCGAGGAGATCGCGGCGTTCGGCTGGAAGCTCGACGGCGAACGCCTCGATGCGGCGATCCTGGTGTCGGGCGTGTACGGCCCGCGCACCGAAGGTATCGAGACGGTCAGCGCCGAGGACTTCGATCACGTGATGCACACGAACGTGCGCGGCCCGATGCAGTTGCTACCGATCCTGCTGCCGCTCGTCGAGGAAACGGACGGCGTGTTCGCGGTGATTTCGAGCCGCATGGGCAGCATCGCCGATGCGAGCGGCACGACCGGCTGGCTGTATCGCGCGAGCAAGGCGGCGCTGAACGACGTGCTGAAGCTCGCGTCGCTCGACGCGCAGCGCGCGACCTGCGTGTCGCTGCATCCCGGCTGGGTGCGCACCGACATGGGCGGCGCGCAGGCCGCGCTCGATCCGGCGCGCAGCGTCGCGGGCATGCGCGAAGTGCTGGCGCAGGCGGCCGCATCGCGCGACGCTTTTCACGGCCGCTTCTTTCAGCACGACGGTACGCAGCTCGACTGGTAGGAGATACGTTCATGGTGCTTGATCAGGATCACTTGATGGTGCGCGACGCGCTGCGCACCTTCGTGCGCGAAGCGATCACGCCGTACGCGGCGCAATGGGACCGCGAGCGCACCTTTCCGCGCGACGTGCACCGGCAGCTCGCCGAGCTGGGCGCCTATGGCGTGCTGGTGCCCGAAACGTATGGTGGCGCCGGCATGGATGCGCTCGCGCTCGCCTTGATCCTCGAAGAAATCGCGGCTGGCGACGGCGGCACATCGACCGCGATCTCGGTGAACAACTGCCCGGTATGCAGCATCCTGCTGACTTACGGCAACGACGCGCAGAAGCGCGACTGGCTCACGCCGCTCGCGCGCGGCGAGATGCTCGGCGCGTTCTGCCTGACGGAGCCGCAGGCGGGCTCGGATGCGTCGGCGCTGCGCACCACCGCGACGCGCGACGGCGACGCGTACGTGCTGAACGGCGTCAAGCAGTTCATCACAAGCGGCAAGAACGGCGACGTCGCGATCGTGATGGCCGTCACCGACAAGGCCGCCGGCAAGCGCGGCATCAGCGCGTTCATCGTGCCCACCAGCACGCCGGGCTACGTGGTCGCGCGTGTCGAGGACAAGCTCGGACAGCATTCGTCGGATACCGCCCAGATCGTGTTCGAGGCGTGCCGCGTGCCGGCCGCGAACCTGATCGGCGCGCCGGGCGAAGGCTACCGGATCGCGTTGTCGGGTCTCGAAGGCGGGCGCATCGGCATCGCCGCGCAAAGCGTCGGCATGGCGCGCGCCGCGTTCGAGGCGGCATTGAATTACGCGAAAGAACGCGAGAGCTTCGGCGCCCCGCTGTTTTCGCATCAGGCGGTGCAGTTCCGTCTCGCCGACATGGCGACGCAGCTCGAAGCCGCGCGTCAATTGATCTGGCATGCGGCGTCACTGAAGGACGCAGGCCAGCCGTGTCTGACCGAAGCCGCGATGGCAAAACTGTTCGCCTCCGAAGCGGCCGAGCGCATCTGCTCGGCCGCCTTGCAGATTCACGGCGGCTACGGTTATCTGAGCGACTTCCCGGTCGAGCGGATTTACCGCGACGTGCGCGTGTGCCAGATCTACGAAGGCACGAGCGACATTCAGAAGATGCTGATCGCTCGCGCGCTCAACTGAAATTTCGATGAACAAACCATTGTTGTCACTGCAAAGACCCGCCGACTGTCCGTGCGGCGGCGCCACGCCCGACACACGCGGCGGCACCGCGACCAAAGCGCCGCGTTTCGCGCAATGCTGCGGTCGCTATATCGACGGCGGCGACGCGGCGCCGCGCGCGCTGGAACTGATGCGCTCGCGCTATAGCGCGTACGTGCTCGGTGCAACGGACTATCTGCGCGCGACGTGGGACGCCCGCACCTGCCCCGCCGCTCTCGACGCCGACCCTGCCGCGCCCGACGCGCCCCGTTGGCTCGGACTGCAGATCAAAGCGTTCGCCGAAAGCGATGCCGATCACGCGACCGTCGAATTCGTCGCCCGCTACAAGGTGGGGGGACGTGCGCAACGGTTGCATGAAGTGAGCCGCTTCCTGCGCGGCGATGATGGCCGCTGGCGTTATGTCGATGGCGACGTCAACGAGTGACGACGAGCAAGCGGCGATTAAGTAGTCGCTACATTGCACGACGAAGCTTTCCGACGTCTTTCGTCCCTCGCGACGAGATTCATAAAAGGCCCTTGGACAGGGCCTTTTTCGTTTTTCTCCGCTGTGCTCTTTGTTGGCCGAGCACCACAGCACTTACACGGCCTTTACCCGCCGCTTGCCGCCATACGTCCGCAGCCTTTGCCCCGCAAGGCTTTGAAGCCTCGTTCGCACATGCAGCAATTTTTTCCTCGCGGGTTCTCCTTGATTGCACAAAACAAAATTGGCGTGCCAGGATGAGTCCGTTGTTTCATGACGTCACATTGCGAGAGCCGGTCATGCCGGCTCCGCAACATGCGCAGGAAGCCTGACGGGCCGCCGATCGAATGCGGGCCGCGGACTCCGGCGGCATCGAGTGACGCTCATCTTCGGCGCGTGGGGTCGCGCCGGCCGTTGGGTTCATCCCGTGCAATCTCGATTGGCGTGCGTGCGCTTCCCGCACAACGTACGCGAGTGGGTCTTTTTGTGTCGAAAAAGGTACGTCGATGGAGTTGAGCAAGGTTCTGACGAAATGTGCGGTGATCTGCGCCGCGGCCACGTGCGCTGTCGCGATCGCGCACGCCGATTCGCTCACCTACACGTCTGCTTCGACACAGAATGCGACGCCGCTAAGCGACACCCAAGGGCCGCTGTCGCGCGCCCGCGTGCCGCGGCTCGCGCTCGAGGACGACGTCTATCTGCCCACCGCGCGCCTGAACGAAAAGGTCATCCGCGTGCCGGTCGACGCCGCCGGCGCGGTCACGCTCGAAACCACGATCTACAAGCCGGACGGGCCCGGCCCGTTCCCAATGATCGTGTTCAACCACGGCAAGATTCCGGGCGACCCGCGCACCCAGGAACGCAGCGACCCACTGCCGTTCGCGCGCGAATTCGTGCGCCGCGGCTACGTGGTCGTCGCGCCGAACCGCCAGGGCTTCGGCCACTCGGACGGCGTGTACGAGCAGGACGGCTGCGACGTCGAGCGCAATGGCCTCGGCCAGGCCGGCGACGTTGCCGCGACGATCGATTACATGTCGAAGCAGCCTTATGTCGACGCGACGCACATCGCGGTGGCCGGCACTTCACATGGCGGTCTGGCGACGATCGCGTACGGCACCGAAGCGGCGCCCGGCGTGCGCGCGCTGATCAATTTCTCGGGCGGCCTGCGTCAGGACGCCTGCGAGGACTGGCAGGGCAATCTGACGCGCGCATTCGGCGCATACGGCGAGAAAACCACGGTGCCGTCGCTGTGGCTCTATGGCAATAACGATTCGGTATGGAACGCGCCGCTCGTCGCGAGCATGTACGCCGCGTATCGCGCGCACGGCGCGAGCGTCAAGATGATCGATTTCGGCAACTATAAGAACGACGCGCATCGGCTTATCGGCGACCGCGACGGCGTGCACGTGTGGTGGCCGACCGTCGAAGCATTCCTCGCGCGCGCCGGTATGCCGACGGCCGTGCAATATCACGTCGCCGATCCGGCCGCGCCGAAGGCGACCGGCTTCGCCGCGCTCGACGCGGTCGATGCGGTGCCGTACCTCGACAACGAGGGCCGCAATGGCTATCGCAACTTCCTGCATCAGTATCCGAGCCGCGCGTTCGCGGTGTCGGATTCGGGCGCGTGGTCGTGGGCCGAGGGCGGCGACAATCCGATGTCGGTGGCGGTGGCGAATTGCCAGAAACAGAGCTCCGATCCGTGCCGGCTGTATGCGGTCGATAACGCGGTCGTGTGGGGTAACCAGAGCTCGCAGACGGCGGATGCGGATGGTGCCGATGCCAACGGCCGGCCAGCGATGGCGAGCCGGGAGTGAAGTACGCATGTAGCCTTAAAGTCGCGCTGATTTTGATGTGCCGCAAGCCCGCCGTATCGGCGGGCTTTTTCTTGTGCGCTCGGTTCCCCCGCAAAAAACACCTCGTCACCCAAATTCTGGCCAGTAATAGCCCATTACTTTGACGTCGCTAACTCCGTCGATTGGCGATCTTCCCTCACGAAATCGAACAAGCTGCATCGAACGGCGCCAAACCTCGACGCCACCGCGAAAAACGCGGGTCTCGCGGGTGATGCGCGCGACGGAATAAACCGCTAATCTCGACCCCGCGCACTCGTCGAGGCTTGCGCGCGTGGCAAAAAAGCATCCTGGAGTACCTCTTTGGAAAAGTCAGCAGTTCCCCCCGTCGCCCCTGAAGATTGGGTCGCCCGCAGTCTGCGCGCGGTGTGGCATCCGTGCACGCAGATGAAGCACCACGAACGTCTGCCGCTGATCCCCGTCGCTCGCGGTCAAGGCGCATGGTTGTTCGATCGCGCGGGTCATCGCTATCTCGACGCGATCAGCTCGTGGTGGGTCAATCTGTTCGGTCACGCGAACCCGCGCATCAACGCGGCGCTGAAAGACCAGCTCGACACGCTCGAACACACGATGCTCGCCGGCTGCACGCACGAGCCCGCCGTCGAACTCGCGGAACGTCTGCACGCATTGACCGGCAACACGCTCGGCCACGCGTTCTTCGCCTCGGATGGCGCGTCCGCCGTCGAGATCGCGCTGAAGATGAGCTTTCACAGCTGGCGCAACCGGGGCTACGCGGACAAACAGGAATTCGTCTGTATCGCCAACAGCTACCACGGCGAGACGATCGGCGCGCTCGGCGTGACCGACGTCGCACTGTTTAAGGACGCATACGACCCGCTGATTCGTCACGCGCACGTCGTCGCGTCGCCCGATGCGCGACTCGCGCAAGCGGGCGAAACCGCCGCCGACGTCGCGCGCCGCGCGCTCGACAACGTGCGCGCGCTGTTCGAGGCGCGCGCGAACCGCATCGCCGCACTGATCGTCGAACCGCTCGTGCAATGCGCGGCCGGCATGGCGATGCACGACGCGTCGTTCGTCGCCGGATTGCGCGCGTTGTGCGACCAGTACGGCGTGCATCTGATCGCCGACGAAATCGCGGTCGGCTGCGGCCGCACCGGCACCTTCTTCGCATGCGAACAGGCGGGCGTGTGGCCCGACTTCCTGTGTCTGTCGAAAGGCATCAGCGGCGGCTATCTGCCGCTGTCGATCGTGCTGTCGCGCGACGAGATCTTCGCGACCTTCTATCACGACGACACCGCGCGCGGCTTCCTGCACTCGCACTCGTACACCGGCAATCCGCTCGCGTGCCGCGCCGCGCTCGCGACGCTCGATCTGTTCACGAGCGACGATGTGCTCGCCGCCAACGCACGCAAATCGGCGACGCTCGCGGCCGCGCTCGCGCCGCTCGCGGAGCACGCGCACGTGCGCAATCTGCGTCAGCGCGGCACGATCTTCGCGTTCGACGCGATGATCGACGATCCCGAGCAAGCCAAAACGTTCTCGCGCCGCTTCTTCGACAACGCGCTGCAACGCGAGCTGTTGTTGCGCCCGATCGGCACCACCGTGTACCTGATGCCGCCGTACATCCTCGACGACGAAGAACTCGCGCTGCTCGCCGCACGCACGCGCGACACCTTCGGCGCCACGCTCGCGGAGGCCCGCTGATGCATCTGCTCGATACGCTCGCCGAAGGGCTCAAGGAACTCGACGCACGAGGTCTGCGCCGACGCCGCCGCACCGCCGACACACCATGCGCCGCGCACATGACGGTCGACGGCCGTGACATCATCGGCTTCGCGAGCAACGACTATCTGGGCCTTGCCGCGCATCCGCGATTGATCGACGCGATCGCCGAAGGCGCGCGCCTGTACGGCGCGGGCAGCGGCGGCTCGCATCTGCTCGGCGGTCATTCGCGTGCGCATGCGCAACTCGAAGACGATCTCGCCGAATTTGCCGGCGGCTTCGTCGATGATGCGCGCGCGTTGTATTTCAGCACCGGCTATATGGCGAATCTCGCGACGCTGACCGCGCTCGCGGGCCGCGGCACGACGCTGTTCTCCGATGCGCTCAATCACGCTTCGCTGATCGACGGCGCGCGGCTGTCGCGCGCGGATGTGCAGATCTATCCGCACTGCGACATGGATGCATTGAGCGCGATGCTCGAAGCGTCGGAGGCGGACGTCAAGGTGATCGTGTCCGACACGGTGTTCAGCATGGACGGCGACATCGCGCCGCTGCCGCGTTTGCTTGAACTCGCCGAGCGGCACGGCGCATGGCTGATCGTCGACGATGCGCACGGCTTCGGCGTACTGGGCCCGCAAGGCCGTGGCGCGATCGCACAAGCCGCGCTGCGCTCGCCGCATCTGATCTCGATCGGCACGCTCGGCAAGGCGGCGGGTGTCTCCGGCGCGTTCGTCGTCGCGCATGCGACCGTGATCGAATGGCTCGTGCAGCGCGCGCGTCCGTATATCTTCACGACCGCGTCGGTGCCGGCGGCCGCGCATGCGGTGTCGGCGAGTCTGCGCATCATCGGTGGCGAGGAAGGCGATGCGCGCCGCGCGCATCTCCAGCAACTGATCGAACGCACGCGCGCGATGCTGAAGGCGACGCAGTGGTTGCCCGTCGATTCGCATACGGCCGTTCAGCCGCTGATCATCGGCGCGAACGATGCGACGCTCGACATCGCCGCGTCGCTCGATCGCGCGGGGTTGTGGGTGCCCGCGATCCGTCCGCCGACCGTGCCGACCGGCACGTCGCGCCTGCGTATCTCGCTGTCGGCCGCGCACTCGCATGCGGATCTCGACCGGCTCGAAGCCGGCCTGCAACAGGTTGGAACGCGCGCGGCATGAGCAATCTGAATAACGATGACGGCACGCTGTCGCTGTTCGTCACCGGCACCGATACGGAAATCGGCAAGACCTTCGTGTCGTCGGCGCTATTGCGCGGCTTCGTGCGCGGAGGCCTGCAGGCAGCCGCGATGAAGCCGATCGCGGCGGGCGCGTTCGAAGTGAACGGCGTGCTGCACAACGAGGACGCGGATCTGCTCGATGCCGCGTCGAGCGTGCTGCTGCCGCCCGCCATGCGCACGCCGTATCTGCTGAAGGAACCGGCCGCGCCGCACATCGCGGCCGCGTTGGAAAACGTGTCGTTCGATCTCGAGCACATCGTTGCGTGCCACAGCCAGGCGCTGAAGCTCGCCGAGGTTGTCGTGGTCGAAGGTGTCGGCGGTTTTCGCGTGCCGTTGACCGCGACGCGGGACACCGCCGATCTCGCCGTCGCACTGAAGCTGCCGGTCGTGCTGGTGGTCGGCATGCGGCTCGGCTGCATCAGCCACGCGCTGCTGACCGCCGAAGCGATCGTCGCGCGCGGTCTCACGCTCGCGGGCTGGGTCGCGAATCGCATCGACCCGGACATGACCTTTCCCGACGAAAACATCGCGTCGATTCGCGCACATCTTGCGCAAGCGTACGACGCACCGTTGCTCGGCGTCGTGCCGCATATCAGCCCGCCGTCGCCGGAACTTGCGGCGCAACAGCTCGACATTCGACGGCTTCTGCAAACGCTGCGCCAATTGCGCGCGGCATAGCGCTGCCCCGCAGCACCGAACCCAATTCATCCGTTTACGAGGATCGATCACATGACAAAACTGAACATCGCAGCGGGCACCGCCGAAGCGAGCGCCGCCAACAGCAATCCGACCGCAGCCGCTACCGAAGCGAAGCCGCTCGCGCGCTGGCGCGTCGCCGATATCGTCGCGCTGTACGAACTGCCGTTCAACGACCTGCTGTTTCGCGCGCAGCAAACGCATCGCGAGCATTTCGACGCCAATGCGGTGCAACTGTCGACGCTGCTGTCGATCAAGACCGGCGGCTGCGAAGAGGATTGCGCGTACTGTCCGCAATCGGTGCATCACGACACGGGTCTCGCGGCCGACAAGCTGATGGCCGTCGACGACGTACTCGCCGCCGCGCAGGTCGCAAAGCAGAACGGCGCGACGCGCTTCTGCATGGGCGCCGCGTGGCGCAATCCGAAGGACCGCCACCTGGAGCCGATCAAGGACATGATCCGCGGCGTGAAGGCGATGGGCCTCGAAACCTGCGTGACGCTCGGCATGCTCGAAACACACCAGGCACAAGCACTGCGCGATGCGGGCCTCGACTACTACAACCACAATCTCGATACGTCGCCGGAGTTCTACGGCCAGATCATTTCGACGCGCACGTACCAGGATCGGCTCGACACGCTCGAACGCGTACGCGACGCGGGCATCAACGTGTGCTGCGGCGGCATCGTCGGCATGGGCGAATCGCGCCGCGAACGCGCGGGGCTGATCGCGCAGCTCGCGAACATGGAACCGTATCCGGAATCGGTGCCAATCAACAATCTGGTGCAGGTGCAAGGCACGCCGCTGACGGGGACCGAAGCGATCGATCCGTTCGAATTCGTGCGCACGATCGCGATTGCGCGCATCACGATGCCGCGCGCGATGGTACGTCTGTCGGCCGGCCGCGAGCAGATGGACGAGGCGTTGCAGGCGATGTGCTTCCTCGCGGGCGCGAATTCGATTTTCTACGGCGACCAGTTGTTGACCACCAGCAACCCGCAGGCGGAAGCGGATCGCAAGCTGCTCGCGCGTCTGGGGATTCACGCTGAAGCCGCGCAGCAGATGCCGGTCGAGCAGAGTGGGTGCGAGCGTGCGTGTGCTCATGAGCATGGGGAACATGGCGTGGCGAATTGAGTCGCGGAATCGCTGCGCCGCCAAGTCGCATGCGCCAGACGAGAAATCTGGTGCTTACTTCCGATCAACAGTAACCTGATCGAACGTCCCCCCATCAGGCGCGGCGTGAAGCGGGATTCTAGCGATTGCTGCCCTCGCGCAGCGCCACACGGCGCTCACACAAGCGCATGCTGCGGCCTTTCGATGGCCTCTTCGCGAAAGCGCAGCGGCGCCGCGCAATGCACGAGCGTATCGACGAAATACTTCGCACGCGGCCACGGACCGAAGCCCGCCGCCGTGTTGATATGCCCCGCGTCGCCGAGATTGACGAACGCGCTGCCGAAGCGCCGCGCGAGATCGCGCGCGTCGGCGAGCGTCATCCACGGATCGGTTTCGCTGCCGATCAGGATCGACGGCACGCCCAGCCGTCGCGCGTCGAACGGTCCCGCGAATTCGAACTTGCGCGGACTCGCCGGCGCGACGAACAGCACGCCGACCACGTCGCTGACGAGCGCGCCTTGCTGCAACGCATGCGCAGTCGCGAGGCAGCCGAAGCTATGCGCGGCCAGCACGAACGGACCGCGTTCGCGCGCGAGCAGATCGCGTATCGACTTCGCCCATAGCGCAAGATCGGGCGCGTCCCAATTGGCCTGCTCGACGCGCAACGAGCGCGCGAACTGCCGCTCCAGCCATGTTTGCCAATGCGCGCCTTCGCTGCCGTGCAGGCCGGGAACGGTGACGAGCCGCGGCGGCCAGCTCGATCGGGTGCATGAAAGCATGTGCGTGCCTCGCTGCGCAGGAAATCCGGGCAATCATTGTCCCGCTCGGTCGCGCGTCGATGAACCAAGTTTTTGTGCTTTCGTTATCGGGCGAACGAAGACATGCGCGGTGCGCGCGGGGTCGACATCCACGACGGCGTCCATCTCAACGCGCATGTCCGTGCACAAACGCGCGCGATTTGCGTCGAAAAAGTAGAATGAAGCCTATCCAGAACGGGAGGAGTCCCGATGCCGCACGCGTCGTCCCATTGCCATGGCGCGCTCCGGGTCCGCCCCGCTCATGCTCACATCGACGCCGACGCATTCCGGACCGCATGAAAATACTCTTCTACGCACCGCACACCGAAGCCGCCGCGTGGCTGCACGACTTCGCGCGCGCCTTGCCCGCGGCCGAGCTGCGCGAATGGCAGCCCGGCGACACCGCCCCAGCCGATTTCGCGGTGGTCTGGCGTCCGCCGCGCGAGATGCTGGCCGGCCGCAATGCGCTGCGCGCGATCTTCAATCTCGGCGCGGGCGTCGATGCGATTCTCGCGCTCGAACGCGCGCACCCAGGCACGTTGCCGCCGAAGGTGCCGCTGATTCGCCTCGAAGATACCGGCATGGGCGCGCAGATGGCCGAATACGTGACGCATGCGGTGCTGCGCTATCTGCGCCGCTTCGACGAATATCAGATGCTGCAACACGAGCGCCGCTGGCAAGTGCTCGAGCCGCATCAGCGCGCAACGTTCACGGTGGGCGTGCTCGGCCTCGGCGTGCTCGGCACGCAGGTCGCTCGAACGCTCGCTTCGTTTGGCCTGCCGGTGCGCGGCTATAGCCGCGGCGCCAGGCAGATCGACGGCATCGCGACGTTCGCCGGCAATGCGCAGTTCGATAGCTTTCTCGACGGCGTGAAGGTGCTCGTCAATCTGCTGCCGCATACGCCCGACACCGAAAGCGTGCTGAACGCGCGAGCCTTCGCGAAGCTCGCGCGCGGCGCGTATCTGATCAACGTCGCGCGCGGCGCGCATCTGGTCGAAGCGGATCTGCTCGCCGCGCTCGCAAGCGGCCAGCTCGCCGCCGCGACGCTCGACGTGTTCCGCGAAGAACCCCTGCCCGCCGATCATCCGTTCTGGCGCGAGCCGCGCATCACGATCACGCCGCATACGTCGGCGCTGACGTTGCGCGAAGACAGCGTCGCGCAGGTCGCGGACAAGATCGGCGCGATGATGCGCGGTGAACAGGTGAGCGGCGCAGTGCAGCTCGAACGCGGCTATTGAGTGAAGAGTGAACCCCGCGCTCGCGCGCGTCGCACGCGCGCGGGCTGAATTGAATTGCCGCAACACGGCAACGCCCATCCTCGATGGGACAGCGATAAACCGCATCGGATCGGAGACACATCATGGCCTTACCGAAGCAAGTGAAAATCGTCGAAGTGGGTCCGCGCGACGGGCTGCAGAACGAGAAGGACTTCGTGCCGACGGCGATCAAGATCGAGCTGATCAACCGACTGTCGACGGCGGGATTCCGCAACGTCGAAGCGGCGTCGTTCGTCTCGCCGAAATGGGTGCCGCAGATGGCCGACGGCGCCGACGTGATGGCTGGCATCGAGCGCCGCGCTGGCACCATCTACTCAGTGCTGACGCCGAACCTGCGCGGCTTCGAAGGCGCGCTCGCCGCGCGCGCCGACGAGATCGTGATCTTCGGCGCGGCGAGCGAGGCGTTTTCGCAGAAGAACATCAACTGCAGCATTGCGGAGAGCATCGAGCGCTTCGCGCCGGTTGCCGCAGCGGCGAAAGAACATCAGCTGCGCATTCGCGGCAGCGTGTCGTGCGCGCTCGGCTGTCCGTATCAGGGCGAGGTGCCGGTCGCGTCGGTCGTCGACGTCGTCAAGCGCTTCGCGGCGCTCGGCTGCGACGAGATCGATATCGCCGACACGATCGGCGTCGGCACGCCCAGGCGCACCCGCGAAGTGTTCGAGGCGGTGACCCAGGTGTTTCCGCGCGAGCGCCTGTCGGGGCACTTTCACGACACCTATGGCCAGGCGCTCGCGAACATCTATGCGGCGCTGCTCGAAGGCGTCGAGATTTTTCATGCATCGGTCGCGGGGCTCGGCGGCTGTCCGTATGCGAAGGGCGCGACCGGCAACGTCGCGACCGAAGACGTGCTGTATCTGATGAACGGCCTCGGCATCGAGACCGGTATCGACCTCGCGCAAGTGGTTGAAATCGGCGACTTCATTTCGAACGCGATCGGCCGGCCCAACGTGTCGCGCGCCGGTAAAGCGCTGCTCGCGAAGGCGCGCAGCGAAGCGAACACCTGCGCATAACCGCAGCATCCATTTTCATTCAGGGTCCCAAACGATGAACGACCTCACGTCCTTCGACTCCGACGATCTCGCCGCGCTGCCCGACTCGGCCCGCCGCGTCGCACTGCTGCTGCGCGAACGCGGTCACGCGGGGCGGATCGTGATGCTGCCGGACACCGGCAAGACTTCCGCCGAAGCGGCCGCCGGACTCGGCTGCTCGATCGCGCAGATCGCGAAGTCGATCCTGTTCCGGCGCCGCGAAGACGACGCCCCGGTGCTCGTGATCGCGAGCGGTGCGAATCGCGTCGACGAAAAGAAAGTGGCCGCGCAGGTCGGCGAGATCGGCCGCGCGGACGCGAAGTTCGTGCGCGAAAAGACCGGCTATGCGATTGGTGGCGTGTGCCCGGTCGGTCATGCGACCGAGCCCGTCACGCTGATCGATGCCGATCTGCTCGCGCTGCAGAGTCTGTGGGCCGCCGCCGGTCATCCCCATGCGGTGTTCAATCTGACCGCGCAGGAGCTGATCGCATTGACGGGCGCGCCGGTCGTTGATGTCGCGTTGCGTGAGCCGGCCTGAACACGATGGCGAGCGGCAACGATTACGATGACAAGGGCGACGGCGGTTGCGTGCCGTCGCCTTGCATCAGCGTGTGCAGAATGGATGCATCGACGGGCTGGTGCGAAGGATGCCTGCGCACGATCGACGAAATCGCCGGCTGGTCGATGCTCGACGACGACGCGAAGCGCGCGGTGTGGGACGCGATCGAAGCGCGCCACGCGGAATTCATGGCGACGCGCACACCATCGACGACGAAGGACAAGCAATGAACGCCGCGCCGCGCATCGTGACGCCCGGTGAGACGTTCAGCTCGACGCTCGAGTTGTCGGTGGATTCAATCAAATCGTTCGCGACGCTCGTCGTCGATCTGAACCCGCTGCATCACGACGAAGCGTATGCCGCGCAAAGCCGCTTTGGCGGCTTGATCGCGTCGGGCACGCAACCCACCGCGTATTTCATGGCGCTGCTCGCCACGCATTTCTCGACCTACGCGCAGCCGCTGGGTCTCGAATTCGATATCAAGCTGAAGAAGGCCGTGCACGCGCACGACACGCTGACGATCACGTGGCGCGTGCGCGACGCTCACTGGAAGCCGAGCCTGAACGGCGACCTGACCTTCCTCGAAGGCTCGGTGGTCAATCAGCGTGGGGAGCTGATGTTGACGGGCACGTCGACGATCCTCGTGATGCCGAAGCCCGACGCAGACGCAAACGCGCACGCGAGCACGCCATGATCGCGCTGCCCGCATCGATCCGGGTTTTCGAGCGCGGCTGGCTGTCGTCGAACAACGTGCTGCTCGTCGACGACACGTGCGCCGCGCTGGTTGATACCGGCTATGCGACGCACGCATCGCAAACGGTCGCGCTGGTACGCAATGCGTTGCGCACGCGGCCGCTCGATCTGATCGTCAACACGCACCTGCATTCGGATCATTGCGGCGGCAACGCACTGTTGCAGGCTACGTGGCCGTGCCGCACGCTGATTCCGTCATCCGAAGCCGCTGCCGTGCGCGACTGGGACGAAACGCGCCTCAGCTTTCGCGCGACTGGTCAAACCTGCGAGCGCTTCGGCTTCACCGGCACGCTGGCACCCGGCGCACGCTTGCGGCTGGGCGCGCTCGACTGGCAGGTGCTCGGCGCGCCCGGCCATGATCCGCATTCGCTGATGCTCTATTGCGCGGACGAACGCTTGCTGATCAGCGCGGATGCGCTGTGGGAAAACGGCTTCGGCGTGATCTTTCCCGAACTCGAAGGCGAAAGCGGCTTCGCCGAGCAGCAAGCGGTGCTCGACCTGATCGCAACGCTCGACGTGCGCGTCGTCATCCCGGGCCACGGCGCGCCGTTCGCGCATGTCGAAACGGCGCTCGAACGCGCGATGTCGCGCGTCGCATGGTTGCGCGCCGATCCCGCGCGCAACGCAAAGAATGCGCTGAAAGTGCTAATACTACTGTGTCACAAAAGTAGTTGCGCAGTCTATTGCCGTACAGGAAGAGAGCCACCGTTGCATGAGCCTTTGTCCAAGCAGGATGCGCAACGTAGTAATGGAATCAGGAACGTGACGTTGAGCGC
>NZ_VZQQ01000270.1 GCF_014397785.1 Paraburkholderia podalyriae
GCGGATTCCAGATGCTGTACCGGTTTTCTGATATCTGTGACCGCCTGGAAGCGTGCGGGGTGAACGTCATCTTCGTCTATCAGAAGCAATCGGCTCGCCACGTCCAGGACGCGACCTCGCTGTCCGGCGCGCGATACAGGCAGAGGCCATGTCTGTTTCTGGACGATGACGGTCAGTTCTTTGTCGGTCCACCGCATCCGAAATCGCTGCGCGTCGTGTATCTGGATCGGGACATGCGCAGGCTCGATAGGGCCGAAATTGCACTACGGGATGAAACGTGGGACGCGCTGCTGCGTGTTTTCTTTGCTCAGGTCATTGCAAGCGTGTTGCACTGAGCGCGACCGCGTGGGGACATGGGGCGCCGGGTCACTGTTTACGTACAAAGGGGAGCGGGGTTGGTCGAGTCATTGATTCAGATTGGTGGCCGATGGGGTTTAAACGGGCGTGAGTCAGCGAGGCTTGCCGTCAGCGCCGCCCGGTTTGCGAGCGACATCGTCTGTATCGCGAACGGCCGGTCCGTCAATGCCAAGGATGTCATGTCGGTTATGTCGCTTCGGGCGAAGCCGGGTACGCAGGTGCGCATTCTTGCGACCGGTCCCGACGAGACTGCAGCGCTCGAAGCGCTTGCGGCCATTCTTCATGTGCAGGAATCTTTCTGACGGACCGATGCAGGAGTCTGGCTCATGCCTGTCGATCGGCCCTGCATGCGAACTACTCAATCACGCACATGAAAAGAAAGAGGAAGGT
>NZ_VZQQ01000271.1 GCF_014397785.1 Paraburkholderia podalyriae
GCGGATTCCAGATGCTGTACCGGTTTTCTGATATCTGTGACCGCCTGGAAGCGTGCGGGGTGAACGTCATCTTCGTCTATCAGAAGCAATCGGCTCGCCACGTCCAGGACGCGACCTCGCTGTCCGGAGCGCGATACAGGCAGAGGCCATGTCTGTTTCTGGACGATGACGGTCAGTTCTTTGTCGGTTCACCGCATCCGAAATCGCTGCTCGTGGTGTATCTGGACCAGGACATGCGGCGGCTCGATACGGCCGAAATTGCAGTACGGGATGAAACGTGGGACCCACTGTTGCGTGCTTTCTTTGCTCAGGTTATTGCAAGCGTGATGCACTGAACGCGACTGCGTGGGGACATGGGGCGCTGGGTCACTGTTTGCGTACAAAGGGGAGCGGGGTTGGTCGAGGCATTGATTCAGATTGGTGGCCGATGGGGTTTAAACGGGCGTGAGTCAGCGAGGCTTGCCGTTAGCGCCGCCCGGTTTGCGAGCGACATCGTCTGTATCGCGAACGGCCGGTCCGTCAATGCCAAGGATGTCATGTCGGTCATGTCGCTTCGCGCGAAGCCGGGCACGCAGATGCGCATTCTCGCGGCCGGTCCCGACGAGACTGCAGCGCTTGACGCGCTTGCGGCCATTCTTCATGTGCAGGAATCTTTCTGACGGACCGATGCAGGAGTCTGGCTCATGCCTGTCGATCGGCCCTGCATGCGAACTACTCAATCACGCACATGAAAAGAAAGAGGAAGGT
>NZ_VZQQ01000272.1 GCF_014397785.1 Paraburkholderia podalyriae
CGTCCAGGATCGCATTGAGCAACGCCGCCGGCGAAGGAAAATAGTGTCTGGGGTACCGGCCGACCGTCACCCCGAAATGCAACCCGAAAAACACATCGTGCAGGGCATCCTTCCGGTCAAACAGGATAGCGGTGGCCTCGAGCACGCCCGGCAAGGTCAGACCACCGGCGAAATGTTCGCGGGCGAATCCGGAGGTGGCGACACACTGATAGCGCATCTGTCCGACCGGTTCCGCCACGAAACGGTCGACCACCGGTTCCGGTTGCGTGGACAGGAAGCCTTTGACGTCGCCGCGCGCCAGTGCCTCGAGCGTATGGTCCTGATCGTCCACAACGATCTCAAGCGCCACATGGTGTTGCGCCAGCTCACGCGTCACTGGCTCAAACCAGGTGGCAAGCGAATCGGCGTTGACGGCAAGGGCAAGCGCCGTCGTCATCGCCCTCCCCGGCATGACACGCCGCAGCAGGTCATCCTCCTGCAGCCGCACTGTCATGAAATGACGAAACACGTCTTCGCCCGCTTTCGTCGGCATCACGGTCGGTTCGCGGACCAGGAGCAGCGCCCCGATCGACTGTTCGAGCCGCTTCACGCGGCGCGTCACTGCAGCAGAGGAGATATTCAGCGCGACCGCCGCCTGCGTGAAGCTGCGATGTTCGACCACCGCAGCAAACGTCTCCAGCTCCATCATGTTCAACATCGCGCCCACTTTCA
>NZ_VZQQ01000273.1 GCF_014397785.1 Paraburkholderia podalyriae
GGTCTCAGTTCATCAGGGGAGCCAGTGCCGATAGGACGCGGTCTTTCTGCGCCTCGTTGATCTTGCCGAACAAGTCGCGTTGAAAGCGCGGCTCCTTGACGCCGGAAACGATGTATTGCCAGCGATAGGCATCTTGCGAATGGCAGCAGTGTCGTTGGCGGCATACTTGCGACTGCTGATTTTGAGGAAATAGTCTGCATCTGCCTCTGCCTGCATTTGGAGAACCCCATCCACCGCTCCGACTAAAGCGATCAGGTCGTCGACTGCGGCATCGCGTTCAACATCGGTCAAAGTGTACCGGCGCTTCCGCTGGCACCATGAAGGAGCGCAGCGGGGGATAACCCGGTGCATTTTGATGTCGTTTTAAATACGCTGGAGCCGCAGAAGATCGCCGCTCAGCTTTTGTCGGCGCTTCCTACCGGCAAGCCGGGCGGGGACGTCCCCGGTTTTTTGACGCGCTAATCCTAGGTTTCGATGAGGGAGTCTACTATCCTCTAATAGCAACGAATCCAGCAGTCCAGACGCGTATGGGTTTCCGGACTATTTGCGATATTGAGCGCTGATTGTTTCACGAAACACTGGGTGCGGCGCCTCCGGTTTTTTTGGACACAGATTTGGGGTAAAACGTGTGATCCAAACTGGAGTGGTTGATGTTGAAGAAAACCAATGCGAATGCGGTTGCGCCAGAGGCGCTGGAAGGAGCGCGTAGC
>NZ_VZQQ01000274.1 GCF_014397785.1 Paraburkholderia podalyriae
AATCTATCAGCCGTCTATTGAAGCCTGCGATGCTTGTGCCGCTGCCTGCGATCGCTGCGCATCCGCCTGCCTCGATGAACCGGGCAGGGTGAACATGGCCAAATGTATTCGCCTCAACGCCGATTGCTCTTCGCTATGCCGCCTCACATCTGCGGCCTTGGCTCGACAAAGCCATTTCGCACCCGAGTTTTGCGAACTCTGCGCACGGATCTGCGACGAGTGCGCCGATGAATGTGCGCGGCACGCCCCCGAGCACTGCGGCACATGCAGCGATGCGTGCCGGAGATGCGCGGAAGCCTGCCGGGCAATCTAGTGTCTTGCTCAGCGTCAGCGCGCCCGCGAGGACGACGGCGAGCGCGTCGCGTATCGGGTCGGAATACTGTCGTACCCGGCTTGAGGATGTCATGGAACCTCGGCTCCAAATGCAGGAAGTCACCATTCCGGTGGAGGACGCCTCCCTGATGGGCACGCTCGCGCTGCCACAGGACGCTCAATGACTGGTTCTGCTCGCGCACGGCAGCGGCAGTTCACGGTTCAGCCCTCGAAACCAGTACGTGGCCACCGAACTCAATCGGGCCAGCATCGGAACGCTGCTGATGGACTTGCTCTCCGAGCAGGAAGACACCGGTCGCGCTGCCCGCTTCGACATCGAACTGCTGGCAGTGCGTCTCGCGCAAGCAACGGCCTGGATCGCGGCG
>NZ_VZQQ01000275.1 GCF_014397785.1 Paraburkholderia podalyriae
CGTGGTACTGCTATCTGGAAGAGCAGCTCTCGTTTCCATTCGAGGCCGGCATTCGCCAGGCAATGGCCTCTTCACCACTGCACCCGGGTGAACACGTCTCGGTCACCGGACTCGCTCATGAAGACCTATGTCGGGTTGGCATCTTCGTCTGGGCCCGGTGGGGCCAACGTGACGTGGTGGCACCCCTGGCTCAGATCGTCCCGTTGAACAGCGATCAACCGACACGACTCGCCGTCGCTGACTGGCACTACTGGCACGACCAAGGTTACGCGTTCTGACATCCAGAGAGACCTCGCACTGTCGCAGCGGGATCTCGCTCACCTCGTCCTGATCTCTCGCGGCGTTGTTGGTCTCGTATTAAATTCCCACTTCTGACGGGTTACGCTGACGGATACCGTACAAGGAGCGCGTCATCAGGCAGTTGCACCGGCGGGCGGCCGAATTCGGCTTCTCCCTTCAACCGACGGCGGGGGCTTCTTAGGAATATCTAGGAGGCCTATAAGCGTTTGACTATTACGAAGTCAAAGGGAATTTTGGGCTGTTCGATTGTAAGCGCCCGGCAATGTCACCTTGAACCGGCGGGTCATGAAAGCGACGATCGTGTCCACCTATTTTTTTAATGGACACGTGTACGCTATGAACGAAAATGAAGTGGGTTCTGAAGTGGTGCGGCC
>NZ_VZQQ01000276.1 GCF_014397785.1 Paraburkholderia podalyriae
CAGCAAGAAGTGGACGATGCCTATCCGCGACTGGAAAGCGGCCCTGAACCGCTTCACAATCCAGTTCGAAGAGCGGCTAGTGCCGGGTTAAACCTCAACCCGTTTACACAAAATTCCGGACACCCCCCTCGATGTCGGAACACACGAAACACTGGCGCAATCGGGACGCGTTCATATACAACCAGTTGGCCCGCAACAAGCCAGATACGCGTACCCGTTGGCAGAGAAATCACGAGCGCAAACTCCCCAACACCGTCCGAAGCATCTCAGCGTCGACAATGCCGTCGACCTTGACTACTGCCCGGCCAATCCGAACCTCGATTGAACCAGCCGGCCTCACGACCTCAGACTCTGCCAGCGCAGGAGGTTCATTGACCGATGACACCTCGTTCACGATCGCCACTGGAACGAGTTGCACCGCCTCGGCTTGCTGTTCCGCCAGATACCGGCGCCGCCACGTGTACACGAGGTTCGCGTTCAAGCCGTTCTCACGGGCCAACCTGGCGACTGACACCCCTGATTCACAAGCTGCCATCGCCAGGCGACGGCGGAATTCGGGACTATGGTTCGGGCGGCCTTTACGGCTGCCAGGCCTCTGAGTTGGCTCTGACAAAATGGTGTCCACCACTTCGAAAATGATGGACATCACTTTGATGCCGATTCT
>NZ_VZQQ01000277.1 GCF_014397785.1 Paraburkholderia podalyriae
TGGCGGAACGGGGTCTGTCGCTGGCGCACACGACGATCCTGCGCTGGGTGCGGCGCTTTGCGCCGGAGTTCGTGAAACGGTGGAACCGCTTTGGCAGGCCCACCGGGCAGTCGTGGCGTGTCGACGAGACTTACCTCAAGCTGCGCGGCAAGTGGGTCTATCTTTATCGAGCGGTGGATCGGGTGGGCCAGACAGTAGACTTCATGCTCAGCGCCAGGCGCGACGTGAAGGCGGCAAAAGCCTTTTTCAGGAAGGCAATCGAACATCAAGGCCAGCCACCGAAGACCATCACGCTTGATGGTTATGCAGCCTCGCACCGCGCCGTGCGCGAGATGAAGGCCGATGGCTTGCTGCCTGAGGACACGAAGGTCCGCTGCTCGAAATATCTCAATAATCTGGTCGAGCAGGACCACCGCAACATCAAGTCCCGGACGAAAGTCATGCTCGGCTTCAAACGTTTCAGGAACGCAGCGATTACTCTCTCAGGTATTGAATTGGTCCATCGTATTCGCAAGGGCCAATTCAGCCTCGCGAAGCTCGGCCTCAAAGATACCGCTGCGCCCGCAGTTTGGGAGGCCGTCCTGTCTGCTTGATGAGGTATCCTTTCTATAACAAAAATCTCGTCCAGACCGCCTATTTGCACCAGAGCCG
>NZ_VZQQ01000278.1 GCF_014397785.1 Paraburkholderia podalyriae
CTTGTAGCACCGGAAAACTATGTCGGGTGACTAGCCGGGTACATCGCTGCGCAACCCACAGTACCAAAGGTGATCGAGGAAGCCCATCCACGTTACCCGACATAGTCAGGAAGGGCACATAGTGTCTGATGCTGTGCGGGCTGACCCGCTTGGATGCGAGCGAGGGCGTATTGGCTCGCGCCTTGACAGCGTAACGCTCTACCACCGCGTGAATGCCGAAACGCGTCAGGGGTTGTCCACAGCGATTGAGGAATACCCGTTCCTGCGGTGGACGTTGGCCCGCGAGGTTGCACAACTCTTGCACGGTGTCGGGCCATAGGGTTTTGTCGCGTTAAGGCGGGAGAGGTAGTATTCGAGGCTGACAAGTATGCTATGGCTGGCCGATGAAGAAGACCCAAACACCGCGAAAGACGCTTGCTGCGGACATCACCCGAGTGCTAAAGCGCCTTCACTATCCGCTCGATGTGATGTTGCTATGCGTGCGGTGGTACGTCGGCCTACTCACTGAGTTTGCGTAATCTCGAAGAAATGATGGCCGAGCGCGGTATTGAGGTTGATCATTCCACGGTGCATCGTTGGGTGATCAAGTTGGTGCCGCTGTTCGAGAAGACGTTCCGTAAGC
>NZ_VZQQ01000279.1 GCF_014397785.1 Paraburkholderia podalyriae
GCGCTTTAGCACTCGGGTGATGTCCGCAGCAAGCGTCTTTCGCGGTGTTTGGGTCTTCTTCATCGGCCAGCCAAAGCATATTTGTCAGGCTCGAATACTACCTCTCCCGTCTTAACGCGACAAAACCATCGACAGTCCCATCCCCAAACCGGTCGGCTTCGTTGTATAGAACGGGGCGAAAACGTCTTCGGCGCTGTCCGCGGTAAAGCCCGGCCCCGAATCGCGCACCGCCACGAGCAAATAGCCCGAGTCGGCTTCCGCTGTGCTGACGAGCATTTCTCGCACGCCATCGCTGACGCTGCTCATGGCCTCGATCGCGTTGATGACCAGGTTGAGCAGGACTTGTTGCAGTTCGACACGGTCTCCCTCGATCAACGGCAAGCCGTCTGCGAGTTGCGTCTGTACCGAGGCGTCGCTCTTCTTTGCTGCGCCACGGGTTAGCTCGAGCACCTCTCGAATCGCCTTGTTGATGTCCACCCTGTCCTTCCGGGGTGGTGCCTTCTTGATCAGTGCACGGATCCGGCTGATCACGTCCCCCGCCCGACTGCCGTCGTCGACGATCCGGCGGAGCCCCTGCCGGACCTTCTCCACGTCAGGCGGCTGGGCGCTCAGCCA
>NZ_VZQQ01000027.1 GCF_014397785.1 Paraburkholderia podalyriae
TGGGCGTGCCGACCGCGATGTTCACGCCGCTGTTCGTGATCTCGCGCACGGCAGGATGGAGCGCGCACATCATCGAGCAGCGCGTCGACAACAAGATCATCCGGCCGAGCGCGAATTACACCGGACCGGACGATCTGCCGTTCGTGCCGCTGGCGAAGCGCGTTTGAGCTGAGGCCGCGAGCTAAACTACCCGCACTGTCCGGCCGGCGCGCGAGCGAAGCGCCGCCCGACGCCGCCGGCATACCGTCCGGCGGCCGATCACCGTCCTGTCCCTACGTCATGAATACTGCCAACCGCAAACGCCTTCCGGGCACCGAACTCGACTTCTTCGATACGCGTGCCGCGGTCGATGCGATCGAGCCCGGCGCCTACGACAAGCTGCCGTACACGTCGCGCGTGCTCGCCGAAAACCTGGTGCGCCGCTGCGACCCGGTGACGCTGACCGCTTCGCTGAAACAGATCATCGAGCGCAAACGCGAACTGGATTTTCCGTGGTTCCCGGCGCGCGTCGTGTGTCACGACATTCTCGGCCAGACCGCGCTCGTCGATCTGGCGGGTCTGCGCGATGCGATCGCCGCGCAAGGCGGCGATCCGGCGCTCGTGAACCCGGTGGTGCCGACGCAGCTCGTCGTCGATCACTCGCTGGCCGTTGAATGCGGCGGTTTCGATCCGGATGCGTTCGCGAAGAATCGCGCGATCGAAGATCGCCGCAACGAAGACCGCTTCGATTTCATCAACTGGACCAAGCGCGCGTTTCGCAACGTCGACGTGATTCCGCCGGGCAACGGCATCCTGCATCAGATCAACCTCGAACGCATGAGCCCGGTCGTGCAGGTGAAGGACGGCGTCGCGTTTCCCGATACGCTCGTCGGCACCGACTCGCATACGCCGATGGTCGACGCGCTCGGCGTGATCGCGGTCGGTGTCGGCGGCCTCGAAGCCGAGAGCGTAATGCTCGGCCGCGCGTCGTATATGCGGTTGCCCGATATCGTCGGCGTGAAGCTGAGCGGCAAGCCGGGCGAGGGCATCACCGCGACCGACGTGGTGCTGTCGTTGACCGAGTTTTTGCGCAACCAGAAGGTGGTCGGCGCGTACCTCGAGTTTTACGGCGAAGGCGCGGCGAACCTGACCTTGGGCGATCGCGCGACGATCGCGAACATGGCGCCGGAGTTCGGCGCGACTGCCGCGATGTTCTACATCGACGAGCAGACCATCCGCTATCTGAGGCTGACCGGCCGCGACGACGAACTCGTCACACTGGTCGAAACCTATGCGAAGCAAACCGGCTTGTGGGCCGATACGCTGAAGCATGCCGAATACGAGCGCGTGCTCGAGTTCGATCTGTCGAGCGTGGTGCGCACGCTCGCGGGACCGTCGAATCCGCATCGCCGCTTGCCGGTGTCGGAGCTGGCCGCGCGCGGCGTCAGCGGCAAGGTCGAGAACGAGCCGGGTCTGATGCCGGACGGCGCGGTGATCATCGCCGCGATCACGAGCTGCACCAACACGAACAATCCGCGCAACATGATCGCGGCGGGCCTGGTCGCACGCAACGCGAACCGGCGCGGACTCGTGCGTAAGCCGTGGGTCAAGAGCTCACTTGCGCCTGGCTCGAAAGCGGTCACGCTGTATCTTGAAGAGGCGGGGCTGCTGCCCGAACTCGAACGGCTCGGCTTCGGCGTGGTCGCGTATGCGTGCACGTCGTGCAACGGCATGTCCGGCGCGTTGGACCCGGTGATCCAGAAAGAAGTGATCGAGCGCGATCTGTATGCGACCGCCGTGCTGTCGGGCAACCGCAACTTCGACGGCCGGATCCACCCCTACGCGAAGCAGGCTTTTCTCGCGTCGCCGCCGCTCGTGGTCGCCTATGCGATTGCGGGCACGATCCGCTTCGACATCGAGAAGGACGTGCTCGGCGTCGATGCGCACGGTCATGCGGTCACCCTGAAAGACCTGTGGCCGTCGGACGCGGAGATCGATGCGATCGTCGCGGCGAGCGTGAAGCCGGAGCAGTTTCGCAAGGTGTATGAACCGATGTTCGCGGTCTCCGCCGACACTGGCGCGCAAGCCGACCCGCTGTACGACTGGCGCGCGCAAAGCACTTATATTCGCCGTCCGCCGTACTGGGAAGGCGCGCTCGCCGGCGCGCGCACGCTGAAGGGCATGCGCGCGTTAGCCGTACTCGGCGACAACATCACGACGGACCACCTGTCGCCGTCGAACGCGATTCTGCCCGACAGCGCGGCTGGCGAATACCTGACGAAAATGGGTCTGCCCGAAGAAGACTTCAACTCGTATGCGACGCACCGCGGCGATCACTTGACCGCGCAGCGTGCGACCTTCGCGAACCCGACGCTGAAGAACGAGATGGTGCTCGAAAACGGCCAGGTGAAGGCCGGTTCGCTCGCCCGCATCGAGCCCGAGGGCAAGGTCACGCGCATGTGGGAAGCAATCGAAACGTATATGCAGCGCAAGCAGCCGCTGATCGTGATCGCGGGCGCCGACTATGGCCAGGGTTCGTCGCGCGACTGGGCCGCGAAGGGCGTGCGGCTGGCGGGCACCGAAGCGATCGTCGCGGAAGGCTTCGAGCGGATTCACCGCACGAACCTCGTCGGCATGGGCGTGTTGCCGCTCGAATTCAAGCCCGGCGTGAATCGTCTGACGCTCGGCATCGACGGCACCGAGACGTTCGACGTGATCGGCGGGCGCAAGCCGCGCGCCGATCTGACGCTGGTGATTCATCGCCGCAATGGCGAGCGGGTCGAGGTGCCGGTGACCTGCCGGCTCGATACGGCCGAAGAAGTGTCGATCTACGAAGCCGGCGGCGTGCTGCAGCGTTTCGCACAGGACTTTCTCGAATCGACCAAGGCAGCGGCCTGAACAAGGCAGGGCGATGCGGCTCGACGCGCCGCATCGCCCTTCATCAAGGAACACGTCACCTCAGGACACTTTCATGGCCCAACTTCCCCAGATCAAGATTCCGGCCACCTATATGCGCGGCGGCACCAGCAAGGGCGTGTTTTTCCGTCTGCAGGATCTGCCCGAGGCCGCGCAACGACCGGGCGCCGCGCGCGACGCGCTGCTGATGCGCGTGATCGGCAGTCCCGATCCGTACGGCAAGCAGATCGACGGCATGGGCGGCGCGACGTCGAGCACCAGCAAGACCGTGATCGTTTCGCGCAGCAGCCGGCCAGATCACGACGTCGACTATCTGTTCGGGCAGGTGTCGATCGATAACGCGTTCGTCGACTGGAGCGGCAATTGCGGCAATCTGTCGGCGGCGGTGGGACCGTTCGCGATCGGCACGGGCCTGATCGATGCGAGCCGCGTGCCGCGCGACGGCGTCGCGATCGTGCGCATCTGGCAGGCCAATATCGGCAAGTCGATCATCGCGCACGTGCCGATGACCGATGGCGCGGTGCAGGAATCCGGCGACTTCGAACTGGACGGCGTGACCTTTCCGGCCGCCGAAGTGCCGCTCGAATTCATGGCCCCGGCTGCCGACGAAGAAGGCGCGGGCGGCGCGATGTTCCCGACCGGCAACCTCGTCGACGACCTTGAAGTGCCCGGCGTCGGCACGTTGAAGGCAACGATGATCAACGCGGGTATCCCGACGATCTTCGTCGACGCTGAAGCGGTCGGCTACAAGGGTACCGAGTTGCAGGACGCGATCAATGGCGACGCGAAGGCGCTCGCGATGTTCGAGTCGATTCGCGCCCACGGCGCGCTGCGCATGGGGCTCATCAAACATCTCGACGAGATCGCGACGCGGCAGCACACGCCGAAGGTCGCGTTCGTCGCGAAGCCGGTCGATTACGTGGCGTCGAGCGGCAAGCCGGTGCGCGCGGGCGACGTCGATCTGCTGGTGCGCGCGATGTCGATGGGCAAGCTGCATCACGCGATGATGGGCACGGCCGCGGTCGCGATCGGCACCGCGGCGGCGATCGCCGGCACGCTCGTCAATCAGGCGGCGGGCGGCGGCGAGCGGGAGTCGGTGCGCTTCGGGCATCCGTCGGGCACGTTGCGCGTCGGCGCGCAGGCGAGTCTGAAGGACGGCGAGTGGGTCGTCACGAAGGCGATGATGAGCCGAAGCGCGCGCGTGTTGATGGAGGGGTGGATCAGGGTGCCGCAGCAGGGCTGAGGCGCTGTCCCCATAACCACTACTGGCGGCCGACTCGAAACCCACGCGCAGGAGGCACGATGCAGAACGGGCTGGACGCCGACGCAACGAATTCCGGCGACGGGGCGCGCGAGCTCGCGCGCGCGAAACGCGCGGTGCTCGTGATCGCAATTGCGCAATTGCTCGGTACGTCGTTGTGGTTCAGCGCAAACGGCGCGATGCGCGATCTGCAGGTCGCCTGGCAACTGAGCGCGTCGGATCTCGGCTGGCTGACGAATGCGGTGCAGGCCGGCTTTATCGTCGGGACCTTGCTGTCGGCGACCACCGGACTCGCGGATCGCGTGTCGGCGAGCAAAGTGTTCGCGGTCTGCGGCGTGCTCGGCGCAACCTTGAATGCGCTGTTCGCGCTGTGCAGCAGCGGGCTCGCGTCGGCGCTCGTGTTTCGCTTCGGCGTGGGCGTCGCGCTCGCGGGCATCTACCCGCTCGGAATGAAGCTGCTCGTCACGTGGGACCCGCGCCGCGCCGCGCAGACGCTCGCGTTGCTGGTCGCGATGCTGACGCTCGGCACGGCGTCGGTGCATGCGATTCGCGCGCTGCTGTCGAGCGTGCCGTGGCAAACCGTGGTGCTCACTTCGTCGGTGCTCGCGGTGATCGGCGCGCTGCTGGTGCTCGCGCTCGGGGAGGGACCGCACGCGCGGCGCTCGGGCAACCGTCGTTTCGGTTTGTCGGCGGGCGTTGGGCAGGTCGTGCGCATCAGCGAGTTTCGCGCGGCCGCGCTCGGTTATTTCGGTCACATGTGGGAGTTGTACGCGTTCTGGACGCTGACGCCGCTACTCGTGCAGCGCGCGTTCGCGAGCGGCGCGCCGGCGGCGCCGGGCACGGTCGCGTTGTGGTCGTTCCTGATCATCGCGATCGGTGCGCTCGGCTGCCTGTTCGGCGGCAGGCTCAGCAAATCGGTCGGCAGCGCGCGTACCGCCGCCCTCGCGTTGACGATCTCGGGCACGCTGTGCGCGATTTATCCGCTGACCAGCGCGCTCGGCACCGCCGCGCAGCTTGCACTGCTTCTCGTGTGGGGTATCAGCGTGATCGCCGATTCGCCGCAGTTTTCGGCGCTGTCCGTCAAGGCGTGTCCGGCCGACAAGATCGGCGGCGCGTTGACGCTGCAGAACAGCTTCGGCTTTTTCCTGTCCGCGTGCTCGATCCTGTGGTCGACGAGCGTATTTCATGCGCTCGATGAGCGCGTCGCGTGGCTGCTGCTGCCAGGGCCGATCATCGGTCTGATCGCAATGACGCCGCTGTTGCGCAAGCAGCCACGCTGGTGAGGCTCGCGGTGCGTTAGTTGCCGCCGTGCTCTTTTTGCCAGCGCTGCATGAACGCGATTTCCTCGCGCTGCGCCTTGACGATATTGCGCGCGAGCCGCTTGATCTCCGGGTCTTTGCCGTATTTCAATTCCGCCTGCGCCATGTCGATCGCACCCTGATGATGCGGGATCATGTGCGCGACGAAATCCCTGTCGGCGTCGCCGGTGTATTCCGGGGCGTTCATGTCATGCATCATGCGCTCGTCGGCCGCCTTGAAGGCTCGTGTCGATCCGCCCGCGTCCGCATGCGCCGAATCCGGCATGTCCATGCCGGGCATGCCCTGTTGTTGCGCGTGAGCGGGCAAAGCCGCCGCCGCGAATGCCAGACCGCCAGACACACAGAGAGCGCGCAGCGCACGAAGGTTTTTCATATTGGTTTTCCATTGATGAAGAGGGTGGCGAAGTGATCCGCGCGATTCTAGCGGGCACGTCGCACATCGTGGAGCTTTCTACCGTGGTAAGGTCAAGTGAAGGCAAAGAAATGCCCGCCTATAATCAAATGCAACCGCAACGAGGCTGACAGCATGTACATCGCGATGAACCGCTTCAAAGTGGCGCCCGGCTCCGAGGACGCCTTCGAACATCTGTGGACCACGCGCGACACGCATCTGAAAGAGGTGCCGGGCTTCGTCGAATTCCATTTGCTGAAGGGACCGCGCAAGGACGATCACGTGCTCTATTCGAGCCATACGATCTGGCGCGACCTTGCGTCGTTCGAGGCATGGACGAAGTCCGACGCGTTTCGCGCCGCGCATCGCAGCGCCGGCAACGAAAACCGCGTGCTGTATCTCGGCCATCCGGAATTCGAAGGCTTCGAAGTCATCCAGACCGTCAGGTAGCGCGGTACTCGCGCTTGCGCGCCACTCGTCAAGGAACGAAAACATGAAAGCCGTCAGAATTGGTTCGCCCGCCACCGTCGATAGCCTGCAGGTCGTCGATCTCGCCGATCCTGGTCAGCCCGAGGCTGGGCAGATTCGCGTGCGCATTCGCGCGAGTTCGTTGAACTACCACGACTACGGCGTCGTCTGCGGCAATCTGCCGGCCGAAGCGGGCCGCATTCCGATGGCCGATGGCGCGGGCGTCGTCGAAGCAGTCGGCGCAGGCGTGCGCGATTTCAAGGCCGGCGATCACGTGGTGTCGTGCTTCTTCCCGCACTGGGAAAACGGTTCGCCGGCGATCGGCGATTTCGCGACCACCCCCGGCGACGGCATCGACGGTTACGCGCGCGAAGTCGTCGTGCTGCCGAGCCACTACTTCACGCAGGCGCCGGCCGGCTACAGCCACGCCGAAGCGGCGACGCTGACCACGGCGGGGTTGACCGCGTGGCGCGCGCTGGTCGTCGATGGTCAGTTGAAGGCGGGCAGCAGCGTGCTCGTGCTAGGCACCGGCGGCGTGTCGATCTTCGGCTTGCAGATGGCGAAGGCGATGGGGGCGTCGGTGATCGCGACGTCGTCGTCGAATGCGAAGCTCGCGAAGCTGCGCGAACTCGGTGCCGATCATGCGATCAACTATCGTGACAATCCCGAGTGGGGCAAACAGGTGCGTCACCTGACGAATGGGCGCGGCGTCGATCACGTGATCGAGGTGGGGGGGCCCGGCACGCTGCCGCAGTCGATCACCGCATGCCGCATCGGCGGACATATCGCGCTGATCGGCGTGCTGACCGGCCGCGAGGGTCCGGTGCCGACCGCGCATCTGATGGCGCGGCAGCAGCGCCTGCAAGGCTTGATCGTCGGCAGCCGGCAGGATCAGATCGATATGGTGCGCGCGCTGGAGACGACCGGCATCAAGCCGGTGATCGACAGCACGTTCGAGCTGGACAAACTCGCCGATGCGTTCCGGCACGAGGCATCGGGTGCGCATTTCGGCAAGATCTGCGTGGCGATCTGAGCACCGAACATTCGCGGTGCGCCTCGCATGGCGCGCGCGACGGCTTCAGGTCAGGCGCGCGTCGCAAGGTCCGCGAAACAGACACTGGTCGCCTCGCAGGCCTGCGTGAACCCTTCGTCGTAACTCGTGAAAAACACCGCGCGCGTTGCGCCGAGCGTTCTGAACAGATCGGCGAGCACCGCGCGCGCGGACGCGTCGAGTCCGCCGGCCGGTTCGTCGGCGATCAGCACGCGGGTCTCGCCGAGCGCGGCAGCCGTCAGAAACACCTTTTTGCGGCTGCCATACGACATCTGCTCGAAGCGTTTGTCTAGATGCGGCGCGAGGCCGAAGCGTTCGGCGAGCGCGAGCACGTCGTCGCTGAGCGCGGTGTGTCGCGCCGCCGCGACCGCGCGCAGATAATCGCGGCCGCTTTGCTCGAGCCAGCTCATGCTGTCTTCCGGCACGTACGTGAGCAGTGCTTGCGCGGCATGCGGCGCGGCGCGCAGCGAATGGCCGCCGAGCCATACGTCGCCGGTATCGGCTTCCAGCGCGCCGGCGAGGATGCCGAGCAAAGTCGACTTGCCGCTGCCGGATTCATCGTTTAACGCGACGCATCCGGACGTCACGTCTAAATGCAGTCCTTCGAACAGGACGCGGTCGCTATAGCGCTTGCTGAGGTTGTCGAATCGAAGCATGGGTTGGCGCGCAAAAGGCGATCTGAACGCGGCGCAACGTCGCGCCGCATTTGATGCGGGTCATTTCGCGGCAGTGTAGCAGCGCGCACCGGCTTCTTTTGCGCCGTTACGCTGACGCCCGCGGCTCCAGCAAAAACTCCACCATCCGTTCGCACACGCGATCGAACATTTGCGCGCCCGTCACGGTACGGCAGCCGCGCGCGCGTGCCGCTTCGATCAGCGGCGTGAGCGGCGGTTTCGTGACGACGTCGCCGACGAAAGTCGTGGCGGGCAAGCGAGCGACGTCGATCGGCAACGGATCGCCCGCGCGCATGCCGAGCGGTGACGCGTTGACGACCACGTCGTATGTCGTCAAGCCGAGTTCAGTACCCGTGCCGTGCGCCGCGCCACGGCCGAGCGCATTGAGCCGCGCGGTCAGCGAGCCGGTGCGTGCCACGTCGTTGTCGTGTACGTCGAGCGAGCCGACCCCGCGCAGAATCAGCGCATGGCCGATCGCCGAGCCCGCGCCGCCCGCGCCGACCAGCAGCGCGCGTTTGCCCTGTAGCTCGCAGCCCGCGGCGACGAGCGCGGCGACGAAGCCGGTGCCGTCGAACATGCCGCCGTGCCAGCCGCCTTCAGCGTTGCGGCGCAGCGTGTTGACCGCGCCGAGGAACGCGGCTTCTTCGGCGAGCGTCGCGCAATAGCTCGCGGCGCTGAATTTGTGCGGCACCGTGATGATCACGCCGTCGACGTTGCGCACCGGCGTGATGCCCGCGAAGAACGCGGGCAGATCGGCGGCCGCGACGTGCGCGGGCACCACCAGCGCATCGCGGCCGGCCGCGCGCAACGCGGCGGTCACGCCCGACGGCGAGCGTACCTGCGCAATCGGATCGCCGACGATGAAATACACGCGCGTTGCGCCGCTGAGACCCGTGTCGAGCGACGCCGCGAACGAAGCGATTTCAGCCTGCTGCATAGTCGAATCTCCTCAATGGGTGCCCAACCCGAGCGGCGCGATCGACGGCATCGCGCTGAATCGGAACCACGACACGGACATCCTGACTCAATGGCGGGCTATTTTCAGATCATTATGCGGTCCGCATTTCGCCGTTGTCTCAGTAACTTTGACTGATTTTAATTGGGGTGCGGTTAGATATAGACATTTAAAAATACGCACTGCTTTTTACGCTGATAAACTGTGCGCCGGAGCCAATGCGGCGACGCCTTTCGCGCGTTCGCCGCGTTACCCTTCCGGCGTGTCGACGGCCGGATAGCGGTACGAGTAGGCCTTTTCCGCGAATTCGACAGACGCGTACCTACCGTATACTGCCTTCGGCCAACGCGGATCACCAGGACGCACGTGTTGTCGTCCTTCTGGATTGTCCTCAACGCCACGTCCATGTGGCGCTTCGCCTCAGCCGATTTTTCCGCAGACTCCACTTCCGATTTCGACACGTATTTTTGACAGACAGCTTGATTAAGTAAGGGCTTGTTCAAGCCCGCATTTTGGAAATGACTCATGAAGCCGGGAAATAAATCGCTTGTGAAAGGACGCGCACGCAAAATCGCGGTGGCGGCTGTGGCGGCGCTGATCGCGGTGCTGGTCGGTTGGGGCGTGTGGTATTTCCAGCATCGCGCCGAGCCGCAGACGTCCGCGCTGAGCGGCGTCGCGAGCCAGATGCGTCACGATGCATCCGCGTGGACGCACGAAGAGAAAGACGCCTCGACGATGCTGCGCGACATTCACGCAGCGAACGTCGCGGCGGTCGGCGTGAGTCCCAACGCGATTCTCGTGTCGCTGCGCGACGGTTCGAAGTACTTCGTCACCGATCACAACGCGACCTTCTCGCACGCGCTGCTGCTGGGCGAGCGCTCCGATGCCGCCGCGTATCAGCTCGTGTGGCTGCCCGACGTCGACATTCGCAGCGACGGCGCGCGTTGGACTCTGCTGTTCGGGCAGTTGCGCGACGCGTTGAGCGTGCTGCTGCCGCTCGCGCTGATCGGCGGCATGGCGTGGTTCATGAGGCGCGAGATGAAGGGCGGCGCGAAGCTGCTCAGCGAAACGCCGACGCTGCGTTTCGACGATGTGATCGGCGCGAATGAAGCGAAGGCTGCGCTCGCCGACATTCGCGGTTACCTGTCCGATCCAAAGCAGTTCTCGTCGCTGGGCGTGCGCGCGCCGTGCGGCATCCTGATGGTCGGCGCGCCCGGCGTCGGCAAGACCCGGCTCGCGCAGGCGCTGGCCGGCGAATGCGGGGCGAACTTCATTTCGATCACCGGCAGCTATTTCAGCGCGAAATACTACGGCGTCGGTATCCAGAAGGTGCGGCACCTGTTCGAACTCGCGCGCAAGAACGCGCCGACGGTGATCTTCATCGACGAAGCGGACGGTCTCGCGAAGCGCACCGACACCGGCGGCGGTCCGGTCGAAGCCGAAAGCAACCGGATCATCAACCAGCTGCTCGCGGAGATGGACGGTTTCGAATCGAACGAGGGCGTGATCGTCGTGGCCGCGACCAACCATCCCGACAATCTCGACGAAGCATTGCGCCGCCCCGGCCGTTTCGATCGTACGGTGCAGGTGCGTCTGCCGGATCGCGAAGACCGCGCCAGGATTTTCCGTTTCTACGCGCAGCGGCTCAAGTCGAAAGCGGCGGATATCGACTACGACCAGCTCGCGCGTTTGACGACTGGACTGTCGCCGGCCACCGTCGCGATGGTCGTGAATCAGGCGGGACTGATCGCGCGCAAGGCGGGCGATAACGAAATCGCCGCGAAGCACTTCATGGAAGCGATCAAGATCGCGCGCATCGGCGACGTGAGCGGCGCCGAGCGCGCGCTCACCGAGGACGAGCGCAAGCGCATCGCGGTGCATGAGGCGGGGCACGGTCTGGTCGCCGCGCTGCTCGGTACTGGCGTGCTCGAGGAAGTGACGATCCTGCCGCGTGGCGGCGCGCTGGGCGTCGCGCTGATTACGAAGGCGCAGGACAAGCACCTGTACCGCGAAACGGAAATCCGTAACGAAATCCAGGTGCTGCTCGGCGGACGCAACGCGGAGATTCTGATGTTTTCCGAAGCATCGAGCGGCGCAGCGTCGGACTTGCAGGAGGCCTCACGTATCAGCCTCGACATGGTGTCGAAGTTCGGTTTCAACAGCGACGGTGACCTGTTCAGTCTCGCGGCGCTGCCGTCGCAGTACGCGGGCCTGCAAATGAGGAGCGCGATCGAGCAGGCGAACGTGCTGCTCAAGGAACTCAACGAACTTTGCTACGGGTTACTGCACGCGTACCAGCCGGTACTGCGCGACGTTTCAGATCAGTTGCTCGAGCACGAGACCGTGCCGGGGGAAACGGTCTATCGGCTCATCGCCGAGCACAAGAGCACGCTGGAGATCGTGCACGAGCCCGCGGCGGCTTGACGGAACACTGGGACTTTTCAGGCGACCTCGGAAGCCACGTTCTCCGCCGCTTTCAATGCCGATTCGCCTCGCGCCTTCGCCCGCAGAATCGGTGCCTCGATCAACCGCCACGACAGCAATGCAATGCCAAGCGAAATCGCAAAGGACACGACGATACCAAGCGCATGTGCCCACGTCGGCACGGTGCCCCCAAAGAACGCTTCGGCATGACGGTTATGCGTCGGATCGGGGATCAGGTTGTGATACAGATAAAAGCCGTAACTGATACGCCCGAGACCGGCGAGCCAACGTGTCTGCAGTAGGCCCATCACGGCTGCATTGCGGCAACACGCGATCGACGTCACCAGCGCCGCGATACCGATTCCGTACGTTGCACTGATCGCGGTAAACAGCAACGGATCGTCGAGCATGTTCCATCTCGGCTCCGCCGCGCATAAACCGATCACGACGAGACTCAGCGTGAACAGCGTCAGGCCATGACCGAGCCAGGCACGCACGCGGCCGCGATCGTCCGAGATGATCCCACCACCGACGCCGCCTAACGCGAGCAACCAGACATTGCTCAACGGGTGCGTATAGAGGGTGATCTCGTCCCAATGCGCGGCACGCATCGCGAACAACGCAGCGAGGCCGAGCGCCACGATCGCCCAACATGCCGCTCGATGTCGCCGCGTCGCGAGCAGCAGTAACAGCGGCGCAACCACCAGATAGAACTGCTCCTCGATCGCGAGGCTCCACAAGTGCGAATAGCGGCCCGGCCAGTAGCGCAGCACCGAGCCGATCCAGAAGTTCGACAGATACACGAAGTGAAACGGCATGCCGCTCGCGAGTTCCGGATTCGCGAGGCCGAATGCCATCAGCACGCACATCACGACGAGCATCAGGTAATAGATCGGAAAGATGCGCATCGTGCGACGAAACAGAAAGCGCCCGAGTTCGGCGCCGAAGCGGCTGTCGCCCGATTCGATGCGGGCGCGCTGCGACGACAGGATGCCGATGATCAAAAAGCCGCTCAGCGCAAAGAAGATCCATACGCCGAGATGCCCGATCTCGCCGATGTCGCCGAACAGTCGATGTTGCAGAAACACCATCATCACGGCGATCGCGCGCAATCCATCGAATCCGGCAATTCTGTTTTTCATAAACCTCTATTCGCAAAGCGGCGGAAAAGCACGAAAACATCGTACGGGGAAAAAAAGCGAAAAAAATCGCAGCGTGTGCTCGATGATTTATTTTCGAGCCTCGCGTGCGTCCATCAGTACGGGCGTCCCTGTGTCGTGCATGAAAAGCCGCAAAACTTTCCGCGCGATCGTTAAACAAGCACCGAGTCTTACCAGTCGCCAACTTTTCGATTTCAGATTGCCGTTGCGAAAGCGAACCTCAAAGGCGGCTTGTCAGCGCCTTTGCTCGCGGCATAGGCGAGGCATGGGAACGATCCGGTCTGTTGTGGTTCACACGAGATTGGGCCGCTGATGCGTGTCCATTGACGTCCTTGCGTGCCGTCGGCGCGCATTCTTCGAGAAGACGAATGGAAACCCCAAGCCGTGGTCGTGGACGATCCGTCGAAGTCGATTTCTTTCGCGGTGTCGTGCTGATCGTCATCGTGCTCGATCACATTCCCGGCAGCACGCTATCGCACCTGATGCTGCACGCGTACGCGTTGTGCGATGCGGCCGAGGTGTTCGTGTTTCTCGGCGGCTATGCATCGGCGGCGGCGTATACGGCGGTGCTTGCGCATCGCGGCGAAAACGCGGCGAAACTGCGCTTCGTCAAACGCTGCTGGGAGATTTATCGCGCGTATTTGTTGACGGCGATGCTGTCGCTGGTGTCCGGCGCGATTCTCGCGCGGCTCGATCTGAATCGGCCCATGGTAGAAATGAGCGGCTGGCTGCCGTTCGCATCGCAGCCGTGGCGGGACGCATTCGATATCGCGTTGTTTCGCCGGCAACCGTATCTGTCCAGCGTGCTGCCGATGTACGTGCTGTTTGCGCTAGGTGTGCCCGTGATGGTGCCGCTCGCGCGCCGCTCGGCATCGCTCGCGCTCGCCGTCAGCCTCACGGTGTGGGCCGGCGCGCGGCCGCTCGCCGCGTTATTCAGCATTGACGATGTTGCCGGCTGGGCTTTTAATCCGTTTGCGTGGCAACTGATGTTCGTGCTCGGCATGGTGTGCCGCGTGCGGCCGATGCGCGAGTGTTTTCATACGAGCCACGCCGCGCAGTGGTTCACGCGCGTCGCGGTGATCGCGGTGCTTGCGTTCGCGATCGTCAAACTTTTCGTGCTGACGCAGTCTTTGCCCGGCACGCACAAACAGAATCTTTCCGTGGAACGTGTGATCAATTTCATCGTCATCGCGTGGCTCGCCGCCCGGTTCGTGCGGAGGGGCAGCATCGCGTGGCTCGCAAGGCGGTTGCCCGCCGTGGTGACGGTCGGGCGCGCCGGGCTCGTATGCTTTGTGACCGGCACGCTGGTGTCACTGATCATCGACACGGCGACTCCGCACACGTTTCACGGGTTTCGCGGGGTGCTGCTCGGGCTCGGCGGCGACCTCGCCGCGATCGGCGCGCTGCTGATGATCGCACGCGGCTGGAGCGGGCGGAGGGGGCAACAATCGGGCGCGCAGGCGAATGGCGCGGGTTACGGATGACGCGGCGCGAGCGCGTCGCGCGCATCACGACCACGATGCGCGCGACGCGCAGGTTCGTTGGGCTCGCCACCGTGATGAGCGTCGCCGTGCTCGCGTGGCTGGCGATGCATCGCACGGCCGCGGTGGCCAAAGAAACGTCGTTTGCGATGCACTGCGCGGAGATTGCTGGCGCGGTGCTGTCGCCCGACCTGATCGAGATGCCGACGGCCGGCGCGTTGATCGAAAGCGCGGCGATGATCGGCGCGACCGCGCCGGGCAATCAGCAAGGGGGCGAGTACTGCCGCATCACGGGCCGCATCAAGGCACTGAATCCGACGACGCCCGACATCCGCTTCGATCTGAATCTGCCGCGTCGCTGGAACGGCCGAGCGTTGCAGATCGGCGGCGGCGGGTACAACGGCGTGATCGTCAGCGGCACCGGCGTGATGCCGTTCTGGCCGGATCGCGCGCCGCTCGCGCGAGGCTATGCGACGTTCGGCGACGACTCGGGGCATGTCGGCGATTCGTCGCTCGCGGAGTTTGGTCTCGTCGATGAGGCGGTGACGAACTTCGGCTACGCGCATCTGAAGAAGACGCACGACGTCGCGCTCGCCTTGATCGCGCGCGCGTACGGCAGGCCGCCGCAGCGCATGTATTTTGCCGGCGGCTCGACGGGCGGCCGCGAAGGCTACACGGTGATGCAGCGCTTCCCCGACGACTACGACGGCGTGATCGCCAATTTACCCGCGCTGAATTTTTCCGGCGTGCGACTGATCGGCGTGAAGCTCGGCCAGGCCGAATACGGCAAGCCGGGCGGCTTCGTGCCGCCGGCGCTGCTCGAGCGCGTCTATCAACGAACGCTCGAGGTGTGCGACCGGCTCGATGGCACGGCGGACGGCATCGTCAGCGACGTCGAAGCGTGTCGTGCGCACGAATCGCAAATCATCGATTCGCTGCGTTGCGCGCTGCACGCTTCATCGCCCGATGCGTGTCTGACCGATGCGCAACTGGCCACCTTGCTGGTGATGCGTGACGGGCTATCGCTGCCCTATCGGCTCGCGTGGGACGTGAGCGGCTATCGCGGCTACAACGTGTTCCAGGGCACGCAACTGACGGGCGCGCTCGGGCTCGCGCATGAACCGCGGCGTCAACCGGTGCCGACCTTCTATGCGAACGGCTATCTGTTCTCGCAAGGCGACGGCTATCTGCGCTACTTCGTCGCGCGCGATGCTCACTTCGATTCGTTGACGTTCGATCCGCAACGGCCCGGCAAATATCGCGCGCAACTATTCGCGCTGTCGGGCGCGATCGGCTCGATGAACCCGGACCTGTCACGCTATATCGCGCACGGCGGCAAGCTGATCACACTCCAAGGTCTCGCCGACGAAGTGATCAGCCCGAATCAGACGATCGCGTATCACGACGCGCTGATCGCGCGCTTCGGAAAGGACGAGGTCGATGGTTTCATGCGGCTCTACATGGTGCCGGGTTTTCAGCATGGCAACGGCGTATTCATTCCATCGGTCGATCTGCTCGGCGCGCTCGACGCATGGGTCACGCGCGGCGTCGCGCCCGACACGTTGACGGCCACCGATCTCGCCGCGGCGACGAATGGACGCTCGCGGCCGCTGTGCCGCTATCCCGGCTTCCCGCGCTATGTCGGCAAAGGCAATGTAAATCTGGCGAGTAGCTTTGTTTGTGCGCAGCCTTAAGGTTTGAGTCGTCGCAGCGCCTGTTTGGACGCGCGAACCGCGCAATCAAAACGGCGACGCGGCAACCTGATGCCGCGTCGCCCGGCGAAGCTCAACAGCCGTTACTGCCCGTCCTCCATCGCGCCGTTGTTCATGCCGTTGCCGGTCCCGCTGCGGGTGCCGTTGTTCATGCCTTTGCTCATGCCGCGCGTCGAACGATCGGTCGTCGCGCCATTCGGCGTTGCGCCGGTGCCGGTGCCCATACCGCCGCCTGTGCCGGTCACACCCGGCGAGCCGTAGCCGGCGCCGGAGTTGTCCGGAGTACGGACCGAGTTGGTGCCGACGCCCGGTGTGGCCGTGCCGCCCGCGCCGCCCGTCGTGCCGCCACCGGCGCCGACGCCGGCGCCGGTGGCGCCCCGGCCCCCGCCATCGCCGCTCATGCCGCCGGCATTACCGCCAGCACCGGCACCCGCGCCGCCACCGGCCTGCGCGTAGACGCCGCCCGACAAGGCCATCACGAGCGCGGAAGCAAAAATCGTCCTGGTCATGCGTTTCATGATTTACCTCCGTGAAAAGGGTTGATGTCACGCAAGCGCGTGGTCGCTCGCATGATCGGAATGTCGCAAGGGGTGTGCCTCAAACGTTCGAATCCCGTCTTGGAGCCCATATGTGCAGAGCAATAGTTACCTCAGCCGCCATTGCCGCCAGGTAAAATCGCCGCCCAGCGCCATTGCGTGCGCTGCACGCTTTCGCACTTTCCATTACATTGCGGATGCGGCGCGCCCGTTCGCGCCGTTTCCCATCATTTAACAGCGGTGTCTGCCATCATCGAGTCCATGCAGCCAATCGTTTCGGTCACGAATCTGTCGAAAACCTATGCCGGCGGTTTTCAGGCATTGAAGAACATCAATCTGGCGATCAACCGTGGAGAGATCTTCGCGCTGCTCGGGCCGAACGGCGCGGGCAAGACCACGCTGATCAGCATCGTCTGCGGCATCGTTAACGCGAGCGAAGGCAGCGTGACGGTGGACGGCCACGACATCGGCGCCAACTACCGCGCGGCCCGCTCGCTGATCGGCCTCGTGCCGCAGGAGCTGACCACCGACGCGTTCGAAACCGTCTGGGCCACCGTGTCGTTCAGCCGCGGCCTGTTCGGCAAGCCGAAGAACCCCGCTTACATCGAGAAAGTGCTGCGCGACCTGTCGCTATGGGAGAAGCGCGACAACAAGATCATCACGCTGTCGGGCGGCATGAAGCGGCGCGTGCTGATCGCGAAGGCGCTGTCGCACGAGCCGCGCGTGCTGTTTCTCGACGAACCGACCGCCGGCGTCGACGTCGAGTTGCGGCGCGACATGTGGAAGCTCGTGCGCTCGCTCGCGGCGAGCGGCGTGACGATCATCCTGACCACGCATTACATCGACGAAGCCGAGGAGATGGCCGAGCGCATCGGCGTGATCAATGCGGGCGAAATCATGCTGGTCGAAGAGAAGACCGAGCTGATGCGCAAGCTCGGCAAGAAGCAGTTGACGCTGCAACTGGAGAGCCCACTCGACGTGCTGCCGGCTTCGCTCGCCGGCTACGGGCTCGCGGTCGTGAACGGCGGCAACGAACTGACCTACACCTATGAAGGCGAGGGCGGCCGCACCGACATCATCGCGCTGCTGAAATCGCTCGACGACACCGGCATCCGCTTCAAGGACCTGCACACCACGCAGAGTTCGCTCGAAGACATTTTCGTCGGCCTGCTGCGGGGAAACCAATGAACATCTACGCAATGCGCGCGATCTACAACTTCGAAATGGCGCGCACGTGGCGCACGCTGATGCAGAGCATCATCGCGCCGGTGATTTCCACTTCGCTTTACTTCGTCGTGTTCGGCTCGGCGATCGGCTCGCGTATCAAGGAAGTGGAGGGTATCAGCTATGGCGCGTTCATCGTGCCGGGGCTGATCATGCTGTCGCTGCTGTCGCAAAGCATCGCGAACGCATCGTTCGGGATTTATTTTCCGCGTTTCACCGGCACGATCTACGAACTGCTGTCGGCGCCGGTATCGTATCTGGAGATCGTCGTCAGCTATGTGGGCGCGGCGGCCACCAAGTCGATCCTGCTCGGGCTCATCATTCTGGCGACCGCTGGGTTGTTCGTGCCGTTGCAGATCATGCATCCATTCTGGATGGTGCTGTTTCTCGTGCTGACGGCCGTCACGTTCAGTCTGCTCGGCTTCATCATCGGCATCTGGGCCGACAGCTTCGAAAAGCTGCAACTGGTGCCGCTCCTGATCGTCACGCCGCTGACGTTCCTCGGCGGCGCCTTCTACTCGGTGGACATGCTGCCGCCGTTCTGGCACGGCGTCACGCTGTTCAATCCGATCGTCTATCTGGTCAGCGGTTTTCGCTGGAGCTTCTATGAACTGGGCGACGTCGACGTCGGCCTCAGTCTCGGCATGACACTGCTTTTTCTCGCCGTGTTCCTCGTGATCGTCGGCTGGATCTTCAGGACCGGCTATCGATTGAAAAGCTGATTAGACCGCGCGATTAGCATAGGGCGCGACAGCGAAAAGCTGTCGCGCCCTCTTCATCGATACTCGGCGACGCCAACTACGACAGATACGCCTGCGCGACATTGATCAGCTGCACGCGGTTGCGCACGTTGAACAGCTGCCGCAAGCGTCGCAGATGATAGTCGACGTTATGCGGCGATAGCCCGAGGAAATAGGCGATTTCCTTGTCACGTTGCCCCTGCACGACGGCCTTCAGCACCGCATGCTGCAGCTTGCTCAGCGCGACGCGCTGCTGCTGCGCGGGCGCGATGCCGATCACGCTTTTCGCGTGAGTCCAGATGAACTCGTGAATCGTGTGCGCGAACATCAGCGTTTCCGCGACGATCGATTCGGTCATCCAGCGCGGGTTGCCGATCTCCGAGTTGAAGCACAGGCTCGCGCTCAGCTCCGGCTCGGGCAGCGGCATCTGCGTGAGAATGCCGCTCTTGCGGCCGGTCGCTTCGAGCATATCGATCAGAGCGCCGAGCCGCTCGCTGCGCAACTGCGCGCGCGGCAACTCGGCGCGCAGATCCGCGGTATTCCACAGAAACGGCATGCCGGTCGGCGACGCCAGCGAGACACGCGGGTCGAGTTCGAAATAGCGTTCGCGGAAATAGCGCGTGAGCCACGCCTGCGACTCGTAGCTCGTCAACACGAACATCGTCTTGTGATGCGACGACGTGCGCGTGGCGGTATAGCTGAACGAGTCGAAGCCCAACTGCCTGATGCGCTGGCGCACGAACTCCATGCGGTCCTGCGCGCTGCCGAACCGTCCCAGCGGACTGATCAGCGGCGCGGCCCGGCACGCCGCGGGCGACGGCGTGCCGATCTCCTCCTCGGTGAACAGAGTCAGAAAGCCACTGCGCGTCGCACCATTCGCGGCGCGCAGAGACGTCTTCGATGCTTCAGCCGCGTGGGCTGATTTCGCGGCGTGCCGCACGCCGGCCGGGTAAGCCGGTTGGGCGGATGCCGCTCTCGGGTTTGCTGCCGACGCGTGCCCGGCTTCGCCTTGCGGCGAGCCGGTCAGCCATTGCGGCAGCGTATCGCATTCATGTTCCATGAAACGGTAGCTCCGGCGTTCTAAACGCGTGAAAGACGACAACCTCAATGATTAGCGATTTCGTGAAATGTCGGTAGCCGGTTCCTTGCTATCATTTTTGTGATCTTGCGCTGACAGTGGACCGGCAATACGGGTACGGCGGCGCTTCTCCTTCCATACGGCACCTCCTTCGAAGGGATCTGATGGCACGAATTCCCAAGCTCACGACGACGCTCGCCTACGACCGCTACATGGCCGGCCAGCGCCTCGTGTCGAGCGTGGATCGCGAGTGGCGGCATCTGGTGCTCCGCGCGTATCTCGAGCCGGTGCGGCAAGACCTGCTCGAAGCGCCCGGTCTGCGCGACTTCACGCTGATGACGCTCGCGAGCGGCGCCGAGCATCTCGAACGCAACCTCGGCGGACGCTGGGAAAGCGCCGAGATGCGCGTGAACGACCTGTGGTTCGTGCCGTCCACGCCGATCTCGTGGCGCTGGCATTCGATCAGCGACGAGCCGTTGTCTACGTTGCACGTGCACATCGAGCGCGCTTTGATCGACAGCGTCGCGCAACAGATGGGCCTCGACGCGTCGCGCGAACTGTCGCTCGGCGACGCGATGCGCTTCAACGATCCGCTGATCGCCGCGATGCTTGCCGCGCTGCATCGCGCCGCCCGCGATCCGGCCGATTCGCGTCTGTACGTCGATACGCTGGTTCACGCTCTCGCCGCGCACCTGCTGCAGCACTATTCGAGCGGCAACGACGCGCGACGCGGCAGCGCGACGCGACCGGAACGGCTGGTGCCGCGCCGGATCTGGCGAGTGACCGACTACATCCGCGCCAATCTCGCCGAAGATCTGGCGATCGCCGAACTGGCCGAGCAGGCTGGCCTAAGCAGTTTTCATTTTGCTCGGGTGTTTCGCCGCGAAACCGGGGAGACGCCGCATCAGTTCGTCACGCGCTTGCGGCTCGACGAAGCGGCGAGGCTGCTGCGCGCGACGGATCGAACCGTGCTGCAAATCGCGCTCGAAGTGGGCTTCGAGAATGCCGGTCATTTCTCGGTGCGGTTCAAGCGCGGCTATGGCGTGACGCCGCTCGCCTATCGACTGCGCGGCTAGGACGCATGCCGGCCGCAGCCTGCCTGCGCCCGCCGCGACGGCGAGCTTTTTCCAGTCGGAATCACGCACTTGCGCAGTGTGCGTTGCATTGCGCGGCTTGCAAACTACGAACTTTCGTGGCGGCGCGCCGTGGAAGCTGGCATGGCTGGCCGCTCAAGCCCTGGCGGCTGGGCCGGCCGCCCGCGACTGGCGCGGTCTAACTGGCCTGACCGGAGTACGGGCAACTGTATCTGTCGAAGCCTTGCATCGGACGACAGAATCGAATCGCCTTTGAACCTCCTCACACACCGGAAGAACCGCGATGACCCGACTCAAAATGACCGCCTGCGGCCACACCTTTATCGCCGAAACCCATCCCGATGCGCCGCGCACCGTGGCCGCGTTCCTGAAGCTGCTGCCGTATCGGCAGAAGCTGATCCACGTGCGCTGGAGCGGCGAGGGCTGCTGGGTGCCGCTCGGCGAGTTCAAGCTCGAAAACGACGGCGTCGCGGTCGGCTTCGAGAATCACACGAGCCATCCGTCGGTCGGCGATATCCTGTTCTATCCGGGCGGCTATAGCGAGACCGAGATCATCCTCGCGTATGGCTCGTGCTGCTTCGCGAGCAAGCTGGGGCAGCTCGCGGGCAATCATTTTCTGACGATCGTCGAAGGCAAGGAGAAGTTGCGCGAGCTCGGCACGAAGGTGCTGTGGGACGGCGCGCAGCAGGTGGTGTTCGAGAGGCTTTAAGCGGTCGGTATTTCCCTGCTGGGCATGGGCAATGCTGGTCGAAGAGCCGCGTACCGATCAGGCGCCGATCGCGCGCGTGAAGCACTCGACACCGTCTGGCCCCGCCCGGCGAGGAGGAGCAAATGCGAGGAATAAGTGACAAGGTATGCGCTGTAGTTTTTGCCATGTCAACCGTATTGCTCTCGGCCTGTGGCGGGGGCGGCAACGGCGGTGGCGGAACTGGTAGCGGCAGCAGTACGGCGGCCGGGCCGGCCGGCGGCGTCAAGCTGCAGGTGGTGTCGTTTGGCGACAGCCTGTCGGACGTCGGGACCTATGCACCGCTCGCGAGCGCGGTGAACGGCGGGCGTTTCACGACCAATCCCGGTCAGGTATGGGCTCAGGACGTCGCGCAGTACTACGGCGATACGCTCAGCGCGGCGTTCACGATCGATCTCACGCACAAGCTGAGTGCGCAGAGCGGCCTCGGTTACGCGGAAGGCGGCTCGACGGTGGCGACACCGGCGAACCAGTACGAATACCTGAACGACGTGATCGGCAACATCGAAATGCCGGTCAATCAGCAGTTGTCGAGCTATCTGAGGGCTCACGGCAGCTTCAACGCCAATCAGCTCGTGCTCGTGTGGGCGGGCTCGAACGATGTGCTTCGCGCCGGCAACCTGCCCGCCGCGGCGCCGATCGTGCAGGCGGCGGCCACGACGCTCGCCCAGCTCGTCGGGCAGATCGTGCAGAACGGCGGCGCGCATGTGGTGGTGATCAATCTGCCGAATATCGGGCTGTCGCCGAAGGGGCTCGCTTCGGCCGATGGTGGCGCGAACCTCACGCAGTTGTCGCAGCTTTTCAACGGTACATTGAATACCGCGTTGCAAGCCGATGGGTTGCAGTCGAAAGTGATCGAGGTCGATTCGTACACTTGGACGAATCAGGTCATCGGAAACTTCCAGGCGAACGGGTTTGCCGTGTCGAATACGGGCCAGGCCTGCGATGCCAGGAAAACGCCCGATGACACCGCGCTGCTATGCTCGCCGGCGACCTATGTCACTGCCAATGCGGATCAGACTTACATGTTCGCCGATGATCTTCATCCGACGACGCATATGCATACGTTGTTTGCGCAGTTCGTCGAGCAGCAGATCGCGCGCAGTGGGTTGGGGCAGTGAAAGGGCGGTGTGGCTAGCCGGCGCGGCACGCCGCTCGCACCCTGAACGCACCCTGAGCGCACCCCGCCCGTCAACCAGGCCGGAGTGCGCACGCCATCAGAGCATCACTTGAACAGCTTCATCGCCTGCGTCAACGTATTGATCACGCCCCACGCAAGCGGAATCATCACGTACAGCCAGAACACCGCGAGCTTCGCCTTGTTGGTCGGATGGACGGTTTGAACGGTCGACATACGGATCTCCTCACGCGCCCTTGGCGACTTGTGCATCGGTCATGTGGTGCTTCGCATCCACGCGCTTGACCAGCAGGTTGCAGATAAAGCCGATCACGAGCAGCACGGCCATGATGTGCACGGTCATCGTGTACGCGTCCGCTTTCGCGACACCGTTCGCGACTTCATACGCGCGGATGTAGTTGACGAGCACCGGACCCGCGACGCCCGCGGCGGCCCACGCCGTCAACAAACGCCCATGAATGCCGCCGACGAACGTCGTGCCGAACATGTCGGCGAGATAGGCCGGCACCGTCGCGAAGCCACCACCGTACATCGACAGGATGATGCAGTACGTCAGCACGAACAGCGCGATCTGTCCGTTCGCGGCAAAGCTCGGCACGAGGTAGTACAGCACCGCGCCGAGCACGAAGAAGATGAAGTAGGTGTTCTTGCGGCCGACCCAGTCAGACGCCGACGCCCACACGAAACGCCCACCCATGTTGAACAGCGACAGCAGCCCGACGAAGCCGGCCGCGGCCACCGGCGTCACTGTGTTCTTGAAGCTCTCCTGGATCATCACCGAGGCCTGGCCGAGAATGCCGATGCCAGCCGTCACGTTCAGGAACAGCACCAGCCAGATCAGATAGAACTGCGGCGTCTTCAGCGCCTGATCGATATGCACGTGGTTGCTCGTGATCAGCCGGTGCTGGGTGGCTGCGGGCGGCGTCCAGCCGGCCGGCTTCCAGTCGGCGGGCGGCACGCGGATCGCGAGCGCGCCGATCGTCATCGAGATGAAGTAGACGATGCCGAGCACGACGAAAGTCTCCGCGACGCCCACGCTGGTCGCGCTATGAAAGTGGTTCATCAGCGCGACCGACAACGGCGCGGCGATCATCGCGCCGCCGCCAAAGCCCATGATCGCCATGCCGGTCGCCATGCCGCGGCGGTCCGGAAACCAGCGGATCAGCGTCGACACCGGCGACACATAACCGAGCCCCAGCCCGATGCCGCCGATCACCCCGTAGCCGAGGTATAGCAGCACGATCTGATGCAGATACACACCGAGCGCGGACACGAGGAAGCCGCCGCCAAAACAGCACGCGGCCGTGAACATCGTGCGGCGCGGACCGACGTGTTCGAGCCACTTGCCCGCGAAGGCTGCCGATAAACCGAGGAACACGATTGCAAGCGAAAAGATCCAGCCGAGCGCGGTCAGCGACCAGTCATCGGGCGCGGACTGCGTGATGCCGATCACTTTGGTCAGCGGTCCGTTGAATACCGAGAACGCATAGGCCTGACCGATGCACAGATGCACGGCGAGCGCGGCGGGCGGGACCATCCAGCGCGAAAAGCCGGGCTGTGCGATCGTGGCCTGTTTGGAAAAGAATGGGGCTGAGCCTCGTTGGCCGCCCGGTTCGCTGATACTGCTCATAGGTGGGTCTCCTTCTCGTCGTTCTATCGACGGCGCGTCGTGGATATTTATGAGGCGGCGCAGTGTAACGCGCCCGGGCCGTCTCGTCATGCTATGTACTTTTATTTCATATGACGCGTGTTCACACACCGGATATCGCGCCTGGCTCGACAATAGGACCTGAATGACGGCTCGGCAATATGAAGTGCGCAGTCATAAGGTGCGATCCTGGGGAAACGCTGGGGCGAACATGAAAGCGCAAGGCGCTATGCCAAGCCAGCAAAAAAACGAGCCGCGCGGAGAAATGCGGCGCAAAAGCCAACGGGCCGGCGCGGACTCTTCGCCGCGCCGGCCCGACGTGTGTCGACGGTGAATTGCGCACGTGTCAATCGATGCTGCGTCCGGTCTTCATGCGTGCTGCAACGAGTACCGAAATCAGACAGCCGATCGCCAGATAGGCGGCCACCGGATGCCACGAGCCGCCCGCGAAGCTGACCAGCGCAACCGCGATGAAGGGCGTGAAGCCGCCGCCGACCACGCTCGCCACCTGATAGCCGACACCCGCGCCGCTATAGCGGTACTCGGTGCCGAACAGCTCGGTGAACATCGGCTGCTGCACGCTGACGACCATGTCGTGCGCGATGTTGGCGAGCATCACCGCGAACACGACGATCCATACGGTCGAACGCGCTTCGAGCGCGACGAAGAACGGCACCGCGCTGAACACGCCGACCAGTGCGCCAATCATGTAGATGCGACGGCGACCGAAGCGGTCCGCGAGCCACGCGAAGCACGGAATCGTCACGCAGCTGAGCGCGCCGACGACGAAGCCGATCGTCAGGAAAAACTCGCGCGGCATGTGCAGGTTCGTGGTCGAGTAGCTCAGCGCGAATGCGGTCACGATGTACATCGTGAACAGCTCGGCGAGCCGCAGCGCGATGATCAGCAGGAAGGCCTTCGGATGGCGCAGCAGCGCTTCGACGATCGGCAGGCGCACGCGGCGCTCGCCATGCTGGCCGACTTTCTCGACGAACTCCTGCGACTCCTCCATGCTCGAGCGGATCCACAGCGCGATCAGCACCAGCACCACGCTGAACAGGAACGGCAGACGCCAGCCCCAGTTGAGGAACGCGGCGTTGTCCATCGAGCGGCTGATCAGCGCGACGAGTCCCGTCGACAGCACGAGCCCGACGCCGTAGCCGACCTGCACGCCGCTGCTGTAAAAGGCCTTCTTTTTCTCGGGCGCGCTTTCGACGGCCATCAACGCCGCGCCGCCCCATTCGCCGCCGACCGCGAAGCCCTGGATCGCGCGCAGCGTGACGAGCAGTACCGGCGCCAACCAGCCGATCGTCGAAAACGCCGGCAGCAGACCGATCGCGGCCGTCGACAGACCCATCATCATCACCGTGAGCACGAGCATGCGCTTGCGTCCGAGCCGGTCGCCGTAGTGACCGAACACGAAGCCGCCGAGCGGTCGGAATAGAAAGCCGACGCCGAAGGTCGCGAACGCGGCGAGCGTGCCCATCGCCGGGCCGACGTTGGGGAAGAACTCGGCGTTGAACACCAGCGCGGCGACGATGCCGTAGAGCAGGAAGTCGTACCAGTCGACCACGGCGCCGATAAAGCTGCCGAGTGCGGCCTTGCGAGCCTGACTGCGCGCATTGCGGTGAGTGGCCACGGCGGCCTGTGGGTGGGTAGTGCTCATCATGTCTCCTCAGTCTTGCGGGTACGCGAACGGATCGGGCCGCGCCGGCAGGGCGTTTGACGCGAGTGAGCCGCAACGGGATGTCCGGAAGATTAATGACACGAGACGAATTTCACAATCCGCGCGATCGGCAAAATGCGCGATCATCGTACGCGGATGCGCGCATAGCGCGCGTTTTCCGTGTTTACACCGAGCACTTCTCACCTCATCGCGACGGGTGATATGGACGAACCCACGGAGCCGGCGGCGTGCTACCGTGAAAGTAGTCTTAAAACAACAGGCGTTGATATACTACATACAGAATTATGGAAAAATGCGGCATTGCAGCATATGATTGAGAAATCCATTTTTCAATCGTCCGGAGTTACACGTGGAATTCGTGCCTCTCGCGCTGTTCGCCGTTGCTGTCGTTGGGTTGGGTTGTGCCGCCACCGTTCTGCTGACCGACTGGATTCCCGAATCGGTCGCGGCGCTTGCATCGCAACATGGCCGCTTCGTGGGTCTGAGCGAGCAGCGCGGCAAGGCAGCGGCGCCGAATCGCGCGTGTGTTCAAGCAGAGGCGATGAATGTCGTCAGAACTTCCAACTGAAACAGTGGCCACCCCGTTGACCCTGTCGTTGCAGCCTATTGGCGCGAGCGTGAGCTTGCGCGATCAGGCGTATGCGATGCTGCGTCAGGCAATCGCCGACGCGGATATCTACCAGAGTCGCGACGAAATCCGTCTCGACGAGCGCGTGCTCAGCGAATCGCTCGGCGTGAGCCGCACGCCGGTGCGCGAGGCGATGACGCTGCTGGAGCAGGAGGGTTTCCTGCGCATGGTGCCGCGGCGCGGCATCTACATCGTGCGCAAGAGCAAGCGCGAAATCGTCGAGATGATCCAGATGTGGGCGGCGCTCGAAAGCATGGCCGCGCGGCTCGCCACGCTGCACGCGACCGACGAGGAAATCGGCCGCTTGCGCCATATGTTCGACAATTTCCGCGATACGACGCCGGCCGAGCATATCGCCGAGTATTCGGACGCGAATATCGCGTTTCATCAGGCGATCGTCGAATTATCGAAGTCGCAGATCATCCTCGACACGATCAAGAACATCTTCATCCACGTGCGCGCGATCCGGCGCATGACCATCTCGCAGAGCGACCGGGCCGCGCGCTCGATCGTCGATCATCTGCGCATCATCGAGGCGCTCGAAAAGCGCGATACCGAACTCGCCGAGCGGCTCACGCGCCAGCATTCGCTCGATCTCGCGGCGTTCGTCGAAGCCAATTGCGATTTCCTCGATTGAGGGGGCCGTAGACGCCTGATCGCCTTGCCGTTTTCGGAAAGCCCGCGGTGTGCACGCACCGCGGGCTTTTTTGCGTGCCCGCACGCAAATGTGGCGTATCGCAGCCGCGACGGCGAGTGGCAGACAAAAGCGACGATCGCCGCACTACGGGATAAACCGCGCTTGACGGTCGGAGAAATATGGTATGTGATATATCAACAAACATCGCCGCTTCCGCGACTCAGTGTTTTCCCTTGAAACGATTCCCGCAATGCATGGAAATCCGGCGCAAAGCTGCGTCGGCCAAGCCTGAGCAACATAAACTTCGCGCCGTTTAACTGTCGAAATTGGCCTTGAATGAATGTGATATATCACATACCGTATGTTCGAAGCCGTGAGACGTCGGTGCAGCCGGACGTATTCCGAAGCGGACGCGTCCGTCGATATCCGTTGCACCCCTGACTGTTGAGGAGACGACCATGTCCGCAGTTTTTTCATCCCTGAGTCCGGCCACGGCCACCACGACCGCCGACGACACGCTGAAGCACAAGACCCGCGACGCGGGCGTCGTGTCAGGCGGCCATCTGGTCGCGAAGGCGCTGAAAAACGAGGGGGTCGACACGATCTTCACGCTGTGCGGCGGCCACATCATCGATATCTACGACGGCTGCGTCGACGAAGGCATCCGCATCATCGACGTGCGCCACGAGCAGGTCGCCGCGCATGCGGCCGACGGCTACGCACGCCAGACCGGCAAGCTCGGCTGCGTGGTGACGACCGCGGGTCCCGGGTGCACGAACGCGGTGACCGGCATCGCCACCGCGTTCCGCTCGGAAAGCCCGATCCTGCACATCGGCGGGCAGGGTGCGCTCACGCAGCACAAAATGGGCTCGCTGCAGGACCTGCCGCACGTCGACATCATGTCGCCGATCACGAAGTTCGCCGCGAGCGTGTCGAGCACCGAGCGCGTTGCGGACATGATTTCGATGGCCGCGCGCGAGTGCTTCAACGGCGCGCCCGGTCCCGCCTACCTGGAAATTCCGCGCGACGTGCTCGACCGCGAAGTCGACGCGGCGCGCGCGATCGTGCCGCAGCCGGGCCACTATCGCGCGTCGACGAAATCGATCGGCGATCCGCGCGACATCGAGAAATTCGCGGACCTACTCGTCGATGCAGAGCGCCCCGCGATCCTGTACGGTCAGCAGGTGTGGACCGCGCGCGGTCACGAGGAAGCGATCGCGCTGCTGCGCGGCGTCGAGATTCCCGGCTATTTCAACGGCGCGAGCCGCGGGCTGCTGCCGCCGGGCGATCCACATCACTTCGATCGCACGCGTTCGCAGGCGTTTGCGAATGCCGACGTGCTGATCGTGGTCGGCACGCCGTTCGATTTCCGCATGGGTTACGGCCGACGTATCAGCAAGGAATTGACGCTCGTCCAGATCGATATGGACTATCGGACGGTCGGCAAGAATCGCGATATCGACCTCGGTCTCGTCGGCGATCCGGGCGCGATCCTCGCCGCGGTGCTGCAGGCCGCGAGCGGTCGTATCAAGGACGACAAGCGTCAGGCGCGTCGCAAATGGATGGCGCAGTTGCGCGACGCCGAAGCGACCGCAACCGAAAAACTGATGCCGCTATTCCGCTCGAATAGCACGCCGATTCATCCCTATCGTGTCGCGTACGAACTCAACGAATTCCTGTCCGACGACACCGTCTATATCGGCGACGGCGGCGACGTCGTGACGATCTCCGCGCAAGCGGTGCGCCCGCGCCGCCCCGGTCAGTGGATGGACCCCGGCGCGCTCGGCTCGCTCGGCGTCGGCACCGGCTTCGCGCTCGCGGCGAAGCTCGCGCACCCGCACAAGGAAGTGCTCTGCTATTACGGCGACGGCTCGTTCGGCATGACCGCGTTCGACATGGAAACCGCGAACCGCTTCGGCGCACCGTATCTCGCGGTGATCGGCAACAACTCGGCGATGAACCAGATCCGCTACGGCCAGCTTGCCAAGTACGGTGAAGAACGCGGCAACGTCGGCAATCTGCTCGGCGACGTGCCGTTCAGCAAATTTGCCGAAATGCTCGGCGGCTATGGCGAGGAAGTGCGCGATCCCGCGCAGATCGCGAGTGCGCTACAGCGTGCGCGCGAAGCGATTCATCGCACCGGCCGCTCGGCGGTGGTCAACATCTGGGTCGACCCGCGTGAATACGCGCCGGGCACGAAGAACCAGACCATGTACAAATAACCCTCATCGTTCAGGAGATACGACATGGCCAAGGCACTCGACGGTGTGCGCATCCTCGATTTCACGCATGTGCAATCGGGGCCGACTTGCACGCAATTGCTCGCATGGTTCGGCGCGGACGTGATCAAGGTGGAACGGGCAGGCGCGGGCGACATCACGCGCGAGCAGCTGCGCGACATTCCCGACGTGGATAGCCTGTACTTCACGATGCTCAATCACAACAAGCGCTCGGTCACGATCGATACCAAGCACCCGGAGGGCAAGCAGGTGCTCGAAGCGTTGATCCAGAAATGCGATGTACTGGTCGAGAATTTCGCACCGGGCGCGCTCGACCGGATGGGGTTCGGCTGGGAGCGGATTCAGGAATTGAATCCGCGCATGATCGTCGCGTCGGTGAAGGGTTTCGGCCCGGGACCTTACGAGGACTGCAAAGTGTATGAAAACGTCGCGCAATGCGCGGGCGGCGCGGCGTCGACCACCGGCTTCGACGACGGGCCGCCGGTCGTGACCGGCGCTCAGATCGGCGATAGCGGCACCGGTCTGCATCTCGCGCTGGGTATCGTCACCGCGCTCTATCAACGCACGCATACCGGACGCGGCCAACGCGTGCTCGCGGCCATGCAGGACGGCGTGCTCAATCTGTGCCGGGTCAAGCTGCGCGATCAGCAGCGGCTCGAGCGTACCGGCGTGATGAAAGAGTATCCGCAATACCCGAACGGAACGTTCGGCGAGGCGGTGCCGCGCGCGGGCAATGCGTCGGGCGGTGGGCAGCCTGGCTGGATTCTGAAGTGCAAGGGGTGGGAGACGGACCCTAACGCCTATATCTACTTCATCACGCAGGCGCCCGTGTGGGCGAAGATCTGCAATGTGATCGGCAAGGAGGAATGGGCCACGGACCCCGACTATGCGACGGCGCCCGCGCGCCTACCGCGACTGAAGGAGATCTTCGCCGAGATCGAACGCTGGACGATGACGAAGAGCAAGTTCGAGGCGATGCAGATCCTGAATAAATACGACATTCCGTGCGGCCCGATCCTGTCGATGAAGGAAATTGCCGAGGAGCCCTCGCTGCGCAAGACCGGCACGATCGTCGAAGTCGATCATCCGAAGCGCGGCAAGTATCTGACAGTGGGCAATCCTATCAAGCTGTCCGACAGCCCGACCGACGTCAAACGCTCGCCGCTGCTTGGCGAACATACCGATGAAGTGATGGCGGATCTCGGTTATTCGGCCGAGCAGATCATGGCGCTGCGAACGGCTGGCGCGATCTAGGAGCGAGGCATGCAGACGTGGATGCGGTTCATGTCGGGCGACGGTGGCATCGTGTTCGGCTGTGTCGAAGGCGCCTATCTGCACGAGTACGAAAGTCTCGCGCAGCCGGTGCCGACCGGCGCGGTACTGTCGCTGCGCGCATTGACTCCACTGGCGCCGTGCGCGCCCGGCAAGATCGTCGCGCTGTGGAATAACTATCACGCGCTCGTGGCGAAGCTCGATAAGCCCGTGCCTACGCATCCGCTGTTTCTGCTGAAGCCGGCGGCGTCGGTGATCGGCTCGGGCGAGCCGATCCGCCGGCCGCGTCACTACGCGGGCAAGATCGTCTACGAAGGCGAGCTAGGCATCGTGATCGGCAAGCGTTGTCGCGATGTGGATGCGCAGCAGGCGGAGGCGGCGATCTTCGGCTATACGCTCGTCAACGACGTCACCGCCGCCGATCTGCTCAACGAGAATCCGCATTTTCCGCAGTGGTGTCGCGCGAAGGGTTTCGATACGTTCTGCTGCGTGGGTCCGGCCATCGTCACCGGTTTCGACTGGCGGGCCGCGCGCCTGCTGACGACGCTCGATGGTGTCGAGCGTCAGAACTATCCGCTCGCCGATATGGTCTTTTCCCCGGCCGAGCAGGTGAGTCTGATTTCGCAGGATCTGACGCTCGAACCCGGCGACGTGATCGCGTGTGGCACCTCGGTGGGCGTGGGGTCGATCAGGGACGGTGCAACGGTGTCGATCACGATCGATGGGATCGGCACGCTGACCAATACCTTGAGCGCGGCGCAGCGCGACGAGCCACAGCGATTGGGCGATACCGCGAACATAGTTTGACGAGGGCCGGGCCGCGCAGCCGTGCGGCTGTTGCCGTTACATCGCATCACGGAGGATCACCCATGCCGCAAGCTTGTGGGAGTGCCGTGTGGATGGACCTGATTGCCAATCGCGAAGACGGCGGGACGATGAACCCGCCGCCGGAGTCTTCTTCAATGCTTCTGTTCGCCAACTGCCACCGCGAATTCGATGTAGTACTGCGTCTTCCTGTGCAGAATCAGCTGCGCGAGAAAGTCGGCATCGTACGCGCGATGCAGGTGGCTGTGATAGCGCTCGATATAAGCGGTGATTCGCGCCAACTCGCCGTTGAACTCTTTCAGCATGTCGAGTGTCGCGCGGTCCCAGCGAAACCGCAGCCCAAGGTCGCTGAACGCGGCATTGTAGGCGCTCAGATGCGCATCGTCGGGATGGTCTTCGTGGTCCGCCGCCGCTGTACGAGCGTTGCGTGTACCGATACGGGATTCAACCGGAGCGTGGTTCATGATCGGCCTCCTCGGCTTGCAAGTGAAACAACTCCCTTGCAGCATAGAAGCCGCGATGGATTTGCAATAGTTAAAGTTTTATTGGCTTTCCATAGACTAAGGCTTATGCACGCTCAATTCCTTCACGCGCGTGATCTTTTCGATCAGATCCGCGCCTTCCTCCATCAGGAAGCGTTTGAAGGCGACGGCAACCGGCGGCAGACGTTTGTTCTTCCTATGCACGACGTACCAATTCAGCATGACCGGAAAGCTCTCGACGTCGAGCACGACCAGATGTCCCAATTGCAATTCGAGGCTGATCGTATGGGCAGACAGAAACGCGATGCCCATTCCGGCAATGACGGCCTGCTTGATGGTCTCGGTGCTCTTGATCTCCATGGCAATCTTCAGATTGGACAGACGGCCGGCGAAACCTTCTTCCATCGAATTCCACGTATCCGAGCCGCGTTCGCGCACGATGAACGCTTCGTTCGCGAGTTGACTGAAGCGGATATTGCGCTTGTGCGCAAGCGGATGGTTGGGCGCCGCGACGATCACGTAGGGATGCGGCGCGAACGGTTCATTGGTCGCGTCGGTTTCGTGCGGAGGACGCACCATGACCGCGAGGTCGGTCTGATTGGTCGCCAGTTGATGCAGCAATTCTTCGCGGTTGTGCACGGCGAGGTTCAGATCCACGCCCGAATAGCGACGCGTGAATTCGGCGAGAAGCCGCGGAAAGAAATAGTCGCCGGCGCTGATCACCGCGACATTCAGCTTGCCGCCGGAGACGCCCTTCAACTGACTCATCGCTTCGTCGACTTCATGGAACTGCTGCATGATCGCGCGGCTGTAGTGGAGCATTTCGGTGCCGGCCGGCGTCAGGTAGATCTTTTTGCCGAGTTGCTCGAACAGAGGCAGCCCCGCATGTTCCTCGAGTTGCCGGACCTGGGTGGAGACGGCCGGCTGAGTCAGATGCAATTCCTCGGCGGCGCGCGAAAAACTCAGATGGCGCGCCACCGTTTCAAAGACCTTCAGTTGCCGCAGAGTTGCATTGCGCATCGTCATGGTCGATGTATAAGGAAACGTGAATCAACATAATAACAAACTTTAATTATGAGTAATTCAGCAATGACCCTAGCATGAATCGTATAAGGAGCCGAATAGCCACTGCACCAATACGCGGGTTAACGCATAGATATGCGGTGTGGCGGACGAAACTAGTGGTGAATAAGCTGCAATGCTTACCGCGTGAAGCATAGTTCTGGTCGGAATAAAGCAAGAAGTTTATCGAAGGACGAATTCGGGGGCTCCGTGGAAACGCACCAGAAGCATCAAGTTCCATTTTCCCGAATGGCGAAGTTCTCGGGCCATAACGATAAGGCGGGACGCATCCAGCACGGCGCGTAAGCCGGCTGCACTAAATAAATAGTGGAGACAAGGCTCATGGACAATATCACCCAGCAATCGACGACCCGCAATTCCTGGCGCAACCGTTGGTGGCAACTCGTCATCGGCATGGTGTGTATGGCGCTGGTGGCGAATCTGCAATATGCGTGGACGTTATTCGTGGCCCCCATGCATGCGCGGCATCACTGGAGCGAGGCGTCGATCCAACTCGCGTTCTCGATCTTCATTCTGACGGAGACCTGGCTCGTGCCGTTCGAGGGCTGGCTCGTCGATCGATTCGGGCCGCGCCCGGTGGTGGCAGCCGGCGCCGTATGCGCGGGTTTGTCATGGATTCTCAATTCGCATGCGACGACGCTCGGCGTGTTGTACCTGGCCGCCGTGATCGGAGGGATAGGCGCGGGCGGCGTCTATGGAACGTGCGTCGGCAATGCGCTCAAATGGTTTCCCGATCGGCGCGGTCTCGCGGCGGGTTTGACGGCCGCGGGTTTTGGGGCCGGCGCGGCGCTCACGGTGATTCCGATTGCGAACATGATTACCCGCCGCGGCTATGAAGAGACGTTCCTGTTTTTCGGCATCCTGCAAGGCGTCAGCATCCTGCTGCTCGCGATGCTGTTGACGCGGCCGATCTTGCGGCAGCAGGGCGTACGCAAGAGCCGCTTCGCGGTATCGAAAGTCGATTTCACCGCGCGCCAGATGATCAGAACGCCGGTGTTCTGGGTGATCTATGCGTCGTTCGTCGCGGTTGCGGCGGGCGGTTTGATGGCGACCGCACAGATCGGCCCGATTGCGAAAGACTGGGGCATCGCGCGCATTCCGATGTCGTTCCTCGGCATGACGTTGCCGCTGCTGACCGTCACGCTGTCGATCGACAATATCTTCAACGGCTTGACGCGTCCGCTATGCGGCTTCATATCCGACAAGATCGGCCGTGAAAACACGATGTTCGTGATCTTCATCGGCGAAGGGCTCGCGTTGCTCGGCATGATGCAGTTCGGCAGCAATCCCTATGCGTTCATGGTCTTCGCCGCGCTGATCTTCCTGTTCTGGGGCGAGATCTTCTCGATCTTCCCCGCGATTTGCGCCGATACGTTCGGCAGCAAGTACGCGACCGCCAATGCCGGCACCTTGTACACCGCAAAGGGCACGGCTTCGTTGCTGGTGCCAATCGCGTCGGTGCTTGCGGCGACAGGCGGCTGGAGCCTTGTCTTCGTCGTCGCGGCCGTCGTCACGATCGCAGCCGGCGTTTCCGCGAAGTTCATACTCGAGCCGATGCGTGCGCGCTGGATCGAATCGCACAATCAACCTCAGGGCGCGCTGGCCGTCGCGGCTCCCGGCAATGGCAACGCGTCGCGAATGAGTCACTGGCCCGAACAGACCGGCGAATAACGTAACAAGCGTCGCGCGCCCGGAACCGATGTCATGAACGTTTCGCTGCAGCAGCTAAAGGTATTCGTCGCGGTCGCGCGCGAGCGCAGTTTCACGCGTGCGGCGCGCGAGTTCGATCTGACGCAGTCGGCCGTGAGCCGTTGCGTGCGTGAACTGGAAGATGCGGTCGAATTGAAACTGTTTGATCGCACGACACGCCATGTCGAGCTGACGAATGCGGGCGCGAGTCTCGAGAGAAGAATTGGCCGGCTGCTCGACGAAATCGAATTGACGCTGCTGGAGGAGCGCGCTGCTTACGACGGACACACGGGCGTCGTCGTATTCGCGAGTAGTCCGGTGTTGTCGTCCGGTTGGGTGCCGCGGGCTTTGGCGCAGTGTGCGTCGGTCTTGCCCGAGCTGATCGTGTCGGTCAGGGATCAACCTCAAAGCGGCGTGCTGGCCAGTGTCGAGCAGGGCGAAGTGGATTTCGGCGCGGTCTGCGTGACCGGGCCCGTTGATAGTCCTCTATTACATGCTCAGGTACTTTTCACTACGCCACTGCATGCGGTGCTTCCATCCATTCATCCGCTGGCGCGCCACGACAGCATTGGCTGGCATGCGTTGCGCGAATGTCCGCTGATAACGCTGAATGCCGATACGGGGGTGCGCGCCGCGCTCGGACCGGTACTCGCCGCGAACGAATTGAAACGCCGGCCGTTGCAGGAACTGGGACACATCGCGGCGGTAGAGCGCATGGTCGAATTGGGTCTTGGTGTCGGAATATTGCCTGTCGATCCGCATTGGTCTTCGCCGGGCGCTTCGTTGGTGAGTCGTCCGTTGGTACCCGAAACGACATTGACGACGGTACTCGTGCACCGCAGGAATCGCTCGCTTCGTCCCAATGCGGCTGCTGCGTGGGCGCAGTTCGTCGCGTCGACGACCGAGCATGCGCGGATCGCGGAAGCAGGGCCTATCGTTGGCGCGACCCACACTTTCAGGCCGTCCGTGGCGCGAAGCGTGTTGCAGGAACCCTAGACTACTCAAGGAGCTTCATGATGGAAATCCAGACCGACCTCGGGCAACATGACCTGCTGATCGACGGCAAGCGCGTGCCGCCAGGCACCGGCGAATATTCCGTCGATATCAATCCCGCGACCGAGGAGCCCATTGCACTGGTCGCGCAAGGCAGCGCCGCTGACGTCGATGCCGCGGTGCGCGCCGCGCGCGGCGCATTGAAAGTATGGAATTCGATTCGGGCCGCTGAACGCGGCCGCATCCTGCAACGGCTCGCGGGCCTGATGCGCGAGAACATGGAAGAACTCGCCGCGCTCGAAAGTGTCGACGGCGGCAAGCCGATTGCCGCGGTGATGCGTCAGGACGTGCCCGCCGCGATCGATACCGTCGAATACTACGCAGGATGGTGCGACAAGATCAACGGTCAGGTCGTGCCGACACGTCCCGATGCATTGACCTATACGTTGCGCGAACCGGTCGGCGTGGTCGCCGCAATCGTGCCCTGGAATTTTCCGCTGATGATCGGCATGTGGAAGATCGCGCCCGCGCTCGCATGCGGTTGCACGCTGATCGTCAAGCCTGCCGAGATCACGCCGCTCACCGCGTTGCGCATCGGCGAGCTGGCGCTCGAAGCGGGCGTGCCGCCGGGCGTACTCAATATCGTCACCGGCAAGGGCAGCGTGGTGGGCGACGCGCTGGTCACGCATCCCGGTATCGACAAGGTCACGTTCACCGGGTCGCCCTCGGTCGGACGAGGCATCCTGCAGGGCGCGGCGGGCAATTTCAAACGCGTGACGCTGGAGCTCGGCGGCAAGTCGGCCAACGTGATCTTCGCCGACGCGAATCTCGACAATGCGGTGCGAGCCGCGGCGTCCGGCGTGTTCTTCAATACGGGGCAAGTGTGCTCCGCTGGATCGCGGATACTCGCGCATCGTGACGTGTATGACGAAGTGGTCGAGCGTCTGGCCACGCGCGCGAAGTCGATCAAGGTTGGCGATCCGTCGCTGCGTGAAACGTCGATGGGACCGCTGATTTCCGCCGCGCAGATGAAGACCGTATTGAGTTATGTCGAGACGGGGCGCTCGGAAGGCGCGTCGCTCGTGACCGGCGGCGCGCGCGTCGGCAATCGCGGCTTTTTCGTCGAGCCGACCGTGTTCGCGAATGTCGAGCACGAGATGCGTATTTCGCAGGAAGAAATCTTCGGGCCGGTGGCGAGCGTGATCCGTTTCAACGACGAAGCGGACGCGATCCGAATCGCCAATGGCACTTCGTATAGTCTCGCGGCCGGTGTGTGGAGCGCGGACCTGAGCCGCGTGCATCGCGTGGCGCGCGACCTGAAGGCGGGCACGGTGTGGATCAACACCTACGGCTACACGGACGTGCGTTTGCCATGGGGTGGTGCTGGCGATTCGGGCTTTGGTCGCGAGCATGGCGACGTCGCGATCGAGAACTTTACGGAACCGAAGGCGGTGTGGGTGGCGATTGATCAGTAACGTCCAATGCGAAAAAGGATCGGATGCATGGCATCCGATCCTTTGGGTCGTGTTGCAACACGAAAAGGAATGATCGAGTATCGGTCAATTGCCCTGTAAAGCCATCTTCTCGCGCAGTTTGATTAGTGCGAGCACGACGTCGATGGTCGGCGTCGGTTCCGCAACGAGTCGGCCCATTTCCTGCACGACGGTCAACAGAGGATCGATTTCCATCGGCCGACGGTTCTCGAGATCGACGAGCGTCGATGTCTTGTGCGCACCGACCGCACCCGCGCCATCAATACGCCTTTCCACGTCGACGCGAAAGTGCACACCGAACTGATCCGCAATTCGCTTCGCCTCGAGCATCATCGTGCGAGAAACCGCGCGTGTGCCAGGGTCGCTCGTGAGGACATCGAGCGTTGCGTGCGTCAACGCGCTAATCGGGTTGAAGCACAGATTGCCCCATAGCTTGAGCCAGATCTCGTCGCGGATATTGTCGCGGATCGGTGCTTCGAATCCGGCCGCCTGCATGACCTCGTGCAATTGCTGAATGCGTGAAGTACGCTCGCCACTCGGTTCGCCAATGGGAAACTTCTTGCCGTACACGTGCTTGATGACTCCCGGTTCGACGATTTCCGCGGCCGGATAGAGTACGCAGCCGATTGCGCGCTCGGGTCCGAGCTTCGTCCATTGCGAACCGTCGGGGTCGACGCTCGCGAGGCGAGTGCCGGCAAAGCGTCCGCCATGTTGATAGAAGTACCAATACGGAATGCCGTTGACGCCGGTAACGATGGCCGTGTGCTTGCCGAGCAGCGGCTGCATCGTATCGACCACGCCAGGCAGCGAATGCGCCTTGAGCGTGACGATCACGAAGTCCTGGACGCCGAGTTCGCGCGGATCGGACGTGCAGCGCACCGGCGCGCTGAAGGTTTCGCCATCCATGATCAGGCGCGCGCCGTGTTCGCGCATGGCCGCCAGATGCGGACCGCGCGCGATGAAACTGACGTCCGCGCCGGCGCGCGCCAATTGCACGCCCATTAAACCGCCAATCGCTCCCGCTCCGAAGATGCAGATCTTCATGATGTCGCTCCGTGACGATGAAAAAGCCCTTTGCCCAATGCCGCATTGCAGTACTTGGCGGCCGGTCACGGTTCGAGCATAAGGTGGAGCGACGAATGCTGATAGTTAAAGTTTCTCCGTCGATGTATTCGCTATTCGTTATGAACAGGTCACGACGCGAATACTTCAGCTGCGCAAGAGCGGCGCTACCTTAGCCGCGCCGAACCAGCAGAAAGCTCACGCCGATCGCCGCCAGAAAGCCGCCGCAGCAGCGATTGAACCAGCGGCGGATCTTCGCGCGCATCAGCCATTTGCCGAGATACACGCCAGCCAACGAATACAGTGCAATCGCGACCCATTCGAGCAACAGAAAGCTCGCGCCGAGCACGGCGAATTGCGGCAGGATCGGCTGCGCGACGTCGACGAATTGCGGCAGGAACGCGGTGAAGACCAGAATCGCCTTCGGATTGCCCGCCGCCACGAAGAACTCGTGCCGTGCAATTCGCGAGAGCGCGGCCTGCTGGGGTTGCGACGTATCGATAGCGGGTGCGTCGCTGCGCCACAACTGGATGGCGAGCCAGATCAGATAAGCGGCGCCCGCGAGTTTGATCGCGAGAAAGATCCACTCGGACGCATGCAGCACGACGGCCAGACCGGTCGCGGCGAGCGTGAGCATCATCGCGAAGGCGAGCAGCCGGCCGGTGCCGCCGACGAATGCCTTCGTGAAGCCGTGACGCGCGGCCACGTTGATCGAAAGCAGGTTATTGGGCCCGGGTGCGAGATTGATCGCAAAGCAGGCGGGCAAAAAGAATAGCCAGGCGGTGACGGACATGACGGCTTGGATTCCGGGCGGAGGATCACGATGCATCGCGCGGAGGGTGCGCGCGATGCGTTACCCGGATTGTAGCGAAACCGCGCCGCGCGTCGGCTGGCCGCGTGTTCAGTTCACCGCCTTGATAAAGCCGGGTTCCCCGATCAATGCATCGACGCTGAGCTTGACCGTATCTTCGATCGCAATCGTATTGCTGGTGAATTTCGGTGATTTCTGCTTCACAGTGCGCGTGGTCGTGTACATGACTTTCTGGGTCGCCGCATCGATGACCACGTAGTGCATCTGCAGCGTCCACAGCGCCGGCGAGCGCGTGTCGTCCACCGTGAAAGTTTCGATACTGCCCTTGAGCACGCGTTTGTTGTCGTCGATACGAAAACCGGCCGCTCGCAGGCTATGCGCGACGCCATTGCGCACGACGAGGCTGATGTCGTCCTTCAGCACGAGCCCGGTCATCGCGGTATTTTCGATGCGGTTCGGCGAGATATGACCGTCGCGCGCGGGCAGATACGCGAAGTCGCGCGCGGGGGCGACGGTGAGCGATCCGGTGCCGTACATCTTCGCGTGCGTCGCGCTGGCGTTGCTGTTGAGGCCGAACCATGACCACGAGCACCCGGACAGCAGCATGGGCAGCAGTACAGCGCCGCAGCCCTTGAGCACGACGGCTCTCAACGGCGAACGCGCAGCAGTCATGCGTGAGAAAGTGGCGGTCGAAGTCAGAGGAGTTGCCTTTTAAGTGGAGTCATCCCGGTGGGAGAACAGCATGGTAGCAGTGAACCGGACCCTCGACCTTCAGGCGTGCTCCGGGCGTACCTTGCCGATCCGGCCAGCGAGCCTCGCATCATGGCTGGCTGGGCCCTCATCATAACGGGCCGCCGTAGCGATGGACCTCGGGGCTACCCCGGAAGCGCGCTCAGCCGCTCAGAAAAAGCCGGCTTTTCCCTGCGTGATATCGGTCAGCGTTCGCCTGGCATCGTCGAGTGCATTGGCCGGCACGCGCATCGTCATCTTCACCAGCATGCCGTAGGCGCTGTGCACGAGCGCATAGCCTTCGGCGTCCATCCATCGGCGTACTTTGGCTTCGTCGGCATAACTCACTTCGACGCCCAGCGAAACCTGAGCAATCCTCTCGACGCGCGGCGCGTCGAGCAGCGCGGACGCGATCGCATCGGTGTACGCGCGCACCAGTCCGCCCGCGCCGAGCTTCACACCGCCGTAGTAGCGCACGACGGCCGCGAGCACGCCATCCAGATCGTGATGCCGCAGCACTTCGAGAATGGGCCGGCCCGCGGTACCGGACGGCTCGCCGTCATCGGACATGCCGGATTGGCCGCCCGCGAGCAGCGCCCAGCACACATGCGTCGCAGTGGAATGTTCGCCGCGCAGACGCTGTAATTCGGCCATCGCGGCATCGCGATCGGCGACCGGGATCGCATACGCGATGAAGCGGCTCTTGCGAATCTCGAGTTCCGCGCTCAACGGCGCGGGCAGGGTATAGGTGGGCAAGGCGGGAACGTCGGTGGATGAAAGGAAGCACGCGGTACGCGGCGCGATGTCCGTCATGGTAACGGATCGTCCGTGCCAGCCAGGCGCGCAGAAGCTTCGCGGGTTCGTCTACAATGGTCCGCTGAATGCGCGTCCACGATTTCGATGCCGCGCGGCGCAAGGAGACGACATGCTTGATCTATCCACGCTGGGGACGTTCGTTGCCGTCGTGCTCGGGCTGTTCCTGATTCCCGGTCCGGCCGTGCTGCTGGTTTTGACGCGCACCATGCACGGCGGACGCAAAGCCGGCATTCTGACCGGTCTCGGTATCGCAGCCGGCGATTTCGTGCATACACTGGGCGCCGCGGTTGGCCTCTCCGCGCTGCTGATGACGTCCGCGCTGGCCTTCAATGCGGTGAAAATCGTCGGTGCCGCGTATCTCGTCTATCTGGGCATTCGCGCATTGCGCGAAAAGCAGGCGAGTGCGCATCTGCCGGTCGTCGCGCCGGTGTCGGGTTCGAAGGCGTTCTTGCAGGCGATTCCCGCCGAAGTGCTGAACCCGAAGACCGCGCTGTTTTTCCTTGCGTTTCTGCCGCAATTCGTGCGCCCCGAATATGGTTCGACGTTTGCGCAGTTCGCGACGCTCGGGCTGATTTTCGTCGCCATGAGCGCGCTCTATACGACGCTGATCGTCCTGACGATGCGGCCGTTGGGCAGAGTCGTGAAGCGTTTGACGTGGTTGACGCGCTGGCAGAACAAGATCATCGGCGTGCTGTTCATATCGCTCGGCCTGCGCGTGGCGGTGCAGACACGCTGAGTTCCGGGAGCCAGCGATGCGTGAAGACACCAATTCGACGGCGCGCGCCATCGAGTTCTGGTTCGACTTCGGCAGCAACTACAGCTATCTGAGCATGATGCGTATCGAAGCGTTGGCAGCGGCGCGCAACGTGACGATCGTGTGGCGGCCGTTTCTGCTCGGCCCGGTATTTCGTCAGCTCGGTTTCGAGAACTCGCCCTTCGTACTGCAAAAAGAGAAAGGCGCGTACGTGTGGAAAGACATGGAGCGCCAATGCCGCAAATACGGCATTGCGCTTACGCGTCCCAGCACGTTTCCGCGCGCGGCGCTTGTCGCGATGCGCGTCGCGCTGCTGGGGGCGAACGAGCCGTGGATCGGTGCCTGGTGCCGCAAGATCATGCAGCTGAATTTCGTCGACGACCGCGACATCGGTGCAATCGATGTCGTCAGCGACGCGCTCGACTCTGTCGGCTTACCTGTGCAGAGCGTGATCGACGCCGCGCAAAGCGACGCGAATAAGCTCCTCTTGCGCGAGCAGACCGAACTGGCCATCAATAAGGGGATCTTCGGTGCGCCGACGTTTTTTGTCGGCGCTGAGATGTTCTGGGGTAATGACAGGCTGGAGGACGCGCTGGACTACTGCGACGCGATCGCGGCGCGCCATTGAACGTCATTGAACGTCAAATCGAGCGCTCAATCAGCTTGCTGACAGAAGCGCCGGCCGGGCACATGAGAGGCCACGGCTTGGGCGATTTCGAGCGGAGTACTTTCGGCGGGAACGACGCGACGGCTCGATTCGGGCGCGTGCTTCATCGTCCATTCGACGAGCCGGTATGAACGGCCCCAGGGCGGTTGCAGCGGATCGGAGACCTTGCAGGAATGAATCTGGCGAGTCCATTCATGGCCGGGCATCGCACGCAGGTGTTCGACTACCATCTCTTCAACCATGATTGACCTCATTCTTCTCGTGCGCCTGCCCGTTTCTGGCCGCGTTTTTGGCATCCCTTAAGAAAAAGCGCCGCCGATGTTCCGGCGGCTCAACAGGGGATGAGCGCCAATGGTTGCAGGGAACAATTAAGCGAAACTTAAGAACCGCAATCATTACGCAAACCGATCTCACTGCCTGTAAGCAAGTGCAAGTGAATGCAAGCGCGAGCCGACCAAAGTGCGCACGAACGCTCGCGTCGCGGTCAACACGTCGCGAACCCGTCCTCAAGACCTCGGTGGATCGGCCGTTATCAGTAGAGTCGGGGCGTCGCCCCCGCTTCGCCTGCAGGGCCCGCCCGACTGATACCGTGACGAATCTCGCCCCAACGCCGCTTTCCGAGCGCCTTCGCTCGCTCGTCGACACCGTTCAGCACAATGAGCGCACGTTGCGTCGCTTCCAGAACGTCGAGTTGCGCTTGATCGGCGCGCAGGATTTCGCGTCGTTTCTCGATACGTTGTTCAGCCATCTACCCCAGCAGTTCGCTCTCGCCAAGGTGGTGCTGTGGCTCGACGACCGCGCGCCGATCCTGCTCGAACTGCTCGAGCCGGGCAACCTGCACGCGCTCGATTACGCGCAGCTAAAGACATCGCGCGAAGGCGGTCTCGTCGCGCAATCATTGTGCGAGGACAGTCGGCCGTGGCTCGGCCGCCCCGGCCAACTCGACGACGACGCGCGGCGCGCGTTCTTCGGCGCCGCGCCAACCGATGTGCCGGCCAGCGCGCTCCTGTTGCCGCTCGCCTCGGGCACGAGCGTCAGCGGCTATCTATGCCTCGGCAGCGACGACTCCGCGCGCTTTGGCGCGGGCATGGCCACCGACATTCTCGAGCGCTTCGCGAGTATCGTCACCGCGAGTCTCGACAATGTCGCACATCGCGAGCGACTCAAGCAGCTCGGCATGACCGATTCGCTGACCGGCCTCGCGAATCGCCGCTATTTTGACGAGCGCGTGCGCGAGGAGTTGATGCGCGCGGTCCGTTATCGCGCGCCTGTCGCGTGCCTTTTCATCGATATCGACGGTTTCAAGCGCATCAACGATAGCCACGGCCATCAGACCGGCGACCGCGCGCTCGCGGCGGTGGCGGCCTGCATGCGACGGCAGGTGCGGCTTGGCGATACCGTCGCGCGCTACGGCGGCGAGGAATTTGCCGCGCTGCTGCAAGGCGATCGCAGCGATGCGTTGACCGTCGCCGAACGCGTGCGGCTTGCGGTTCAGAATCTCGACGTGCGCGACGAGTACGGCGAGCGCATTGCATTGACCGTGTCGATCGGCGTGGCCGCGCGCGTGGTCGCCGGCACCCCCGCCGAGGCGATGTCGCTCGGTCGGACGCTGCTGGACGAGGCCGATCGCGCGATGTATCGGGCCAAGCGCAACGGCCGCAATCGTATCGAAGCGCAGGTCGATGCGGGCGATTAGCTGGACTGATCGCTCGCAACGGGCACTACGCGTCACCTTTCCGCCGCATCCGGCGGCACGCCAAGCAGTTGCAACGCGCCACCCATCACGCCGCTGAACACCGGCCCCGCGACCGTACCGCCATAGAACGACTTGCCGGCCGGGTCGTCGATCATCACGGCGACGATCAGGCTCGGATTGCTCATCGGCGCCATGCCGACGAACAACGCGCGATAGCGATTCTTCGCGTAGCCCGCGCCGATCTGCTTGCGCGCGGTGCCGGTCTTGCCGCCGACGCGATAGCCCGCCACCGTCGCCGCGCGTCCGGTGCCGCCAATGCCCGTGGCCATTTCCAGCATGTGGCGGATCGCGCGCGCGGTGCCGGGCGTCGTGACCGGCAAGCTGCGATCGACGAACGACGCCGGGTCGTCCGCATCCAGCGGTTCGCGCAGCAGGCTCACTCGTTGCAGCGCGCCGTCGCCCGCGTAGGCGGTATAGACCTGCGCGATCTGCAGCAACGAGACCGACAGCCCGTAGCCGTACGCCATCGTCGCCTGCTCGATCGGGCGCCAACGCTTATACGGCCGCAGCTTGCCGGCGGCCACGCCCGGGAAGGGCAGCTCGGGCTTCGTACCGAGCCCGTATTGTCGATACTTGGTCCAGATCGTCTCGGCCGGCAGGTTCAGCGCTAGCTTCGCGAGCGCGATATTGCTCGACTTCTGCACCGCCTCGGCGACCGTCATCGCACCGTGATTCGACGTGTCGTGAATCACGGCCGGGCCGATCCGATACGAGCCTGGCGCGGTATCGATGATGCTTTGCGGCCGCACCTTGCCTTCGTCGATCGACAATGCGACGACCAGCGGCTTGATCGTCGAGCCCGGTTCGAACGTGTCGATCACCGCGCGATTGCGCAGTTGCCGGCCGGACAGGCGCGTGCGGTCGTTCGGATCGAAGCTCGGGTAGTTGGCGAGCGCGAGGATCTCGCCGTTGCGCGCATCGAGCACGACCACGCTGCCCGCTTCGGCGCGGTGCTGCGCGATCGCGGCTTTGAGTTGCGTGTACGCGAGTTGCTGGGTGCGCCGGTCGATCGTCAGCTGAATCGTCGCGCCGTTGCGCGCGGGCACGAGGGGCCGGGTCTCCGAGATCACGCGACCGAGCCGGTCGCGGATCACCTCGCGCTGGCCGGGCGTGCCTTGCAGTTGCGCGTTGGCGGCCAGTTCGACACCCTCCTGGCCGTGGTCCTCGATGTCGGTGAAGCCGACCACGTGCGCGGCCGACTCGCCCTCGGGATAAAAGCGTTTCGTGTCGGCGATCTGCGTGATGCCGGCGAGTCCGAGGCGCGACAGATGCGCGGCGGAGTCGGCATCGAGCTGGCGCTTGAGCAGCACGAAGCTGCGCTCACCGCTCAGACGCCGGCGCAGTTCCGCGAGCGGCAGATCGAGCAGCTTCGCGAGCGGCGCAAACGCGCTTTCGTCGACGAGCTTCGGCGAGGCCCAGATTTCGTAGGTCGCGAGGCTGACCGCGAGCAGCGAACCATTGCGATCGACGATCCGGCCGCGCGTCGCGTCGAGTTCGAGCACGCGCTGATAGCGCTTCTGCCCCTGGTCGACGTAGAAGTCCTGATTCACGACCTGCACCCAGAACGCGCGGAGCGCGAGCGTCGCGAACGCGACGAACACGAGCAGCACGACGAGCTTCGAGCGCCACGCGGGCAGTCGCGCGTCGAGCAGCGGGTTCTTCGCGGCAACAGCGTACGGATCTTGCGACGGCGGTTTCTTCTGGCGGATCATGGGCGGCGGGCAGCGAGCGGTGCGGACGATAGACCTTCGATTGAACGAGGCCGCCAGAACGACGAGGCCTGGCGGCTCCGACTATCGCCGGGCTGATTGTAAACAACTCGTAATTTAAATGCGAGGATTGTGAAAGGCGTCGCGTTCGAGCTGGAGCAAAGTCGAGCCGAAGCGAAGCTGAAAGCGAAAGGCCGCGCGGACTTGCAAAATCCGCGCGGCTGATTCGTTCGATTGATGCGTCGACTCCGACGCGGCGTGTTGAAGAGGCGCTCCCTGCCTGTGGAGCGCCTTCTTTTTTTGCGCGCCCGTTGCGGGCGCGGTGCGTCAAGCTCAAGCCGGCAACGCGAAACTCGCAATCGCGTCGCGCAACACGCCGACCTGGTCCTTCAGCGAATGCGCGGCGGCGGCGGCCTCCTCGACCAGTGCCGCATTCTGCTGCGTGACCTGATCCATCTCGCCGACCGCGCGATTGACCTGCTCGATACCCGCGCTCTGCTCGCGCGACGCGTGGCTGATTTCTTCGAGAATCTCGTTGACGCGCCGCACCGACTGCACGATCTCGCCCATCGTCGCGCCCGCGTTGGCGACCAGCGACGCGCCGGTCTCGACGGTATCGGTCGAGGTTTCGATCAGCGCCTTGATCTCCTTGGCGGCCGTCGCCGAGCGCTGCGCGAGGCTGCGCACTTCGGCCGCGACCACCGCGAAGCCACGGCCCTGCTCGCCGGCGCGGGCCGCCTCGACGGCTGCGTTCAGCGCGAGGATGTTGGTCTGGAATGCGATGCCGTCGATCACACCGATGATGTCGCCGATCTGCCGCGAGCTCGCGGTGATCTCGCCCATCGTGCGCACCACGTCGTCGACCACGCGGCTGCCGCGCGTCGCGACGTTGGCGGCGTCGCTCGCGAGTTGCGCGGCCTGGGTTGCGCTGTCCGCGTTCTGTTTCACGTTGACCGTCATCTGATCCATGCTCGACGCGGTTTGGACGAGCGCCGCCGCCTGCTCCTCGGTGCGCTGCGACAGGTCGGTGTTGCCCGCCGCGATTTCGCTCGCGCCGACGTTGATGTTCTCGGTGCCCTGACGCACCCGCGAGACCGTGTCGACGAGTCCCGCCTGCATCGTGCGCAGCGCATGCAGCAGGCTGCGGTCGTCGTGCGGCTCGACCGGCACCGGCGTCGCGAGGTTGCCTTGCGCCATGAGCCGCGCGTGCTCGACGGCCACTTCGAGTTCGCCGCCGAGCGAGCGGCGGATGCTGCGCAGCACGACCAGCATCACGACCGTAGAGAGCGCACCGAGCGTCACCGTGATCGCGAGCCAGCGCAGCAGGTTGCGGTAGAACGCGCTTTGTACGTCGTCCATATACATGCCGGTCACCAGGTACCAGTCCCACGGCGCGAAGTGCATCGAGTAGCTGGTCTTCGCGACGGGCCGCTCGCTGCCGGGCTTGGACCACAGATAATCGACGAAGCCGCCGCCGTCGTGATTGCCCGCGTTGACGATGTCGACGAACAGATGATTGCCGGCCGGATCGGTGAACTTCGCGAGGTTCTTGCCGATGAGTTCGGGCTTGATCGCGTGCATCAGCATGACCGGCTGCGAGTCGTTGATCGACAGATAGCCGTCCTTGCCGTAGCGAAGCGCCCCAAGCGTCGCGAGCGCCTGTTTTTTGGCGTCGTCCTCGGACAGCGCATGTTGCTGGGCAAGCGTGTAATAGTGTCCGGCGACGTGGTTTGCTTCTTCGATCAGCGAGCGCAATTGTTCGCGCCGGTCCGAGATCATCGATGCGCGGTTCTGCCACGCGCCGAACGCGCCGATCAGGATCAGGCCGACCCACAGAACGGCGATCATCGACGCCAGTTTTCGGTTCAGAGTCATAGCGATGGGAATAGGCTTTTGGCCAGTAGGGTCCAGTGAATTGCGAGCGGGTGCCGCTCGCTGTGTTTACGGCGCGAAATGGCGTTGATCGAGGCAGGGGAAACCCGCTGTCTGGCATCGCTATCCATCTGATCAACGAGCGGGTTTATTGCGTGTTTTTAGCGGCGCTCATGCGCCTTGTTATAAAAAATTCCGCTATAGTCGCGCTTTTTCAGTTGCCAGCCGGGCATAGAAGAACGCCAATCAGCCCTGCTGCGGGGCTTTAGCGACTTGATGCGTTGATTCGGCCGCGCGGCGCCGACGTCGCACCGCCCCGCGGCTCCTTACACCGGATCCTTGTCCGGCGGCCCTTCGGGCCGCTGCGGCTCCTCGACATGATGCCCCGGCGACGGCGGCACGAGAGGGTCGGCTTCCGGGTCGCGATTCGGATCGGCGTTCGGGTCGGGAATCGGGCTGGTGTGCATGTCGTAGCTCATTGCGTCACTCTTGCGGTTGAAATGCGCGAGTTCGGCGTGGGCGGCTTTTACCGTCGATGCGTGCCGCCGCGTCGGTTGTCCGTATTCAAGCGTAGGCGTTCGGCGCGCTTCCTGCTCGCTACTTATTGCTATTTTCTCGCGCGTTTGCGGCCCACGCTGAGCTGCCAGTAGCGCTCGGTCGCGAACACGTCGTCGTAATTGCCGGCGCCGAACGCGCGCAACTGGCTCGCGTACGCGTTGACCGCTTCGCGTTTCAGATGCGCACGGCGCTGCACGTCGATCGTGTGGCCCGCGCTCGGCGTTGCCGGCGTCGCGACGATGCCGCGTTGCGCGAGATCGGCGAGCCGCGCCTGCACCGCGCCCGGCGTGAGCCGGTGAATCGCTTCCTCGTAACCGAACCAGTTCAGATGCGTGAGCCGCGGCAGGATCTCGCAGCACGCTTCGAACACGCGCGCGTGATCGTCGTGATACAGGCCGAGCGGCATCAGCAGCGTGTTCGCGGTCGTGCGGTAAATCGTTTCCTCCAGCGCCGCCGCCATCTGGCCGATCGACGGCGAATCGGCGTACTGGCTGTCGCGAAACGGCATCCGCAGCGGGATCGCGTCGAGCACTTCGAGCGCGCGGTTGTCTTCGACCGTGCGTTCGCGGACCGCTTCATGGGCGTTCGCGAAGCCCGCTTTTTCGTCCCACTCCGTGTGCATGTCGTGTTCGGGTGGGGCGGCGAACACCGTGCAGACGGCGGCGTCGGGATGGGCGGCGAGCAAGGCGCCGCAGCTGAAGACGGCGTCGTCGAAATGGGGCGAGACGATGAAAAGGCGTGGGTCGGTTTCGCTCATGGGCTTGCGTGTGGAGTTCGAGGCGGGCGCATGAAGCGTCGAAGCTACCGGTCGTCAAGGCGCCGCGCGCGAAATAAAACATGGCGTCACCTCAGCTTAGGCGCAATCGGCCAGGCTTGCGCGCGAAACTTGCAAACAGGCCCTAGAGCGTGCGCAAATCGTCCGGCGTATCCACGTCGCGCAAAATGCCGGGATCGTCGACGTCGATGCGCGTCAGCGGCTGGGAGCCCAGCAGCGCTTTCGCACCGGTGTCGCCGTCCAGCGCGAGCAGCGCGTCGCGATGCTCGCTGCCGAAGCCGACCGGATGACCGCGCTGGCCGTCGTAGAACGGGGCGACGAGCGGCGCGCCGTTGTCGAGCGCGCGGGCTACCGCTTCGATGGTCGGCAGCGCGATGCGCGGCATGTCGGCGAGCGCGACGATCCAGCCCTCGGCGTCGTCGCTCGCTTCGATGCCCGCGGCGAGGCTCGAGCCCATGCCGCGCTCGGCGCTTGCCGCAAACACGACGTCGCAGCCGGCATCGTTCAGCACGCGGGCGAGCGCGTCGGAACCCGGCCGCACCACGGCGATCACCCGCGTCACGACCCGCAGCAGCCGATGCGCGGCTTCATGCGCAACCGGCTTGCCGTCGGGCAGTCGCGCGAGCAGTTTATTGTGCAGCCCGTGCGAATCGAAGCGCGAGCCGACACCGGCGGCGAGCAACACGCCGGTGGCGAGCGAGGCGTAGGCCATCGGCGGAAACCGGTAGACGGGAATGCCTCCGATTGTGCGATGCAACGGGGCGGGAGGCAAGCGACAATCGAGCCGTCTCCCGGCCCGTTCACGTCCGCGCCACCTTGTCCAGCGTGATCGGCAGATCGCGCACCCGCACGCCGGTCGCGTGATACACCGCGTTCGCGATCGCGGCTACGACGGCCGTGATGCCGATCTCGCCGATACCGCGCACGCCGAGCGAGTTGATATACGGATCGGGCCGGTCGATGAACGTGATGTCGAACATGCCGATATCGGCGTTCACCGGCACGTGATACTCGGCGAGGTTCGCGTTCGTGAAGCGTCCGTAGCGCGCATCGAGCGTGCTTTCCTCCTGCAGCGCCGCGCCGATGCCCCACACGATGCCGCCCATCATCTGGCTGCGCGCGGTCTTCAGGTTCAGCACGCGGCCGACGTCGTACACCGCGACCACGCGCGGCACGCGGATCGTGCCGAGCTCCGCATCCACATGAACCTCGACGAACACCGCGCCGAACGAGTGGAACGAGTACTTCTGTTTCTCGTCGCCGGGCTTCACGGTCGCGGTCGCCTCGATCGGCTTGCCGCCCGAGCGCGCGATGATCGCCGCGGCCGGATCGCGTTTGTTGGGTTGCGAGCGGCTCACGACCCAGCCGCTTTCGACGGTGACGTCGTCGAGCGGCAGGCCATGCACGGGTGACGCCGCGTCGGCGAGCGCCAGCGCGATCAGCTGGCTGCGCGCCTGGCTCGCCGCGTCGCGCACCGCGGGCGTCACGCTCGCCGCCGACTGCGAGCCGCCCGAGACCGGCGCGCGCGGCAGCGACGAATCGCCGAGCGCGAAGTGGATCTGCTCGGGCGTGAAGCCGAGCGCATCGGCGGCGACCTGGGTCATCACCGTGTAGGTGCCGGTGCCGATGTCCTGCGTGCCCGATGCGACTACCGCGGTGCCGTCCGGCAGAATCTGCGCAAGCGCGGACGCCTCGCTGCGGTTGGCCGGATAGGTCGCGGTCGCCATCCCCATGCCGATCAGCGTGTTGCCCTCGCGCATCGAACGTGGCGCGTGCGGGCGGCGCGACCAGCCGAACTTCTCGGCGCCGATCTGATAGCACTCGCGCAGCGACTTGCCCGACCACGGCTTGTGCTCCTGCGGGTCGCTGTCCGCGTAGTTCTTCAGGCGCAGCGCGAGCGGGTCCATCTTCAGCGCGACGGCGAGTTCGTCCATCGCCGATTCGAGCGCGAACGAGCCGGTGGTCTCGCCCGGCGCGCGCATGAAGGTCGGCGTGCCGACATTGAGCTGCGCGAGCCGATGCGTCGTCACCTGGTTGGGCACCGCGTACAGCATGCGCGTGACCATGCAGCAGGTCTCGGTCCAGTCTTCGATCGTCGACGTGGTCGAGATGCTGTCGTGGCGCATCGCGGTCAGCGTGCCGTCATGGCGGGCGGCGATCACGAAGTGCTGCTCGGTGCGCGGCCGCGCGCCGACCGGCCCGAACATCTGCGGCCGTTCGAGCGCGAGCCGCACGGGCCGCCCGGTTTGCCGCGCGGCCATCGCGCACAGCGACACGTGCGACCACGACGAGCCCTTGCAGCCGAAGCCGCCGCCGATCAGCGGCGAGATCACGCGCACGTCGGACACAGGGATGGCGAACGTCTTCGCGAGCACCTGCGCGGTGCCGCTCACGCCCTGGGTCGAATCGTAGAGCGTCAGTTGCGGGCCATCCCAATGCGCCATCGTCGCGTGCGGCTCCATCGGGTTGTGATGCTCGAACGGCGTCGTGTAGATGGCGTCGATATGCACGTCGCCGCTTTGCATGCCGTCTTCGAAGCTGCCGCGCTGCGTGTCGGTCTGGCGGCCCTGCGGCTTGTCCGGCGCGTGCGCGTGCGCCTTGGCCTGCGCGAAGTCGAGCGCCGCGGCGCCCGGCCGATAGACAATGCGCAGTTGGCGCGCGGCATCGGCCGCATGTTCGAGCGTATCGGCGACGACCACCGCGACCGGCTCGTTGCTGTAGTGCACTTCGTTGTCCTGCAGAAGCGACAGACGCCGGCCGGCCGGCGGCGCGAGCGCGGGCCGGCCGCCATTCGGCAGGCGCGGCGCGTTCTGGTACGTCATCACGAGCAGCACGCCAGGCACGGCCTCGGCGCGGCTCGCATCGATCGACGCAATCGTGCCGGCCGCGATCGTGCTGGTCACGAGCACCCCATGCGCGAGTCGCGCCTTGGGGAATTCGGCTGCATAACGCGCGTCGCCGGTCACTTTCAGCATACCGTCGACGCGATCGAGCGGTTGTCCGATCAGATTCATGCGACACCTCCCGTGTAACCGGCGGCCCGGTTGACCGCACGCACGATCGCGCGTTGCGCGAGCCGCACCTTGAAGGCGTTGTCGTGGCGCGGCTGCGCGCCGCTCAACGCGGCCGCGGCGGCCTTCTTCAGCGTGGCCTGGCTGAGCGGCTGGCCGCTCAGCATCTGCTCGGCCGCGTTCGCGCGCCACGGTTTGTGCGCGACGCCGCCGAGCGCGATGCGCGCGCTCTGCACGCGCTCGCCGTCCATCTGCAATGCCGCCGCGACCGATACCAGCGCGAACGCATAGCTGGCGCGGTCGCGCACCTTCAGATAGTGCGAATGCGCGCTGAAAAGCGGCGGCGGCAGATCGACGGCCGTGATCAGCTCGCCGGGCTCCAAGGTGGTATCGACGTCGGGCCGGTCGCCGGGGAGGCGGTGGAAATCGGCGAACGCGATCGTGCGCTCGCCGCTGGGGCCGCTTACGAGTACCAGCGCATCGAGCGCGGCCAGCGCCACGCTCATGTCCGATGGATTGACCGCGATGCATTGCGGGCTCGCGCCGAGGATCGCGTGCATGCGGTTGTGGCCGTCGAGCGCAGCGCAGCCGCTGCCGGGCATGCGCTTGTTGCACTGCGTGAACGCAGGGTCGTAGAAATAGCCGCAGCGGGTGCGTTGCAACAAATTGCCGCCGACCGTCGCCATATTGCGCAACTGCGCGGACGCGCCCGCGAGCAGCGCCTGCGACAGCAGCGGGTACTGCTCGCGCACCAGCGCGCCGATGCGGATGCCGCCGCCGGGCAGCGACGCCACTGAATCGAGGCCGCCGATGTGCGTGATATCGATGAGTCGCACCGGCCGCGCGACGCCGCCCTTCATCAGATCGAGCAGATTCGTGCCGCCGCCGATGAACACCGCGCCCGGCTGTTGCGCGGCGCGTACCGCCCCAGCGACGTCGCCAGCGCGTTCGTAGGAGATCGCATCCATGTCGGTCTCCGTCAGGCGTTGTCGTGCGCGGCGCGCACCGCGGCGACGATGTTCGCGTATGCGCCGCAGCGGCAGATGTTGCCGCTCATGCGTTCGCGGATTTCGTCGTCGGTCAGCGCGGCGGGACGCGCGCGCACGTCGGCGCTCACGGTGCTCGCGGCGCCATCGCGGAATTCGCTGAGCACGGCGGTCGCCGAGCACAACTGCCCGGGCGTACAGTAGCCGCACTGGAACGCATCGTGTTCGATGAACGCGCGCTGGATCGGACTCAACGCGCCGTTGCTCGCGAGTCCCTCGACGGTCGTGATGTTCTCGCCCTCATGCATGACCGCGAGCGTCAGACACGAGTTGATGCGGCGGCCGTCGACGAGCACCGTGCAGGCACCGCATTGACCGCGGTCGCAGCCTTTCTTCGTGCCCATCAGTCCGACGTATTCGCGCAATGCGTCGAGCAGCGTCACGCGCGGTTCGAGCTGCAGCGTGTACGCGCGGCCGTTGACGGTCAATGTGACGGGGCGCGGCGGCACCACCGGATTGCTTTGCGGCGCGGATGAGGCGGCCGGCGCTTGCGTTTGCGCGCGCAGATGCGGCGCCGCACCGATCGTCGCGGCAGCCGCCGCCGATTGCAGGAAGCGGCGCCGTGAAGGTTGTGAAGCCTTGAGAGTGGGCTCAGCGGTGGACTCTGAAGCGGGGGCGTCCCCGCAATGCTGACAGTCTGTGGGCGTGGTCATGACGAACCGTTGACTCCATTGAAAGGTCAATGCAGGCTGGCGATGCGTCGATGCCCAACGCATCGCGTTGAAACAGAACAACTGCGCAGCAATTTCGATGCCGTTGCAGCTACAACGAAAAACTCGCTGCAAGCGCAAAGCCCATCTGCGCAATAACGGCACGCTAATATTCGCAATGAAAGCCGGAACGGAGCGGGGCGGGTATGGGCGCTGCTAGCGTCGTTTGCTGCGGCGCCCGGAGCTGGCTGGAACGCCGCCAACATGGCCAACCGTTGCATTTTGACCGGAGAGCCGATGCAATTCGACTACAGGCATTTCCATATCGATTGCCGCGCGCGTCACGCGCAAGACGGCGTCTATTACGCGCGCGCGAAGATCACGCGCGTGCCGCGGCGTAATGAGGCTTTCGAGGCTTTCGTGTCGCACGATTCGGGTGATATCGACGGCTTCGCGAACGAAGCCGATGCGATCTGCTGCGCGCGCTCGTGGGCCATCGAGTGGTGCGACGTCGCGGCGCGATAGGCGCGAACCCGAACCGAACCGAACCGCCAGGGAGACGGGATCATGGCGAAACTGCGCATTGCGACGTTCAACATCAACGGTATCCGCTCGCGCCTCGCGGCGCTGTTGCAATGGCTCGAGCGCGAGGCGCCGGACGTCGTCTGCCTGCAGGAACTGAAGGCGGTCGATAGCGCGTTTCCAGTCGACGCATTGCGCGAGGCCGGTTATGGCGCCGTGTGGCAAGGCCAGAGCGCATGGAACGGCGTGGCGATTCTCGCCAAAGGCGATGCGCCGCTGGAGCGGCGGCGATGTCTGCCCGGTTTCGAAGACGACACGCATAGCCGGTACATCGAGGCCGCGGTCGGCGGCCTGTTGATCGTGTGTCTGTACTTGCCGAACGGCAATCCGCAGCCCGGCCCCAAGTTCGACTACAAGCTAGCGTGGTTCGATCACCTGATCGCGCACGCGGCGCAGCTCTACCAGAGCGGCCACCCGGTCGTGATCGCGGGCGACTTCAACGTCGTGCCGACCGACGAAGACATCTACAACCCGCGCTCGTGGTTGAAGGACGCGCTGCTGCAGCCGGAGAGCCGCGAGCGTTATCGCAAGCTACTCGCGCAAGGCTGGACCGATGCGCTGCGCACGCATTTCGGCGACGAGCGCGTGTACACGTTCTGGGATTATTTCCGCCGTCATTGGGACACGAATTCGGGGCTGCGCATCGATCATCTACTGCTGAGCGCCGATCTCGCGCCGCGCCTGCGCGATGCGGGCGTCGACCGCTGGGTGCGTGGCGAACCGCATGCGAGCGACCATGCGCCGACGTGGATCGACCTGCAGATGGGCGCGGACCGCAAGAGGAAGAGTGGCTAGCGAAGCAGCGGGCGATCCGCTTGCGGCCGATCGCCCGCTCATGCGACTGCTCGCGCGATCGCTTCGCGCTTCGAATCGGCGCCTTCGATCCGGCGCCGTGCCTGCATCAGTCGTAGTCGCGACCGCCGCGCGACCACAGCGCGCCCATCACGAACCCGGCGAGTGCGACGACGGCCAGCGTCGTGAACGGGTTTTCGGCCGTCGCGTCGCGCACGAGGCTCGTCGCATTCGCGCATAACTGTTGTGCTTTGCCGCTCAATTCGCGCGCCTTGCCCGCCACCTGCTCACTGGTGTCGCCCAATGCGTCGCCGACCGCGCTTTGCACCTTGCCTGCGACCTCCTTTACCGTGCCTGCCGCTGAATTCGTATCCATATGCCTCGCTCCTGTTGTCATATTTACGTGCGCGCGTGCTGCAATTGCAACGCGCCCGCACAAGGGCGCTGCGCAAGCCGCGCCGGTGCGGCGTCGGCCTGCGTCAGTGACGAAAGGGGTGCAAGAAGTGCGCCCGGCGACGGGGCGCAATGCATTCGCTTGACCGGAAGGCGCTGGAATATCATCGCCGGCGCCTGAAATTGATGCCGACGAACACGGCCAGCAGCATCAGAAACCCGCCGAACAGCAGCGCGGAATTGACGAGCACCTGGCGCAGCCCGAGCGTGTCGACATCGATGAACGGATACGGATAAAAGTCCGACAGGCTGCCGCGCCAGAACGTGATGCCGAGATAGGCGAGTGGATAGACGAGCCACAGCAGACCGTGGCGCAACCGCAAATGAAAGCGCGGCACGAACAGCACCCAGTACAGCGCGGCGAGCATGGGCAGCACACTGTGCAGCGACTCGTTGAGCAGGCGCCGGTAGGGCGACAGCGGCCACAGTCCGCGCAACAGCACGTTGTACGCAATGCCGACGAACACCATGTACGCGACCACCGCGGTCACGACGGTCGGCTGCCGGAGAAAGCGCACGAGCGGCGAGCGGTGCTTCCGCAGTGCGATGCAGGTGAAGCAGAGCGCGCTGGCGAGCACCGTCAGATTGGTCAGGTAGCTGCTCATGCGCGCAAGCGCGTCGAATACGGTGAGCCCGCGCGCGAGCGTGCGATCGATCGTCAGGTCGGCTTGCCCGAGGATCGCCATCCATGCGATCAGCGCAATCAGCGCCGCCAACGTCAGCGACGACAGACTGGGTGTATGCAGCGGCAGTTCGGGCTCGCGCTGCGGAACGAGCGTAGGGCGCATGCGCTCGATTCTACGCGCGGCTGCACGCCTTTCGCGCCCAGGCGAGCCGGGGTGGCGAAAATACTACGGTGTACTACGGGAGCCGAAAGCGGGCTAGATAGCAGTCTGCCTGCGGCGGCTTTTCGCCGTGCATGTCGCCCTGCACGACGCTCGGGCCGCGCGGCGACCGTGCGTTCGTGGCCACCGACCCGCTATGATCGCGACTGCGCGCCCGATTTCCTACGACGCTATGCGCGCGAAGCAGTCTCTGTCATCGCCGCTTGAAGAACCGCAAAACGGAGAAGAAGCATGAAAGCCAGCACCATTGCCGAACGGGAAGCGCGCGGCCGCGCCGCGCGCGAGCATTCGAAACGCTCGAGCCATCGGGCGCTCGGCGAGTTGCACCGCAACCCGATCGAGCTGCTGAAACAAAGCAGCGCGGGGCGCGTCGAAAATCTGGTGCCGCTGCGCTATGGCCGCATGGCGGCCTCGCCGTTCGCGTTCTTTCGCGGCAGCGCGATTCTGCAGGCGCACGATCTGAGCAAGGTGCATGACACAGGCCTCAGCATGCCGATCTGCGGGGACGGCCATCTAATGAATTTCGGCGGCTTCGCGACGCCCGAGCGGCAACTGGTCTTCGACCTGAACAACTTCGACGAAGTCTCGATCGGTCCGTTCGAATGGGACCTCAAACGCCTGTGCGCGAGCTTCGTCGTGGCCGCGCGTCAGATGCGCCTGAGCCGTGGCACCGCCGAAAGCCTCGTGATGACCGTGGTCGGCTCGTATCGCGATCGCGTCGCGCAATACGCGCAGCTCGGCGCGCTCGACCTGTGGTACGACCGCATCACGTTCGACCGCATGACCGAGGTCGCACTGACGCCCGAGCGCCGGCGCGCGGTGCGGCGCGGCATGGAAAAGGCCGCGAGCCGCACGCATGAAAGCCTGCTGGAAAAAATGGCCTCGTTCGACGGCAATCGCTGGACGATCCACGACGTGCCGCCCGCGCTGTTTCACGTGCTCGGTGCGAACACGCTGTTGACGGCCGAGGAAACCGAAACCTACCGGACCGGCAATGTCGAAAGAATGGTCGAGCATGTGTGGGACGAGTACCGCAAGACGATGTCGCACGACCGGCGCGAGCTGCTCGATCACTTCACGAGGCACGACGTCGTGTTCAGGGTGGTCGGCGTCGGCAGTGTCGGCACGCGTTGTCTCGTCGTGCTGCTCGTCGATCACATGGGCAAGCCGCTGTTCCTGCAGTTGAAGGAGGCGCGGCCCTCGGTCATCGCGCAGTTCTACAAGTCGCCGGCGGTCAAGCATCAGGGCGAGCGCGTCGTGCAAGGACAGCGCATGCTGCAGGCCGCAAGCGATATCTTCCTCGGTTGGGGGACCGGGCCGCTCGGGCGGCATTTCTATTTCCGCCAGCTGCGCGACATGAAGCTGTCGGCGAATGTCGAGCTGTTCGACAGCGATCTGCTCGACGGCTATGCGCGGCTATGCGGCTGGATGATGGCACGCGCGCATGCGAAGGCGAGCGGTCAGGCGATCGAGATCAGCTCGTACATCGGCCGCGGCGATCAGTTCGCCGAAGCGCTGAACGGCTACGCGAGCGCCTACGCGGATCAGGTCGAGCGCGACTACGACGTGTTCATCAAAGCGTGCCGCAGCGGCCAGCTCGAAGCGCGCACCGACGAGGACATCGCGGCGGATTTTCGCATGTAGCGCTGATGCGTGCGTCGTGTGACCGCACGTGCGCGGTCACGCGTCGACGCGCGCCTCGCGCAGCGTGACGAAACGCAGATGCCGCTCGCGCGCCGCTTCGATCACGCTCGGCAGCACCGCGAGAATCAGCGGCTGGCCTGCGATGGTCAGCGCGGCGTTGCCATCGTGCAGCAACAGGATGTCGCGCGCGGCGAGGCCATCGAGCAAACGTCGCGCGACCACGTGAGGGTTGCGCTCGCGCGTATCGTAGCCGCGTCGCGTCCAGGCCGCGAGACGCAGATCGAGCTTGCGCAGCACCGGCTCCAGAAACAGGTTGCGCAGGCCCGCGGGCGCACGGAAGAACATCGGCCGCGCGCCGCTGACGGTTTCGAGCGTGCGCTGGGCGGCGGCGATCTCGCGCGTCAACGCGCGCGGAAACGTGATCGAAAACGTATGCACGTGCCGTTGCGAATGATTTTCGAGCGCATGCCCACGAGCGACGATCTCGCGCGCGAGCTGCGGATAACGCTCGACTATCGAGCCGATGCAGAAGAACGTCGCGCGCACGTCGAACGCGTCGAGCAGATCGAGCACTTGCGGCGTGACGACGGGATCGGGGCCGTCGTCGATGGTAAGCGCGATCGCATCCGCGTTGCACGGGCTCGCGGGCAGGCGGGTCCAGTTGGGTCCGAGCAGCGTCGTGCGCGGCAACAGCCCGGTGATCGTGAAGAGCGCGTGGTTCGCGACGATCGCGGCGAGCCACCACGGCCACGCGGCCGGCGCGACAGCCAGGCCGATCAGCACGATCACGTGCCAGCCGATCGTGCCGTTCAGCAGTGCGGAGTTGCGGCTACGCGGCCAGCGGCGCAGCGGGTTCGGGCATTCATTCATCAAACGTGCTTCCGGTACGCCTTCTTCCGTCCCGGGAAGGCTGTGAATCTTGCGCGATGCGCCAGCGCGAACGATACCACCGTTGCGGTCGTCGACGTGTCGGGTTCGGCGCTGACGTACTCGCTGAAAGCGCGCTGAAAGCGCGCTGAAAGACGTCGCGCGGTTTGCGATCGCTGATTCGCTGTTGTATGGTGCCGGGCACAACAGGAGATGCGTGATGTCGGAAACAGCAAACGGAAAAGTGGCACTGGTAACGGGCGCAGGCAGCGGCATCGGCCGCGCGTGCGCACTGACGCTCGCGGAGCACGGCTATAGCGTGGTGCTCGCCGGACGCCGGCAGGCCCCGCTCGATGCACTCGCGCAGGAAGCCCAGGCGCTGCGCGGCGACGCGCTTGCGGTATCGTGCGACGTGACCGACGCGGACAGCGTCGCCGCGTTGTTCGACACGATCCGCGCGCGCTTCGGGCGGCTCGACGTGCTGTTCAACAACGCGGGACGCAACGGCTCGCCCGTCGATCTGGACGAAGTGAGCATCGACGAATGGCGCTCGATCGTCGACACCAATCTGAACGGCGTATTCCTGTGCGCGCGCGCGGCCTTCGGCTTGATGAAGACGCAAAACCCGCGCGGTGGACGCATCATCAACAACGGCTCGATTTCCGCGCACGCGCCGCGCCCGAACAGCGCCGCGTACACGGCGACCAAACACGCGATTACCGGACTCACGAAAGCGGTGTCGCTCGACGGGCGCAAATACGACATCGTGTGCGGGCAGATCGACATCGGCAACGCGGCGACCGAGATGGCCGCGCGAATGGCGCGCGGTGTGCCCCAGGCGAACGGCGAAATCGCGATCGAGCCGCTGATGGACGTGCAGCACGTCGCCGACGCGGTGCTGCACATGGCGAACCTGCCGCTGTCGGCGAATGTCCAGTTCATGACGATCATGGCGAGCAAGATGCCGTTCGTCGGGCGCGGTTGAGCGAAGTGCCGCACCACGCGGCGAGCGGCGGGGAGCGGGGTGCGCGCGTTCAACTTATACTGGGCGCTCCGCCGTCGTTCCACGCAGAAGCCACCCGCCGTGCCCCGAGCCACACCCAGCGACGATCCGCCGCCGCAGCCGCCCGCGCGGCCCGATCTCGACGACTGCTGTCATAGCGGCTGCACGCAGTGTGTATTCGATCTCTACGACGAAGCGCTCGAGCGCTACGAGCTCGCGCTGGCTGCGTGGCACAAGCGGCAGGCGCGGAATGCCCGGCCAGCGCGGCGACCGGACACGCAGGGCGCGAAGTCGAAGCCGCAGGCCGATGCGTCCCACGCGGCACCATCGCGCGGCAACCCGCGGTCCCGCCGCTGATTCGCGCCGGATCTTCCACCGTCCCCGTCATGACCGACCTTCAGCTCACGCCGACCGAACCCCTGGACGACCCGCACACGCTCGACGATCTGCATCGCTTCGTACAGCGTCATCCGCGCCTGTTCGTGCTGACCGGCGCGGGCATCAGCACCGACTCCGGCATTCCCGGCTATCGCGACGACAACGGCGCATGGAAGCGCTCGCCGCCGATCACGCTGCAGGAATTCCTCGGCGCGCTCGCGATGCGTCAGCGCTACTGGGCGCGCAGCATGGTCGGCTGGCCGCTCGTCGCGCGCGCGCAGCCCAATGCCGCGCATGTCGCGCTCGCGCGGCTCGAAGCGGCCGGTCACGTGCCGACGCTGGTCACGCAGAACGTCGACGGCCTGCATCAGCGCGCGGGCAGCCGCGACGTCATCGAGCTGCATGGCGGTATCGACGGCGTGAGCTGTCTCGACTGCGGCATGCAGCAGTCGCGCGCGACGATCCAGCAGACGCTCGAGGCCGATAACCCCGCGCTGCTCGACGTCACGGCCGAAGCCGCCGCCGATGGCGACGCGCATCTGGAGTGGCACGATCTCGGCGGCTTTCGCGTGCCGGCATGCTCGAACTGCGGCGGCCTGCTGAAGCCGTCGGTGGTGTTTTTCGGCGAGAACGTGCCGAAGCCGCGCGTCGAAGCGGCGTCGCTTGCGCTCGATGCAGCCGACGCGGTGCTCGTGGCCGGCTCGTCGCTGATGGTGTATTCCGGCTACCGCTTCTGCGTGTGGGCGCAGCGCCAGGGCAAGCCGATCGCGGCGATCAACCTCGGCCGCACGCGCGCCGATCCGCTGCTGTCGCTGAAAGTGGCCGCGCCGTGCGGCGATACGTTGAGCGCGCTCGCCGGTCTGCTGGCTGGCGATTGAAAATGACTACTCCGCGCGAATCACCATCGAAATTTCAGGAACGTCCATGCTGACGACGATCGAACAGCTCGAAGCCAACGTGAAACGCAACAGGAAAGCGCAAGGCCGACCATGACCGACGCCCGCCAACATTCGCCATCCGCCGAACGCAATCGCGAACCGATCCTCGCCGTGCTGCGCGCTGCGCTGCCGGCGAGCGGCCGCGTGCTCGAAATCGCGAGCGGCACCGGTGAGCACGCGATCTGCTTCGCTGGCGCGCTGCCCGGCCTCGACTGGCAGCCGAGCGATGCGGATCTGGAGGCGCGCGCCTCGATTGCCGCGTGGACCGCGCACGCGGGGCTCGCGAACGTGCGCGCGCCGCTCGCGCTCGATGTGCATCAGCCCGACTGGGGCGTCGATGCGCTCGACGCAGTGGTCTGCATCAACATGATCCACATTTCGCCGTGGAGCGCGGCGCAGGCATTGTTCGACGGCGCCGGGCGGCGGCTCGTCGACGGCGGCGTGCTGTATCTGTACGGACCTTACCGGCGCGGCGGCGCGCATACGGCGCCGAGCAACGAAGCGTTCGATCAGTGGTTGAAGAGTCGCGATCCGGAATGGGGCGTGCGCGACATGGAAGCGGTGGTCGCGCTCGGCGACGCGGCGGGACTCACGTGCGAACAGGTAGTCTCGATGCCCGCGAACAATTTCAGTCTGGTATTCACGAAGCGGGCAGGGTAGCGGGTAGATCGACGGGACGCACATTCGTCCATGCCTTCCGCCAAACCTCAGCCCGCTCCAGGAGCGAACCCGCCGCGCGCGCGCCGACGCGCGCACAATATCGGTCGTCGCGGGCCAACCGGAGTACTGCACGAGCAGCTGGCGTCCTTGCCCGCCACCGAGCGGCAAGCGCGCATTTCTTTTATCCTTTCACCCTCGCCGCCGCGCCAGTGTTTTTGCAGCGGCGGCACGACATTTTTTGGACTCTGGAGAATTCAAATGAGCAAACAGGCAATCGGCGTGGTGGGGCTGGCGGTCATGGGCCGCAATCTGGCGCTCAACATCGAGAGCCGCGGCCACGCGGTGTCGGTGTACAACCGTAGCCGTGCGAAAACCGACGAACTCATCGCCGAATTTCCGGACCGCAAACTGGTGCCGGCTTTCACGCTGGAAGAATTCGTCGACTCGCTCGAAAAGCCGCGCCGCATTCTGATGATGGTCAAGGCCGGCGAGCCGACCGACGCGACCATTGCCTCGCTCAAGCCACTGCTCGATCAAGGCGACATCCTGATCGACGGCGGCAACACACCTTTCACCGACACGATCCGCCGCAACCAGGAACTCGCGAAGGCGGGTCTGCATTTCATCGGCACCGGCGTGTCGGGCGGCGAGGAAGGCGCGCTGAAAGGCCCGTCGATCATGCCGGGCGGCCCGCGCGACGCGTACGACCTCGTCGCGCCGATCCTCACCGAGATCGCCGCGAAGGCGCCGGACGGCGAGCCCTGCGTCGCGTACATGGGACCGGACGGCGCGGGCCACTTCGTGAAGATGGTGCACAACGGCATCGAGTACGGCGACATGCAGCTGATCGCCGAAAGCTACGCGGTGTTGAAGCAGGTCGTCGGCTTGTCGAACGAGGAACTCGGCAAGGTGTACACCGAATGGAACCAGGGCGAACTCGACAGCTACCTGATCGAAATCACGTCCAGAATCTTCGGCAAGAAGGACGACGAAACCGGCAAGGATCTGGTCGACGTGATCCTCGACCGTGCCGCGCAGAAGGGCACGGGCAAGTGGACCAGCCAGAACGCGCTCGACCTCGGCGCGCCGCTGCCGCTGATCACCGAGGCGGTGTTCGCGCGTGTGCTGTCGTCGCTGAAGACGCAGCGCGTGGCCGCGAGCAAGGTGCTCGAAGGACCGCAGGGTAAGCCGCTCGAAGGCGCGAAGGAGGCGTTCATCGAATCGGTGCGCCGCGCGCTGTACTTCAGCAAGGTGATCTCGTACGCGCAGGGCTTCGCGCAACTGCGCGCTGCATCGGAAGAGTACAAGTGGGATCTCGACTACGGCACGATCGCGAAGATCTTCCGCGCGGGCTGTATCATCCGCGCGCGCTTCCTGCAGAAAATCACCGACGCCTACTCGAAGGACAAGGCGCTAGCAAACCTGCTGCTCGATCCGTACTTCCGCGACATCGCGAAGAACTACCAGGCGGCGCTGCGCGAGGTCGTGGTGGCCGCGGTCAACGCGGGTGTGCCGGTGCCGGCGTTCGCGTCGGCGATCGCATATTTCGACGCCTACCGCTCCGAGCGTCTGCCGGCGAACCTCGTGCAGGCGCAGCGCGACTTCTTCGGCGCGCATACGTTCGAACGCATCGACAAGCCGGGCAGCTTCCACGCACAGTGGAGTTGAGCGTTTGATCAAACGGCCCGGCGTGCCATGGTGGTAGGCGCGCCGGGCCGTTTATTGCGGCAAGAGCAATAGAGTTTCATCGAATTAAGGGTTTACCCTAGGGTCGTGACACCTCTAAACTTGTTTTCAATCGCTGAGGGAAAGCAGATACCCCAAAGCGCACCACACAACAAGACCTTTGGAGGTTAATCATGAAGACTCTGATTTCCGCAGTTGCCATCGCCGCCGCCCTCGTTGTTCCGGTCGCTTCGTTCGCTCAAGCCAGCCAGCCGGTGACGCGCGCCCAGGTTCGCGCTGAACTGGTTCAACTCGAAAAGGCCGGCTACAACCCAACCAGCGACTACGCGAACTACCCGGCGAACATCCAGGCAGCGCAAGCTCGCGTCGATGCGCAACACGGCACGGCCAACGCGGCAAACACCAGCGGCTACGGCGCTCCGGCTGTCGGCACGTCGCAAGCGGGCCACGCTGTCCTTCCGGCGAAGGCCGACCGCAACTCGGTGTACTTCGGCAACTAATCGCAGTAGAAGTGTGCAGGTGCTTGGGTAGTCGTAGTCTGCAGTGGACGCCGCGTCGTGCAATAGCGCGAATGCGGCGGGCAAGAAAAAACGCCATCCAGTTCGATCGGATGGCGTTTTGTCGTGTGCGTCCCACTGTGCGGCAAGTTCGCGTCAATGCAGCGTTCGCTGCCGCCGGCCGATGTCATCGAACAGCGCACGGCTAGGCTCCAGCGCGAGCAGCCACGATTCGTCATAGCCGCTCAGGTTGTCGAGCGCTTCGCGCAGCCGCTCGATCGCCACCGCGGGCAGTTCGACGCTCGCCTCGACGCCGCTCGACAACCCCGCGATGCTCGCCAGTTGCACGAGCGCATCAGCGGCCTCGGCGACATCGGCGGCGAAAACCAGATGCGTGTTCAGCAGTTCGACGAGGCCCGCAGACGCCGCCACATCGTCGACGTTGAGTTGCACGGCCAGAAAGGTGGCTTTATTCATCTTCGATTCCTCCCAGAATCCCGACGTTGTCTTGAGCTGCCCCGCGCGACTTGACTGAGTATAGGCGATGGCCGATCGCCTGCCATCACCCGACCAATCGGCCACGGCGGCTTGCTTGCGAGGTCACGCGGGCCGCGCGACCTATAATAGGGCCAGCCGCTCCAGCGCCGCCGCCCGTGGGCAGACGGCGCTGGCCGCGTGGTTCGCGCGCTTGCCAATTGCTCATCGACCATGAAGATCATCCGCAGCAGAAGCTTTACCCCGTCGCGTGCCTGGGGCGCGCTCGACATCGCCAACATGAACGGCATCACCACGCGTCTGCATTGGACCGACCAGCCGTACAAGTGGCACGTGAACGACGGCGAGGAGGTATTTGCCGTGCTCGACGGGCGCGTCGAGATGCGCTATCGCGAAGACGGCATCGAACGCTCGACGGTGCTCGAAACGGGTGACGTGTTCTACGCGTCGGTCGGTACCGAGCACGTCGCGCATCCGCTCGGCGCGGCGCGCGTGCTCGTCGTCGAAACGCAGGGCAGCGTCTGAAGAACACCGCAGTTTGACGGCGCGCGCCGGCGCGGCGCCCGTGCGGCGGTCGCGCATAATATTCAGGCGGCCGGAGACGGCCGCGACTTTATGCAAGCGTGACGGCACGGCAATTGCTACGGCGTCGATTGAATCAGATCGACACACACGTCGAGGAAAATCAGATGACACAACAATGGCAACCGACGGGGATGCGCCTGCTGATTGCGGCGGCGCTCGGCGTGATGATTGCGGGCTGCACGACGACGATGCCGTGGGAAAGCACGCCGTTCTACAGCAACGCGCCGTCGGGCACGACCAGCCTCGCGACCGTCCCGGTGCCCGCCGGCTACTATCGCGTGAATCCGGGCGATACACTGTCCGGCATCGCTTCGGCATATGGACGCAGCGCGCAGGAAATAGCCGCGTGGAACGGCTTGCCGGTCAACGCGGCGGTCGCGCCCGGCCAGGTGCTGCGCGTGTCGCCGCCGATGATCTCGGGCAGCGTGGTGGTCACACCGCCGGCCGCGGTCGCCCCGGGCTCGACGGCGAACCTGCCGCCGGGCGCCGTGCCTGGTGCGCCGGCCGTCGCGGCCGCGCCGCAGCCGGGCGTCGTGCTCCAGTGGCCGTTGCGCGGGCCGATCCTGCGCGCGTTTTCGCCGGGCAAATCCAACGGCATCGTGATCGGCGGGCAACCCGGCGATCCGGTCAAGGCCGCGGCGACCGGCCGCGTGGTTTACGCGGGCACCGGCATCGAAGCCTATGGCCCACTCATCATCATCAAGCACAACGATTCGCTGATCACCGCGTACGGCCAGAACAGCCAGTTGCTCGTCAAGGAAGGCGACGCGGTCGCGCAAGGGCAGACGATCGGCGAGGTCGGTGTCGATAGCCGCGGCGTCGCGTCGATTCAGTTCGAAGTGCGCCAGAACGGCCAGCCGGTCGATCCGCTCCAGTGGCTGCCGAAGCCCGGCGGCTGAGCGTCCCGCTAGCGTCCGTTGAGTCATCGCGCAGCCGGATCGGCGCGCCTCCCGGGGATGAGCCGGTTTTCAGCGGCGTCTGAATTGAATACACTGTAACGCTCGTTTGCCGGCGCGTGAGCGCTCCTTGCGGAGTGCGCGCGGCCGGTTGCCGTAGGCTGTCATCCATGGACGCACAGGGACACACAATGATCGATTTGCGCAGCGATACCGTTACCCGTCCGACTCCGCCGATGCTCGCGGCGATGTCGGCGGCCGAAGTCGGCGACGACGTCTGGGGCGACGACCCCACCGTCCTGCGTCTGCAGGCAACGCTGGCCGAGCGCACCGGCAAGGAAGCGGGGCTATTCTTCCCGAGCGGCACGCAAAGCAACCTCGCCGCGTTGATGGCGCACTGCGCGCGCGGCGACGAATACATCGTCGGCCAGCTCGCGCACACCTATAAATATGAGGGCGGCGGCGCGGCGGTGCTCGGCAGCATTCATCCACAGCCGCTCGAAAACGCCGCTGACGGCTCGATCCCGCTCGACAGGATCGCCGCCGCGATCAAGCCCATCGACGATCACTTCGCGCGCTCGCGGCTGCTCGCGCTGGAAAACACGATCGGCGGAAAGGTGCTGCCCGCGCAGTACGTCGCCGAGGCGACGCAGCTCGCGCGTGAGCGCGGCCTCGCGACCCACCTCGACGGCGCGCGCGTGTTCAACGCGGCGGTCGCATCAGGCAAGCCGGTCGCGGCGCTCGCCGGGCCGTTCGATTCGGTGTCGATCTGCTTTTCGAAGGGTCTGGGCGCGCCGGTCGGCTCGGTGCTGGTCGGCAGCCGCGCGCTGATCGACGTCGCGCATCGCTGGCGCAAGGTGCTCGGCGGCGGCATGCGCCAGGCGGGCGTGCTCGCGGCGGCGTGCCTGTACGCGCTCGATCACAACGTAGAGCGTCTCGCCGACGACCATGCGAACGCTGCGCATCTGGCGGTGGGCCTGGAGGCGATCGAACAGGTGAAGGTGCAGTCGGTCGCGACGAACATGGTGTTCGCGCAGTTTCCGCAGCAGCATTGCGCGCCGCTCGAAGCGTGGCTCAACGAGCGCGGCATCCTGACGCAAATGCTGTATGCGTCGCGCTTCGTCACGCACAAGGACGTGTCGCGCGACGATATCGATACGTTCATTGCCGTGGTGAAAGGGTATTTCTCGGCACGTTGATCGCGACGCATCGATTGTAAGCGGGGCGGCCCGCGCAACTAACCGTCAATCCCGCCCGACCCCTCGAGATCGGCGCGCGCCCGCCACCAAATCCATCATGCATTCGGGGCTTCATCAGCCGGTCATGCATCGAAAAAATAATCGATGTGCGTCAAATCGATTCACGCCCGCCGATGCACCCCGCGAGCGCCGCAACCACGCGGCTTTGCACCAGATCCGGGCGCGCGCCGCGGCGGCATCCGCCGGCATCCGACCAGCACACCGGGCACGGCACGTGCATGATCGTCCGCTCGCGCGCTGGTGTGCGCGAGCCCTAAAATGTCCTACTCTGTTTCTTTAACCGCTCCGACAGGCACGCGCCTTCCCGTCCGTCTCCAGTGCGGTTCGCGTCTGCCATGTCGAACTTCCCGGAGGCTTCGATGACAGCCGTCGATCTGGAATTCGACCAGCTCAACAGTACCGTCGACGCGCTACGGCGCTCAATTTCGAATCGCATGATGTACGGCGTCGGCAAGGACGCCGTCACCGCACACCCGCACGACTGGCTGCACGCGGCCGCGCTGGCCGTGCGCGACCGGCTCGTCGCGCGCTGGATGAAGACCACGCGCCTGCAATACGAGCAGGACGTGAAGCGGGTCTACTACCTGTCGATGGAGTTTCTGATTGGCAGAACCTTTGCCAACGCGCTGCTCGCGCTCGGCATCCACGATCAGATGAAGGAGGCGCTCGCGAGCCTCGGCGTCGACATGGACGCGCTGATCGATATCGAACCCGACGCAGCGCTCGGCAATGGCGGCCTCGGCCGGCTCGCCGCGTGCTTTCTCGACTCGATGGCGACGCTCGGCATTCCGGGCTTCGGCTATGGCATCCGTTACCAGTACGGCATGTTCCGTCAGGAAATCGTCAACGGCGAGCAGGTCGAGGCGCCCGATTACTGGCTGCGCGCCGGCAATCCATGGGAATTTCCGCGGCCAGAAATCAAGTACATGGTGCACTTCGGCGGCCGCACCGTGCAGCGCGGCGACAAGACCGAATGGATCGACACCGAGCATGTGAACGCGACCGCGTACGACACCGTGATCCCCGGCTACGCGACCGACGCGACCAACACGCTGCGCCTGTGGTCCGCGCGCGCGACCGAGGAACTCGACCTCGGCGCATTCAATCGTGGCGACTACCGCAACGCGGTCGACACCAAGAATATGTCGGAGAACGTGTCGCGGCTGCTCTATCCGGACGATTCGACGCCGGCCGGCCGCGAGTTGCGACTGCGCCAGGAATATTTCTTCGTATCGGCGACGATGCAGGATCTGATCCGCCGCTATCAGCGCACGCACAGCACGTTCGGACGCTTCTCGGAGAAGGTCGCGGTGCATCTGAATGACACGCATCCGGTGCTCGCGATTCCCGAGCTGATGCGCCTGCTCGTCGACGAGCATCATGTGCCGTGGGACAAGGCGTGGAAACACGTGACGCAGATCTTCTCGTACACGAATCACACGCTGATGCCGGAGGCGCTCGAAACCTGGGATGTCGAAATGTTGTCACGCCTGCTGCCGCGGCATCTCGAGATCATCTTCGAAATCAACGCGCAGTTTCTGAAGCACGTCAGCGAGCACGCGGGCCACGACGCCGAGATGATCCGCCGCATTTCGCTCGTCGATGAATATGGGCAGCGGCGCGTGCGCATGGCGTATCTGGCGATCGTCGCGAGTCACAAGGTGAACGGCGTGTCAAAGCTGCATTCGCAGCTGATGACCCGCGACATTTTCGCCGACTTCGCGCGCATCTATCCCGAGCGCTTCACCAACGTGACCAACGGCATCACGCCACGCCGCTGGCTCGCGCAGGCGAGTCCGTCGCTGTCGTCGCTGATCGATTCTCGCATCGGCAAGCATTGGCGCAGCAATCTGTTCGAGCTGGAGCAACTGCGCAATCTGCGCAAGGACGACGAGTTCGTCGAAGCGTTCCGCGAGGCCAAACGACAGAGCAAGCTGCGGCTCGTGCACCGGCTCGCGCATCACACGAAGCTGCGCTTCGATCCGGATGCGCTGTTCGATCTGCAGGTCAAGCGCATTCACGAATACAAGCGGCAACTGCTCAACGTGCTGCACGTGATCGTGCGCTATAACGAGATTCGCGCGAATCCGGAGCGCGACTGGGTGCCGCGCGTGGTGATGTTCGCGGGCAAGGCCGCGTCCGCGTACCGGATGGCCAAGACGATCATCAAGCTGATAGGCGACGTCAGCGAGAAGGTCAATTACGATCCGCTGATCGGCGATCGGCTGAAAGTCGTGTTCGTGCCGAACTACGGCGTAAGCGTGGCCGAGCTGATCATTCCGGCGGCCGATCTGTCGGAGCAGATCTCGATGGCCGGCACCGAGGCGTCGGGCACCGGCAACATGAAGCTCGCGCTCAATGGCGCTTTGACGATCGGCACGATGGACGGCGCGAACATCGAAATCCGCGACGCGGTGGGGCCCGACAACATCTTCATCTTCGGCCACACTGCCGACGAGGTGGACGACCTGCGCGCAAGCGGCTACCGGCCGCGGCGTATTTACGAGGAGAACGAAGCATTGCGCACCGCGCTCGATCAGATTCGCTCGGGCTTCTTTTCGCCGGACGATCCGCTGCGCTTTTCGGATATCTTTCACACGCTGGTCGACTGGGGCGACCACTACATGGTGCTCGCCGATTTCGACGCGTTCGCGAAGGCGCAGAACGAAGTGGATGCGCGTTTCGTCGACCGGCACGCGTGGGCCGAAAGCGCGATCGAGAACGTCGCGGGCATGGGGCAGTTCTCGTCGGATCGCACGATCGGCGAGTATGCGCGCAATATCTGGCGCGTCAGTCCGCTCAGTCTCGACTGAGTGCGCGATGCCGCCAACGTGGTCGTGCGGGGCTGGTTCCGATCGGTCGCGCGCGGCGTTGTCATGTTTGCTCGTCGCACCGCGTCATGCCTTCGGCGCCGCCGCCGCCTTCGCCGCCTTCGCCCGATGCACGGCCTCGCCGACGCGTTCGACGAACTCGCGATCCGTGCTCATCAGCGCCTCGCGCTCGCCGTCGGCCGTCTTGACCATCAGCCGATGTGTGACGTCCTGGGTCACCCACGTGAGCCAACCGACCACGATCAGCATCAGCCCGCATACGATGCCCACCGCCGAATGCAGCAAGCCGCCGACGATCGCGCCGATCAACCCGGCCACCGAGATCACGAGCGGCACGACCTTGTTCTTCTGCACGGTGACGACTTGCACGTCGACGATATCGCGCAGCGGGAAGACCTGGCCCGCGGACGAGAGAGCGTTGCGCGTGACCGACACGCCGCGATCGTTGAAAGGGGTTTCCATCGTTCCAATGCAAGGGTTGTGAAGGGCGCAGCGTAGCAGAGTTCATCAATTACCTGAAGTTACGGACTTTTTCGTCCTTTCTCAGGGCCGTGGAGCAAAGGAGCACAAACTTCAGTGATTAAAAAAATCAGTTATGGGAGCCCCCGGCGCAAGATGTGACGAAGATTGGGCGGCGATCGCTCCGACGCTCTTATTGCGACAGAACCGCGGAGGGTCAGTGACGTTATTGCGTGGCGACAACATCGGCAAGCGCCCGGTTGAGCAATGCCAATGCGTGCGCTTCTCCGCCTGCATTGGCACGCATTACACAGCAGAAAAATTTCGCACCTTATACCCGCTTTCCCTGTCAAAAGATAAGGCCGCCCGAACCGCCGTTCAGGGCGCCGGGCACGTCCGCGCCAACCGGCACGGGTTGTGCACGTGATCTCCTGCACGCATTCGACATCTGAAGAACAAGGAGGGCGGTCATGACCACGACTGCCAGTTTTCACATCGGGTATACGCGATATCTCGGTCCCGAAAGCGAGCCCGTGCAGCCATTGCCGGCCTTTGCGCAGGAACCTGAGGCGCTGATTTCCCTCTATCGCGCGATGGTGCTGACCCGCGCATTCGATACCAAAGCAGTTGCGCTGCAGCGCACTGGCAAACTCGGCACGTTCGCATCGTCGGTGGGGCAGGAGGCGATCGGTGTGGGCGTCGCGAGCGCGATGCAAGCCGATGACGTGCTGTTCCCTTCGTACCGCGATCATGCGGCGCAATTGCTGCGCGGCGTCACGATGACGGAAAGCCTGCTGTATTGGGGCGGTGACGAACGCGGCAGCGACTTCAGCGTGCCGCGACTCGACTTTCCGAATTGCGTCCCCATTGGCACGCAGGTGTGCCATGCCGCCGGTGCGGCCTACGCGTTCAAGCTGCGCGGCGAGCCGCGCGTCGCCGTGACGATCTTCGGCGATGGCGGCACGTCGAGGGGCGACTTCTACGAAGCGATGAACATGGCGGGCGTCTGGCAGGCGCCGCTCGTGCTCGTCGTCAACAACAACCAGTGGGCGATCTCGGTGCCGCGCAGCACGCAGAGCGCGGCGCAGACGCTCGCGCAGAAGGCAATCGCGGCGGGCATCGACGGCTTGCAGGTCGACGGCAACGATGTCATTGCCGTGCATCAGGTGATGCACGCGGCACTCGCGAAAGCGCGGCGAGGCGACGGCCCGACGCTGATCGAAGCGCTCAGCTATCGACTCGGCGATCACACCACCGCCGACGATGCAACGCGCTATCGCGACTCGGATGAGATTCAGAAGCAATGGGGCTACGAGCCGCTGCTGCGTTTGCGCAAGTATCTGATGCGGATGAACGTCTGGGACAAGGCGCAGGACGAGCAACTCGGCCGCGCGTGTCACGCGCAGGTCGAAGCAGCCGTCGAGGCGTATCTCGCCGTGCCGCCCCCCGATACATCCGCAATGTTCGACCACTTGTACGAGACGCTGCCGCGTGCCATGCGTGAGCAACTGGAAAGCGCGCAGCGATTCGCGCCGATAGCGGGCAATGGTCGGCATAGTCGGAACGGAGGCAACGGCCATGGCTGATCTGAACATGATCGATGCGCTCAATCTGGCGCTCGCGTACGAACTCGAACACGATCCCGCCGTCGTGCTGCTCGGCGAGGACATCGGCGTGAATGGCGGCGTGTTTCGCGCGACGGTCGGCCTGCAGGCACGCTTCGGCGCACAACGCGTGCTCGATACGCCGCTCGCCGAAACAGCGATCGCGGGCACCGCAATCGGCATGGCGGCGATGGGATTGAAGCCCGTCGCCGAGATCCAGTTCAGCGGGTTTCTGTATCCGACGATCGATCACGTGCTCAATCATGCGTCGCGTTTGCGGCATCGGACGCGCGGACGCCTAACCTGCCCGCTCGTGATCCGCGCGCCGTGCGGTGCAGGCATCCATGCACCCGAGCATCACTCCGAAAACCCCGAAGCCCTGTTCGCGCACATTCCCGGCTTGCGCGTTGTCACGCCTTCGTCGCCGGCGCGCGCGTACGGGTTGTTGCTGGCCGCGATTCGCGATCCCGACCCGGTGATCTTCTTCGAGCCGACGCGCCTCTATCGGCTGTTCCGGCAGACAGTGGAAGACAACGGCGAAGGGCTGCCGCTCGACACCTGCTTTACGCTGCGCGACGGCTCGGATGTGACGCTGGTGTGTTGGGGCGGTGCCGTGCAGGACGCACAAGGCGCCGCCGATCTGCTGGCGCAGGAAGGCGTGATGGTCGAAGTGATCGACGTCGCGACGCTTAAGCCGATCGACATGAACACGATCCTGGCCTCGGTGGCGAAGACGGGCCGCTGCGTGATCGTGCACGAGGGCTCGCGCACGGGCGGCATCGGCGCGGAGATCGCCGCCAATATCGCCGAGCGCGGACTTTATTCGCTGCTCGCGCCTGTGCAGCGCGTAACCGGCTACGACGTCGTGGTGCCCCTGTACCGGCTCGAGAACCAATACATGCCAGGTGTCTCGCGCATCGCCGCCGCGGTGAGGCAAGCTATGGAGGCGTCATAAAGCCATGAAAATCTTCAAACTGCCCGACCTGGGCGAAGGCTTGCAGGAAGCGGAGATCGTCGAATGGCATGTGAACGATGGCGATGAAGTGCGCGCGGATCAACCGTTGCTGTCGGTCGAAACGGCGAAGGCGATCGTCGATATTCCGTCGCCGCAATCCGGCCGCATCACGAAGCTGTTCGGACGGACGGGCGATATCGTGCATCTGGGCGCGCCGCTTGTCGCGTTCGAAGGCGAGGGCGACGATGCAGACGCGGGCACTGTCGTCGGCCATATGGAAGTTGGCCAGCATGTCGTGCAGGACGCGCCTGCGTCGCTTGGCACGAGTGGTGGCGTCGGCGCGGGCGGCGGTGTGATCAAGGCGATTCCAGCGGCGCGCGCGCTTGCGCGCAAGCTGGATGTCGATCTCTCGATGGTGACGCCGTCCGGCCCGGAAGGCGTCATCACGGCGGCTGACGTGCAGCGCGTCGCGAAGATAGCTGGCGAAGTCGGCCCGCCCGAAGTGCTGCGCGGCGTGCGGCGTGCGATGGCGCAGAACATGGCGCGCGCGCAAAGCGAAGTGGCCGCCGCGACCGTGATCGACGATGCCGACATTCACGCGTGGCCGCCGCACACCGACGTGACGATCCGTCTGATCCGCGCGCTGGTCGCGGGCTGCCGCGCTGAGCCGGCACTGAACGCATGGTTCGACGGCCATACGGGGCGACGCCACGTACTGGAGAAGATCGATCTCGGCATTGCCGTCGATCTACCCGATGGGCTATTCGTGCCGGTGCTGCGCGACGTCGCGCATCGCGATGCGGCGGATCTGCGCGGTGGTCTCGACCGGATGCGCGCCGATATCCGCGCGCGCAAGATTCCGCCGGAAGAAATGCGCGGCAACACGATCACGCTGTCGAACTTCGGGATGATTTCGGGGAAGTACGCAGCGCCCATCGTCGTGCCGCCGACCGTCGCGATCCTCGGCGCGGGGCGCATCCACGAACAGGTGGTCGCGGCAGACGGCGTGCCTGCCGTGCACCGGATCTTGCCGCTCAGCCTGACGTTCGATCACCGCGTCGTGACAGGCGGCGAAGCGGCGCGCTTCCTGGCGGCGACGATCGCGGATCTGCAGAACGCGTGATAGCCGGTAGTCCCATCAAGGCACGGGTTCTGGCAGCGAAACGCGCGCAACATGCATCGCCCTTGCGATGGGCAGCAGGCAACCGTCGTCGCGCCAGTATGCGTTGAATTCAAGTTTGCAGAAGATCGCCTGGCGTGTGCTCGGCGTAATTCGCCAGCATGGCATCGATAAGAGCGCGAGCCTCGCGGTCGATGCACGTGAGAGCAACGCTCTCCGACTCGTATGTAACGGGATCGGCGAAGTCACCGGCGACGTGTTGTTTTCGTGTCCTTCTACGTAACGACCACGTGACGCGATACGTCAGCGCGATTCCATCGGACAAATGGACCGTGCGCGGCTCCATGTGCGCTTCGATAACATATCCGCGATAACGCCCGACAATGTGATGTTTCATTGATTGACTTCACCGTTTTTCGAGCAATGGTCTCCGCCGCCCGGAACTGCAGAGCGCCAATTGTTTCATGAAGGGCTGAATCGATCGGGTGGATGTAGCCCACGGCGAAGGCATGGTCGTACCAGTCGCTGAGCCAAGCGCGCAGCTTGCCGAACGGTCAGGCAGCCAGGCGGCCTATCCCCATTTCCGGACGGCGCTGGCCCGGCGGAAACACGTGCCATGTGCCGTCGTCATGGCGAAAGAAGAAGAGTGAAAACGTCCCGGTCGGCCGATCGATTTGAATGCACACGCAGCATGTTCCAGCCGAGCGGAAGCGGTCCAGCAGACGCACGCACGCCCCGCGGCCCCGCGTCGGGCCAACGAGTTTTTCGACCTCAGAACGCAGTGATCTGTTGCCCGCCATGATTTTCCCTTCGATATACGATGAATCGATGCTATGGAGATCGGTGCATGCGTTCAATCAGCGCTGGCGGAATGTCGTCTCAGGAAGCGCTGGTTTCAGCCGTCAGGACTTCCTGACTCAGAAACAGCGTGCAGAACTGCATTTACGGAGGCGGTCATACCCCGCCGGCGATACTCAAAGATCGAGAACCAGCTCCGCGGATTTCGCACGCGACACGCAAACCATGATCTGCGTTTCTTTCTCGTCGTCGCGCAGCACGAGGTCCCGGTGATCCGCCTCCCCTGAGCACAATGCTGTCTTGCACGAGCCGCAGGTGCCGCTTTCGCACGAACTCGGCACGCGCACGTTGGCGTCGCGCAGCACCTCGAGGATCGAGCGATTGGCGGGAATGTCGAACGACGTGCCGCTGCGCGAAAGCCGCACGGTGAACGGCGTGCTTTCGCGCGCATCCGCATTGCTTGCACCGAAGCTCTCGAAGTGCACCGTGCCCGGCGGCCAGTGGCCGGTCATGTCCCGCACGGTGTCCATCAGCGCCTGCGGGCCGCAGCAGTACACGTGTTGCGCCGACTTCGACCTCTCGAACACAGGCCAGAAGTCGAATGCTTTCGACAGGTCGCCGTGATCGTGATGAATCTTCACGTCCGAACGCCATTCGTCGCTGGTCAGTTCTTCGAAGAACGCCGTGCCTTCCGGGTCGCGGGCGAGGTAGTACAGCTTGAACGAGCGCAGGCCTTCCGCTCGCAACTGCCGCGCCATCGACAGCATCGGCGTGATACCGATGCCGCCCGCGACGAGAACGAATGACTTTGCGCGCTCATCGAGGGGAAACTCGTTGCGGGGCAAAGAGACGTCCACGGCGTCGTCCTCGGCCGTATCGTCGATGAAGCTCATCGAACCGCCGCGTCCGTTGCCGTCACGCTTGACCGCGATGACGTAGCGATTGCGCTCCTGCGAGTCATTGCAAAGCGAATAACTGCGTCGCGAACCGTTGGGCACCACGACGGTCAAGTTCGCGCCCGCCTCGAACGGCGGCAACGGCGCGCCTTGCGGGTCGGTCAGTTCAAAGCGCCAGATGTCACGGGCGATCTTCTCCTTGCCAGCAATCTTCAGACGAAGAAAACCGTCTTCCAGTGGGGGCGTCATGTCTGTCTCCTTCTGACCAGTCCAGTCTTGCGTTGCATCAACATGGATTGCATCTTATAGTTAGATCTCTAATGATGCAAGTCAAGACGCACGATTTTTCGCGATCTTGCTCTCGGTATAAACCCGTTCTTGCCAGCGACATAAAGCCGCCGTAACCTGAATATTAGAGCTCTAATTAAACGGTGAGAGGGACGCTGTTCCTGCCGGTATCCAGAGTGAAATTCGGAGAGATTCAGTCATGGCACATTCAACGTTGCACTCAGGGGACCTATCCCTGTCTACCATAGCCGACTCGGCGGCGGAGGAGGCGACATACCGCAAGATCACGTTAAGGCTAATGAGCTTTCTTTTCCTGTGCTGGGTCCTCAACTATCTCGATCGCGTCAACGTCAGCTTCGCGCAGCTGCAGCTGAAGCACGATCTCGGGTTGAGCGACGCGGCGTACGGGCTGGGCGTGAGTCTGTTCTTTATCGGCTACATCCTGCTCGAAGTGCCGAGCACACTGTTGCTGCGGCGCATTGGCGCCCGCAAGACCGTCACGAGGATCATGCTGCTGTGGGGCGCCATCTCGACTGCCATGGCGTTCATGACCGCTCCATGGCAGTTCTATCTCGCCCGGACGCTCCTCGGCGCGGCCGAAGCGGGCTTTTGGCCCGGCATCATCCTCTACCTCTCGTACTGGTACCCGTCGAAGCGCCGCGCTCGTATCACGTCGCGGTTCCTGCTGGCGATCGCGGTTGCGGGCATTGTCGGCGGCCCGCTTTCTGGATTCATCCTGCAAAACTTCATGGACGTCTGGGGCTTTCGTAACTGGCAGTGGCTGTTCTTCCTTGAAGGCGTGCCCGCCGTGATTGCCGGTGTCGTTGCTTACTTTTACCTGATCGACCGGCCGCAAGATGCGAGGTGGCTGACCGAGGATCAAAAACGAATTGTCATCGGCGCGCTCGACGAGGAAGGTCGCAGCAAGCCGCATAACTCGCCGAGCACGCTCCTCGCGGCGCTGCGCGACCCGCGCGTGTACGTGATTGCCGCGGGCTGGGCCACGGTGCCCATTTGCGGAACCATCCTCAACTACTGGACGCCCACGATCATCAAACAGGCGGGCGTTTCCAACCTGTTGCAGATCGGCTTCCTGTCGGCGCTGCCTTATATCGTCGGCGCGGTTGCCATGCTGCTGATCGCACGCAGCTCCGACCTGCGGCTCGAGCGCCGCTGGCACTTCGTGCTGTCGACGACAGCGGGCGCCACGGGCGCGGTGCTCCTGACGGTTCTGACGCACAACTCGGTTGCCGCCATCGCGTGCCTGAGTCTCGTTTCGGTGAGCTATTTCGCGGCCGCAGCCATTATCTGGACGATTCCGCCGAACTACCTGAAGGGCGCGGCGGCCGCCGGCGGCATCGGCGTGATCAGCAGTCTCGGTCAGGTGGGCGCTTTCTTCGCACCAATCGTCCTCGGCTGGGTGAAGAGCGTGACCGGCAGCTTTTCGGCCGGCATCCTGCTGGTGGCGGCGCTCGTTTTCATCGGCGGCATCGCCGTCTTCATCGGCGTGCCGCGCGAGCGGCAGGCACGGCAATCCGGCGCGTGACGATGCACGCGACGGTCAGCATTTTGACAGTCAGACAGGAGCAGGAATGAGCAAGCTTCAACTTTCCATCGCGGTGGGCAACTACGACCGGATGCGGCCGCTGATCGACGGCGACGTCCAGATCGACGGTGTCGATCCGGTGTTCATGCTGCAGGACCCGGAGGAAATCTTCTTTCGTGCGTTCCGGCACGCCGATTACGACATTTGCGAGCTTTCGCTCAGCAGCTATTCGGTGAAGACGGCCGCGGGCACCTCGCCCTATATCGCGGTGCCGGTCTTTCCGTCGCGCGCGTTCCGACACAGCTCGATCTACGTGCGTTCCGACCGTGGGATGGACCGGCCCGAGGACCTGAAGGGCAAACGCATCGGCGTGCCGGAATACCAGCTCACGGCCAACGTATGGGTGCGGCTCTTTCTCGAAGAGGAATATGGCGTGAAGGCGTCGGATATCCGCTGGGTGCGGGGCGGCTACGAGGATCCGACGCGCGTGGAGAAGATTGCACTCAAGCTGCCTGAAGGCGTCGTGCTGGAAAGCGCACCCGAAGGGCAGACGATCTCGAACCTGCTGGCCGACGGCGAGATTGACGGCGTGATCGGACCGCGCGCGCCGTCCTGCTTCGACCGTGGGCATCCGAAGGTCAAGTACCTTTTCGATGATCCGCAGAAAAGCGCCGCCGAATGGTACGAGCACAGGCAGCTCTTCCCGATCATGCACACGCTGGGCATTCGCAAGACGCTCGCGGATCAGCACCCGTGGCTGCCCGGCGCGATCGCGAAGGCGTTCGAGCAATCGAAGGAACTGGCGCTGGCGCGTTTGAGCGACACCTCGGCGACCAAGGTGACGCTGCCGTTCGTCGAGGACCAGTTGCGCAATGCACGGCGTCTGATGGGGCACGACTTCTGGTCGTACGGATTCGCGAACAACGAGCACGTGATCGACCGCTTCCTCGCGCAGCACCACGCCGAGGGATTGTCGAGCCGTCGCCTGCAGCCTGCCGAACTGTTCCACCCGGCCAGCCTGGAGCGATTCAAGATCTGACCTCTCGCGGCGGTTGTTCGAGCCGTCGCGCATCCGGCAGGCGCTGGGTGCGCGACGGATGCGCGGAAGGGGACAATACATCCAATATACTCAGTAATCCGGAATACAGATGAACATGAAGAGACACACATTCCCGCTCGCCTGCGGCGGGTTGCTGACGCTCGCCTGCACGGCGGCCCATGCGCAGAGTTCGGTCACGCTCTACGGCATCGTTGATGCGGGCGTCGAGTACGTCAATCGGGTGCCCCAGGGCAGTCAGACGGGCTCGGTGATCCGGGAACAGTCGGGCAATCTCGCCGGATCGCGCTGGGGGCTCAAGGGTTCAGAGGACCTTGGCGGCGGCTACAAGGCCGTGTTCACGCTGGAGGGCGGGTTCAACGTGAACACCGGCGCGCCAGGTCAGAACGGACGGCTGTTCGGCCGCAAGGCATTCGTTGGCGTGTCAACGCCGTACGGCACGCTCACGCTCGGACGTCACCAGAACCTGCTCTACGAACTGATGTACAAGTACGACGCGCTGACGTTCAACCCCGGCTATTCCGCGCAAAGCATGGACAGCCAGTTCGTGAATCGCGCGGACAATTCGGTGCGCTATGGCGTGCACCTCGGCGGCGTCACGTTCGCGGCACTGTACAGCACCGGGTTCGACGCGACGATTCCGAACGGCGGGAGCGTGCCCGGCGCAACGAAGGTGGGCCGCGAAATGAGCGCGGCGGTCCTGTATGATCGCGGGCCGTTCAGCATCGGTTTGACGTACGACCAATTGCAGGGCACCTCGATCGCCACACAGAGCAATGCGCAGCAGCGCGCGCTGCTCGGCGTGTCGTACGACTTCGGGCCGGTCACGACGCTGGCCGGCCTGCGCTGGCTGAACACGCGCAATACGGATGTGCCGCCGAGCTCGCTGCTCTATTGGGGCGGCGTGACCTGGAGGGTGAATGCGCCGCTTGCCATTTCCGCCAGCGTCTATCACACGCAGTTTCGCAACCCGCACGGCGGCCCGACGATGGGGGTATTGCTCGTCGACTACTCGCTGTCCAAGCGCACCGATGTGTATGCGGAGGGCGCGTATGTCTCCAATCGTTCATTCTCCAATGTCGGTATTCGTGGCACAGGCGTGGACATTGCGCCAGGCATGGACCAGGCGGGCGTGACCGTGGGCATTCGCCACACGTTCTGAGCGTCCCAGGGGATGCGCTCCAGTGCCTCGCGCGCGGGCTAAAGCGCTATGATTGTCACCGGTCTGGTCTCAATAACAGCGAGGAAGGTATGGCAGCAGCACGTACTTCGGGCAAGGGCAAGGGCGGGGTCGCGAGCGAGGACCCCATCCTGCGGCACTGGCGCGAGGCGGTTCCGGATGATCGTCTTGCTCACCTGGTGAAAGATGCAGGCCGCGCCATGATTCGCGGTCTGCAAATGCGCCTGGCGCAGCATGAAGTCTCATTCGGCCACTGGGCTTATCTGCGTGTGCTATGGGTCACCGACGGGCTTACGCAGAAGGAGCTCAGCGACGAGACCGGCACCACCACGCCCACCACGTTCAGTGCGGTGTCGGCAATGGAAAAGCTCGGGTATGTCGAACGCCGCTATGAGCCCGGCAATCGCAAGAACACGCACGTCTATCTCACGCCGCGCGGCCGGAGCCTGAAAAACAAGCTCGTCCCGCTCGCGGAAGAAGTCAACGAAATTAGCGTCAGGGGCCTGAAAACCACCGAGATCAACGTCGCGCGGAAGGTTCTGCTGACGATCATCGAGAACATGGCACGCGACGAATCCGAGTCGGACAACCCGGCGCTGCGCATTCCGTCGACGCGGGAAGTGGGCAATCTGATCGCGGCACGCGGCGAAGAAATCGATCAGGATTGAGGCGCAGCTTGGCGCTTCAGGTCCTTCCCGAGTAGCATATTAATTATAGATCTAATAATATTGGCGGACGTGCCAAGTCCACGACAGGCACGACGGCAGGCCACGGCATGCTGCTCTCTCGCTCAAAAAATACGGATCTGGAATGGATGGAATGACCCGCGCGGCGATGACGCGCAATGTCCGCGATGCGCTCGCGGAAGATGTCGGCGAGGCCGACTGGACGTCGCTACTGATCGACCCCGACGCTTCAGCCGAAGCCGTCTTGACCGTACGCGAACCCGCCCTGTTGTGCGGCAGACCGTGGTTCGATGAAACACTCCAACAGGTCGACCCGCGCATCACGATTGAATGGTTTGTCGGCGAAGGCGAACGGATGCACGAAAGGCAGGCCGTCTGCCGGATCGCTGGCCCGGCGCGCGGTATGCTCACCGCCGAGCGCACCGCGCTCAACTTTATTCAGTTGCTTTCTGGCGTGGCCACCGAGACAAGCGTGATGACGCGGATTGTCGAAGGCACGTCTGCGCGAATTCTCGACACGCGAAAACCGCTTCCGGGATTGCGCCTCGCGCAAAAATATGCAGTTCGTGTTGGCGGCGGCGAAAACCATCGTCGGGGGCTGTACGACGGCATTCTGATCAAGGAAAACCACATCGCGGCGGGCGGCGGCATTGCGTCGACGCTTCGCGCCACTCGAGCATTGGGTGCGGGTGTGCCCGTGCAGGTCGAGGTGGAGACGCTCGATGAGTTAAAGGAAGCGTTGGCCGGGGGCGCCGCGGCGATTCTGCTCGACAATTTCTCGATCGAGACGATGCGCGAGGCTGTGCGTGTCACCGCAGGGCGCGCCGAGCTGGAAGTCTCGGGCGGTGTGACCGAGCAGACGCTGCGAACCATTGCCGAGACCGGCGTGGACCGTATTTCGTTAGGTAAGCTGACGAAGAACGTCAGGGCGATTGATTTTTCGCTGCGCTTCGCGGCGTTCGAGGGGTAACGAGATCGGGGCGCATGTGTGCGCCCCGTAGAAGGAAGCACTGGCAAAAAAATCCCTCGTTTTAACTGTACCAGGCTCAGTTCAAACGAGGGCAGTGAGGGCTTTTGCGCTTACCTCGAACTATCAAAGCGTTATATCTGCGCCCGTTTCGCTCGACTTCAGAATCGCGATACAGATTTCCAGCGTGCCCTTTGCCCATTCGCCATCGTGAAGGGGCGAGTGTCCGTCGACGACCGCGCCATACAACTCGTCGATGACTTCGGCGCGCGGCACGACGGGTGCAGGCAGTGGCAGCGTTTGGCGCTGCTCGTCGCCGTAGACGACGATTGAATCGGGCAGCGGGCGCAGGTCCGCGCGTTCGCACGAGACGATGATCGGACCGAAATGCTGATGAAAGCGCGGCGGCTCGTCCGCGGCGGCCGTCGGCGGCTTGTATGCCGATCCGCCGTAGGTGCCGGCCGCCTTGAGTCTGGCTTCGTCGCCCGAGGACGCGAGCGTCTCCAGACGGCGGCGGGCGCTGCCGTACGTGTCGGGGCTTGTACGATCGCCCATTTCGCCGATCCAGCCGCTCCACTCTTCGGTGTTGAAGTAGCCATAGCCGTTGTACGAGAGCGAGGCATAAGCACCGTTCTCGAACCAGATCAGCGCCGAATAAGCACCTTCGGTCGGGCGTGACGGATCCCACCGTCCCACACTCGCGCGCAGCCGCGTCGCGCGCGAGCCGGCGAGCATTCGCACGATGTCGACCTGGTGAGCCGCCTGGCTGAAGACGGCGCCGCCACCTTCAGCCGTGGCCAGCTCCTCGGGCCGGCGCGGGCGGTACAGGTAGTCGGTGTAGTTCACGGCCTGGATCATTTTCACCGCGCCGAAATCGCCGCGACTGATCAATTCGCGCGTACACAGGTACGGCGTGTCGAAACTGTGGCAATGGCCGACGATCAGATGCACGTGCGCTGCGCGGCATGCAGCGATCATGCGATCGCAGTCCGCAGCGGCGAGCGCCATCGGCTTTTCGACCAGCACGTGTTTGCCTTTTGCCGCGGCAATTTCAGTGTGCTGCGCGTGGAACTGGTGCGGACTCGCAACGTAGATGATCTCGACGTTGGGGTCATCCGCCAACTCCGCCACGTCCGCATAGGTGGGCGCAGCGAAGTCGGCGGCGAACTGCCGCCGCGCTTCGTCACGCGGATCGCACGCAGCGACGAGTTGGACTCTGGGGTCGCGCAGGAAGGTCGGCAGCATCAGCGAGAATGCCCGTCCCAGTCCTGCGACCCCGATGCGCAAACGGCGCTGCTCCATGGCCGTGTGCCTCCTGTTATTGCTTGACCTGATAGTCCGTTGCAAGCGCGGACGGCTGGTCGGCCGGTTCCGGATTCTTTTTGCTGACGTAGCGCGCGGCATACGTGCGCCAGTCGATTTCCTTCGGCACGACAGCCTGGTACGAACACACTTCCCGGGAAATCGCCTTTGCACCGGTGCCAATTGCTTCGCCATCATTCTCGAATTCGGCGATCGCATCGATCATGCGGCGACGGAATTCGACGATGGCGAGATCGCTCGCGCCGAGGCGCTCGTCCGAGCGGTTCGCAATCGGGCCCATCGTGACCCACATCGCGATGTCCTGGTTCGGGAAGCCCGAAATACCCGTGAAATTGCCAGCTTTCATCGCCTGGCGGTCCTGCCAGAAGCGGTTGTCGTGATTGCGCAGCGGACGATAGTACTGGTCCAGATCAACACCGACCTGCTGACGCAGGAACTTGCGCCACGTTTCGTTTTCCGGCGTCGTCTCCGGATCGCCCCAGGCGATGAAGTAGAACGCCGTGTTCGTGTCGTCCATCGGCACGTTGATGTTCGCAACGTTGTAGAGATTGTTCGGCGGAATCAGCACCGTTCCCGGCGCCACGAACACCGTGGAGCGCACGTAGTCGTGCGTGTTGGCGTTGAAGATCGGGCGGCGCAGCGCAGCGTAACGGAAGCCGTAGTCGGTGCGCTCGACCTGCAGGCGCGGGGCCTTGTCGGTGGACGGGCGCAACCAGTTCTTCCCGGTCGCTTCGGCGCCGCCGACGCGTGCCGGCACGAAGTCGGACGAATGCAGGCTGGAGCTGTGCGCGGAGTCGATCGCGCCTTCGAGGATTTGCGCCCAATTGCACGGCAGCAGCGCCTTGGCGATGCTCACGCGGGTGTCGGCAGTCGGCGCCCAGGCCGGCGGCACGAATTCGGGGATGACGTCTTGCGGGCCCATATACGCCCACACCATGCCGCCCCATTCCTGCACCGGGTAGGCCTTGTGCTTGACCTTGTCGGTCATGCAGCTCGCGGCCGGCTCGGACACCATTTCAAGCACGTTGCCCGAGACGTCGAACTTCCAGCCGTGATACAGGCAGCGCAGGCCGGAGTCTTCATTGCGGCCGTAGACGAGCGATGCGCGACGGTGCGGGCAGTACTCGTCCAGCACACCAACGCTGCCTTCCGAGTCCCGGAATACGACGAGGTCTTCGCCAAATACGCGCGCTTTGACCGGCGCACCATCCGGCTCGCTGACTTCTTCGATGAGGCAAACCGGCGTCCAGTGCCGGCGCATCAGTTGGCCCATCGGGGCATCGCCTTCAACGCGGCACAGCAATTCATTTTCTTGGTGGGTCAGCATGGAATGTCTCCCGGCGACAGGTCGCCTTCATCAACAGGTGTTGCTCAACTATATTAGAGATCTAGTTAAATTGGCAAGAACCTTTGGAGGCATCCGGGAAAGTACGTATGGTCGGAAGTGCCGCAGGATCAGGAATATTCGATCCCTAATATAGATAGGCGGGATTCATCGCCGATCGATCTGATTTGTGAGGCGCTGGTTGCGCGTGGTGTGATGCGCTTCGGCGGGGACGGCTACGTTGTCGTCATCGATCTCGGGAAGCATGCGGGGGTGAATCCGTCGAAACAGGAAACGGAGGGCAATTTTTTCGGTGACTACACCGGCGCGAAAGGGGCGCGCAACGGCAAGCGGCGACCGGTGCTGCACATCGCGGTGACGATCTTTCCGTCGCGGGAGTTTCGTTTTGGTTCGATCTATGTGCGAGCGGATCGCGATATTGACAAGCCTGAAGACCTGAAGGGCAAGCGCATCGGCGTGCCCGAATGCCGGCCGAACTGCTTAGTCTCTAGTTCCAAGTGCAACACCTTGAATGAGATAGGGTGTTGCGATGAAGAAGAACTACAAGCATCTGAGTGCGGAAGAACGCGCGGCGATCATGATCGAACATCGGAAGGGTGGCAGCATACGAACTCTCGCGCGACCGCGCAGATTGACCGAAGGCAGCGCGCTTTATCGGCGTATGCATGATCACCTGGTCTACTGGCGCTGGTCGCCGCAGCAAATCGCTGCCAAACCAATGACAACGACGGCGTGTAAATTACGCCTTTTTCACGTAGGCGTTACACCACCCTTTTGCGTCGACCAGTTTGCCCCCGTAGGTCGGACACGGCCCATTCGTGGAACCGGGTTTGCCTTGATACAGTTGGCAATTGGCACAGGTCTGCCCTGCCTGGTACCGAGGGGATTTCGTCTTGTCGACCTTCGACGCGTCCATCTTGTATCCGAGCGCCTGTGCGGTCGGATCGTTTTCGCGGGGGCCGGCCCAGTCGGGGCTCTCCGACCCACATCGCGTAAACACACTCGTCGAACACATGAGTCAGGCGCAGAAAGTGGGTGTGTCCGTTCCTGGGTCACGCACAAAGCCATTCCGGGGCGTAGTTCCGAGGTCGGGCTGGGTTGAAAGTCAGGCATTATTGACGGCGCGCAAAATCACACGACGGTTTTTTTGCGATCCGTCCTGTCAGTGAGATGGGAATGAGACGGGACCACGCGCAATACGGAAGAGGTCAAGCGCGGTGTCTGGGCGAACCCGTAGATTTTCGCGTGCGAATTCGACCAATTCGTTGAGAACGAGGTTGTTCTGATAATGGTCCATGAAAAGCCTGGCAAAGCTGTGGGCGATCTCAGGATCAGGTACCCTTCGGGGCTCGTCTCCGTGATGAGAAAATCGACACTGATCGGCTCGGGAAAAATGTCGCGTTTGGGATGGGATACGTCGAACTTGCAGCATAGTCGCAGGTGCTGTTGATATCGAAGATCGGCCAGGACTCCCGGAGTCAACGATCTCCGGCACCCGTTCCAAAAGCAGGAAGCGGGTCAGGGTCCGTTGGTCAAGAATTTCGTAGCGTCGGTCTACGCGTATGCCGGATTGGCTAAGATGTCGCTGGGTTGCGCGCGCTTCCGAAGCTTGATTCGCGGGGTCGCGCCGGCAAAACAGAAAACGTGGTCACGCTCCCACTCGGAGGCCATTCATGACTATCGGCGTGTATGCGACGCTGGTCGCGACGTCGCTCGTGCTGCTCCTCGGCGAAAAGCTCGTGCAATGGATCGGCGTGCTACGGGCCTATTCGATTCCGGCGCCGGTGGCAGGCGGGCTCATCGTCGCGATCTGCGTGCTGATTACGCGCATCACCACGCACGTCGAGATCAAGTTCGATTCGACGATGCAGGTGCCGCTGATGCTCGCGTTTTTCTCGACGATCGGTCTGAATGCGCATCTGTCGAGCCTGAAGGCGGGCGGACCGGTGTTGATCCGCTTTCTCGCGCTGGTCAGCGGGCTGCTGATCCTGCAGAACGTGGTCGGCCTGCTGCTCGCGTTCGCGCTCGGCGTCGATCCGCTGCTCGGCATTCTCGGCGGCTCGGTCACGCTGTCGGGCGGCCACGGCACCGGTGCCGCATGGAGCCAGGTCTTCACCGAGCGTCACGGACTGGAGTCGGCGACCGAGATCGCGATCGGCTGCGCGACGTTCGGGCTCGTGATAGGTGGCGTGCTCGGCGGTCCGCTCGCGCGGCTGCTGATGCGGCGAATCAGCGCCGACGAACTGCTGAGCGTCGGGCAGCGCGATGAAGAAACGCTGGTCTTCGAGGAGCCGAAAGCTCAGCAGGCCACCACCCCCGCCGCAATCATCACGACGCTCGCGCTGATCTCGATCTGCCTCGCGGGCGGCGAAGTGTTGGCCGACCGGATCGCGGGCACCGTGTTCGAGTTGCCAACCTTCGTTTGCGTATTGTTTACCGGCGTGGTCCTGAACAACGCGCTCGCGCTGGTGCGTGTGCGCATCGACCAGCACGCAGTCGCGCTCATCGGCAACGTGGCGCTCGCGCTCTTTCTCGCCATGGCGCTGATGCGTCTCAATCTATGGGAGCTTGCCGCGCTCGCCGTGCCGATCGTCGCAATCCTCATCGCGCAGACCGTGCTGATGGCGCTCTACGCGGTGTTCGTCACGTTTCCGGTGATGGGCCGCAACTACGACGCGGTCGTATTGTGCGCGGCACAATGCGGGCTCGGCCTTGGCGCCACGCCGACCGCGATCGCGAACATGCAGGCGATCACGAACCGCTTCGGCCATTCCCATATGGCGTTCCTGATCGTGCCGATGACTGGCGCGTTTTTCATGGACATCGTCAACGCGATCATCATCAAGCTGTTTCTCACGCTGCCGTTTTTTCATTGAGCGCGGTGGCATTGGCGGATCAACCCGAGCAAGCACATACCATGAGCGATCAACCCAGCAACAAGCCGGTCGGCTTCGCCAAAGGCCTGACCAACTACGGCGACCGCGAGTTCAGCGTGTATTTGCGCCGCACGTTCGCGAGTTCGATGGGCTATAGCCGCGAGATGCTGGACCGGCCGATCGTCGGCATCGCACATTCGGCGAGCGGCTTCAACAACTGTCACCGGCATTTTCCCGAGATGATCGAGGCGGTCAAGCGCGGCGTGCTCGCGGCCGGTGGTCTGCCGATCGAGTTTCCGACCATCTCGCTCGGCGAGACGTTCCTGACGCCGACGAGCCTGAAGTTCCGCAACCTGATGTCGATGGACGTCGAGGAAATGACGCGCGCGCAGCCGATGGATTCGGTCGTGCTGCTCGGCGGTTGCGACAAGACCGTGCCCGCGCAGCTAATGGGCGCGGCGTCCGCGAATCTGCCCGCGGTGCAACTGGTCGCCGGGCCGATGTCGACGAGCCGGCATCGCGGCGAGCGGCTCGGCGCCTGCACCGATTGCCGGCGTTTCTGGGCCAGATTCCGCGCAACCGAAATCGACGCGCAGGAAATCGGCATCGTCGAACGACGGCTCGCGTCGACCGCGGGCACCTGCGCGGTAATGGGCACCGCAAGCACGATGGCGATCATCGCCGAAACGCTTGGCATGATGCCCGCAAATAGCGCCGCGTGTCCCGCCGTCGATGCGGACCGTCTGCGCATCGCGGAACAAACCGGGCGCGTCGCGTTCGATCTGATCGCGAAACCGATCCTGCCGAGCGAGATCATCACCGCGCAGTCCGTCGAGAATGCGCTGCGCGTGCTGCTCGCGATCGGCGGCTCGACGAACGCGATGATTCATCTGACGGCGATCGCGGGCCGTGTCGGCGTGAAGGTCGATCTGCAGCGGCTGAACCAACTGAGCGACACCACGCCGGTGCTCGTCAACCTGAAGCCGGCCGGCGATCACTATATGGAAGACCTGTACGCGGCGGGTGGCGTGCCGGCGATCCTGCGCGAGATCAAGCATCTGCTGCATCTCGACTGCCGCACGGTGACCGGTGAAACCCTCGGCGACCGGCTGCACGATGTGAGCTGGGTCGATCACACGGTGGTGCGGCCGTACGCGCAGCCGGTGCGCGACAATGGCGGCCTCGTCGCGCTGTTCGGCAACCTCGCGCCGCGCGGCGCGATCCTGAAGCGTTCGGCGGCCGACCCCAAACTGTTCGAGAAGGAAGGTCGCGCGGTCGTGTTCGAATCGCTCGAAGACCTGGCCAACCGCGTCGATAGCGACGAGCTCGACGTCAGCGCCGACGATTTTCTGGTGCTGCAAAATGCCGGTCCCACCAGTGCATCGGCGATGCCCGAAGCCGGTTATCTGCCGATTCCGGCAAAGCTCGCGCGCGCCGGCGTGAAGGACATGGTGCGGATGTCGGACGCGCGCATGAGCGGTACCGCGTACGGCACAATCGTGCTGCACATCACGCCCGATGCGGCGTCGGGCGGCCCGCTAGGGCTCGTGCGCAACGGCGATCGCATTCGCTTGAGCGTCGCGAATCGCTCGCTCGAATTGCTCGTGCCGGATGACGAGCTCGAGCGACGCCGCGCCGCGTTGCCGGCGCGAACGCAGACGCCGGCGAAGCGCGGCTATGCGAAGTTGTATGAGCAGGAAATTCTGCAGGCCGATGAGGGCTGCGATTTCCAGTTCCTGAAGTAACCGGGCGCCAATGAACCAACAGGATTGACACAGTCATGAGCGATCAACGACACCCCGCACCCGACAGCACCGCCGCGCGCGTCGCGTTATGGCGTGCGCTGCACGTGCAGGCCGACGCGCCGCCGCACGTGCTCGAAGACGAAGTCGGCTTGCAGTTGCTGGCACCCGCCGAAGACTGGCGCAGCCGCGGCGACATGGACCCGCGGTTCACGCGGCCGTTTCGTGCGTCGATCGTCGCGCGCGCCCGCTTTATCGAGGATCTGGTCGTCGAGCAGGCCCGGCGCGGCGTGGGTCAATACGTGATTCTCGGCGCCGGTCTCGATAGCTTCGCGCAACGCCGGCCCGACATCGCGTCGCGGCTCACCGTGTTCGAGGTCGACCCGCCGGGACCGCAAACGTGGAAGCGTCAGCGGCTGAGCGAGCTTGGTTTCGGGTTGCCGGACTGGCTGCGTTTCGTGCCGGTCGACTTCGAAGCGGGCGATAGCTGGCGGCAGCGTCTCGTCGCCGAAGGGTTCGACGAAAGCAGGCCAGCCGTCGTGGTGTCGACCGGCGTCAGCATGTATCTGACGAAGGAGGCGAACGCGGCGACGCTGCGTGAAGTGGCCGGGCTCGCGCGTGGCTCGACGTTCGCGATGACGTTTCTGCTGCCGCTGGAGATGGCGGACCCGGACGTGCGCCCCGGACTCGAAATGGCGGAGAAGGGCGCGCGTGCGAGTGGTACGCCGTTCATCAGCTTCTTCACGCCGCAGCAGATCATCGCAATGGCGCGCGAAGTCGGCTTTGACGAGGCGCGGCATGTGTCCGCGGCCGATCTGACGCAGCGCTATTTCGCGGGTCGCACGGATGGCCTGCGTCCGCCGGCCAATGCGGAGGAATTGCTGGTGGCGAACACTTAGGGGCTGGTGCGGTGTGTGATCCGGCGGCTGAGTCTTGAATGCGCAAACGCTTCCCCCACGCGGCTATAATCGCGCTCGAATCTGCCCAGGGAAGTCTACTCATGAAAAAGATCGCTGCCTTCGCACTCGTCGCCTGTGCACTCGCTGCCTGCTCGTCCCCGGAAAAGCAGGCGCAGCGCGTCCAACAGGACATCCTTCACAGCGAACCGAATCTCGCCGCCGCGCAACGCAACGCGGTGATCGATTGCACGCCGGCCAATTGCGATGCCGCCTGGGCGGCGACGAAGCGCTATATCGAGCAGCATTCCGACACGCACGTGATCCGCGCGGATGCGATCGCGATCGATACCGACGTGCCCGACGATTCGGGCAAAGCCGCTTTCTCAGCGACCCGCGCGGACAAGAGCACGGGCGGCGCGACGCTGTCGCTGTTCGCGCAGTGCCGCGGCATGTACGGGCCCGACAGCGAGAAGGGCTCCGACTACGACGAGTGCGCCGACAAGATCCTGAAGACTCAGAACGGATACGTGCCGTACCTTCGCTCGCACGCGTCGGCGCAGTAGGCGCCAGGCTACCGGTACCGCGGCGACCCAATCGCCGGCACTCGCGTAACGACTCGCTGAAGCATCGCCAGAATGCGACGGGAGGCGCTATGCTGATGCGTCTTCGCCTCGCGGAACCACCTCATGCACGCTCCTGGCGCAACCGTGCCGATCTCGCTCGTCAATGGTTTCCTCGGCAGCGTCGGGACTCGGCCGGATATCGTCGACCGGCATCTGTCGGCCGCGAACATCCCGCGTGCGCTTCTGGACCAGCCTGGGGCGCGCGTCACCGAGGAACAGTTCTCGACGCTCTATCGCGCGCTCGCGATCGAACTCGACGATGAAATGCCCGGCGTTTTCTCGCGGCCGCTGCGCAGCGGCGCGCTCAAGTTTCTGTGCCTGAGCCTGCTGGACGCGCCCAATCTCGAAACCGCGATGCACCGGTTCGGCCAGTTCTTTCATCTCGTGCTCGACGACTTCCGCTTCGAGTCGCGCCGGGGCGAACTCGTCGCGAGTCTGACGCTGCATCCGGGAAGCACGGGCGCGCAACCCGGCGTACTGGGCCAGGAATTGATGCTGAAATTGGCCCATGGGATTGCGTCGTGGCTCATCGGCCAGCGGATCGCGTTGTTGCAGGTGCAATTCGCCTTTCCCCGTCCGCCTCACGCGCTCGAGTATCTGTATCTGTTTCCCGGACCGGCGAAGTTCGACTGCCCTCAGACCTCGATGCAGTTCAGCAGTGCCTATTTCGACATGCCCGTGCGCCAGCGCAAGGCGAACCTGCGCAGATTTCTCGCTCGCGCGCCCGAAGACTGGATCTTCGTGTCGTTCAACGAGCAGCTTTTCAGTCATCGCGTGCGGGAATATCTGGCGTCCCGGCTACCCGACGTCCCGACCATCGAAGAGGCGGCCGAAGGCCTGCACTGTTCGGTCAGAACGCTGTGCCGTCGGCTCGCCGCCGAGGGCACCGCGTTTCAGGTGCTCAAGGACGAACTGCGCCGCGACATCGCGATCCTGCGCCTGACAGGCACGCGCGAGCCCATCGCCATCATTGCGGGCGACATCGGCTTCGGCGACCCGACCGCCTTTCACAGAGCGTTCCGTCACTGGACGGGCAGCACGCCGGCGGCCTATCGCCGGGGTGGCTGATCTCGTCACATCAATGCGTCGGCGATACGTGCCGACGCGGCTCCGACGCGCCGCCCACCCCCGCCGGCGTGGCCAGGGATGTCAATAGATCGTCCGGTTTGGACAACCGGGTAGGGCCTGTCCGGCGCTACGATTCAGCCATACGTTACCCCGGCCGCAGCGCCGCAAGACGGGTGACATCCCCTACGTACTATCTGATCGGAAGAATGGCAATGAGCTACGTCGCGCCTCTCAAGGACATGTTGTTTGCAATTACGGAACTGGCCGGCATCGACCAACTGTCGGGCTTGCCCGGCTGCGAGGACGCGACCGCCGACACCGCGCGGGCCGTGCTCGAAGAGGCCGCGCGGCTGCACGAGGGCGTGCTTGCGCCGCTGAACTTCGACGGCGACCGCAGCCCGAGCACCTGGAAGGACGGCGCGGTGAGCGCCACGTCCGGTTTCAAGGACGCGTTTCGGCAGTTCACCGAAGGCGGCTGGCAGGGTTTACAACATCCGTCTGAATACGGCGGTCAGGACCTGCCCAAGCTGCTGTCGACGCCCTGCATCGAAATGCTCAACGCCGCCAACCTGTCGCTGGGACTGTGTCCGCTGTTGACCGACGGCGCGATCGAAGCGCTGCTGACGGCGGGTAGCGAAGAGCAGAAGCAACGCTACGTGCCGAAGCTGATCTCCGGCGAGTGGACCGGCACGATGAATCTGACCGAGCCGCAAGCCGGCTCCGATCTCGCGCTCGTGCGCACCCGCGCCGAGCCGCAAGCCGACGGCTCGTACCGGATCTTCGGCACGAAGATTTTCATTACCTGGGGCGAGCACGACATGACCGAGAACATCGTGCATCTGGTGCTCGCACGCACATCCAACGCGCCCGAAGGCGTGAAAGGCATTTCGCTGTTCACCGTGCCGAAGTTCCTCGTCAATGAAGACGGTTCGCTCGGCGAGCGCAACGACGTGCACTGCGTATCGATCGAACACAAGCTCGGTATCAAGGCGAGCCCGACTGCGGTGCTGCAGTTCGGCGATCACGGCGGCGCGATCGGGCAGCTCGTCGGTGAGGAGAACCGCGGTCTGGAGTACATGTTCATCATGATGAACGCCGCGCGCTTCGCCGTGGGGGTACAGGGTGTGGCCATCTCGGATCGCGCGTACCAGCAGGCCGTCGCGTATGCGAAGGAGCGGGTCCAGAGCCGGCCCGTCGATGGATCGGCGAAGCAGCCGGTCGCGATCATCCAGCATCCCGACGTGCGGCGCATGCTGTCGACCATGCGCGCGCTGACCGAAGGCGCACGCGCGCTGGCCTACGTGGCGGCGTCGCATTGCGATCTCGCGCATCGTCATCCGGACGACGCGACGCGGGCGAAGCATCAGGCGATCTACGAATACCTGGTGCCGATCGTGAAGGGCTGGAGCACGGAGATGTCGCTGGAGGTGACGAGCCTGGGTGTGCAGGTGCACGGCGGCATGGGCTTCATCGAGGAAACCGGCGCCGCGCAGTACTACCGCGACGCGCGCATTCTGCCGATCTACGAAGGCACGACGGCGATCCAGGCGAACGACCTGGTCGGCCGCAAGACCATGCGCGACAACGGCGAGGTGGCCGGGATGCTGCTCGGGCAGATCGACATGACATTGGCGGGGCTGCAAGCGCATGCCTCGTACCGTTCGAGCGCCGCCTTTCAGGCGATGCACCGGCATCTGTCCGCCGGCCGCGAGTCATTGAACAGCGCGGTGCGCTACGTCATCGAGCACGTCAAAAGCGACCCGAACGCGGTGTTCGCGGGCAGTGTCTCCTATCTGATGCTCGCGGGCATCGTGCTCGCGGGTTGGCAAGTCGCACGCTCGCTCGTGCTCGCGGCCGACAAACGCGATGAAGATCCGGCTTTCTATGACGCGAAGATCGCGACCGCGCACAGCTACGCGACCCAGGTGCTGCCTCGTGCAGTCGCGCTCGAAGCGGCGATTCGCGGCGCTCGCGACGGCGAAGGCGCATTGGCGCTGCGCGAAGACCAGTTTTGATCGATCAAGAGACGTGATGTGCCATTTAATGCGGTAGGGCTCGGCCCTATCGATAGGGAAGGAGAGTGTTGTGAGAGTTCTTGTAGCAGTCAAGCGAGTGGTCGACTACAACGTGAAAGTCCGCGTGAAATCGGACGGTACGGGCCTCGATATCGCGAACGTGAAAATGTCGATGAACCCGTTCGACGAAATCGCGGTGGAAGAAGCCGTGCGTCTGAAGGAAGCGGGCGTCGCGACCGAGGTGATCGCCGTGTCGGCCGGTGTGACGCAGGCGCAGG
>NZ_VZQQ01000280.1 GCF_014397785.1 Paraburkholderia podalyriae
GTCGTGGCGATTGCCGATCTGGTCGAGCCCGGCATGCATCTGGCCTTTTGCACGCGTAACCCCGAAGCTGCCAAGGTCGATCTGGTGCGCATTACAACGGAAATCCGCGCGGAACTGGAAGGCGGCACGGCGGGGCACATGTCGGGCGCCCTGTATGTCAGTTGCTCGGGACGGGGCGGCCCGCACTTCGGAGCGCGGCATGCGGAGTTGCAGACGGTGCGAAAGGCGCTAGGTGACGTGCCGCTGGTGGGATTCTTCGCCGGCGGCGAGATCGCAAGGGATCACCTTTACGGCTACACCGGGGTATTGACGGTCTTTACGAGCCGGGACTGAGACCCGAGCTGTGTTGATTTTTGCTCCGTAGCAGGAAGGAGACCCGTACCAGCTTTGTCCACCTGAGGGATGGGCCCATATGAGAGGACCGGTTGTTTGAGTGACGCGTCACTGGCCCCATATCGGAGCAGCTACTTAAACGACGCGGCGCTACTCCTCGAAGTCTACTGAACACTTGCCTGAACATGCATATAGACTCGGAATTCTTCCGATAACCGCTGACGCACATCTGCAAATCGAGGCGGATGTCCGCGCCTCGATCGTCCCGGCGGTTCGGCCCG
>NZ_VZQQ01000281.1 GCF_014397785.1 Paraburkholderia podalyriae
GTCGTGGCGATTGCCGATCTGGTCGAGCCCGGCATGCATCTGGCCTTTTGCACGCGTAACCCCGAAGCTGCCAAGGTCGATCTGGTGCGCATTACAACGGAAATCCGCGCGGAACTGGAAGGCGGCAGGGCGGGGCACATGTCGGGCGCCCTGTATGTCAGTTGCTCGGGACGGGGCGGCCCGCACTTCGGAGCGCGGCATGCGGAGTTGCAGACGGTGCGAAAGGCGCTAGGTGAGGTGCCGCTGGTGGGATTCTTCGCCGGCGGCGAGATCGCAAGGGATCACCTTTACGGCTACACCGGGGTATTGACGGTCTTTACGAGCCGGGACTGAGACCCGAGCTGTATTGATTTTTGCTCGGTAGCAGGAAGGAGACCCGTACCAGTTTTGTCCACCCGAGGGATGGGCCCATATGAGAGGACCGGTTGTTTGAGTGACGCGTCACTGGCCCCATATCGGAGCAGCTACTTAAACGACGCGGCGCTAGTCCTCGAAGTCTACTGAACACTTGCCTGAACATGCATATAGACTCGGAATTCTTCCGATAACCGCTGACGCACATCTGCAAATCGAGGCGGATGTCCGCGCCTCGATCGTCCCGGCGGTTCGGCCCG
>NZ_VZQQ01000282.1 GCF_014397785.1 Paraburkholderia podalyriae
CCTCTCGCCGAACGCATATAGGGTTCGAAGAGATGGGGCCGGTTCGGATGCGGCAGTATCTGATCGATACCGCGTCCCAACATCACGTCCCCGCACAGAAACAGCTTGACGCAGTTCATCCTTCGGGAAAAAACCAATGTTCCCGGTGCAGCAAGCCACCCAAGACGCCTTCAAGATAGTTTGCTGGCACTTCGGCGTCCAGAATTCGGGGCTGTACAGAAGCGCCTGCCGCGTGCAGTCACTGCTTCGCACTCGCGACGCAGGTTCTACAATCGTCCCGCTCTCATCGCTCACGACCGACGATGCGATCGCGTACCGGGGCGTTCCTGCGCCGGCCGGCGCCGGCCGCGCGCTGGACGGGCCCGCCGCGGCCGCGCGATTCCGCCGAATGGCGGCCGTTCGCGCGCGGCCTGACGGTCCGCTCCGCCGCGTATGCGCTCGCCGTGTTGCGCGCGCTCTTTGCGTGGCTCGCCGGCCAGCACCACGTGATCATCAATCCGTTTGCCGGCGTCATCGTGCGCGGCGACACTCCGAATTCTTGAGCGTTCGTGGCAGACGGGTTTGCGGCCCACGCTAACGTTCAATGTGCACATCGACCGCGTCGTGCGAA
>NZ_VZQQ01000283.1 GCF_014397785.1 Paraburkholderia podalyriae
GCTGGGTGCGGCGCTATGCGCCGGAGTTCGTTAAACGGTGGAACCGCTTTGGCAGGCCCACTGGCCAGTCGTGGCGCGTCGACGAGACTTACCTCAAACTGCGCGGCAAGTGGGTCTATCTTTATCGGGCGGTGGATCGGGCAGGCCAGACGGTAGACTTCATGCTCAGCGCCAGGCGCGACGTGAAGGCGGCAAAAGCCTTTTTCAAAAAGGCAATCAAGCATCAGGGGCAGCCACCGAAGACCATCACGCTCGATGATTATGCGGCCTCGCATCGCGCTGCGCGCGAAATGCAGGTCGATGGCTTGCTGCCTGAGGACACGAAGGTCCGATCCTCGAAATATCTCAATAATCTGGTCGAGCAGGACCACCGCAATATCAAGTCCCGGACGAAAGTCATGCTCGGTTTCAAACGTTTCAGGAACGCAGCGATCACTCTCTCAGGTATCGAATTGTTACATCGTATTCGCAAAGGCCAATTCAGCCTCGCGAAGCTCGACCTCAAAGATACCGCTGCGCCCGCAGTTTGGAAGGCCGTGCTGTCTGCTTGATGAGGTCTCCGTTCTACAGAAATCTCGTCCAGACCGTCTATTTGCACC
>NZ_VZQQ01000284.1 GCF_014397785.1 Paraburkholderia podalyriae
TGCCGGCGATGCCGGGCAGTGTCGCGCCGCCGACGTCGATGCCGGTGATGCCGTCCAGTTGCGTATGCGTGTACACGAAGCCCGCCGTTGCCGGACCGTACGAGTAGTTGATGCCCGCACCGAACGTGCGCTGCAGGTTAGCCGCGACCTGCGCGGTGCCGTCGCCTTGCGAGACCGCGCCGCTCAGATTCGAGCTGCCCGACTTGTTCAGTTGCAGGTAAGCCGCTGCGACGCTCAGCGGGCCGTTGTCGTACGAAGCGCCCGCGCTCCACGCGCGATTGTTCGAGAACTGGCCGGCCGAATTGCTGAAGCCGTACAGGCCGCCGAACTTCAGGGCCGCGTAGTTCGCGCTCGTGTATTTGACCGCGTTCTTGATCGAGAACGAGTTGTCCAGGTTGTCGTTGTCGAACGGGTGGGCCGCGAGATTGTTGCCGTAGCCCGCGCCCGCCTCCGACAGCGGCGCGAGATAGTCGACGACGGAATCGTATTGACGGCCGAGCGTCAGCGTACCGAACTGGTCGCTCTTCAGGCCGACGAAAGCCTGGCGGTTGAACATGGTGTTGCCTTCGGAGAACTGGCCGTTGTTCAGAT
>NZ_VZQQ01000285.1 GCF_014397785.1 Paraburkholderia podalyriae
AGTACATCGAGCTGCGCTTCGCACAGTCGCTGCGCGGCCTGTCCAGGGGCGCTCCCGTGGTGTTTTCGGGAATCAACTTCGGGCGGGTGGTTTCCATGAAACTCGATTACGACCCGGCCACGCAGCGCTTTCCCATGATCGTCGGCATCGAGGTCTATCCGCAGCGGCTCGGACCGGTGCTCGACAAGCTGCCCAAAATAAATGGCGATATCGAAAAGGTCGCGCAATTCCTGTCCACCATGGTCGAGCACGGTCTGCGCGGCCAGGCGCGCTCCGGCAATTTGCTGACCGGACAGCTCTATATCTCGCTCGACTTCATACCGAACGCCCCGAAGGTCTCATACGACGCCGATGCGCGACCGCTGACGCTGCCCACCGCGAGCGGCGGCTTCGACCAGTTGCAGGAGCAGGTAGCAAGCATCGTTGGCAAGATCGACAAAATGCCGCTCGACTCGATCGCACGTCATCTCGACACGGGTCTGGCGGACCTGGACAGCACCCTGAAGCAGATCAACGGCCAGGTGCTGCCGGCGACCACGCAAACCCTGCAGCAGGCTCGCCAGACCTTCGGCGCCGCGCAGGGCATGCTGG
>NZ_VZQQ01000286.1 GCF_014397785.1 Paraburkholderia podalyriae
TGAGCATCAACGGACTGAGATTCGAACGCGAAGCGAGGTCCGCGACATTGGCGCCGCTCGCATAATCCACCCACTTCCGGGTGGTCGCAAAAATCGTATGCGCCGGATCATGGGCATCCGCCAGGCACTCGAAGTCGATCCACTTCTGCGCGAATTCCGGCGTCACCCGGCCGCCCGGGTGGTTGAAGTCGCACACCCAGCCATCGACCGGTTGACCCTGTGCATTCACCCCGTCGACGTGCCACCAGCTCACCGGGTAACCCGGATCGGGATGCGGATGCGGCTCGGGGACCCGTCGATTCGAATCGCGCGCCAATTCGGCGAGCGAATACACCTGGACGGCGTCCGTCTTTCTCGACTGCGGGTCAGCGCCGGGGACAAACTTGTTGTCCTCAGTACGCTGATACAGCACCGTGCCCGGTGCGATCCGCAGGATCGTCGGCCCGGACGGCAGGCCCAGTGCCGCCCAGTCCTCCTTGTGCGGACCGTGCTGGTTGACCCACGCGCGGCCCTGTTCGAGGAACGGCTGGATGCTGTCGTCGCAGAACACCTCGATGTGCGCCATCCGCGTCCCGGACGTGCACCCG
>NZ_VZQQ01000287.1 GCF_014397785.1 Paraburkholderia podalyriae
GCCGACCGCGTGCTACGCATGCATTTCATTCGCCATTCGAGGTGTTCGAACGTATGCTCGCAACCGCTTCCATAACTTCAGCTTCCGTTCATTAACCCGCTGTTGCGCTTCACCTTTGAAACCGCCATGTATAACACTGGAGCACGGGTCTCAGAGATCCTCGCTCTGCGCGTCGGCGATGTCATCCTGGGTTCGTCACCCTGTGTCCATATTCTTGGCAAGGGCCGCAAGGAGCGCACGGTACCTCTATGGCGTTCTACAGCAACGCTGATCAAACGATGGTTGCCGCGTATCCAGGATGTGGCGAGCCAGAGGCTCTTTCCAAACCGCTCGGGGAACGCGATGACTCGCTCGAACGTCGCTGACCGGATGAGAATCGCCGTAACGCGAGCGAAGGGCGAATGTCCGCAACTCGCCAAACGACGCGTTTCTCCCCACCTGGTACGTCACTATGTGCCCTTCCTGACTATGTCTTGTAATTGAACAATAGCCCGTATTTCTTGGGTAAATGCGTGTTGTGAGATAGAGATAGTCTTGATTCCTTCCATCAGCCCCCGGCGTCCGGGAAGG
>NZ_VZQQ01000288.1 GCF_014397785.1 Paraburkholderia podalyriae
ACGCTTCTTCCAACGCCTCGACAGCGTGCATCGCTTCCATCGTAATCGCCACGCGGTGGGCCAGTACCTTTCGGCTGGCCCAGTCCACCACGGCGGTCAGATATACGAAGCCGCGCGCCATCGGGATATAGGTCGTATCCAGTGCCCAGACCTGGTTTGCCCGATTGATCGTCATGCCCCGCAACAGATAAGGCCAGATCTTGTGCTTAGCATGACGGCGGCTCGTGTTCGGCTTGCAGTACAGCGCCTCAATGCCCATGCGCTTCATCAGCGTGCCGACGTGTTTGCGCCCGACCCTGATAGCTTCACGTTTGAGCAGGCGAACCAACATTCGCGCACCGGCAAACGGGAACTCCAGATGCAATTCATCGAGCCGCCGCATCAACTTCTGATCGGCCTCGCTGACCGGGTGCGGTTGGTAGTAGGCGCTTGAACGGGCAATGCCCACCAGCCGCACCTGCCGGCTCACCGGCAATGCGTGCTCGCGATCAATCATCGCTTTACGCTCAGCAATCCCGCCTTGCCGAGCGCGCTTTCCAAAAAATCGTTCTCCAGAGTCAATTGCCCG
>NZ_VZQQ01000289.1 GCF_014397785.1 Paraburkholderia podalyriae
CCTCCAAGGCAAGGCGCAAGGTGTTGCGATAACTTCAGGGCCGACCAGCGCGGCTCTCATAGCAGCGTAGTCGCTCGTGTCGGTGCCGTAAAGCGAAGCTGCGAGCCGGATTCCTCGCGAATAGCTTCGTTAAACGTTTCGAGTTTGATTCGCTGTACCGGTTCGCCGCGGTTCCGGAAGATATTCTTCGAGACAAGGCGACAACAGAGGCACTAGTCTCGAAGGTTGACGCTATCCGCGATGGCCGCTCGGAGATCGACATCCGTCTCAACCGAAGCGTCCCAGTGCGGCCAACCTTGGCCTTGGACCAACGGCGATAGCAAATGAGTGCAACGACCGCAACGTTGCCGCCTGCTCCAGTGGAGCGGCGGCCGTTCTATCCTTGAAAGCTGCCGCTCAGTCTGCGCCTGCTCGAGGGGCGGCTCAGGGTCGCAAAAAGACCTTCAGTGGCCCTGCAAAGAGTCATTCACGCGCGTCCCGCGACGGCGCAAATCTATTCTTTACCCGCCCCCTCATCCAGATCACTCTTAAACTCTACCTTCCGATGCGACCCGTCGCAAA
>NZ_VZQQ01000028.1 GCF_014397785.1 Paraburkholderia podalyriae
TCATGACGGTGCGCTTCGACGTGCCTTCGGCGGCGCGGGCCGATGTCGTGAAGGGATTGCGTCAAGAGGTCTTGCCGCCGCTCGCCGACCGGCCCGGCATCACGGGCGTACACCTGTGTCTGGCCGATGAGGCCGTCAGCAAGGTGGAAACTGCCGAGAAGAAGGCGCGTTCGGAAGGCACCGAGGTGCCGACATGGATCGTGATGATCGAAGGATGCCGCGCCGACTATGTCCGCACAGCAGTGGACGCTTTCCTTGCCGGGCTCGCTGCCTTGCCCGGGGCCGCTGCGGTTGCGCCGGACGCCACGCTCTATCAACTGGAGTACACGCGCTGCAAGACGCCGTGGAGCGCTGGCTGAAACGTCGTCTGAATACGGCTGCACGGCGCGTCACGCGACACCGCGCAGCCGGCCCTGAAACTGTCGTCGCGCACTAAGAAACGAAGGAGTAGTTCCATGGCGTCCCCTGTTGCGGGCAAGTCCGTTGCATCGACCGCGCTCAGGCCGGTTCGCATCATTCGACTCAATCCCGCTGACGATGTCGTCATCGCCCTCGATCAGCTTATGTCCGGCACGGTGCTGGATGGGGAAGCGGTGACGGTCTCGGGATTGATCCCGCCCGGCCACAAAGTGGCGACACGCGACGTCGATCAGGGTCAGGCGGTGCACCGTTATGGCCAGATCATCGGCTTTGCGAGTCGGCCGATCCGCGCGGGGCAGCACGTTCATACGCATAATCTTGCGATGGGCGAATTCGCGCGTGACTACGCATTCAGTCAGGGCGTGCGTGCCACTGTCCCGTCAACTGAGCCCGCGACATTTCAGGGCATTGTGCGCAAAGACGGCCGGGTGGCTACGCGCAATTACATTGGCATTCTCACCTCGGTGAATTGCTCGGCCACGGTCGCGCGAGCCATTTCCGACTATTTCCGCCGTGACATTTGTCCCGAAGCGCTGGCCGCGTTTCCGAATGTGGATGGCGTCGTCGCGCTCACCCATGGTTCGGGTTGCGCCATCGACTCCGAAGGCGACGGTCTCGCGATGCTCCAGCGCACGCTTGGCGGCTATGCGTGCCATCCCAACTTCGCGAGCGTGCTGGTTATCGGCCTGGGCTGTGAAACGAACCAGATTTCGCGGCTGCTCGAAACCCAGGGACTCGAAGAACACGACCGCTTGCGAACCTTCACGATTCAGGACACCGGTGGCACGTCCCTGACAATTGCAAAGGGTATCGAACTGGTTCGGCAGATGTTGCCGTACGCGAATGACGTCAAGCGGGAAACGGTTTCGGCAAGTCATCTCACCGTCGGCCTTCAATGCGGTGGGTCGGACGGATATTCGGGCATCACAGCCAATCCCGTGCTGGGTGCAGCCGTCGACCAGCTCGTGCGGCACGGCGGCACTGCGATTCTCTCGGAGACGCCGGAAATTTACGGCGCCGAGCATTTGTTGACCCGCCGCGCGATAACGCCCGAAGTGGGACAGAAGCTGGTCGATCGCATCCGGTGGTGGGAAGCGTACGCGCAGCGGCAAGGGGCGCAGATCAACAACAATCCGTCGGCGGGCAATAAGGCCGGCGGTTTGACGACCGTCCTCGAGAAATCGTTGGGCGGCATCGCAAAGGCAGGCTCGACGAACCTTGTCGAGGTGTACGAGTACGCCCAGCCGGTTAAGGCGCGCGGTCTGGTGTTCATGGACACACCTGGCTACGACCCGGTGTCGGCAACCGGCCAGGTTGCCGGCGGTGCGAACCTGATCTGCTTTACGACGGGACGCGGTTCGGCTTACGGCTGCGCGCCCTCGCCGTCGGTAAAGCTCGCGACAAACACCGCACTCTGGCAACGTCAGTCCGACGACATGGACCTGAACTGCGGAGAAGTGCTGGAAGGGAGCGCAACGATCGAGCAACTTGGCGCAGTGCTGTTCCAGCTGCTGCTCGACGTGGCCTCCGGGAAACGTTCCCGTAGCGAGCAGCACGGTTATGGACAAAACGAATTCGTCCCCTGGCAAATCAGCGCAATCATGTGAGCCGCTGTTGTCCGGCACAAGTAGAGCGTGCACCGCACTGATGCCCGGCAATAACCCATATCAGGTTGGAGATAGAGATGCCATTGAATGACCGATCCACGCTGCCTGACGATCTGGAGCAGGCTGTGCTCGTGGGGCGCGCGTGGTGCCCGGATATCGGCGCGCCGCGTCCTGTTGCCGTTATCAGTGGCGAACTGGTGGATGTGTCGTCGTTCGCGCTTACGACCAGCACGCTGCTTGAGCAGCCAGAAATCGGCCTTCGGCTGAAGGAGGCCGCTGCGAACCTGCCGAGACTTGCGACGCTCGACTCGATTCTTGTCAATTCCGCCTTCGACCGACGCGATCCGTCCACTCCCTGGCTCATCGCGCCATGTGACCTCCAGGCGGTCAAGGCGCGCGGTGTGACGTTCGTCGAAAGCCTTCTGGAGCGGGTGATCGAGGAGCGCTCGGGCGGCGACGCGAGCCGCGCCGACGAAGTGCGCGCGCGTGTCATGTCCGTGCTGGGCGATCGGCTTGCCAGCGTCCGGCCGGGGTCTGAGGAAGCCGAGGCGGTGCGCCACGTGCTTGTTCAGGAAGGAATGTGGTCGCAGTATCTGGAAGTCGGCATCGGTCCGGATGCGGAAATCTTCACGAAAGCGCAACCCATGTCCGCCGTCGGCACCGGCAGCGAAATCGGAATTCATGAAAATTCGCAGTGGAATAACCCGGAGCCTGAAATCGTGCTGGCGGTGACCAGCCGGGCGGAAATCGTCGGCGCCGCGCTCGGGAACGACGTCAACCTTCGGGATTTCGAAGGCCGGAGTGCACTGCTGCTCGGTAAGGCGAAAGATAACAACGCGTCGGCCTCGATTGGCCCATTCGTTCGCCTCTTCGACAGTACATTCGGTCTCGATGATGTACGGGCCGCGGAGCTTTCGCTGCGCGTAGAAGGAACAGATGGATATGTTCTGACAGGGGCGAGTTCCATGAAACGCATCAGCCGGGACCCATCAGAACTCGTTGCGCAAGCGATGGGCTCTCACCATCAATACCCGGACGGCATGATGCTGTATCTCGGGACGCTGTTTGCACCCACCGCGGATCGCGACGTGCCGGGGCAAGGATTCACGCATCAGATCGGCGATACGGTGACGATATCGAGCCCGCGATTCGGTGCGCTCGTCAACACGGTCAACTATTCGCATCGCATTGCGCCCTGGGAGTTTGGGGTCGGCGCACTGCTCGCGAGCATTCTTCGTCGGCATACCGTGAAAGCGGGGGCGTAGTCGCTTCATTGCGCGTGGGTCCGCTGATATCTCACTGAGTATCAGCGGACACGGTTCCGGTCAAACATACGGTCTTATTTGAGAATTTAGTTATGCGAATCGAAGGAAAGATGTTGATAGGCCAGAGGGCTGTTCTGGGCACGAACGGTTCGATCCGTGCGATCCACGCGGCAACAGGGGAGACGATCGAGCCGCCGTTCGGGGGCGCGGCCGATGCGGACCTCGAATGCGCCTGCGCGCTCGCCTGGTCGGCATTCGACACCTACCGGGAGAGTTCGCTCCCGGCCAGAGCGGAGTTTCTTGAGGCGATTGCGCAGAACATCCTTGATCTGGGGGATGGCCTGATCGAGCGCTGTGTCGCGGAGAGCGGGCTGTCGCATGGGAGAGTCGAGAGCGAGCGTGGCCGCACGGTTGGTCAGTTACGGATGTTTGCCTCTGTTGTGCGCCAGGGAGACTTTCTTGGGGTTCGCATCGACCCTGCTGACAGCGAAAGGAAGCCGCTTCCGCGCGTGGATCTGCGCCTGCGCTATGTTCCACTTGGACCTGTGGCGGTATTCGGTGCGAGCAATTTTCCACTGGCGTTTTCGGTAGCCGGCGGAGATACGGCGTCTGCGTTGGCGGCAGGCTGCCCCGTGATCGTCAAGACGCACCCTGCGCACCCGGGAACGTCCGAACTCGCCGCGCTGGCGGTGCAGAAGGCGGTTCGGGATTGCGGCATGCCTGAAGGTACGTTCTCACTTCTCTTCGACAGTGGGCGGGACATTGCACAGCGTCTTGTCGGCGATCGCCGGATCAAGGCAGTCGGCTTCACCGGTTCGCGCGGTGGCGGAACAGCGCTGATGAAGCTCGCAGCGCAGCGCCCAGAGCCGATTCCGGTCTACGCCGAGATGAGCAGTGTCAATCCGGTCCTGCTGTTCCCCGCCGCGCTGGCAAATCGCGCCGAGGCAATCGGCCGGACCTTCGCCGCGTCGCTCACGCTCGGTGCCGGTCAGTTCTGTACCAACCCAGGTCTCATTCTCGCGGTGGACTCGCCCGATCTGGACCGGTTCATCGAAGGCGCCGCCGCCGGACTGGCCGATGCGCCTGCGGCCACGATGCTGACGCCCGACATCCGGAAGGCTTACGAAACGGCCGTTGCCAGGACAGCAGCGCACGATGCAGTACAGGCGGCAGCTAGCGGCATTGAGCCGAAAACGGCACACGAGGCGCAGGCGGCGTTGTTCGTCACCACGGCCGACGCCTTCGTTCGCCACACCGAACTGCACGAGGAGATATTCGGTGCGGCGGCGCTCGTCGTACGTTGCCCGGACCTGGCGGCAATGCTGGCGCTGGTCGAATCGCTTGATGGGCAATTGACCGCCGCCGTGCATATCGACGCTGCCGATCATCCCGGCGTGCGCATGTTTCTGCCGGCGCTGGAACGACGCAGCGGCCGCATTCTGGTGAATGGTTTCGGGACTGGCGTGGAGGTCGGCCACGCGATGGTACATGGCGGCCCCTACCCGTCAACCTCCGACGGCCGCTCCACGTCAGTGGGCAGCCTGGCGATCGACCGGTTTCTGCGTCCGGTGAGTTATCAGGACATGCCTGACGATCTGCTGCCGGATGCGCTCAAGGAGTCGAACCCGCTTGCTCTGAATCGCAGGGTGAACGGATTGATGAGTCTGGGTTAAGCCGGGGATTCGGCCCGGAGGTGCTCGGCGGATAGAGGCTAAGAAGAGATTTTTTACAGAGGAGCATAAATGAAAAAGGTACTAATAACTTCGACTCTTGGGTTGGTTGCCCTCGGCGCGCATGCCCAGAGCAGCGTGACGAGCCATTTCGCGTTCGCCACGCGATCCTCAAGGAAAAGGAGCACCACTACGGCCATGACGACCGAAGGCATCGCTTCGATTGAGGGGTATTGGTCCTTTTCGTGCAAAATCTGGCGCTTTGCTCTGAAAATCCTTGAGTTTTCAATGGCTTGCAGGATCGGGCGTCGCGTAACGAACGCAAAAGCGAAAGCCTTACTGGACGGGGCTCTCCGGCAGACAACCGCCAGATTTTGCACGAAAAGGACAAATACCCCTCAAACAAGGCTTGCGCGAACGCTCGAACAATTGCCGTCGTATCCCGTCAATCGCGTGCACGAATTGTTGCCGCGCGCCCGCTGGAACACCTCTGCATATGGACATCCTCGACTCGCTTCGGCAGGCGCCTAGCGTCGAGCTATATCGCCTCTACCTTGCGATCGGCAAAATGCTTGACGATCCCCGCCGCATTCTCGAAATACGTCAACGCCTGCATCTGGGAATGGCCGTCAACTACATTGGCGAAAACCCGCTCGGGCCGCCGGCACAAGGCACGATCGTTGAACTTCGGCAGACACAGGCGGTGATTCAGGACAGCGCAACTCGACGCCGTTGGGGCGTGCTCTATGCGGCGATCATCCCGGAAACTTCGAGTGCTCAGCCGCACGTCGAACCAACACCGCCGCCGAGAACACAGCGCGAAGAGTTCTTTATCGGCGACACAGGCGGCTTCACCGACAAGCACCTGAGCGAGCGCGTCGGCATCATCGTTCGGCTGAATGCGAAGACCGCCTCGATTGCAGTCAATGACACCGATGGTCACTGGCGTGTTTCCTACGCCTTACTGCGAAAAATCGTCGACATCTAGCTCTAGCCACGGGGAACTACGCCGACGGGTTCCGCTGACGGATACCGGCAACTGAAGGACGAATTGCGCCGTGACATCGCTATCGACCTGTTTTCGACCAGTTCTCTCACGGTCGCGGAAGTCGCTGCACGGACTGGATTTCAGGAGACCAGCGCATTTCACAGGGCCTTCAGGAAGTGGACTGGGGCCAGCCCCGGAATGTACCGCCATGGCAGGGCGCCCCCTTCAAGCTCAGGAGGAGGCGCTCCATGACCGAATTGCTCCAACAGTTGCCCTTGCGGCTCATGCTGCAGATGATGCGATGAGTGCGAGCACCGCTTCATATTCGGCGCTTGCATACTGGCTTGCCCGGATGCCGTTCTAAGCGTCAAGCAGCACGCCGAGCGCGGGCCGGCGGCGAAACCATGCCATTGTCAGCGCATCGGTCACGGAGCTCTGCCGTCACGTGCTTACCGCGGATGCGTACGCGAGAACCGAGGCACACCACGCCTGTTGTCGTGCGTCGTGAGCAATTGTCAGCCATGCCTTCGTCATCGAGGCAATAGGCAATGAAATACATCGCGCTGTTCTACATGTGAATACCGGCCTGCGAAGGCTGGCCGGGGATAGGGCCGTGGCAGCCTGCAATGTGCCGTGCAGCTCCGGCTGACCCAAGACCCCAACCATCGCCAACCGCCACAGGTATTGGGCTGGACCGGTCAGTGGCCGGCCAGCGTCACCGATGTCGTCAGCGCGTTCGTGTCACGCGATGACGCGCCGGCGATCAATTGATACGCTCCGCCGTTCAGTTTCCAGGCGTGCTTCATCACGTCCCAAGTCGACAGCAGTTTTGCGGGCACGGAGACGCTCACCTGGTGCGACTGTCCGGGCTGCAACGTGACTTTCTGCCAGCCCACGAGCCGCTTCGGCGGCTCCCCGAGCCCGGCGGGCAGTGTTGCATAGACCTGGGCCGTTTCCGCGCCGGCGCGCGTGCCGGTGTTCTGGACCGAGAAGGTTACGGTCACGTCACCGGCGCCATCCGTGCTCGCGCTGATGCCCGAGTAGGCAAACGTCGTGTAGGACAGGCCGAAGCCAAATGGGAAGAGCGGCTGGATCTGCTTTGCGTCATACCAGCGATAGCCCATCATCAGCCCCTCGCTATAGTTGACGGTCAGGTTGGTGGCCGAGATCGCCGGTTGGGGCAGATCGGCGTCTTGCTGCGGGAAGGTGATCGGCAGCTTGCCCGAGGGGTTCACGTTACCGAACAGCAGGTCGGCGATTGCTTGGCCGCCTTGCACCCCCGGGTACCATGACTCAAGCACCGCGTTCACGTTGCCGAGCCACGGCATCAGCACCGGACTGCCGTTCTCCAGCACCACGACCACGCGCTTCGCTTTCGCCGCAACCGCAGTGATCAGCGCGTTCTGGTCATAGCTTTGGTTGTACGGATCCACCACGTTGTTGGGCAGGCTCAGGCTCGGCAGATCGAACCCTTCACCTTCCGACTGAGTGGCGAACACGATCGCGACGTCAGCCTGTGCAGCGGCGCTGGCCGCGGCGTTTGCGTCTGTGCCGTCAAAGTAGGTCACGCTTGCGTTCGCTGCCTGTGCCTTAATCGCCGCAAGCGGCGAAGACTTGTACCAGGTTGCACAGCCGCCGAAAATCAGGCTTGCTGGCTGCTGGCACCCAGACACCGCATTGCCGTTGATCGCGGGCGTCCCGCCCGAGCCAGCGCCCGACAGCACACCCGTATCCGCATGTCCACCGATCACCACAATCGACGACAGGCTCGCCCCACTCAGCGGCAGTACCGGCTGCTGCGCGCCGGTCGGCGCGGCGTTCTTCAGCAGCACCGCCGACTGCTGCGCGACCTGCAGCGCGAAGGCATTACCCGCCGCCTGATCGATCGTGCCGCCCGACGTGGGTGGGGAATCAAAGACTCCATACCGGATCATCGTGCGCAGCTTGCGCTGCACCATGTCGTTCAGGCGCGCCATAGGCACGCTGCCCGCCGTGACCGCGGCCTTTAGCGCTGAACTGAAGTACGAGGTGAAAGTAATGCCAGGAAGACCGCCAGCCGCACTGCCGAGGTCGCCGGGTTCTTCCTCGTCCAGCCCGGCCAGCGCGGCGGCCACCGTGCTGTGATTTGCAGCCCAGTCGGACTGCACGACTCCCTTGAAGCCCCATTCGTTCTTTAGCACCGTCGTCAGCAGATACGGGTTCTCGCATGCAAAGATGCCGTTCACCTGGTTAAACGAACACATCACGTTACCCGGCTGCGCCTGCGTCACGCCGATCTCGAAGGCGAGCAACTCGGTCTCGCGCATCGTCCGCTCGTCGACCACCGAGTTGCTCGTGAAGCGGTTCGTCTCCTGATCGTTCATCGCGTAATGCTTGATGGTCGCAATGACTTTCTGCGACTGCGTGCCGGTTGTGCGTGCCGCGCTCATCGTGCCTGCCAGGACCGGATCCTCACCCATGTATTCGAACGTGCGGCCATCGCGCGGTTCGCGCGCCAGGTTGACCCCCCCGCCGAGGCCTTCGCCATAACCCAGTGCGCGCAACTCGGTCGCGATGCGTGCACCATAGGCGTTGGCGAGCTGCGGATCCCAGCTCGCCGCGAGCGCAACGGGCGCCGGCAACGCCGTCGCACCAAAGTTCGCAATGTTCACCCCACCGGCCGAGTCCGCCATCGCGAGTCCAGGAATCCCGAGTCTGGGAACGCCCGGGATGTATCCGGCACCATCCACCCCTGGCGGAAAAGGTCCTCCGAGGCTGAAAACCGGAAAGCCAGTGCCGTGCACCAATTGGACCTTTTCGTCGGTGGTCATCTGGGCGACGAGTGCGGCGGCCCGCTGGTCGGCGACCGTGTCAGGATCAGTTGGCGCGTTGACGCCGTCGCCGCTGCCGCACGCAGCGATCATAAGGGCGACAGCGCACGCGGCTGCCGTTGCGACGCCGGGGAAAAGCAGTCTTTTCTTCATTGTCGTCTCACTCCGGTTTATGTCTAGTTAGGACCTCGAAATAGTTGTCATGCATCCGTCCGGTATTTTTCTCAATCAACGCGACAGTTCACCCGCTGGCTGGCCAGATCATTCCGGTCACGGCAGGATCGATCAAGCGGCTTGCCAGTCTGTCCGACTAATGGCGATCGGCTTGTCAATTATTGCGTCACGGCGTTAGCTTGCTGCTTGAGAGCCATTCGTCGCGCAGTCTGTTTTTCAGTATTTTTCCTACTCCGGATAGCGGCAGTGGCTCGGTGCGGATGTCATATCCGCGTGGCACCTTGTAGCGTGCAATGTGGGCTCTGCAGTGGGCGTCCAGGTCCGCGGGGGTTGCGACGTAGCCGGGTTTGATGACGATAACGGCATGCACTCGCTCACCCCAACGCTCATCTGGCACCCCGATCACTGCGCATTGGCTGACCGCCGGGTGCATACTCAAGACTCTCTCGACTTCGGCGCTATAGATGTTCTCGCCGCCGCTAATGATCATGTCCTTAATGCGATCTGCAACAAAGAGAAACCCTTCGTCGTCCATATACCCCGCGTCACCCGAGCGCAACCAACCATCCTTGATCGTGTCCGACGTTCTCTGCGGGTCCCGCCAGTAGCCCCGCATGACGGCAGGGCCGCGGATCTGGATCTCGCCTACAGTGCCGGTCTCGCAGAGGCAGTCGTGCTCGTCGACGATCCGTATCTCGAAGCTCGACGTCGGTTGTCCGACTGACGTCAATTTCCCCGCTTTCGGACCGCTCGTTGAATGCCACTCCGGCAATAGGCATGTGCATGCGCCGCTGCACTCTGTCATGCCGTAGAACTGTTGAATTCGCACGTTTTGAAAAGCGTTCAGTACCCGATCTACCAACGCCGGCGAAATGGGTGCTGTGCCATAAGAGATGGTTCGGACCCCCCTGAGCAAGCTATCGTCACGCTCCGGTGCGTCAAGCAGCATTGAAAGCATGGTCGGCACGAGTTGAAGGTGCGTTATGCCGTCGGTACGCAGGCGCGAAAAGACCTCGGCTGCACTGAAATGCGACAGGAAACTGTGGGCCCCTGCAGCGAGCGTTACACCAAGACCAATGCCGAAATCAGCAAGGTGGAATAGCGGCGTCGTATGAAGGTAGACCGTCTCAGTATCATGGCGCAGGTCACGCTGCATGTTTGATGCCGCGAATGCCAAATTCGAATGGGTCAGTTCTACGCCTTTGGGAAGGCCTGTTGTGCCACCGGTATAGAAGATGCACGCGAGTTCCTCTAATGCTACTTGGGCGTCGTCAATCGGCGATGCGGCAAGCATGCCGCGGCGATGATCTTCGTCCACGACGATAACGCCCTGGAGTGATTCCACGGCCTCACGGGCGCGCTCAGCCGTCGCCCGAAATGTATCGTCAGCAAGAAGAAACCGAGCTTCGGAATGCTCGAGGATGTAACGCAGTTCGTCATAGGCGAGGCGGGTATTCAGCGGTACCAATACGCCGCCGCCCCACCATACCGCAAGCATCAATTCAAAGTAGAGCGGCGAATTCAGGGCAAGTGTCGCTACGTGGTCGCCGGGTCGCAGTCCCGCAGCGTTAAGTGCAGAAGCGAGTGATGCGATTCGCCTAGGCATTTCGCGCCAGGTCGTTCTTTCCGTACCACTGATAATGGCCCATCCATCCGGCCGTACAGTTGCGGCACGGCGGATTGCGGCAGTGAGCATGAGCGTGCCTCCGTTGTGGTGTCGGTGGGTTGGGCGAGCCTCGCGTCGGCCATTCTTAATCTTGAGGTTGCATTCGCAGCTTGGACCGTCGTGCAATGTGGTGAAAGCAATCGCAGGCACGATCGGGTTCGCCTTGTCCTCGGCTGAGCTGTGTGAAGCTCGCGTGGGCGCACACCGCGATGTGACAAATTAAAGCATGGTCATCGGCGAAAGTGAGCGAGCATTTACATGGCGTTTACCCTGTCATTGCCCCACCATCCGCTGGCCCGGGTGGCGCCCAGACGCGCGCTTCTTCCTGTGGGCTTCAGCCGTAGCTCGCGGGATCCTCGCTTGACCGCGACGTTGGGGTATACTCGATGTGAACCAAAATTTACTTTAGACTGGGGATCGGCTCTAATGTCACAACGGCCGACTTTTTGAGGTTCAAGGATGGGTCACCGAAAGCAGAGCATCGGCACAGGTCAGAACGCGGAGTGGGATAGCCTCACCGGTATGCACTGTCTGCAGGTGCGTTCAGAAGCGCCATGGGGCGCTTCGCCAGGTAGCCACCATTGGCATGAACCCGTGGCCACTGAAACGATGCTCGACTTTGATAGTTGGGGCTGATGAATCGGCTTGTTAGCTTTAGCCTATAACCTTCTAGGGAGTAGAAATGTACGTCTCGAACGCCAAGAGAAAACTTGGTCGGGCGGATTTTTCCTTTCACGATCTCATCAAGCAAGTACAAGAGCTGCGGCCGCTGATTGAAGAGAGCGCGCCGAGCAACGAAGGTCGCGGAATGCTGGCGCCCGCAGTGGTCGATGCCTTCACCGAAATGGGCTTGTTCGGATACTTCGCTCCGAAGGAAGTGCATGGGTGGGAGTTGTCCCCCGTAGAGGCATTAGAGTTGATCGAAACGGTCGCCGAAATAGACGGCCCCACCGCCTGGGTTTTGTTTGCAACCGGGCTGTGCACATCTGCGGCCGGCGCTTTTCTGGGTGATTCCGCCGTGGAGGCGATGTTTGGTAGCGGACTGACCGTCGCGGCCGGGCAAGGCATCCCGAATGGGAAAGCAATTGCTGTCCCCGGGGGTTATCGGCTCACAGGTAAATGGAGTTACGGCAGCGGTATCAAGCATGCCCATTATGTGCACGCTGGTGCGATCGTCTATGAAGAAGGGCGTCCGCGAACGGTGCGCAACGGAACGACAGAGACGCTGATTCTCAACGTGCCAAGGGAAAAGGTAAATTTTCACGATAACTGGGATGTTATAGGGCTGCGAGCGACCGGCAGCATTGACTACTCAATAGACGATGTCTTCGTGCCTGAAGATTTCTGCTATACGGCACGGGTGACTGAACCCCTGCGCGGCGGGTGGACGTACCGGACTGGACCCATTGGCATCGGCACTGTCGGGCACACGGCATTTGCTCTCGGGCAGGCCAAGCGCATTCTTGGCGAAACCGCCGCTTTAGCACGTGCAAAGGCTGCAATCCCGAATTCGATTGCCAACTCGTCGAGCTTCCTCGAAGGATACGCATGGATGGAGGCGAGGGTCAAAGCGGCGCGCGCGCTGGCGTTCGAAACCTGGGCAAGCGTCGAAAAGTCTCTTCGCCAGGGCGAGCCCTTCACAACCCGGCATGTGACGCTGATCAGGCTCGCGTTGAATCATGCAACGTGGACGGCTGTGGAAGCATGCGATTTCGCCTTCAAGGCGGCGGGCGGTGTTTCTCTGAGAAATGGAATCATCCAGCGGATCTACAGGGACATGCACGCCGGTTCGCAACACATCACCTCGTCGCCCGTGATGCTCAGCGAGTGCGGCAAGGAATTGGCTGGATTGGCACCGGGCAAGCAATGGAGTTCCTTGGGGCTGGTCGATGCCGTTGCCGAATAACATTCACCGAAACGTGGATCGAGAGGCAACCCGCTGGACCCGCAACCGGTCCGGAACGCTTAACGCGAGCCGCCATTGTCGGTGCGGTCCTTTTGCAGGGGCCTTTGCCACGGGGCTCGGATGGCGATGGCTTTGAATTCGTAGCTTAGCGGTGACCAGGCCATTTACATCGGATCTTGCAAACCACCTTTTGAAACGCAGTGCTGCGTAAAACGATGTCAAATTTGAAAATTGAGGCTGCGCCACCACTGGCACCGGAGTACCTCACCGAGATCCGAAAAATTCCGACGACACTCTCCCCGGAGAGCTTTGAAGCGTCGCTCAGGCTTTGCGCACCGCTCCACTCACACGACGTGGGCGCGCCGTGCGGCACGGTTACTCTAGATTTGCGCTATGGACCCGATGACCGGCATTGTCTGGATTTTTATCGCCCAGTCGATGCGTCTGGGCAAAGCCAGCCGCTCGTGCTTTTCATCCACGGTGGTGGGTTTGTCGCTGGGAACCGCCGCGTACCAGGAACTTATCTTTATTCCAACGTTGCCGCGTGGGCCAATTTTCATGGCTTCGCGGCAGCACTCATGTCGTACCGTTTGGCCCCTACAGCCAAGTGGCCAGCGGGTGCCGAAGATATCGAGCGAGCGATCGATTGGCTGGTCACGAATTCCGGGCGACTCGGCATATCAACCGAGCAGTTGGTCGTCATCGGTCATTCAGCAGGCGCAACGCATCTCGCTTCTTGGCTGTCCGGGCACCATGGTCAAATCCCTGATTCGTCAGCCGTCCGTGGGGCCGTGCTCATTTCAGGTATCTTTGCCCCCTCATTGCTTCCTTTCCAAGGCGCGTTCGCTTATTACGGCGACGATTTAACGCCAAGCCGCTATTCAACAGTCAATGGCATCGAGGCGTCTGAAGCTCCTCTGTTGCTGGTCGCGGCCGAATTCGATCCGCCGGAATTCATTAGCCAATGGAACGCCGTGGTCAGCGCCAGAGCGGCGACACCGGGCGCTAAGACCACGACGTTTCTTGTTCCAAACCAAAATCATTTCACGTCCATCCAGCACCTCGGTGTCCAGGCGGATGACCTGGGCGTTGAGATGGCGAAGTTCGTGCAAAGTTGTGTAAAGCGGCCCGATTGAATTTCCCTGCGCCGCACCCTGGTAGAAACGCCGACTGACGAGGCTGAGTGGCCTACAAGCGTCGGAGTCGATATCGCGACATGGCGCAGCTATGACTGAATAGGTTTGCCTTGAGCTCCGACCGTTGGCCACCGGCCAAGGTTGCCGTTCCTCGTTTCCGGAAAGTTCTGCAGAGCGTGGACGTCCGCAAAGGAGTCCGCCGAGTGCGCTCGCCAGGCGCGCGGTCGTCTCGTTCGGGTCTGAACAATTGAACGTGGATTCACCTCCAGTCCCGGTTGGGCGCCATGCGAGCAGTCCCAATCGCATGTCCGGCGAGTTCGATCCGCTGCGGGCGATGGCTGCGCGGCCGCCACGTGTCACCCCGCTACGCTCGAACATTCTGCGTCACATGGGCAGTCCCGCATCAATCCCATTGCGGCGCTAGCTGGGCACGCCTGACGGCACCGCGCTTTGAAGGGGAAAACCCTACGTGATGTGGCATTTACTTTTTGTTGTGAATCGTGATTTACTTCTATCCAACGGACCTGCCAGCCTCATGGCCGTTAAGCGCAGAGCAATGCTCAGGAGAGGCCCCCTCAGGGGACACCACGTCATCGGATTGGCGTCCAAAGGGACCCCCCTGACGCGCCATGCCGCTGTCCGATTTTGGGTTTGTCCGCACCGGGACCAGCAACGGCAACGAAACAAAGGGAACGAAGAAGTGATCGATTACGAACTAGACAAGGATGGCATCGCACACATCATCTGGAACAACCCGGACGGTCCTGTGAACGTCAAGACCCCGGCGGCCATAGATGCATTCGCACGCGCCGTCGACCGCGCCATCGCCGATGATGCAGTGAAAGGGGCATTGATCCGGTCGGCAAAGCGCGACTATGTCGCGGGAGGCGACCTGATGGCGCTTTACGCAACCCAGACGCCGCAGGAAGCTGAGGCCATGGTGGCTCCGATCGGCGCGTGCCTACGCGGAATCGAGCGCTCATCCAAGCCGTTCGTTGCAGTCATCACGGGCGCGGCGCTTGGAGGAGGGCTCGAAGTTGCGCTTGCCTGCCACCGAAGAGTGGCCAGCGACGACGCGCGGGTGAAGCTCGGCTGTCCGGAAGTCAATCTTGGGCTGATCCCGGGTGCCGGTGGCACCCAACGGTTGCCGCGGCTCATTGGAATCGCGCCCGCGACAAAGATGTTGCTTGATGGGAAGCCCATAGGCGTGAAGGAGGCACTTGGCTGCGGCCTCGTGGATGAGATTGTTCCCGCGGACCAGGCATTGGATGCCGCCCGCAGGTGGGTGCTTGATCACCCGTCAGCACAGCAAGCGTGGGATCGCGAGGGGTTCCAGTACCCGGGATTCCAGCCGCACTCGGCCGAAGGCCAAGCGTTCTTCGCCAAAGCGTTCACGGAGCGGCAGCGCAAATCGCCTCCGGAAGATGTCGCGCCCCACGCCGTCCTGGAGGTGCTGCGGGAGGGATTGGCTGTCGACATCGATGCAGGGCTCGCGATCGAAGCCCGCCGTTTCGGGACGGTGGCAACCTCGGCCTCCGCTAAAAATCGCATTCGTACACAGTTCATCGCAACGGGCGCGGTCAAGAAAGCAGGCCAATCCGGAGCCGGTGCGGCGACGTTTACGCCAACGCGCATCGGGGTCGTTGGCGCCGGGACAATGGGAGGCGGCATCGCTCTGGTGTGCGCCAGATCCGGAATAGAGACCGTGCTCATCGACCGCACAGACGAAGAGGTGCGCAAGGGACTGGATCGCATCGCGAAGACGCTGGACGCTGCCGTGGCGCGACAACTGATGGGGCAGGGCCAACGCGACCAGGCGCTCTCCCGCATCGAAGCCACGACTGACTTCGGGCGCCTCGAGGGATGCCAGGCAGTCGTTGAGGCAGTAGCGGAGATCGCGGAAGTGAAGAGCGAGGTGTTCAGGAAGATCTTCGACGCGGCGGGCCCGAACGTCCTCGTGGCGAGCAATACCTCGACGCTATCGATCACGAAGATGGCCGAGACGGTTCAGACACCTGGAAACTTCATCGGCTTGCACTTCTTCGCCCCGGTGGACCGGATGGCGCTCGTGGAAGTCATCATGGGCAGTCAGACGAGCGATGAGTCGCTCGCTCGCTCGACGTCCCTGCTGAGGTTGCTCGGCAAGACGCCTGTCGTGGTCAATGATGGGCCAGGCTTCTATACATCACGGGTGGTAGCGGCCTACTCCCGCGAAGCGCTGCAGATGCTGGGCGAAGGTATCTCGCCGGAATTGATCGACAAAGCGGCGGCGATGGCCGGATTCCCCATCGGACCTTTGGCCATGGGCGACCTCACTTCCTACGATCTCCTGAAGGACATCTTGACCAGCCTTGCGAAGGCCGGACGAGGCACGGCCGTGCAGTCCCAGCCGGCGCTGGATGTGATTGATCGGTTGCTGCGGGCTGGACGAGTTGGACGCAAGGGTGCCGGGGGCGTCTACAGCTATGGGCCCACGGGCAAGACCGTGTGGGACGAACTCCCGTCTCATTTCCCGCAACTGCAGCAACAACCTGAAGTGAGCGTGGTGATGGAGCGACTGCTGAACATGCAGTCTATCGAAACCACGCACGTGGTCGCCGAAGGCATCGCGAGCGATCCGCTCGCACTGGATCTCGGTGCGGTGCTCGGGTGGAGCTATCCCGCATTCCGAGGTGGCGTGCTGGCGCATATCGACCAGGTGGGGCTTCGCCAATTCGTGAAACGCAGTGATGAGATGGCGACGGAACTCGGCCCTCGCTACGTCGTTCCCGCACTCCTGCGCGAGATGGCCGCATCGGGCGCTTCATTTCACGCCTCGCACTAATCGGTTTTATCGGAAACAGGAGAAATAACTTGCCAGTCGTACAACTCAAGGCGGCCCGCGACTCCAGTACGAGCCAAGTCTATGTGCCGCCCCGCAGCCTCGTTGCTGACGGCTCCCTGCGGGAGCCGGAGCTGATCGAAGTTGCCGCGCAGGGGCTGTTGTATAGCGCCACCACCTTCAACGGCCAGGCCTATGGGATCGTGGATCTCGACTGCGGCGCTCGTATCCAGGCCCTTCTTGCGGAAGGCACCGATCGTATCGGGGATCGCGTGATCGCGAAAACCAGCGACACCAACAATGAGACGAGATTCTCCCATGAATGACGTTTTGATCGCAGGCGTAGGCATGGTCCCGTTCGGCAATCACGGACCTGGCGTTGGCGTGAAGCTCGGGCGCGATGCTGCTCTCGCGGCATTGCAAGATGCCCATTTGACCTACGCCGACATTGACGCCGTGGTTGTCGGTACAGCGCATCCCTTGTCGCCGCGAGGAATCTTTGTCGCTAAAGAACTCGGGCTAACGGGCGTGCCAGTCCAGCACGTCACCAATGCGTCCGCCACCGGTTTGTCGGCGATGCACTGCGCTCGGCAGGCAATCCTCTCGGGCGACGCACGACGGGTGCTCGTCGTGGGCATGGACTCGCCGCAGAAGGCGGTGCCGGTGGAGGACATCATCGTGGCTGAAGGGAACTTGCCACCGGTCGTTTCGTTCGCGCTCTGGGCCAAACGTCGCATGCATGAATCGGGCACCACGCGCGAGCATCTTGCCGCCATCACGGCAAAGAATTGGAACTATGCGCGGGAGAACCCTTTCGCTGCCCGCCGCGCTCCCGAGCCGGTCACGATCGAGCGGGTGCTAGGCAGCCGCATGATTGCTGATCCGTTCACGTCGATGATGTGCACGCCATGGGGAGAAGGTGCGGCCGCGGCCGTGCTGTGCAGCGACGACGGTTGGCCGGTGGGCGCGACGCAACCCCGGATACGTCTGGCCGGCAGCGCATTCGGAAGCGACGCGTACTCCCCTGAATTAATCCTCGAGGGCGCGATTGTGGGTCCGCCGGAACTTTCGCAGCGAACCGCGGCCCAGGCGTTGACTCAGGCGTCAGTGAAACGCTCCGATGTGGACGTCGTGCAGGTGCACGATGCATTCGCCGTGGAGGAACTGATGTACTACGAGCTCCTCGGTTTCTCCGAACCGGGTCCGACGGAAGCGTTAGTCGGCGAAGGGGCATTCGGACCCGGTTCGCGGGAGCGCTTTGGCCTGCCGGAGTTTTCAACCGACGGTGGACTGCTTGCGCGTGGTCATCCGGGTGGACCGACGGGCCTCGCACAGATTTGGGAAACAGTGCGGCGCCTGCGCGGCAAGGACCGTGTAGGCATGTGCCATCTGCTTGGAGCCGGCTCCGTCTGCGTGGTCCAGGTGCTGGTGCGCGACTAAGCATTTAGGTGCGGTCAGTAGCCGGCATAAAAGCCGTTCTAGCCATCATGAGTTAAAAGCACAAATTGGATCGCAGCTACGGCAATAGGGTGTCGATCGACGGAAATGAAGGAGGGAATGATGGCTAGTACAGAAAAATCGCTGCGTTGGATGGTCGAAAATTGGCTCGCGCCGAATCGGGCTATGGCGGTTCGAGTCATCGAATTCAGGCACTTCCGCTCACATCGGGGGTGCTATGTACGCGTAGAGGCACTTCGATCGACGGGCTCGGTTGCAATGTTTTTCTTTCGCCACCGTGACGGCACATGGAACGTATTCCCGCCTAATCCCGAACGGCCTGCGATGGGTGTTTACTTGCGCGCAGCGTGATTGCGGTACATGCGATGGAGACAAACTTTGCCAAGCATAGATGGAAGACCTGAGGCGGGCGTAGTAAGCGGAATTGCAGTCCCGATCTCGACGAGTCGCGTTGGTCGTTTTCAGGCCATTGTCGTTCTGATATGTGTCCTCGTAAATGCGGTCGACGGATACGACATATTGGTGATGTCCTTCGCCGCTCCGGCTATTGCAAAGGCGTGGTCATTGTCCGGTAGCCAGCTTGGGATGGCCTTTAGCGCGGGCTTGTTCGGCATTTTGGTCGGCACTGTCGTACTTTCGCCGTGGTCGGACCGGTTCGGGCGCCGCCCACTGGTAATCGGCTCGCTTATCCTTGTTTCGGTCGGGATGGTCCTTTCCGCGCTCGCGCCAACTTTGATAATTTTTTTGATGACGCGCGCGCTCACTGGAGTCGGCGTTGGAGGGTTGCTCTCGAGCACCGCCGTGCTAGTGGCGGAGTATGCGCCGGATCGGCACAGGAGTAGCGCAATTAGCCTTCTCGGTGTCGGTTACTCAATCGGTGCGATGGCCGGCGGCCTTGTTGCGCGATGGTTGCTGGAAACCTTCGGCTGGCGATCCAGTTTCCTTGCAGGCGCCTGCTTGTCAGCGTTCATGCTGGCACTGGTTGCCGTATTCCTGCCGGAATCCGTGGATTTCCTTCTGGCCCGAAGACCGAATAGAGCGCTCCGGCAGCTTAACCGCATTCTGCGCCGCATGAAGTGCCATGAAATATCGACGCTTCCTCCGTGCGTCGCAACAGTGATGAAAAGTAGGCCAGGCGTCGGGCGATTGCTTGATCGGAAGTACCGCACCAGGACTCTCCTTACCTGGAGCACGTTTTTTCTGCATCTGATGGGTCTTTACTTTCTTCTGAGCTGGACACCGAAGCTTTTGGCCGTGTCGACATCGACGCAATCCGTGGCAGTCCACGCAGGCGTTGCGTTGAACATTGGAGGAATTGTGGGAAGCCTGGCATTCAGTGTCCTCGCTCCATTTTTCAATCTGAGGAAGCTCACGGTCTTTCTGTTTGGGATAACCGCTATCGCGATGGTCTTATTCGGAAAGGGTGTGACAAATCCCGCGCTGGTTCTGCCTCTTGCTATTGCGGTAGGAATGCTTTCGTTTGGAGCGCTGGCAGGCATTTACTCGCTAGCACCGACTGCATATGAGACTGAGTGCAGGGGGACAGGAGTGGGATGGGCTCTGGGCATGGGACGCATCGGTGCCATGATCTCGCCGTTTGCCGCTGGCGTGCTGCTCGACACCGGGAGTGGCGGTCACGCGCTCTACACTGTTTTTGCCGTTCCCTTTGCGCTCGCCGCGGTGGCGGTTTTTATGCTCGGTAGATCCGGTCTTCAAATAGCAATGAAACAAGAAATCAGTCCCGGCTAGAGGGCTCGATTCGATTTTCGCGTCTTGGACCATTCGCGGCCGCATGGTTGCGAGCGGCCCGTGCATAAAAGCAAGACAGATACAGGGTAAATCCTTGGTAAATCTCAATTTACTTTTTGCCTTGGGCGTGGCTTACTTTAGCCAGTGGCACATGGCCGGATCAAGGCGGCGCCGACCGCCGGCAAAGCTTGCCTTCAACAAGGAGACAGACATGGATTTTCGAAACAAGGGTTCGTTAGGTGCTGTGACTGCCGCGTTGGTAGCGGCACTGCTCAGTTCGCATGCCATGGCCCAGAAACGCTACGACAGAGGGGCGAGCGACACTGAAATCAAGATCGGGCAGACATGGGCGCTCAGCGGCCCGGTCGCATCGGAGGCCTACGAAACGAAAGTGCAGGCCGCGTATTTCGAGCGCCTGAACGAGAAAGGCGGTATCAACGGGCGGAAAATCCGGTTCATCACATTGGACGATGGCTACAGCCCGCCGCGAACCATGGAGCAGACGAGAAAGCTGGTAGAGGAGGATGGCGTTCTGTTCATTGCCCTGCCTTTTGGGTCGCCGACCAATGCGGCGACTCAGCGTTACCTCAATTCTGCCAAGGTGCCCCAGATCCTTGTAACCAGCGGAGGGTCTCGATTCGTTGACGCGAAGAGCTCGCCCTGGACGACCGCCGCATTGCCGGCTTATCAACGGGAAGGCGCCGTCTATGGGCGCTACATTGCCCAGCTGGCGGCAGACCCGGCTTCCTCCTTGCACGCTCCGAAGGTGGGAATCCTCTATCAAAACGATGATTTTGGCCGGGATTTCCTTAAAGGCGTGAAAGCAGGCATGGGCGCCAAAGCCGCCTCGCTGATCGTAAAAGAAGTGAGCTACGAGCCCACTGATCCAACGCTCGACTCACAATTGATTTCGCTGAAGGCATCCGGCGCTAACGTCTTTATGAACTTCACCACGGGACGCGCAACGAGCCTGTCCATCCGCAGAGCATATGAAATCGGCTGGACGCCGCTGGAGATCCTCGACTCGCCCTGGGCATCGATCGAAGCCGTACTGAAACCCGTTGGCCTCGAAAAGTCTACAGGGATCATCACGGCGAGTTACTTCAAGGAGCCGAGCGATCCTGCGTACTCCAACGAAGCCAGCATGGTGCAATTCGTCGAGTTCATGAAGAAGTATGTGCCGGACGTGGATCCCCGGTCCAGGAATGCGGCCATCGCCTATTTTGATGCCTCGCTTCTGGCCAGAATCATCGAGCAATCCGGCGACGACCTCACTCGTGCCAACATCATCAAGCAGGCTACCAGTTTGAACAAAGTAGCCAGTCCCTTCTTGCTGCCTGGGATCACGGTGAACGTCAGCGATTCGGATCGCGATCCCATCAAGCAGTTCCAGATTGTTCGCTTTGATGGGACCAAATGGGTGCCGCAAGGCGCGCTTCTTTCGAATTGAAATACCGCGGTGTATGGATTCTGAAGAATTATCACGACCACAGCACAGTCGAACTCGACGCAGAGATCGGCCAAAAGGTGCCAAGCGTTCTTGGAGGGGCGGTGATGAGTGCTGAAAACGCGGCGGCGATTGTCTCTTCCCAACCTCTTCTGCGCATCAGGGATGTCAGCGTCCGATTCGGAGGCGTCGTCGCACTCGACAAAGTCTCCTTCGACGTCGAAGCCGGACAAATTTGCGGACTCATCGGGCCGAACGGCGCAGGCAAGAGCACGCTGTTCAACTGCTTGTCGAGACTGTATGACTGCAACGAGGGGAGCATCGAAGTCGGGGGCTTGTCCACGCTTTCGAGGCCCACGCACGAGATGGCGCACATGGGCATCGGTCGCACGTTCCAAAACCTTGCGCTCTTCAAGTCCATGTCTGTGCGTGAGAACGTCCTGCTCGGCGTGCATGGCCGGGTGCAACCGCATTTCTTGGCAAGTGCTTTGCGATTTCGTTCTGAACGCGTTGTCGAAGCGGACCATCAGCGGCGCGCGCAGGAAGTCATCGATAGCCTAGGGCTGGCGGCCGTCGCGGAGCGCACAGTGTCGGAGCTGCCCTTTGGCACACAGAAGAGGGTGGAGATGGCGAGGGCTCTCATAGCGCGTCCGCGCTTACTTCTGCTTGATGAGCCCGCGTGCGGTTTGAATCACGAGGAAGTCGAGGCGCTCGGGGTGCTGCTGCAAGATGTACGGCAGCGGTTCAAGCTGGCCGTGCTTCTCGTCGAACACCACATGGGCTTGGTAATGTCAATTTCCGACAAGGTGATCGCATTGAATTTCGGCCGCAAGATTGCTGAAGGCACCCCGGAAGCGGTACGCAATGATGGTCACGTTATCGCGGCCTACCTGGGCACGTCAGCGGAGCATTCCTATGTTGCTTGATGTGAATCAGCTCGCGGCCAAGTACGGCGCAACAAGCGTGCTCCATGGTATTGATCTTCAGGTGGATAACGGCGAGATCTGCACTCTGCTTGGTGCCAATGGAGCGGGCAAAACAACCACCTTGCGCGCCTTGTGCCAACTGATGGTCAAGACGGAAGGCACGGTGACTTTTGCCGGGCAAAGAATTGATGGCTATGCAACCGAGCGAATCGCAAGGGCAGGAGTGGCTCATGTTCCAGATGGAAGAGGAACTTTCCTTGGATTGACCACCGAAGAAAACCTGCTACTTGGCGCAAGTTCTCGGGGCGGGGTGCGTGCCATCGCTTCCGATATCGAGAGGATGTACGGCTACTTTCCACGCCTTAGAGAACGCCGCAAGCAGCAGGCCGGCACGCTCTCCGGCGGCGAGCAGCAAATGCTTGCGATTGGGCGGGCGCTAATGGGGCGCCCAAAACTGTTAATGCTGGATGAACCCTCTTTCGGTCTGGCCCCTCTGGTCGTTCAGGACATCTTCAACATCATGCGGCGGATCAACAGGGAGGAGGGCATGGCGATCTTGTTGATCGAACAGAACGCCAACATCGCGCTGGATCTAGCGCACCGCGCTTACCTGATTGAACAAGGCCGCATCGTCATGAGCGGCAAAGCGGACGACCTGCGTAAGAACGAGCGCATTCGTCAAGCCTATCTAGGGGACTGAGAATGGAAGCATTTGGCCAACAGCTTCTCGCTGGAGTAGGCACAGGCAGCATCTATGCGATCGTCGCGCTCGCGCTCGCAGTGATCTACCAAGCGACCCATCACGTGAACTTCGCTCAGGGGGAAATGGCGATGTTCTCGACGTATCTCGCATGGGTATTGATCCAAGCGGGCGTTCCGTACTGGGCCGCGTTCCTCGTGACTGTTGCAATTTCCTTCGTCATGGGGGCAGTGTTGGAGTTGGTCGTGATTCGACCTCTTCGTGACGCCCCGGATCTGTCCATGGTGGTGGTATTCATCGGCCTGCTGGTGACCTTCCACGGCATGGCCGGCTGGCTCTTCGGCTATGACAGCCACGACTTCCCCAGTCCTTTCGCCAACCTGCCATGGGCATTTCCACAACTGTTGTCGGCGCATCAGGCAGGCTCGATCGCGGTGACATTCTTCTTGGTCGCCTTGTTATTCGCCTTTTTTTACAGGACGAGCCTCGGATTGAAAATGCGTGCGGTTGCTCAGAATCGCGTTTCCTCTCAGTTGGTCGGCATTTCTGTCGGCAAGATGCTAATGCTAGGGTGGGGCCTCGCAGGAGCGATTGGCGCTGTATCGGGCTTGATGGTGGCGCCGATGGTTTTCTTGGACCCGTCCATGATGATGGGCGCGGTTCTCTATGCATTCGCCGGCGCCTTGTTGGGCGGGATCGGCAATCCCGCCGGCGCCGTTGTTGGAGGATTTCTGGTCGGAATTGCTGAGAATCTGTTGGGGACCTATGTAGTTGGCACCGATCTAAAGCTATCGATAGCGCTGTTGCTGATCGTGGTCGTTCTGATTTTTGCGCCGGACGGCCTGTTTGGCCGCCGGGTCGTCACGAGGGTTTGATGATGAGTAATTTCCTCAATCGTCCATATACCGCACAGCGCGCCGTGGGCATTCCCTTCCGGCTTTGCTGGGCAGGATTGCTCGCGGTCGCAGCGGGCGTGCTCTTTCTCGGCAACGGGTATCAGCTTTTTCAAGCGACGATGCTGCTGGCGTATGCGGTTTCTCTACTCGGCCTAAACCTGCTTACCGGCTACAACGGGCAAATCTCCCTCGGACATGGAGCATTCTTTGGCATGGGTGCTTACACGGTTGCGATTCTCATGGATCGATTTGGTCTGCCGTACTGGGTAGTGGTGCCGCTGGCCGGAATCGTCTCGCTGGTCATTGGTTACGCATTTGCTTGGCCAGCCCTCAAGCTCGATGGAATCTACTTGGCGTTAGCCACTTTTGGCCTTGGCGTGGCTACTCCGCAGCTCTTGAAGTGCCGCCTACTCGAACAATGGACAGGCGGTGTTCAAGGCATTGCAGTGATTAAGCCAGAGGTGCCAGCGGGGTTGCCTTTGTCGCAGGATCAGTGGCTGTTTCTGTATGCGGTTTTGATCTGCGCGATCGTGTTCTGGATGGCCAACAACCTTCTTCGGGGGGCCGCCGGTCGCTCCATGCGCGCGATCCGTGACCATGCGCTTGCGGCGGAGGCAACGGGCCTTAACATAACGAGCCTCAAAACGAAGACCTTTGCCTTGTCCGCCGCTTATACGGGCGTGGGCGGCGCCATCTCAGCATTGGCCGTCCAGTTCGTGGCTCCCGATTCGTTCTCCATGTTTCTGTCAATCACGCTCCTGGTCGGGATTGTCGTGGGAGGTGTCGGAACGCTGTGGGGCGCCGCTTTCGGCGCGGTCTTCGTTATGGTGATACCTGCTTTTTCGGAGAGCGTTTCCAAGTCAGCCCCTTGGGTCGTGTATGGGGTGCTGCTGATCGTTTCTGTCTATGTTCTTCCGGGTGGCATCGCGGCCTTGGGCAACCGCTATCGCCTGATGCGGTCGCAGCGCTAATGGCCGTGCGCCCAGTCCAACGAAGACAAGGAGAAAGTGACATGAAGAAGACAAAAGCAGACGGTTTGGCAGCGTCGGCAATCCGCGTCGCACTCGCTCAATCCAGCGTGTCACGCTGCGGATCGATTCGTCCTGACTGTGAGGGCGTTGCGCGATGATGCCGACGGATCGCACACCAGAGAGCGGCCTGCCCGGCGCTCTCTTTGACTTGGCCGGCAGGAAAGTCGTCGTGACCGGTGCGGCATCCGGCTTGGGCCGTGTTTTTGCCGAAGCACTTTCCCAATCTGGTGCAGCGGTGGCTTGGGTCGATCGCGAGGCGGAGGAACTCGCGGCCTGCGAGCACGTAGGGGCCGACGATTGCCGCGTCGTAGCCGATCTTGGCGACGAAGCGGGCGTTTCACAGATGGCGGAAAAAGTCCTTGCCTGGTGTGACGGAAAGCTAGGCGTGCTCATCAACAACGCTGGCATCGCAACTCGGCCCGGGCGTTTGCTCGACGTCCAGGTGAAGGACTGGGATCGTGTCTTCGCGATCAACTTGCGCGGCGCCTTCCTGGTTACGCAGGCATTGCTGCCGGCGTTGATTCAGAGCGGTCGCGGTTCAGTGGTGAACGTCAGTTCCTATCTCGGCACCGTCGGCGTCTACCCAGGCTTCGCAGTCACCGCGATTCCCTATGCGGCATCGAAAGCCGGACTGATTGGCTTTACGCGACAGCTCGCAATCGAGTACGCGGCCGAGCAAGTGCGGGCGAACGCGATCGCGCCGGGCTGGCATAGTGGCACGCGCCTCGGACGTGAGCGCGACATGACGGGCGGCGCCGCGGCCGTCGCGCAGATGGACGCCTTTGTCGAGCGGGAGGTGCCGCTCGGCTATAGAGGTAGGCCGGCTGACCTCGTGGGCCTCGTCATTTATCTTGCGAGCGATGCCTCGAGCTATGTCACGGGTCAAGTGTTTGTTCATGACGGCGGCATAACCGCACGCTAACCCGGTGAGGCAAGTCAGGCAGGCAAGTCTGTGAGGCAAGCCGCTGGCTCTGCCGGGGGACTCGCCATTGTTTGACCTATGCGACGGTCATGGCAAATGCCGAGGTTGACGTCGAAGCGCTCATCATTCCGCTTTCGCTGAACGGCATCGTCGGCTCAGTGCAGAACTTACGTCCCGCGGTTGAGTTCGCGGTTCAGCGCGGTCATTTCGTCGGTGCTCGGGAAAGCGGGGTACGCGCCGATTCGATCCATGAGCGCTTGGAGGTTCTGCGGCGCACGGGCCTTGTCCGCTGCCGCCAACGCTTTGCGCAGGTCATGCGCCGTCAGCGAGGTGCAATAAGCCGGCGTACCCGGCTGCTGGCGCCAGGAGTCGGCAAGGCTTCCCGCATCGACCGGCTCGAACCCGGTTTCGTCCACCAGCGTCTGCGCGATCGCCTTGGCGGCCGCGTCATCGCCAGCAACCGGTACGGCGATGCGATCGGGTGCGCCGCGCGGTTTTCCCGCGTCCGCAAGCACGCCGGCCAGAATGGCGTTAAACGTTTTCACGACCGGGCGGCCGAACTGGGCGCTAGACCAGACGCTCTCGGGCGTGCCGTCGTCGACTTCGGCGATATGGCCGTCGCGTACGGGATAATAGTTCGACGTGTCGATGACGACCACATCCGCCGGCACATCGGCGAACAGGCCGGCGAGTTCCGGGTTGTTCTTGAAAGGAATGGAAAGGACTACGACGTCGACGTCCTTGACCGCTTGGGCCGGGGTGACCGGTTCCGCGCCCACCTTTTGGGCCAACTGGCGAAGTTCGTCGGGGGTGTGGGTTGAGGCCAGCTTGACGATGTGCCCGTTCGCGGAAAATTTTTGCGCGAGCGTTGCGCCGATGTTGCCTGCGCCGATGATGCCTATTTTCATGTTCGTCTCTCCTAACTGTCGCGAGTGTCGGCTGCAAGCCAACGAGGGTGAAGTTGATCGCAGCCGAGGTGAGGCTGTGTCCGCTACGTCAGACGGCCTTACGGGAGCCGATGATCGCCTTGGTCTCCAAGTATTCGCCGAAGGCAACCTCGCCCCATTCGCGTCCGTTGCCCGATTGCTTGTATCCGCCAAACGGCGCCGCAAAGTCCATGTCGGCATAGTTCAGCGTGACTTGGCCGGCGCGCAGCCGGCGCGCAACGCGCTCGGCCTGGACCGGCTCGCCCTGGATGTAAGCCGCCAGTCCAAAAACAGTGTCGTTGGCGATGGCGATGGCGTCGGCTTCATCGGCATAACCGATGATGGAGAGAACCGGACCGAAGATCTCCTGCTGTGCGATCGCCATATCGTTCTTCACATTGGCGAAAACGGTGGGGCGAACATAGAAGCCCGTTTCCAGTCCCTCGGGACGGCCAAGACCGCCGGTGACGAGCGTCGCGCCTTCCTCGATGCCGGATTGGATCAGGCGCTGGATCTTGTTCCACTGCGCCTCAGATACGACCGGTCCCATCTTGGCACCGCTAGCCGGATGCCCCACGTTCCACTGCTCGGCTGCGGCCCTGGCAAGCTCGGAGGCCTCCGCCATCCGCTCGGCCGGAACCAACATCCGCGTGGGCGCACCGCAGGATTGACCGCTATTGATCATGACGCCCGCGACGCCCGCCGCCACAGCAGATGCCAGATCAGCGCTGGGCAGGAGGATGTTGGGCGACTTGCCGCCCAGTTCCTGATGCACGCGCTTCACCGTCTGGGCTGCATTGCGCGCCACCTGGATGCCGGCCGGCGTGGATCCGGTGAACGAGACGAGATCGACATCGGGATGCGCGGTCAGGGCATTACCCACGCCTGCTCCATCGCCTTGCACCAGGTTGAACACGCCCGCAGGCGTCTGAGCCTCGTGCATGATCTCGGCGAAGATCGTCGCCGAATAGGGGGAGATTTCCGACGGCTTCACGACCATCGTGCAACCGGTCGCCAGCGCCGCGGCGACCTTGCAGGCGATCTGGTTGAGCGGCCAGTTCCAAGGGGTGATGAGCGCACAGACTCCGATCGGCTCACGCACGATGTGTGCAGTGCCGTGGGGGCCCTCGAAGCTATAACCGGCGAGCGCAGTGCGGCCGATCTGGAGGTGGCCGAGGCCGACGGGCACCTGATACTGCTCTGCAAGCCAAAGCGGCGCGCCCATCTCCTGCGAAACGGCTTGGGCCAGATCACCGGCACGTCGTTGGTAGGCGGCGATGACACGGTCGAAGAGTGCAAGACGGTCCACGACCGAAGTCAGCGAGAACGTCTCGAACGCAGCTCGAGCTGCGGTCACCGCTCGGTCCACGTCGCGGGCGTCGCCGATCGCGACTTGGCCGGAGACAGATTCATCCGCCGGGTTGATGACATCAAGCACGGTGTCGCCGGCAGGCTCAACCCACGATCCGTTGATATAGAACTGAAGATTGTTGCGCATATCTGGGCTCTCCATCGTCGTCAAAGGAGGCCAAGGTATATGCCGTAGACCTAGACGTCAATTAGGCACCTGGAGTAGCGCTGGTAGGCTTGAGGATACCGGGTGCCATGGGCCAACCCGTTCGGCAGCAGTCTCCCGGTCGCCCTCACAGGCCTTGGTCGATAGTTCCTGCAGATCACTCGTCAAGCAAACTGCCGAAGTCCTGATCCTTCCGCCAACAGGCTCCCACCGGCCGCCGCGTCGAATGCCTGACGCGCGGCCTCGACCTCGGAAAACTTGACGAGCGTCCACTCATGCAGTGCCCGCAATGGCGGCTGCAACGTGCGCCCAAGAGGCGTGATCTGATACTGCACCGCCACCGGAGACAGCGAAACGACCGTCCTCGAGATCAGGCCGTTGCGCTCCAGCCGGCGAAGACTTTGAGTGAGCGCCTTCTGCGTGACGCCTTGGAGGCGCCGCCGGATGGCGTTGAAACGCTGCGGCCCGTCGTCCAGCACGGCCAGAACCATCATCGACCACTTGTCCGCGATCTGGTCGAAGAGTGCGCGGCTGGGACAGTCAGACGAAAAGCATTTCAGTTCGGGAACGGGCATCGTGGTTTCCTTCGATAGACCTAGGCGACTTCAGGTGCCTAATTGACGGCAAGTATCAAACATATACCATGAGGCCACTGTTTGCAACGGAGCCTCTTCAATGTCTCACCCTGATACCAGCACCCTGTTTCGTCCCTTCTCGATCCGCTCGCTCAACCTGAAGAACCGGATCGTCATGGCCCCGATGACGCGGCTCTTTGCCCCCGAGGGCGTGCCTGGCGACGCCAATGCCGCCTATTACCGGCGCCGCGCGGAGGGGCGCGTGGGCCTTATTCTGTCCGAAGGGACGGTCGTTGACCGTCCTGCATCACGCAACGACGGCGGCATTCCCTTGTTTCACGGCGAGGCCGCGCTAGCCGGTTGGAAAGACGTGATCGATGCCGTTCACGACGCGGGCGGACGTATGGCGCCCCAAATCTGGCACACCGGTTCCACCCGTTACATCAACAACTGGGAGCCTGATGCGCCGGTCGAGAGCCCATCCGGGCTAATCGAGCCCGGCGACCCTCGCGGCGTGGCTATGACCGAAGAGGACATCGCGGATACGGTCGCCGCCTTCGCCAAGGCGGCAAGAGACGCCAAAGCGCTCGGCTTCGACGCGGTAGAGATCCATGGCGCCCATGGCTATCTGATCGACCAGTTTTTTTGGTCGGGGACCAACCAGCGGACCGATCGCTATGGCGGGCCGACGGTCAGGGAGCGGTCCCGCTTCGCAAGTGAGATTGTCGCTGCCGTGCGAGACGCCGTCGGTCCGGATTTCCCGATCATCATGCGGTTCAGTCAGTGGAAGCAGCAGGATTTGAGCGTGCGCGTCGCCGAGACCCCGGCGATCATGGAGGACTGGCTACTGCCGCTGGTTGAAGCCGGCGTCGATCTCCTGCACTGCTCGCAGCGACGCTTCTGGGAACCCGAGTTTCCTGAGATCGATGGCGAAAATGGGCTAAATTTTGCCGGCTGGGCCAAGAAGGTGACGGGTGCCGCGACGATCAGCGTCGGATCGGTCGGGCTTGAAAAGGATTTCGCCACCGCCTTTTCCGGCGAGGGATCGACTCCTGCGAGCCTGGACCGTCTCATTGAGCGAATGGAACGCGACGAGTTCGATCTGATCGCCGTTGGCCGGGCCATTCTCAACGACCCAAGCTGGGTCAAAAAGGTTGAACACGGCGAATACGGCGCACTAAAAGGGTTCGACGCGCAAGCGCTCGCCGAATTGATCTGATGGCGAGTTCGAGGACGGGAACATTCTTCGAGCCCGTCCTCGTCGTTATTCGAACTTCACCGTTTCATATGGATGATGGAAATGACCAACCTTTTGGACTACACGGATAAAGTTGCGTTGATCACCGGTGGCGCTACGGGGATCGGACAAGCGACCGCGAAAGCGTTCGCCGCCCAAGGCGCGAAGGTCGTGATCGGAGACGTCAACGAGGGCGCGACCGAAACCGTCGCGCAGATCAAGCGGGCTGGCGGTGAGGCCTTGTTCGTGCGGACCGACGTAAGCGATCCTGCTTCAGTCGAAGCCCTCGTCAAGGCCACGGTCGACACCTACGGCCGCCTCGACTGCGCGTTCAACAACGCCGGCATCCTGCCGACAGCCACCCCCCTCGCCGAAATGTCGGTCGAGGACTTCGACAAGGTCATCTCAATCGACTTGCGGGGCGTGTTTCTCTGCCTCAAGTACCAGATTGCGCACATGCTGAAGGCGGGGGGCGGCTCGATCGTCAACACCGCCTCAGTGGCCGGGCTGATCGCCGGCCGGAACACGTCTTCCTACGTCGCCGCCAAGCATGGCGTGATCGGTCTTACAAAGGCAGCCGCGCTTGATTATGCCACTCAGGGCATCCGCGTGAATGCCATCGCTCCTGGCCTGGTCGCCACTGCCATGACCCAAGGCTGGTTGGAAGACGCTGAGTTCAGTCAAAGATTGTTGCAGACCATCCCGCTCGCCCGCCCAGCGCAGCCTGAGGAAATGTCTGGCATCGTGCTTTTCCTCAACTCATCCCAAGCGTCGTTCATCACGGGGCAGACCTTCACCGTCGATGGCGGGCAAGTCCCACGCTGATCGCGGTGCCGCCCGTTATCGAGAATCCCGAGGCGTCGATGACTGGGTCGCGGAACTGAACCGCCCGACCAGATAGGTCGAGCGAAACCCGGTTCCGCGATCTCGTTATCGCGAACGCCGGGACCCTTTGCGAATGGTATCGGCAGCCTTCTCTCCAATCATGATAGCGACCGCATTCGTGTTGGTGCTCGGCAGCCTCGGCATCACCGATGCGTCGGCAATGCGAAGACGCGCCACCCCTTTCACGCGAAGTTGCGGATCGACGACGGCATCTGCTCCCGTCCCCATACGGCAGGTTCCCACCGGATGATAGGCCGGGGCCGTCTTCCTGCGAACGAAATCTTCCCACGCCTCATCCGTTGTCGGCACAGAAGGCGGCTGCCGGTTGCCGACCACCAGCGAACGCAGGGCGGCAGTGTTGAAGATTTTGTCGATCAACTTCATACCGTCGACCAAGGTGTCGACGTCGCGCTGATCACCGAGTAGTTGATGCGCGATGTGCGGCCGCTTGTGGGCATCCAGCAAGATACGTCCGCGACTCTCAGGATGACAGACCGTCGCCATGATCATGATCGCCGGCTCCTTTGGGATTGCCGCACTGACGGAAGACACGGTGTCCGGCTCAATGTCATAAGTGAGCGGCAGGAAGTGAAGCTGAACGTCCGGCTCGCTGAGTTCGTCGCGCGTCCGGGCGAGCCCCATGGCCTGAACGGCTGGCGCGGAGAACGGTCCCTTTCGCCTCATCAAAAAGCGCATCATATGGCCGGCCATATGATGCGGGCCAACTTGACTATTCAACGTCGGGACCCGGACGCGTTTGTTCTGACCAACGCACGGATGCTCCTGGAGATGGCGGCCCACGTGCTGGTTATCGTGAACCACCCGAATCCCCTTGGATTGAAGATAATCCCCAGGGCCGATACCGGAGCGCATCAACAGTGCGGGCGTCCCCATGGCGCCGGCGCAAACGATAATCTCGGCCGCCGCATCTGCTCTCATGCGTAATCCGTCACGGATGAGCGTGACACCGACGGCTTGCCCGCCTTCCGTGTGGATTGTCTCCACTTCGGCATTTGTAATGATCTCCAGATTGGGCCGCGTGCGAGTCGGACGCAAATACGCTTTTTCTGTGCTACATCGCCAGCCGTTGCGTTGTGAAGCTTGCGTAAGGAAAGCACCCTCCATCTCGCCGCCGTTATAGTCCGTAAGCATCGGCAAGCCCGCTTCGTTGCAGCCTTCGAGAAAATTCTGGCAAAGCGGATGGAAGTCGCGCATCGGCGATACCGACAGGGGGCCGTTTGCGCCGCGCGCGCGACTGAGCGGTCCCGACCACGTCTCCGAACGCAGAAAATAGGGCATCACGTCTTCGAAGCCCCATCCCGTCGCGCCCGATTCCGCCCAATAGTCGAAATCGCGCTTCGTGCCACGAATGTAGACCTGACCGTTAATCGAACTGCCTCCGCCCAAGAGCTTTCCCGCCGGCCAGAGGAAGCGCCGGCCGTTGATCGAGGGATCGGGTTCCTGGTAGTAGCACCAATCGAATTTCTTGTTTGCCACGAGTTTGGCGAAGCCAATCGGCATCTGCACCAACAAGGATCTTGCCGTTCCCCCCGCTTCGATTAGCAAAACGCGTTTGCCCGGATCTTCCGACAACCGGTTCGCCAGTACGGCGCCAGCGCTCCCGCCACCAACGATGATGTAGTCCGCCTTCATTGCAGTCTTCGTGCCGACCATTCCTTCAGCCTCCTCGTTGTTGTCACAGAACTCTCTTCGAGACAAATCCTGGGGGCTCTCGGCACCACGACGTCGATGAGGACTATACGAGTCCTGGAGACTAAGGCGCGAGAGCCAGATCGTGCTGCGGCATCGCAGTAATTTGCAGGCTCGACCGTTAGGTAGCTATTAAAGGCTATTTGCGGATTTAAGTAAATTCAAATTCACATCTAGTTTACCCGGACCGCGGGGTCGATAAGGCGCACCGAGTTTCTGCTGTGCCGAGGCGAAAAATCGGATATTAGTGGCGCCTCAGCGGTGTATCGCTCAAGCGCGGCACCGCAGGCAATCCCCCTCCTGTCTGCACGGAATCCAGATGGATACCGGGTGAATACTGTGTAAATCACAATTTACCTATAAGGTGAGTCATGGTTTACTTTTCCGGCGCTATTCAAGTTGCCGCACCACAGCGCTCATGCTTTGCCGGTCCTTGATTCGTTGCGCGGCCGCTTCCTTGAACTCTGTCGCGCACATCGGGTGACTAACTACAAAGTACAAAGGAGACTCAGGATGCCCCAGCAACAAAAATCGATGACCGGGCAACGAAAATTTGCGCTCAAGGTGTGTGCCGTGGCGGCTGGCGTTGTTTTTCCTGGCATGGCGCACGCGCAGAGCAGCGTGCACGTGTACGGTATCGTCGACGGCGGTTTGATCTACACCAGCAAGCATTCTCCGGCGCTGGGGTTGCCAAACGAAGGTCGCCAGGTCTCATTTACTGATAGCGGTCTCTCGCCGTCGATTTTCGGCATGCAGGGTATTGGGGATATGGGTGGTGGGCTCGGGGCGGAGTTCAAGCTCGAGAGCGGTTTCAACGTCGCCAACGGCGGCTATAACAATTCGAACGGCAATTTCTTCGGTCGTCAGGCGTACGTCGGGCTGACGAGCCGGTGGGGTAAAGTCGATGCGGGCTTGCAATTCTCCCCGTTCTTCCTTGCCACGTATGACCTCGATCCTCGCGGCCTGTCGCAAACGGGCAGCAGTCAGATCATGTACCTGGACAACGTAATTGCGACCGGTATCCTTACGCCCAATGCCGTGTCGTATACGAGCCCTCGTGTCGATGGCTTCCAGGCCAGTGCGCTGCTTTCGCTCGGCGGTGTGGCGGGCGACTTCAAGAGAATGGCCGGCAGTACTCGGGCAGCCTGAAGTACGACAACGGCACCTTCATGGCGAGCGCCTCGTAACTCAACGCACACGCGAGCACGGGCAGCGCGCTGATAACCCCGATACCGACGCAGTTGCCGGAGTCGTTCCAGGGCATGCAGTTCGGTGCGTCGTATAAGGTCGGCAAACTGACTGCGAAGGTGTCGTTCGTCAACTACAAGGTTGGCGCCGTATCGAACGATGTCTACGGCGCCTGGATGTTCTGGCGTTGCCACAGCTCGATCTCAACGGCGGCGTCTGGTATGAGGATCAGCGCCACGAGTCAACCAACCACTCGTTGCTCGCAGCCCTTGGGGCGTCGTTCTATCTGTCGAGCCGCACCACGCTCTATGGCCCGCAGCGGAAACCGGCTTGTCGGTCAGCGATGCGCTGTGGGGTGCAACGGGAACAACAACGGGTGTAACGGTCGGGATCCGCCACGTCTTCTAAATTGCGACGCAGCGCCGGCCAAAGGGAGGCGAGGCGCTCTCGCATAATGCGCCACCGGGTGTCGTGTTCGCCACGACGAACACCGATCGCCCACCTCGCCGAAATCGCGGAATTGATCGCGCCGCGCGGGCGCATTGCGTTGATCGACGCTCCAACCCTAACCCCCGAGTTCGCCCGGCGGCGAGGCCTTTGCGTTTAGGCGCTTTCTCCGGCGTCAATCGATCCAGGTCACCACTTCGTCGAGTGGAGCACGTCCCGTCCTGAAATTGTTCGCTGCGTGAGCGGTGTCTTCGTAGCCGAAAGAGACGCCCACCACCACGTTTCTATCGTCCGAAATACCCAGATGGGAACGTATGAACTGTGGATAGGAGGCCAACGCTGCTTGCGGCGCAGAGGCTACTCCAAGATCCTGTGCCGCAAGAATGAAGTTCGCCAGGTAGGCGCCGGCGTCGACGGCACCGTACGTCCCGAGACAACGGTGGGTCGTGATGATTGCCACGTGTGGAGCGCCAAAAAAACGGAAGTTCTCCAGCGTTTGACGCGCCGAACCTTCACGATCGCCCTTTTTGACGCCCACGCTTTCATAGAGCCGCCAGCCGCATTCCCGACGGCGATCTCTCAAGACACCTTCATAGGACTGCGGAAATTCAAAGTCGGGCGCAATCGGCTCGTTTTTCTGCGCGAAGCGGGTGTACGCCTCCCGGAACGCATCGGCGGCGTCACCCGACACGATGGTCACCTGCCAGGGCTGCACGTTGCCCCACGAAGGTGATTGCTGCGCCGCTTCCAGGATGGACTCGATTGTGCTGCGCGCGACGGGAGTCGGCAGAAACGCTCTGCAGGTGTGTCGACGAGAAATCAAGTCGTTCAGTGTGTTGGGCGGGTTGGTCATGATGCTGATGATGGCTGTTAAAAGTAAATTGCAATTTACACGCAAACATGGGCCGATGCAACGGAGCTGCCAATGACGATGTGGTAGGGTTTTCCATGGTAATTCCAAATTTACTTTTAAGGAAGGATGGTGAGACAATTCGCTGTGGAAGCGGGCAGGCTCGCGGCAAACACCTTTCGGTTTCGGATGTGCGGCGAGGCTTCGGCCATGAATCCGTCTGCTTATTCCGACTGAGTTCTTCAGTTTTTAGACCATGGAGCGCCATTTATGATGTCGACGGCAGCGCTGCGCAGAGCGGCGAGCATTTGTCCAAAAGGGCTGGCCATTTCCAGTGGTGAGGAACGGCGCACCTGGCCCGAGCTGTTGGGACGAGTCTCAGCGCTGGCTGGCGCCCTGCAAGCTGCGGGGCTCGAGCGCGGTGATCGCGTAGCCACGCTGGCGAGGAATTCTCCTCGCTATTTTGAACTCCTGATGGCGATTTGGTGGGCGGGCGGAGTGATTGTTCCCCTCAACACGCGTTTGGCCTTCGAGGAGCTTCGCCACATCGTGGAGCACTCTGATTCCATGCTGCTGTTCAGCGACGAGTCGTTCGAGGAGTTCGGAACGCGGATGGCTGAGGTTCTGCCGTCTCTAAAAGAATTCGTCTGCTTCGACAACGCGCGGTATGCGGCAATGATCGAACACCCGCGTATCGAGGATGCTTGCGGTGACCTCAATTCGCTAGCCGGGATCTGCTACACAGGGGGGACGACCGGACTGCCCAAGGGCGTGGAGTTGACGCACCTGAACTTCAGCTTCGCCGCGATGAGCCTGCATCGCGAACTCGGGTACAACCAGGACACGGTCTATCTCCATTCGACACCGATGTTCCATTTGGGAGATCTTGCGAACGGGCTGGCTGTGACGCTTGGCGGCGGCACGCACAGCTTCATAGCGCAATTCAAGCCGGAGATTTTCTATCGGCGCCTGCGTGACGATGGTGTCACGCACGTTCAACTCGTCCCAACGATGGTTGCGATGGTCCTGGACGGCCCCGAGCGCGATGATGAGCTTCTATCTCGAGTTCGCTCGATCCAGTACGGTGCTGCTCCAATATCGCAGGCGTTGCTTGCTCGAATGCTGCAGGCCTTTCCCAATGCGCGGATCAACCAGTTCTATGGAATGACCGAGGCATGCGGGGGCATTTGTAGCTTGCCCCCCGACCGGCACGTCTTGAGCGGCCCCAAGGCGGGAAAGCTGAAGTCGGCAGGGCAGGCGTTGCCCGGCTTTGAGATCCGTATTAGGAGCGATCAATCTCGCCCATGCAAGCCGGGGGAAGCGGGCGAGATCCTGCTGCGCGGCCCCGCTATCATGCGCGGTTATTGGAAGGCGCCTGAGAAGACCGCCCAGACGTTTGTCGACGGTTGGCTCTGTTCCGGTGATGCGGGTTATCTAGACGAGGACGGTTTTCTGTTCATCGTTGATCGGATCAAGGACATGATCATCAGTGGTGGCGAGAACATCTATTGCGCCGAAGTCGAGAACGCTTTGGCCTCGCACCCTTTGGTGGAGGCTTGCGCCGTGCTCGGTCTGCCCGATGAGCGCTGGGGAGATCGGGTTCATGCAGCGGTTGTTCCGAAACCTGGCGCGATTTTGAATATCGCGGAACTGGACGCGCATTGCCGGGCGCAGATTGCCGGCTACAAAGTCCCACGCAGTTACGACATCCGCAGCGAGCCGTTACCACTTTCAAGTATCGGCAAAGTTCAAAAGAACCAACTGCGGGAAGAGTGGCTTGCCGCTGAAAAAAGCAGAGCCGGTTAACCGGAAAACCGCGATTGGACCGAGGCTTTTCCACCGAAGTTGCTTTGCACTCAGGCCTTGGTAGGCTGCGGCGTATGACGCGTTGCGGGCGATTGAATCCGCCCGCGCAGTGACGTCCGCGGCCTTCACGGCAGCAAAGCCATCGATGTAGCCCGCGTGACGCCCTGCTTGATCCCTCGCGTCCACCTGTCCGCGTGGTGGTGACTCTGTCCTGGCGAAGGGGCACGGTTCAGCTAATAAAGCGCCCGTAGGATGAGGTCAGCCAATCGCGCTAGAAATAAGGGTTTTCGATAAGTGAATGGTGATTTACTTTATACGCTCGATGCATTGTAATACGTTTCATGGGCCGCGCTGGACCTATCACACCCATTACCGTGCACGGAAATCGGACGATTTCAGGACAGATGTTTGGGCACCGCGTCGGGAGGGCCGCTCCAAGAGATCGCCGCGCAGCCGGTCTGCATCGAACGCCCGATGCTCCTGTGGAGCGATCGCAGCGCGCTACTGCTTTGTCAACCTGAATCGGAAGACCCTGGAATGAATGCATCAAATCAACAAAAGTCGCTTGATGTCATCATCGTCGGGGCCGGCTTCGCCGGCCTCTATCAGTTGCACCGCGCCCGCAAGGCGGGCCTGACTGCCCGCGTGATCGAGGCCGGCGAGGACGTCGGCGGCACCTGGTACTGGAACCGCTACCCCGGCGCGCGGTGCGACGTAGAAAGCCTCGACTACTCGTTTTCCTTCGACGCGGAGCTCGAACAGGAATGGACCTGGGGCGAGCGCTATGCGACACAGCCGGAAATTTTGCGTTACATCCACCATGTCGCCGACCGATTCGACCTGCGGCGCGATATCCAGTTTCGCACGCGTGTGACGCGGGCAATATTTGACGAACAGGCAAAGCGATGGACCCTGGAGACAGACGCGGGCGAGTCATTCGACGCGCAGTTCTGTGTGATGGCCACTGGATGCCTCTCCATCGCGCAAGCCCCAAATTTCAAGGGCCTGGACAGCTTCGCCGGCACTTGGTATCACAGCGCCGATTGGCCGAAAGAGGGCGTGGATTTCGCCGGCAAGCGGGTAGGGGTGATAGGCACGGGTTCTAGCGGTGTGCAGATGATTCCGTTGATCGCGGAACAGGCCGACCATTTGACGGTCTTTCAGCGCACCGCCAACTTCAGCGTGCCGGCCCAGAACGAGCCGCTCGACGACGAGGCCGTCCGCCATGCCAAGGCCCACTACCGTGAGCGGCGGGCCCGCGCGAGAGAAGCCAACAACGGCCTGTATCTGGAGGCCGTCGACAAATCGGCCCTCGAGGTTTCTGAAGAGGAGCGGCTGCGCGAGTTCGAGTTCCGCTGGCGCGGTGCCGGTGGCGGATTCCGGATGCTGCGCGCATTCAATGACCTGCTGGTCAATGAAAAAGCCAACGAGTATGTCTCCGACTTCGTGCGCTCCAAGATCCGTGCGATCGTGCGCGACCCGAAAGTGGCCGAACTGCTTTGCCCTAAGAAGGAGCTGCGCTTCGGCACGAAGCGCCTCTGTGTGGACTCCGGCTACTACGAAACATTCAACCGGCCCAACGTGACGTTGGTCGACGTGAAGACTGCGCCGATCGAGAAAGTGACCCCGCGTGGGCTGCGTACGAGCGCGCAAGAGTTTGAGCTGGACATCCTCGTGTTCGCGACCGGTTTCGACGCCATGACGGGTGCGCTGCGTGCCATCGACATCCGCGGAGTCGGAGGCGTGACGCTGGGGGAAAGGTGGCAGCACGGTCCACGCACTTACCTGGGCGTATCGTGCGCGGGCTTTCCTAACATGTTCATCATCGCGGGGCCCGGCAGCCCATCGGTGCTCAGCAACGTCGTGCACTCCATCGAAGAGCACGTCGATTGGGTCACTCGGTTGATTCAGTACGCGCGTAAGACCAATCGGGCCTACGTCGCTTGCGAGCTCCAGGCGGAGAACGAGTGGGTTCACCACGTCAACGAGGTGGCCGATCGCACCCTCTACCCACGCGGCAATTCGTGGTACGTCGGCGCCAATATCCCGGGCAAGCCTCGAATTTTCATGCCCTATGTGGGCGGGGTGCCGGCTTACCGCAAGATTTTGAACGAGGTGGCCGATGCCGGATACCGCGGGTTCGTGCTCTCCTGAAAAACGGATAAAAGGAAGTCCTGAATGAAAACGCTTGTCTTGGGCGGAACTGGCTTTATAGGGATGCATGTCGCGCGCGAGCTTGCCGCGAGGGGCGAAGAAATTGTGATCGCAGGTGCCAGAGCTGAGCGCTCGCCTGCGGAACTGAAGGAGTTTTTCGGGGAGGCCCCGCAGCAGGAACGAATTGATTTGACGGTCAGCTATGACGTCTTCGATGCGATTGCCCGTATCAAGCCGGATAAGGTATTCGATGCGTCGGGGTATGCCCCCAAATCGATGTCGCCGGCGCGTGAAGTGCATTTACGAACGGCTTGTGCGCTCAATGTGATCGAAGCCTGTCGAATCATGAATGTCGGACAACTTACGATCACCAGTTCCAGCGACATCTACTGGGGCTTGGACTCAAAATACTATCCGTATAGCGAGGCAGGCCCGATCGCCATCACTGAGCAGAAGGACCATCACTACATTCAGGCTGGGCCCAAGAAGTTGCTCGAGGCGATCGCCGCCATCTTTCAGCGCCAGACGGACCTCGACATCCGAATCGTGAGAATCGACGGCACATACGGGCCGCTCTACAACAAGATGATCAATGTCGTCGCGCGGATGGTTCATGCCGCCGTGCGCGGCGTCGCCATGGATCTGACCTCAGACAAAGGGCGCTTGCCATGCGCGGACATGGCCTGGGACTTCAACTATGTCAAGGACCACGCATACGGCATGGCGCTGGTCCACCAGGCGATTGCCCCGGAGCACAAGGTCTACAACGTGGGCAGTGGCAAAACCACGCGGCTGGATGAATTCGCTGACGCAGTCAACGCGCTGTTCCCAGGCGCGATACCGCCGTTGCCGCTGCACCCTCATGGGCCTTCGAGCGACCAACGCTATTTGGACATAACGCGCGTGCGTGCGCTCGGCTATGAACCACGATGGTCGGTTGCGACCGGGGTTGCTGATTACGTGCAATGGCTGCAATCCCATGACGTCTGATTTTGGTGCTCGAGGGCAGCGCAAGGCGATGAGGTCAGTGGGCCGCCGGCCCACGCGGTGGCGGTCATGGGCGTTGCGGCCGCCGGGAAGTCGGCCCCGCGCATGACGACCTCGCGCTCGCGCGGGCGGCCGAATTTCTGGACGCCGCCACTTTCGATGGCCTGCGCATCCGGCTTTCCCGACCTAACGACTCCAAGCACCCCACCTGCAAAAGTGAACAATAAATTCTGCGGTGCTCATCCCCCCGTTGCCCCGCCAGTGGTGGCTACACGCTCTCGGCATGGTCGAAAGGACCTGTAGGATTTCGATGCCGGCCAAAGTGAATCTGAATTACAATTACGCTTCCCGGGGACCTCAGCGGAAATTCCGGTCCATGCGGCTCAGGCGGTGTTTTGACAACCACTCGGGGGTTGAATCTGGAGGGGGCGGGCGCCCAGGCGTGAACTGGATTCCTTGAGACTGAGTGATGTCGAAAAGACGTTGAGCAGCGGGAAGCCGCAATTGATGAATGTTCCGGCCGAGTGCCGGCCAGACTAATGGACGATTGTTCTCGTTATGGACGAACTCATCGAGCCGGCGACCCGGCGCACACCGAAAGGCAATACGACGCGAGAAGCGATCAAGCTTGCGGCGAAACGCGCGTTGGCAGCAGATGGGTTTTCGAATGCGAAAATTGCCGACATCATGGCGAGCGCCAACCGCTCGCCGGGTGCATTCTACAAATACTATCCAAGCAAGGAAGCACTGCTACACGAGCTGCTTGACGAATTTCGCACGCGCCTCAAGGCGGAAGTAAACCGCCCCTTGAACACGCGTGGGGACCCGCTCGAACACCTGAAAGAGCGGTTAGGAGCGTTCTGGAAGATCTATCGCGATGATTGGCCTGTGGCAACTGCAGCATTTCAGATGTCGATGGCGGATCGTGAGTTCGCTCGTGCATGGCATGGTGTGAGGCAACAGGGCATACGAGGCATGTCAAGCGTGATCAAGCTCCTCCAAAAGGAAGGCTATTGCCCCGGGCTCGATAGCGAACTGATTGCTTCGGCACTGTGTTCGATGCTCGAATACACCGGCTACAACTGGACTGCGCGCGCCGGTGACTTTCCAGATCGGCTGATCGATGACGGGGCCGCTATTGAGGTACTGACTCGACTGGTCCTGAACGGTGTGAGAGGAGGCCCCGCTGAGACAACAGCCGCGTCTCCCGCAGACAAGGAACCCGGCCGCGATCCGGTACGGCGTCGTGCAAAATCGGAGCGCAGCTGAGCCGGCGAATCTTATGCAGTGGTTGAGGCCTCGAGAAGCATGGGGGCCAGGGGCGACGCGCGAAGTCGCGTTCAGCGCATGGATGTTTCGGGGTCCGGCTGCGCGACCCAGTTGGTGATCCTCTGTGTCGTCGGCTCGAGAACTCGCGCACCAAATGTCCGGGCGTGCGCCCAGTCTTCGCGAACTCCACATCTCCGCGTGGAGATCCGTCGAATGAGGCTTTCGATGCTTGCCCGTGCCGACATTCCCCTCATCCAAGAGCAGAGTCCGTCTTTCGTGGCTCAACTCAACCTCGACTGACCCCTATCGTTGCGCTTCGTGTATTGGGACGGGCTGCGGTGTCTAACGGTTCACCCCCGATTCTTCGCGTCTGCGCAGCACAAACTCGCAGGTCATTACTGGAAGCACAGTTCGGGTAAACCAAAAGTGAATTCCAATTTACTTATGGCCACTGATAGGCTCTAATAGCTACCAAAGGGCCGAACTTCCAAACGGCCACTGTGATGACACAGTAGGGTCTCGCTCTTGACCCTTAGCGGCTTGCCGAAGAATGCATGGCGTTCTTGCCAAGGAGGGCTAGGAAGTGCGCCGCAAGGGGGGGCGGTAACGCCCACGCCAAACAATTGAGGCAATGACGAATTGCACGGAAGCCGGCACGCGCGAACCGCACTGAACGATAGATGTCGCGCCGGATGGCCATAGACCGCAGGGGGCGTCATCGGCTCGTTCAGAACGAGGCGGAATGTGAATGCGTCGGCATAAAGACGGTGATTAGTAATACTAAATAAATTGAACGGAGACAGACACGTGAAATCTAAATTGGCTAATCTTTTTGTTGCGTCGTACCTGCTGAGCTTCGCCGGACTGGCGAGTGCCCAGAGCAGCGTGACCCTCTACGGCTTGATCTCGACGGCTATCGCCTATGCGAATAATCAGAAAGGTGGCTCTTCATGGTTCGTGGCGAACGGCCCGATGCAGCCGCCACGCTTCGGACTGAAGGGAACCGAGGACCTCGGCGGTGGGCTGCATGCCATCTTCACGCTGGAGAGCGGCTTCAGCATCACCAATGGATCGCTTTCGCAGGGCGGGCGCATGTTCGGCCGGCAGGCGTTCGTCGGCTTGTCGTCCGATCGTATCGGCACGATCACCGTCGGGCGGCAATACGACCTCGGCGCCGCAACGCTCTGTGCCTATGAGTCGGCGTGCCAGTTCGCCGCCTACGGCACGCATATCGGCGACAACGACAACGTGTTCAACACGTTCCGCGTCAACAACGCTGTCCAGTTCAAGAGCCTCGATTATCGCGGGTTGCAAGTCGCCGCGCTTTACGGCTTTTCGAACAAAGCCGACGGGTTCTCCGACAACAGCAGCTACAGCGCTGGCGTGACATACCGCAACGGCGGTCTGTCGCTTGGCGCGGCCTATAACCAGGTCACAATGCCGAACGATCCGAATAACACCGGCGGCGCTGTTTCGGGCGACTACGGCTTCAGTTCGCCATTCATCACTAATCCTGCGACCGGCGCAGGCGTCGCCAAACAGTGGATGTTCGGCGCAGGCGGGGCCTATAAGTTCGGCGCGGCAAGCGCGTCCGTGCTCTATACGAAGTCGCGCTTCGACTACCTCGATACGTCCAGGGTCGACCTGAACAACTTCGAGGTCTCGCTGGTGGATTATGTGCTACCCGATTTGCTCGCTGGCGCAGCCTACATCTACACATCAGGCAGCTATCACCCGCAACCTGTCGACCCGAAATGGCACCAGGTCAATGTCGGACTCGACTATTTCCTGAGCAAGCGGACCGACCTCTTTCTCGTCGGCATCTACCAGCACGCGGCCGGTGATGCAAAGTTCGCACAGATCTATTCGCTGTCGCCTTCCAGCACGAGAACGCAAGTGTACGGACTGGCGGGGATGCGGACGAAATTCTGAGACGAGGGCCCCCGGCTTGCACCGTGGCGATTGCGCGAGACAGATCGTAGCTCTTCGAGCAGCGCCTTCGCCTCTCGCAAGTCGGTGGAATCGAAGCCTTCCGTGAAAGCGCCATAGAATCCGGCCAGCCGCTGGCGTGCCGCCTCACTCTTGCCTTGTGCTTGCCACAGGCGCGCGAGGCTCAACGTAGCGCGCAGCTCGAGGACTTCGCGCCCCAACCGCTACGCTTCGTTCCGCCATCCCGGGTGTGGATGAGCGTCTGAAAGCCTTCTGCGCGGTTCGCGGAGGCGCGGCAGCCGGACGAGCTTAGGCACGTGGCCCTGACGGCAGCGCCTGGGCATTAACCCGGGACGGCTTCCAAACTGGACGATCGCTTGACCACAGCCGTATGACACTCCGGCCCTCCGATCCCGCGGAGTTACTAACCAGTGCGTAAGTAAGCGAACATAAATCGACGCCATGGCCTAAGCTTTAAGGGGTTTAGGGAGAGGCGAGATGCGCGAGGACGACGGCCGGCAGCTTTCACATGCAACGCTGGAAGAGATCCGCATTCGGGCGGTCAAGCGTGTCGAAGCTGGCGAGTCGCCGGAGGACGTGATCCGCACGCTGGGATTCTCGAGAGCGCGTATTTACGAGTGGTTGGCGGCCTGGCGCGAAGGGGGGATCGAGGCGTTACGAGCCAAGGCAATCCCTGGTCGACCGATGAAGCTCTCGTCCGAGGCTATCCGCTTCGTCTATCAGACGGTCACAACGAAGAACCCCATGCAGATGAAGTTCGAGTTTGCATTGTGGACGCGAGACATGGTGCGGGAGTTGATTCGCGATCATTTCAACGTCAGGCTCTCCGAGGTGTCGGTCGGTCGACTGCTGCGCAAGCTCGGGCTTTCACCCCAGCGTCCGCTTGCGCGTGCTTACCAACGCGACCCTGAACTGGTCGAGTCATGGATGCAGAACGAATACCCGGCCATTGCCGGGCAGGCCAAACGCTGCGGGGCACAGATCTTCTTCGTCGACGAATCGACGGTGCGATCGGACTATCACAGCGGCACGACCTGGGCACCGGTCGGTCAAACACCGGTAGTCGAAGTCACTGGCGCGCGCTTCAAGGTGAACCTGATCTCAGCGATCAGCCCGCGTGGCCAACTTCGATTCATGTGTTTCGAAGGCAGCTTCAAGATCTCCGTGTACGTCGACTTCGTCAAACGGCTGATGCTCACCGCTGATGCGCCTGTCTTCCTGATTGCCGATGGTCATCCGGTACATCGTTGCAAAGCGATCCGGCAGCTTGCCGCAGAATCGGATGGGCGCCTTTGTCTGTTCTTCCTTCCTGCTTACTCGCCAGACCTGAACCCGGACGAGTTGGTATGGGGTTATCTCAAACATCACAAGATCGGCAAGCTTGCCATCAAAGGTCCGGGGCATCTCAAGCAGCGAGTTCGAGCGGTTCTGCGCTCGTTGCAGAAGATTCCGGCCTTGGTCCGATCCATGTTTCAACATCCGTCAGTCCGCTACGCGGCATGATTCATGTCCGGTTACTTTGTTTCGGCTTAGTAAGTGAGGTGCGTCAACGGGACCAGTCTCGCGCGCCTCGGCGTGAAGGCCGGGGACATCGACTGACTTGGCACGAAAAGGGGCTCAGGCCCGGAAGTCCTAGTGTCGGCCGCCCCCGACTTGACATAAAAGGAATTAGCATTTTATTAGTTAGTATAACTATGTATTGTGCGACATATAAAATCCCGCCTGCGGACCGGAGAAGCCTCGTCAGGAACTGCTCAGGTGGGTGAGCTGTAAGACCGCAGGTTTTTGCACAGCGATAGCGCTGATCCTGGAAAGTGCCGAATGACGTGCCCGGGGGGATGCCGCGCCTAGTGGATGTCACGCATATCCGCGATGCCGAGTTCACCGGCGAGCTGGGCGAGTCGTTTGTCCAAGGTCCAAAGTGACGCACCGGGAGTCATCAAAGTTGACGCAAGCAGCGTAAGGTCGCTGCTGCCGCAGCCTCGCCCATAAAATTGTCTTGCCTCGATAAACTCCATCACCTCAGTCCATGTCGCGTGCGTCGCATGTTGCAGCAGCCCGATGTCGTGGAGCGTACGTGCGCGGGGTGCAGGCGGAGTGCCGCAGGCGAGCTCAACAAGCACAACTGGATGGGTGAGCGCCTGATCGCTGGTGATCAGCTGGACCAGTCTCGCATTCGCGCGACGGAAATGATCGACCCACACAGATGTATCGATGAGGACGCTCATTGAGCCGCAGGCTCCGATCGGCGCCGCGGGATGTCGGGCATACCGGGCTCGGTGCCGCCCAGCGACGCCAGACGCTTACCAGCCTGAACGCGAACAAACGTCTGCATCGCCACTCGAAACAGGTCGGCCTTATCCATGTCAGGGTCGGCGAGCTCAAGAGCGCGCTCGTAAAGGTTGTCGTCGATCGTAACAGTGGTTCGCATTTGACTTCCAGTTGATGCTGAATTGCATCAATTATAGCATCAAATATTTGACGCTTCTTCCTGCACGAAAGATGGGGTAGGCCGCACGGGAGTGTCGAAGGAGCTGTGTTGCGTGCAACGCGCCGGATCCACGGCGTGCTCACTGCGTCACTGTGGGGCGACCATCCGCAACGACTCGACCAGCTGCTGCAGCGACGGGCTCCGCGGAGAAATCGCGCTTCCACGCGATCAAGTTTTCGAGAAACGTGCCGAAAAACTGCTTATCCCCAGGCTTGGCTTCGCGCTGCCAGAGATCACCGCTCACACCCAGGAATGTCATAGCTTGAACTCATACACCTACAAGCCAGTGCAGCGGCGCGAGTGTTACTCCTCGACGACGATAGGCGAACTTTCGGTTCCTGCGAGAAAATCCCTGAGTTGCTCTTCGGCGTGACGTACCGCATGCAGTGGTGCGCGGGCAAGTTGCGCGTCATACAGCGCTATCAGTTCTTCAAAGTCACCGATGACGTCCGGCGTCAGACGCCATTCGCCCGTCCCATACGCGTGCGCCAGCGCCACCTCCACAGCGCACTCGGCGACCTTGAAGTGCGCGGCGGGATGCCTTCCGTAGCCCGCGCGTTGCAAGAAATAAGCAAGATAGACGGCGCGCATCAGTTCGTTGATCAGGTGACTATTGGCCTGGCACTCACGACAAGCGACCAGCGCCAGATGCAGCCTCAGGGACTGTTCGCTAGCGGACGCACGATCCATCGGTAACAACAGCGCCTTTGTCAGCGGCCGGCGTGGCTGGCCAGTCCGAGACCGGTTTCGTTTGACGGACATCTACTCGAAGCAGGGTGGTCTGGGAAGATAGCCCGATTATAGCGAAGCTGTCTGCCGGATCAGTTTCGGTGGTCACACCACCGACTTATGCGTACAAGTATTGGAAAGGGAGTGCATCCGCAAAAAGGTTGTGAAGAGGCCGTGCTCCTGGACGTCAGTAGTTCGGCAGCAGCTCAATCAATCCTGATTTCTCGCAATCGTCCCGCGCTTCCGTAGACCGCCGTGAATCTGTCACTGTTGCGACAATCAATCCGTTACGGGCCACGCCTCTTGTCCCCCTAGGCAACCACTCCGGCCGTGTCATCGAAGAGGTGCCGGTCGGCCGGAAAGATACCGTCAGAAGGAACAAGCCGATCGACCGCCTCGGCTGGTTCCGGCCGACCGCATCAGGCAGTAGCCGGCCAACTTCCGCCGTTCGACGGGGCGATCTGCCGCCACTCCAACGGCTTAGGTATGTCGGATAGCGGCCGTTCGAGCAACCGACAGAGAACGGCCCTTGCGATGGCTGAGTCTCCGAAGTCGACAATAAGTCATGGTCCTCTTACGACGCCGCGTCTGGCTGTCTGCTCGGATGCGCGTTCTGAAAAGCCTGTAGTGCGCTGCAGGCCTCGACGATTTCCAATAAACGCGGGCATTGGGAGAGATCGACCTCGAACCGTCGCGCATTAAACAACTGAGGCACCACGCAACAGTCTGCCAGCGTGGGTCGATCGCCATGGCAGAAGCGCCCGGATGAACCCATATCCACCAATAGCGTTTCCAACGCCTCGAGTCCGGTCGTCATCCAGTGGCGCATCCAATCTAGCCGTGCCGCCTCGTCGACATGTATCTCGTGCTCCAGATATTTTAGAACCCGCGGATTGTTAAGCGGATGGATTTCACTCCCGATTGATAGCGCCAACTGCCTTACCTCTGCACGCGCAAATGGTGCGTCGGGCAACAACGGCGGGTCGGGGCGGCATTCCTCGAGGTATTCGATGATGGCCAACGATTGACGGATGGTTCGACCATCCTCGCGGTAGCTCGGCACGAAAGGATTTACCGCGCGATATTCGGGTTGATGTTGCTGTCTGCCGTCACGAAGCAAGTGGACGGGCACTGTACGGTAATCGAGACCCTTCAGGTTGAGCGCAATGCGCACCCGGTACGCCGCAGAACTGCGGAAATATGTGTAAAGGACGCGATCTGAGACCGCAGCTTCCGGCTTGTTCGAAACTGTCATCGGTGGTTCCTTTTCAGGCCAGGACGGTGCCACGGACTTCGCCGAGTCCGATGCGAACCGCGCCGGGACGTTCGCACCATCCACGCAGAATCAGCGTGTCGCCGTCCTCCAGGAAGGTCCGCTGCTCGCCATTGGCCAGCACGACGGGCTGCCTGCCGCCCTCGGTCAATTCGAGTAGCGAGCCAGCCTCATTGGCGGCGGGGCCCGACAATGTACCGGAACCAAGCAGATCGCCTGGCTGGAGATTGCAGCCGTTGACCGTGTGGTGGGTCACCAGTTGTGCCGCTGTCCAGTAGGCCGCTGAGCCAGCGTTGCCCAGCGTCAAGCGCTGAGGTGGGAGGCCTGACCCGACCATGCGCTCCGTTAGGATCAACACCTCAAGTGTGATGTCGAATGCGCCTTCCTTGCGATTGCGGGCGGCGTCGAGGTAAGGGAGCGGCTGCGGGTCACCGTCGGGACGCGTCAACGGCGCGCGGAAGGGTGCCAGTGCCTCGGTCGTGATTAACCACGGAGAGACGGTTGTCGCGAAGTTCTTGGACAGGAACGGGCCGAGCGGCTGGTACTCCCACGCCTGGATGTCGCGCGCGGACCAGTCGTTGAGCAGTGTCACACCGAAAAGATGATTCTCCGCGTCTTCGATGGAAACGGGTCGCCCCAAATCGTTGCCGCGACCGACGAAGTAGCCAAGTTCGAGTTCGTAGTCCAGTCGTCGGCTGGGACCAAAGGTGGGTTGCGCGGCGTCCGGCGTTTTGGTTTGCCCACGCGGACGCCGAAACGTCTGGCCGCTCACGCGAATGGATGAAGACCGACCGTGATAACCAATCGGCATCCATTTGTAATTCGGCATCAGCGGCTGGTCGGGCCTGAACAGCTTGCCGACAGACATGGCGTGGTGAATGCCCGTATAAAAATCTGTGTAGTCTCCGATTCGGCAAGGCGCTGCCATCTCCGCCGCGCTCTGGTTGATAAGCAGCGTCGACCATGCTTGTTGCTGCTCGCTGCCGTGCGCCAGGCCTCGGGAAATGGCGCGGCGCAACTCCAGTCGAGTTGTTGAATCAAGTGCCATCAACGCGTTCATGTCCGGACTGTCGATCAGGCCTGTGCCCTGCAGACTTAAAATCTGGTCGCCAATGGCTACCCCAATCTTGAAGTCCTCGTCCGTGCCCATCGGTCGATAACGACCAAATGGAAGATTCTGGATTGGAAAATCGCTCCCCGGTCGGTTTGCCTGTTCCACCCAACTTTTCAGAGCCGGGCTGTGCGTCTCGTTGATCAACGACATGTGATTTCTCCAACGTCCTATCAGGCTTGTGCCGGGTTGAAATGCTTCTTGAGGCCCTGCCAGCACCGGTAATACTCGCCTTGGAGCTGCGACGATTCCAGCGCATGGCGCGTCGGCCGGATGACGGCGGGCGTTTCGAACATGAACGCCAGCGTGTTCGTGATGTGATCAGGCCGGGTCGTGTCTGCGGTGCTCGCCCTGGCGAAGGTTTCGGCATCTGGGCCATGACCACTCATGCAGTTGTGAAGCGACGCACCGCCGGGCGCAAAACCTTCAGCCTTCGCGTCATACGCGCCATGAATCAGTCCCATGAACTCGCTTGCGAAATTTCGGTGGAACCATGGCGGACGGAACGTGTTTTCCATGGGCAACCAACGCGGCGGGAAAATGACAAAGTCGATCGAATCGACGCCGGGGGTATCAGTGGGGGACTGGAGCACCAGGAAAATCGAGGGGTCGGGATGGTCGTAGCTTATTGAACCAATCGTGTTGAAGCGCCGCAGGTCGTACTTGTACGGCGCATAGTTTCCGTGCCATGCGACGACGTCGAGCGGCGAGTGGTCGATCCGGGAGCGCCAGAGATTGCCTTCGAACTTCGCGATCAGTTCGAAGTCGCCTTCCCGGTCTTCATACGACGCGACCGGCGTCAGAAAATCACGCGGATTCGCCAGGCCATTGGAGCCAATGACGCCAAGGTCGGGCAGCTTGAACAGGGCGCCATAGTTCTCGCACACGTAGCCGCGCGCCTCGCCATCGGGCAGTTCAACCCGGAAACGCACGCCTCGCGGGATGACGACGATCTCCTGCGGTTCGACTTCCAGCAGTCCCATTTCGGTTGCCACGCGCAGCCGTCCTTGTTGCGGCACGACAAGCAACTCACCGTCGGCGTTGTAGAAAAACCGGTCGGTCATGGAACAGTTCGCGGCATACAGGTGGATACCGCATCCTCGCCCTACATCGGGCGCGCCGTTGCCCGCCATGGTTACAAGGCCAGCCACGAAATCGGTCGGTGCATCGGGCATCGGAAGAGGATCCCAGCGCAACTGATCCGGTGGCGTCGGTACTTCGTCGAAGCGGCTCAACAGGCGCGAGTTCTCGATATGCTGGAATGGCGAGTGCATGGCCGCTGGCCGGATCCGGTACAACCACGAACGCCGATTGTTATGACGCGGCGCCGTGAATGCAGTCCCTGAGAGTTGTTCTGCGTATAGGCCATAAGGCACGCGTTGCGGAGAGTTACGCCCCAGGGGAAGGGCGCCCGGCAGCGCCTCGGTGGCAAATTCATTGGCGAAGCCGGTTTGATAATTGACGGTCATTGTTTCGCGTTCCTGCGAAGGATATGGGAAGCCAGAAAAAGTGCTACGAGGCGGGCTTGTGGATTGGAACCCTACCGCGGCGCTGATTCAGTCATTCCTTCGCTTGCGTCGTCGATTAAATTCAGTGCGACGGCGGGGTCGTCGATCCTGTCGATCGCGAGCATGGCGAAGCGCGCGAGGAAAAGCGAAGTGTTCGGCTGACCCAGTTGAGTCATGGTCTTGCACAGCCGGGTATAAATGATGTCGAGGTCGCTGTCAGTCATCGCGTTCTCCTTTACCGGTTTGGTGATCACATTTGAAGGGTGTGGTGGATGGCGGCCGCAACATCTGCAGCCGCTGCCGCATGCCAGCGTCCCAGTACATGGCCGTCCGGGCGAACCAGGTATACGGTGCCGGGTCTGGCGTTGTACATGGCGAACAGCCGACCTGTGTGGTCCCAGTTGTGATTGTTGTTCGTCTCGGGGTGAAGATGCGAAGTCACGGGGATCAGCTTGAAAGGCAGCTTTTCCTCTTGAAGCGTTGCTTCGAGTTCGGCAAATTCCACCGGTACGCGTCCGTCTTCGCTGAAGTGCAGAGCGGTGAACCTTGGAGTGATCAAGTCCGTCAGATGAGCCTCCCTCGCGCTGCCGCCCTCGACGATCGTCAATGGGCATTCGGTCAACACGGCCCCCGGCGCAGGACCAGCCTCAAACGCGCCCGACTGTGCTTCAGGCGTGTTGAGCGGCGACTCCGTATAACTGATGGCAGAAGTCTGCCGCGGGTTTATCAGAGAACGCACGCGTTCATGCTTGATCGCCAAGCTCAATACGGCCTTGCGCATCAACTCGAAGGCGAATGAGGGCGGCGCCATGAATTCGGTGCTCTTGGCACCGTAGCTAAGGTTTTCGTGGGCCGCAAAGACGCGCTCGTCTGAATAGCTGTCGAGCAATCCTTCGGACGCCAGGCCACGGACGACGAACGCCAGTTTCCACGCGAGGTTGTCCGCGTCATCGATTCCTGAATTCGCGCCGCGCACGCCAAAAATCGGCACCAGATGGGCTGCATCGCCGCCAAACAGCACGCGATCGTGACGATAGCTTTCCAGGGTCAAGGCATTGGCCTTGTAGATCGTGATCCAGATGGGTGCCCAGGCGCCACGTTCGCCCATCATGTCCAACAGGCCTTGCACCCGTGGCATGACATTTTCAGGCTTGACTGCCTGTTCGGCGTCCTCGCCGTCCCGTAATTGGTAATCGATGCGCCAGACATTGTCAGGCTGCTTGTGGACCAGCACAGTGGAGCCCGGGTTCGACGATGGATCGAAGTAGGCAAGACGCTCGGTCGGCCGCTCGCTCTCGAGCTCGATATCGACGATGACGTAACGGCCCTCGTAGCTCGTCCCATTGAGCTGCAAGCCCAATGCCTCGCGGATCGTGCTGCGCCCACCATCGCAGGCGACCACCCAGTCCGTATTGAGCGAATAGTCGCCTTCGGCAGTCGCGAGGCGAAGCATGGCGCCGTCCGTACGCGAATCGATGGCGGTCACCTTGGTCTGCCAGCGGATGTCGATCAGATCAGACTTCCGTTGCGCGGCGTCCAGGAGAAACTGTTCGATGTGATATTGCGCGACGTTCACCATCGGAGGCAGTTTCTGGTTGTCGTCCTGCGGCATCTTGAAGTGCAGCACTTCGGTGTCGCGATAAAAACTGCGCCCACCGGCCCACGGCAGTCCGGTCTTCAGAAACCCGTCCACTGCACCCAGGCGCTCGATGATTTCCAGGCTCCGACGCGAGATACAGATGGCCCGGCTGCCATAGCATACGGAATCATCGGCTTCGATCAATACGGAAGGAACGCCGTGATTGGCGAGGCCAAGTGCCACGGCGAGTCCGACAGGGCCACCGCCGACGATCGTCACTGCATGTCGCTTTGTCTCGATGCCGTTGTCAAGATTCGGCATCTGGCCAGCGTACTTTTTTGCAGTGAAGGGATAAGCTTTGAATTCCATCGTTTGCTCCTTAACGAATTCTGGTAAGCGGGGGGCTACGCATGGGCTGCGCCTCGATGCTGCCGTAACGCCATCGGCGTATTCGCCCAAGTAGGGCAATCCGCACTAACGTGCGTTGCTAGATAGTTCCGCGTCGCGGGAGCGCTTGGGCTGAACGGGCAGCACTGCCACCACGATGGCGCCGATCACGAGCAATGCCGCTGCATAGAGCAATCCGGCCGAGAAGCTATGGGTGAGATCCTTCAGCCATCCCACGACCAGGGGGTTCAGCGCCGACCCGATGTTGCCGGTCGCGTTGATCACTGCGATCCCAACGGCACGGGCCCGGAGGCTCAATGCGTGATCAGGGGTTGTCCAGAAGATCGACATGGCGGTGTACGAACCCGCCGACGCGAGGCAGATGCCTAACATCTGAATCACGGGGTTGGTGGAATAGGCGGTGCAAAGCCAGCCAGCAGCGGAAAACAGCATCGGCAACATCAGGTGCCATTTGCGCTCCTGTTTGCGATCAGAGCGTCTTCCCCACCAGATCATTGCAACGATCGTGCAGATTTGCGGGATCGCGGCCAGCAGGCCGACGGCCCGGTTGCTCGCGTCAGCGCTGAAGCTTTTGACGATCAGGGGCGTCCAGACGGCAACCATTGCTAGCGTGTTGACCAGACAGAAATAAGCGAGCGCAAATTTGAGGACCGTTGGCGAGAAGAGCTCGCTGAGAAGGCTTCTTTCGTCGGTGGCGGGCGAATGCGGCACGGGGTCGGCGTTGTGCTCGGCCGCGAGGGTCTTCGAAAGCGTGCGCTTCTCATCGGCAGTGAGCCAGTGCGCCTTCTCGGGAACATCGCGCAGATAGCCGAATACGACCAGACCCAAGATCGCCGAAGGCAGACCCTCCAGACAGAAGAGCCACTGCCATCCTTTGAGGCCAAGCGTTCCATCCAGCGCCAGAATGTATCCCGAGAGCGCGGAGCCGACCGCGGCCGTGACGGGCATCGCGATCATGAACAAAGCGTTGGCCCTCGCGCGATATGCGCTCGGAAACCAATACGTCATGTAAAGCAGGATGCCTGGTAGAAAGCCCGCCTCGGTCACGCCGACGAGGATTCGCAACAGGTAAAGCGTTCCCGGACTCGATGCGAACATCGTCGCTGTAGAGGCCAGACCCCAGGCGATCATGATAGTCCCGATCCATTTCCGCGCGCCGATGCGCGCCAGGACGATGTTGCTGGGAATGCCGAACGCGATATATGCAATATAAAATAACGTGGTCGCCAGACCGAACTGGACGCCGGAGAGGCCGAGATCCTTCATCATGGTAAGGCCGGCAAATCCGATATTGATCCGGTCCATGAACGAGAAGAAGAACAGGACGAAGAGAAACCAAAGAAGGTGCCGGGAGACCTTGGCGATGACACGCTGCTCTCGCATCGATTCACCAGATCCAGCACCGTTTGCCGGACCGCCAGGAAGCGGACTGCGGTCAGCCAATGGGGTCGTTTCCATACGGGTCGTCTCCAAACTCAGCTCTATGTCGAGCGCCACAGCACTCAATGCAATCGCGTCAGGCTCGTCAGGGCGGCGAGGTATGGCGATGAGTGGAGTATGGAGATTCGCCCGCGCGCGCTGTCCCCAAAATGGGTACGACTTGACGGGTGAAATGGATTAGGAGAAACCCTCAGTGCCAGGCAAGCAGAAGATCGGGCACGGTCAGAGAGATGACGCAGTGCGTGATCATTCTCGGCTGGTAGCCAGGCACAAGGCAAACAACTGACGCTGGCTCGAAATGCCGAGGCGGCGAAAGGCCCGCTTTTGATAGGTCACGACGCTGGAGGCTTTGACGCCCATAAGTTCTCCGATGTCTTTCGCGGTACGGCCCTCCAGAACGCCGCATAGGACATCGAGTTCGCGCTTCGACAACTCGGGGCAGATCCCTCGAATACGCACCAGCATCAGTTGCGGAATGCCGGTCTGAATCTGGCCGCATAGCACGTAATGATGCTTGGCGGTCTGGGCGATGAGCGGCGCAAAGGCCTCAATCAGCGCGATCTCGTTCGCGTGGAAATGGCCGCGCCTGCGGTCGCGGTAGAGATTGACGGAGAGCCAGATGTCCTGCGAGGGCTGCAGCAAAAGGGAGAGTCGGCCCGAAACGTCCGGCTGATGATAGCAAGCGGCTCGATACCCTTCATGCGAGATGTCTTCGATGGCCTGCTGGTGGAGCAGGACAGCCGAGTCGAGCTTCTGAGGACGGGCAGAGGAGATAATCGTCTGATTTCCGTCCAACGCATAGAAAGTCTTGGCGTAGGTATCCGCGACGTTGCTCAGATATCGACCGCCACGGTGGTCTGCGACCGAGACCGTCCGAGGACGATTGTTGAACTCGTAAGCAAAGACGGTGCACTGCGATATGCCTGCGGCATCCTCTAGGAGTTTCAGAACTTCCGCGGCGAAGGCGTTCGCATCGTTAGACCCGATGGCCGAGACCAGGCTCGTTGCCCGTGACAGATCCAGATGGCCGGAGAGGTTGGGACGATCAAGCCGCCATGAGCGCATGATTGGCCTCGGAGAGTGCCGAAAAGATGATTTTAAGCGACTCTGCGGCGGAAGATCGCTCGCTTTTGTTCCCGTCAGAACTTGCGGCAAAGAGGAGAAGGCGACGCAACGCGATGGCCAAAATACCAGCCTTCGCGTTCGTAGCACTGCCCTACGCCTGCAAGGGCGGAGTGTGCTGCACATGCCGGGCGAAAGTGCTCGAAGGCGAAGTGAAGATGGAAAAGAACTACACGCTCGAACAACGCGAAATCGACGATGGCTTCGTGCTCACGTGCCAGTGTCATCCGATCTCGGATCGGGTGGTTGTGAGCTACGACGAACGGTAATCGAAGGACACCAACCCTTATCAAGCGGCGGCTCACGATGAATCATTCTCTCTTTGATAAACACGAAAAGACGCTCGACAGCGCACTGAACGCGATCAAGACACGCGGCTATTGGAGTCCCTTCGATGAGATGCCTAGCCCGCGTGCCTATGGCGAAACCGCCAGAGCCGACGGCGAAGCGGCATTCAAGTCACAACTCGAGCGGCCCTTCGAACTCCATCAACCCGGCAGCAGCGGCACCGTCGGCGAGGAGCGTTCGCCATTCGGCTTCGCACTGAATATCGGCTATCCAAAAGTGGAACCGGATGCGTTGATCGCAGCGGCACAGAAAGCGCAGACACAATATCGTAAGGCCGGTCCGAAGGCGTGGGTCGGCGTCAGTCTGGAGATCGTCGCGCGACTGAATCAAGCGAGCTTCGAGATCGCGCACAGCGTCATGCATACCACCGGGCAGGCGTTCATGATGGCGTTCCAGGCCGGTGGCCCGCACGCGCAGGATCGCGCGCTCGAGGCGATCGTCTACGCGTGGGACGCGATGCGCGACATTCCCGAGACCGCGTACTGGGAAAAGCCACAAGGCAAGAATCCGCCGCTCGCCATGGAAAAGCGCTTCACCATCGTCCCGCGCGGCATCGGCCTCGTGATCGGCTGCTGCACGTTTCCCACCTGGAACAGCTATCCCGGGATGTTCGCGGATCTCGCAACCGGCAACGCCGTCATCGTCAAGCCACATCCGGCCGCGATTCTGCCGCTCGCGATCACCGTTCGCATTGCGCGACAAGTGCTGAAAGAGGCCGGCTTCGATCCGAACGTCGTGACCCTGCTTGCCACAGCCCCGAACGATGGCGCGCTTGTGCAGTCGCTGGCCACGCGTGACGAAATTCGCCTGATCGATTTCACCGGCTGCACCGCCAACGGCGACTGGCTCGAGACACATGCCCGCCAGGCACAGGTCTACACCGAGAAGGCGGGTGTCAACCAGATCGTAATCGATTCGGCGGATGAACTGAAACCGGTGGTCCGCAACATCGCGTTCTCGCTTGCGCTGTACTCCGGTCAGATGTGCACGGCGCCGCAGAATATCTACGTGCCGCGTGACGGCATCAAGACGGCTGCAGGCACGATCTCATTCGACGCCGTCGCCCAGTCCATCGCTGAAGCTGTGCAAAAGCTGACCGCCGATCCGGCCAAGGCAGTCGAACTGACGGGCGCGATCCAGAACAACGGCGTGCTGGATCGGATCGAGCAGGTCGCCACGCTCGGCACACCGCTCCTTGACAGCCAGAGCCTCGTGCATCCGGCGTTTCCGGACGCAAAGGTCAACACGCCCATTCTGCTGAAACTCGACGCCGACCGCGACGAAGCCACCTTCACGCAGGAATGGTTCGGCCCGATTGCGTTCGTGATCGCAACCGGCTCGACCGAGCATTCTCTTGAACTTGCCGGCCGCATCGCTCGCACGCGCGGTGCACTGACGCTGTCCGTCTACAGCACGGACGAGCAGGTGCTGGACGCGGCCGACGAGGCTGCGGCTTTTGGCGGTGTTGCGCTGTCGATCAATCTGACGGGCGGTGTCTTCGTGAATCAGTCGGCGGCGTTTTCTGACTTCCATGCCACAGGAGCAAATCCTGCAGCCAACGCGAGTCTTTCGGACGCCGCGTTCGTGGCCAACCGATTCCGCGTCGTGCAAAGCCGCCGCCATGTCCCGCAGCGCGAGCCGGCGTGAGCCGCGCGCAGGCCGGCGCGAACCCGACCCATCACCATCAAATCAATTCAGAGGCAATCAATGACTGAAGCTTTTATTTGCGACGCAATCCGCACGCCGTTCGGACGCTACGGCGGCGTTCTGAAGGACATTCGTGGCGACGATCTCGGCGCCGTTCCCATCCGCGCGTTGATGAGCCGCAACGCCTCGGTGGACTGGGGACAGGTAGCCGATGTCCTGTACGGCTGCGCCAATCAGGCGGGCGAAGACAACCGCAATGTCGCGCGCATGTCGGCGCTCCTCGCGGGCTTACCTATCGACGTGCCCGGTTCCACCATCAACCGTCTCTGCGGCTCGGGCATGGATGCGGTCGGCAACGCGGCGCGCGCCATCCGCGCCGGCGACGGCGATTTTTATGTCGCCGGCGGCGTGGAAAGCATGACGCGCGCGCCGTTCGTGATGGGCAAATCGGCTACGGCGTTTGGCCGCCAGGCTGAAATCTTTGACACGACCATCGGCTGGCGCTTCATCAACAAGAAGATGCGCGAGCAGTACGGGGTCGACTCGATGCCGGAGACGGCGGAAAACGTGGCGATGGACTTCGGGATTGAACGCGATGCGCAGGATCGATTCGCGCTGCGCAGCCAGCAACGCGCCGCTCGCGCGCAGGCGGACGGCACGCTAGCGCAGGAGATCACCGCCGTTCAGGTGCCACAAAAGAAGGGCGAGACGGTCGCCGTCGAACGCGACGAGCATCCGCGCGAAACCTCGCTCGAAACGCTGGCGAAACTCAAGGGCGTGGTACGTCCGGACGGATCGGTGACGGCAGGCAACGCTTCGGGCGTCAACGACGGCGCGTGCGCGTTGTTGATCGGCAGCGAAGAAGCAGCGCGCCGCAACGGGCTCACGCCGCGCGCCCGCATTCTCGGCATGGCGACCGCTGGCGTTGCGCCGCGCATCATGGGCATCGGACCGGCTCCGGCCACGCAAAAACTCCTCGCGCGCCTCGGCATGACGCTCGACCAGTTCGATGTAATCGAACTCAACGAGGCATTTGCTTCGCAAGGGATTGCGGTGCTGCGGCAACTTCGGTTGGCGGAAGACGATCCGCGCGTGAACCCCAACGGTGGCGCAATTGCGCTTGGGCATCCGCTCGGCGCGTCGGGCGCCCGGCTCGTCACCACCGCGATGTACGAACTCGAACGCCGCAATGGCCGGTTCGCGCTCTGCACGATGTGCATCGGCGTCGGACAGGGAATTGCCATCGTGATCGAGCGAGTCTGAGGGGAGCGAAAACATGAAAACCGCTCTGGATCAAGCGTGTGTGGTGGGCGTGATCGGCGCCGGCGCAATGGGGGCCGGCATCGCGCAGGTGGCGGCGACGGCAGGCCATCCGGTCGTGCTGTTCGATATCGACGCACAAGCCGTTGAGCGGGCGCTGACCGGCATCGCCGCCGCGCTCACGCGGCTGGCGGACAAAGGCCGTCTAAGCCCGGACGCGGCACAGGCCGCAATTGCGCGAATCCGCGCGGCCGTGGGTCTAGCCGATCTTCGCGACGCTGGCCTCGTGATCGAAGCCGTGGCCGAGCGGCTCGATATCAAGCAAAAGATTTTCGGCGATCTCGAAGGCATCGTGGGAGAGCAGTGCATTCTCGCCACCAACACCTCGTCCATTTCGGTCACCGCGATCGGCGCTTCGTTGCGCAATCCGGCGCGGCTGGTCGGCATGCACTTCTTTAACCCCGCCCCGTTGATGGCGCTGGTGGAAGTGGTCAGCGGACTGGCGACCTCGGAGGAGGCGGCGCAGCGCGCCCATCTGACGGCTGCAGCCTGGGGCAAGACGCCAGTTCATGCGAAGTCGACCCCAGGTTTCATTGTCAATCGCGTCGCGCGGCCGTTTTATGCGGAAGGCTTGCGTGTGCTGACCGAGCAGGCGGCCGATCCCGCTTCCATCGACACCGTGATGCGCGATGCGGGCCAGTTCCGCATGGGACCGTTCGAACTGATGGACCTGATCGGGCACGACGTCAACTTTGCTGTGACGGAGTCGGTGTTTCGCGCGTATTTCTACGATCGCCGCTTCACGCCGTCGCTGATTCAGCAGGAACTGGTCAGCGCGGGCTTCCTCGGTCGCAAGACTGGCCGTGGCTTCTACGACTATGCAGCGCAGGCGGCCAAGCCAGCCGCGACGATCGAGGCCCCGGCGAGCGCGCCCCGGAAAATCAGGCTCGGCAAGCCGGAGAAGCCGTTCATGCCGTTACAGGAGAGACTGTCGCGTTCGGGGCTGGACGTTTCGACGGACGCTGACGACGACGTCGCCGGTCTCGTGGCGAAAATCGACGATGCGGTGCTGCTCCTCACCGATGGCCGCACGGCGACGCGCCGCGCTTGCGACATCGGCCGTGACAATGTCGTGCTGGTCGATCTCGCGCTCGACTTCGCCACCACGAAGACGCTGGCGCTCACTCGCGCTCTGCAATGCAGCGACGCAGCGTATCTGGCGGTCGTGGGCGCGTTGCAGCGTAGCAGTTACGCGGTCGTGCCGGTTGCGGACACCGCGGGCATGGTGCTGATGCGCACGGTCGCAATGCTCGTCAACGAAGCCGCGGACGCCGTGAATCAGGGCGTCTGCACGGCTTCGGATCTCGATCTGGCAATGAAGAAAGGCGTCAACTATCCGCTCGGTCCGCTCGATTGGGCCGACAGCATGGGCGTCGAATTGTTTTACCGGGCGCTTGTGAACCTCGCGGGGCATTACGGCGAAGACCGTTACCGCGTATCGCCACTGCTCGCGGCGCATCACTGGGCCGGCAAGCCGCTGCGCGGCGCCGCCGTTCCTGCCATCGCCTAACCCTATTCAGTCACGTCATTCTCAGGAGACAACCGTGGTCCAGCCAATTCCTCAACGGGGCGAACTCGAGCCCATCGAACTAGCCAGCCGCGACGAGCTTCAGGCGCTCCAACTGGAACGGCTCAAATGGTCGCTCAGGCATGCCTATGAGAACGTGCCGCACTATCGTCGCTCCTTTGACGCAGCCGGAGTCCACCCCGACGATCTGCGCCACCTGTCCGACCTGGCGAAATTTCCGACCATGTCGAAGAAAGACCTGCGCGACAACTATCCGTTCGGACTTTTTGCGGTGCCGAAAGACCAGGTCGTCCGCGTCCACGCATCAAGCGGCACGACCGGAAAGCCGACGGTCGTGGGCTATACCGCGAACGACATCGACACCTGGGCCAACGTCACGGCCCGTTCGATCCGTGCGGCCGGCGGTCGGCGCGGCGACACGCTGCATAACGCTTTTGGCTACGGCCTGTTCACTGGCGGCCTCGGTATCCATTACGGTGCGGAGCGACTCGGCTGCATGGTCGTGCCAATGTCCGGCGGCCAGACTGAGAAGCAGGTTCAATTGATCCGCGATTTCGAGCCGTCGATCATTCTCGTCACGCCTTCTTACATGCTCAACCTGATCGACGAAATGTCACGGCAGGGCATGAATCCGGCGGAGTCGTCACTGAAGCTCGGCATCTTCGGCGCGGAGCCGTGGACGCAGGGAATGCGCAACGAGATCGAGACGCGCGCTGGCATCCAGGCCATTGACATCTACGGTCTCTCGGAAATAATGGGCCCGGGCGTGGCGTGCGAGTGTATCGAAAGCAAGGATGGGCCGGTGATCTGGGAAGATCACTTTTATCCCGAGATCATCGATCCGATAACCGGTGAAGTGCTGCCCGACGGCAGTCACGGTGAACTGGTGTTCACGTCGCTCTCGAAGGAAGCCGTGCCGATGATCCGTTACAGAACACGCGACCTGACTTCGCTGCAGCCGCCGACATCGCGCTCGATGCGCAGGCTCGCAAAGATCACGGGACGTTCGGACGACATGCTCATCATTCGCGGCGTCAATGTGTTTCCGAGCCAGATTGAGGAACTGATTCTCAGCATCTCCCGGCTTAGCGGGAACTACCAGTTGTGCATCACGCGCGACGGGCACATGGATTCGCTGTCCGTGTCGGTCGAGGCGCGGGCGGAGATTTGCGACTCGCTCGTCGATAGCGAGCGCGCCCAGCTTGCACGTGAGTTGCAGCATCGCGTGAAGACGATGGTGGGCGTATCCACGGCTGTGCGCGTGCTGAACGCCGGCGAGATAAAGACGACCGCCACCGGCAAGGCGCAACGCGTGCTCGACTTGCGGCACGTCAACGCATGAGGCCGAGGCCAGGCTCCGTTCGCGGAGCCTGGCTGCGCATTGAATGCAGCGGCACTTCGCTGCGATCTGTTCAGGTTCCACGATGCAGCGTATAAACGCGCGGGCCGCACGGGGTGAGGTCTCGTGGACACCGTCTTTCCTGTGAAGGAGGAGGCGCCATGATCGATACCGCGGTATGTGTCTTTCTAAATGATGGAAATATCGTGCCTCAACCGTCCCGCCTCTCACGGCACGCATGCGTATTGGCGTTTTTCTTGGCCTTTGCTGCGCTTGCGCTCCCGCTGCTACCCTCCACTGCGCATGCGACCAGCACGGCGACACACCAGGTCGTGATCAAGCGCGATGAATACGGCGTGCCGCAGATCTACGCGGACACCACGTACAAGCTCTTCTATGGCTACGGCTATGCGGTAGCGCAAGACCGCCTGTTCCAGATGGAGATGGCCAAACGCAGCACACAGGGCACGGTGGCCGGAGTGCTCGGCGAGAAATTCGAGAAGTTCGACGAGGCGACGCGCGGCAACTACTGGCCCGCGTCGATCGAACAGCAAATCGCTGCATTGCCGAAAAACGAGCGCGACATTCTCGACGGTTACGCGGATGGCATGAACGCCTGGATTGCGCAGGTGCGTGCCCACCTGGCCACGCTGATGCCCAGGCAGTTCAACGACTTCGGCTTCACGCCGTCGAACTGGAGCGCATTCGATGTGGCGATGGTATTCGTCGGCACAATGGCGAACCGCTTCTCCGACAGCACGAGCGAAGTGGACAACCTTGCGCTGCTCACGGCGTTGAAGGACAAGTACGGCGACGTACGCGGCATGGAACTGTTCAACCAGTTGAAATGGCTGGTGAATCCGGATGCACGCACGACCATCGCCCCCGACGAACGCACCTATCCGGTCAAGCTGGGCGCACAGGTGGGCAGCGGCACGCTCGCCTATACGCTGCCTCGCTACGATGGCCCGCCACCGATGGCCGAGCGCCTCGCGCGCGGTGCCGACGGCATGCTGCTCGCGCTCGATCCGGTTGCCAACCGCGACACGGTGCTGGCGCAGTATGCGGCGAGCGGCGCCAATGGTCTTGCCGGCTTTCCGACTACCAGCAACATGTGGATCATCGGCAAGCATCGTGCGCGCGGGGCGAAAGCGATCATGCTGAACGGCCCGCAGTTCGGCTGGTTCAACCCGGCATACACCTATGGCGTCGGGTTGCATGGCGCAGGCTTCAATATCGTGGGCAATACGCCGTTTGCGTATCCGTGCATGCTGTTCGGCCACAACGGCCGGATCTCGTGGGGCTCGACGGCCGGCTTCGGTGACGATATCGACAATTTCGCCGAGCGCATCGATCCTGCTCGCGCCGATTTCTACTGGCACAACGGCGCATGGGTGCAGATGGAAAAGCGCACGGAGATCATTCACGTGAAGGATGCCGCGCCCGTGACGCTCGACGTCTACCGCACCGTGCACGGCATTGTGATGCAGCGCGACGACGCCACGCATACCGCGTATGCAAAAGCGCGCGCCTGGGACGGACTCGAAGTCCAGTCGCTGCTCGCGTGGACCCATCAGGCACAGGCGCACGACTGGAAAAGCTGGACCGACCAGGCCGCGCGCCAGGCACTGACGATCAACTGGTACTACGCCGACCGTGACGGCAATATCGGCTACGCGCATACGGGCAAGTATCCGCGGCGTCGCGCGGGACACGATCCGCGCTTACCGGTGCCTGGAACCGGCGAATGGGACTGGCGCGGTCTGTTGCCGTTCTCGACCAATCCACAGATCTATAACCCGCGCAGCGGCTACATCGCGAACTGGAACAACTCGCCGGAGAAGGGCTATCCCGCATCGGACCTGTTCGCGTTCCTGTGGGGTCAGGCGGACCGCGTCGATGAAATCTCGCGGCGCATCGATGCGCACGCCACGCTGGATACCGACGACGTCTGGCAGATCCTCAAGGAAACGAGCCGCGCCGACCTGAACGTGCATCCGTTCCTGCCGTTCATCGAGCGCGCGACTGCAACGCTACCCAATGACGATCCGCGTCGCCGCCTGGCCGATTCGCTGGCGCACTGGGACGGCATCAACGACGATCCGAAAGACACTGGCAAATACGCGCAGCCCGGCTCGGCGATCATGAATGCGTGGCTCACGTCGATGCTCGGTCGAACCGTCGTGAAGGCCGTTCCCGCACCGTTTGACAAGTGGTACACGGCAAGCGGTTATGAGACAACCCAAGACGGCCCGACCGGCTCGGTGAACTTGAGTGCGGGCAGCAAGATCCTGTACGAGGCGTTGCTCGGACCGCGCTCCGGGGTGCCGCAACGCGTCGACCTTTTCAACGGCGCGCAACCTGACGACGTGATCCGCGCCGCGCTGGACGATGCATGGAAGTCGCTGTCCCAACGCTACGGCGACGACATCACTCAATGGAGAACGCCTGCTGTGACCCTGACGTTCCGCGCCAATAACTTCTTCGGCGTACCGCAGGCTGATGGGTCGGAGGCCATCCATGTTCCCGAATACCAGAATCGCGGAACGGAAAACGACCTGATTGTGTTCGGCAGCGAGGGAGCAGCAGGCAAGGTCCAGGCATCGGATGTGGTCGCGCCAGGCCAGAGCGGCTTCGTTGCACCGGACGGCACACGCTCGACGCACTACGCAGACCAACTCGAGCTGTACACGGGCTTTGGCCGTAAGGCGCTATGGCTCGACGACGCCGATGTGGTGCAGCACACGCGGCAAGTGGAGAGGCTTGACGTGGCCGAACCAAAATAGTGAGGCAGACTGAGGAAGTCTATAGTCACCCCGTCGCGACCGGCAAGCTGGCCACGACCTTCCGATGTACAAACGGCACGCGTTGGCTGAGGTATCTGTCGCGGCGGCATCCGGAGAATCGCGTCTTTCAGGGCTATTTTTATGTGTTCAATGCCCGCATATAGATTGGCCGAAAAAAACGATTGTCCAAATGCGGGCCGCGATTCCCCGTTGCGGAAGCATTCCCATGGCGAGAAGCAAGGGGACGGATGCTCGAACGGAAGGCGCCGTCGGCAGAATGGCTGTCGAAACCTGAGTCACCCCACACAGCGCTTCAAAATGAAGCTGGCGCGCCCGACAAATCGGCGGCCGCCGTCGCCTCGTCAAATGACGACTCGTCGCTCTTCAGCAGACGTTCGCCATGCGACTGCGAAGGACTAGCCCCCGAGAGTGTTTACCCTTCATGTCGAAAATCGAGAGTAGTTTGTCGCAGTCGATAATTTTCTGATTCATTGACCTTCTACTATTCGCTCACACTACTGGCGTTTTTCACCAAGGAGCGAGCGCATGAAACTGGAAAATCTGATTCGGATTGAGAATGGCGAGAAGGTGAAGCACACCTTCTCGGATGCGGAGTATGCGAGCCGCCAGGGCAAGCTGCACGCGTTGATGTCCAACGAGAATATAGATGCCGTGCTGTTCACGTCGTATCACAACATCAACTATTACGCGGACTTCCTGTACTGCTCGTTCGGCCGCAAGTACGGGCTGGTCGTAACGCCGAACAAGGTGGTGTCGATCTCGGCAAATATCGATGGCGGCCAGCCGTGGCGTCGTACGGTCGGCGACTACAACGTGGTCTACACCGACTGGCAGCGCGATAACTTCTTCCGTGCCGTGCAGCAGGAAATCGACAACAAGGGCCGCGTCGGTATCGAGTTCGATCATGTCCCCGTGGATGTGCTGGAAAAGCTCAAAGCCGCGCTGCCCTCTGTCGAATTCGTCGATATCAGCGCGCAGACGATGCGCTTGCGCATGATCAAGTCCGCTGAAGAAATCGAGGTCATCAGGCATGGCGCCAATGTGTGCGACGTGGGGGGAGCGGCGCTCGCGGCGGCGGTACATGAAGGCGTGCGCGAACATGAAGTGGCACTGGCTTCGACCCAGGCGATGGTCCGTGAAATCGCCACGCGTTTCCCCGATTCAGAGCTGATGGACACGTGGACGTGGTTCCAGTCGGGGATCAACACGGACGGCGCCCACAATCCGGTGACCACGCGCAAGGTGCGGAAGGGCGACATCCTGAGCCTGAACTGCTTCTCGATGATCGCCGGTTACTACACGGCACTGGAGCGCACGATGTTCTTCGACCACTGCTCAGACGAGCACCTGCGTTTATGGAAGGTCAACGTCGAAGTGCATGAAGCTGGGCTGAAACTGATCAAGCCGGGCGCACGCTGCAGCGACATCGCCCACGAACTGAACAGGATTTACGCGGAGTACAACCTGCTGCAATACCGCACGTTTGGCTACGGCCACTCGTTCGGTGTGCTCTCGCATTACTACGGCCGCGAAGCCGGGCTCGAACTGCGCGAAGACATCGACACGGTGCTTGAGCCGAACATGGTCATTTCGATGGAACCGATGATCATGCTGCCGCAAGGCCTGCCTGGCGCGGGCGGTTATCGCGAGCACGACATCCTGGTGGTGGGCGAGAAAGATGCCACCAACATCACCGGATTCAGGTACGGCCCGGAGCACAACATCATCAAGGCCTGACACTGACGCTTTCGGTTCAACCGGAAGACTACCTTAGCTCCGAACATTCTCGAAGCATAGGATTCGGTGACCCCGAGCGCTACGGCGGCACGGTCGCCGCCGTTCTCGTAATCGACGTCGTTTTGCCTGTGTTGCTGGAATGTCGAAAATGAGAAGCGATTTGTCGTGAATGGAAACATGTCCGCATTTTTAGGCTTCTACGATAGGTCTGATTGCGGCTGGTTCGCGTGGTATCGACATAAACAGAAACAACGGTAAGGAGGAGTATTTCCATGGAAAAAAGCGTGGTAATAGGCGAGCTGGCGTGGCCCGAATACGCGCGCCGGGTGAAAGGGCAAGCGCAGCCCGTCCTGATTCCGATTGGTGCGCTGGAGCAGCACGGCCCGCACATGTCGATGAACCCCGATGTGCTGCTGCCAAGTGCCATTGCGGTTGCAGTAGGGCGGCAAATCGAGGCGCTGGTGGCCCCCGCCATTGCGTATGGCTACAAATCCCAGCAGAAGAGTGGCGGCGGCAACCATCTGTGTGGCACAACCAGTCTGGATGGCCACACGCTGTCGTTGACGGTGAAAGACGTCCTCAAGGAGTTTGCCCGTCACGGCGCGCGGAAGGTCTGCCTTGTCAACGGACATTTCGAGAATTCCATGTTCGCCGTCGAAGGTGTCGATCTGGCGATTCGCGAGCTGCGCTGGGAAGGCATTCACGACTTTCAGGTTGTGATGCTTTCTTACTGGGATTTCGTTACTGAAGAAACGATCGCCCGGATCTATCCGGACGGTTTTCCAGGCTGGGCAGTGGAGCACGGCGGTGTGCTGGAGACATCGTTGATGCTGCACCTGCATCCACATCTGGTCGACATGTCGTGCGTACCCACGCATGGGGCGGCAAGCTTTGAGCCTTACGACGTGTTTCCGCCAATTCCGGAGTGGACGCCATCTTCCGGCTGCCTGTCATCGGCTGCGGCCGCTTCGGCGGAAAAGGGTGCGTTGCTATTCGATGTCTGTGTAGAAGGCATTTCGCGTGCACTCCGCGAAGCCTACGATGCGCGCGCTAAAGCGTCGCGCGCCTGAACCATCCATCTGGGGAACACAATGGGATACTACGATAGCCGTAACCCGCACGCCGAGGTCGAAGCCGACAAGGCGTGGAGCATCGAACAGCACGCCATCGACCCGATTCCTTTAAAGGATCGGCATGGCACTCCGGCCGAGTTGTTCAAGATGTGGATTGGTGCGAACACCAATTACGTGGTGGTCGTGACTGGCGCGCTGGCGCTGTCTCAGGGATTGTCACTGTGGCAGGCGCTGGGGGCGATTCTCGTCGGTAACCTGCTCGGCTGTTTCGTGCTGGGCCTGACCACGATCATGGGGCCGCGTACGGGCACGTCCGGCATCATGACCTCGCGCAGTTCGTTCGGGCAGTTGGGTTCCTTCCTGCCGAAGGCGGTTAGCCTCGTTTCCGCGCTCAGCTGGTTTTCGATCAACTCAGTGGTAGCCACTCAGGCACTTGAGACGTTGCTGAAGATGGGTGGCTTTCAGAGCCACGGGGTGGTCTGGGTTTCGCTAGCCATCATTCTGGCTGCGGAAATACTGCTGGCGATCTTTGGACACGCGACCATCATCGCCGCGGAAAAATGGATTGCGGTCGTGCTGGCCGTTCTGTTCGGCGGGCTGGCGGCATTCGTGTTGCCGCACACGAGTTTCGCGATGGCGTCGGCGATCAACCACGGCGGGGGGTCCATCAGTACATGGCTGATTGCGATGGGTATCATCTTTTCCTATCCGATTGGCTGGGCAAACTTCGCCTCCGACTACAGCCGCTATTTCCCTGCTGAAACCAGCTGGAAGAAGATCGTGCTGGCGGCGGGCGGCGGACAGTTCGTCGCGCTGATGTTCTGTGAGGTGATCGGCGTGCTGTTTGCAACCGCACTGGGTGGTTCGCTCGGCGACGACCCGGTCAGCCAGCTTGGCCGATTTTTGCCGACGTGGTTCATCGTGCCGCTGTTGTTTTCGATCATTCTCGGCGGTATTGCGGCGAATGTGCCCAACGGCTATACGGCTGGACTCGGTTTGCTTGCGTTGCGCATTCCAATCAACCGGATTACGTCGTTGACCATCATTGCGCTTTTCACGCTCTGTTTCCGTGTGGTGACGGTGTTCTACGGGCAATTTTTCGACATGTACCAGGTGTTCCTGAACTACATGGTCTTCTGGACTGCACCGTGGGCCGCTATCGTGATCGTCGACTACTTCATGCGTCGTGGCCGATATCAGGCGGATGCCTGGATGAAGTGGGGCAGCGGTGCGTACTGGTACGACGCAGGAGTCTTCTGGCCGGGTGTCATCGCGCTGTTGGTCGGCATCGTGGCGTCGCTCCTGTTCTCCAATTCACCGACCTATGTCAGCCCATTGATGCGCGACTACCTCGGCTGGGGCGATCTTAGCTTTGAGTTCGGTCTATTCTCAGCGGGCCTGACCTACTTCACGATGGCCCGGCGCAGCCCATACTTCCGCGCCACAGTGGACGCCGTCGCTCAAGTGGCGAGTTGAACTCGGCACGATCTTGTTTTCCTGGACCACCCGCGTCAAACCTCGACGGGATACCGTCGCCGTTGAGAAGCGCGGGTATTTTTTGACGCATCAGCTGATTTCGTCGACCACTGCAAATTCATTGAGCCAACATGTATAAAAGGTCCCTACTCGCGGTCACGCTCTTTTGCGCCTTTACAGTTTCGGCGCACGCGCAAAGCAGCGTGGCCCTCTACGGTCTGATCGATACCGGCCTGATCTACACAAACAATCAACTCGGGCATAGCAACTGGCAGGAAGTAACCAACTCGACGCAGAACACGGTGTTTGGCCTCAAAGGAACAGAAGATCTGGGCGGTGGCTTTCGCGCGCTGTTCAAACTTGAGCAATCCTTTCTTTTGAATAACGGCGCCCAGGCTTTTGCCGGTAGCGCGTTCGGTTCTCAGGCATGGGTCGGCCTGCAAAGCGATTCGTACGGCACCCTGACGTTTGGTCGCCAGTTTGACGTGATGAACGACCTGGTCGGACCGCTCACGGCCGGATACAACACGTGGGGTGGCAGTATCGCCGCACATCCGTTTGAAAATGACAACCTCGCCGCCAACTCGGTCGTCATCAACAACTCGGTCAAGTACGCGAGCCCGACGTACCACGGCGTCATGTTCGAAACGATGTATTCGTTCAGCAACAAGGCAGCCGACTTCGCGAATAACCGCTCGTACGGTTTCGGCCTGTCGTATGCCGAGGGGCCGCTAAATCTCGCCGCCGGCTACCTGCAACTGAATAACGCAGGCAACGGCGCCGGCGCGGTAACCACGGGCGATACGAGCGCGAACTTCGTCGCGGAACGCCAGCGTATCTGGTCGCTCGGCGGCAACTACACCTTCGGGGCGGCCACCGTCGGACTGGTCTGGAGCCATACGCAGATCGACAACGTGGCGGGCGTATTCTCGTTCGGCACGGGCAGCTATCTCGGCGCGAATGACAGCACTGCCGGCACCCTCGCCGGTTCGCTGCGCCTCGACAACTATGAAATGAACGCGAAGTACGCGCTCATGGGGGCGTTGAGCGTATCGGGCGCGTACATCTATACGCATGGCGCCTACAACGGCTCTTCGCCCGGGTGGAACACGGCCATGTTGCAGACCGACTACTCGATCAGCAAGCGCACAGACTTCTATCTCGAAGGTGTGTATCAGAACGTGCATGGCGCGCCAGCGGACTCCGTGCTGTCGCATGCGATGATCAACACGCTATCGCCGTCCGCGACGAACACACAAGTGGCGGTTACGGTAGGCATGCGTCACGCGTTCTGAGCGCCCGCTATTAAACGACCAGCGGCGACGTCTGCCTTGGCCTTGCCATGCAGACGCCCATTTTGACCACGTCAAAGCCTCGGGCCGCCCTCGTTATTGCGCCGCTCGCGGATCGGCGGACTTCACTGGAAATGATTGCGTGCTGGAGGTAGGATGCCAGGAATCCGTCGACCGAAGCGTTTGTGGGCGATGTAGCCTGCAGGCGAGCCGGGTCGTTGCTGACCGGAACCCGCCTATGCCAACTCGCCCTATCAAGCTCGAAGAGCGTCACGCTGACGGACTTCATGACCTCGGCGTCAGAAAATATGGATTTCTGCTGCTCGACAATTTCTCATTGATCGCACTGGGTGCCGCGGTCGATCCCTTGCGGATCGCCAACATGATCGTCGGGCGCCGTGTCTACGACTATCAACTCATCAGCGCGGGAGGAGAGTGCGTTCAATCGAGCGACGGCATCCGCGTACTGCCTGACGCAACGATCCGGGACCCCGGCTCGTTCGACGCCGTATTCGTAGTCGGGCCCAATCCGATTCCACGCAAGGGGATCGGCGCAGTGCTGGATTGGCTACGACTGCATGCGCGCGGCGGCACCGCGCTGGGCGGTCTCGATACCGGCAGTTACTTTCTGGCCCGCGCCGGTTTGCTAAACGGCTATCGGTGCACGATTCACTGGGAAGATCAGGACGTGCTGATGGGCCAGTTCCCAAAGCTCATCGTCTCCAATCGCCTCTACGAAGTGGATCGGGATCGCTACACATGCAGTGGCGGTGTCGCGCCGCTGGACCTGATGGTGCATCTGCTTGGCATGCCACCCGGCAGCCGCTCGCTTGCCGCACGCGTGCTCGAATTGCTCGTTGCAGAACGACGCAGTCACGAGCAACAGCAGCGGACATCGCTTCGCCAATACATGGGCGCAGAACATACGAAACTCGACGAGGCTTTGCAGATCATGGAGAGCAATGTCGAGGAAGCGCTCTCGGTCGCGGAGGTAGCTTCGTATCTGGGCGTCTCACAGCGCCAGCTTGAGCGCTGGTTCAACGATCGGACAGGTAAGACGCCGGCTCAGGCCTATCTTGAGATTCGCCTGCTCCGCGCCCGACAGTTGCTATACCGGACGGGCAAGCCGCTCGAAGAGGTCTGTTCACGAACAGGCTTCACATCGCTGACGCACTTCGCGACGCGTTACAAAGCACAGTTCAAGATTTCGCCCATGGCGGACCGTCGGCGATACCAGAACGCATTGTAAGGCAGCACTTGCCACACAGTTTCCTTGCTCCGGCCCACGCGCTCGATCGCTGCGTGCGGAGGCGCACGCTCGTTGAACAAGCCAATCCGACGGCAAAACGGGCTCACGGTGGTAAACCCTCAATGTCGAAATTGAGGATCGTCGTGTCGTTTTCGAAAACTTTCGAATCCACCAAACTTCTACTATTCGCTCACACCTACTGGCGTTTTTCACCAAGGAGCGAGCGCATGAAACTGGAAAATCTGATTCGGATTGAGAACGGCGAAAAGGTGAAGCACACCTTCTCGGATGCGGAGTATGCGAGCCGCCAGGGCAAGCTGCGCGCATTGATATCCAACGAGAATATAGATGCCGTGCTGTTCACGTCGTATCACAACATCAACTATTACGGGGACTTCCTGTACTGCTCGTTCGGCCGCAAGTACGGGCTCGTCGTAACGCCGAACAAGGTGGTGTCGATCTCGGCAAATATCGATGGCGGCCAGCCGTGGCGTCGTACCGTCGGCGACTACAACGTGGTCTACACCGACTGGCAGCGCGATAACTTCTTCCGTGCTGTGCAGCAGGAAATCGACAACAAGGGACGCGTCGGCATCGAGTTCGATCATGTCCCCGTGGATGTGCTGGAAAAGCTCAAAGCCGCGCTGCCCTCTGTCGAATTCGTCGATATCAGCGCGCAGACGATGCGCTTGCGCATGATCAAGTCCGCTGAAGAAATCGAGGTCATCAGGCATGGCGCCAATGTGTGCGACGTGGGGGGAGCGGCGCTCGCGGCGGCGGTACATGAAGGCGTGCGCGAACATGAAGTGGCACTGGCTTCGACGCAGGCGATGGTCCGTGAAATCGCCAGACGTTTCCCCGATTCAGAGCTGATGGACACGTGGACGTGGTTCCAGTCGGGGATCAACACGGACGGCGCCCACAATCCGGTGACCACACGCAAGGTGCGGAAGGGCGACATCCTGAGCCTGAACTGCTTCTCGATGATCGCCGGTTACTACACGGCACTGGAGCGCACGATGTTCTTCGACCACTGCTCCGACGAGCACCTGCGTCTGTGGAAGGTCAACATCGAAGTGCATGAAGCTGGGCTGAAACTGATCAAGCCGGGCGCACGCTGCAGCGACATCGCCCACGAACTGAACAGGATTTACGCGGAGTACAACCTGCTGCAGTACCGCACGTTTGGCTACGGCCACTCGTTCGGTGTGCTCTCGCATTACTACGGCCGCGAAGCCGGGCTCGAACTGCGCGAAGACATCGACACGGTGCTCGAACCGAACATGGTCATTTCGATGGAACCGATGATCATGTTGCCGCAAGGCTTGCCTGGCGCGGGCGGTTATCGTGAGCACGACATCCTGGTGGTGGGCGAGAAAGATGCCACCAACATCACCGGGTTCAGGTACGGCCCGGACCACAACATCATCAAGGCCTGAATCTAAGCCTGTTCCGGTCTCATTCGAATCACCCTGCGGCTACGGCCGCAGGCACCCCAGGATGTTGCAGGAGACGTTTCAATGTTTTCAAAGGAACAAACCATTGCCGGGTTCGATCCGGAACTGGCCGACGCGATGCGCCTCGAGCGCCAGCGTCAGGAAGATCACATCGAGCTGATCGCATCAGAAAACTACACCAGCCCGCGGGTGCTCGAAGCGCAAGGATCGGTGCTCACCAACAAATACGCCGAAGGTTATCCAGGCAAGCGTTACTACGGTGGCTGCGAACATGTCGACGTAGTGGAGTCACTGGCGATCGCGCGTGCGAAGCAGCTCTTTGGCGCAGATTATGCGAACGTCCAGCCGCATAGTGGCTCGCAGGCGAACGCCGCGGTCTATCTGGCATTGCTGACGCCGGGCGACACGATTCTCGGCATGAGCCTCGCGCACGGCGGCCATCTTACGCATGGCGCGAAGGTGTCGTTTTCCGGCAAGCTCTATAACGCGGTTCAGTATGGCGTCGATACACACACTGGTCTGATCGATTACGAAGAAGTCGAGCGCCTCGCCGTCGAACACACGCCCAAAATGATCGTGGCGGGCTTCTCCGCCTACTCGCGCGTGCTGGACTTTGCACGCTTCCGTCAGATCGCGGACCGCGTCGGCGCCTTACTCTTCGTCGACATGGCACACGTGGCAGGACTCGTGGCGGCAGGACTGTATCCGAATCCTGTGCCGTTTGCGGACATCGTCACGACGACTACCCACAAGACGCTGCGCGGCCCTCGCGGTGGGCTGATTCTGGCCAAAGCCAACGCCGGGATCGAAAAGAAGCTCAATTCGATGGTCTTTCCGGGCACCCAAGGCGGCCCGCTGATGCACGTGATCGCGGCGAAAGCCGTCGCGTTCAGGGAAGCGCTCGGCTCCGACTTTGTCGAGTACCAGAAACAGACGCTGGAGAATGCGCGCGCGATGGTTTCGGTATTCGTCGAGCGCGGCTATGACGTGGTGTCCGGCGGCACGGACGATCACCTGTTTCTTGTCGACCTGGTCGCGAAGGGGATCACTGGCAAGGACGCGGACGCAGCACTGGGTCGTGCGCACATCACGGTGAACAAGAATGCAGTGCCGAATGATCCGCAATCACCGTTCGTGACCAGCGGGATCCGCATCGGCACACCTGCCATTACGACACGCGGATTCAGGGAAGCCGATGTCGTGCTGACTGCCGCGCTCATCTGCGACGTGCTGGACAACCTGGGCGATGCCCAGGTCGAGGAGCGCGTGCGCGAACAGGTGGCGAAGTTGTGTGCGCGCCTGCCGGTATACGCTGGACTTTAACGGGAAAGCCATGAACGTCAGCACCTTCGATCTTTTCAAGATCGGCATTGGGCCCTCGAGTTCTCACACCGTCGGGCCGATGATCGCGGCTTGCCGGTTCGCTACCCGCATGCGCAACGCCGGAAAGCTCGGTGAGGTGAGCGCGATCCGGGCGGACCTGTACGGCTCACTCGGCGCCACCGGAAAGGGACATGGTACGGACAAGGCTGTACTACTTGGGCTCGAAGGGAATCTTCCCGATGCGATCGATCCCGACTACGTGGAAACCCGGCTGGCTCATATTCGCTCAACGAAGTCGATCGAAGTCGCTGGAGTCCAGCAGATTGCCTTCGACGAGAAGACGCAGATGGTGTTCCTGCGCCGCGAGGTGCTGCCGTTCCACTCCAATGGGATGCGGTTTACCGCGTTCGACGCAAACGGCAAGGTGGTCGGCGAGCAGGCCTACTATTCGGTTGGGGGCGGCTTTGTTGTTGACGATGCAGGGGAACGCCTCAACGGCCAGGAAGGTGCCACGCGGGTTCCTTATCCGTTCAGGACAGGTGTCGACCTGTTGCGCATGTGCGGCGAGAGCGGCCTGTCTATCGCAGGGTTGATGCTCGCCAACGAAGCAACCTGGCGCACGCCCGAAGCCGTGCGGCTAGGGTTGCTGAAGATCAGGGACGTGATGTCGGCGGCGATCGCACGCGGCTGTTCGATCGAAGGGCACCTGCCGGGGCCCATGAAGGTCAGGCGACGCGCGGCCGAACTCTTTCAACAGTTGAAAGCCCAGTCGGAAGAAAGCCTGCGCGATCCGCTGTCGATGATCGACTGGATCAATCTGTATGCGATGGCGGTGAACGAGGAGAACGCCGCGGGCGGGCGCATCGTGACCGCGCCCACCAACGGCGCCGCGGGGATCATCCCGGCGGTATTGCAGTACTACATGAAGTTCGTCTCAGGTTCGAGCGACGACGGCGTTGTGAGCTTCCTGCTGACGGCTGCTGCCATCGGACTGCTCTACAAGGAGAATGCCTCGATCTCCGGCGCGGAAGTCGGTTGCCAGGGCGAAGTCGGCGTCGCATGTTCGATGGCGGCCGCCGCACTCGCGGCGGTCATGGGTGGCTCACCGGAACAGGTAGAAAACGCCGCTGAAATTGGCATGGAGCACAACCTGGGCATGACCTGCGATCCGGTAGGCGGTCTCGTCCAGATTCCGTGCATCGAGCGCAATGCTATGGGGGCGGTGAAAGCGGTCAACGCCGCCCGCATGGCACTGCGCGGCAATGGCAAACACTACGTATCGCTGGATAAGGTCATCAAGACGATGCGCGAGACAGGCGCCGATATGAAGACCAAGTACAAGGAAACCTCGCGCGGGGGCCTTGCGGTCAACGTGATTGAGTGTTGAGGAGACAGATGATGAGCCGGTATTCGATATTCAGTTTGTTGCGCAACGGGTTGTCGTATCACGAGAACTGGGAGCGCGCATGGAAGAGCCCCGAACCGAAGAAGGAATACGACGTGGTGATCGTCGGCGGCGGCGGTCACGGTCTTGCCACGGCGTACTACCTCGCGAAGGAACTCGGCGTGCGTAACATTGCGGTCCTTGAGAAGGGCTGGATCGGCGGAGGCAATACCGCGCGCAACACAACGATCGTGCGCTCGAACTATCTGTGGGACGAGTCGGCCGCGCTGTACGAAAAGGCTCTCCAGTTGTGGGAGGGGCTCTCGCAGGACATCAACTACAACGTGATGTTCAGTCAGCGCGGCGTGATGAATCTCGCGCACACGCTGCAGGATGTGCGCGACACCGAACGTCGCGTCAATGCGAACCGGCTCAATGGCGTCGATGCTGAATTCCTCACCCCCGAGCAGATCAAGGAGATCGTGCCGGTGATCAACCTGCATAGCCGCTATCCGGTGCTGGGCGCCTCATTCCAGCGCCGCGCCGGGGTGGCCCGGCACGATGCGGTCGCATGGGGCTATGCGCGCGGCGCGGACCAGCATGGTGTCGATATTCTGCAGAACTGTGGCGTGACCGGCATTCGCCGCGCCAATGGCGCAGTGGTCGGGGTCGATACCGTCAAAGGCTTCATCAAGGCGAAGAAGGTCGCGGTGGTCGCAGCAGGTAACAGCAGCGTCCTCGCGGAGATGGCGGGGATCCGCCTGCCGCTTGAAAGCCATCCATTGCAGGCGCTCGTCTCGGAGCCGATCAAGCCGATTGTCAATACGGTGATCATGTCCAACGCGGTGCACGCGTACATCAGTCAGTCCGACAAGGGCGATCTGGTGATCGGGGCTGGTGTCGACCAATACACCGGATATGGCCAGCGCGGTAGTTTCCACACCATCGAAGGCACGCTCCAGGCGATTGTCGAAATGTTCCCGGTGTTCTCGCGCGTGCGGATGAACCGGCAGTGGGGCGGGATCGTCGATGTGTCGCCGGATGCGTGTCCGATCGTCAGCAAGACAGACGTGAAAGGACTGTACTTCAACTGCGGCTGGGGCACGGGGGGCTTCAAGGCCACACCGGGTTCCGGGTGGGCCTTCGCTCACACCATTGCCAACGACACACCGCATCCGCTGAATGCGCCGTTCTCGCTGGACCGGTTCTACACCGGCCATCTGATCGACGAACACGGCGCGGCAGCGGTCGCGCACTAACCAGGGAGAGATCCATGTTGCTCATTCAATGCCCCTGGTGCGGGCCGCGTGCCGAGTCCGAATTCTCGTACGGCGGCGAAGCCGAGATCGTGCGTCCACTCGACACCGAGAAGCTTACCGACAGGGAATGGGGCGAGTACCTGTTCATGCGCAAGAACACGCGTGGCTTGCACCGTGAACAGTGGAACCACGCGCAGGGATGCCGCCGCTGGTTCAACGCCGAGCGCGATACGGTGACGTACGCGTTCAGGTCGGTCAGCAAGATCGGCGTTCCGGAAGAAGGAGAATCAGCATGACCCAGCAGAACCGTTTGCCATCGGGCGGGCGCATCAATCGCGCGATCCCGCTGACGTTCACGTTTAACGGCCGCACGTACCAGGGCTTTCAGGGCGACACGCTGGCGTCGGCGCTGCTTGCCAATGATGTGCATTTCGTTGCGCGCAGCTTCAAGTACCACCGGCCGCGCGGCATCGTGACCGCGGGCGTCGAGGAACCGAATGCGCTGGTCCAGCTGGAGCGCGGCGCCCACACGATCCCGAACGCGCGCGCTACCGAGGTCGAGCTCTATCAGGGGCTCGACGCGACAAGCGTGAACGCGGAGCCGAGCCTCGAACACGATCGCATGGCGATCAACCAGAAGTTCGCCCGGTTCATGCCGGCCGGCTTCTATTACAAGACCTTCATGTGGCCGCGCAGCTTCTGGCCGAAGTACGAGCAACGCATTCGCCACGCCGCGGGTCTGGGCAAGTCGCCGGAGGTGAACGACCCGGGCCGCTACGACAAGCGCTTTGGGCATTGTGACGTGTTGATCGTCGGTGCGGGTCCAGCGGGACTGGCTGCGGCACGAACGGCGGGCGCGAGTGGCGCGCGGGTCATTCTGGTTGACGACCAGCCCGAACTGGGCGGAAGTCTGCTGTCGGGCACAGAAAAGATTGACGGCAAGCCGGCCAGCGACTGGGCGCGCGCGATCGAGGCCGAGCTTTCGGCTATGCCAGATGTGACCGTCCTTAGCCGTAGTACTGCTTTTGGCTATCAGGACCATAACCTCGTCACGGTCACGCAACGTCTGACCGACCATTTGCCCGTTTCAACGCGAAGCGGCACGCGTGAACGGTTGTGGAAGATCCGCGCGAAGAAGGTGATTCTCGCAACGGGCGCGCATGAGCGGCCGCTGGTCTTTGGCAACAACGACCTGCCCGGCATCATGCTGGCGTCGGCGATCTCGACGTACCTCAACCGTTACGGCGTTTTGCCAGGCCGGCGTGCGGTGATCTTCACAAACAACGACGAAGGGTATCGCGCCGCACTCGATCTCAAGATACACGGGGCAGACGTGACGGTTGTCGATCCTCGCGGCGCCAGCGCGGGTGCGCTGCCGCAACAGGCAGCGCGCAGCGGGGTCGCCATCGTCAACAACGCCGTTGTGATCGACGCCGGCGGCAAGGAACGCGTGCGCAACGTCACTGTTGCCCGCTATGCACAGGGACGCGTGGGGCAGCGCATTGCGACGCTCGGCTGTGACCTGGTGGGCATGTCGGGTGGCTGGAATCCCGTGTTGCACCTCTTTGCGCAGTCGGGCGGCAAGGCACTCTGGAACGACGACAAGGCTTGCTTCATTCCGGGCGCGGGGGTCCAGGAAGAATGCAGCATCGGTGCCGCGCGCGGTGCGTTCCAGCTGCCGGAGACGCTCGATGATGGCGTCAAGGCTGGTCGACGGGCTGCCCAGTTCGCGGGCTTACCAGATCCTGCCGTGCAGCAGTGGCAGGCGAAGGTCTCGAATGAACAACCGCTGTTGCCGCTCTGGCTGGTTGCGAACTTGGATAAAGCATCGCGCGGTCCCAAGCGGTTCGTTGATTTCCAGAACGACGTGTCGGCGTCTGACATTCTGCTCGCTGCACGCGAGGGCTATCACTCGGTCGAGCACGTCAAGCGCTACACGGCGATGGGTTTCGGCACTGATCAGGGCAAGCTTGGCAACATCAACGGGATGGCGATCCTCGCCCAGGCACTGGGCAAGACGATTCCCGAGACCGGCACAACGACGTTCCGGCCGAACTACACACCGGTGACGTTCGGCACGATCGCCGGGCGTGAACTCGGTGACTTTCTCGATCCGGTCCGCAAGACCTGCATGCATCCGTGGCACGAGGCGCATGGCGCGGCGTTCGAGGACGTCGGCAACTGGAAGCGCCCGTGGTACTACCCGAAAAACGGCGAGGATCTGCACGCGGCGGTAGCGCGCGAGTGCCTCGCGGTACGCAACAGCGTAGGCATTCTGGATGCGTCGACGCTCGGCAAGATCGACATTCAGGGCCCGGATGCAGCGACGCTGCTCAACTGGCTGTACACGAACCCCTGGAGCAAGCTGGAAGTCGGCAAATGCCGCTATGGACTGATGCTCGACGAGAACGGCATGGTCTTCGATGATGGTGTGACGGTGCGCCTCGGCGAACAGCACTACATGATGACCACGACCACGGGTGGCGCCGCGCGTGTGCTGAACTGGATGGAGCGCTGGCTGCAGACGGAATGGCCGAATCTGAACGTCCACCTGAGCTCCGTGACAGATCACTGGGCGACCTTCGCGGTAGTCGGGCCGAACAGCCGCAAGGTGTTGCAGAAGGTGTGTAAAGACATCGACTTCGCGAACGCGGCATTCCCGTTCATGACGTATCGCAACGGGACGGTATCCGGCGTGGCTTCGCGTGTCATGCGAATCAGCTTCTCGGGCGAGCTGGCGTACGAAGTCAACGTGCCGGCGAACTTTGGGCGCGGCGTATGGGAAGCGTTGATGAGCGCTGGGCGTGAGATTGAAATCACACCCTATGGCACGGAAACCATGCACGTGCTGCGTGCGGAGAAGGGCTACATCATCGTCGGTCAGGATACCGATGGGTCGATCACACCGTTCGACCTTGGCATGGGTGGCATGGTCGCGAAGAAGGACTGCCTCGGCAAGCGCTCGCTGTCGCGCTCGGATACACAGGGTGCGGGACGCAAGCAGCTCGTTGGACTGAAACCGGTGGACCCCCGCGTCACGCTGACCGAAGGCGCGCAGATCGTAACCACACCTGCGACACAGGGCATCACGCCAATGCTCGGCCATGTTACGTCGAGCTATATGAGTCCGATCCTGAAGCGGTCGATTGCACTGGCGGTCGTCAAAGGCGGTCTCGACAGGATGGGGCAGCGGGTTTTTGTGTCGATGTCCACCACACGTTGTGTCGAGGCCGAGGTGTGCAGTCCTGTTTTTTACGATCCGGAAGGGGTACGTCAGCATGTTGAATGATCTGGTTCAGGAGTCGCCGCTCGTCGGTATTGAAGCGCGGATTGCCGCTGCATCCGGCGGCATATCACGACGCTTCCGGTTCACCGAGCGGCCGTTCGTGACGCTTCTCACATTACGCGGCAACGGTATCGCGTTTGATGTGGCCGTGCAGCGCGTGCTGGGCGTCCCATTGCCGAAGCAATCCGGTGGTCGCGTGACGGCAGGTGAACGCGCAGTGTGGTGGATGGGGCCGGACGAGTGGCTCATCCAGTCTACCCAGGATATGGCGACTGAACTCGAACGCGCCTTGCGCGAGGCGCTTGTCGGACAATACTACGCGGTCGTCGACGTCAGTAGCGGTTACACCGTAATCGACATTTCAGGTACCCATGTGCGAGAAGTACTGGCAAGCGGCTGCCCGCTCGATCTGCATCGACGCGTGTTCGCAGACGGGCAATGTGCCAGTTCGCACTTCTTCAAGGCAGGCATCACGCTTTGTCGTGACGGGGATGACCGGTTCCAGGTCATCGTGCGGCGCAGCTTTGCCGAATACTGCTGCCTGATGCTGCTCGATGCGGCGCAGCCGTATCTTGCATAACACGCGCGGCGGTTGTCCCACGTCATACAGAGGAGATCGTTCGATGAAACATCCGGATGCAGGACTGAGCGTCGAATGGGATATCGTGATCGACCAATTGCGGGCACAGACGCGAATCGGGATCCACAATCATGAACGCGTAGCCCAGCCGGTGGTGATTGATGCGGTACTGCATTGTCGAAGTCAGGCGCTACCGGAGGAGATCGGTGAGTGCCTCGACTACGACGCGTTCTGCCGGATGCTGTGCGCTTACCTTGACGCGCAGACACACACGGACCTGGTCGAGCAACTCGCCGCAGATCTGCTGGCGTTGGCGTTCGACCGCTTCGAGATGCTCGAGGACGCCATGCTCACGCTCTACAAGCCGCACGCAGTGCGCTCGGCGGCGCAGGTGGGCGTGCGCCTGCGCTGGAGTCGTCACGACTTTCTGCGCCGGCGTGCCCACCTGGCTGCCGCACACCTCGCCGAGACCACGCACGCCTGACATATGCCACATACGGAGTCGCTATGACTGAAACCACTACGAAGCGCACGGATCACGCGCAACAGTTCGCGCTGATCGTCACCTGTCCCAGCGCGCCGGGGCAGGTCGCTGCGCTGGTGCGATTTCTCGATGAGCGCGGATGCTATATCGACGAGTTCGATGTCTTCGACGATGAGTTCACTGCCTGTTTCTTCGTGCGATGCATTTTTCATGCGGCATCGATACAGCGGCTGGACGTTGCGTCGATGCGTGAAGAATTTACGAATGTTGCTAACCGGTTCGACATGGCGTGGAAGATCCACGACATGTCAGCGAAACCCAAAGTACTGGTCATGGTGTCGAAGCTCGACCATTGCCTCGCCGACCTGCTGTTCCGCTGGCGCATGGACGAACTGAAGATGGACATTGTCGGGGTGGCCTCGAATCATCCGGATCTCGAACCTGTTGCGGCTGCAAATGGCATCCCGTTTCACCATCTACCGCTGACGGCTGACACGAAGCCGAAACAGGAGGCGCAGGTACTGGCCCTGGTAAAGCAGACTGGTGCTGAACTTGTCGTCCTCGCACGTTACATGCAGGTGTTGTCCGCCGGGCTGAGCGCATCCCTCGCCGGGCGCGCAATCAACATTCATCACTCGTTCCTGCCCGGATTCAAGGGCGCGAAGCCTTATCACCAGGCGCATACGCGCGGGGTGAAGCTGATCGGCGCGACAGCGCATTTCGTGACCGATGATCTCGACGAAGGGCCAATCATCGAACAGGTCGTGGAACGCGTCACTCACGCGTATGGCCCTGACCGGCTACTCGCAACCGGACGTGATATGGAGTGCCTCGCGCTGGCGCGCGCCGTCAAGCTTTTTACCGAGCATCGAATTTTTATCAACGGTAACCGAACCGTCGTACTTCAGTAGCAACTCGCCGGTGAAGCGGACTCAAGAGCCGCAGCCGAAAACGCAGCAATCTTATGATTCATGTTTGGAGACAACAAATGAGTAACAGGAAAGCGGTTTCAGGGCGGCAGGCAGCAGCTGGCGTCATCTCACAGGCCGGGATGCCGTCCTCGTACGCTTCTGACAATCGTCAGGCCGCGCCGGTGCCAGACGGGCGTCTGCTTAAGCGTGCGGCGATGGCCAGTTTCATCGGCAATTTTGTCGAGTGGTTCGATTACGCGTCCTATGGTTATCTCGCGACCATTATTGCGATTGTCTTTTTCCCCAAGACTAACGCTGCGACGGGGCTGCTTGCCGCTTACGCCGTATTTGCGATCTCGTTTATCGTCCGACCCATCGGAGGCATCGTCTGGGGGCATTTCGGCGACAAGATCGGGCGCCGGACAGCGCTGTCGCTGTCGATCCTGATCATGTCGGCTTCGACCTTCGTGATCGCGTTCCTGCCAACCTATGCGCAGGTTGGCGTCATGGCACCGATCCTTTTGCTGCTGGTTCGACTTATCCAGGGGTTCTCTGCTTCCGGTGAGTATGCAGGGGCATCAGCATTCCTCGCCGAATATGCGCCAGAGGGCAAGCGGGGCGTCTATACCAGCATCGTGCCGGCGAGCACGGCGGCGGGCCTCCTGTTCGGATCGATATTCGTGGCGGTTCTGCACGCTGTGCTCACGACTGAGCAGCTCCAGTCTTTCGGCTGGCGCCTGCCATTTCTGCTCGCAGCACCGTTCGGACTGATCGGACGCTACATCCGGGTGCGCCTGGAAGATACGCCGAAGTTCAAGGCACTCGAAGCGTCGCACCACGTTGCGCGCGCGCCGGTCACGGAATTGCTGACTGTACATCGCGGCAAGATGTTGATCGCGTTTGGGGTCACGTGCCTGAACGCGGTGGCGTTCTATCTGGTGCTGAGCTACATGCCCACCTACCTGTCGACCGAGATGGGGATGGGGGAAACGCAATCCTTTATTGCGGCCACCATCTCTCTTGCCGCCTACATCGGCTTCATCTTCATTATGGGGGCGCTGTCGGACCGCGTCGGTCGCAAGACGATGCTGATCGGTGCTTCGGTCCTGTTCGCCCTGTTGACAGTACCGCTTTTCAAGGGACTCGTCGGTGCCAGCTTCATGACGATCGTGCTGATCCAGATCGCGTTTGGCGCGCTGCTGACGATGAACGACGGCACGCTACCGTGTTTCCTGTCAGAGATCTTTCCGACGCGCGTGCGTTACAGCGGTTTCGCGTTCTGCTTCAACGCAGCAAACGCGTTATTCGGCGGCACGGCACCGTTCGTCGCGACCTGGTTGATCCATGCGACCGGCAGCAAGCTGGCTCCGGCGTGGTATATGGTCGGCGCGGCAGGCGTCGCTTTGATAGCCATGCTCGCGAGTCGGGAGACATCGCGCGGGCCGCTCGCCGACTGAATGCCATCGGACTGAAGTCACGCCCCGCTCGCTTCGATTGGCTCTGCCTGAGCGGATCGAAGCGAGTCGGCCGGTTGCGTCGCAGGAGGAGTTGGGCAGTAGAATTCCGAAAAAAATCGCTCATGAATGATGTGTTGAAGACGCTAGCGACGTGCGTTTGCATCTGACGCTGCCGGCCACGGGGGCAGTTGCGGGCCGACGATATCGTCTCAATCGCCTCGGTGTACTGGTGGCCCCATAAACCTTGCCATGAAGCAGACAGGAGAGCGTAGTGCCATATGTGGTGTTGGGCAGGACGCCACCGATTCATTCAATTTGACATAAAAGCAAATTGCCAACGATTTGATAAGGAATGCAGATGGAATTTCACGAATTCCAACCTGCATCGCCGACCATGAGGACGAGGCGGAATAGGTAGGTCGGGAAGTGCGCGCGGGCGAGCCGGGCCTTAGCCGT
>NZ_VZQQ01000290.1 GCF_014397785.1 Paraburkholderia podalyriae
TCACGGGCGCGATCAACTACTCGCTGAACCACTGGGCGGCGCTCACGTTCTATTGCGAGGACGGACGCGCCGAGATCAGCAATGTACTCGCAGAAAATGCCCTGCGTTGTGTAGCGTTGGGCAGGAATAATGCGCAGTCGAAACTTATGCGGAGCCTGCCGCTGCCGGACAGTGCGATGCGAGTCGCCGAGCCGGTCCCCGAGTACTTTCGGTCCGGCGAACTGCGCATAATTACAGCGACTCCAGGAACTGGAGAATGCGGTCTGGCGGTCGATATCGACGGTTCTTCACCTGCGGCGGTTGAATGCTGTTCAGTGCTCGCTCCTTCATTGTCAAATCCGCTTCCATATAGCCGTGTGTTGTCGACGGGCTTTCGTGTCCCAACCAGAGTGCGATGACCGATAGGTCAACGCCTGACTGAAGTAGATGCATGGCAGTCGCGTGACGTCAATGTCGTTAGAGACATTGGCGACACTATGTGCCCTTCCTGACTATGTCGGGTAACGTGGATGGGCTTCCTCGATCACCTTTGGTACTGTGGGTTGCGCAGCGAT
>NZ_VZQQ01000291.1 GCF_014397785.1 Paraburkholderia podalyriae
CAGCTGTCACGATCACGAACATGCCCGTATCGCGGCCCGTCAAGTTCGAGTGCAGATTGCCGTTCCAGATTCCCTCCATGATGCCGGCAACCCCAAACGGCCTTCGGGCGCTGTGATCGTCGTGGCCGCCTCCGCATGCCACCACGCTACTCAGCATCGCGATCGACATTAGCCAAACCCAGAGCTTCTTCATGACTCACCTGCGCGCTTAACAGACTCGTCAATAATGGCTTACGCCAACGAGGCAGGAGGGTGTATTAGGGCAAGCCCCGAGATGTCGGCATGCATCTGCTGATGAGTGACGAGCCGCCATTTGGCAAAGCGACGGCGATCAACGATTCGACAGACGAGCCATCTCCATCCACCTCGCGCAGGATAAGGTCCGCCAGTCGCATGCCTGTCCCTTGGCGGTTTCAAAGGTGAAGCGCAACAGCGGGTTAATGAACGGAAGCTGAAGTTATGGAAGCGGTTGCGAGCATACGTTCGAACACCTCGAATGGCGAATGAAATGCATGCGTAGCACGCGGTCG
>NZ_VZQQ01000292.1 GCF_014397785.1 Paraburkholderia podalyriae
TTGAATGATGCCGATCACGTACTAAAGTGTCCTGTGTGGCACTTGATACGAGGAGGCGACGATGAGCGGACGGCCCAAAGGGGAACTCGTGCTGAGCGAATCGGAGCGCGAAGAACTGCAAGCGCTGTCGATGCGACGCAAGACCGCACAGGCCCTGGCATTGCGGGCGCGCATCGTGCTGGCCTGTGCCGATGGCATGGACAACAGGACAGTTGCGGCGAAACAGCGGGTCACTCAGCAGACGGTTTCGAAGTGGCGGGCGCGGTTCGTGATTCATCGTCTGGACGGACTGCTCGATGCACCTCGGCCCGGCGCGCCGAGGACGATTGATGACGCGCGCGTCGATGCGGTTATCGCGAAGACGCTCGAGTCCGTGCCTCCCGGAGCGACTCACTGGCGCACGCGCACAATGGCTCGCGAGATGAAATTGTCGCAAACGGCGGTCACGCGGATCTGGCGTGCTTTTGGATTGCAGCCGCATCGGCAGGAAACGTTCAAGCTCTCCAGCGATCCGATGTTCGTCAA
>NZ_VZQQ01000293.1 GCF_014397785.1 Paraburkholderia podalyriae
TGTCGATCTGCTTCGCGAGTTGCTCGGACTTGCGCCCGAAGTGCATCCGCCTGAGCTTGTCGATCTGCGCCTTCAGGCGCTCGATCTCGTCATCTCGCGCGGCGAGTTCCTCCACCATCTTCGCAATCGATGCCTGGTGCTCAAGCAGCGATGCCTGCTGCGCGAGCACCATGGCACGGAGCTCGGCGACAGTATCGGAAAGCGGCGCCTGATCGGACATGCGTCGCAGTTTACGAGCCTTCCTCGCGGTTTACAACATCGAGAGTGCGGCGGTGCGTCGTGGCTGTCGCCAGTCGATGCCCTCGAGCAACATCGACAACTGTGCGCTCGTCAGATGGATCTTGCCGCCATCGGCCTGTGGCCAGATGAAACGCCCTCGCTCCAACCGTTTGGCGAGAAGCCAGAGCCCGTCCTCAGTAGCCCAAAGCACCTTCACGAGATCGCCGCGGCGCCCGCGGAAGATGAAGACGTTACCGCCCAGCGGATTCTCCTCAAGCGCCGTGTGTACCTTGGCAGCAA
>NZ_VZQQ01000294.1 GCF_014397785.1 Paraburkholderia podalyriae
ACGTACTGAATCGCTTGCCAACGCATCGCGCCGACCACATCGCTCAGCTACTGCCTCATCGCTGGGCGCCGATCACCGCCTGATCGCTCGTAGGCACTCCCCAGGGTGCCATTGCCGGGCGCTTACCCACCCGGGCGCGAATCTTCGACTTGTTGCGGTTCTTGCCCCGTTGCACTTCGTCGACTTCGCCGCCCGCACGGCGCGTGCGCTGATTGGTAAAGTCGCGCGCCCTGGGCGCCTTGCTGTGGATCAGTTCCTTCTGGCTCGCATAGGCGCTGTCGCCGTAGACGCGCCGCTCCTGCCCGTGCAGCAATTGCGGCAGTGGATGCTTGTCATGCACGTTGGCCGGCGTGAGCACCGCGCTGTGCGCCAGACCGCTTTGGCTGTCCACACCGATGTGCAGCTTGGCGCCGAAATACCATTGGCGACCCTTGCGGGTCTGATGCATCTCGGGGTCGCGCGCCTTCTGCTCATTCTTCGTCGAGCTCGGCGCGCCGATGATCGTCGCGTCCACGA
>NZ_VZQQ01000295.1 GCF_014397785.1 Paraburkholderia podalyriae
CTGGCCACCGTGATGACCTTGCTGGTCGCGTCCTGCTGCACCAGGCCGACGCTGCCGCCGTCCAGTTGCTGCGTCAGGTTCGTGACCGAGCCTTCCACGTTGGTCACGCGGCCGTCGATGCTGGTGATCGCCGTCTTGTTGGCCGCAACGTTCGTCGTGTTGGCCGCGATGCCGGCCGTGTTGGTCGTCACGTTCTGGTTGGTCGCGTGCAGCTGCGAACCGTTTACCGCTTCGGTGCTGGTGTCGCCCAGCGCGCCAGCCTTCACGCCGCTCAGCGTGCGCGCGCCATCGGTGCCACTGAAGTCCACCGTCGTGCCGTCCAGGCCCCTGGCCACCGTGATGGCTTTGCTGGTCGCGTCCTGCTGTACCAGGCCGACGCTGCCGCCGTCCAGTTGCTGCGTCAGGTTCGTGACCGAGCCTTCCACGCTGGTCACGCGGCCGTCGATGCTGGTGATCGCCGTCTGGTTGGTCGCAATGC
>NZ_VZQQ01000296.1 GCF_014397785.1 Paraburkholderia podalyriae
TTCCTTCAAGCTCCTGCTCAAACCACGCCCGATCTTCTACCTGTCGTCTCCCGGCCATTCTTCTCGCGCGTTCATCGTGATGCAAGCCAGGTTACCAGGATTCGCGAAAGAAGTGGGTAATCACAAGGGCTCCTATAGGTTTACCACTCCGCACGTTTGCGGTGACCAGCATGGCGATGAGCGCAGACGCGTTTCGCACGTGGGGCTGGCGCATTCCATTTATGTTTAGTACCGTCCTGTTGCTACTGGGTCTCTATATCCGACTCCGGATGAACGAAACGCCGGTGTTCGCCAAAGAGCTACGACTGCGTGGCGCGTCCCGCTTCCCGGTACTCGACGCGATTGCCGGGGGTGTCCGGAATTTTGTGTAAACGGGTTGAGGTTTAACCCGGCACTAGCCGCTCTTCGAACTGGATTGTGAAGCGGTTCAGGGCCGCTTTCCAGTCGCGGATAGGCATCGTCCACTTCTTG
>NZ_VZQQ01000297.1 GCF_014397785.1 Paraburkholderia podalyriae
TGTCGATCTGCTTCGCGAGTTGCTCGGACTTGCGCCCGAAGTGCATCCGCCTGAGCTTGTCGATCTGCGCCTTCAGGCGCTCGATCTCGTCATCTCGCGCGGCGAGTTCCTCCACCATCTTCGCAATTGATGCCTGGTGCTCAAGCAGCGATGCCTGTTGCGCGAGCACCATGGCACGGAGCTCGGCGACAGTATCGGGAAGCGGCGCCTGATCGGACATGCGTCGCAGTTTACGAGCCTTCCTCGCGGTTTACAACATCGAGAGTGCGGCGGTGCGTCGTGGCTGTCGCCAGTCGATTCCCTCGAGCAACATCGACAACTGTGCGCTCGTCAGATGGATCTTGCCGCCATCGGCCTGTGGCCAGATGAAACGCCCTCGCTCCAACCGTTTCGCGAGAAGCCAGAGCCCGTCCTCAGTAGCCCAAAGCACCTTCACGAGATCGCCGCGGCGCCCGCGGAA
>NZ_VZQQ01000298.1 GCF_014397785.1 Paraburkholderia podalyriae
CCTGCCGGCTCACCGGCAATGCGTGCTCGCGATCAATCATCGCTTTACGCTCAGCAATCCCGCCTTGCCGAGCGCGCTTTCCAAAAAATCGTTCTCCAGAGTCAATTGCCCGATCTTCGCGTGCAACACCTTCACATCGACCGGGGGCTCGGCCGATGTTTGGCCCGTCTCGAACACTTCGGCAACACGCTCTTGCAGTTGCTTCTTCCAGTCCGTGATCTGGTTCGGATGCACATCAAACTGCTGGGCTAGCTCGGCCAGCGTCTTGTCGCCCTTGAGCGCCGCGAGTGCCACCTTTGCCTTAAACGCCGGTGAGTGTGTCCGTCGGTTGCGTTTCGTCATCTTCTGGTTCCTTGTTGCCGGCCATTATGACCGACTCACGCCCCAGCTTTTCCACTTACCGACCTGTCCGGATTCTCGGCGCCACCTCT
>NZ_VZQQ01000299.1 GCF_014397785.1 Paraburkholderia podalyriae
TCGAACCCTGCTGCTTCATGCTTGCAATCGTCATGCGTTCTTCAGGCTGCAGTTGTTGGTAACTTCTTTTTTGCATTGGCACACCTTACACGAGCAAGGTGTTGCACTTCAAATTTGATCGCGCCTAGGATGAAGTGCCCGCCGTGAAACCGATTCTCAAATCCAACAAGTTATTGAATGTCTGTTACGACATTCGCGGGCCTGTCCTCGAACATGCGAAGCGGCTCGAAGAAGAGGGTCACCGCATCATCAAGCTGAACATCGGCAATCTGGCGCCGTTCGGCTTCGAGGCGCCGGATGAGATCATTCAGGACATGATCCTGAATCTGCCCAGTTCGTCGGGCTACTCGGATTCGAAGGGCGTGTTCGCCGCGCGCAAGTCGATCATGCACTACACGCAGCAAAAGGGCGCGCACGGCGTCGAAC
>NZ_VZQQ01000029.1 GCF_014397785.1 Paraburkholderia podalyriae
CGACCGCGTGCTACGCATGCATTTCATTCGCCATTCGAGGTGTTCGAACGTATGCTCGCAACCGCTTCCATAACTTCAGCTTCCGTTCATTAACCCGCTGTTGCGCTTCACCTTTGAAACCGCCTCCTGTCAAGAGCGACGGCCCTGGTTGTCCCGGAATGCAAGCAACCGCAGGTGGCGGACAATTGTTCCGTAGCTGCCTGTTCCGAGCTCAAGTCGAACGTTTTTTGGACCAATTCGCCGGCGCTGCTTTCGCAGGGACACGCAAGCCCGCACTACGTCGACTGCCGTAATACCTCTTCTTCCTCTCATCCATGGCCTCTCACAAAGTGCCCCCTTCAACAGGCGGGCTCACTGCGTGTAGCGACCAGGCAGAATTTCGTAACCGAAAGTCCGTGCAGGTTCTGAAAACGTACGTCATCCTTCGACCTGGACGCCACAAAACAAGGGCCATCAAATGAGCACAACCTGCCTGGACACAAAATCGGAAGGAGTTCGAACTGTTATTCACATGTCACCGGCAATGATGACGGCAGCCGTCATCTCCGCCCAGAAGTAGTGCGGATTGAACCTGCGTGAGTGGCTGGACCGCGCGGTTGCCAGTCTTATCGCGGATGACTATCCAGACGGAGCGGCACCATGGTCGGCGCAGTCTGCCGACCTCTTTGCGCAGGTGGCCAGCTGTTCTCCCGAAGTTCTGCATGGACGCTGGGCCCTGCTTTACGAACACGTGCTACTGGAGCGCGACCTATGGCATCACTCGGAACCGACGCAAACAGAAATTGAAGACGGATTTTTGCCAGAGGCGCCCTACATCGTGCCGGCACGGCTGCGGAAGGCTTGGCCGAGGCTGGTTTCAACAGTCTTCGTCCTTTAGTTGCTGCGAGGACCTGACCTTTCCACGCCACCTCACGACACGCATATGAAATACGAAGACTTGTTACGCGATGCACGCAATGATGCCCCGACCGCACCGACGAGAGTACGCGCCGCTTTTGACGCCGTATATACGTGCTGCAGGCCACCGCAAGACGGAACCATCGAGCACGCATTGGCGACACCCCGACTGTGCGCCGGCGACGCCGCGCTTGTTAGCAAGCTGGCCGGCTGGGTGCTGCATGTGGCACCGCTGGGGCCACTGCCCATGTCGCCAGAAGAAGCGGTGGCACTCACCGAGCGTGTTCACAAAGCCGAGAGGGACGCATGTTAAGGGTCACTATAGAACTTTGGCCAGGCGGCCGCGAGTCGGGCAAACGTGTGATTGCAACGGCGGACATCGCGCGCGTTAAAAATGGCGCACTCGCGGACTACGAGGTGGAGCTGCGCGAATCGCTGCTTGATGACATCGGGGTCGGTGAAGTTGCGCATGTCCGCACGTATCCGCGGTGGTCTGCTTCGGTGTGGGACCTTGTAGGCAGATGTATCGCCGCTGCACTAAACGGGGGCAAAGAGGAACTGCCTGGGCGACCTGTGCTGCCCGAAGTGCCGGTGCATGTCAGCCGGGACGGCAGAGCGTACGTGCGGTTGCGCGAAATTCCCGAACCGTCTCGCACACTTTTCGAAAACAATCTGCGCGGCTCTGGGTGCCCTTTCGTGCTCGATGACCCCGAGCCACGGGACTGCGCGTGGTCGCATGACTGGCAGGACTTTCTGAATGGCTACCGGTAATGCGACGCGCAGACCTGCTGTCAGTGTCGGAGGTCGCGAGGCTACTTTTTGTTAGCCCCCACTATGTGCGCAAAACGCTTATGCGTAGGCATGTCCTACGCCCCGTTTTGGTCATCCGTGGCCGCAAGTTTGTGCTGCGAGAAAGAGCCGAGGCGTACCGACGCAAGCGGCGGAGAATTGCGTGCAGGGCGCTACGCGAACTGGGGCGGATGCAGCAAGAAGCAGGGCTGTACGACAACACAAAAATAGTCAGATGAGCGTGATTCCTACTCCGCCTCCCGCAGTGCCGCCGCCTGTGACTACCGGCGGTCTGATTCTTTATCTCGATTTTGACGGTGTGTTGCACCCCGAAAATGTCCTCATGCGGCCCGGAAAAGGACCATTTATTGAGTCGCCTGATGGACATAAGCTGTTTGAGCACTGCGAGCTGCTCGAAAAAGTTTTGCTGCCATATCCTGGCGTCAAGATTGTGCTGAGTACGAGTTGGGTGCGTGTGTATAAAAGCGTCGCGCGAGTCGCACGCAAACTGACACCCGAACTGCGGGCACGAGTAGTGGGGGCTACGTATCACGAGGCGATGGACCCTGAGTCGTTTAAGCAAGCACCGCGCGGCATACAGATTTGGTCAGACGTCCTGCGCCGCCAACCGACAGATTGGATAGCGGTAGATGATGACTACCTGCACTGGCCGACATGGTGCCGCGACAAACTTGTCCGCACGCACGAAGTACGTGGCATCAGCCCGCCGGTCGTGCTGGCAGAGCTGCGCGCGAAGCTCGCGCTGATGCATGGGGAGTCACCATGAGCACTACAAGCTATAAGGTGCCGGAGCCGCTCGTAGACACGCGGGTGCGCATTTACGCGGAAAGCATGAGCACGCTTTGCCAGCAATCGCACTCGCGCCCGGTATGTGAGGGGCGGTCGACTATGCTCGAGGGTACCCCCGTGGCATCAGTGCATTGTTGCGCTGCGCTCGCGGTCTGTCGCGGGACCGTTTCCTGTATCCAGCGCGATAGCTGTAGTTGTCAGGCAGCGAGCGCTCACTGTGCCTCCCACGCTAACGACCTGGCTCGTTGACATTGCGGTCGCGGACGGTACTGCGCATGCGTGTGTACAGCACGCTACCGAGGGTCGACGTTGGTTCCATTGCGATTTCGACTACGGACGACGTCATGGCCGTCGCCATCAAAGTTCTTGAAGCTGCCGATGCTTGAAATATCGTTTTACGACGGCGAGTACATAGGCGATGCGGCATTGCTCACGAAGCTCTGCGAAATTGAAGGCAGCGTCGTGCCAGATGGTCTTCCGCCTTACTCAGAGCTGGAGGAAACACTGCGCGCGCTTGAGATGTGCGCCGAGCGGTACAGCACACCCCATCCAGTGAGTGAGTGCTTTACCGTTTTCATTGGTCGCGGAACTGACGCCAAGGTCAAGCCATTGATGCGTCTCGATGTTATGGCTCGCGAAGGCTGCGCCAGCGCAAGCGTGCTGAGTGAAAACAGACCATGCGAGGATACATAAAGCGTCGCTTACGACTCAAACGACGACGTCGTGACGATTGTGACCAAAGTACTAACGAGCCTTGTTCAATGACGCCGATGCTAACCACGCTATCGGCGCAAGCAAAGGCCTGCCTGGCACTCGAGATTTGTTAGCCACACTTCTTGTGTGCATGGGAACCAAGCATGATGAAACTCGAAGACCGCGTCATGCGCTTCATTGCAAGGCGGCACAGCGTCGTAATTCTGCGGTCAGAGCTCGCGCAATTGGGGAGCCCTGCGCAACTAAGCCGCGTCTTATCCAATCTGGTCAAGACCAAAAAACTGGTGCGAGTCAGCGTGGGAATTTACGCCAAAACGCGGCTCAATAAATTCACGCATGAGCTTGCGCCGGCCGCTACGTTTGAGGAAATAGCAGCAGAAGTTTTCCGGAAGCCAGGAATCAATATCGCTCATGGCAAGTTGGCTCGCGACTACAACGCAAGCAAAACGACTCAGGTGCCAATGCTTGCGATAGTAGATACGGGGCGACGTCGCATCACGCGGCGAATTTCTCTGGGAAGCAGGTTTATCACCTACGAGCGAAGCGGCGCACACCGGCGTAAGGAGCAGCAACCATGAAAGTACGAGACATTCTGTGTCGCTTGCAGGAAGCAGACCCCGAGGCCGTGGTCCTCTACCTAGCGCCGTACGCCGACGCCGACGACGGCGAAGCGGAAGAAATCTGCGACGTGGTCCTTGTGCCTGACGCGTGGAGATGCGAGCGTCACCGGTGTGGCGACGGATGTTTTTCGCATATACATCACCCCGCCACCGGCGGCCTTTCTTTGGGCTGGGACCAAAATACCGATGAGCAATGGCTTGAACAAGTGGTCATCCTGTCATCAGTGCAGCGAGGTCAACATGGCTGACAGTGGCTGGGACATTGCGATGCGCCGCATCGACGCGGAGTACGACCTCGCTCAATTTGTCGCCTAATCGCTTGTGCGCAAAATCGCGGCGAACGGTTTCCGGCTACCGGCGGCAGACCGCGTTAAGTTTCAGCAGTTGCCCGACGACGTGATTGAGCGCATCGAAAGACTCGTTCGCGATGCATACCTTGATGCCGGTGAAGACGTTGGAGGCGAAGTCTTGCGTAAGCACTTATGGCAGCAGGTCCTAACTGCTCGACGCAAAATGGTCGCAAATGGTCAACTGATTTCAAAAAACCTATTCCGCGAACGCCTCGGCCTGACCGAGCGAAGGCTTACCACGACAGATTGCAGGCAATCTGCCGCATCCTCGTTCCCGCACCTGCTGGGAGTCGCCTCCACTTTCTGTCGTCGACACGAGGCAGCCTGAGCGGACGAAGCCCGGTGCAGATGCTTGATGACGACGATGATTTCAAACGACTGCGACAAGTGGCTGCAGCGTGGGCGGCCGAGTGGTCGCGCACGTCTGTCAAAGTCTACGAAGGCATGCACGAGACTGAACCGAATGGCGCCACGCAGTTGTACACGGCAAGCGCGGAAATCGACCCGCGCCGGCCGCTGGGGAACGTGCGTCAGAGGCGCTACACGCGGGAGGATACGAACGGCCGGTAGGTCCATATCCTGACGTTCGAAAATTTACCCTCTTTGTTGAGCGACAAACAGCCGGAGATGCTACGCCGACGCAGGAGGCTTGCGTGCAAATCGTTGTGGACGGCGATGACATCCGGGTCCGCATCGTCGCTGCCCCGGGGCACTGTGCTGCATTCAGAAACGGTACCTGGTGGCAAGCACGAGAGTTTCATCGACATTGCTAAGCGTGTCATCGGCTATCTCTTCAAGCACTGACCATCGACTGTGAGTGCGCATAGGAAAATGAAAAATCCTAACGAACCGGTGGCAATCGGAGTAACTGTAAGTGAGAAAGATTTCGCGGTCTCGTTGAAGGATGGACGCATATTTCGAGTTCCCTGGCGATGGTTTCCCCGCTTGCTGGCAGCGACGCCCGAGCAGCGAAGCCAGGTTCGAGTCTCCGCATCCGGCGCAGAGTTGCACTGGGACCAACTTAACGAGGACATCAGCGCCAGCGGACTGATGCGTGACTACGAGCAACTTCTACTGGAGGAGCAGTTGGGCTCTCAGGTCCCCAACGATTTTCCGTGCGACACGACGCCCGCATCACTGTCCGGCACACAGCCGAAACTCGCCGGGCGGATAATTGCAGGACGGTTTGTTGTCGGTCTAACGGCGCCAGAACGATTCGAACGCTGGGATTTGTGCGAGGACCTCGCGCAGCAGCTTGTTCAAAAAACCCTAAAAGATGCAGCTAAATATCCGCATCATCCGCACGACGTCACACTGCGGCGGATGAGGAGGGCGATTGAACGCAAAGGGTGGACAAGCGTCGTCGAAACGGATTGGTTGATGGAACGGTTGGGCATCCTGCTCGGCTGGTAGCAGAACCTCACACGGACACTTATATGCACATCGACTTGTGGCAGGTTTGGCGTGAGAACTCGCTGTTGCTCGCGATACCGGTGTGCGCGGCAGTCGTCGGGCACGCAATCGGCCGACTCATTCGCGGTCGCAGATGACACTCTCTGGACTCCCACGTCGGCTCAATGGCTTTACGTCCGCAAAATCGTGTCCGTTGGTGAGCGACTCCATATGGGCAGCAGGAAGCGATGCAGAAAGGTACTCATCTGTTGCGTGAAGACGGCGCAATTTACTGACGACGCTCCTTGGAACACGGTCATCTGCATAACGCAGTTGTCCTTGATTCGCGACCAGCGTGTCAGCCATTTGTCGTAGCACATTCCCGCACAGGCGCCAGCCGCCAACGACCCTTCGCCCCGCCGGGCGGCCCGCCAGGCTTTCTCGCACTTCCTATGGTCGCATCATGCGACCCATGCTCGCCCAAACCCCGTCAATAATAACAGGCTCAAGAAGCACGCTCTCCCCCGCACATCGACGCGATATTGCGCGCTACGTGTAGCGAGTGACCATGAGGGGCCCAGCGCATGCCTACTGACGCTGGAAACTGGTGGGCATACTCAAGGTGTCTCAGGTGCTGGTAGCCGGCAACAAACGCTGAAGAGCCAGTTCTTCGCCGCTAGCGGGCAGGTCGATGAGTTTTAGGTTCTCTGGGTCATACTGGGTCAGGATGGAGCGAGTCCGCTCAGACAAGGGCTTGCGCCGAGCGAGTTCCAGCATGAAATCCGTGACCGTATTCGATAATGCTCGCAAGTGGCTCAACTTTTCTCCGATATACCGACGAGTTATGGCATCTTGCGTGACAACCATTCCCTCGGCAGAGACCGCCCATCTATGCGTGAGCAAAGCGCCTACCTTGCGCGTGTTGTAGTCGAAGCATAGATTGGCGACAGTGGCAAACGTTCGACGCAAGTCTTGTGGGCACGACCGAAAATTGAACTCTTCGGAGACGGCCTTCATCGCGTCATGCATGCGGCTTTGATGCGGATAAGACTTGCCATGGTGTGCCGGAAATACATAGTCGCCATCGCTCTGTTTACGTTGCTCAAATCGTCTCTTCAAAAGCTCGAGAACGAAATCACTGAGCGGCAGAATTCCCGTGAAGCCCTTCCAGCCCGGCTGTTTTGGTTGAACGAAATAGAAGCCTTCGAAATCAATCTGGTCCCACCGCAATCCCAAGCCAGCCAGCAAACGTGTGCCCGTCATCATGACAAGCGTGACTGCATCTTTCGAACTCTGTCGGCTCAGTCCGGCGTCAATGGCGTCAAACAGATGCGGGAGGTTGACCGTGTCTACGTGCCGCTTCTTCTCCGGCGGTTTTGGCAACACGCGAAGATAGCGAGCGTTGTTCATCGGATTGGAGTCCAGCACTCTCAGTGCAACGCCCATCCCGTAAATACCGGAAATAATACTTTGGCAGTTTCTCGCCTTCGACAGACTCTTGCCCTTAATCCGCACCAAGAGTTGCATCCACTGCATGACTTTCGTATCTGCAAGATTCCATTGCGAAGGGGGGGTTTTAAACCCTTCCTCGGCCAAGAGGTTCTTCCGGAGATATTGGTTAAACACCTTCTCGTAGTTTGTCTTGGTCTCCTTTTCTAGCGGCTCGTTCTTCAAAGTTATCCGATTCGCGAGGTAATAACGGAATCCGTCCTCCAGCGTGTCGAAATGCGTACGGTCAGATTCTTCCCGTCGCTCAGATTCGGACTTCGCTGCGTCGCCTTTAATCCTCGCGACCTCTGCTTTCGCCTGCTCGTAGTCCAGCGTTACCCGACCGTCGCCGTCTGCAGCGACTGCCGCGTACTTAAGGGTTCCTTCCCTGAGCAGTCCATCCTTGTCGCGGAATCTGTAGTACCAAACGGCCTTCTTGAGCGGCGACACACGTATCTGTAACGAGGTCGGATTTGAATCTGTCTTCCGGCCAGGTTTCATCAGTGCGGCTGTGAGAGCCGACTTCGTCCCGAAGTTCACTTTAGTTGTGCTCCGACGACCACCCTCGTCTGGATTCTCTTTCGGCACGGTTTTCCCCAAAGGCGTCGAATATTTCCCACAATTTTCCCACAAACTTTATACGTTTTCGATGGTTTTGTGGGAAAACAGAGTCATTACGCCTGAGTTGCGCATATTTTTTATATAATAATCATGTAGTTGTACGTTACATCATATGACGCAGGGGACTCAAAATCCCCCGCCGCAAGGCGTGCCGGTTCGATTCCGGCCCTGGGCACCAAAAGATGTTCCGGCAAGTGCCGAAGTATTCCGAGAAACCCCGTAAGATCAAGGTCTTACGGGGTTTTTTATTCTCCGACGGTCCGAGTTGACCTGTCGACTGCCGCTGGTATGTGGTGGTATTTTTGGTGGTATCTGGCTCGTTACCAGGTTTTATCCGGCGGGAGATACCACCATGCAGGCTCGCAGCGGCCAACTCTTTCGAGGCAGTCGCGCGCGGCTGGATGGATGAGCGCAAGAGCGGCGTCGCGCCCGCCCAGCATGCGAAGACGCTGGCCCGCATGAAAAACGACGTGTTCCCGTGGCTTGGCAAGCGCCCGATTTCCGACATCGACGCGCCCGAGATTCTGGCCGTGCAACCGTAGACGCCCTGCTCCACTGAGTCAACTTTCAGTTGGGCGAAAAAACCTCGACTGTGGTGAGCGGTCTCCATCGCATTTGCTTTTGATCTGAGACGATTGCTTCGCGGTATGCTCGCACTTGTCTTGCGTTTGAAGACAGAAGGAGCACCGGCACGCGCATCATGTCAACCGACCTAACGGTCCGTTCAGTAACGATTCAACAGCATCCTTCGGCGCTCTGATTGCATTTGAAATCGCACGTCAAAAACAACAAAGAAAATAGGAACTGCAGGATAGGCTCGCGCCGGTTATGGGCACCATGCCCGTTATCATCTTTCAATGACGCTGGAATCGGGGAAGGCGCCTCACAGATCTCGCAACCGGATGCAACGCGATTCGATCCCTCGCGTGGGGCTTCGGTGAAATCGCGGGCTAGCGCCGTTCACTGGCCTTGCATCTGTTCGAGGCGCGATGGTTCTACGGGGTCAACGGTGACCGCAGTGTGGTGTTCGTCGCGCGCGTGCCGGACCCTCTGTCGCTCAACATCGTCGCGCAGGTGCTCAACGCTTTGCTGCTGCCGTTGGTTGCAGGATAGCTGATCGCGCTGGCGAGCGGCACTGTGTTGCCCGCTGCAGAGCGAGTGCGCGGCGCATTTCGCGTGGCGCCGATCATTGGCGTGAGCATCGCGTGCCGCATCGGCATCGTCGGGGCGCTCGGCGTATTGCTGTGAGGCCGATCAGACATGCCGGGCGATCATCGGCCGGCATGTCAACAGTCGGCCACGATAAAGCGGCGCAATTGACGCACAAACTCCGCGCGGGCGGCGGCAGGCAGTTGCCGTCCGACGGGAATACGCTGCCAGCCGTCGCAAAGGTAGACGGCGCCATCGCTGTCGCCGACAGACACGGCCAAGCGGGCCGCATTCATCCGATGCATCGTGCGGCGTCCGCGCTCGTGTATTTCGACGATCACGAACGGGGGCGCGAACGTCAGCACCTCGCCGTCCGTCGCGTGCCTGGAGTAAGCGATAAAGGCGATGCCGACGGCCACGGTGCAAAGCATCGAGAAGGGCAGCGCGAGCCACACGCCGAATGCGAATGCCGCTACCACGCCGATCGCGAGGACGAGCGCCATGAGGAACACGGTCGCGGCGAGCGACTGCCGCGGCGTGAGGGAGCAGTTGCGCTTGAGGCGCCACTCGCGGGTCGGCACACCTCCCTCGCCGTCAAAAGGGCCAGGCCCGTACGACCGCCTGAAGTATGCGTACATGATCGAAAGTCCCGCATCATGGAGCCATTCGTGACGCGCAATGCGCGTGCCGCCAGCGTCCACGCCGCTTGCAATGTCACCGTTCCGCTCGCTACGGTATCTACCTGTGGCACTTCATCTGCGTGCCGTTCGTCGCGATGGTGCTGGCGGTGCTCGCCGCGTCTATCGCGCATCATCCTCGCACATGTCGAACGGCGCTTTCACCGGAGTGGCCGAGCATGACGATCTCGACGAGGCGCTCATGTTGTTGCGCGGCGAGCCTTTTCTGCTCTGGAAACCGGTCGATCAACACGGCACCGGACTACGAAGGGCCGCCCGCGTCCGCCTTGACCCTAGGGGATGCGTTGCGCTCGAGTCTCATGTACAGGTTCGCCGCCACGATACCCAAGACGATGTGAGTGAACAGGCTGGCCCAGTTGCGCGCTTCTGCGAACCACGGAAAAAACTGTGTCATGCCGTAGAAATTAATCAGGTAAACGGCTACAGCGAAAGCGCCACCGGTCAGTGAAGCCATCCCCATGCTCGAGTCAAGGTTGAATGACGTCATGATCAGACCGAGGATAAGCGCGAATACGATGGCAAGGGCAAAATGCACCACAAAGGCCGCGAGCACGATGCCAATTGAGAATGCTTGCGGCGATCGCAATGCACCTCGTCCCAGAATGATCGCGGCGACCATGTGTGGGGGCTCCAGCAGACTTCCGCCCGTCGTCAGTGCCATCAGGATAACCCCTAGCACCAGGAACACAACGCCCGCAATGACGCCTGCCAGCACGGCTGCCCGCCAGTCGAGCTGGCCGTGTGTGAAATGATGGGAATCCATGTGAAGTTGCACAATTTGTCTCCCGATTGATTCGAATAATTCATTCTAGTCCTCCAACTCGCGAGACTGATAGCTTCGCATGGCTGTCGACACCCCGACGGATGATCCTCGTTCTGGCGACGACGTGGCGTGATGAACTGTACGTGCAAGAGGCCCTTGAGGCACGTCAGCTGTTGGCCGCGGCAGACCTGTCAGCGGATCGATAATTAGTCTTTTCAGACACTGCGCTTTACGGCGCCCGTCGACGGCGAGCCGGTTGAGTGCGGCAATTACCGCCGAGGCGCTGGAAGATCATTTCGGCGCCCATTCCGCGCTGGAATCCGCCTTAATGGCTGCTTTCGACAACGGCCGCAATCCTATCCGCTCGGTTTGCGCGGAATCGATCGACCAGAACGGCGGCAAAGGAGTAGTGTTACATAGCGGACTGTTCAGAGTGGACGGCATGGAACCCGATCGCGGCATCACGGCATAGTCCCGGCGCGTGCCACCGCATGCACCTCTGTCTCGGCGCGGGTGAGGTGGGGCGGCATAGTCTGCAACCGCTAGTCAACGATGGAAGGAGGCCACATGTCACTCATCGTCGCAGCACGCTTTACGACATTCCCCGCCGCTGAAAACGCGGCGCAACGGCTCTTCAATGCCGGTTTTGTCGAGGAGGACGTCACACTGTTTTTCGTCAATCCGATCGGCCAGCACGCGCGTTTTCGGCCCGGCGGCGATATCAGCGCCGACGCAAACGCGAGGGAGGCGCCGAAGGGTGCCGAGATGGGCATCGCGATTGGCGCAGCGGTTGGCGCCGTGGTCGGCGTTGGGATCTTCGCGGCGTTTTCGGCGCCGCTTATCATGTCGCTGATCGCGGCCGGGGTGAGTGCGTATGTCGGTTCATTGGTCGGCGCGATGATGCGCACGCTTGAATCCAGCAACGAAGAAACCCGTGATTCCGGCGTGCTGGTGGCCGTACACGTGTCGCCGGACAGCCAGTTGGACGCCGCACGGGTGCTGCGCGATGCGGGAGGCGCGGCGATCGAACGCGCGACCGGACGCTGGCAACAAGGGCGGTGGGCCGACTTCGATCCGCTCAAGCAGCCTGAGCCGCTCAACGAATTCAGTGAGAAGCACGCCTGATTTGAAGGTGTTTTTCGCTGAGATTTTCAGCGAGCCAAGAAACAAAAACGGCCCGGCATTTGTCGGGTCGTTTTGTATTCAGAGCGGTGCGTTCCAGGCACTCGCCTGAGGAACGGTCGGCGCAGGGGTCAGTGGAAGAAGAGTTCCCGCATGCCGAAGGTGTGATGCGCTTCGGCAGCCATCAGCACCATCAGCACCAGCAAGCCCAAGGGCGGCATCAGGATGGCGTACACCAGCGCCAGCCGCTCCCACATCATGTGCATGAAAATCGACACGATCAGCCCGGCCTTGGCGATCATGAGCACGACGATCAGCGCCCAGCGCAGCAGGCCCTGCACGTGGAAGTAATCCACCATGTACGACATCGTGCTCAGTACGAACAGCAGGCCCCAGATTTTCAGGTAGATGCCGATCGGATGCTGCTGGCCGTGCGCGGCGTCGGGCCGATGGGCGGGATCGGTGTGGTCCATGGTCTGCCTCACCACAAATAGAACAGCGCAAAGATGAACACCCACACCAGATCGACGAAGTGCCAGTACAAGCCGGCAATCTCCACGATCTGGAAGTTGCCGTGCTCGGTGAACCCCGGTTGCAGGATCTTGCGTGCGATCAGCAGCAGGTAGATCACACCGCAGCTCACGTGAAAGCCGTGGAACCCGGTGATCATGAAGAAGCACGCGCCAAACTGCGCCGCGCCCATCGGGTTGCCCCAGGGGCGGATACCTTCATGGACGATCAGCTTGGTCCATTCGAAGGCCTGCATCGATACGAAGGTCGCGCCCAGCAGCGCGGTCGCAAGCAACAGTGCGGCGGCGCGCTTTGCGTTGCGCCGGTAGCCAAAGTTGACGGCCATCGCCATGGTGCCGCTGCTGCTGATCAGGACGAACGTCATGATGGCGATCAGCAGCAAAGGCACATCCACGCCGCCCACAGTGAGCGCGAACACTTTGGAAGTGTCAGGCCACGGCACCGTGGTCGACATCCGCACCGTCATGTAACCGATCAGGAAGCTGCTGAAGATGAAGGTGTCCGATAGCAGGAAGATCCACATCATCGCCTTGCCCCACGGCACCTTGAAGGCTTCGCGGTCGGCCGACCAGTCCGTGACGATGCCGCGCCAGCCGTCAGGTCCAGCGTCGGTGGGCGTGGTGGCAGCGGATTCGGTGGGGAGCGTGGGCGTGGTCATGGCGCGGCTCCATACAGCGGCCCGCAGATGGCGGCGACGAACTCAGGGGTGATCCACCACATCGCCGCCAGCAGCACGAGCCAGACAGCCAGCAGGAAATGCCAGTAGATGGCGCAAAGCGCGATGGCGCGGTGGGTTCGGAAGGGGTCCGCGCGCTGGAGAAGCGCGATCGTCACGGCCCAGGCCACCAGCCCGCCCAGCACATGCAACCCGTGCAGGCCGGTGAGCAGGTAGAGGAAGCTATTGGAAGGATTGGCGGTGACGGTCTGCCCGGCCATCGACAGCATGCGCCAGGCGGCCAGTTGTCCGATTACGAACACTGCCGCCAGCACACCGCCCGACACCAGCCACGCCGCGCGGTGCAAGGTAATCTGCCGGGCCCGCTGCATGGCAATGCTTGCCAGCACCAGCGCGCCGGTGTTCCACCACAGCAGCGCTGGATGCGGGATCGGCTGCCAGTCGGGCTCGCGCATACGCATTGCATAGGCGAACAGCAGCAGTGAAAACAATGTCGTTGCCACCGCCATGAAGACGATCAGGCCGATGCGGCTCGCATTCGGCGAGACAGGTGGCGCGTCAGGAACGAAGGAGCGGGGCAGTGTGGTCATTCGCGTGCCTCTCCGGGTTGAAGCGTCGGGTGGGAGGCCGGTTCAGGCGCCGTCGCAGGCGGCTGGTTTTGCGGGACGAAGTCTTCCTCCTGCCCCGTCGGGCTGTATTCGTACGCCCAGCGGTAAACGACGGGCGGCGCGGCGCCCCAGTTGCCATGCACTGGCGGCGTTTGCGGCGTCTGCCATTCCAGCGTGGTGGCCCGCCAAGGGTTGCTGTCGGCACGCTTGCCGCGCACCAGGCTCCACGCCAGGTTGTACAGGAACAGCAACTGCGCCACTGCAACGATCAGCGCAATGACGGTGATGAACGTGTTGAGCGTCTGCGCCGAAGATGGAATGAAGCTGAAGCCCTCATACGCGTAATACCGCCGCGGCATGCCCAGGATGCCGAGATAGTGCATCGGGAAGTAGATCGCATAGGTGCCGAGGAAGGTGACCCAGAAGTGCACGCGCCCGAGCGTGTCGTTGAGCATGCGGCCCGTCACCTTCGGATACCAGTGGTAGATGCCGCCGAACACCACCAGGATGGGCGACACGGCCATCACCATATGGAAGTGCGCCACCACGAAGTACGTGTTCGACAGCGGAATGTCCACGCTCACGTTGCCGAGATAGAGCCCGGTCAGCCCACCCAGGACGAAGGTGCTGATGAAGCCGATGGCAAACAGCATCGGCACGGTCAGGTGGATATCGCCGCGCCACAGCGTCAGCACCCAGTTGTAGACCTTGAGGGCGGTCGGGATGGCGATGATGAGCGTGGTGGTGGCAAAGAAGAAGCCGAAGTACGGATTCATGCCGGCGATGAACATGTGGTGCGCCCAGACCACGAAGCTCAGCGCACCGATGACGACGATGGCCCACACCATCATCTTGTAGCCGAAGATGCTCTTGCGCGCGTGCGTGCTGATGAGGTCCGACGCAATGCCAAAGGCCGGCAGCGCGACGATGTAGACCTCCGGATGCCCGAAGAACCAGAACAGGTGCTGGAACAGCAGCGGGCTGCCGCCGGCATGCTTGAGCGTCTGCCCCATCGACACCACGGCCGGTATGAAGAAACTGGTGCCGAGTGCCCTGTCAAGTAGCATCATCACCGCTGACACGAACAGCGCTGGAAACGCCAGCAGTGCCATGATGGTCGCGATGAAGATGCCCCACACCGTGAGCGGCATGCGCATGAGCGTCATGCCGCGCGTGCGCGCCTGCAGCGTGGTGGTGACGTAATTCAAGCCGCCCATCGTTGCCGCGACGATGAAGATCGCCAACGACACCAGCATCAACACGATGCCCCATTCCACGCCCGGCGTGCCCGGCAGGATGGCCTGTGGTGGATACAGCGTCCAGCCCGCGCCGGTCGGCCCGCCTGGCACGAAGAAGCTCGCCACCAGCACGAGCACGGCCAGCAGGTAGACCCAGTAGCTCAGCATGTTGAGAAACGGGAACACCATGTCGCGCGCACCCAGCATCAGCGGGATCAGGTAGTTGCCGAAGCCGCCCAGAAACAGCGCCGTCAGCAGGTAGATCACCATGATCATCCCGTGCATGGTGACGAACTGGTAGTAGTGGTTGGCGTCGATGAAACTGAACTTGCCCGGAAAGCCGAGCTGCAACCGCATCAGGTCCGACAACACAAGGCCGACCAGACCGATGGCGATGGCCGTCAGCGAATACTGCACGGCGATGACCTTGTGGTCCTGGCTCCAGACATAGCGGGTCCAGAAGCTTTGTGGGGCGTGGTCAGTGTGCGCGTAAGGCATTGCGTCTGCTCCGCTAGGGATTGGTTGCGTTGCTGGCGGCCGGGCCGCCTTGCGATTCGATGTAGGCCACCAGCGCGGTCAGCTCCTGCTCGCTCAGGTCGAAGGTCGGCATGATGGGTGCGAAGCCCTTCACGACGCGGGCCTTCGGGTTGCGGATGAAGGCGCGCAGATAGGCTTCGTCCACCTTAGCGGTGCTGCCGTCGGCCATCGTTTCGGTCTTGCCGTAGAGGCCCTTCCAGGTGGGGCCCACGCGCGGACTGCCGTCCACGGTATGGCAGGCGAAGCAGCCTTTGCCCTCTGCGAGCGTCTTGCCCTGGTCAGCAAGCGCCTTGGCGCTGCCGCCTGCAGCAGCGGATGCGGCCTGCACCGTGGCCTGCTGCCGCTGCGCGAACGTGCTCTGCTGCGCGAGCCAGCGCGAGAACGATGCTTTGTCTTCCACCACCACCACGCCGCGCATGTTGGAGTGCCCGATACCGCAAAGCTGCGCGCACAGGATGTCGTAACGCCCTGCCTTGGTCGGCGTGAACCAGAAGGTGGTCACCATGCCGGGCACCATGTTCATGCGCGCCCGGAACGCCGGTACGTAGAAGTCGTGCAGCACGTCGCGCGACCGTGTCAGGACCTGGATCGGCTGGTTGAGCGGCAGGTGCACCTCGGGCGTCTCGATCAGGTAGTTGTCACGGCCGTTGGGGTCGGCGGGATTCAGGCCGAAAGGGTTGTCGTTGCTGATGTAGCGCACGTCCGTCGTGCCCAGCTTGCCTCCGGGGCCGGCAAAGCGGAAGCGCCATTGCCATTGCTGGCCGAACACTTCCATCTGCAGCACGTTGGGCGGCGGCCGTACGAAGTCTGCGTAGACGAAGAGCCCCGGTGCCAGCAACGCTGCCACGCCGACAGTGGTCAGCCCGATCAGCCACCATTCCAGCCGCTTGTTGTGCGGCTCGTAAGCAGCGCGATGCCCCCTGCGGTTGCGGTAGCGCACCAGTGCGACCACGATGAACAGGTTGATCGCGATGAAGAGCGCGCCGGTAATGACGAGTGTGATCGTCAGCATGTCGTCCATGCGCACCCAGTTCGAGGCGATCGGCGTGATCCACCAGGGACTGGCAAAGTGAAACCCTACCGCCAATGCGATGATCAGGCTCAGGGCAATCGCAAGCGCCATAGTCCACCTCGCTGCGCGTCACTCGCTGGAGCCGCTAACAAAAAAGGCTCCTGGCCGTCGTTGTGCCGCCTGCCGTACTTCGTACTGCCTGCGCCGGCACTTCTGCCAGGACCGCTTCGCTGCGCATTGTAAGCGGCTCTAAAGCAAAGGTAGTCCTCTCCTCTGCATCGTGCAAGACAGCGCCAAGGGGGGAAGCGCGCCCCCTATACGGATCGGGCGAATGGAGGAGTCCCTTGCCGCGATGCAATGCAAAACGGCCGCCTCCAGCATTGGTGGAGGCGGCCGTTTTCCAAGGGCGCCGGGTGTTTAGGGTCTGTTCACGTGTGCGACGTGCGCACGACGACTTGCTGCAGGCGCGGATCACATCGCGACATATCCGTGTCCTCGCGAATCACAGTGTCGCACTCGGACAGTTACCCGAGGCATCCTTGCTGCAAAGCAGCGACGTCGTGCACTCGCTCGAATGCGGCGTGGCGCTCGGCGGTGCGACCGGAGCGCTTCTCGGCCTCGTGGCGCTGGTCTTCTCCCGCTGGCACCACGTTGTTCTCTAACCCGCTTTACGCAGTCCCCTTCCCCCAGCGCGCTTCCGCAGCAGTTATCCTCGTACACACAGGTACGCTCACTACGAAGCACGACCGCACCCGCAAGCGCCGACGTATCGTCGCTAGACTATAAAAAGGCCCTTTGATATTCTCGCCGCGATGAATATTTCCAATCACCGCGCGCGGGCCGCGCTCGTCTTTCTGCTCGCTTTTCTCATCATCTGGTCTCGTGCAACAACCCGGCTTTAGCAGGGATTCCTGTGGGCCGAGGACGCCCCCATCTTTATCCTGCAGGCGCATCAGTTGGGCTTGCGCGCCGTGCTGACAAACTATGCTGGCTATCTGCATCTGATACCTCGGCTGATTGCCGAGACCCAGCGCGCTATCGTGCCATTCAACGCGACTCCCTACTTTTTTGTGTGGTGCAGCGCCGCGCTTACGTCAGGCGCATGTGCATACATCGCGTTTGCTCTGCGGCAGGTCACACCGGTCACGGCAGCATTCATGGGTCTTGCGCCGGTTCTCGCCCCTCAGAACGGCGAGGTGCTGCTCTCGATCACCTACCTGCAATGGGTCCTGCTGCCCGCGCTGCTCGTGCTGCTGTGGGAAGCAATATTTGAAGGCCACGGCGCCGCTCGCTGCCGCGCATCATTGCAGTCGGATTGTTGACGCTGACCGGCCCGTTCGGTGTTCTGCTGATGCCGGCCGTCGCGATAGCGATCGCGCTGCGCCGGCTGCGACCAGCAGCTGGGACGATAAACTGGCCGATCGTCGTGACATACTTCGTCGCCGTTGCAGTGCAGACCGTCGTCATGCTGCGCCATCCGCAGGCCCCGAAAGGAGTACACGATGTCCCCTGGGTCACATGGATGACTCAGGCGATGTTTACGGATTTCCTGCCCTCGGTGCTAGCCACCACCATGGCCGGCTATCTGTTCGCCGCGCTCCTGATAGGCGTGTGCGTTCTGTCGCGTGCGCGGCTGCTTTTCGCATGGCTGCTTTACTTCAGCGTGCTTCTGTGGGGTCTGGGTATCACGAGAGTGGCGCCGCCCGTGCAGATTGCCTGGTACGGAACCGGCGCGCGCTACGTCTATCCATGGGGTATTTTCATGCTATGGACATTGACGCTGTCAATCGTCAACACGAGGATTACGTCGCTCAGGCCGATAGCGGCTGTCCTGATTTTCGTGATTCTGCTTGCTTCCGGCGAACGATTCGAAGCGCAACTTCTGCAGCAGTGGGAAATTCGGTCGGGCGCTACGTCCTATCACGTGACTGTTCCGCCAGGGTGGTCCATCGACGTTGCTCGGTAGAACCGATTACGGCATGCCAGCGGCGCCGTGGATCAGCTTGACCGGCCGGCTCCTCGCGAGAATGACTCATACGGCCCGCTGCGCGCGCTGTCGAACCACCGTCGACGGCGAAAAATACCGCGCGACGCAAAGCCCATAAATAATCGCCGCCGCGACGGTATAGGACACGAACCTCGCTGAGAAAAACAGCAATAGCACGGTGAATGCGCCGAGCAGCATCTCCAGCCTGGGGCCGAGTGCGGAGAGCTGCCTGTCGCGTGCTTCGAAGGCCGTGCCAAACAGGATCAGCAGCGGAATCAGCGCCAGCATCATGTGGATGGGCTCCAACACCGGATAGGCGACCAGCATCGTCATCGCGGCGAGCGCGTAGTCGATGCGGCTGTCCTGATGCCGGCGAAACACCAGATACGCGGACAGCAGGCACGCGGACAGCACCAACGCCATCGAGACCGTCGACAGCACGGCGCCGGACAGCGGCATGCCGACGGTCGCCGACAGTGTCTGCAATGCACCTTGCACGGAGTTGTTCATCGGCGCGCCACCGCCGCTCATCGCTAGCGCCATGCCGTTCAGGTGGGGCATGTCCACGGTGAAGTAGTGCCATACGACACCGAAGCCGAGGCGTGCTGCGGTGAGCAACGTCAGCACGGCCGCGACGACGACCGCGACCATGAAGGTCCACCATTCACGCCGCAGCAACAGCAATCCGGCGACAGCCACGGGGGTCAGCTTGATTGCCATCGCAAATCCGAGGAAAAGGCCCGCGGCATAGCGGTCGCCACGCTCGATCAGAGCGAAGGTTGCGATCAGCAGAAAGAACAGCAATTCGTTCGACTGGCCGTCGTAGGTATCTTCGACCAGCGGGAAGCTCAGCAGAGCGAGCGCCACCAGCAGCACGTTCATGCTGCGCTCGGCGCCGCGATACGCCATCTTCACGATGAGGTACACGCCCGCGGCGAACATCGTGACCGATGCGGCCATCCAGATGAATTTCGCTGCGAGCGGCGTCAGCAGCGCGAGCGGCGAAAACACCAGCGCGAACTGCGGCGGATAGGCGAAGAAGATGTCGTCGCCGGTCGAGCGCGCGCCGATCCGCTGCAGAAACGCGACGAGACCGTCGTGATCGTAAAGGCGCGTCGGATCGTGCAGAACGACGTTGAAGGCGTACAGGTAGAGATTGAAGTCGCCAAACGCGTCGGGCGGACTGGCGCGAAACTTCGCGACGATGTGCACGCAATGCAGCGCGAGGCAGGTCGCCGCAATCAATAGAAGAAGCACGGCACCCACGCCGACACTCGACCCCAACCTGGTACGTCCGGCGCTCGCGTTGAACATGGTGTTCCCCTGTGCGTTACGTCAATGAACGTGCGGTTGTTGCACCTTCGGACCCGTGATACCGCGGTGACGTGCCACCCGGCCATGCCACCGCTCAGGACAGCGGCGACGTCGCTTCGACGCATCGCAAGAGAGAGGATAGGTTCACGTCCAGTGCCGTCCAGCGAAGAGATTCGGGGACAGTAGAGCTTGTCGGCGTGTGCCGGCTTCTGACCGGGCGATCGGACAGAGATTACCGATTCGCGAAAATCGATCTGTGCGCTTGGGCACATCCGTTCGCCCTATCGCGGGAATACCGCGCGTGGGCATTCGAGCCGGCATTCGAGCCGTTCAGACAGCGCGCTCGTCAAAGCCCAGGCCACCCCACCCGCGTCATACGAAATCGTCGCTTATCTTCCCGCGGCCTCGATGCCACCACGCACCCCTCCCGCCGCCGCTTGACCAAGACCGCTGCATAAGGCAGCGTTGCGGCCGCATTAATCAGGCCCTACAGCACGGTCCGGCCCGGCAAACCGGCGATTTTACCGCGACCGGTATTCCTCTGACATACGGAGCCGCCCCCTTCGTTGTGCGCCGCACTTAAGCGCGCGGATTGTGATTGTCAGGGGGATGGCACCTGGGTATGTTGCCGAAGTCCACTTCTCGACCCGCGGAGCTTCAACATGTTGCCCAGACGTCTGCTTTGCGCCGCCGTGTTGTGCCTCTGTTTCGCGGGCGTGAGTCCGTCCGCGCTCGCGCAGACGGCGCCGGCCGCCCAACAACCGGCTGATGACGCCAGTTCGCAGCCAGGCGCCCAGCCAGCGCCGTCGCCCGCCAATGCTTCGCTCGGCGGCCCGGTGCGCAACATCGTGCTCGTGCATGGCGCGTTCGTCGACGGATCGAGCTGGAACGGCGTAGTCGCGAAGCTGCAGCAAAAGGGTTATCACGTAAGCGCGGTGCAGAACCCGCTGACGTCGCTCGCCGACGACGTCGCCGCGACCCGCCGCGTGCTCGATCGCGAGAACGGTCCGGTACTGCTGGTCGGTCACTCGTGGGGCGGCGTCGTGATCACCGAGGTCGCCGCGAATGCGCCGAACGTCGCTGGTCTCGTGTATGTCGCCGCGCTCGCGCCGCAACTGCACGAATCGGCGATGGACGTAATGAAGGCCGGCGGCCCGATGCCGGCCGGTCAGAGCATCAGCAAGGACGCGAACGGCTTTTTGTGGGTCGACCGCGCGCTCTATCACGCCGACCTCGCCGCCGACGTGTCCGAGACCGTCGCGCGCGTGCTCGCGGCGGCGCAGGTGCCGATCGCCGCGAATGCATTCGACGAACCGGTGGATCAGGTCGGCTGGAAAAACAAACCGTCGTGGTACGTGCTGACCACGAAAGACCGCGCGGTGTCGCCCGATCTGCAGAAAATGATCGCCGGGCGAATCGGTGCGAAGGTGGTGCCGATCGCGTCGAGCCATCTCGTGCCGGTGTCGCACGCCGGCGCGGTGGCGGAGGCGATCGATCACGCGGCGCGCGAGTTGAGTCGGCAGCAGCAGTAAGCCGCCAGCGCCTCGACGCCCCGTGGCTCAGCGCAGCATGAACGACATCGCGGACAGGCAGTTCAGCATGCGCACCGCATGCTCGGCCGACGCCGCACTGAAGCGCAGCGTCACGCCATCGACGCGCGTGAGCGTCGGCCATTGGCAGAACAGATCGGCGAGCCCGCTCGTTTGCACGCGCAGTTCGCAGTCGACCGCTTGTGGCTGTGCGCGCGTCGCGGCAGGCGCGCGGCCCGCTTCGACCTGCTGACGGACCACGTCGGACGCGGCGGCCCGCAGCGCCTCGCGCACGCTCGCGGGCGACTGCGTGACGCCGCTGGACTGGCCGGTCGCGGTCTTCGTCACGACGAAACGCGCGCCTGGAAAACGCGGCGCGGTTTCCTCGGCGAACACGTCGTCACCCGATAAAAGCACTACCCGTGCGCCATATTCTTCAGCGAGCGCGCCGTACAGCCCGGCTTCGCCCAGCTCCACGCCATCGAATGCGACGCGCGCGAACGCGAAGCTGTTGATCGTGTGCGCGAGGACGCCGCGCGTTTGGGCCTTCGCGTGATAGCCGAGCATGAAGACGAGCGCCGCGCCGTATTCGAGCCCGGCCATCATGCCGAGCGTGCGCGGCTTGCCGAGCACGACTTGCGCGCGCGGATCGAGCAGCTCGGGCAGCAGGTTGCGAAAGCCACCGTGCGAATCGTTGACCCACACGTCGATCGCGCCGCCCGCGAACGCGCCTTCGATTGCGGCGTTGGCTTCGAGCGTCATCCAGCGTCGCGCGGCTTCGTATTCGCCATTGCCCGCGCGCGTCTGCTCGGCATGGAAGACGCCGGCGATGCCTTCGATGTCGGTGGAGATCAGGACTTTCATCGCGCGGCATTCCTCAGTAGTTGGGCAAGGTCCGGCACGCTGTCGCGCAGCGACAGCCGTCGATGGCCGTCGCGACCCGTGACGGATTCGGCGCGCCACAACGCGCCGACGATCGCCTGTTCGACGCTGTCGGCGCAGGCGCGAAACAGCGGGTCCATACAGTGATCCGCGACCAGCGGCGGCAGCGCGACGAAGTCCGCGCCCTGCGGCACCGTGTAAGCGGTCGAAAACGCCAGCGCGATATCGCCGCTGCCGTGGCCGTACACCGAGCCGGTACGCGCAAGACCGGCCGCCGCGCGCAACGACAGCCGTTTCAACTGGCGCGCGTCGAGCGGCGCATCGGTCGCGACGATCATGATGATCGAGCCTTGCTCGGGTTTGTCGGAGGCGGCATTAGCAACAGCGTTCGCAGCCTCTGCCGCGCCCGCCCGTTCGGCCAGCATGCGGCCGAGCGGCGTGCCGTCGATCGTCAGCATCGGCAGGCGGCCGAAGTTGGCAAGCACGAGCGCGCCAACGGTGTAGTCACGACCCGCCGCACTCAGCACGCGCGACGCGGTGCCGATGCCGCCCTTCAGATCGAAGCACGACATGCCGCGCCCCGCACCGAGCGCGCCGCTCCCGACGTCCGCGCTCGCCGCGTCGAATGCGTCGTTGAAGTGCTGTTCGGCAACGGCAAGCGCCTGAATATCGTTCAGGTAGCCGTCGTTGCATTCGAACACGAGCGGATTGACCGTCGGCCAGTCGCGGCCGATGCGCGGATTCGCGCGAATCGCCGCGCGGATCTGCGCCTGCGCGAGCACGCCGACGCTGAACGTGTTGGTCAGCGCGATCGGCGTCTCCAGCGTGCCGAGTTCGTCGAGTTGCAGGAGCCCGATGCTCTTGCCGAAACCGTTGATCACCGACGCGGCGGCCGGCACCTTGTCGACGAACGGATCACCACGATGCGGCCGGATCACGGTCACACCGGTTTGCAGCGCGCCTTCGGCAAGCGTGCAATGTCCGACGCTCACGCCGTCCACGTCGGCGATCGTGCCGAGCGGTCCAGCCGGCAACGTGCCAATATGCGGCGCTCGCTCGGCCGAATGGTTGCTGATGCTCATGGCCGATCCAGCTTCGGATCGAGCGCGTCGCGCAGGCCGTCGCCGAGCAGGTTGAACGCGAGCACGGTCAGAAAAATAGCGAGGCTCGGAAACAGCGCGATATGTGGCGCGGTCACCATGTCGGCGCGCGCCTCGTTGAGCATCGCGCCCCACTCGGGCGTCGGCGGCTGTGCGCCGAGGCCGAGAAACGACAGGCTCGCCGCCGTGATAATCGATGTGCCGATGCGCATCGTCAGATACACGATGACCGATGAAATCGTGCCCGGCAGAATGTGCCGCATGATGATCGTCCAGTCCGACGCGCCGATGCTGCGCGCCGCCTCGATATAGGTGAGCTGCTTGAGCATCAGCGTATTGCCGCGCACGAGCCGCGCGAACGCCGGAATGCTGAAGATCGCCACGGCGCAGATCACGTTGATCATGCCGTTGCCGAGAATCGCGACCACGCCGATCGCGAGCAGAATGCCGGGGAACGCGAACAGCACGTCGGCCACGCGCATCGTGATGCGATCCCACCAGCCCTCGTAGTAACCGGCAAGCAGGCCGAAGAACGTGCCGATCACCGCGCCGATCGCGACGGACAGAAAGCCCGCCTCGAGCGAAATACGCGAACCGACGAGAATGCGGCTGAAAATATCGCGGCCCAGCGAGTCGACGCCGAACCAGTGCGCGGCCGAAGGCCCCGCGTTCAGCGCGTCGTAGTCGAAGAAATTCTCGGGGTCGTACGGCACGATTTGCGGCGCGATGATCGCGATCACGATCAGCAGCAGCACGAACACGCCGGCGGCCATCGCGACATGCTGCTTGCGGAACTTGCGCCAGAACTCGCTCCACGGCGTGCGGATCGCGCGTTCGGCGGCAGCGGGATTGGCCGCATTCGGCCCGGTGGCAGTGGTGCTCATGCGGACCTCACTTGAAGCGGATGGTCGGGTTGATCACCGCGTACAGCACGTCGACGATCAGGTTGATGATGATGAATTCGAGCGAGAACAACAGCACCTCGGCCTGGATGATCGGATAGTCGCGCATCGACACCGCATCGACGAGCAACCGGCCCAGGCCCGGCCAGTTGAACACCACTTCGACGACGATCGAGCCGCCGAGCAGAAAGCCGAACTGCAAACCCATCATCGTAACGACGGGAATCAGCGCATTGCGCAGACAGTGCTTGATGATCACGAGCCGCTCGGGCACGCCCTTCGCACGCGCGGTGCGCACGAAGTCCTCGTGCATCACTTCGACGAACGACGCCCGCGTGAAGCGCGCCATCACCGCCGCGACCGCCGCGCCGAGCGTCAGCGACGGCAGCACGTAGCTGCGCCACGAACCATCGCCGACGATCGGCAGCCAGACGAGCTGCACCGAGAAGACCTCCATCAGCAGCATGCCGAGCGCGAATGCCGGAAACGAAATGCCCGACACCGCGAGCGTCATGCCGAGCCGGTCCGGCCAGCGGTTGCGCCACACCGCCGACGCGATGCCGATCGCCATGCCGATCACGACCGCCCACACCATGCTCGCGATCGTCAGCCACAGCGTCGGGAAGAAGCGTTCCGCGATCTCCTGGCTCACCGGCCGCTTGCTGCGCGTCGACATGCCGAAGTCGCCATGCGCCATCCGCCAGAAGAAACGGACGAACTGCTGCGGCAGCGGCCTGTCGAGGCCGAGGTCGGAGCGCACGAGCGCGACGGTCGCCTCGTCCGCTTCGGGGCCGGCGGCGAGCCGCGCCGGATCGCCCGGCAGCAGATGCACGAACAGGAACACCAGCACGGCGACGATGAACAGCGTCGGCAGCAGGCCTAGCAGACGTTTGACGAGGAAGTTCAGCATGAAACCAATCCGGCAAATAAGCGGCAAATGAGGCGGGCAACGAGGAATCGTGTGCGGCGGCACAGGCGGCGGCGCGAACCGCCGTCTGCGCATGCCGCCTCGTCAGCTCATCACTTGATCGCGATCTCGTCGAAGTTGAACGAGCCGTCCGGCGCGACGTAAGCGCCCGACAGACGCTTGCTGCGCGCGTACACGACCTTCTCCTTGACGAGGAAGATCCACGGCGCGTCGGCCCAGATGCGCTTCTGCGCGTCGGCGTAGAGCGCGGCCTTCTGGGTGCGGTCGGTGGTTTCGAGCGCCTGCTTCAGATCGTTGTCGACCGCGTCACTCCTGTAGTACGACGTGTTGACCATCTTCGGCGGGATCGAGTAGCCCGCGAGCAGCGGGCTGATCGCCCAGTCCGCTTCACCGGTCGACGACGACCAGCCCGCGTAGTACATGCGCACCGGCGCGGTCGCCGGGTCCTGCGCGCTTTCGACCTTGGCGACGCGCTGACCGGCTTCGAGCGCTTCGACGCTCGCCTTGATGCCGACCTGCGCGAGCTGCTGCTGCACGAACTGGATCACCTTCTGCGCGGTCGAGTAGTTATACGCGGACCACAGCGTGGTTTCGAAACCGTTCGGGTAGCCCGCTTCCTTCAGCAGTTCGCGCGCCTTCGCCGGATCGTACGGCCAGGGTCCGAGCTTGACCGCATAGTCGACGCCCTGCGGCACCACGCCGTCGGCCGGCGTCGCGTAACCGGCGAACGCGACCTTGGTCAGCGCTTCCTTGTTGACCGCGTAGTTCAGCGCTTCACGCACCTTCGGATTGTCGAACGGCTTCTGGTTCATGTTCATGCTGATGTAGCGCTCGATGATCGACGGCGCCGCGATCAGGTCGACCTTCGGGCTCGACTGCAGTTGCGCGGCCTGTTCGAACGGCACCTGGAACGCGAAGTCCGCTTCGCCGGTACGCATCAGCGCGGCGCGCGTGTTGTTGTCGACGACCGGCTTCCAGTCGATCGCATCGATCTTCGGATAACCCTTCTTCCAGTAGCCGGCGAACTTCTTCACGGTCAGGTCGCCGGCCGGGTCCCACTTCACGAGTTCGAACGGACCCGTGCCGACCGGATGAAACGCGATGTCCTTGCCGTACTTTTTCAGTGCGTCCGGCGAAATCATTACCGCCGACGGATGCGCGAGCACGTTGATGAACGCCGAGAAGGGCGTCTTCAGCGTGATGCGCACCGTGTACGGATCGACGACCTCGGTCTTCTCGATGCGGCTGAACATGTTGTAGCGCTTCAGCTTGTTGGCCGGATCGGTCACGCGGTCGAAGTTCGCCTTCACCGCGGCCGCATTGAAGTCGGTGCCGTCCTGGAACTTCACGCCATGGCGCAGCTTGATCGTATAGACGCGCGCGTCGGGGCTCGCCTCATAGCTGTCGGCGAGCACGTTGACGAGCTTCATGTCCTTGTCGAAGCCGAACAGCCCCTGATAGAACGACTTCGCGACCGCCTGCGACAGCGTGTCGTTCGCGTCGTACGGATCGAGCGACGTAAAGGTCGACGCGACGGCCATCACGGCCGTGGTTTCAGCGTGCGCCAGATTGCCCGCGAGCATCGCGAACACCACCGCGCCGCCGCTGACGAGCGCGCGCAAACGAAACGAAGAGGACGGGAACAGCAGGTTCATGAGGTTGCTCCAGGCTGCGAGTTGAGGGTGTGACGAAGTCGTTATGGTTGGGTGCTTCGCTCAATAGGCGCCGCCGACGCGATGCTGCGCGACGAAGTGATCCGGTCCCACCGCGACGAGCGGCGCGACGACCGGCTCGTCGTGCAGCGCGCGAATCGGGCTCGGAATATCGTCGGCGGCGAGCATGCGCTGCGCGTGACGTCGCGCGGGATCGGCGACCGGCACCGCGCTCATCAGCTTCTTCGTGTACGGATGCCGCGGCGCCTCGAACACCGCGCGGCGCGGCCCAATCTCGACGATCTGGCCGAGATACATCACCGCGACGCGATGACACACGCGCTCGACGACCGCCATGTCGTGCGAAATGAACAGATACGCGACGCCGAGCTCGCGCTGCAGATCGAGCATCAGATTGACGATCTGCGCCTGCACGGAGACGTCGAGCGCGGACACCGATTCGTCGGCGATCACGACTTTGGGATTCAGCGCGAGCGCACGGGCAATCGCGATACGCTGACGCTGTCCGCCCGAAAACTCGTGCGGATAGCGGCGCGCGGCCTCGGCCGGCAAGCCGACTTTCTCGAGCAGCCACGCGACGCGCGCCTGCGCCTCTGCACCCTGCGCGACACCATGCACGAGCAGCGGCTCCATGATCGAGAAGCCGACGGTCAAGCGCGGATTCAACGACGCGAACGGGTCCTGGAAAATAAACTGGATATCGCGACGCAGCGCCTGCAACGCGGGCCCGCTCAGCGAACTGATTTCCTTGCCAGCGAATTCGATCGGGCCGCTCTGACTTTCGACCAGCCGCAGCAGCGAGCGGCCCGTGGTCGACTTGCCGCAGCCCGATTCGCCGACCAGCGCGAGCGTCTCGCCGGGGCGCAGGTCGAAGCTGACTTTTTCGACCGCATGCACGCGGCCCGTCATGCGGCCGAACAGGCCGCTGCGAACCGGAAAGCGCGTGACCAGATCGCGCACGCGCAGAATTGGCGGCGTGTCGTCGCGCACCGGAGGCTGCGCTACTTCGGCGACGGCCGCGGCGGGCTGCACCGCGGCATCGGCGCCGTTCGCACCGGCCGGCTCGACGCTCAGGATCGGGAAGCGCGCGGGCTGATCGGTGCCCTGCATCGAGCCGAGCCGCGGCACCGCCGCGAGCAGCGCCTTCGTGTACGGATGCGATGGCGCGGCGAACAGCGTGTTCGACGCGCCCTCCTCGACCTTGTCGCCGCGATACATCACGAGCACGCGGTCGGCCACTTCGGCGACCACGCCCATGTCGTGCGTGATGAAGATCACGCCCATGTCCATCTCGTCCTGCAGGCCGCGGATCAGTTGCAGGATCTGCGCCTGGATCGTCACGTCGAGCGCGGTGGTCGGCTCGTCGGCGATCAGCAGCGCGGGCTTGCACGACAACGCCATCGCGATCATCACGCGCTGGCGCATACCGCCCGACAGCTGATGCGGGAAACGCGCCGCCACGCGCTTCGCCTCGGGAATCCGAACCAGCGCGAGCAGACGCAAGGTTTCGGCCCGCGCGGCCTCGCGGCTCTTGCCCTGGTGCAACGCGATCGCCTCGCTGATCTGATCGCCGACCGTGAAGACCGGATTGAGCGAGGTCATCGGCTCCTGGAAAATCATCGCGATGTCGGCGCCGCGAACCGTGCGCATCGTGCCGGACGACGCCTTCGCGAGATCGAGCACGCTGCCGTCGCGCCGCCGGAACGCGATGCTGCCGCCGGCAACACGCCCGCCGCCATGCTCGATCAGGCGCATCAGCGCGAGCGACGTGACCGACTTGCCCGAGCCCGATTCGCCGACGATCGCGAGCGTCTCGCCGCGCTCGACCGTGAACGACAGGTTGCGCACCGCGTTGAAGCTTGCGTCGCCGTGGCGGAACGCGACCGTCAGATCGTCGACCGCGAGCACGCGACGCGGCGGCAGGGTTTCGATAAGCGGGCGGGCGGTGTGCGAGGAAGTCGGCACGGTGATTCCTTTGCTTTGAATTCGAACGCGGCTAACAGGGCTTCAAGGGCTTCAGGCCAGGTGGCGACGCCCGCCGGTGGCTAGCGATAGATCGCCGTCACGGGCGCTTCGCCCAACCGCGCGAAACCGCGGTACATGCCTTCGGTATTGAACGGCAGCGTGACGTTGCCCTGCACGTCGACGGCGACGAGTCCGCCCCGTCCGTCGATCTTCGGCAGGCGGTTCATCACGACGTCGTGGGCGGCCTGTTCGAGCGAGACCTGGCGATAGGCCATCTGCGCGGCGACGTCATAGGCGGCGACCATGCGCATGAACATTTCGCCGGAGCCGGTAGTCGACACCGCGCAGGTCGCGTCGTCCGCGTAGCAACCCGCGCCGATCAGCGGCGTGTCGCCGACGCGGCCCACCTGCTTGTTAGTCACGCCGCCGGTCGAGGTCGCCGCGGCGAGATGCCCGTGGCGGTCGAGCGCGACCGCTCCGACGGTGCCGAACTTGCGGTTCGGATCGATCGGCTCGTGCGGCGTCGGCTCGTCGTTGCTCGAAGCCGCGCACGCGAGCGTCGCGGCGTCGTGATCAAGCATCGGACGCTGCAGCTCGCGCGCGAGCTGCCATTGGCGATAGCGCGCGTCGGTATCGAAGTAGCCGTTGTCGACGAGTTCGAGACCCTGCGCGGCCGCGAACGCCTCTGCGCCTTCACCGGTGAACAGCACGTGGTCGCTGCGCTCGAGCACGCGGCGCGCGGCAAGAACCGGATTGCGCACACGCTTCACGCAGCAGACCGCGCCCGCGTCGAGCGTGCGGCCATCCATGATCGCGGCGTCGAGCTCGTGCGTGCCGGCCGCCGTGTAGACCGCGCCGTGACCCGCGTTGAACAGCGCGCAGTCTTCAAGCAGCCGCACCGCTTCGCTGACCGCGTCGAGCGCGCTGCCGCCATCGGCGAGCACGCGCTGGCCGGCGCTCAGCACCGCATTGAGCGCCGCGTGATATTCGGTTTCGGCGCTGGCCGACATCGACGCGCGCAGGATCGTCCCTGCCCCGCCGTGAATGGCAATGACTGCGTTGGAGTTCATCGTTTGGATCGTGGAGTGCGGTTGGTTCGGGCAGGGCGGGCTGCAGTGCTGGCTTTTGCTTCGGTATCGCTGGCTTTCATGCTTTTGGCTTTGGCTTTGGCTTTGGCGTTGTCGGCCTGCGCGGCGCCGGCCGCGCCGGACTGCGGATCGAACAGCCACGGCAGCACGAACTCGCTGACCTCCGCGGCCGCCTTGACCGAGCGTTGCGCGCGATACGCAACCGCGTCGCACAACGCCTCGATGACCGCGAGCACGGCCGAATCGGCATTCGACGCAAGACGCCGGTCGGTGCGCACATACAGCGCCAGGTCCGCGCACTGCACGAGCGGCGAGCGTGGACCGTCGGTGAGCGCCAGCACGCGCGCGCCGCGTTCGGACGCGCGGCGCACGAGCTCGATCGTGTCCTCGACATAGCGCGGAAACGCGATGCCGATCACGAGATCGCCCGCACCCGAGCGCACCAGGTGCCGCGCCGCATGCGACGGCCCGCCGATCAGCGCCAGCGAATGCACGTTGTCGTGATACGGGCTCAGGCCGTGCTCCATCAGGCTCGCCAGAAACGCGCTGGCGCCGAAGCCGATCACGAACACGCGGCGCGCGGCGATGATCGCGTCGACGGCGGCGTCGGCGCTCGCGCGATCGATCGACGTACGCGTCGTCTGCAGATTGTTGGCGGCCTGCTCGAGCGACGCGTCGATCAGATCGTCACCGGCCGCGAGCGTTTCCTGCGCGCTGCGCAGCCGCTCGACCGGCGCGAGCGTCGCCTCGAAGCCACGCACGAGCGCCTCGCGAAACTGCGGATAACCGTCGAAGCCGAGCGCGCGCGCAAACCGGTTCGCGCTCGCGACCGACGCGCCGACCACGCTCGCCAGTTCGTCGATACGCATCGTCGCCGCACGGAACAGATGGGCCAGCACGTACTCGCCCATGCGCTGGTGGATCGGCGTGAGCGTCGGCATCGCGGCGGTGATGCGCGTGGCAATGGCCTGCTCGGCGGGGTTCGGCACAGCGGACGAGTGATGGATCATGCGAACGGACCGGCGTGGCTGTTCAATGCGTATCGGATGAAAGAATATTTACATGAAACCCACGCCAAAAAAAATTCATTTTCATCGTTTCGAGGGTTTTCACCGTGCTCAGCACGCCGCCGCGCTCTGCTCGGGGATGCCCATGAGCCGCGCCGCCGGCGACATCACGATGATCAGCGCCTGCACGGCAAACGCGAACGCCGCCGCGATCAGGCACACGTCGATGCTCCAGCGCGCGCTGAGCGCGGCGCCGAGCAGCGCGCCCACCGGCCGCGCACCGTAGGTGGCGGTGCTGATCAGCGCGGACACGCGGCCGATCATCCGTTCCGGCGTGATCGCCTGACGCAGCGTCGTCGAGCCGACGACCCACAGGATCGGTCCCGCGCCGAGCAGGTAGAAGCTCGCGAGCGCGAGCCAGAACGATGGAACGACGAGCGTCGCTGCCATCACGAGCGATGCCAGCAGGCCGCACGACGGTCCGACGATCAGCAGACGGCCGAACGCGAGACGCCGCGCGACCGCGGGCGCGGCGAGCGCGCCGCACACCATGCCGACGCCGTACGCGCCGAGCGTCACGCCGACCGCCGATGCATTGAGCCCCAGCCGATGCACCGCATACGGCACATAGACCGCCTGCAGGATGAAGAAGCCGAGATTGAAGAACACGGCGGTGAGCAGCATCGGCAGCAGCAGCGGATCGCGCAGCACAAAGCGCGTGCCGTCGCGCAGCTCCAGCATGAAGTGCCGCCGCGGCGTAGCCGCCCGCGGCGGCTCCCGCAATCCCGCCAGCAACGCGACCGCGAACGCCGACAACACCACCGCGCCGCCATACGCCCAACCCGCGCCGATCCAGCCGACCAGCGCGCCGCCCAGCGCCGGCCCGGCCGAGTACGCGACGCTGCGCGCGAGTTCGAGCCGGCCGTTCGCGTTCGCATAGAGCTCGCGCGACACGATCGACGGCACCAGCGACGGCGCCGCGACGTTGTAGGCGACCGTGCCGGTCGCGGCGACGAAGCCGAGCGCGCCGAGCAGCGGCAGATTCAGCGCATGCGTGAGCACGAGCAGCAGCACGCACAGCATCGCGCAGACGCGCACGCTTTCGGCCAGCGTCATCAGCACGCGGCGCGAGCGGCGGTCGGCCCATACGCCGAGCGGCATCGACAGCAACAGGAACGGCAGCGTCTGCACGGTTTGCAGCAGTCCGGTGTCGCGTGCGTTGGCGCCGAGCGCGAACACCGCGACGAGCGGCGCGGCGGCGAGGCTGATCTGCTCGGCCGATTGCGCGCACAGGTTCGACCAGGCGAGGCGCTGGAACGCGCGGGGCAGACGTTGCGCGGTGGAAGATGAAAACGGCGAAGCGGAAGACGTGGCGGACATCGAGGCACTCCCGAGGTTGACGTGACGCATCCATCGTCGACGCTACGGGCCCGCGGGGCGCTCCGGTTCTTGCGGTGTTATTCTTCGCTCGCCATGAATCTCGAAAGTATTCTCTTTACTCAAGGTTTCGGTTCGCGTCGCCAATGCCGCGCGCTGATCGGCGCCGGCCGCGTCTGCGTAGACGGCGCTATCCGCACCGATGCCGATGCCGATTTCGCCACTGACAGCGGCGCGTTGCGCTTTAGCGTCGACGGCGTCGAATGGCCGTATCGCGAGCACGCGTATCTGCTGCTGAACAAGCCCGTCGGCTACGAATGCTCGCGCGATCCGCAGCATCACCTGAGCGTGTTCAGCCTGCTGCCGCCGCAGTTCGCCGAGCGCGGCGTGCAGTGTGTCGGCCGTCTCGATCAGGACACCACGGGCCTCTTGCTGCTCTCGGACGACGGCAAGTTCGTGCATCAGTTCACGTCGCCGAAACGCAAGGTGCCGAAGCGCTACATCGCGACCATGCGCCATCCGCTCGACGACGCGCAGCTTGCCGCGCTGCGCGACGGCGTGCTGCTGCACGGCGAGATCAGCCCGAGCGCCGCGCTCGACGCCGAGGCGCGCGACACTCACACGCTCGCGCTCACCGTGCTCGAAGGCAAATACCACCAGGTCAAACGGATGATCGCGGCCTCGGGCAACCGCTGCGAGGCGCTGCATCGCGAGCGGATCGGCGGGCTCGCGCTGCCCGCGGCACTCGCGCCCGGCGCATGGCAATGGCTCGACGAAGCGGGCCTCGCCGCGCTGCGGGCCGGGTAAACGACTACCGCGCAGCGAGTGCCGGTCTAAGCCCTTGATGCGCCGCAGAAAGCCCGCGCGCATTGCGGTGCGGCGCACATAGGCGGTGGCGATGCAGCATGCCGTGGCATGCATGTCGCCCTATACTTGCTTGAATAAACGACTACAAAGGCTTCGAGGAGGCGCGCCATGCATATCGCCGGCACGATGGCGTTTTCGCACGCGATGTTTGCGTTTATCTGGTTTGCGCTGCTGCTGGTTGGCGGATCGCTGGTGATCATGCGGCTGCGGCACAAGTACCATCCGAATCTGATCGGCGCGCTGCTCGGCGGCATGCTGTGTTTTCTGTTGCTGGAAGTGCTGCCGTCGCTGACCTGATGCCGGGTGGACCGCCTGGCGCGTTTTGCGCGGCGGCTTAATGCGGTGCGGCCTGGCCGCCCTTGCCCACGGTTTCGCGCAAAAAATCGTCGACGCTCGGATAGCGCAGACGCATCCGCAACTCTTCCTTCAGACGCCGGTTCAAGAGCCGGCGCGACTCGCGCATGAACGACAGCAGCATCGGGTCGATCTGCTGCTCCGCCTGCACGCGCGTGATGCGCGGCGCACGCGCGAGCCCGAACGCGTCGGCGACCGCGTCGAAATACTGCCCCATCTTCAGCGACGAATCATCGGAGGCGTGCAGTGCGCGCCCGGGTCGCCCATGCGTGGCAAGACGCACGAGGATCGCGGCGAGGTCGTCGGCGTGGATGTGATTCGTGTACACGTCGTCGGCATCGACGAGCGCCGGCGTTCCTTTTTCGAGCCGCGCGAGCGGCAGCCGGTTGCGCGCATAGATGCCCGGAATCCTCGCGATGCTCGCGGCGACGCTGCCACGCGCGGTCGCGCGCCGCAACTGCCGCTCGGCGGACACGCGTCGCGTGGCGCGCGCATTCGCGGGACGCGTCGCGCGTGTCTCGTCGATCCACGCGCCGCCGCAATCGCCGTAGACGCCCGTCGTGCTCGCGTAAACGATGCGCACCGGTGCGCGCGAAGCGCCGGCCCGGCGCACCCCGTCGGGTACAATATTGGGCGCTTCAGCGTCCCGAACTGAGGCGCGCGCACGGCGCAGCCGCGCGATGGGCACCACGGACGACCTTGCCGCGCAAGCGCCAATGCGGCCCGCGGCACCTAGCGTCGCCAACAGTGCGCGAGTGCGTCGATCATCGTCGCCGGACTTCTGTGGCGGCGCGAGATGCAGCACTGTCGGCGCGAGGCGCGCGAGCCGTTTGAGGCTGCGGCGCGCGTCGAGATCGCCGACGAGCGGCGTCACGCCGGCGGCGCGCAACTCGTCGCAGCGCCCGGCATGGCTCGTCAACGCGAAGACGTGCGCGCGCGGCCGCAATAGAGGCACGCAGCGCATGCCGACGTCGCCGCATCCTACGATCAGTACGCGCGGCCGGCGCAAGTGTCGTGTCGCTTTCATGGTGGACGCATTGTAGCGGTCATACGCAACAGGTACCGCGCGGTTGGTCCGGCGGGTCCGATTACGATTCCGACTTTTCGATTCCGAACACTTTATGGCATTTAACGTCACGCTCCGGCAAACCGGCCGGCAATTTCAGGTAGAACAGGACGAACCGGTGCTCTCCGCGGCCCTGCGTCAAGGCGTCGGCCTGCCGTACGGGTGCAAGAACGGCGCGTGCGGTTCGTGCAAGGGCACGGTCGTGAGCGGCGAGGTCGAGCAGCGCGCGCACTCGTCGTCGGCGTTGTCGAACGACGAAAAGACGCGCGGCATGGCGCTGCTGTGCTGCACGACCGCGTGCTCCGATCTCGAAGTCGACATCCGCGAAGTGGCCGGCGTCGGTGACGTGCAGATCAAGAAGCTGCCATGCCGCGTGAACGCGATCGAGCGCAAGGCCGACGACGTGATCGTCGTGAAGCTGCAACTGCCCGCCAACGAACGTCTGCAATATCTGGCCGGCCAGTACCTCGAATTCATCCTGAAGGACGGCAAGCGCCGCAGCTATTCGATGGCGAACGCGCCGCACGTCGAGGGCCCGATCGAGCTGCACATTCGCCACATGCCCGGCGGCGCCTTCACCGATCACGTGTTCAACACGATGAAGGAGCGCGACATCCTGCGCTTCGAGGCGCCGCTCGGCACATTCTTCCTGCGCGAAGACTCGGACAAGCCGATCGTGCTGCTGGCGTCGGGCACCGGCTTCGCGCCGCTGAAGGCGATCGTCGAGCATGCGGTGTTCAAGAACATCACGCGGCCCATGACGCTCTACTGGGGCGCGCGCCGCAAGAAAGACCTGTATCTGCTCGAACTCGCCGAACAGTGGGCGCGCGAGATTCCGAACTTCAAGTTCGTGCCGGTGCTCTCCGAGCCCGACGCAAGCGACGCGTGGACGGGCCGCACGGGCTTCGTGCATCGCGCGGTGATCGAAGATCTGCCCGACCTGTCGGCCTACCAGATGTATGCGTGCGGCGCGCCGGTGATGGTTGAATCGGCGCTGCGCGACTTCACGCAGCATCACAAGCTGCCGGAAGACGAGTTCTACGCGGACTCGTTCACGAGCGCGGCCGATCTCGCGAACGCGGTCTGATCGCACCGCGGCAAACGGCCCGCCCGCGCGCTTGAATGAGCGCTCGCGTGGGCCGTTCGCGCCGAACATGTCAATGTCGCGACGTGTCGGCAAATTCGCCTCGATGCGGCGCCAGGGCAAATTCATGGTTTACACCAGCACTTTTCTTATCGTATTCTTTCGCGCATGAACCGCATCCAGTCCGAACTCCGACGTCGCCGCTCGCCGCTCCCCTAGGGACGCCGCTGGCTTCGTCACGGACTCGCGCCACACACAAACCTGGGCGCAAGCTGTTCGAATCATGAAAGCCACGGCATGCCGTGGCTTTTCTGTTTTTCCGGCCGAGTTTCGTTGGCCAAACCGTCACCGTTTCTTCACCTTGCTCTCACCCTTTTGCCCTGGAGCCTGCCGTCATGAATTTCAATGAGTATCCAATCGATTCGCTGATGTACATCACGAACCGGCCCGAAATCGTTTTCACGCATGGCAAAGGCTCGTGGATTTACGACAGCAACGGCAAGCGCTACCTGGATTTCATTCAGGGCTGGGCGGTCAACAGCCTCGGCCACTGCAACGACGGCATGATCGAAGCGCTGAACCAGCAGGCCAGGCTGCTGATCAACCCGTCGCCGGCGTTCTACAACGAGCCGATGGCAAAGCTCGCGGACCTGCTCACGCAACACAGCTGCTTCGACAAGGTGTTCTTCGCGAACAGCGGCGCCGAGGCGAACGAAGGCGCGATCAAGCTCGCGCGCAAGTGGGGCAGAAAGTTCAAGAACGGCGCGTTCGAGATCATCACGTTCGATCACAGCTTCCACGGCCGCACGCTCGCGACGATGTCGGCCAGCGGCAAGCCCGGCTGGGACACGATCTATGCGCCGCAGGTGCCGGGCTTCCCGAAGGCGGACCTGAACGACATCGCGTCGGTGGAAAAGCTGATCAACGCGAAGACCGTCGCAGTGATGCTCGAGCCGATCCAGGGCGAAGGCGGCGTGATCCCCGCGTCCCGCGAGTTCATGCAGCAACTGCGCGAGCTGACGAAAAGACACGACATCCTGCTGATCGTCGATGAAGTGCAAAGCGGCTGCGGTCGCGCCGGCACGCTGTTCGCGTATCAGCTGTCGGGCGTCGAGCCGGACATCATGACGCTCGGCAAGGGCATCGGCGGCGGCGTGCCGCTCGCGGCGCTGCTGTCGAAGGCGGAAATCGCCGTGTTCGAAGCGGGCGACCAGGGCGGCACCTACAACGGCAATCCGCTGATGACCGCGGTCGGCTACTCGGTGATTTCGCAGCTGACGGCGCCGGGCTTTCTCGAAGGCGTGCGCTCGCGTGGCGAATATCTGCGCACGAAGCTGCTCGAGCTGTCCGAAGAGCGCGGCTTCAAGTGCGAGCGCGGCGAGGGTCTGCTGCGCGCGCTGCTGCTCGGCAAGGACATCGGCAACCAGATCGTCGAGAAGGCGCGCGACATGCAACCCGACGGCGTGCTGCTGAACGCCGCACGTCCGAATCTGCTGCGCTTCATGCCGGCGCTTAACGTGACGACCGAAGAGATCGACCAGATGCTGGCGATGCTGCGCTCGGTTCTCGACTCGCTGTAATCAACCACGGAGCGCACCGGTGACGACGAACACGACGCTGTCGATCCGCCGCTTCGACGCGAGCGATACCGAGGCGGTGATCGCGCTATGGCAGGCGGTTTTTCCCGAGTATCGGGATGTGACGAGACCGCAGCGCAATCCGCGTCTGTCGATCGCGAACAAGCTCGCGACGCAGCCGGAGCTGTTCTTCGTCGCGGTGCTCGAGGGCCGAATCGTCGGTACCGTGATGGGCGGCTATGACGGACACCGCGGCTGGCTGTATTCGCTAGCGGTCGACGCATCGCTGCGGCGTCATGGCATCGGCACGCGACTCGTCGCGCACGTCGAGAGCGAGTTGACGAAGCTGGGTTGTCCGAAGCTGAATCTGCAGGTGCTATCGTCGGCGACGCCTGAGGTGCGCGCGTTCTACGATGCGCTCGGTTATCGCGCCGATGCGGTGATCAGCCTCGGCAAGCGGCTCGGCGAATACGCGGACGCGGCTCCGGCGGCTTGATTCGCGTCGCACGCCTGATTAAAAAGGCCGCATGCGCTGATTGGCGTATGCGGCCTTTTCAATGGTTCTCCAACGAGCGGCAGATATCGGCGGATTCGGACAAACATCGGATGGCGGGCAGGTGGATTGTCTAAACTCGTTTACGCACGAGACGACGCCGGGGCTGGAAAGACAGGTTTGCGGCGATTCGGGACCCTCGCCGGGGCGGCTCATGCGTCCGAGTCCCAACATGTTGGAATCGTAAGGGGAATCTTCATGGCGACTTATGTGGTGCTCCTGCAATTTACGGATCAGGGTATCCGCACGATCAAGAACAGCGCACAGCGAGCCGGGCAGGCGGCAGAGATGGCGAAAACTTTCGGCTGCGAAATGAAGCAGATCTACTGGACCTTGGGGGAATACGACGTTGTCTCGATCGTCGAAGCGGCAGACGAGCAGAGCTTCCTCGCCTTCGGTTTCGCGCTCGGCTCGGCCGGCAATGTCCGCTCTCAAACGCTGCGTGCGTTCACAAAAGACGAAATCAGCGCGGTTATCGGGCGACTCCCTTAATTCACGCTCCAACCGAAAAAATAAAACGCGCCCCACGACGTTGCATCGTGAGGCGCGTTGCAAGCAGGACGTGTACGCGAATGGCACGCGCCCTGCTCATCACCTACTTTATTCGCCCACTCATTCACCCAGATAGGCGGCCCGAACCTTCGGATCGTCGAGCATCTGTTTCGCGTCGCCCGACATCGTGATCAGACCGGAGTCCATCACGTAACCGCGATTCGCCGCCTGCAGCGCGAGACGCGCGTTCTGCTCGACGAGCAGCACGGTCATGCCTTCGCCCGAAATCAGGCGCACCACTTCGAAGATCTTCTCGACCATGATCGGCGACAGACCCATCGACGGTTCGTCGAGCAGCAACAGTTTGGGACGCGAGATGATCGCGCGCGCCATCGCGAGCATCTGCTGCTCGCCGCCCGACAGCGTGCCCGCGTATTGCGTCGCGCGTTCCTTCAGACGCGGAAAGAAGCCGAACATGCGCTCGACGTCCGACTTGATGCCATCCTCATCGTTGCGCAGATACGCGCCCATCTGCATGTTCTCGACGATCGACATGCGCGCGAAAATGCCACGCCCTTCCGGCACCATCGCGAGACCGCGCTTGAGCAACTCGTGCGCCGGCAGCCCCTTGATCGACTGACCCATGTACTCGATGTCGCCGCCCGCATACGCCTTCAGGCCCGTGATCGCCTTCATCGTCGTGGTCTTGCCCGCGCCGTTCGCGCCGATCAGCGTGACGAGTTCGCCCTGCCCGACTTCGAGGTCGACACCCTTGACCGCCTGGATGCCACCGTAGTTGACCTGCAGGCCCTTGATTTTCAACATTGCTTGCGTCGTGGACATCAGTGGACCCCCGCACCCAGATAAGCTTCGATCACCTTCGCATCCTTCTGCACGTCCTGCGGCAGACCCTGCGCAATCACCTTGCCGTAGTCGAGCACCGTCATCTGGTTGCACAGGCCCATCACGAGCTTCACATCGTGTTCGATCAGCAGAATCGTCCTGCCGTCCGCGCGGATCTTGTCGAGCAGCCTGGTCAGCTCGACCTTCTCGGTGGCGTTCATGCCGGCCGCCGGTTCGTCGAGCGCGAGCAGCTTCGGATCGGTCGCCAATGCACGCGCGATCTCCAGACGACGCTGGTGGCCGTACGACAGGTTGCGCGACGTGTAGTCCGCGTACTGCGTGATGCCGACGTAGTCGAGCAGTTCGAGCGCGCGTTCCTTGATCTCGCGCTCTTCCTGGCGTTCGGCCGGCGTCTGGAACACCGCGCCGAGCAGACCGTGCTTCGTGCGCACATGACGGCCGACCATCACGTTTTCGAGCGCGGTCATGCCGCCGAACAGACGGATGTTCTGGAACGTGCGCGCGATGCCCGCCTTCGCGACCTGATAGACCGCGGTCGGCGTGTAGTTCTCGCCGTCGAGCTTGAACTCGCCTGAATCCGGCGTGTACAGACCCGTGATCACATTGAAGAAGGTGGTTTTGCCGGCGCCGTTCGGGCCGATCAGACCGTAGATCTCGCCCGCGCGGATCTGCAGGCCGACCTCGGAAAGCGCCTGCAGGCCGCCGAAGCGCTTGTTGACGCCCTTCACCGACAGACGGATCGCCGCATTGTTGCTTACGTTATCGCTCATGTCTTTATCTCCACCGGACCTTATGCGCGCACCGGCTTCTTGCCGCTACGCTTCGCCAGTTTCGCAATCTTGTCTTCGTGCTTCGGCGCGGGCCACAGGCCTTCCGAGCGATACAGCATGATCACGACCATCGCGAGACCGTACAGCAACTGACGGATCACTTCGGTATCGACGATTTCATGGCCGAAGATCATGTTCTGCAGCGGACCCATCGTCGAGCGCAGAAACTCGGGGAACACCGCCAGCAGCACCGCGCCGAGGATCACGCCCGGAATGTGGCCCATGCCGCCGAGCACCACGCAGGCGAGCACCACGACCGACTCCCAGAACGTGAACGATTCCGGTGACACGAAGCCCTGGAACGAGCCGAACATCGCGCCCGACAGGCCGCCGAACGACGCGCCCATCGCGAACGCGAGCAGCTTGACGTTACGGGTATTGATGCCCATCGCCTTGGCGGCGATTTCGTCTTCGCGGATCGCGGCCCACGCGCGGCCTATACGCGAATGCTGCAGACGCGTACACGTCCAGATCACGAGCAGCGCGCACAGCACGAACAGGTAGTAGTACAGGTACACCGACGGGAACTGCATGCCGAACAGCGTGTGCGTCTGCGCGAGGCTGAAGCCGCCGACCTGCACCGGGTCGATCCCCGTGATCCCCTTCGGGCCGTTGGTGATGTTCACCGGACGGTCGAGGTTATTCATGAAGATCCGCACGATTTCCCCGAAGCCGAGGGTCACGATCGCGAGGTAGTCGCCCCGCAGTCGCAGCGTCGGCGCACCGAGCAGAATCCCGAACATCGCGGCGATCGCCATCGCGATCGGCACGATGATCCAGATCGGCACGTGGATGCCGTTCGGCGCGAGATGCGCGATCCACTCGAATTGCGTCGCGAGGTGCGGCGAGCTCAGCAGCGCCGCGACGTAGGCGCCGATCGCGTAGAACGCGATGTAGCCCAGGTCCAGCAGGCCGGCAAAGCCCACCACCACGTTCAGGCCCAGCGCGAGCATCACGTACAGCATCGCGAAGTCGAGCACGCGGACCCAGTAGTTGCCGCCCGCCGCGCCGATCATCATCGGCGCGGCGATCACGAAGATCGCCGTGAGGATGCCGATGGTCAGCGTCTTCGTGCGGTTCTTTTCGGGGATGAGCGTCGTGGACGGCTCGATCGGTTGAATTGAGGTCATGATTGTTGACTCCTTGTGGCCCGGGATCAGGCGCGATCCGCGACACGTTCGCCGAGCAGACCCGACGGACGGAACACGAGCACGACGATCAGCACGATGAACGCGAACACGTCCTGGTAGTTACTACCGAACACGCCGCCCGTGAGGTTGCCGATATAGCCGGCGCCCAACTGCTCGATCAGGCCGAGGAGCACACCGCCGACCATCGCGCCGCCGAGATTGCCGATACCGCCCAGCACCGCCGCGGTAAAGGCCTTCAGGCCAGGGATGAAGCCCATGTAGAAGTGCGCGTTGCCGTATTCGGACGCGATCATCACGCCGGCGAGCGCAGCCAGCGCCGAGCCGATCATGAAGGTCGCCGAAATCACGAAGTTCGGGCTCACACCCATCAGGCTCGCGACGTTCGGGTTTTCGGCGATCGCGCGCATTGCACGGCCGAGCCTGGTCTTGTGCACGAGCAGCAGCAGGCCGCCCATCACGAGGAACGCCACCACGATGATCACGATTTCGGTCATCGAGATCACGGCGCCGGGCGTCGTGTCGGTCGCCTTGATCACGTTGATCGGGTCGGTGGGCAACAGCTGCGGGAACGGCAGCGGATTGCGCGACCAGATCATCATCGCGAGCGTCTGCAGCAGAATCGACACACCGATCGCGGTGATCAGCGGCGCGAGACGCGGTGCGCGCCGCAACGGCCGGTAGGCGACCCGCTCGATCGTGTAGCCGACCACCGCGCAGACCGCCGCCGCGATGATCAACGCGATGACGAGCGTCAGCACATTGCCGAGGCCGGGGAAGTGGTTCTGCAGCACACCTATGGCGGAGAGCGCAACCATCGCGCCCACCATCAACACGTCGCCGTGAGCGAAGTTGATGATGCCCAGAATGCCGTAAACCATCGTATAGCCCAGTGCGATGATGGCGTAGACACTGCCAAGCACCAGTCCATTCAGGATCTGCTGGATGAAGATATCCATTTAATGCTCCTTAGCCCGTGCGACTGGATTCGCGTTTTTCATCTGCCGGTGGGCGGTGATGCGCTACGAATCTCAACGGCACTGCGGGTACTGATGTAAAAGACCGGTAAGGGTTATCCGCTGCCGGCTTGCCCTGACGACCGTGATGCGGTCGCGAGCGCCCCTTGGGCGGATGCAAAAACGGCACCGTTGGATGGTGTCGGTGCCGTCAGGCCGAACTTCCCGTCATCACATCTTTACGACGTCGAGCACTGCTTTCTTGCCGTCCTTGAAGTCGTAAAGCGTAATGGCGCCCTCTTTCAAATCACCCTTGTCGTCGAACGCGATGTGGCCGATTACCCCGTTGTAATCGGTCGAAGGCATCGCAGCCAGCACCTTGGGCGCCTCGATAGAATTAGCGCGCTTCATTGCATCGACGATCACATACACAGCGTCATACGTGAACGGCGCGTAAATCTGCACCGGCGTGTGGAAACGGTCCTCGTACTTCTTTTCGAAGTCCGCTCCCTTGTCCATTTTCGAAAGCGCCAGTCCTGCTTCCGAACAGACCAGGTTTTGCACGGCGGTACCCGCCAGCTCACCTACCTTGTCGGTACACACACCGTCGCCGCCAAGGATTTTTGCCCTGATATCGAGCGCCGCCGCCTGCTTCGTGAACGGCCCGCCCGTCGCGTCCATGCCGCCGAACATGATGGCGTCCGGCTGAACACTCTTGATCTTCGTGAGAATGGCCCGGAAATCCGTGGCCTTGTCGTTCGTCGCCTCGCGCGCGACGATCTTCGCGCCGCTCGCCTCGGCGGTCTTCGCGAACTCGTCCGCGAGACCCTTGCCGTAGGCGGTCGCATCGTCCACGACCGCGATGCGTTTGGCGCCCATCGCCTTCGTCGCGTAATTGGCGAGCGCCGGACCCTGCTGCGCGTCGGTCGCGACCACGCGGTAGGTCGTCTTGAACCCCTGCTGTGTGTAGGCCGGATTCGTCGACGACGGCGAGATCTCCACGATGTTCGCGTCGCTATAGATCTTCGACGCCGGAATCGAGACGCCGGAGTTCAGGTGCCCGATCACCGCGACCACGTGATCGTCGACCAGCTTCTGCGCGACGGCGGTGCCGGTTTTCGGGTCCGCCGCATCGTCCTGCGCGTCTAGCTGCAACTGGATCTTGCGACCGTCGATCGTCAGACCTTGCGCGTTGATTTCCTCGACCGCGAGGCGCGCCCCATTTTCGTTGTCCTTGCCCAGGTGCGCGATGCCGCCCGTCAACGGGGCCGCATGACCGATCTTCACGATAGTCGCTTCGCTCGCGGCGGCGACCGCCGCGGCCGAAGCCGCCGATGCGCCCGTTCCCGCTTCGCCATCCTGTTTCTTGCCGCACGCGGTCAGCATCGCAACCGCGGCCGCGATGGACACGGCGTAAGCAAATTTGACTCGCATCAAGTAAGGTCTCCTGCGCCTTGCAAAATCCATTGTTCGGGACCTGAAGGCCTTGAGAACGCGCGCATTGTAACTCCAATTATGCGGGTGGCAATATTGTTGAACCGGTGGGGTTTTCCTGCATTGCAACCTGAATCGGAGACTGAAATGACGCAAAAAGCGCAACCCGGTTGCTACCCGTTTTCGCGCACCAGTTGCACCGTCACAGAGCCCGATGGCATCAAGTGTTGCGGCCGATCGGTCTGGATGCAGGATAGGGCGGGCTTTGCGTCGGTATGACGTTTGAGCGCGCGCTCGCTCGCTTGCACTAAGTCAGTGCATGATTAATTTTGCCGTGGCACGGTAGTGAGCTTAAAACGGGGCTGCATCGCTTGAAAATCAATAAAAGACCTGATCACGTTTCAAAATAATTTCTGCGCGAGATCATCGAACCGGACAAATTCGTCGGATCTGGCACCTAATTTACCTGGACGATCACCGGGCTTGAGCCATAAAAAAAGCGCGCCCTCGGGGCGCGCTTTCCTTTCAGCGATGCTAACGGATTGTCAGGCAGGCAGACCGAGCCCGCGCGGCAGCGGGAACGCGATGTTCTCCTCGATGCCCTCGAGCGCGCGCACGTTGCGCACACCCAGTTCGCGCAGACGCGCGATTACAGCTTGGGCCAGCACCTCCGGCGCGGACGCACCAGCCGTCACGCCGATGCGGTGCTTGCCCTCGACCCAGACCGGATCGATCTGATCGGGCGAATCGACCATATAGGCTGGCACGCCGAGCTTCTCGGCGAGCTCGCGCAAGCGGTTCGAATTCGAGCTGTTGGGACTGCCGACCACGATCACGACGTCGCACTGCGGCGCCATGAACTTCACGGCGTCCTGGCGATTCTGCGTGGCGTAGCAGATGTCCTGCTTCTTTGGCTCACGGATGGACGGGTACTTGGCCTTTAGCGCGCCGATGATCTCGGCGGCGTCGTCGACCGACAGCGTGGTTTGCGTGACAAACGCGATCCGCTCGGGATCGGCGAGCTGCAACGCCTGCACATCCTCGATGTCCTCGACGAGATGCATGCCCTCGGCCGCCTGGCCCATCGTGCCTTCGACTTCCGGGTGGCCCTTGTGGCCGATCATCACGATGTCGAAACCGTCCTGGCGCATCTTCGCGACTTCGATATGCACCTTGGTCACGAGCGGACAGGTGGCGTCGTATACCCGCAGCCCGCGCGACTCGGCCTCCGAGCGCACGGCCTTCGACACGCCGTGCGCGCTAAAGATCACCGTGTTGCCCGCCGGCACTTCGTCCAGATTCTCGATGAAGATCGCGCCCTTCTTGCGCAGGTCTTCGACCACATAGGCGTTATGGACGATTTCGTGACGCACGTAGATCGGCGAGCCATACAGCTTGATGGCCCGCTCGACGATCTCGATCGCCCGGTCGACGCCGGCGCAGAACCCGCGTGGCTGGGCCAGCAGGATCTCCGCTTCGGCAAGAGTCGTATCCGTGATGCTCATGTTTACAGAATCCCGATGATTTTCACTTCAAACGCCAGCGCCTGGCCGGCAAGCGGGTGATTGAAATCGAACAGGGCCGACGTTTCGCCGACTTCCTTCAGCACGCCGGCATAGCGGCCGCCCGCCGGCGCGTTGAATTCGACCAGGTCACCCGGGGAAAAATCCTCGCCGATCATGCTGTTCTCCCGCAGCGTGGCGAGGGACACGCGCTGGATCAGATCCGGATTGCGCGGACCGAACGCCTGCCCCGGCGCTAGCTGAAAGGTCGAATGGTGGCCCACCTTCAAACCCAGCAAAATATCTTCCAGCGGCGGTGCAAGTTGACCGGCGCCGAGCAGCAGCGTGGCCGGCTTGTCGTTGAACGTGTTGATCACTTCGGCGCCATCGGCAAGGGAAAGCCGGTAATGCAGCGTGACGTGTGAACCGGGTTTCACCTCGGAAATATCGATGATGCTCATGCAATGCTCGCTCAGTCGAAGCGCGCTGCACGCGTGCGCCGCGGGCGCAGTCGACGCGTGTGGCTAACCGTCGGGGTGACGTGCGCAAAGCGTCTATTGTAAGCCACCTAGCGGGCGCCGGCTTGAGTCCGTCGCGCGCGACGGCGGCACGGCCCGGCGGCGCGTTGCGCCGCGCGCGCCATCAACCCTACGCGGAGGACTCTATATATATGGCTGATTTCGCCAGCACAATCGACGAAACACCTGCGGCAACGGTGCGGCCGAAGTCGCGGGCACGCGCGAGAGCCGGCGCGACAGCCGCGGCGAATGGGTCGGCCGGTGCTGCTTCGGAAGCCGCCGGCTCGACCGCTCGCAGCCGGCCGCAACTGTTCCGCGGCAAATGGCACCGGCGCGATATGCCGCGCGAACGGCTGATCGACCAGGGCCCCCACGTGCTGTCGGACACCGAAATGATCGCGCTCGTGCTCGGCTCCGGCCTGCCCGGCCACGACGTCTTCAGCGTCGCGCGGGCGCTGCTCGATCGCTTCGGTTCACTGCGCGCGATGCTCGACGCAACTTATGCGGAGTTCGACGGCATCCGCGGTATCGGCCCCGCGAAAAAGGCGCAATTGCTCGCCATCATGGAAATGGCGCGCCGCTCGCTCGTCGACAAGATGCGCAAGCGCCCGCTGATGAATTCCCCCGAAGCGGTCGAAAGCTATCTGCGCCTTCTGGTCGGCGGACAGCCGCAGGAAGTGTTTGTCTCGCTGTTTCTCGACGCGCGGCATCAGCTCATTCGCTGCGAGGAAAGCGCGCGCGGCTCGCTGACGCGCATGGCCGTCTATCCGCGCGAGATCGTGCGGCGGGCGCTCGCCGCCAACGCGGCCAGCCTGATCGTCGCGCACAATCATCCGTCCGGCGCCGTTGAGCCGAGCGCCAGCGACTGCCGCCTCACGCAGACGCTGCGCGATGCGCTCGCGCTCGTCGATGTGCAGCTGATTGATCACTTGGTGATCGGCGCGGACAGTGTATATTCGTTTGCCCGAGCTGGCTGGCCGGGGCTCGCGCGCAAGCCCGCTCGAGCGCGGGAAGCGGAAGGCCCGCTGCACCGCAGCTGTATCACGCATCGCAAATAAGGTTTGATTTTGCGGCTTTTTTTCTGCTAGAATTCCGGTTTTCCTATTTCCAACCCCCTGTTCCGAAGCCATTAAGGCGTTCCGCAAAGGTCGGGCGGCTGTGGTAACGAAGTGCCTCTATGCAACTTCGCACGCCCTCAGCACGGCTCTTTTCGGGAAACTTTCACGGCGTTCGAACTCAGAATTAGCGTATTAGGAGTGCTCTCATGGCACGCGTATGCCAAGTAACTGGGAAAGCGCCGATGAGCGGCAACAACGTTTCCCACGCGAACAACAAGACCAAGCGCCGGTTCCTGCCGAACCTGCAAAACCGCCGTATCTGGGTAGAAAGCGAAAACCGTTGGGTGCGTCTGCGCCTCTCGAACGCCGGCCTGCGCCTGATCGACAAGAACGGTATCGACGCTGTGCTCGCAGACCTGCGCGCACGCGGTGAAGCCTAAGGAGTAAATCATGGCCAAAGGCGCACGCGACAAGATCAAGCTGGAATCGACCGCAGGCACGGGTCACTTCTACACGACCACGAAGAACAAACGCAACATGCCGGAAAAGATGCTGATCAAGAAATTTGATCCGGTCATCCGCAAGCACGTTGACTACAAGGAAACCAAGATCAAGTAATCTTGACTCTCCAGCCTGACGAAGGCAAAAACATGAAAAGCCTCGCATACGTGCGAGGCTTTTTTGTTTTTGCGCGGACCTCTTGATAGCGTCGCAATGCGCGCGCGGAATCGCCCTATTCCGTTTGGCCAGCTTTCGCTAGTGCGTCGCGGCGCGTATCCTTTGACGTTTTCGCGGCGCGCGACTGGCGCGCCGTCATCGCAAAACGAAAGACGGAGATGTGGGCAATGGAATTCGATGTGGCGATTGTCGGTAGCGGTCTGGCTGGTTTGAGCGTCGCGCTCAATCTCGCGCAGACACGGCGCGTCGCTGTGATCGCCAAGCGATCGCTGACCGAGGGCGCGAGCGACTGGGCGCAAGGCGGCATCGCCGCGGTGCTCGATTCCGCGGACAGCGTCGAGAATCACGTGCGCGACACGCTGAGCGCAGGTGGCGGCCTGTGCGACGAGGCGGCGACGCGCTTTATCGTCGAGCATGGGCGCGCCGCGATCGAATGGCTGATCAAACAGGGCGTGCCGTTCACGAAAGACGACGCCGCAGAGCTAGGCTTTCATCTGACGCGCGAAGGCGGTCATAGCCACCGCCGGATCATTCACGCGGCCGATGCGACCGGCCACGCGGTCGTCGCCACGCTCAGCGAACAGGTGCGCCAGCATCCGAACATCAAGCTGTTCGAAGACCATCACGCGATCGACTTGATCACCTCCGAGCGCCTCGGCCTGCCCGGCCGCCGCTGCCACGGCCTGTATGCACTCAATCTGCAAAGCGGCCGCACCGTCACGATCGAAGCGCCACATACGGTGCTCGCGACCGGCGGCGCCGGCAAGGTCTATCTGTACACGACCAACCCCGACACCGCGACCGGCGACGGCATCGCGATGGCATGGCGCGCCGGCTGCCGCGTGTCGAACATGGAATTCATCCAGTTCCACCCGACGTGCCTGTTCCACCCATACGCGAAGTCGTTCCTGATTTCGGAAGCCGTACGCGGCGAAGGCGGCATCCTGAAGCTGCCGGATGGCACGCGCTTCATGCCCAATCACGACGAGCGCGCGGAGCTTGCGCCGCGCGATATCGTCGCGCGAGCGATCGACTTCGAGATCAAGAAACGGGGCATCGATTGCGTGTACCTCGACATCAGCCACCAGCCGGCCGAGTTCCTTCACCAGCATTTCCCGACAATCCTTGCCCGCTGCCTCGAGTTCGGCATCGACATCACAAAAGAGCCGATTCCAGTGGTGCCGGCTGCGCATTACACGTGCGGCGGCGTCGTCACCGATCTGGCTGGACGCACTGATCTCGCGGGTCTCTATGCGGTCGGCGAAACGTCGTGCACTGGCCTGCACGGCGCGAACCGGCTCGCCAGCAATTCGCTGCTCGAATGCCTCGTAATCGGCCGTTCGGCCGCCGAGGCGATCGAAGCGGAAGGTTTTGCTGCCGCCGTCCACGCGCCGCTGCCGGACTGGGACGAAAGCCGCGTGTCCGATCCGGACGAGGAGGTCGTGGTCGCGCACAACTGGGATGAACTGCGCCGGCTGATGTGGAACTACGTCGGCATCGTGCGTACCGACAAGCGGCTCGAGCGCGCGAAGCATCGGCTCGCGCTGCTGCGCGATGAGATCCACGAGTACTACACAAACTTCAAGGTGAGCCGCGATCTGCTGGAGTTGCGCAATCTGGTCGACGTGGCGTCGCTGATCGTCGACGGCGCGCGCTCGCGGCGCGAAAGCCGCGGCCTGCATTTCAGCCGCGACTGGCCGGCCGCATTGCCCAAGGCGCTACCGACGGTGCTGTCGCCGGAGTATGTGCGCAGGCCGAATGCCTGATGGCATTGCGTCGAAACATGCGCTGAAACGGCGCCGTAAACGACAAGGCCGTTGCCGAGATGCTCCTGCAACGGCCTTGTTCAGTCGTCTTGAGCGTTGGTTGCTGCGCCAAAACGCGCGGCGCTCAAACGATCCGCATCGAGTAGTCGGTCGCGCGCACGTCCTTGGTCAGCGCGCCGATCGACACGCGGTCGACGCCCGTCTCAGCGATCGTACGCACGGTGTCGAAATTGACGCCGCCGGACACCTCGAGGACCGCGCGTCCCGCCGTGATACGAACTGCGTCACGCATCATGTCGAACGAGAAGTTGTCGAGCAGGATGGACTGCGCGCGATGCGCGAGCGCGGTTTCCAGTTGTTCAAGCGTTTCGACTTCGATCTGGATCGGCACGCCCGCATCCAACGCGAGCGCCGCGTCCATCGCCGCACCCACGCCGCCGGCCGCGGCAATATGGTTTTCCTTGATCAGAATGCCGTCGTACAGCGCGAGCCGCTGGTTCGCACCGCCGCCGATGCGCACCGCGTACTTCTGCGCGAGCCGCAAGCCTGGCAGTGTCTTGCGCGTATCGAGAATGCGCGTGCGTGTGTGCGCAATAGCGTCGACATAGCGGCGCGTCGCGCTCGCCACGCCCGACAGCAGCTGTAGAAAATTCATCGCGTTGCGCTCGGCGGTCAATAACGCACGCACCGGCCCGCGCAGATCGCAGACCGTCGTGTCGGCGCTCATGCGCTCGCCCTCGCGGTACCGCCATTGCACTTCGATGCGCGGATCGACCGAGCGCATCACCGCGTCGAACCATGGCACGCCGCACAGCACCGCATCCTCGCGCACGATGATGCGCGCGTTGCGGACGTCATCGGCTGGCACGAGGCGGCCGGTCTGATCGCCGCTGCCAATGTCTTCGGCGAGCGCATCGGCGACAATGCGCACGAGCGCCGCGTCGAACGCCGCTCCGTATTGCGCGTGAATCTCCGCGAAAAGCGGCGACACCGCGTTGACCTCTTCACGCGCCACAGCCTGCTTAGGCGCCTTTCCCACCAGCGTCATTACGCTGCCCCCACATTCGAATACAGTTGCGCGTCGCACGCGAGATCGCCGCTCGCTTGCACGCGCTTCTTGCGACGCGCCGCGAAATCGAGCATGCGGTCGATCGGCAGACGCGCGCGCTCGCCAATCGCCCGATCGACGAAAATTTCGTTGTGGCCGCGCTCGAGCACATCGGCCAGGTTGGCGAGGCCGTTCATCGCCATCCACGGGCAATGCGCGCAGCTCTTGCAGGTCGCGCTGTTGCCGGCCGTCGGCGCGGCAATCAGCGTCTTGCCGGGCGCGGCGAGTTGCATCTTGTGCAAGATGCCGAGGTCGGTCGCAACGATGAAATGCGTCGCGTCGAGCTTCTGCGCGGCGTCGATCAGCTGCGTGGTCGAGCCGACCACGTCCGCCTGCGCGACCACGTTGGCCGGCGACTCCGGATGCACGAGCACCTTCGCGTGCGGATAATCGGTGCGCAGCAGATCGAGCTCGATGCCCTTGAATTCGTCGTGCACGAGACACGAACCCTGCCACATCAGCATGTCCGCGCCGGTCTTGCCCTGGATGTAGCTGCCGAGATGACGGTCCGGCGCCCAGATGATCTTCTCGCCGCGCGCATGCAGATCGGCAACGATCTCCAGCCCGATCGACGACGTCACCATCCAGTCCGCGCGCGCCTTCACGGCCGCGCTCGTGTTCGCGTACACGACCACCGTGCGGTCCGGGTGTGCGTCGCAGAACGCCGAAAACTCGTCGACCGGACAGCCGAGGTCGAGCGAACAGGTCGCATCCAGATCCGGCATCAGAATGCGCTTGTCTGGACTGAGAATCTTTGCGGTCTCGCCCATGAAGCGCACGCCCGCGACCACCAGCGTCTGCGCTTCGTGATCGCGCCCGAAGCGCGCCATTTCCAATGAATCGGCCACGCAGCCGCCGGTTTCGTCGGCGAGCGCCTGCAATTCGGCGTCGACATAATAATGCGCGACCAGCACCGCTTTCTCGCGCTCGAGTAACGCGCGTATGCGCGCCTTCAGCGCGCGCTTCTCTTCCGCGGACGGCGTCTCGGGCACCTTCGCCCATGCCTGACCGATCCCGCAGGTTGTGCCTTGCGCCTGAGGCCGATCGTATTCGACGGCCTTGATCGCCTGCTGCTCCATCATCTCCTGTGCCCTCACCTGGCCGCCGCGGCTTGCCACTCGCGCTACACACGCGATGCTTTTCCACGGCCCAAAAATGCAAAACCCCGCCAGCGCGGGGTATTGTGACGTCCTTAAATTTTAATGGATTTCAGGCATAGCGACGCAATCGCATTGCGAAGTCTTGCAGCGCCTTGATACCACTCTGCTCGGCGCGATGACACCAGTCCTGCAATTGCACCAGCAGTTGCTCGCGCGACGCGTTGGAGCGTTCCCACATCGCCGCAAGTTCGTTGCGCATGTCGATGTAGGTCTTCAGCTTCTGGCTGTTGGCGAAAATCTGCGGCAGTTGGAGCTTCTGCGGCTCGTTCAGGCCCGCCTCTTCCTTGTGGAACCAGCTACGCGCGCCGCGCATCACCTGATACTTTTCGCGCGCGCCGACTTCCTTCAGATGCGCGAGCTCCTGGCGGTACGCGCGCTTGATCGCCTTCGCGTAACGCGCCATCACCTCGTAGCGGTTCGCGAGCACGGCCTGCAACGTGTCCTGATCGAGCACGAGCTTGCCAGTGGTCAGGCGCGGCGTCGGCGCGACCTTCTTCACCTTGGCCAGACGAAACGCCTGCATGATGCGGATGTACATCCAGCCGATGTCGAACTCGTACCACTTGTTCGACAGTTTCGCCGACGTCGCATACGTGTGGTGATTGTTATGCAGTTCCTCACCGCCGATGATGATGCCCCACGGGAAAATGTTGGTGCTCGCATCCGACGAATTGAAGTTGCGATAGCCCCAGAAGTGCGCGAGGCCGTTGACCACGCCCGCGGCCCAGAAGGGAATCCACACCATCTGCACGGCCCAGATGGTCAGGCCGACGACGCCGAACAGCGCGACGTTGATCACCATCATCAGGCTCACACCGAGAATCGGGTACTTCGTGTAGACGTTGCGCTCCATCCAGTCGTTCGGCGTACCGTGACTGAACTTGCGCATCGTTTCTTCGTTTTTCGCTTCGGTGCGATAGAGCTCGGCGCCTTCGAGCAGCACCTTCCAGATGCCGCGCGTCTGTGGGCTATGCGGATCTTCTTCGGTTTCGCACTTCGCGTGGTGCTTGCGGTGAATTGCGGCCCACTGGCCGGTCAGCATGCCGGTGGTCATCCACAGCCAGAAGCGGAAAAAATGACTGGCGATCGGGTGCAGATCCAGCGCGCGATGCGCCTGGCAGCGATGCAGATAGACAGTCACGCCGATAATCGTGATGTGCGTCGCAATCAGCGTGTACACGACGAGTTGCCACCACGACAAATGCAGCAGCCCGTGGGCAAGGAAATCGAGCAAAGAATTCAACAAGGTAAGTTACCTGCGGAACGAGAGGTACGGACCACACGCGGCGCGTGTGTCATGAAAGTGAAAGCATACAGCGGGATAGGACGATATTCTACTTGAAGCGTTCCAAGTGTTTGTAACAAATAGGGATTTTTTGTGCGCCATCAAGTCGATAGCGATTGCCAGGGCACCAGCGCATGCCTCGCCTGGACACGAACCGGGGCTTAACGACCGTCGTTGGCGGCCCCGTCGGCGGGCCTGAGCGACGTATCGGCCGTGGCGTCGGGAACCGGCTCGGACATTGCTATCGGGTGCGGCATCGCGCCGCCCGCCGGACCAACGATGCGCACCTCGCGTTGCGCGAGCGGAATCGTGATGCCGTGCTCGGAAAAGAGACGCCAGATGTTGCGATTGACCGTCGAGCGTACGCCCCCCGTGCCGTTCGCCGCATCCTCGATCCAGAAGCCCAGCTCGAGATTGATGCCATCCGGGCCGAAGCCGACCAGAAATGGCGTCGGCGCCGGCTCGCGCAGCACGCGCGGCACGTCGGCGGCGGCCTGGGCAAGCAGCGTCATCACCTGCTCGACGTCGGATGTGTAGGCGATCTGCACGGCCGCCCTGGCGTAGCCACGAGTCAGATACGACGACTGGTTCTGCACGACGTCGGTGATCAGCTTTTCGTTCGGAATCAGCGTCTCGATGCCGTCCAGCCCGCGCACGACGGTATAGCGCGTGCGGATCTGCGTGACGCGGCCCTGCAGGCCGCTCACGTTGATCGTGTCGCCGATCCGCAAAGAGCGGTCGAGCAGGATGATGAAGCCCGACACGTAGTTGCTCGCGATCTTCTGCATGCCGAAGCCGAGCCCGACGCCGAGCGCGCCGCCGAACACGCCGAGCACCGTGATGTCGATGCCGACGATCGACAGGCTGATCAGGATTGCCGCCAGAACGAAGGCGGCGCGGCCGACGCGTGCGACCACCACCTTCAGGTTCGCGTCGAGCGTCTTCGAGCGCATCAGACGATCTTCGAACGACGAGCCGAGCCACATTGCGACGATCATCGTGACGCCGACCCACAACAGCCCCGTGATCAGCGACAGTATCGTCATGTGCGCATTGCCGACGCGAAAGCTCACGCTGTCCATCCATGCGATCACGGCGTTCTGAATGCCCAACAGCGTGAGCACCATGCCGATCCACACGACCACCGACACGATCTTCTCGACGAGAAACAGCCACGGATGCTGACCGCCGTCGCGGTTGAACACCCGTCGCGCGAAGAAGAACACGATGTAGATCAGTCCGATGCCGGCGAGCGGCACCAGCGCCAGATCGAGCAGCGCAGTGTCCATGAACTCGTCGGCGGTCGCCCGCGCGAGCCACACGAGCGCCGCGCCGATCAGCGGAAAAGCCGCGCGGTCGAGGCTTTCCATGCCGAAACGCAGGCTCTGGTAACGCGGCAGCTGCGGCCGCGCGATCCGGCGGCGCAGCGTCCGCGCGAGTAGCCACGCGACGACCAGCGTCGCGAGCAGGATCGCGACCTGCCACAGCATCACCGGCTGACCGAAGTCGCGCGCGATGTCGCTGAACATGTGTGGAAAAGTCGTATGCATGGATGTCGCCGAAATCGCCGGCGCGTGCGGACTCGTCAGTCAATCCGCGCGCGTCGGTCTGCAGCCGGTTGCCTAACTCTGGCGCTCGAGCACGGCGGCGAAAAAGCCGTCGGTCGCGTGGCGGTGCGGCCACAGCGACAGGTAGTCGCCCATCTCCAGCTCGATGCGCTGCTCGGCAAGGACGTCGCGCACCGGCACCAGCGCGAAATCAGGGTGATCCGCGAGGAACTGCTGCACGACCGCCTCGTTTTCCGCTTCGAGAATCGAGCACGTAGCATAGACGAGCCGCCCGCCCTTCTTCACGAGACGCGCCGCGCTCGCGAGAATCGACGCCTGCTTCGGCGCCAGCTCGGCGATCGACTCCGGCGACTGGCGCCACTTCAGGTCCGGGTTGCGGCGCAGCGTGCCGAGGCCGCTGCACGGTGCATCGACGAGCACGCGGTCGATCTTGCCAGCCAGGCGTTTGATCTTCGCGTCGTGTTCGCTGTCGATCAGCACCGGGTTCACGTTCGACAGGCCGCTGCGCGCGAGACGCGGCTTCAGCTTCGCAAGACGCCGCTCGGAGATGTCGAACGCGTAGAGCCGGCCGGTCGAGCGCATCGCCGCGCCGAGCGCCAGCGTCTTGCCGCCCGCGCCCGCGCAAAAATCGACGATCATCTCGCCGCGGCGCGGCGCGACCACCGAGCACAGCAACTGGCTACCCTCGTCCTGCACTTCGAGCCAGCCCTGCTGGAACGCGTCGAGCCTGGTCAGCGCCGGCTTGCCGACCACGCGCACCCCGAGCGGCGCGAACGGCGTCGCGCCCGCCTCGATGCCGGCCTTCGACAGCGCACCGAGCACGTCGTCGCGGCTCGCCTTGATCGGGTTTGCGCGCAGATCGAGCGGCGCCGGGTAGTTCAGCGCGGCGGCCAGTTGCGCGAGCTCGGCGGCCTCGAAGCGCGTGCTGAGCGCCTGGCTGATCCAGTCGGGCAGATTCAGGCGAATTCGCAGTGGCAGGCTTTCCGGGTCGATCTTCGCCACGTGTTCGAGCCACGTCGCCTCCGCCTCGGTGACGAACGGCTTCAGCGCCGAGCGTCCGGCCGTCTGCATCAGGCCCAGCAGCGCCATGCGGCGCGCCGGGCTACCGGTGCCGCTTTCGGCCAGATGCGCGAACTCCATCCGGCGGCGCAGCACCGCGAACACCGCCTCGGCGATCACGCCGCGCTCGGCGTGACCGAGCTTCGGATGCGCGCGAAAAAAGCGGCTCGTGGCGGCGTCGGCGGGGCCGTTCAGCCGCAGCACTTCGGCCAGCAGCGTTTCAGTTTGTCCAATCAGGAAACCATGCAATCTCATACGCCCTCTCCGGCGGTGTGACCGGCAAAGAGCCATTGCGGCTCCGACGGCGTTAGCGTGACGCGCGAGCCGTCCAGAGCGAGACGCCCTTCGACGAACCAGCGCACCGCGCGTGGATAAATGACGTGCTCGGTAGCGAGCACGCGTGCGGCGAGCGTCTGCGCAGTATCGCCCGCCTCGACAGGTACGGCCGACTGCGCGACGATCGGCCCGTGATCGAGCTTTGATGTGACAAAATGCACCGACGCGCCGTGCAGCCGTACGCCGGCATCGAGCGCCTGCTGGTGGGTCTTCAGGCCCGGAAAGCTCGGCAGCAGCGACGGGTGTACGTTCAGCATGCGCCCAGCGTAATGGTCGACGAAGCGCTCGGTCAGCACGCGCATGAAGCCCGCGAGTACGACGAGGTCTGGGGCGAACGCGTCGATCTGCTCGGCGAGTGCCGCGTCGAAGTTGTCGCGATCCAGAAACTGGCGATGATCCACCACTGCCGTGGCGACGCCACGCGACGCCGCGAATGCGAGCCCCGCGGCATCGGGACGGTTGGCAATCACGGCAGCGACCCGCGCCGGCCAGTGCTCGCTGGCACAGGCGCGCACGATGGCTTCCATGTTGCTGCCCCGTCCGGAAATCAGGATGACGAGTTTTTTCATGCGCGGATTTTATCATTCGGCAGTCGCCGGACCGCGACCGCGCAGCCGTCTGTTGCGCCAAGCGTTTATAATCGATTGTTTTGCGGCACCCCGCCCGCGCCCCTATTGCAACCGCAGCAACCGCTGCAACCCGCTATCGTGAGAGTCTTCCGCGGTCTTCCCAATGCCGAGAGCCGCGCGCCGTGCGCGCTGACCATCGGCAATTTCGACGGTGTCCACCGCGGCCACCAGGCTCTGCTCGCGCACGTGCGCGCGGCCGCGAACGCGCGTGGCCTGCCCGTCTGCGTGATGACCTTCGAGCCGCACCCGCGCGAGTTCTTCAACCCGGCCGGCGCGCCGCCACGCATCGCGATGCTGCGCGACAAGCTCGAGGCGCTGCGCACCAATGGGGTCGACCGGGTCGTCGTCGAGCATTTCAATCACACGTTCGCGAGCCAGTCGCCAGACGCGTTCGTCGAGCGGATCATCGTCAACGGATTGCACGCGCGCTGGGTCATGATCGGCGACGACTTCCGCTACGGCGCGAAACGCGCCGGCGACTTCGCGTCGCTGCAGGCGGCCGGCAGGCAGTATGGTTTCGAAGTCCAACAGATGGCGACGGTCGCCGATCCGTCGGGCGCGCGCATTTCAAGCTCGGGCGTGCGCGCGGCGCTGGTCGGCGGCGACCTCGACGCGGCGCGCGCCGCGCTCGGGCGCGACTATCTGATCAGCGGCCACGTCACGCACGGCATGAAACTCGGCCGCGATCTCGGCTTTCCGACGCTCAACTTGCCGATCGCGCACAAGCGCCCGGCGCTGGCCGGCATCTTCGTCGTGCAGGTGCACGGCATCGCCGAGCAACCGCTGCCGGGCGTCGCGAGCCTCGGCCTGCGGCCCACCGTCGACGATTCCGGCCGCGTGCTGCTCGAAGTGCACCTGCTCGACTGGCACGGCGACGCGTATGGCAAACTCGTGCGCGTCGAATTTCTGAAGAAGTTGCGCGACGAGGAGAAATTCGTCGACCTCGAAACGCTGACCGCCGCGATCGCGCGCGACGTCGCCAATGCGCGCGCATGGTTCGCCGCGGTCGGCGCCGGCACGCCGGGCAGCCGTTCCACCGGTTTCGCCACCTCGGCCACCGACCGAATTAGATAATCACCGCGGTTCCGGCCGGCGCGCCGCGCCGCACGAACCGTCGCCGCGCGTATCGAAGGGCGTCCGGGCTTCACGCGGAGCCGCCTGCCGGGCGCGTCCCACTCTCGTCGCACATCGCGTGCAATCCGCGCGCCGCTACGCATAGAAACGAATTCACCGCCACCCACATCATGAGCAACAAGAAAGCCGATTCGAAACCGCAGTCCCGCTACCCGGTCAACCTGCTCGACACGCCGTTTCCGATGCGCGGCGACCTGCCCAAACGTGAGCCGCAATGGGTCAAGGAATGGCAGGAAAACAAGGTCTACGACAAGATCCGCGCCGCCTCCAAGGGCCGCAACAAGTTCATCCTGCACGACGGCCCGCCGTATGCGAACGGCGACATCCATCTCGGCCACGCGGTGAACAAGATTCTCAAGGACATGATCGTCAAGGCGCGCAATCTGGCGGGCTTCGACGCGGTCTACGTGCCGGGCTGGGACTGCCACGGCATGCCGATCGAAATCCAGATCGAGAAGCAGTTCGGCAAGTCGCTGCCCGCGGCCGAGGTGATGCAGAAGGCGCGTGCCTACGCGACCGAGCAGATCGACAGGCAGAAGGCCGGCTTCCGCCGTCTGGGCGTGCTCGGCGACTGGGACAATCCGTACAGGACGATGAACTTCGCGAACGAAGCCGGCGAAATCCGCGCGCTCGCGAAAATCATGGAAAAGGGCTACGTGTTCCGCGGCTTGAAGCCGGTCAACTGGTGTTTCGACTGCGGCTCGGCGCTCGCTGAAGCGGAAGTCGAGTACAAGGACAAGACCGATCCGACCATCGACGTGCTGTTCAGCTTCGCCGAACCGGAAAAGACCGCGCAGGCGTTCGGCCTCGCCGCGCTACCGCGCAACGAAGGCGGCATCGTGATCTGGACCACCACGCCGTGGACCATTCCCGCCAACCAGGCGCTGAACCTGCATCCGGAAATCGTCTACGCGCTCGTCGACACGCCGCGCGGCCTGCTGATCGTCGCCGAGGAACGCGTCGAGGCGTGCCTGAAGCTGTACGGCCTCGAAGGCACGGTCATCGCGACGACGCCGGGCGAGAAGCTCGTGAATCTGCGCTTCAATCATCCGCTCGCGTCCGCGCACCCGGGCTACAAGCGAACAGCGCCCGTCTATCTCGGCGACTACGTGACGACCGAAACCGGCACCGGCATCGTGCACTCGTCGCCCGCCTACGGCGTCGAAGACTTCGTGTCGTGCAAGGCGCACGGCATGGCCGACTCGGACATCATCAACCCGGTAATGGGCGACGGGCGCTACATCGAATCGCTCGCGCTGTTCGGCGGCCTGTCGATCTGGGCGGCGAATCCGCAGATCGTCGAGGCGCTGCAAGGCGCTGGCTCGCTGCTGCGCACCGAAAAGTACACGCATAGCTACATGCACTGCTGGCGCCACAAGACGCCGATCATCTACCGCGCCACTTCGCAATGGTTCGCCGGCATGGACGTGAAGCCGAACGACAGCGACAAGACGCTGCGCGAAACCGCGCTCGAAGGCATCGAGAACACGGCGTTCTATCCGTCGTGGGGCAAGCAGCGCCTCTTCAGCATGATTGCGAACCGCCCGGACTGGACACTGTCGCGTCAGCGTCAATGGGGCGTGCCGATGGCATTCTTCGTGCACAAGGAAACCGGCGAGTTGCATCCGCGCACGCTCGAATTGCTCGAACAGGTCGCGCAGCGCGTCGAGAAGGAAGGCATCGAGGCATGGCAGACGCTCGATCCGCACGAGCTGATCGGCGACGACGCCAACCTGTACGAAAAGAACCGCGACACGCTCGACGTGTGGTTCGACTCGGGCACCACGCACTGGCACGTGCTGCGCGGCTCGCACAAGGACGAACTCCAGTTCCCGGCCGACCTGTACCTCGAAGGTTCGGATCAGCATCGCGGCTGGTTCCATTCGTCACTGCTGACCGCGTCGATGCTCGACGGCCGCCCGCCCTACAACGCGCTGCTCACGCACGGGTTCACCGTCGACGGCGAAGGCCGCAAGATGAGCAAGTCGCTCGGCAACGGCATCGATCCGCATGAAGTCGCAAACCGCCTCGGCGCGGAAATCATCCGCCTGTGGATCGCGTCGACCGACTACTCGGGCGAGCTCGCGATCTCAGAGGAGATTCTCAAGCGCGTGACGGAAGGCTATCGCCGCATCCGCAACACGCTGCGCTTCCTGCTCGCGAACCTGTCGGACTTCGACTTCGCGCAGCACGCGCAGCCGGTCGAAGACTGGCTCGAAATCGACCGTTATGCGGTGGCGCTATCGGCGGAGCTGCAAAACGACATCCTTGCGCACTACGAGAAGTACGAGTTCCACCCGGTCGTCGCGAAGCTGCAGACGTTCTGCTCGGAAGACCTCGGCGGCTTCTACCTCGACGTGCTGAAGGACCGCCTGTACACAACCGCGGCGGATTCGGTCGCGCGCCGCTCGGCACAAACCGCGCTCTACCACATCGCGCAGGGCCTGTTGCGCGTGATGGCGCCGTTCCTGTCGTTCACCGCGGAGGAAGCGTGGAAGGTGTTCCAGCCCAATAGCGAGACGATCTTCACCGAGACGTACCACGTGTACCCGGCCGTGCCGGACGCGGGTGCGCTGCTCGACAAGTGGACGCTGCTGCGCGCGGTGCGCGGCGATGTGACCAAGGCGCTGGAAGAGGCGCGGGTCGCGAACCTGATCGGCTCGTCGCTTCAGGCGGAAGTCGAAATCCGCGCGAGCGGAGCCCGTTACGACGCGCTAACTAGCCTCGGCGGCGACCTGAAGTTCGTGCTGATCACGTCGGCGGCGAACGTCGTCAAGGTCGACAGCGAAGCGGACGAAGGCGTTGAAGTGATCGCCTCGAAGTACCTGAAGTGCGAGCGCTGCTGGCACTATCGCGCGGACGTCGGCGCGAACGCCGAGCATCCGTCGCTGTGCGGCCGCTGCTTCAGCAATCTGTTCGGCAGTGGCGAAATCAGGAGCGCGGCATAATGGCGAGAACCGTGTCGAAAACGTCCACCGGAAGCAGTTCGCTCGCACCTTGGCTCGGCATCGCGCTGATCGTCATCCTGTTCGACCAGCTGACGAAAATCGCCGTGCGCAAGGTGTTCGCCTACGGTGTGCCGCACGAGATCACGCCGTTCTTCAACCTGATCGTCGTGTTCAACCGCGGCGCCGCGTTCAGCTTCCTCGCGATGGCGGGCGGCTGGCAGCGCTGGGCGTTCACCGCGCTCGGCGTCGTCGCCGCGCTCGTGATCTGCTATCTGCTCAAGCGCCATAGCGGGCAGAAAATGTTCTGTACCGCGCTCGCGCTGATTCTCGGCGGCGCGCTCGGCAATGTGATCGACCGGCTCGCGCATGGCCACGTGATCGACTTCCTCGATTTCCACGTGGGCGGCTGGCACTGGCCGGCGTTCAATCTCGCCGATAGCGCGATCACGATCGGCGCGATCCTGCTCGTGATCGACGAGCTGCGGCGGGTACGCGGCACACGCTAACGTCGCCGACGGGACGCACGGCTGCGGTTACGCGCGGCGTGCGCCGCGTCCGGTTTGAAACGCGCGGCGGCAACGACGGGCAATGCCCTCGCGCCGCCGCGTGATCACGCTTTGTCGGAGGCTTTCGTTGGCAACCGCAGAACTCGTAGGCAAACACCTCGTCCTCGGCATGACGGGGGGCATCGCCTGCTACAAGATCGCCGAACTCACGCGTCTGTTGACCAAGGCTGGCGCGACAGTGCAGGTCGTCATGACCGAAGCCGCGACCCAGTTCATCACCCCCATCACGATGCAGGCCCTGTCGGGCCGGCCGGTCTACACGAGCCAGTGGGACGGTCGCGTGCCGAACAACATGGCGCACATCGATTTGTCGCGCGAAGCCGATGCGATCGTGATCGCGCCGGCGTCGACCGACTTCCTCGCCAAGCTCGCGCACGGCATGGCCGACGATCTGCTGTCGACGCTGTGCATCGCGCGCGACTGTCCGCTGCTCGTCGTGCCGGCGATGAACCGGCAGATGTGGCAGAACCCGGCCACGCAACGCAACGTCGCGCAGCTGCGCGCGGACGGCGTCGAAGTGCTCGGCCCGGATTCGGGCCCGCAGGCCTGCGGCGAGATCGGCGACGGCCGCATGCTGGAAGCGGCCGCGACCTACGAGGCGATCGCATCGTTCTTCGCGCCGAAAATCCTGTCGGGCCGGCGTCTGCTGCTGACCGCCGGACCAACCTTCGAACCGCTCGACCCGGTGCGCGGCATCACGAATCGCTCGAGCGGCAAGATGGGCTTCGCGCTCGCGCGCGCCGCGCAGCAAGCCGGCGCCGACGTGCATCTGGTGACCGGGCCGGTCGCACTGGAGACGCCGTGGGGCGTGTTCCGCGAGGACGTGCAGACCGCGCAACAGATGTACGAGGCGGTCATGCGCACCGTCGCGGACGCGGATATTTTCATCGGCGTCGCCGCGGTGGCCGACTGGCGCGTCGACCAAGTCAGCGATCAGAAGATAAAGAAAACCGCCGAGCGCACGCTGCCAAGCTTTTCATTCGTCGAGAATCCGGACATCCTCGCCGCGGTCGCGAAGCTGCCGAAGCCGCCGTTCGCGGTCGGCTTCGCCGCAGAGAGCGACAACCTGGAAATCCACGGCGAGGAAAAGCGCGCGCGCAAGAACGTGCCGCTGCTGATCGGCAATCTGGGTCCGCAAACATTCGGGCTCGACGACAACGAAGTGATCCTGTTCGAAGCAGGCGGCGCGACGAAGCTGCCACGCGCCGACAAGCAGACGCTCGCGCGCGCACTGATCGCGGAAATCGCGAAGCGTCTGCCGTCCGACACCAGCCCGGTTCGCTGACCGAGCGCAAAGCGGCGGGTCCGTGTGGCCACGCCGCCTTGCCCGGTCAGCCGACCGGAATCATCTGGAGCACTACTGCCATGACGCTACTCTCCGTGCTCGATCAAACACCGGTGATCGCCGGCCATTCGGTGGCGGACGCGATCGCCGCCACCGTCGAACTCGCGCAGCTCGCCGACGACCTCGGCTACACGCGCTACTGGTGCGCCGAGCACCACGGCCTGCGCGGCGTGTCGAACCCCTGCCCTGAAGTGATGCTGGCGCGCCTCGGCAGCGTGACCAAACGCATTCGCATCGGCTCGGGCGGCATCATGCTGCCGTACTACAGCCCGTTCAAGGTCGCCGAGCAGTTCATGATGCTCGAGGCGCTGTTTCCGAACCGCGTCGATCTCGGCGTCGGACGTGCGCCGGGCGGGGATATGCGCACCGCGCAGGCGGTCGCCGCCGGCGCCTACAATCGCGGCGAGCTTTTCCCGCAGCAGGTCACTGAGCTGCTGAACCTCATGCACGGTACGCTGGCCGACGATCACCTCGCGCAGGGTGTGCTGCTTCAGCCGCAGATCGATACGCGCCCGCAGCTGTGGATGCTCGGCTCGAGCGAATTCGGCGGTCTGCTCGCGGCGCAGCTCGGCATTCGCTTCTCGTTCGCGCATTTCATCAATGCGCATTTCGGCAAGCAGGTCGCGCTTGCGTATCGCGAGCGCTTCCAGCCCGGTAACGAGGCGTCGCAGCCGTATCTGACGGCCGCGGTCTTCGTGATCTGCGCCGATACCGAGCAGGAAGCCGGGGACCTCGAAAAGGCCGTGGACCTGCGTCGGGTGCAGATGTCGTATGGCCTGAACGAACCGATTCCGACGATCGAGCAAGGCATCGCGCAGGAGTATGGCCAGCGCGAACAGCTGGTGATCGACCGGGAAAAGCCGCGCAGCATCATCGGCACGCCTGAGCACGTGACCGAGCGGCTCACGGATTTACAGCAGCAGTTCCAGGCCGACGAACTGATGGTGCTGACCGTCGCCGGCAGCTATCGCGCGCGCTTGCGCTCCTACGAACTGCTCGCCGACGCGTTCCAGCTCGGCTCGAACAAGGCGGCTTGATCGCAGAGGTTTTGCCTGTCAGCCGCGTGGCCCCTTCACCAAACCCACACCCACTATCGAACCTGAATGAAACTCGACCTGAAGATTCTCGATCAACGCATGCGCGAACAGCTTCCCGCCTACGCGACGACCGGTAGCGCCGGCCTCGATCTGCGCGCCTGCCTCGACGAACCGCTGACCCTGCAACCCGGCGAAACCGCGCTGGTGCCGACCGGACTCGCGATCCACGTCGGCGACCCCGGTTATGCGGCGCTGATTCTGCCGCGCTCGGGCCTTGGCCATAAGCATGGGATCGTGCTCGGCAATCTCGTCGGCCTGATCGATTCCGATTACCAGGGTCAACTGATGATTTCGACGTGGAATCGCGGCGAAACGACGTTCGTGCTGAATCCGATGGAACGCCTCGCGCAACTGGTGATCGTGCCGGTCGTGCAGGCCGCGTTCAACATCGTCGACGACTTCGAGGAAAGCCTGCGCGGCGCGGGCGGGTTTGGCAGCACCGGCAAGCATTGATGGATTGCTGCAACGCGGCGACTGGGTCTTTCCGCGCGCGGCGCCAGCATAAAACCAGAGCATGAAAAAACGGCGCGGGGTAAAACCCGCGCCGTTCTGCTTTCGGCTCAACCGGCGTAAGGCAACGCCGGCCTTACTACTCGGATCACTCGACTTCCACCGCCTCCGGATTTGGATTGCGCGGCGCCGGATGCTCGTCGAAGGTCAACTGCACCTTGTCGTCGGCATCGACGTCGACCGTCACGCGGCCGCCGTTCATCAGCTTGCCGAACAGCAACTCGTCGGCGAGCGCGCGACGGATCGTGTCCTGGATCAGGCGCTGCATTGGCCGCGCGCCCATCAACGGATCGAAACCGTGCTTCGCCAGATGCTTGCGCAGCGCGTCGGTGAACAGTGCATCGACCTTCTTCTCGTGCAGCTGATCTTCCAGCTGCATCAGGAACTTGTCGACCACGCGCATGATGATTTCCTCATCGAGCGAACGGAAGCTAATCGTCGCGTCCAGACGGTTGCGGAACTCCGGCGTGAACATGCGCTTGATGTCGACCATCTCGTCGCCCGCCTCGCGGCGGTTCGTGAAGCCGATCACCGACTTGCCCATCGCCTCGGCGCCCGCGTTCGTCGTCATGATGATGATGACGTTGCGGAAGTCCGCCTTGCGACCGTTGTTGTCCGTCAGCGTGCCGTGGTCCATCACCTGCAGCAGCACGTTGAAGATGTCCGGATGCGCCTTTTCGATTTCGTCGAGCAGCAGCACGCAGTGCGGCTTCTTCGTGATCGCCTCGGTCAGCAGGCCGCCCTGATCGAAACCGACGTAGCCCGGCGGCGCGCCGATCAGCCGGCTCACCGCGTGACGCTCCATGTACTCCGACATGTCGAAGCGGATCAGCTCGATGCCGAGCGTGAACGCGAGTTGCTTGGCGACCTCGGTCTTGCCGACGCCGGTCGGACCCGAGAACAGGAATGCGCCGATCGGCTTGTCGAGCTTGCCGAGGCCCGCGCGCGCCATCTTGATCGCGGCCGACAGCGCGTCGATAGCCGGATCTTGACCGAACACGACGCTTTTCAGATCGCGGTCGAGCGTCTGCAACTTGCTGCGATCGTCCTGCGACACGCTTTGCGCCGGCACGCGCGCGATCTTGGAGATGATTTCCTCGATCTCGTTCTTGCCGATCGTCTTCTTCTGCTTCGACTTCGGCAAAATGCGCTGCGCCGCGCCCGCTTCGTCGATCACGTCGATCGCCTTGTCCGGCAAGTGACGATCGGTGATGAAGCGCGCCGACAGCTCAGCCGCCGCCGACAGCGCACCCGATGAATACTTGACGCCGTGGTGCTCTTCGAAGCGCGACTTCAGCCCGCGCAGGATCGCGACCGTCTGCTCGACGGTCGGCTCGGTCACGTCGATCTTCTGGAAACGACGCGACAGCGCCGCGTCCTTTTCGAAGATGCCGCGATATTCGGTGAAGGTGGTCGCGCCGATGCACTTCAGCGTGCCCGACGAAAGCGCCGGCTTCAGCAGGTTCGACGCATCCAGCGTGCCGCCCGACGCGGCGCCCGCGCCGATCAGCGTATGGATTTCGTCGATGAAGAGAATGGCGTGCGGACGCTCCTTCAGTTCCTTCAGCACCGTCTTCAGACGCTGCTCGAAGTCGCCGCGATACTTGGTGCCCGCGAGCAGCGCGCCCATGTCGAGCGAATACACCTGGGCATCCGCGAGGATGTCCGGCACCTCGCCGCGCGTGATGCGCCATGCGAGCCCTTCGGCGATCGCGGTCTTGCCGACACCCGCCTCGCCGACCAGCAGCGGATTATTCTTGCGCCGGCGGCACAGCACCTGCACCACGCGCTCGACTTCCGACTCGCGTCCGATCAGCGGATCGATGCGGCCATCCTTCGCCATCTGGTTCAGGTTCTGCGTGAACTGGGCGAGCGGCGTTTCCTTCTGCGCGGCGGCTTCGTCAGACTCGGCATTCGCGTCGCTCGCTTTCGCGGCGTCCGAACTGCTCGTCTTGGCGATGCCGTGCGAGATGAAATTGACCACGTCCAGACGCGTGACGCCCTGCTGCTGCAGGTAGTACACCGCATGCGAGTCCTTCTCACCGAAGATCGCGACCAGCACGTTCGCGCCGGTCACTTCCTTCTTGCCGTTCGAGGTGGACTGCACATGCATGATCGCGCGCTGGATCACACGCTGGAAACCGAGCGTGGGCTGCGTGTCGACGTCGTCCGTGCCCGGCACGGTCGGCGTGTTGTCATGAATGAAGTTGCGCAGGTTCTGACGCAGATCCTCGATATTGGCCGCGCATGCGCGCAGTACCTCTGCCGCCGTCGGGTTATCCAACAGCGCGAGCAAAAGATGTTCGACCGTTATGAACTCGTGCCTTGCCTGGCGCGCTTCCATGAACGCCATATGCAGGCTGACTTCCAGTTCCTGGGCAATCATGCTTCCTCCATCACACACTGCAGCGGATGCCCGGCCTGCCGTGCGTGGGTAACGACTTGCTCGACTTTGGTCGACGCGATGTCCCGCGTATAGACCCCACAAACTCCCCTGCCCTCGCGATGCACCTTCAACATGACCTGCGTTGCGGTTTCACGATCTTTATTGAAATATTCCTGCACGATCATCACGACAAATTCCATCGGCGTGAAGTCGTCATTCAGCAGCACCACCTTGTACATGGACGGCGGCTTGAGTTTCTGCTCCTGCCGCTCCAGTACGGTGCCGTCCTGCTTGTCCGGGATAATCGCCATACACCCATTCTAAACAACTAGGACAGGCCCGCAATCCTGTCAAAACACGGCCGCTCGGCCGATGAGCCCGTTCGCTACTGCCGGGCAGGTCACGACACGGTCATGATCGGCCTTGCATGCGCGTTTTCGACGGGCCGATTGCGGTGCCGGCCCCCAATCCTGTCGTGCGCAGCACGTGCTGCACTGCGGTCGGATCGAGTATCGCACAACCTGCCGGTACTGGCTGGGAGCGCTCGCCGCGCTGGGCGTCGACGCCGCGGGCACAGCCAACATGTGAGTCGATTATGCGACTTTTCAAGCCACGCCGCTTGCGCCACCGCACATACGGAAGCGGTAAAAACCCTGGAAAGCGGCCTGTTTGTAACTCGACAACGACGTCTCAAAATTTTCTTGACACTCGAATAAAGAGCCCCAACAATCAAGCTGGCACTTTTTTCACTAAGCCATAATTCGAAAAAATGCCGATGGTGAGCTTGTGAGGAGGGAGCGGTTGCTTCGTGCGGCCGTGGCTTTTTCGAGGGCTCGTGGTAGTGACATGAGTTACAGGGGAAGTTGGAATGGCAACTGGTACGGTCAAATGGTTTAACGACGCAAAGGGTTTCGGATTCATCACGCCTGACGAGGGTGGTGAGGATTTGTTTGCACACTTCTCGGCCATCCAGATGAATGGGTTCAAGACCCTCAAGGAAGGCCAGAAGGTCACCTTTGAGGTCGTGCAAGGCCCGAAAGGCAAACAGGCATCGAATATTCAGGCGCCAGCCTGAGACGGTTCGATACCCGTCCTTTTTAAAGCCCGGCTCCCGCCGGGTTTCTTTTTTGCGGCTGCTTTCCGTTGCAGCGGATTTTCGGCCCAAGAACCGCGCGAATATTCAGGGTAAAAAATACCCGGGCCGCTTGCTGGCGCCCGGGGTTTTTATGCACATTGAATAATCCCGACGCATCAGTTACATATTTTCGATCATCACTTGCCCGAATGCCGAGCACGACACCTGGGTCGCGCCTTCCATCAGCCGGGCAAAATCGTAAGTAACGCGCTTTTGCAGGATCGATTTTTCCATCGAGCTGATTATCAGATCCGCCGCCTCGAACCAGCCCAGGTGACGCAGCATCATTTCCGCTGACAGGATTTCCGAGCCCGGATTCACGTAGTCCTTGCCCGCGTATTTCGGCGCCGTGCCGTGCGTCGCTTCGAACATCGCAACCGAATCCGACAGGTTCGCGCCCGGCGCGATGCCGATGCCGCCGACCTGCGCGGCGAGCGCGTCCGAGATGTAGTCGCCGTTCAGGTTCAGCGTGGCGATCACATCGTATTCGGCCGGACGCAGCAGGATCTGCTGCAGGAACGCGTCGGCGATCACGTCCTTCACGACAACGTCGCCGCCCGTCTTCGGATTCCTGACTTTCATCCACGGACCGCCGTCGATCAATTCCGCGTTGAACTCCTTCTGCGCGAGCGCGTAGCCGTAGTCGCGGAACGCGCCTTCGGTGTACTTCATGATGTTGCCCTTATGCACCAGCGTAACCGAGCGGCGTTCGTTATCGATCGCGTACTGGATCGCCTTACGCACCAGACGCTCGGTACCTTCGCGCGACACCGGCTTGATGCCGATGCCCGACGAATCCGGAAAGCGGATCTTCTTGACGCCCATTTCTTCGCGCAGGAACTTGATGACCTTCTTCGCCTGCTCGGATTCGGCGGGCCATTCGATACCCGCGTAGATGTCTTCCGAGTTCTCGCGGAAGATCACCATGTCGGTTTTTTCGGGCTCGCGCACCGGCGAGGGCACGCCCTTGAAATACTGCACCGGGCGCAGGCACACGTAGAGGTCCAGTTCCTGACGCAACGCGACGTTCAGCGAGCGGATACCGCCGCCGACCGGCGTGGTGAGCGGCCCCTTGATCGATACGACGTATTCCTTGACCGCCTGCAGCGTTTCGTCCGGCAGCCATACGTCCGGGCCGTACACCCTGGTCGCCTTCTCGCCTGCGAAAATTTCCATCCAGTGAATTTTCTTCTTGCCGCCATACGCCTTTTCGACCGCCGCATCCACGACCTTGATCATGACCGGCGTGATGTCCAGGCCGGTGCCGTCGCCTTCGATATACGGGATGATCGGTTCATCGGAAACGTTGAGCGTGAAGTCGGCGTTGACGGTGATCTTGTCGCCACCGGTCGGAACCTTGATGTGCTGATACGGCATGATCGGACTCCAGTGAAAGCTGTGCAAAAGCTGATGGGAGACTGCGAAAAAGATGCCCTCGCCGCGCGATGCCGAACGTCCGCGAGCGGCCTGGCCGCTATTCTAGCCCACGCCTCGCGCGCCACGCGGCCACCCCGGACTCCGGGTTTTCCAACATGGACGGACCCTCAACCGCGCTACGCTCCTCTATAAGATACGAGAATCTGCTTCCGATTTATGCATTATCATCGCGCCATTCATCATCGGCGAAGCGCGCGCTGGAGGCTGCTCGCCGCGCTGCCGTTTCGCCTTTCTATGCGCCTTCTCACCCTCAACAAGCCGTTCGGCACCATCTGTCAATTTTCGTCACACGAAACGCGCCCGTCACTTGCCGACTGGGTCAAGGTGCCGGGCGTCTATCCGGCCGGCCGGCTCGACTCCGATAGCGAAGGCCTGTTGCTGCTCACCGACGACGGCGCGCTGCAGGCGCGCATCGCCGAGCCCCGCCACAAGCTCGTTAAACGCTATTGGGCGCAGGTCGAAGGCGCGATCGACATCGCCGCGTTGAAAAAGCTGGCGCGCGGCGTCGATCTCGGCGACTACGTGACACGCCCCTGTCAGGCGACCTATGTCGACCCGGACAACTCGCTGTGGACGCGCACGCCGCCGATCCGCTATCGCGCCGCGATACCAACCGCGTGGATCGAGCTATCGATCACCGAAGGCAAGAATCGTCAGGTGCGTCGGATGACCGCCGCGGTCGGTTTTCCGACGCTGCGTCTGGTACGCGTCGGCATCGGTGCGCTTGACATTTTTTCACTCGGACTGCAACCCGGAGAGAGCATCGAGTTGCGAGCCAACGCGCCATGGGATGGCGTCGCCTGAACATTGTTTGACGATTGTTTGTTCATCGCCACAGCACCGCGTGCCGAATTCACGCACGCGCGAATCCGCCTTCGCATGACCACTCAGAAACCGTTTCACGGTTGTGACAATCGACGCTAACTCGTTGTAGCAGCACGCAAAGTAATGCGTGAAACGCCAGCCCGAAATGCGTGAAACAACTGGGCTCGCGCAAGCGTCTGCGATGCAGTTTCATCGCGCGTCCTGGTGTTGAAAATTTCCGCGCAAGTCGCGTCAACCGCAGTACAACCCCACGCGTTATTCGACGCAGATGCCGCCGAAGCTGTCCGGCATTCAGCCTTAAAGACCTTTGCATAAGCCGCTTTTGCGGCGAGTACGAAAGTCGGAGCGCTAGCAGACGCGTCGAAATTTTGTTCGATGCGGCTGTCAACCGAAAGGTGGATGGCACGTTTACCGACATGACTCTACATAAGCCGGGTCATTTGGTTAATTAACTCAAGCTGAGGATTCACAAAATGAACAAACTGATCGCCGCTCTGGTCGCTGGCCTCTTCGCAACGGCAGCATTCGCACAAGCATCGGCACCGGAAGCAGCTTCGGCAGCTCCGGCAGCAGCAGCTTCGTCGGCAAAGAAGACGACCAAGCACGCTCACAAGAAGTCGCACAAGAAGGCAGCAGCTGCAGCTTCGGCAGCTTCGGAGTAAGTTGCTTGTAAAAACGCAGTCAAGAACTAGCTTCATTGCCGTTCTTACGGCGTTGTAAGGCAGATCACCGCAAGGCGATCTGCCTTTTTGTTTTTGACGCGCTCGCGTAACATGCGCGGGTCAATTTCAGCAAGGAGTCTTGCCGTGCGATTTTCCATGCGCTCGTGGATGGCGCGTTTCGCCGTTGCCGTTGCCCTGCCGCTCGCGGCCCTCTCGTTCGCCGCCACCCCCGCTTCCGCCCAGGCGCAGCAGATGCCGCCGGGCGCCAGGCAACCGGGCGAGTTTCCACGCGTCAAGCTGACCGCTGGCATGTTCGTGATCGACGCGGCCGTCGCCGCCAACGACGCGGACCGCGAGCAGGGCTTGATGTATCGCACGAATCTCGCGCCGAACGAAGGCATGCTGTTTGTGTTCAACGAGAACGCGGGCCACTGCTTCTGGATGAAGAACACGCTGATCCCGCTGTCGATCGCGTTCATGCGCGCCGACGGCACGATCACCGACATCGACGAGATGCAGGCCGAGACCACCAACAACCACTGCCCGACGCACAACGGCGTGTTCGCGCTGGAAATGCCCAAGGGCTGGTTCTCGTCGAAAGGCATCAAGCCGGGCATGCGGATCCAGGGCTTGCCGCCGGTGCCGGGTATCACGCAATAGAGTCCCGCGCCGCCGGGCTGCGCGTCTGCGCGGCCACCTGAGCGGTCCGGCCGCCCCGCGGCGCTTTCCCGCGAAAAGCCGGCGCCTCGCCCCGAGGCGCCGGCTTTTTTTCGTCCGCGCAGCCCCCGCGCGGCCAGCCTTGGCGCCGGCTGGCAGGATTCATGCAAAAGACCAATCGAAGCGCTATCCTTGTAATCTCAGTAAGCAGCACCCAGACTCCCCGGGCGGCCCACGCGGTCGCCCGGCATGCGTTTCAGGCGCGCCATTACAAGGAGATTCACGTGCCCCGCAAGACTCCCATCGAGCGCTACCGGAATATCGGCATCAGCGCCCACATCGATGCCGGCAAAACCACCACTACCGAACGGATCCTGTTCTACACCGGCGTGACCCACAAGATCGGCGAGGTTCACGACGGCGCGGCGACGATGGACTGGATGGAACAGGAGCAGGAGCGCGGCATCACGATCACGTCGGCGGCCACCACCGCGTTCTGGAAGGGCATGGCCGGCAACTATCCCGAGCATCGGATCAACATCATCGACACCCCAGGGCACGTCGACTTCACGATCGAAGTCGAGCGCTCGATGCGCGTGCTCGACGGCGCCTGCATGGTGTATGACTCGGTCGGCGGCGTGCAGCCGCAATCGGAAACCGTGTGGCGCCAGGCGAACAAGTACAAGGTGCCGCGCATCGCATTCGTCAACAAGATGGACCGCGTCGGGGCGGACTTCTTCCGCGTGCAGCGGCAGATCGGCGATCGTCTGAAGGGTGTCGCCGTGCCGATCCAGATTCCGATCGGCGCGGAAGAGCACTTCCAGGGCGTGGTCGACCTCGTCAAGATGAAGGCGATCTACTGGGACGATGACAGCCAGGGCATCAAGTTCGAGTACCGCGACATTCCGGCTGAACTCGCGGCCACCGCCAAGGAATGGCACGACAAGATGGTCGAGGCCGCGGCCGAGGCGAACGAGGAACTGCTCGAGAAATACCTCGGCGGCGAACAACTCAGCGAAGCAGAAATCAGGCACGGCATCCGCGCGCGCACGATCGCCAACGAGATCGTGCCGATGCTGTGCGGCAGCGCGTTCAAGAACAAGGGCGTGCAAGCGATGCTCGACGCGGTGATCGACTATCTGCCGTCGCCCGTCGACGTGCCTGCGATCACCGGTCACGACGAGCACGACAAGGAGATCGAGCGTCATCCCAACGACGACGATCCGTTCTCGGCGCTCGCCTTCAAGATCATGACCGACCCGTTCGTCGGCCAGCTGATCTTCTTCCGCGTGTACTCGGGCGTCGTCAATTCGGGCGACACGGTCTACAACGCGGTCAAGGAAAAAAAGGAGCGCCTCGGCCGCATCCTGCAGATGCACGCGAACGAGCGCAAGGAAATCAAGGAGGTCTACGCGGGCGACATCGCCGCGGCCGTCGGTCTGAAGGAAGCGACCACCGGCGACACGCTCTGCGATCCTAACCATGTGATCATCCTCGAAAAGATGATCTTCCCGGAGCCCGTGATCTCGCAGGCCGTCGAGCCGAAGACCAAGGCCGACCAGGAAAAGATGGGCATCGCGCTGAACCGTCTCGCGCAGGAAGATCCGTCATTCCGCGTGCAGACCGATGAGGAATCCGGACAGACGATCATCTCCGGCATGGGCGAGCTGCACCTCGAAATTCTGGTCGACCGGATGAAGCGCGAGTTCGGCGTCGAGGCGACCGTCGGCAAGCCGCAGGTCGCGTATCGTGAAACGGTGCGCAACAAGGTCGAGGACGTCGAAGGCAAGTTCGTCAAGCAGTCGGGCGGTCGCGGACAGTACGGTCACGCGGTGATCGCACTCGAGCCGAGCGCACAGGGCAAGGGCTACGAGTTCATCGACGCGATCAAGGGCGGCGTAATTCCACGCGAATTCATTCCGGCCGTCGACAAGGGCATCCAGGAAACGCTGAAGGCCGGCGTGCTGGCCGGCTATCCGGTCGTCGACGTGAAGGTCACGCTGACCTTCGGTTCGTATCACGACGTCGACTCGAACGAAAACGCGTTCCGCATGGCCGGCTCGATAGCGTTCAAGGAAGCGATGCGCAAGGCGAAGCCCGTGCTGCTCGAACCGATGATGGCCGTCGAGGTGGAAACGCCCGAGGACTTCATGGGCAACGTGATGGGCGACCTGTCGAGCCGGCGCGGCATGGTGCAGGGCATGGAAGACATCGCGGGCGGCGGCGGCAAGCTGGTGCGCGCGGAAGTGCCGCTCGCCGAGATGTTCGGCTACTCGACGTCGCTGCGCTCTGCCACCCAGGGCCGGGCGACCTACACGATGGAGTTCAAGCACTACGCCGAAACGCCGAGCAATGTCGCCGAGGCTGTGATCAACGCGAAGAAGCAATGACACTGACGCCACGGCGTTGAGCGCGACGACTCGAACCCCGCTCCCTGCGAGCGGGTTTTTTTTCGCGGCGGCCTTTGCACGGTCACGCCACGCAGCCGTTTTTTGAACGTGCCAGAATGTCGATCAGCCATGCGGCACGACCCTCAAGCGCACGACCGAAGCGAACGACTTGAACGCGGCACGCAAGCCGAGGAGGAGAGACGATGAGCCAGGATCACGAACATCCGCATTACCGGGCCGAGCACGAAACCGCCGAGGCCAGCCAACAGATCGACTGGCGCGAGCACGGCGTGAAGGTCATCCGCGGCGATCAACTCGACACCAACACCGCGCAAACGCCGGGCATGAATCGCGCGGCCGCAATCAATGCGGCGCGCGTCGGCGCGCAGAAGATCTGGGCCGGCACGGTCACGATCCATCCGAATGCAAAGACCGGCGCGCATCATCATGGCGCACTCGAAAGCGTGATTTACGTGGTGCGCGGCCAGGCACGCATGCGCTGGGGCGAGCATCTGGAGTTCACCGCCGAGGCCGGTCCCGGCGACTTCATCTTCGTGCCGCCCTATGTGCCGCATCAGGAGATCAACGCGAGCACCGACGAGCCGCTCGAATGCGTGCTCGTGCGCAGCGACAACGAAGCGGTCGTCGTCAATCTGAACATCGACGCGGTCGAGCAGCCGGAAACGGTCTACTGGGTCGATCCGATCCACAAGCATCCAGACGATCACTAAACCGCTCGCTAACCCGCTCATACAACGGCTCATTCACCTGCTCATTCATCCGCCCGCGCCACATGACGCCTCCTGCCTCGCTGCGCCCTCGCCTCGTCACGCTCTACGCGGTGCTGATCGCCGCCAACCTCGGCGCCTGGCTGTGGGCGCTGATCGCGTTTCGTCACTACCCGCTGCTGCTCGGCACCGCGCTGCTCGCGTATGGCTTCGGCCTGCGTCATGCGGTCGACGCCGACCACATTGCGGCGATTGATGCGGTCACCCGCAAGCTGATGCAGACCGGCGAGCGACCGCTCGGCATCGGGCTCGCGTTTTCGCTCGGACATTCGACGATCGTGATCGCGGCGACGGTCGGCATCGCGTGGACCACGCATTCGCTGCATGGGCGCTTCGAGAGCCTCAAGGAAGTCGGCGGCACGCTCGGCACGATGGTCTCGGCGACATTTCTGCTGGTGCTCGCCGCGGTCAATCTCGTGATCCTGCGCGACGTGTGGCGCCGCTACCGGCACGCGCAGCTCGGCGGCTCCGCGACCACACCGTCAGCCGATGCGCTCGCCCCAGCCGGGCTGCTGTCACGTGCATTGCGTCCACTGTTCCGGCTGGTCACGAAAAGCTGGCATATGTATCCGGTCGGCGCGCTGTTCGGGCTAGGCTTCGACACTGCGACCGAGGTCGGCCTTCTCGCGATCGCCGCGTCGCAGGCGAGCACCGGGCTGCCGCTCTGCTCGATCCTCGCGTTCCCGGCGCTCTTCACTGCCGGTATGACGCTCGTCGATTCGACCGACAACGTGCTAATGGTGCAAGCGTACGGCTGGGCGATGGACGACCCGAAGCGCAAGCTGTACTACAACGCGAGCATCACGTTCGTATCGGCGGTGGTCGCCATCGTGATCGGCGGCGTCGAGGCGTTGGGATTGTTGTCGGTCCGCTTCGGCTGGAGCGGCGGCGTGTGGGATGCGATCGTCGGCATCAACGATCATTTCGGCGCGCTCGGCTATGCGACCGTTGCGGCCTTCATGGCGTGCTGGATCGGCTCGGTGCTGTTTCATCGCTGGAGACGGCCGGATCCGGCGGCAAGATAAGTCGGCGGATATCTGTATCCCTAGCCGTGCAACAACGCTTCGGCTTGGTATCAACCACCGACTCGTTCTTGCGAATCGGTTCTTTCCACCAGAACTTCATTGACCAGTGCAAGCATTTGCACAGCCAGTCCGTGGGTCTCGAACAGGTAACGGAAGCGCAAAGTCAGAAGCGACGATACTGCGCTGCGCCATATACCGCTTCTTCCAAGGCTGGGTCGGACAGACCGAACCACTGCGGCACAAGATGGATCTGCACCATCGTCGATCGGGGGAACGGCGGCCGTCCTGCCTTGACCGTCGGATAGTGCGGTTCGATCAGCGAAGTGAGCCCGGACCAAGGCATAGCGCGACGCATCTCATCGAGAATTCCGGCTTACGCGTGTTCTCCGTTGTCAGGCCCAGATCCAGTCGTGGTTGCGTCATCATGGCTCTCCTCCACTCACTCCGTTCATCTCGGATGGCTCTCGGGAGGATCCACGTCAGCATTTTTGCAGACCTTCCCAACATTCCAAAAGCCTAATGTCGCAACAACGTCTAGCGCTCCCGGAACGCTTCACGCGCTTTGAAAATCGGCTTCAGCAGGTAGTCAAGGATGGTTTTCTCACCGGTACGGATGTCGACCGTCGCGACCATACCCGGCAGAATCGGTAGACTTTTCCCGCCAGCGTGCAACTCACTGGCGTCTGTCAGCACAAGCACACGGTAGTAGGTGGCGTCGGCCCGGCCCGCTGCGGCTTTCTGGTCATCCTTGAGGGTGTCAGGACTGATGTGCTCGACCTTGCCCGTCAGGCCACCGTAAATACCGTAGTCGTAGGCGCTGATCTTCACAGTGGCCGGTTGCCCGGGATGCAAGAATGCGACGTCCGCCGGCTTAATGCGTGCCTCGACGAGCAACTGATCCTCCAGTGGCACGATTTCCATGATGTGCTCGCCCGGCTGAATGACCCCCCCAATCGTATTGACGCGTACATTCTTCACCGTGCCATATACGGGCGCCACCACCGTCGTGCGCTGCAGGACATCCGCGCGACCCACCACGGTTTCGCTGGTTTGCGCCAGTTCCAGTTCCAGCTTCGTCAGCTCCGAGTTTGCATCTGCCTGAAACTTGTTCCGCCGCTCGACGATCTGCGAACGCAGATCGTTTGCCTGACGGCGCATGCGCAGCAGTTCGACTTCGGATAACAGCCCCTTGGCCGCCAGCGGCTCGGCCAGCCCGATTTCCTTGCCGGAGAGCGAGTAGCTCTTTTCCAGCGCAGCCACGCTGTCGTCCAGTGCTCGCCGTCGCGCGTTGTATGCGAGCGTCTCCTGCTTCACGACCGCAGGCACCGCCTTCACGTCGTCCGGAAACATCAGCGGTTGTCCGTACGCCTCTGCACGCAAACGCGCAATCGTCGCCTTCAGGCCGACCGATTTGGACCAAGCTTCGCGATAGCTTGTCTCCGCACGCGTTGGATCGATCTTTGCCAACACCTGGCCCTTCTTGACGATATCGCCTTCGCGTACATCTAGTTGCTCGAGAATCCCGCCCTCGAGACTTTGGATGACCTGCTCGCGGCTCTTTGAAATGATGGTCCCGTCGCCGTGCGTAATTTCTTCCACGCGAGCAAAGTGCGCCCAGGTCAGACCGACTGTCAGAATCGCAAGAATCACGTAAAGCACGATCATCGAGCCCGGAGTCGACTGCGTGAGCAGCGATTCCTTGATGTCGCTCATGAATGCGGCGTCGCCTGGAGCAAGCCCAGCATTGTTCGCGCCGCGTCTGAAAATATTGAAGTTCATTAAACTTGCTCCTCGTTCGGCACGACTGCATGCGTGCTATCGGCTTGCGCAGTGGCTGGTGAAACGACCTTTTTTTCCGCGACGATCCTGATACCCGTGGTGGTGGCTTTAGGCATCCCAGGCGTAGCGGCCAAGCCGGAAGCGGTTTCCACGCCCCCGGGCGGGGTGCGCTGTTGCAAGTTCGGCTGCCCTTCATCCACTGCAGCCGCCCCAGGCTTGCCCGACAGCGCGGCGAGGATCTTGTGCTTCGGACCGTCGGCCACGACTTTGCCTTCCTCGACGACGACAATCCGGTCGACCAGTGCCAACAAGGATGGCCGATGAGTTACGACAACGATCGCCTGCCCGACCGTTGCGCGCGCGAGGTGCTCAAGGAAAACCGCCTCGGTCTGGCTGTCCATCGCGCTGGTCGGCTCATCGAGCAACAGGAGCTGCGGTCGGGCAAGGAGGCTGCGAGCTAACGACACCAGTTGACGCTGGCCGCCGGAGATGCCTAGACCCCCTTCTCCGATCGGAAGGTTGATGCCCTTTGGATGGCGGCTGGCGAAGTGGTCAAGGCCGGTCAGACGCATCACGCGCATAAACTCGTCAGCGCTCGCTTCGGGTCGGCCGATCATCACGTTTTCGCGCAGGGTACCGTGAAAAAGACGCGCGTCCTGGCCCACGTAAGCCACCGCTTTGCGCCAGTCGGCCAGGTCAATCTGCTCGACGTCGAGACCGTCCGCGAACACCTGGCCGCCGACCGGTGCATAAAGACGCGCCATGACACGCAGCAGGGTCGATTTACCGCTACCAATGCGGCCCAGGATGGCGACCCGCTCACCGGCTTCGACGCTCAGATTGACGTCCTTGAGAATCGACGGATTTGGATGCATTGCCGGCGCGGGGTATGAGAAGCACACGTCCTTCAGCGTGACTTGTCCCGAGAGCGGTGGCTTGGGCAGATAGGTGCGTGACGGATCACGATCGACCGGCATCGCCATCAGGCTGTTCAACGAGTGCAGCGCAGCCTTCGCCTGTTGAAAGCGCAAGGCGAGTCCCATCACCTGGCCCAGCGGCGCAGTAATGCGACCGGCCAGCATCACGGTACCGATCAGTGCACCTTGCGTGAGTTCGCCTGCGGCAATTAAGTACACACCCAACACGACCAGCACCACCGTCTGCAATTGCTGCAACAAGGTGATGAAGCTCATTGCCTTGCTGGAAATCTGGCGCGACTTCATCGACGAGGATGCCGCCATCGCGCTGAAGGTCTCCCAACGCTTTTGCATATGACCTTCGCCACCCACCGCTTTGAGTGTTTCAAGACCTTCAATCGACTCGATCAGTACTCCCTGCTTGAGCGACGCTTCCTTGAGATTCTCTTTCATGAGTCGGGCAAGCGGCCACTGCACGAACAAACTCGCCCCGATGATCAACGGGATCATTAACAACGGTACCCAGCCGAGCGAGCCTCCGACCGCGAACACTACGCCCACGAAGACCAACACGAACGGCAGATCGGAAATCGCAGAGAGCGTCGCGGAGGTCGCGAAGTCTCGCACCGACTCGAACTCACGCAGTTGGTTGGCGAATGAACCAGCCGATGCCGGCTTGTGCTCCATCCGGATGGAGAGCGCTCGCCGAAATAGAAGCGTGCCCATGATGAGATCGGCCTTCTTGCCAGCGACGTCCAGCAAATGGCTACGGACATGACGAGAGATCGCTTCAAACAGGATCGCAATGCCAACCCCGATCGCGAGCGACCAGAGCGTGACGTAGGCTTGGTTCGGTACCACGCGGTCGTACACATTCATCGTGAAAAAGATGCTGGCGAGGCCGAGCACATTGATCAGCAATGCGCCGAGCGCGGCACTTGCGTAATAGCGCCGATAGCGCCACAGCGTACCCCGCAACCAGTGGCCCGCCGGTTCGACGCTGTCTCCTTCGTGCAACTCGACTCTGGCCGTCGGCTTGACCAGAATGGCGTAGCCCGCATAGATCTCATCCATTTCCTCTTGGGTGTATTCCACCGGCTCAGGGCCGATTTCCGGTACCACCACCTGATACAGAACGCGGTTTTTGGCTTCCCTATCCGGATTCGCCCGCCGACCCAGAAGCACGCATCCGCCCATGCGGTGATGCAGCAATATAACCGGCAGCACGTGCCCCGGCAGCAGTTGGAGGCGGCGCTCCACGAGGCCCGCCGTGAGACCAGCATTTGACAGAGCGCCGAGCGCCAGTGACGGCGAAAGCATCCCGCTCTTCGGCAGACCAGCCGTCAGCGCTTCCGCAGTCTTGCCACAACCGTAACGCTCGCAGATCCACATTACGGAACTGAGTAGACCGTCCTCGTTGGTGAGGGTCTGCGCCGCAGTCTGCACTTTGGGAAAAGCGTCTTGAGTCATGATCGGAACCGGTTAGATTGATCGTTGTGGCGCGACACCTGAACCGTGATCTCGACGTACAGAACGATGAAACAGTTCTTGTGGTCTAAGGTTCGATTCGGCTACTTCGCGTGATTGATGAGCGAAACAAAAAACGTGGCACTGGCTCCCATTGTCTGAAAATCAGTCAGTTGGCAAAATCGGACGGTCACCCCGACGTGGCAGGACCAGTACGAATTTGTACCTCGCCCCGCCTTTCGCCCGGGGCCGTTGAACGAAGCAGCGCTAAGCCAAGCACTTTCGTGAGTGGCGCGAAATTCAAGGCGAAAGCTCGCCACTGGCGTCTTTTGCACGTCGAATCGATACACGAAGACATCCTGAATATTGAAGAATCCTTGCGAAAAACCCCGGCAGCACGCCGGCCCGTGACCTAACACGAACCCAGGCGCTCGCGCTGTGCTCAATTCTCTCCGGCACCGATAGCTGGATCGGGAATTGGTTGTGGGGCGATGCGAAGCTGGACTGACTGCGCCGCCATGTTGTGCAGGAACACTGGCATTCGTTCGCACGGGGGCCAAGCGCAGGATCCGAAGCGGCTCGAGGCGTGCTACGTTCGCTGGATAAGTGACCTGTGTCCGCCGCTATAAGCAATCGTCAATTCCGGCGTACACGGGGGCGTTATGATCAGGCGGCCAGCGCTTGAGGAGCCGGTGTGCTTTCGACCACCGGGGTTCCGTCCTAGGTGGAAATGCGTTTTAGGAGCGGTGCGCCAGCCTCGACTGCTTTCGGGTACCCGGTTACGTACGTTCGGTGAGCCGGTTGAGCACGACGATCGCATCCGCGCGCCGCAGCATCCCAGGTCTCGGCGAGTGCCACCTTGACCTCGCCGTGCCGCGACTTCAGCATGACGCTGAGTACGCCGCCGATCTTCTGTAACCAGCAGTAGTGATGCCGTATCTATGTGAACACCTCGTCGAGCGCTGGCCACAATCTGAGCGCTGCATCATTCGGACATGGGAGCCAATACGCGAGCCAAGCGTTCCACTCAAAGCTGGGCGAATATGGCATGTGGTGCTCAATGAGTCGCAAGCAAAATTGCCGGGGTAGCGCTCCGACGGAGAGCTTCTTCGATAGACTGAAGAACGAAAGGGTCCATGCAATGGGCTATCAGATCCGTCAGGACACCGTAGCCGAATTCGTATAGCCGGTCAGTTGCTGCAGGAATGGATCCAAGCCTGGCAGACCAAAGATACGGCTGTGCTAGATCTGCTGCTCCATCATCGACGAATCAAGAAAGCGATCCATAACTCGATATGGACATTCGGGCGCATGAAAACCACCGGCACGACAGCGCGGTATCACATATTGATTTGCCCGTTACTCTGAATCGCTATCAACGCGGTCTGCAATATTGCGGGGGCACCATCACCTCTGTTGTTCTCGCGTTCGTGACCGGTGCCATACTGTATTCACTCGTAAAGGATGAGGTCGCCGAACGGTAAGCGGAATTCGTCCTGCATGACACGCCCCTGCACCCCAATGCCGGAGCGATCATTCATCGACAGTTTCTCGGAGAAGGGCGGCCGCATCGTCTTGCAGCGAAATGGTCGCTTCGCGCTCATGCTGGTACTCGTGGATATCACGGCTCAGAATCATATCGACGCTTTACCGCTGCATCCTGCAATGACCAAAGTGTTCGCATCGCAAGTCGGCACATGTATGCAAGAGCTAAGCTGGAATCGGCTTGGCAATTTTTACGCCTATAGACCCGAAACAGTTTTCGTCGCGTTTATGCCCCGCGTCAATGAATAACGCGCCAATCGACGCAAGTCATGCAACATCTGTCTGAGCCGCCCCGGATTTGATCTCAGGGTTACCCATAAGTCGCTCGTGACTGTGCGATTGAAGGGCGATGGCTTGTAAACGGTGACGACCGACGTTACTAAGCCGAAACAAAGTAACCGGACATGAATCATGCCGCGTAGCGGACTGACGGATGTTGAAACATGGATCGGACCAGGGCTGGAATCTTCTGCAGCGAGCGCAGAACCGCTCGAACACGCTGCTTGAGATGCCCCGGACCTTTGATGGCAAGCTTGCCGATCTTGTGATGTTTTGAGATAACCCCATACCAACTCGTCCGGGTTCAGATCTGGCGAGTAAGCAGGAAGGAAGAACAGACAAAGGCGCCCATCCGATTCTGCGGCAAGCTGCCGGATCGCTTTGCAACGATGTACCGGATGACCATCGGCAATCAGGAAGACAGGCGCATCAGCGGTGAGCATCAGCCGTTTGACGAAGTCGACGTACACGGAGATCTTGAAGCTGCCTTCGAAACACATGAATCGAAGTTGGCCACGCGGGCTGATCGCTGAGATCAGGTTCACCTTGAAGCGCGCGCCAGTGACTTCGACTACCGGTGTTTGACCGACCGGTGCCCAGGTCGTGCCGCTGTGATAGTCCGATCGCACCGTCGATTCGTCGACGAAGAAGATCTGTGCCCCGCAGCGTTTGGCCTGCCCGACAATGGCCGGGTATTCGTTCTGCATCCATGACTCGACCAGTTCAGGGTCGCGTTGGTAAGCACGCGCAAGCGGCCGCTGGGGTGAAAGCCCGAGCTTGCGCAGCAGTCGACCGGCAGACACCTCGGAGAGCCTGACGTTGAAATGATCGCGAATCAACTCCCGCACCATGTCTCGCGTCCACAATGCAAACTCGAACTTCATCTGCATTGGGTTCTTCGTTGTGACCGTCTGATAGACGAAGCGGATAGCCTCGGACGGCAGCTTCATCGGTCGACCAGGGATTGCCTTGGCTCGTAACGCCTCGATGCCCCCTTCGCGCCAGGCCGCCAACCACTCGTAAATACGCGCTCTCGAGAATCCCAGCGTGCGGATCACGTCCTCCGGCGACTCGCCAGCTTCGACACGCTTGACCGCCCGAATGCGGATCTCTTCCAGCGTTGCATGTGAAAGCTGCCGGCCGTCGTCCTCGCGCATCTCGCCTCTCCCTAAGCCCCTTACAAGCGTTAACAAAATGAGTTCTTCAGTTTTCGCCAGCAGATGATGCAGCAGGCGATTTTCATGAAGGCTTCATGGATGAATGCAAGACGTTCGAAGCGGATGCGCAGTCGTCGAAAGTTATGGAGCCATGAAATGGTGCGCTCGACAACCCAGCGTGTTCTGCCGAGTCCGCTGCCGTGTGGCTCGCCACGTCGAGCGATTTCAGTCACGATGCCGGCTGCGTGTAGCGGACGGCGGTATTTGTCGTGATCGTAGCCCCGGTCGCCCTGAACAATGCGGGGCTTCGAAAGCGGCCGGCCGCGCTTGCCAGCAATGGGCGGGATGGCGTCAACCAGTGGGTGAAGCTGGGTAACATCGTTACGGTTGGCGCCCGTGAGGATTACCGCGAGCGGGATGCCCTGTGCTTCGGTGATGAGATGGTGCTTTGAACCTGGTCGCGCGCGGTCCGTGGGATTCGGTCCCGTTTTTGACCTGCGCCCACTGCGCGGATCGAGGAGGAATCGACGACGACACGGGACCAGTCAATCTGGTCAGCCGCGCGCAGCTTTGCGAGCAGGACTTCATGCAGTCGGTCCCAGACGCCGGCAGCCTGCCAGTCCCGCAGACGGCGCCAGCAACTCATGCCGCTGCCGCAGCCCATCTCGCGCGGCAGCAGGTCCCAGCGCAGGCCCGTCTGCAGGATGAACAGAAGCCCGTGAGCAGCCCACGATCATCGAGCGGCTTGCGCCCTGGATAACGGCTTCGCCTTGGTTTGGGAGGGGGCAGCAATGGTTCGATGAGTGCCCAAAGTTCGTCGTCGAGTATGGGTTTAGCCATGTCCTTTTCGTCGTCGAAACAATGAAAAGGTTAACAGGATTCATCGAGAGTAAACAGCCCCTTTCTTTATTTTGTTAAGAGTTCTTAAAGGGCGCGATCAAATTTGAAGTGCAACACCTTGCTCGTGTAAGGTGTGCCAATGCAAAAAAGAAGTTACCAACAACTGCAGCCTGAAGAACGCATGACGATTGCAAGCATGAAGCAGCAGGGTTCGAGC
>NZ_VZQQ01000002.1 GCF_014397785.1 Paraburkholderia podalyriae
ACTCCTGCTGGAGGACGAGGCGGATTGCCTCAACCACCAACATAAGCACCGGCGCCACTCGCCTCCCATTCGCCGCCAGAGTCGGGCCGTAGCCCCCTACCGCGCGAGCGGTTTAGTCCGTTCGGCCTTTGCCGACATTGGGGCGGGCTCGGCTCTACGTCAGCAATGTGGGGATTGCTGACGGTCGCGACATCGAGCAGCCGGACGTCAGCTTCCCGCATCAGCGAACTCACACGTTGTTCGACGCCTGCCCTTGTCTGCTGCCGTGTGAGTACATGACGACGCATGCGGGCAGGCGTTGGACAACGCTCGAGGGAGGAAACCGCGGAGTGTACCGAGGCGGCTATGGGGATTGAACTGATGCCCTGACCCACGGGATCACGCGATGATGGGTTGAAGCTGAGGCTGGGTTGATGCCGATGCGGTCCCGATGCCGTCGCACAGCGCGTTTGTCTGATCTTGCAAAGGCGGCAACGTCTGCCTGGTGCCATGCACGCAAACGTCTCCTGTTGGCGCTCGTTGCCGAAGAGCCGACAGTTGGATTGAACATCCCGGATCATTCAGGTTCATGCATTACCTCTGACCCCAGGCGGCGCGCGAATCGGCTGGCTGCGCAGCAGGATATCGATGATGACCATCGGTGCGCCGCAGTGCCGGGCATACGAAGGTCGGTGCCGTGACGTGTGGTGACACGTCTTCGCTGGCCTCAATGATTGTCGGAGCGTGCAGCAGCGTGCGTATCGTCGCCAGGTTCTGCCGCCGCACCGGGTTGGCGAGCAGGCCACAGTGACGGATGCGGTGGAAGCCGCCAGGCAGCACATGCAGCAGGAAGCGCCGCATGAATTCCTGTGGCTCAAGCGTCATGGTCTTCTGGCGTGTGCGGCCGCTGGCACGATAGTCCTTCCAGCGGAAGGTCAGGCTGCGGTCGTCGAGCGCGATGAGCCGCTGTGGGCGGCGACAATTATCACGACCGACCATGCTGCTTGACGCTGTCTACGCTGGTTGGAGATGGCTAAAGCCGATGCTCTTTGACGATGAATACGTCGAGCAGGCGCGTGCGGCGCGGCCTTCACCGGTGGCCTGGGCTCAGCGTTCGGAACAGGCGAAAGCCAAGGACGCCACCAGGCGCACGGAGGATGGGTTGCCGGTCCATAGCTTCCGCACCTTGCTCGATGACCTGGCCACGCTCACGTACAACGTCTGCCACACGCCCCGCAATCCGGACGCCAGGATCATCATGCCGACCCGGCCCACACCCATTGAGGAACAGGCGTTCCGCCTTCTGAAAGTGAATCCTGTACCCAGTACCCGTCCCGCCCGCGCACGCATAACAGCGAAAAAATCAACAGCTTGTCTTGGCGGCCTGGTCAAAGTTCGGGCTAAAGCAATCCCTCGACGAGCAGCCCGGACCGAAGGATGGCAAGAACAGCAGTCGTGACCTCGACTTGCAATACGCCTTGCGGGAGTTCGATTCCCGATGTGGAGAATAAACCGGTCGGCAATTTTTGCTGCAGTACACCCCTCAAAGCCAAGCCTGACAGCGGTTTTCGGACGATTTCAGATTTCGGGGGATGGGCAAAAATAGCCTTCCACCTCGCCCCCGACGGCCAAAGCCATAAGTAAAGCGAACCCATTATCGTCTTTTTTATTGCTTTACCCGCTCCTCGTTCTACCCGACAGTAACCTCAGCGCGCCGCCACGGCAGCTTGCAGCCGAAACGCGATTGATCAGTGCTGACGGCTACCTATGGCAATGATGACCTGCATTGCAGAAAATCTGCGGGTCCGGGAGACGAGTCGATGAGTCATATGGACAGAAGCTTAATCAACTACCGGCTTACGAAGTCAGGGGCCATTCACTTCGGCCAACACACGGCCGGCCCGGCCATGGGCATATCACCTTGCTGCTATCTCTATTAATGACGCGGGATTTATTGCGTCATCGCGATGCACGCCTGCAGGGACCTCTCGAACAGGTGATGCCTAACTGGGAATTAAGGAACACCGAAAACCATACCGCTCCGGAAAGTTTCACCATTCCCAATATCAAAGATATCGATGCTTTATTATCTAAATTATCAAAAAGACAAGGCATCGAGACGAAGACTTCAATTAATGATTAGATCCCGGATAGCTTTTTATATTTAACCGACATTAATACTGGATTCGATATGTCTAACCAAGTGATTTTGCCGCGCATCCTTCAGGTCGGCGCCAACGCCAGCGAGACAGTTTCCACGGTTCTGGCGACTCTCGGCTGCAGTCGACCTCTGATCATCACCGACAAGATGATGGTGCAGCTGGGCTATGCCGGGCGCATTCAGGAAAATCTCGCCGCCAATGGCATGACAGCCGAAATTTTCGCTGATACGGTCCCCGAGCCCACGGTTGACTCGATTCGAGCTGGCGTGGAAAAGGCTCGCGCAGGAGACTACGACAGCATCATTGCACTGGGCGGCGGCAGTCCGATCGACAGCGCCAAGGCGATTGGCATTCTTGCCAAGCATGGTGGAGAAATGCGCGACTACAAATTTCCGCGCATTGTTACCGAGGTTGGGTTGCCCATTGTCGCGGTGCCCACCACTGCGGGAACCGGCTCGGAAGTGACCCGTTTCACGATCATCACTGACGAGCAGAACGACGAAAAAATGCTTTGTGTGGGCATCGGTTTCATGCCCGTGGCAGCCTTGGTTGACTATAACCTTACCCTCAGCCTGCCGCCGCGCGTCACCGCCGATACGGGTATTGATGCGCTGACCCACGCGATCGAGGCCTACGTCAGCCAGAAAGCCAACCTGTACAGCGACAGTCAGGCTTTGGCGGCCATGCGCTTGATTGGCCCCAATCTGCGTAAAGCCTATCGATCCGGCCAGGATACAGCCGCCCGCGAAGCCCTGATGCTCGGTTCGACGCTCGCCGGTGTGGCGTTTTCCGCTGCGTCCGTGGCGCTGGTACACGGCATGAGTCGACCGATCGGCGCCCTTTTCCACGTTCCCCATGGGCTGTCCAACGCCATGCTGCTGCCCAGTGTGACCGCGTTCTCGATCCCGGCGGCGGAAGAACGCTACGGTGATTGCGCTCGTGCCATAGGCGTGGCCGACAGGCAGGACAGTACGCAGGCCGCCAACGCCAGGTTGCTCGCTGAATTGCGGTCGATCAACGATGACCTTCAGGTGCCGACGCCCGAACAATTTGGTATCGACCGCGAGCGCTTCTTCAGCTTAATGCCGACCATGGCACGGCAGGCTCTGGCCTCCGGCTCGCCTGGCAATAACCCACGCGTGCCCTCGGTCGAGGAAATGGTCGAGCTCTACCGCGGTCTCTGGTAAGCAAATTCCCACCTCAAAAAAACCGCATCTGATCTATCGAAGTGAAGGTCATTCAGATGCGACAACAACTCTTGGCATCGGGAAGCAGAACCCTATTCCCATCGCCCATTTTTGTGGCCCTTAGAGCCTGTTCCGATCCCAGCAAGGAGTATGAAATGCAGCCCTTCAACGACGACGCAGACGTGGTTCACTTCATCAACGGTCGCCGCGTGCCAGGCACAGGCACTCGAAAGCAGCCGATATTCAACCCCGCGACCGGTTCTCCGGCACGCATGCTGCACCTCGGCGACGCGTCCGACGTAAGTGCCGCCGTAGCGTCGGGGAAACAGGCGTTCCAGGGATGGAGTAATACGCCACCCATCCGTCGCGCGCGCGTCATGCGCCGCTTTCTCGAACTGATGAACCAGCACAAGGACGAACTGGCAGCGATCATGACCGCCGAGCACGGAAAAGTGTTCAGCGATGCGCAAGGCGAAGTGGCACGGGGCATCGATGTGATCGAGTTTGCCTGCGGCATTCCGCAATTGCTGAAGGGTGACCATACGGAACAGGTGTCGACCGACATCGACAACTGGACGACCCGGCAACCACTCGGCGTTGTCGCGGGAATCACGCCTTTCAACTTTCCGTGCATGGTTCCTTGCTGGATGTTTCCGATTGCGATTGCCGCAGGCAATGCGTTCATTCTGAAGCCCAGCGAGCGTGATCCCTCAGCGTCGCTCTACATGGCCCGCCTGCTGCAGGAAGCCGGGTTGCCTGACGGAGTGTTCAACGTCGTGCAGGGGGACAAGGTAGTCGTGGATGCGCTACTCGAGCATCCTGACGTAAAAGCGATCAGTTTCGTCGGTTCGACGCCGATCGCCAACTACATCTACGAGACGGGGGCAAAGCACGGAAAACGGATCCAGGCGCTTGGCGGAGCGAAGAATCACATGGTTGTGATGCCCGACGCTGACATTGATCAAGCCGTCGACGCTTTGGTCGGCGCAGGCTACGGCTCCGCGGGGGAACGGTGCATGGCGATCTCGGTCGCAGTCCTCGTAGGCGACGTTGCGGACAAGCTGATTCCGCGGCTCGCTGATCGAGCACGCTCCGTAGTAGTAAAGAACGGCACGGAGCCCGACGCCGAGATGGGGCCGATCGTCACACGTCAGGCGCTGGAACGCATTGAAAACTACATCGCGATTGGCGTCGAAGAAGGCGCGTCGCTGGTTGTCGATGGACGTGGCCTCAAAGTTCCGGGGCACGAGGAAGGCTTTTTTACCGGTGCCACGTTGTTCGACCACGTCACGCCCGAGATGCGAATCTATCAAGAGGAAATCTTCGGACCGGTGCTGTCATGCGTCCGTGCGAAGGACTTTACAGAGGCCGTCGACCTGGTCAACGCGCACGAATTCGGCAATGGCGTCGCCTGTTACACTCGCGACGGACACATCGCGCGCGAGTTCGGCCGGAGAATTGAGGTGGGAATGGTTGGCATCAACGTACCGATCCCGGTACCGATGGCGTGGCACGGATTTGGCGGCTGGAAGCGCAGCTTGTTCGGTGACACGCACGCGTATGGCGAGGAAGGCGTCCGGTTCTATACGCGTCAGAAGTCAATCATGCAACGCTGGCCGGAGAGTATCGAGCAAGGTGCAGAATTCGCGATGCCGACGGCGAGGTAGTCTTTCCACTGCAAAACCCGCTGCTGCTCCCGTGCTGTCACATCCCGGCACGGGAGAGCACACCACCGGTCCTGAAGTCGCAGGCCTTCAAATCCGAACGGAAGCGCCCAACATCATGCGCTGCGGCAAATGTCGACAACCGTTCGACCCCTCAGCTTTCCATCCATCCTTTGCACGGCTGCCTCCGGCACGTCGTGCAACGCTATTCGGTGCGTGAGTTCGGCGAGCTTTGCTCGATCCAGATCCGCAGCGAGCCGATTCCACGCTGTCTGACGATGAGCGATCGGACACATGACCGAGTCGATGCCCAGCAGTTTGATACCGCGCAGAATGAACGGCGCAACGTTCGCCGGGAACTCCGTGCCTTGCGCGAGACCACACGCCGTCACGACGCCGCCATATTTCGTCTGTGCGCATGCGTTGGCAAGCGTATGCGAGCCGACAGAATCCACAACCGCCGCCCAGCGTTCTTTCTGCAACGGCTTGCCGGCTGCCGACAGCGTGTCCCGATCGACCACATCGGCGGCGCCGATACGCTTCAGAAAATGCGCCTGCTCCGGCTTGCCCGTCGACGCCACGACCGTAAATCCCCAACTGCTCAATAGCGCGATTGCCACGCTGCCCACACCGCCACTCGCGCCGGTCACTAGCACTTCACCGTCGGCCGGCTTGACACCGGCCTGTTCCAGCGCAAGGCAGGATAGCATCGCCGTGTAGCCGGCCGTCCCGATTGCCATGCTTTCGGCCGTTGATAGTCCCCGCGGTACCGCAATCAGCCAGTCGGCCTTCAGGCGGGCTTTCTCTGCGAGGTACCCCCAGTGTGTTTCGCCGAGGCCCCATCCGTTGACGAGGACAATATCGCCCGCTTTCCAGCGAGAATCTGTCGATGTCACCACCTCACCGGCGCCATCGATACCCGCGACCATTGGCCAGGCGCGTACGACCGGACCGCGGTTCGTGACCGCTAGCGCGTCCTTGTAGTTAAGCGTCGAGTGCGCGATACGAATGAGCACTTCGCCGGCTGCGAGGGGATGCTCGTCGAGGGGTTCGGTCATCGAGGCTGGTAACCCCGGCCGAAAAACCGCTGTCATTCTGCTGCAGATAAAGGGCTGAAAAAGCCATGCTTGTCCTCTCTGACGGTGAACGCAGGCGGGCAGGCAAGGCGAAATGGTACATCCGGACACCATAAACCATTCAAGGATGTACCACTACGCCATGCCCGACGGCTTCCACGGGCATAAGGCGACAGGTGCCACGGCAAGCAATGTCACGTCGCTATCTGTCGCGCCGCGCTTCTGGACCTCAGCCACTCCATCGTCACCAGAAGCAGGCTGGAAAATACAATCAGAATTGTCGCAAGGGCAGCAATCGTCGGAGTAATGTTTTCCCGGAGGCCGATGAACATCTGCAACGGCAGTGTACCTTGTGTCGGACCCGCGATGAACATCGTGATGACGACATCATCGAGCGACGTGGCGAATGCAAACAGGGCTCCAGAAATAACGCCCGGCGCAATGATGGGCAGGGTGACGGAGAAGAACGTCGTGACGGGCGACGCACCGAGGCTCAGGCTCGCGCGCACGTAATTCTGGTTGAACCCGGCAAGGGTGGCGTTGACAGTGACCACCACGAATGGAGCAGCGATAGCGGTATGACCGAAAATCAGGCCAAGGTACGACCCGGCTAAGCCCCACTTCGCAAAGAACAGATACATCCCGACGGCAGTGACGATCACCGGCACGATCATCGGCGAGATCAAAATGCCGATCAGCGCGCCCTTGCCTTTGAACGTCGCCTTGTTGAGGCCTAACGCGGCCAACGTCCCGAGGACAGTGGCCAGGATCGTGGCAAGCGGGGTTATGATGAAGCTGTTTTTTCCGGCACGAAGCCAGTCAATCGACGTAAACAGATTGTGGTACCACTTGAACGAGAACTTGTGTATCGGATAGACCAGGAATGTATTGTCCGTGAAAGAAAGCGGGATGATCACCAGTATCGGCAAGACCAGAAACAGCAGGATCATGACATTGGTCGATCGCAAAAAGTAGTGCCACGCGATCTCGGGAGCCGATGTATAAGGTGCAAAACGCGATACGGTCGTTTTCATGGTCCTAACCTACCTTCAGTTCGTTGCCGACGATCTTTCGATAAACACCGAAAAGAATCAACGTCACGAGAAGCAGAACCGCTCCCAGTGCGCACGCCATCCCCCAGTTCAAGGCCACATTCGTGAAATACGCGATGTAGTAGCTCACCATCTGGTCGCCGGCTCCGCCCAGCAATGCGGGAGTGATGTAGTAGCCCAACGCCGTGATGAATACCAGCAGTCCGCCGGCGCCGACTCCCGGCAGTGTTTGCGGAAAGTAGACCTTCCAGAACGCGCCGAACGGGTGACTACCCAGCGAGATCGCTGCCTTCGTATAGCTGGCTGGCACCGATTTCATGACGCTGTACAACGGCAGGATCATGAACGGCAGGAGGATATGAGTCATCGAGACCAGCACCCCCGTCCGGTTGAACAGCAGTGTCAATGGAGACGATATCAGGTCCAGCGACAGCAACGCCTTGTTGACGAGGCCGGATCCTTGAAGGATGACGATCCAGGCGGAGATCCGCACAAGGATCGAAGTCCAGAAGGGAAGGAGCACCAGAATCATCAGCAGATTTGCCTTACTCGCCGGCAGACTGGAGATCCAGTATGCCAGGGGGTAGCCGAGGAGCAGCGCGGCGAGCGTTACCAGGCCGCTAATCACGAACGTTCGCTTGAATACCTCCTGATATGCCGAGGCGCCTGGATCAACCGGAACGATGTCACCGGCAGAATTGCGACGGTAGTCCGTCGTCGCGAGGAGATACTGGCTTGTGTATCGGGATGAATCTTTAGCGATTGCCTGCCAGTAACCGGGATCTTCCCAACGCCTGTCGATTTCGATCAGCTTTTGTCGAACCTCGTGCGCAGGCAGCGCTGAATCATCGTCGCCGAACGGAAGTGCGCTCGAAGTCTTGTAAAACAACGAACGGAAACCCTCCTTCTGCCCGTTCAGTCGACCGGCAGCGGTACCCGAACTGTTGTTCCCGCCGTTGCGCTCGATATCCAGCATCAGTCCGCGAAAAGCGTCATCCGGAACTGCCGATTTCCGATCCCAGTTTCGCAGCGCCGCCGTCGTGTCTGGCAACGCGTCAACGACTTCCGGACTCTGAATCGACCGCGAAATCATCGACGCAACGGGCATCACGAATACCAGAAAAATGAAAATAGCGAGAGGAGCGACCAGCGCCAGCGCCGCCATCTGCTTACGTAAATTGACGTTCCTGAGCGATCGCTTGAGCTCACGCAAATGCCAATCCTGCTGCTGAGTAGTTACCGCACTCATGTCTCTCTCCTTCGCGTACCCATGCGTTCGAGCGATGGGTACGCGATTCGCGTTATTTCGCTGCCCACGCGGTGAAACGCTGTTCCAGCGCGTCGCCGTGGTCGGTCCAGAACTCTACGTCGTTGGGGATAGCGTCTTTGCCGTTCTTCGGCGAGTTAGGCAGGTTTGCAAGAGTGGTTGCATCAAGCAACTTTAAAGCGCCCTTGTTGGTTGGTCCGTACGGGATGTGCTGCGCGAACGTAGCTTGAGCCTGAGGTTCGAGCACGTAGGCAAGGTACTTCTCGGCTGCATCCTTATTTTTTGAGCCCTTCGGAATCACGAAGAAGTCCAGCTCATAGACGCTTTGGTCCCACGAGATACCCAGGTTCTTGTTCCCTGCCCGCATTGCGGCGTCGATGCGGCCGTTATACGCGGTGGACATCGAAACGTCACCGGCGACCAGGAACTGCGGCGGCTGTGCGCCAGCCTCCCACCACTGAATGTGTGGCTTGAGTTCGTCCATCTTCTTGAACGCCCGATTGACGCCAGCCTCCGTGCCCAGCACGGTGTACACGTCTTTCGCCGGAACGCCATCTGCCATCAGTGCGAATTCGAGGTTATAACGCGCCTCCTTCTTCATGCCACGCTTGCCAGGAAATTTCTTGATGTCCCAAAAATCCTTCCAGCCCTGTGGCGTGCCCTTCGTCAGCGTCGGGTTGTATGCCAGCACGGTCGACCAGACGAATGTGCCGGCAGCGCAGGGAGTCACCGATCCAGGCAACAGATCACCCTTTTTCGCGATCCTCGACCAGTCGAGCTTCTCGAAGAGTCCGTCCTGACAGCCGCGTCCGATGTCTGCCGACTCGACTTCAACGACATCCCACGTGACATCTTTGACGTCGACCATCGCTTTGACTTTGGCCATTTCGCCCGTGTACTCAATCGCATTCGTCGGAATACCGCTCGCTTTCGAGAACGGTTCAACCCAGGCAGCCTTCTCGGCGTTCCCCACGGCGCCACCGTAATTGACCGTCGTAAGGCCGTCCGCCAATGCGAAAGCGGAACAACACATCATGGCAGCCACGCCGACCGTATTTCTAAAGAACCTCATTTCGTTCTCCTTGGCACAAGGTGATTTCGCTACGCGTGGTCAATTGAAAACTCTCAGATGATCTTCATGAAACGACAACGCGATTCGATTTCCCGGTTGGACATGGGCCGCCCCGTCCTGCCCGAGCGGAACCTTCACGAAACACTCTGTTTCTCCGGGGCAGCGGCAGCGTAGCCGGACGTGATCGCCGAAGTAGATCATCCCAAGCGTTTCGCTGTTGATGACATTGCGCTGCTGTTCGGATTGCCGTCCAATCGAGAGCCGCTCGGGACGGATCACCCCTGTGGCGTGGCTACCGACATTGAGCCCGGCAACATTCAGCGCACGTACGGTCGTACCGTCTGCAATGCGCAACTCGCAATAATTACCATCCCGGCTTACGACGGTGCCTTCCACCCGGTTACTGTCACCAATGAAGTTGGCTACAAACAGATTCGTCGGCGATTCGTAGAGCGAGTCGACCTGGTCGAGCTGTTGAATCACCCCCTGATCAAAGACCGCTACTCGATCTGACATCGTGAGCGCCTCACCTTGATCGTGTGTGACGTACACAAAGGTCAGGCCAAGGGATTCGTGCAATGCCTTGAGTTCTATCTGCATGTGCTCGCGCAACTGTTTGTCCAGCGCGCCAAGCGGTTCGTCCATCAGCACAAGCTTTGGGTTGAACACCAACGCACGCGCAAGCGCCACTCGCTGTTGTTGACCGCCTGATAGCTGACCTGGCATTCGCTTACCCAGCTTTTCCATGTGGACCATCTCGAGCGCCCGCTTGACGCGCGCGGCCCGCTCGTCTGGCGGCATCTTGCGAACCTTGAGGGGATACTCGAGGTTCTGTCCGACGGTCAGGTGTGGGAAGAGTGCATAGTTCTGAAATACCATTCCGATGTCGCGTTTATGCGGCGGAATACGATTGAGCAACTGACCGTCCAGCCAGATTTCTCCATCGGTTGGGTATTCAAACCCGGCGAGCATCATGAGACAGGTGGTCTTTCCCGAGCCGGACGGACCGAGCAAAGTGAGAAACTCCCCCTTCTGGATGTCGAGATTCAGGTCTTTGACGACGAGTGTTTCTCCGTCGTATGTCTTCCGAACATGGCGGAAGCTCACAAATGTGTTGCCCTGGTTTTGCATGATCGTTACCCTCAATGTCTTTCGGTGCGGAAGGCACCTGGCAGCGCAGGCGGTAGCGCTGTGTCTGCAGCTCGGCTGCGGCGACAGGGAGGCGCACAGGGCACCTCCTTCCCCGTGCCTCGCCATGGGCGTCTTCGCGCCATGTGCTGCGTCGCTCGGTTGAGGTTCTCGATAACGATTCCTGCGCCTCGCCGGGTGTTTTCGGTACCCGCGAGCGTGTGGTGTCGTACATGCATCTTCGTCTCCAATCTTATAAATATTCGAACACCCCTTCGCTACAGCCTTTTTTCTTCTCGGGTGCTTGCTGCTATCGGCCGCGTCCACACATCAGCGGAACGGTCGCGATTTGTTCCGGCTTGCCCGCAACGGTGACGTGTTCAGCTGGGCAGGTACTCTTCGCACCAGCTTTCGCCGACCGCCCCTCGCGCAATCAACGTCGCAATCTGGGTATCGCTGTAGCCCATCTTGCGCAAAACCCCTCGGGACGAGGCACCAAACTTTTGTGCTGGCGCCAGTGCGCAGATCGGAGCAACGTGAGGGCGAATCGCAAAAGGATCGAGTTGGGTGACGCGTCGTCCACTCGGATGCTCGGCATACACACTGAAGGAATAGCTGCCGTTATCGATGCCCGGACGATTGTCTGCAGGGCGGCTGTAGCGTTCGCGCAAGTTGTCGATATTGTCCGGAACGGCTGCCGCCACATTGGCCGCTTGCAACCGCGTCTGCCAGATTTCGGCTGAGGCCGTGGCGAGCGCGGAGCTGAGAAACGCTGCGGGATCCGCCGCGCCGCGGATGCCCGTCAGCCCCTCTACGGCGTCTAGCTTGTCCAGTTCCTTTGCGCTGGCGTCCACATACAACCAGTCATCCGCGGCCCGAAAGAAGCGTGACAGGTTGCCAAAGCCCTGGGCGCTACGGCCGGAAGGCTCATCGAACGGGGCCCGCCCTGGGTAGTCGTAGCAGAAGGGAATCTGCACCAGGTTGCCGAGCGATGCCAGGGAGGTCCGGGCACGGCTGATCTGGCCGGTTCTGGCTTTGCGATATAAAGCGGCGGCAACGCCGAGCGCTGCAGCGAACCCGCAATTCACGTCAATGGTTCCGACGTGAGCGTGTTCCTCTGGCGTTGCCATGCCGCCGCCGAAGCGCAGCATGATGCCGGTGCCGGCCTGGATCAAGTCGTCGTAACCGAGATAATCGGTCCGCGGGCCGCGACGCGGTCCCCCAAAGCAATCCAGTTGACAGAAGATCACGCCAGGGTTGACGGCCTGGAGATTGGCTTCGTCAAGACCCAAAGGTGCCAGTTGACGATCCGGTGCATTCATCACGATCACATCAACCGAACGAACCAATTGGTTAAACACCTCGCGTCCGTCAGGGTGGTTCAGGTCGACCAGGACGCTTTGCTTGCCGCGGCCCGAAGACATGCCAAAGACCACTGTGTTCCAGGGATCATAGTTGGGCGTTACGGGGTCGAGCTTGATAACGTCGGCGCCGAACCGGCCGAGGTAGGAGGTCGAATGCGGACCCGCGATGACATTGGTCAGATCGAGGACACGCACACCGTCAAGCCAGCCGCCAACATGCTGTTCGGATGGGGGCGGCAGTGCCGTGGGCGCGCACTCATCCAGGATGGCCAGGGCTTCTTTGAGACTCACCGTGCGGCGTGCGTCGGGTGAGAGCATCAGTTCGGCACTGTCTTCCAGCCAGGCGATCGCGCCAGGCTGTTTCATGTTGCCGTACTGGTGGTCGTCGACATCGACCACCAGACCAGCGGCGTTGGCGTGCTCGTCGTGCAACCACTCCTGAGTCGAGAGGTGGGGTGCCCCGGGAAAACGGCCTTCGCCGAAAATTTTTTCCCACTCGGTCGCTGTCTTGGTCAGGAACACCTCCTTCATGCGTGCCGAAATGCGCCGGGCCCAATGGTCAGGCAACGGGTAGACACCGAGTGAGGCATCCCCCTCCCACTGACAGAGAGGAAGGTATGGGTCGCTCACTGTCGGCAGCCCGGCAGATAGCATTTCCTCGTACAACCCCATCGCCTGAAGGCAACGCCTGGCGTGCGAGCGGTGTGACGGGCATACCGCATAGAACTTGCGACCGTCCGCGCACTCGTACGTGCGGTAAAAGGGATCGAGATATTCTTGCAGTTCTTCGTAGCTGAGGTTCATCGGAAGATTTTCCGACCGCCGCCGCTCAATTTCCTTTTCACGCAAGGTCTTGTAGCGTTCGGGATAACCTTCGATCTTGATCGAGTTGTAAGACAGCCCCTCCATCACCGCCGCGGCCAGAGGTACCTCGATTTGATCACCCACTCCCGTGCGCTCCCGCGCTTGCAGAGCGAGTGCCACCGCGGAGACAGCCAGCATGGTGCCGTAGGACGATGCTAGCGGCAGCGGCGAAAAGCTCGGGTTTATCCCCATCAGTACGCGGTTCTGACCCATATCGGTGAATACCCCGGAGGCCGACGCAATAATTGGCTCGAGGGCGCGCCAGTGACGACGCAACTGGTCGTTGCTGGCGAAGCCAGGGATGGACAGCGTAATGAGCTCGGGCCTTTGACGACGCAGCTCGGCAAAGTCCAGGCCCAACCGGGTCATGACATCCGGCCGGAAGTTCTCGATCACGATATCGGCACGCGCGATGAATGCTATGGCCGCCTCGAGCCCCTGCGCGGACTTCAGGTCAAGCTGCAAGCAATACTTGTTGCGGTTCAGTACGGCATTGGCCGGGCTGTCCCAAAGCGGCCCGGCAGGGGGATCGATGTGAATGACGGTGGCGCCGAGATCCGCCAGGATCATCGCCACGGCCGGGCCGGCGATGTACTGGCCAAAGTCGATGACTTTCACGCCGCTAAAAGGCAGTTGATTATGCTTTCCCATGGCTCACCGACTCATCTCCAGGACCTGCAGATCTTCCGAAACGCAGGTCATCATTGTGGTGGGTCGCCGCCAGCACCAATCAACCGCATTTCGAATGTGAGGCGAGTGGCCTTGGCGACGAACTCGGGATCACTGTCGGATACAACGGGGAGCCGGTAAAGCAATAAAAAAAACGAGGATGGGGTTGTTTTATTTATGGCTCAGGCCGCTGGAGTGAACGCGCAGGAAAATGGCCAGTCGATCACTGGCAGCCCGGCGAAATGGACGTGCGATGTCAACCTGCCTGATCAGTTCCGCGCACGCCCCTCCTGGGCCTTCGCACTCAACCAGGCCACAAACGCCGCGGCATCAGGGTTGACGATGCTGTGCGGAGAATAGACCAGGTAGAAAGCTTCACTGGTCGTAAGCCGGGATTTGAAAGGCGCTATCAGTTGCCCGGTGTCCAGCATCGACTGGACCAGCGACGAGCGCGCCAAGGCCACCCCTTGACCAAGCTCGGCCATTCTCAAAGCAGAGATCAAGGTATCGAACTGCATTCCCTTCGAAGAGTCGACCTGTCCCGCGCCTGCTTTCTTCAACCAGTATCCCCAGCCCTCCTCGTAGCCCAGGACGTGGAGTAGTTCGTGGTGACGGAGATCCTTCGGAGTAGCCAGTGGCGCCTGTTCGGAGGGCAAGAATGGGGCGCAGACCGGCAGCAACGTATCCCAGGTCAGCCGCTCGGCCTTGAGTCCCGTCCATTCTCCATGTCCATAGCGGATTTCCATATCGGCTTCGACGTCGGTCACGCTCGAATCGCCCCCCCATATGTTGCTGGTGATACGCAGATTGACCTCGGGGTGGCGTTCACGAAAGTCGGGTAAGCGCATTGCCAGCCAATGGGTAAAAAACACCAGGCTGACCCGAACGGTAAGGACTCTGCCGTGACCTTGCCCGAAGATCTCTTCAGTTGCGGCCGCCAGTCGCTCTACGGCCTCGTGGACAACCGGCAAATAGGCTAGCCCGGCCTCAGTGAGCTCGAGTCCTCTTGGCAAGCGCTTAAAGAGGACTGCCCCCAACTGCGACTCGAGTCCCTTCACCTGTTGGCTTACCGCCGCCTGGGTCAGGCTCAACTCTGTCGCCGCATGGGTGAAACTGAGATGCCGGGCAGAGGATTCAAATGCGCGCAACCAGTTAAGCGGAGGTAATCGTTTTCTCATTCTGCAGGCCGTTTGACTAAAGCTGTCCGACTTCGTGGATTAGTTGGGTGTTGCGGCAACTCAGGATCCACTAGACCCGCGGACGCTGCGGCGTTCCCAGGCGTCGACGAGTGCGTGCTCACTCCAATTGGGCAATCGAACATATGTTAGCGCGGAATTTCGAACACTCTGAAATGACAAGCCTGTCGTCGAAGTACGATACGGCCAAGGCGATCAACTACTCGCTTAACCCAGTGGAGCGCACTGACACTGTATTGCGAAGACGGTACGCTCGAGTCAGTCCTCAGGCTTCGTAGATTTGAAGCAGGGGTCTGGCTTTCTCCTGGCGTATTCGCAGCCGTTCGGCCGCAGGCTTGCCGCGAATGGATGCCTCGATGTCATAGAGACCGCCAATATATTCGAGCGCCTTTTGCGTCGTGTCGGACGGCGTTCGCACATGGATGTCGTAGAACTTTCTCCTTGCGTGGGCATGGCATGCCGCCTCACGTATCGAGCCATCGCGAAACAGCTCGTCGAAGCCCGCTTAAGCGTCCGCTTGCAGGATCCCCTGAAGCTGGCGAGATGCGTTTGAGGATGGATGCCCTTTCTACCCGGTGAGTCTCTTGAACAGCCGCAGATCCTGCGGCGCCCCTAACGACGGCAGATGGACTGCAGGGATGATTGAAGACAGCGAGCTGTCGCAGTATGAACCGGGCCGCGTGCCTCGTTCAATCCCGTCTCGGTCACCAAGCCGCGGCACGGCCATACCCCACTGTCTATTTCGGTATCACGATCAATCACATCGCCGCGGGTCCTGCGCCAAACCCTGCCCGGTCAACCCGAGGCACGGCATGCACCCGGCTCCCAGCTCCCCGCCCTTGACCCGCGACCGTAGCCGATAGCGGCCACGCATCAAGGGGCGAGGGACCGTGTTGCCCGCACCCCTCCCTCGCCTTTTTCCTTGACGCCTGCCCGCTATCGGCTCCTCGAGTCGCACGGGCGGGAACCAGGGAGCCAGGCGGCAGCAAAGCCAACCCCGAGTTCCACCGGAACGTGTCCAGCCGCAACGGCAAACCACATTCCATCGCCAGGTTCAGGTCCTCAACCTTGACTTGTGGAGACTGCCATGCAACTCGCTTCCTCTTTCCATTACGGCTCCCCGATGCTGCGCGCTGACTCGCCGCTTTCAGACGATCAGATCCGGCGCGTCGCCCCGTCCATCTTCGCTGATGGCAAGCACGAAAGCCGTTCGGAACGTTATACCTATATTCCGACCATCGACGTCCTGCGCGGTCTTCGGAACGAAGGCTTCCAACCGTTCATGATCTGCCAGACCCGCGTGCGCGATCAGGGCAAGCCCGAATTCACGAAGCACATGCTGCGGCTTCGCCATGCTGATCAGATCACTGGCGAGGAAGCCGATGAGATCGTGCTGCTGAATTCTCATGACGGCACCAGCAGCTACCAGATGCTCGCAGGCACGTTCCGCTTTGTCTGTCAGAACGGCATGGTCGCGGGCGAGAACATCGCCGATATTCGCGTACCGCACAAAGGCAACGTCGTACAGAACGTGATTAACGGCGCGTTCGATGTGCTCGACGGCTTCGACCTGATCCGCGAGCAGAAGGAAGGTATGCGAGCCGTCGAACTGAACCTCGACGAACAGCATGCGTTCGCCCGCTCCGCCCTCGCCCTGCGCTACGACCCGACCGACGCCGAGGCAGCCGCCCCGGTCATCGAAAGTCAGCTACTGGTGCCGCGCCGTTTCGAAGATCGCCACGACGATCTCTGGACGGTCTTTAACCGGGTGCAGGAAAACCTCACCAAAGGCGGCCTGCACGGGCGCTCTCGCAGCGGGCGCGCCATGGCGTCTGCGCGGGCCAGCGCCGGGAAGCCGCGCTCGACCTGCTGTTCGAACAGAAGCATATCGTGGCCGATTATCCGGTGCCGGTGCGAATCGTCAGCGAAGGCGAAGCCCTCGCCATTTCGCTGATCGAGAACAGCGAACGCGAAGCACTCGACCCGTTCGACGTGCTGCGCGCATACCGGATGCTGGCCGAGGAAGGGCATAGCGTCGATTACATCGCGGCGCTTTTCTCCGCCTCGCCGCTCACGGTCAAGCGGCGCATGAAGCTCGCCAACGTATCGCCCAAGCTGCTCGCCAAGCTGCGCGAGGACGCGATCACGCTCGAACAGCTTGCCGCACTCGCCCTCGCAGACGACCACGAAACGCAGGAACACATCTGGTCCGACGCGAACGAGTGGCAGCGCCAGCCGAACTACCTGCGACAGGCGATCACGCGCGCCGAAATCGATGCGAGCCGCAGCCGCCTCGTCCGATTCGTCGGCCTCGCCGCCTATGAAGCAGCGGGCGGCTACATTCGCCGCGATCCGTTCAGCGACGACGAAAACTCGGGCTACATCGCCGACGCCGAACTGGTGCAGAAGCTCGACGCTGCCGCCGCCGAAGTGCGGGCCGAGGGATGGGGCTGGACGGAAACGCTCATCGAACGCGATTTTGTCGAACTGAACCGCCACGGCAGGTTGCGCCCGGTGCAGCGCCCGTACAACGAGGACGAGCAGCGCGAAATGGACGCCCTCACCGCGCAGCAGGACGAACTCGCCGAAAAAATCGAAGCACTGGCGGAGGACGACGAAAGCGCCTATGAGGAAGCCGACCGGCTCAACGACGAAATTGAGCGGGTCAATGCGATGCTCATCGCACTCGAAAACCGAGCGCTCGCATGGGACACGCATCAGATGGCCGAGACGGGCGCATTCGTGTTTGTCGGGCCGCAGGGTGAGTTCGTCATCGAGCGCGGCCTCGTGCGGCGCGAGAACAGCGCGGCACTGGACGCGGCAGGGGCAACCGTCACCGGCATCGCCGCAGCCGAAGGCCCGGACGCGCCGTCCACCAAGGCTCCGAAGATCAAACCCGTCCACAGCGCGAAGCTCTGCCAGCGGCTGACGGCGCACCGTACCGCTGCCGTCCACGCGGAACTGGTCGCCCAGCCCGCCATGGCGCTCGTCGCCCTGCTGCACTACCTGACCCCGAAGGCACTGCCCGAGCACTTCGGGCACACGTCTGCGCCCAGCTATCTCACACTGTCCGGCGAGAACAACCACGACAGTCTGCTGCGCGCGGCCGACGACCTGCCCGCCAGCCCCGCGTGGAACGCCATCGAGACGCAGCGGACGCGCTGGATCGATGAACTGCCTGCCAGACGAGCGGACCTGCTGCCGTGGCTGATCGAACAGGACCCCGTCACGACGCTGCTCGACCTGCTTGCATTCTGCACCGGCACCCTGCTCGACGGCATCGCGGGCGAGGAAAAACCGCATGCGATCAACACGCTTGCGGGTGCGCTGAACCTCGACATGACCCGGTACTGGACGCCGACGCGTGCGACGTATTTCGATCACGTCAGCAAGGCACGCATCGCGGACGTTGTCTCCGCTGCCGTGTCACCGAAAGCCGCCACCGACCTCAACAAGATGAAGAAGACCGACGCGGCAGCCGCCGCCGAGCTTCGGCTCGCAAAGGTGGCATGGCTCCCGGAAATACTCACCGATCGCGAAGCCCCGGCCACGCCGTCACGGGAAAACCGTGACGAGGATGAAGACGGCGCCGATGCGGGCGATACCGGCAACGGCGCGGACGACACACCGGAAGACGAAGACGTCGATGCTGAGCCGGATGCCGGTAACGGCACGGAACACGTCAACGATACGCCCGCCGGCGCAGAAGCCGCCCCTGTCGCCAGTAGCCCGCTGACGTCGTGGCCGTACCCGACTTCGGACAGCATGAACAGCGCGCAATCCGGCCCCCCTCGTAGCGTGATTTCACCTTTCGCCCCGGCAACGGGACGAGGCAGGCGGCAAGCCCGAATGCGCCGCCTGCCAGACTTGAACCGGTGGAACACATCATGACCAACCGCATCCGCATGGCCGTGCTCACCATCAATGCCGAAGGCTCGCCCGACCTCTCCCTGACTTTCGTTGAAGCCACCGATCTGCAATACAACGAAGGCAAGCACTACGAGATGGCCCTTGCCCGCGCCGAAGATGAAGGCTACCGGGCACCGATGATCGCCTTCGACCAAAACGACGCGGCTGCAGACGTGCTCCGCCACGCCGCTGAATTCATGGAGGGTGACACCGACGAGGTATAACCCATGCTGGCAGACGGCGAGCCGTCTGCCCGTATCCAATGGACGCCAGCCCACCATCCGGCCAGCCCGCCTGCGCCCGCGGCCAGCAGCATCACAATCAGTCCGCCGACGACCAGCCCATAGCACGCCCGCACGAGCCGCCGTAGGGCGACGCGCTCGAATGACGTGAGCGTCGTATCGATCCGTTTCTGTTGGTCACGTACGGCGACAGCCGTCGCCCCCACGAGCCGGTTACCGGCAACGCGGGCAATGTGATTCGCCGCCCGCTGCGTGAGTGTAGCCAGCGCCTCATCGTTCAGCGCCGCAAGCGCGGCCCGGTAGCGCGCCTCATGTTCATCGATCATCTGCCCGGCCAGTTCAATCGTGGCCTTGCAGCGCGCGAGCGCGTCACGTTGCTGCGTCATCAACGCATCCGTCGCTGCCCGCGCCTCCGTCCGCACGACATCCAGACTGCCCGCGCCTGCCTGCCGGATGCGCTCCGGCATGGCCTCGTAGAGTCGCCCGTAGTGCTCGAGCATGACCAGCACAGACCACAGCGCATCGTTGTCGCGGAGGTTGAGCGCACTCGATACCCGACGCATTCGCAGCACACTGGCATCGTCGGGCAATTCGCCCGCGACGTCGAGAAACAGACAGGCGAGCTCGTCCACCGGCCTGCCCTGCCTGCTATCCATCGACCGTTACTTTGGCGAACATGGCATCGCACAACGAACGCCAACGCAATAGCTCGACCCGTTCACCGATATGCATCGTCTCCGCTGCCTTGCGAATCGACATGCGCTGACTGCGAAGCTCGTCCGCGACCCGATCCGCAAGATCAGGAAAATCCAGTGAGTGACCGCGCGATTCGATGGAACGGCGAAGCTGCGACCCCTGATACAGCGTGAACTTGTCCGCCGGACCGAAGTAGCCATTGCGTACGACGTTCATCACCGCGTCCGGGAACGTCTCGTTGAAAGCGCTCAACAATTCAAGGCTGTCGCGTTGCCGGTTGATCACCCACAGGACAACAAGCCGGCGCCGAAGCTCGCCAAGCGCGCCGGCCAGTGTCGCCCCGAACTGCTCAACACCCGTCTGGCTCCGCGCCGCCGTGTTGACAACGATCGCTGCGTCTCGTTGCTCGTCGCAGAAATTGACAAGGCCGATCCAGCCGTCTGCATCGTCCAGGTTATAGGCAATGCAGCGCATATCATCCTGGACTGCTTTCATCACGTCTGGGTTGGAGGTATCCGTTTCCACAAGCGCCGCATGAATATCCCGCCGTAGCAGATAATCGACCAGCGCGAGCGCAACAAAACTCTTGCCTACGCCGCCCTTGCTGCCACCAACGAGATAGATGGGGTAAGTCGTCATGTCCATTTGAATCCTCTAAAGGTTCTCGGTGTCAGGCCTGATCTCGAATGAGAACGCGTCACGCATCACCATGCTTCCCGGCCTACTGACAATCTCTCCCGCATCCTGCTTTGGATTTTCTCTGACAGCCTCCGCGCGCGGTACATCGTCCTTGCTTACCTTCTTCGTACGAGGCGATGGCGCGGCATTGTCTCGTGCCGATTCCTTTGCAGACTGTCGAGCTGGTTTGTCTTTCTTCGATGGGTATAACGCGTACTTGACAGAGCCAACGCTAAAATCAACGCCCTTCTTCCGTGCATGTTCAACGATTTCTTCCAGCGTATATCCCTTCTTCCTCACCGCACCGATTACCAGACGCATCTCTTTCATCGCATCGGTAATAGAGACGCGCTGCTCGGCCTCTGGCTTGACCGGCAGTGATTCCAGAGCGCGGACAAGCTCATCCCATTGCGCCCTGGTATAGCTTTTCGCAACTGGCATGGCTCGCTCCGTCGTGCTCTCTTTATCCCATCTTGTTCACTCGGGAAGACCTCGTCAACACCTGTTTTTGGCCGGATTTTCGCTATCGGAACATCATGGAATCAGATGGATCGCGTTGGAATAAAAGAAATATTTTGGACACGTCTGGCACGAGCAACGGACCGGGCCGATGTCCGGAAAGACGTAGCGAAGGGATTCCGGGCAAACTTCACGACGGCGCAGGCGCAGAACGATCACAGGCAACGGGCTGAATCGTTCTGGCCATCAGGATTCACACAATGGAACTGCGAGCCGATAGAGACACGACAGTCCCGCAGACTGTATCCCTTACTCTACGAACTCCCGATAGCCCTGCCTGCATATCTTTGGGAAAGACCGGCGAGATTTTAGGAGATCAACAGCCGCCCGAAGCTGAATCGACGTTGCCGATTCAGCGCGTGCGATCACCGACTCCAGCCGCGGCCCTCGCAGACATCTGACATTCGGGTAGCGGCAGTGGACCGGATCACTACGCCGAAATCCGCCTGCCCAGTATGCAGACTCGTTCAATCGACATCCCGCACCATGAGATACGGTGTGCCGTCGAGCAAAAGAAGAACAGCGGATTCATGGGGTGCATCCCGCGGACGCATCTGGCCACCTTACGGAAATTCCCGGCCAACCTCGCTGAAAGCGCTTAGCCGGGAGATAAAAACGGACATTGAAACGAGGTATGGCAGGATAGCCTATCGCCGGTTTCGGGCGCCCAAGGGGCCAACGCTCGAATTCCAGAGTTTCATCCGCGCCGCTTCCGAGTCGTCATAGTGCTCGTCGCAGTTGCATTCGTCGCCGACGCACTGAACTGAATGCCCAACACTGAGCCCTACACAAAACACGACAATAGGATATAGCCGCTACAACCAAAATTTTTGCTCATTTCTTTTATGTAAAATCACACAGGCGGCGACCAAGCAACCAACTTCCGGATCCAACGCAGTGCTCGCACGTAAAGTTCCCATGTGAGCCCACCGAATTGCGTCCGAACGATCACAAAGCTCGTTTTTGCAAATTGCGGATGGCTTTAGGTAGATTCGCGTACCAGATGTTGCAAGCGCTTTGTCCTGATCACGCGCAGACGCCGTACCGGATCCCGCCGGCGCGTCAGTGACGCTACCAAGCGGGACAACTGTTCGAACGCTGGCGGCGACTGGGCGACACTACCGCCGGTTCCAGGATATAAAACGTTCATCGCCAGCGAGAAAGACGGTCGCGCTCTGGCGCTTCATATGCGAGACAGAACTGTGAGCGGAGGCGCCGAGTCCTGAGCGGACGTCCTTAACGTTCTCCTTGCAACTCCCGACGTGTGTCGACCTGCAGCACAACAGCAGAACACTAGCTGTTCAGATCGACCCCGCGCGTTTCCGGTGCAAAAAATGTCGCAACGAACGTGATGCCCGCCAGAACCATGACATACAGCGCTATCGGCCAATAGGCACCGTGTGACCAGCCAATCAATGCAGCGGCAATGAAGGGTGCCACGCCACCCGACGCGACGGCAGCGAACTCCTTGCTCACGGCAACACCTGTATAGCGGAAACGCGCGCTGAACAACTCCGGAAAGTACGCTCCCTGGATACCGTACATCCCGAAAACGCCAACGCCTATCGCCAGAGCCATACTTACGATGATCAACAACGGATCCTTTGTCTCGAACAGCCAGAAGGCGGGAAAGGCCCAGGCACAGGTGAACAGCGCCGCAAGCCGGTACATCAAGCGACGTCCAAACCGATCCGACAACCAGCCCATCAGCGGAATCGTCACAATCGCCAAGCCTGCTGCAACCGTAATCCCGAGCGTTCCAATCGACTTGTCAACAAGCAGTATCTTCGTGAGATAACTGAGGGCGAACACCTGGTACAGATAGGATGAACCATTCTCCCCAACGCGTAGCCCGAATGCGACGAGCAGCGTTCGAGGCGACTCGGAAAGCAAGTCCCTCACCGGACGTTCGCTTACCTGGCCAGATCGGCGGATTTCCTGGAACACGGGACTCTCTTTCACCCGCATCCGGATAATGATGCCGGCGAACACCACCAGAGCACTAAACAGGAAGGGAATCCGCCAGCCGTACAACATGAACTCATCCTTCGGCAAGCGCTGTACGAGTGTGAACATCGCGCCAGCAAGCAATATTCCAAGAATGCAGCCGGCGAATGGCAGGGCTGCGTAGAAGCCGCGCCGGGCTGGCGGCGCAAACTCCGACACGATTAGTGAAGCGCCCGCCTGCTCCGCTCCCGCGCCAAACCCCTGAAGCAGCCGTAGTGCCACAAGCAGCACGGTTGACCATACGCCCGCTGTTGCATACGTCGGCAACAACCCGATAAAAAACGTTGATCCGCCCATCAGCAGAACCGTAGCAACAAGTACGACTTTCCGTCCCAGTTTGTCGCCCAGCCATCCGAAGAATAATCCTCCAAAGGGACGTGCGAAGAAGCCCGCCGCATACGCGCCAAAGATGGCCAGGAGCCCGGCCGCCTTGCTTAGCCCAGGGAAAAACAGGTCAGCAAAAATCAATGCGGATGCCGTACCGTAAATGCTGAAGTCGTACCATTCCATTGCACTACCGGCTGTGCTCGCAGCGATCACACGGCGAAGATCCGCCATACCGCTTGTCTGCGCGGCATGCGGGCCGGCAGCCACCAAGCCCATCGTGTCAGTTTTCATAAGGGCGTCTCCTTTACAGTTTTTCTCTCAACAGTCAAGCCTGCGTTGGCTCACTCGATTGCATGCGGGGCGGGGCGTGGATATGACAGCACGCAATCTATATGCGGAATTCCGAGGTGCCAGCACAAAGCTTCGATGACCAGTTCATGATCCTTAACGTGATCCAGTCCGGACACTGACATGGCGCCGACGACACCCACATTGGCCACGCGAAGAGGTACGCCCCCGCCGAATAGCGTGTAATCCTGCCCGGACAACCCATGCGATGGCAGCGACCACCCCTCGTGCGCGAACATCAGGCCCACCTCAAGAGAACTCCTTCCGAAGTGGAAGACAGTATTCTCCTTGCGGCGAATCCATTGGCCGTTGTCTGCACAGCTTCCTTCCAGCGCGCAATAGAAGAGCGCACTGCGCGGATGAACCACACTCACGGCGACAGGAAGGCTGCGACGGGAGGCGATATTCACAACGATCTCTCCAAGCTTGCGCGCGACTTCCGCGTTGAAAGCAGGCAACATCGTTCGCATCGCCTGTTGATCGAATGTCTCATCTTTCAAACTCAAGGCTCTACTCGGCATCTCACCCTCTCACCGCGCAATCCGGTCCGCAGCCATTGCGATCCAGTTCATTGGACGATTCCTGCCCGCACCTGCAAGAAGGCTTTCATTCGCTGCGTGGCGAGTTCGGGCCTGATCAGCACTCCACTGGCGTCCGCTTTCCGGAACACTTCGGCGAAATGCAGCACCGACCGCGCCGACTCCATGCCGCCGGCCATCGAGAAATGGTCCTGATGTCCGTTCAGCCACGCGAGGAAGACAACCCCCGCCTTGTAGTACTGTGTCGGCGAACTGAAGAGCTCACGCGACAGCGCCACCGTGGGTCGCATCGTGTTGTGGTAGGCCGCAATATCGTTTCTGGCCAACTGGCCCAGCGCTTTCGCCGCGACTGGTGCAATCGGATCAAATATGCCCAGTAACGCGTGTGATATGCCCGTGCTGTCACCTGCGATCAGATCGCCGTAGTTGAAATCGTCACCGGTATACATCCGCACGCCGTCCGGCAACTGGGCGCGAAGCTCGCACTCGTATTCGGCATTCAGCAACGAAATCTTGATGCCTTCGATCTTGCGAGAATGCAGGCGGATGATGTCGAGTACAGTTGCCATTGCGGCGCGAACGTCACCACTGCCCCAGTATCCTGCGAGCGAAGCGTCGAATGCTTCGCCCAGCCAGTGAAGCACGACCTTGTTGCGACTTTCGGCAAGTACAGCGTCATACACCTTCTTGTAGTCATCAGGCGATCGGGCTGCGGCGCACAATGCACGACTCGCCATCATGATGGCCCGGCCACCGGACGCTTCCACGACTTCGAATTGCTCCTTGTACGCCTGGATCACATCCGACAGGCTATGCCGCTGCCGGTCGTCCAGATGATCGGTGCCAGCACCGCAGGCTAGATCCGCTCCTGGGATAGTTCTCGCGTGCGCGATGCTTCGGCGAATGAGTTCGGATGCCGTCTTCCAGCCCAGACCCATGCCTCTTTGCGCGGTGTCCATGGCTTCGGCAACCTTGAAACCTAGGCCGTACAGATAGGTCCGAAACGCGAGCGTCCTGTCCCAATCGATCACCGGCGCGTCCGACCACGGCTCATAGCCGAGCGCGGGATCAACCACGACATGCGCTGCAGCGTATGCCACGCGATTGAACTCACATTTCGACTCCAGCGTGATGTTCTCCTCCAAGGTCTTCAACGTATACGGATTCAATTCGCCATTACGAGTTGGCAGAAGGATTTTCATGGCTATCTCTCAGAAGGCGGTCGATGTCGGGATCTCGTTCGCACCTCGTTTGGCACGCACAGCGTTCGGCGCCGGGATGCGACCGAGGATATGATCGGCTGCCTTCTCCGCGACCATGATGGTCGGTGCATTGGTGTTACACGACGGAATGAGCGGCATCACGGAGGCATCGACAACGCGAAGTCCGTCAATGCCAATCACTCGCAGGTCAGGTGTGACTACGCTATGTTCGTCCTCAGGGCGCCCCATCCTGCACGTACCGACCGGATGGTGGTCGGTCTTGGCATTGGCACACGCATAATCAAACAACTCGTCGTCCGTGTTGACACGCGGACCGGGCAGGACTTCCGTCTGCACAAAACGCTTCAACGCGGGCTGATTCATTAACTCGCGCGCAAGGCGCAGGCCCTTGAGCGCTGCATGGCGGTCTTCCGGCTCCGACCAGTAGTTCGGGTCGATCAGCGGCGCTGTCGCAGGATCGGCACTTGCCAGACGTACGCTGCCGCGCGATTTGGGCCGAAGATATGCGGTATTCAAGGTGACGCCGCCATGGCGAAGTTTCGCCATGCCCGCTTCGATTCCTGAACCCAGGCCGAGATGGAACTGGATGTCGGGCGACCGGGCGTGTGTCGCAGCGATTCCGTCCGCATACCAGAAGCCGCCCGTCTCGAACAGGCTCGAAGCAACCGGGCCCTTCTTCAGGAGCAGGTACTGCAGGGCTGCCCACGCTGCATGCTGGAGTTTGTTGTACTTGTCGTACGTATGATCGCCAGTACATTCAGCGATGACAAACAGGTCGAGATGGTCCTGCAGATTTGAGCCGATGCCCGGCATGTCATGCACGACGGGTACACCCGTTGACCTCAAATGATCAGCCGGGCCGATGCCTGATTGCATTAGCAGCTTGGGGGATCCAATGGCCCCGGAAGACACGATCACTTCGCGCCTCGCTCGCACGACAACTGGCGAGCGGTCGGTTCCACTGACCAGTTCTACGCCGACTGCGCGTCCTCCTTCGACGATCACGCGTAGCGCCTGTGCCTGTAACCTGACCGAGAGGTTAGGCCGTCCGAGGATCGGGTCAAGGAACCCGACGGATGCCGATGCGCGCCGCGCGTTGAACTGCGTCAGCTGATAGTAGCCGAGCCCCTCCTGTTGAGCGCCGTTGAAGTCGGCGTTGAAAGGCATGCCCATCTCCTGACCCGCCTGGAAGAACGCTTCGCAGATCGGCAGAGGACTGATCGGGTTTGACACGCCTAGCGGACCACCGTACGCATGGTATTCATTTGCGAAGCGCTGATTGTTCTCCGATCGTTTGAAATAAGGCAGTACATCGCGGTAACTCCAGCCCGTTGCGCCACTCATGCTCTCCCATTCGTCGTAGTCCGCCGGCACGCCGCGCGTATAGATCTGCGCGTTGATCGACGAGCCGCCACCGATGACCTTCGCTTGTGTGAAGCGCAAGACACGGTCCTTCAGATGCTTTTGGGGCACGGTATGCCAGCCCCATGAACCGATGCCTTTGGTCATCTTCGCGAAACCAGCGGGCATGTGGAAAAGCGGGTTCCGGTCGCCGCCGCCAGCCTCAAGCAGCAAAACCGTCACGGAAGGATCGGCGCTCAGGCGATTCGCCAGTACGCAACCGGCCGACCCTCCGCCCGTAATGATGTAGTCGTAGCTATCGGTCTTCATGCTGCTCACCTTCAAAAGGCAGAAATGGAGAGGCCACCATCAACCTGGAGCACGCTGCCTGTGGCAAACTGCAACGCACCGCCCGCAAGCTGGCCGACCGCCTTCGCGACATCGTCGGCCTCGCCCCAACGGTTCATGGGAACGAGCCCTTCCTTGAAACGCGCTTCATACTTCTGCGCAACCGCTTCGGTCATCGGCGTCCGGATAATCCCCGGCCGCACCTCAAAAACCGGGATGCCTGCATGAGCAAGCCGTAGTGCGAACAGTTTTGTCATCATCGGCAAAGCGGACTTCGAGAGGCAATACTCGGCCCTCTCAGGTGACGCCATCGTGGCTGATACCGACGAGACCGTGATAATCGCGCGCGGGCGATCTGGCTCTGCGCTCAACATATGGCGAGCAACCGCCTGAGTCATGAAGAAGGTTCCGCGCAGATTCACTCCAAGCACGGTGTCGAACGCCTCGGGAGTCACATCCAGCAGATCACCACGCGCGGGCGAGCCGATTCCCGCGTTGTTCACCAGGCAATCCAGATCGCCGCACCACGCCAGCACCCGTTCGAGCACTCGCGTGTGTGACGCTACGTCCTGCAAATTCGCCTGGACAAAGAGAGACCGCCGTCCCTGGTCCTCAATCGCCCTTAGCGTCAGAGCGGTATCTTCGTCATCGACGACGTCGGTAATGGCCACGTCGTAGCCGCGCGACGCGAGTTCCACAGCGATCGCGCGCCCGATTCCGCGGCGGCCGCCCGTGACGAGCGCTGCGAGAGGTTGCATTGCGTCATCAAGCATGTCGGCCTCCGTCAAAAGCGTGGTCTCCGCTAGCCGTGCGGCTGCGCGTCAGCTCCGAACGAAGGTGTTCGCCGACCCGTAGAGCCTGCGCTGCCACTGTCAGTGCTGGATTGACCGCAGCAGACGATGGGAAAAAGCTCGCATCAACGACGTACAGGTTCTGGTGGTCATACGCCTTGCAGAACGGATCGAGCGGCGCGGCGCCAGCGTCATTGCCGAACCGGACCGTCCCACATTGATGGGACGGCGTGTCCTCGCCAAAGCGTCTGCTGACCACCAGCGGATAGCCCGCGTCCTTGAGCAGACGCTTCACTTTTCGAACAAAACGTTCATGCGGTTTTAGGTTGGTGCGATTCCACGTAAGCCGGATATCACCGGACGACGTTAGCTCTACGCGACTATCTGCGCTCGGCAAGTCTTCCGACATCGCGTAAAGATCGACACTGTGACGGCTGACGTATTCCAGAAGCTTCCTCGGCACGTACGGAAGCGCGCCACGAAGCATCGGTTCGCGGATCTTTCCCAGCATTTGCAGATTGCCCAGCGGCCACCGGTCATGCACGCCGCCAAAGTAGAAGTCGTTGACTGAAAGCGTCTTCGGAAAACGGGTGTCGTTGACCGTCCTCGGGTCGATTGCCAGAATCGCGGTGCAGTTATGGTTCATGTAGTACCGCCCGACCGCTCCGGACGTGTTCGCAAGCCCGTTCGGAAATTTGTCGTTAGCCGAGGCGAGTAACAGAACAGCACTATTGATCGCGCCTGCCGACAGCACAAACGTGTCGCCAGTGACCGTAAGCGAACCGTCCCGCGTCTGAACTTCGAGGCTCGAAATTCTTCGCCCTGTCGGGTCGGTCACAAGTCGTGTCGCGCGTGCGCCCGTCAGCAGCGACACGCCTCCTTGTTTCAGCGCGGGGCGCAACAGGCACATCTCGGCGTCTCCTTTTGCGTCAATGCGACAAGGAAAGGCGTCACATGTGCCGCAGCGCACGCAGGTACCGCCGTCGCCAAAATTGACCGAAGCCGGCATGAAGAACGGATGCAGGCCCTGCTGCCGAAGCTTCTCCCGGAGCTGGCCAATCACGGGTTCGTCAGGTATCGGTCCGTGACGATAATTGGCGGATCTCGGAGGCTCGGTAGGATCCTGACCTGCGGACCCTCTTACGCCGAAGAGCTCCTCGGCCAGGTCATAGTATTTTTCGAGGTCCCGGTACGCGACGGGCCACGCTGGCGACACACCCTCCTCGTGCGCGAGCTCTTCGAAGTCGGCTTCACGCAGCCGGAACATGGCGGCGCCGAAGAACTTCGTATGTCCGCCGACAAAGTAATACTGGCCGGGACGATAGCGCTCGCCAGCGCCGTTGAGCCAAGTGTCGCGCGTGCGATACCGGAGCTGGCCGAATACGGCTTCCGCGTCCCAGTTCTGCAGTTCGCGGGGAAGATTGTCGCCCCGCTCGATCACAATGACACTAGCACCCGTACCGGCCAGCTGCAGGGCAATCGCGCTGCCGCCGACGCCCGAACCAATGATGACGACATCGGCATGCATCACGCTATCCTTTCTTCCGTTTGCGCATCGAAGAGGACCAGCTTCGACAGATCGACCCGCAGGTTGCAGTGCTCGCCCGGGCTATGCGGAATGTCGGCGCCCAATCGGGCCGCGACTTCGACCCCTCCCATTTCAAGCGCCGCCAGCGTGTCCGGTCCCGTGGGCTCCATGACCAGCACCTTCACCGCTACCTCGCGCACCGCATCCGGGACCCGCGAGGATTCCACACCAATCGCTTCTGGCCGAAGGCCGGCGATCACCTTCTTGCCAGCGTATCGCGCGACCGCGGCGGACTGGGCCGGCAGATCAAGGCGAACCGCTGCACTGCCCTCGCCCATCGTCAAAACGAGTGTGTCGCTCCGGGTTGTGAGCACTGCCGGAATGAGGTTCATCGACGGCGAGCCCATAAACGTCGCGACAAAGGTATTGGCCGGCGTACTGTAGATTTCGGCCGGCGTGCCGAACTGCTGGATCACGCCCCCCTTCATCACCGCGATCCGGGTCGCGAGTGTCATCGCTTCGATCTGATCGTGAGTCACGTACACGATGGTCGCGCCGAGCCGTTGATGCAGCTTCTTGATTTCGGTGCGCATGTCAACGCGCAGTTTTGCGTCAAGATTGGACAGCGGCTCGTCGAACAGGAAGATTTTCGGGTCCCGCACCAGCGCCCGTCCCATGGCGACACGCTGCCGTTGACCGCCCGAGAGTTGGCCCGGGCGGCGCTTGATCAGGTGCTCGATCTGAAGCAGTCTTGCAGCGTCCGCGACGGCCTTATCCCTCTCCACTTTCGACACTTTGCGCATCTCGAGACCGAAGCTGATGTTCTGGCCGACCGTCATGTTCGGATAAAGCGCGTAGCTCTGAAAGACCATCGCGATATCCCGCTCGCTGGGATGCAGGTCGTTCACACGGTCGTTGTCGATCCGGATCTCCCCACCGGAGATAGTGTCGAGTCCCGCGATCAGCGACAGCAGGGTCGATTTTCCGCAACCGGACGGCCCGACAAGTACAAGGAAATCGCCATCGGTCACATCGATGTTGATGTTCTTCAGGATTTCCGTCGGGCCGTAGGCCTTGCGGACATTTGAAATATGCAGAGAAGCCATTTCCTTACCCCTTTACCGAACCGGCCATCATGCCGCGCACGAAATAGCGGCCGCCGATCACATAGACCAGAAGAGTGGGCAGCGCGGTAATCACGGCGGCTGCCATCTGAACGTTGTACTCACGCACGCCCGTCGACGTATTCACGATGTTGTTCAGTGCGACCGTAATAGGCGCCGTGCTTCCCGTCGTAAATGAAGCACCGAAGAGGAAGTCGTTCCAGATATTGGTGAACTGCCAGATCACCGTTACAGTGATGATGGCGCCGGAACACGGCAACAGGATGCGCAGGAAGATCCTGAAGAAGCGCGCGCCATCGATCATCGCGGCCTTCACCAGTTCATCGGGAAACGCGACGTAGAAGTTACGGAAGTACAAAGTCGTAAAGCACAGACCGTAGACAATGTGCACGAACACGAGACCCGTAATGGACTGGGCCAGCCCGATTTTCCCGAGGAAGGTAGCCATCGGAATGAGCACGATCTGGAAGGGGATGAAGCATCCGAACAGAACGAGCCCAAACAGGATGTTGTCGCCCTTGAATCTCCATTTGGTCAGCACGTAACCGTTGAGCGCGCCAAGGAAGGTAGAAATCGCAACGGCGGAAATGACCATCCGCGTCGAGTTCCAAAAAAACCCCTTCACGCCGGAACAATCGAGGCCAACGCACGCTTCCCCCCAGGCTTTAAGCCACGGCTCCAGTGTCCACGCACGTGGCAACGCGAGAATGTTTCCGCTGTACACCTCCGAAAGAGGTTTGAACGACGTCAGCATCATTACCGCGAGCGGGATCAGATAGACGACCGCAAAAAGCGCCAGCAGTCCATAGATCACAATCCTTGATACGTAGTTATGCTTACCCATCACCATTTGCGGCGAGTCCCAGCCTTTTTTCAACATGACGATCTCCTGACTGGACTAATGCGAGCCGCTGCCGCTGCGCGGACGAAGCTCTGAATAGAGATACGGGACCATGATCGCCGCGACCGTGCACAGCATCATGACCGCACTCGCGGCTCCCATTCCCAACTCGTTTCGCGTGAAGGTGAATGAGTACATGAACGTCGAGGGCAACTCCGTCGAATAGCCGGGACCTGCGCCTGTCAAGGCCACCACCAGTTCATAGCTCTTGACTGCGAGGTGAACGAGGATGACGAACGCGGAAACGAAAGCCGGCCGCAGTTGCGGGATGATGATGCGTCGATAGATAGCCGGCATTCTTGCCCCATCGATCGACGCGGCCTTGACCATATCCTGATCGATACCCCGCAAGCCTGCGAGGAACATCGCCATGACGAAGCCGGACGCCTGCCACACCGCGGCGATGACCACGGTGTAAATGGCCATTCGATCATCGATGATCCAGTCGAACCTGAAACCGGTCCAACCCCAGTCGTGGAAAAGCTTCGTCAGCCCGAGACCGGGATTCAGTATCCATTTCCAGGCTGTGCCCGTTACGATGAAAGAGATCGCCATCGGATAAAGAAAGATCGCGCGCAGACCGCCTTCCGCCCTGATGCGCTGGTCGAGAAGAATGGCGAGGCCCAGCCCGATCCCCATGCACAGGACGACATACAGCGATGCATAGATTCCCAGGTTGGTGACCGCAACGTGCCAGCGCGGATGTGCCCAGACACGTCCATACTGCATCAGGCCGCCCCAGTGCAGATTGGCAAACGCGCGTGAGCGCGTGAACGACAGGACCGTGGTCCAGACGATAAAACCGTAGACGAAGATCAGCGTCGTAATCAACGTGGGCGACAACACGAGCTTTGGCAATACCTGCTCGAACCGGTTTCTCAGGCTTGACCGGCGTTTGTCGTGAAGCTGGGATTCGTCCGTAGTACCTCGTGACGAGGTATGGACGGTCCGGTGTGTAGTGTGCATGGCAACCACCTCTACTTCGGGAGCATCGGGTCTTCGCAGGGGCACGCTGGATCGCCCCCGTGAGTTCTAAGACGGTGTACGGCCTACTTGGCGTTGTTGACAGCGTCGACCAGCTGTTTCACCGCATCGGCAGATGACTCGTTGGTGTTGAAGAAATGCGTGACGACGTCATAGACCGCGTTCTTCGGCCCATCGGGCATTGCGTGTCCGTGCGCGAAGCTGCCCACCATCGTGCCGCTCTTCAGCGCAGTGCGAAGATCGGCCATCGATTTCTGGCCGCACTCGTCGAACCCATCGGAAGGCACATCGAGACGCGCCGGAATCGCTCCCTTGATCTGATTGAATTTCGCCTGCACGCCCTTGTCCATCACAGTCGACGCGAACGCATTTTCACCAGGCACGCTGGCATCGCTCTTTTTGAACGTCGCAAACTGGTCAGTATTGAAGATGAAGTCGCCCTGGGTGCCGGGATACTGGAAGCACAGGTAGTCGACATTGGCCTTCTTGCCGGCGTTCACGAACTCACCCTTCGCCCAGTCGCCCATGATCTGCATCGCGGCCTTGCCGTTGATGACCATCGATGTTGCCAAGTTCCAGTCACGACCCGGGAAATTCGGATCGACCATACCGCGGAGCGCGCGCATCTGGTCAAATGCCTTTTCCATCGTCTTTGAGCCGAGCGCGGCAGGATCGAGATTGACGAGCGCCTGGCTATAAAATTTCGGGCCGCCGGCAGACATGACGGCGCTATCGAAAATCGTCGCTTCCTGCCACGGCTGCCCGCCGTGGGCGAGCGGCGTGTAGCCAGCCTTGCGAATCACGGCGGCATCGGCAACCAGCTGGTCGAACGTCTGCGGCGGAGTCAGATGCAACTGATCGAAAATCTTCTTGTTCGCCCAGATCCAGTTGGTCCGGTGAACGTCGACCGGCACCGCTACCCAATGACCATCGACCTTCGAGAAACGTTGAATCGGACCGGGCACGAGCTTGTCCCATCCTTCCTTTGCCGCGATCGAATCGAGGTTGGTCAGAAAGTCCTGCGACGCATATTCAGGGATGGTAAAGCCGAGCATCTGGATGGCGTCAGGCGGATTGCCGGATGCAACGCGAGCTTTCAGCACCGTGCGCGCTGCTTCGCCGCCGCCGCCTGCAATCGGTGCGTCCTTCCAGGCGTATCCGCGCTGCTTCAAACCGTCCTTTAATACCTCCAGCGCACGGGCTTCGCCGCCCGAGGTCCACCAGTGCATCACTTCGACGGATTTGGTGTCGGCCGCCGATACCGCGCTACTGCCACTGACGGCGATGGCTGCCACGAGTGCAAAAAGTGTCTTCCTCAACATGTCTCACTCCAGATGGGTTGCTCTCTCTGATGGAGAGGGTTTTCAGTCTTTTCCCGGCGGACCCTTCCGCCCGAGGCTTATTTCTTATCTGCTATTTCTTCGCCGGTAGCCAAAGGTTCTTGCGTTCTCCGATATGCAGTTGAATCGTCTTCGTCTCCGTATAGTCCTCGACCGCCTGCTTGCCGAGTTCGCGGCCGACGCCGCTCGCCTTGAATCCGCCAAACGGAAGTTCCGGATATCCGTCGAGGAAGGTGTTCACCCAGATCGTCCCTGCGTCGACACCGCGTGCGACCTTCAGGCAAGTATCGATATCGCTGCTCCACACCGCGGCTGACAAGCCGTACGCCGTGTCGTTTGCGATTTCGATGGCATGATCCAGATCGCGGAAAGCAATGACGCTCAAGACAGGGCCGAAAATTTCCTCTCTTGCGACACCCATGTCTGCGGTGACATCGGTCAGGACGGTCGGCTGAAGATAAAGGCCGTTAGCGCTTGCGTAACGCCCGCCGCCAAGACGCACCTTCGCACCTGCCGAGACACCGGTCTCGATATGACCAAGGATGTCGTTCATTTGCTGTTCGCTGACGATCGCGCCGACCTTCGCATCAGGATGAAGCGGGTCGCCGACAGGCACTTCGCGGGCACGCTCGATAACAGCAGCGGCAAACCGCTCCACGATGGACTCATGCACGAGAACCCGGCTACCGCTGTTGCAGCATTCGCCAGCGTTGAAGTACACGCCGAACACGACCGCGTCGACCATTGCATCCCAGTCGCAGTCCGGGAAAACGATCTGAGGATTCTTGCCGCCCAGTTCCAGGGCGACTTTCTTGAGTTTCTTTGAGGCCACCCCAGCAAGCATCGACCCCACATGGGTCGAACCCGTGAACGAGAGCATGTCGACCCGTGGACTCTCGGCGAGAGGCTGACCGACGCGCGAGCCCTTGCCCGTTACGACATTCGCGACCCCGGCTGGCACGCCTGCCTTTTCAAGGATCTCCATCAACATGACGGTCGTGCCGGACGTCAGTTCGCTAGGCTTGATCACGCATGTGCAGCCTGCCGCCATGGCGAATGGCAGTTTCTGGCACAGAATCCACAGCGGAAAATTCCATGGCGTGATGATGCCGACCACACCAATCGGCTGACGCAACACCAGTCCAAGCATGTCCTCGCCCAAGGTGTTGTAGGCGTCACCGCTGGTGGTGCGGGCGAGGCTCGCGGCGTACTGCCACAGATCGGCGCAACCGGCGACCTCCGCGCGCGCCTGGGTGAGTGGCTTGCCGTTCTCCAGCGATTCGATCAGCGCAAGACGCTCAATCTGGGCCTGGATGCCATCCGCGATCGCCAGCAGCACGCGGGCACGCTCCGCTCCCTTCATCTTCGGCCAGGGGCCGTGGTGAAATGCACGATGGGCCGCATCGATTGCCGCGTCGACGTCCTCGGGCGTCGCCACGGCATAGGTGCTGACCAGCTCGCCGTGAGCCGGACTGAGCCGCTCGACACGTTCGCCGCCACCCGCCTCGCGCCACTGCCCGTCGATGTAGAGGCGACCGTGATACACCTCGAAGTCAGTCTTATGAGACGCCACAAGCAAGGGCGCCAGTTCCGGATTCATGTTTGCAGTCGTCATGTCAGTTACCCTCAAAGTTCGCCGGCCGCTTTTCGCGAAAGCTCAGCATTCCCTCACGCGCATCCGCGGTGGTTGCCGCCAATGCACCCGCCATCGCCTCGAGAGTGGCCGCAGCACCCTCGCCATTTGCCGCGTTCACCAGTTGCTTGGTCAGTTGCACCGATACGGGCGCAAGACGTGCGATCTGTTCGGCCATCTCCAGCGCGGCGTTCAATGCACCGCCCGCTGACGCAAGCTCGTCGATCAGGCCAATCTCGTGAGCGCGCGCGGCGTCGATACGTCTGCCGGTGAGCGCGAGCATCTTGACCTTGCTCGCCCCAATGACCGAGACGAGCCGTTGTGTGCCCGACCAACCCGGACATGTCGCTATACCCGCCTCCGGGAGCGCGAAGGTCGCGGCAGGGTCCGCAATCCGGATATCCGCCACCGCGGCAAGCTCCAGCCCGCCTCCGAGTGCGTGTCCATTGATTGCGGCGATGACCGGTACGCGAAGCGCAGCCCAACGATCAAAGATCCTGTGTCCGCGCGGTACCCACTGACGCCACATATCAAGTGGCGTCAGCGCGGACCATTCATTGATGTCCGCACCCACGCAGAAAGCCTTCGTTCCCGAACCCGTCAGGACCACGGCGCGCACATCGGTCCACGTACCAAGCTCAGCGGCGACCGCCTCCAGACGCATCAGCATTGGTGGGGTCAAGGCATTGAGCTTCTCGGGGCGGTTCAACGTGACAACAGCGACTGCGCCGCTGCGCTCAAACTGGATTCCATCGATATCAGCCACGACGTGCCTCCCTGAGTTGCAGGCCGTACGGCGATTCGCTGAAAATCGCGGCATTCATGGTCTTCAGATGCGGTGAAACAATCAAAGGAAAGTCCGCCTGCTCAAGCACGTCCCTGTTCAGGTCGATGCCGGGCGCCACCTCGATCACTTCAAGACCTTGCTTCGTAAGCTGCAACACACAGCGTTCAGTCACATACAGCACCTGCTGACCACGCTGCTGCGCCATGCGGCCGCTGAACGTGACGTGGTCGACGTCGCCGATGAACTTCTTCGATTTGCCTTCCTGAAGGATCGTCAGCCGTCCGTGACCGACCTCCAGCTTCGCGCCGGCCGTGAAAAATCCCGAGAAGACGAGCTTCTTCGCGTGCGTCGTAATGTCGATGAAACCGCCACATCCGGCAGTCAGGTACGGCTTGCTGGGCAGCTTCGACACGTTCACGTGGCCGTTGCGGTCGATCTGCAGGAACGACAGCAGCGAAACATCGAAGCCGCCTCCCTGGAAGTAGATGAACTGCGAAGGCGACGGCATGATCGCGTCGGCGTTTGCCGAGCAACCGAACGCGAAGCCGAGCAGCGGCATACCGCCCACCGCACCCTGCTCGATGGCCCACGTCACACGGCCGTTGAGTCCTTCTTCAAGGAGAATGCGCGGAACGTTGGCCGAAATGCCGAAGCCGAGATTCACCGCGTCTCCGTCCGCGATTTCCATCGCCGCGCGGCGCGCGATTACCTTTTCCGCGTTCCAGTCGGCAAATGCAAATTCGCTGTCCGGAACCTTGATTTCGCCGCTGATCTCCGGGTCGTATTCGATCTGCGTCGTCTGTTTCTGCTCGGGGTCCACGACCACGTAGTCAACGAGGTTGCACGGAATATGCACCTGCTGCGTACCGAGCGACCCTGCCTTCACGACTCGCTTGACCTGGGCGATGACAATGCCGCCGTTGTTACGCACTGCAAGCGCCTGGTCGCGGCCGCCGAGCAGCGCGCCTTCGTGTTCGTAAGACAGGTTGCCCCGCTCATCCGCTGTGGTGGCACGCACGATAGCGACGCGCGGCACGATATTCGGAAAGAAGAGCCACTCCTCGCCCGCGAACGTGACCTTGTCCACGATCGGCTCGGATTCCGAGAGACTGTTCATTGCGCCGCCCTGCCGGTCCGGATCGACGAAAGTGTCGAGCCCCACCTTGGTGAGGACACCTGGGCGCTTCGCAGCCGCGTCCCGATGCATGTCAAACATCACCCCGCTCGGGAGGTTGTATGCGCGGATTTCGTTGTCGACGACCATCCGCCAGATGTCGGGCATCGGTAGACTCGAAGGGCCGCTGGGAAACGAACCGGCGATGATCGACTTGATAAGACCGTGCTTCGCCAGATGATCAACGCCTTTGACGCCATACATGTCGCCAGCTGCTATCGGATGCAGTAGCGAAAGTTGACGGGGATGGCCTTCGGTTTCAAAGCGCGTCCCGATCGCCGCCAGCATGGCGTCGGGACAGCCAAGGCCACTCGACGAACTGACGGTCACAACGTCACCATCGTTGATCAGGCCTGCGGCAGTCGCCATCGAAATAACTTTGCTGGAACCCACAATAGATCTCCTCAAACTGACTCAGCGCGCGAACTGCTGCGGGACGGCGACGTGTGCACCGGTTGAAGCCGACTCTTCAAGCGCAAGCGCGGTGACCAGTGACCGGTATCCGTCCCGGCCGGTCGCAGCGGGATCCTCACCGAGCAGAACAGCGCGATGGAACTGGGCGACTGCGGTGACATAAAGGTCCTGGTGGACGACCTCGATGATTTCGAAACCTGCTGCTGAACGCAGCTCGATTTCCCCGACGGCGCGCTGGGTCATCACGTCGCGTGCGATGAGCGAGCCTTCGGTCCCGTGGACCTCGAGGCCGGTCGGCGCGTACGGCACGGTGAACGCGTCGTGAATCTGGGCAAGCACGCCGTTACTGAACCGGATGATTCCCATCACGCCGTCGGCGAGGCCGCGTGTACCCATGCTTCCGGACGAGGTCATCGCGCTCACTTCGACGGGTTCTGCATCCAGAATGAAGCGAAGGGTGTCGGCGTCGTGCACGGAGATGTCGAGCACGACGCCGCCGCCCGCATCAGGGCGCTCGATTCGCCAGCCGCGGAGGTGCGGAGGCAGGGAGACCGCGTGGAAGACACGCACGTAAAGCGGCGTGCCAACTGCACCGGAAAGGATGAGTTCACGCAGACGGCGGTGTGTCGCTGCGCACCGCAGGTGATGGTTCGTGCCAAGGACAACCTGGTGGGCGGCGCATGCCTCGATCATCTGGCTCGCATCAGCCTCTGAGAGCGCAAGCGGCTTTTCGCAGAGCACGTGTTTGCCGGCAGCGGCAGCCGCCAGTACCTGAGGCAGGTGTTTTTCGTTCGTGCTGCTGATGTAGACCGCGTCGATGTCGCGATCGGCGAGGATCTCATCGAGGTTCGTGCCGGACTTTGAAATCCGATGCTTGTCGGCGAACTCGCGGGCGCGCCCGGCGCTGCCGCTGACGACCGCTTCGATCGTGCCGTCCGGCTGCGACCGGATCGCGTTGACCATCCACTCGTCGGCTATCGTGCTGGCGCCGATTAGCGCCCAGCGAATCTTGGAAGTCATTGTCTCTCTCCATTGGAACGTTCCAACCAGCGTTTATTGGATCGTTCCAACAAACTGTAGTAGACTCATTTCACCGTGTCAAATACTTTTTGGAACGTTCCAATTGTGCAAAGCAACATGAAAACAGTTCCGACGATTCAGGACATTGCAGCGGCTGCGGGGGTATCCAAGTCGACGGTCTCGCTGGTCCTTCAGCAAAGCCCAAAAATCAAGGCGGAGACGGCCGACAAAGTGCGGGCGGCGGCACAGCTTCTCGGCTACGTCTACAACCGCGGCGCAGCAAATCTGCGCGGGACCCGAAGTACCATCGTCGGGATGGTCATTAATGATCTGACCAACCCCTTCTTTGTCGAGTTGCTCGTCGCCATCGAGCGGGTACTCGCGCAGTCCGGATACACGACGCTGATGGCGCACACTGCCGAAAACGTCGCGACCCAAACCCGTGTTCTGCAATCGATGCGTGAGCAGAATGTGGCCGGCCTGATCATGTCTCCTGCGCTGGGAACACCTGAGCAACTGCCGGACGAGATCAAGTCCTGGGGAATTCCACTTGTCCTCGTCATGCGACCGATGGGCACGGATGTCGACACGGTCGGAGTCGACAACAGCTTTGGATTCGCTCTCGCGACGGAACATCTGATTGCTCAGGGCCACACACGTATCGCATTCGCCGGCAATCGAACGGGGTATGCGGTTGCGAACCAGCGCAGGCAGGGCTACCTCACGGCGATGGCCAGTCATGCCCTGACTGTCGCCGACGAGTGGATCATCGACGTTGAACTGACTCCGGAGGGCGGTCGCAAGGCAGTCCGCTCCATCTTCGAGATGCGGCCTCGTCCGACGGCGGTGGTTTGCTATAACGACCAGGTTGCGTTTGGCGTGTTGCATGAGCTGGACCGAATGGGCAAACGTGCGGGCAAGGCGCTCGCGGTCGTTGGCTGTGACAATGTGGTGGCGGCAGAACATACCAATCCGCCGCTCACTACTCTTTCCGCCGGAGCGGACAAGCTCGGCACGATCGCGAGTGAGACGCTGCTGGCCAGGCTCGATCCAGCGGCGGACGGAAAAGAACCACCCGTGCAGTACTTCGCCATTCCGCAGCTAGTCGTCAGGGAATCAAGCGTGGGCTCCGCGGGGCGCCACCCGCATCTTTCCGTCGATGCCCCCCGCACCGAACGTCGCGTTGCAGGCCAGCGGCAGTAGACTTCTGTCCCCTTGATGCATCGCGCGTCAGCCAGAGAGCCTGGCCAGATCGTGGCGGGCCGTCTGGCTAACCCCGAACCGACCAGGCTACCCGCCTACGAATCGGTGGATTGCCTTTCAGCCCCCAGCGACGGCGTTTCACAGCGTAGAGCCCATCTGGTCCTTGCCGAGTTCAGTCAGGTCTGTCTCCGCCGCACGTCCGACAAAGTCGACTTCGAAATTGTCCGCAGGAAAGTCCGGCGGGCTATCTCCGTTGAGGAAGGTCGGCAACTGGCGTTTAAGGTAGGCGTCGTTCTTTGCACACGCTGGCGCAGCCGATATGTACATGACGTTGCTGTAACCCTTGCCACGATGGGCATCTTCGACCGCGTGAATCACGTCGCTATGCCAGAAGACGGTGTCCCCTGCCTGCATCAGTGGAATGGAGGACAACGCTTGTTGAAGCGGACCATGCCACTCCCGCTTGATCGAAAGTGCGCGGCCAGGTAATGCGCCGCACAGATCGTCGTCTGGCACGTCATCCTGGAGCGCGCGCAACAACACATACACCATGGCGTTGGCAATTGGCACAAGCTGAAGCGTGCCGTCTCCCGGACCTTGCGCAGTGAGCGCTGTCCAGCCCTGGAAAGTACGGAACATCGAACAGACAGTCGGTGACGGAATCTCTCTCGCCTCGGGGCGATACGCGGCGTCGAACGCGTCGTAGCGGCGCCAGTCGCCGCTAAACACGTGTCGATAGACACGCCGGAAATTGTCGTCAAGCCAACGTTCGACTGACCCACCGTCGCAATGAGCAGACAGCCCGAGCGACTCAGAGCCGGGGGGGCGACGCCGCAGCCGGTCCGCGTACACCGGAACGCGGTCCGGATCGAAATGAACGCGCCCTTCGCTGTCGTGTTTCCAGAGGCGGTTCAGAAAGACGCGCGTCTGAGTGAGTTCGGGCGCCTGGCGCGCTTCGACCTGAGGCTTCGACCAGTAAATGCCATAGATCTGGGGCTTGCTCGAAGCGAGGTTGCCGAAGTACTTGTCTTCTGCACGATGCGCGAGTTTTTCGTCGAGGTCATTGGACTCGACATACTCAGCGACCTGCGCGTCCCAGCGTTCAGCGCGCTCGCGGCTGAACACGCCCCGGACGACGCAGGCTCCTCGATCCTTGATCGATGCGATCTGCGCGGCGCTCACCCGGTCAGCCGCGATGTCCGCATACTGGATTTCAGGAATGACGGACTCACCGCGAGCACGCTGCGCCACGATGGTAGCGACCTTGCGCTGAATTTCAGCTTCGACCTGCTGGAATACCTCCTTATAGTTCGGAAGGCCGGCGCGCAACAGCTTTTTAACCGCCCGGATTGCGGTCGGCAAATCGTCGATGTGAAGGGATTCCATGGTGGCGTCTCCTGGTGTTCTTTGATGACTGAAGCTTAGCCTGGGCCACGATGGACGGGTGATACAATAAGGTCAACTTCTTTGCGATTCCAGCCATGAAGCCTCTATACGAACATGTCGAGATGAGCGCCGGATGCTCAGTGCGGGTTTATCACCGGAAGCTTCCGCGTATTCCGTTCGAATGGCACCATCACCCGGAATATGAACTCACCTTGACGATGAATAGCCGTGGCAAGTGCTACATCGGTGACTCGATCGCCGGGTACGAGGGCGATGACCTGGTGCTCGTCCCGCCGGACTTGCCTCATACCTGGTCGTCGAACCGTTCGATCGACGACAGCGCCCCGCAGGTCGCTATCGTCATCTGGTTCAAAGGCGACTGGGCGCGACGACTGGCAGATTGCTGCCCCGAGTACGAAGCACTTCATCGGCTTCTGCGACGCGCTGCCTGCGGCCTTGCGTTCAGAGCGGAAGCCGGGGCAACGGTGCGTAGCCGACTCGAGGGTCTTTTGTCAGTGTCTCCCAGAGAGAGACTCAGCGTTGCGCTGGACATCCTGTGCACATTGGCCGATGAGGAAGCACGGCCACTCGCGTCCCCCAACGCATTCGATCAGAGCAACGTCGGGCGGCCGTCCGGCCACGAGCCGGAGCGGATAAATCGGGCGTTAGCAGTTATCGAGGCACGGTTTGCCGAACGGCTGACACTTGCGGAATTAGCCGCCGCCGCGACCCTTTCAGAGCGCACACTCAATCGATACTTTGTTCAACATATCGGCGAAAGTGTCGGGAAGTATGTGAGCCGTGTGCGAATCGGTCACGCATGTCGAATGCTCGCAGACACCTCATGGCCCGTGTCGGTTATCGCGGCGCATTCGGGATTTCCCAACGTTGCCAATTTCAACCGTCAATTTCGCGCACTAAAAAAGACGACTCCCGCAGCCTATCGGAAAGAGTTTGCGGGTCGGCCACGACATCAACTGAATGCCCCGTTGACACTGGAGGCGAGGTCGCCATCCCTGGACCGCTGATGAATGGCCTTCAGCTTGTGACTAAGCGGAGCGCTTGGCTCGCGATATCGTGTGCGATGAAGCGACGGCTCCGATTCCCCTACTTTCGATGACCGCACGCGTGCGCTGGGAGGTTCGCGCGGCTGCCTCCCGGATCGATTCTACGAGCCGTTCCAGATTCGCAAATTCGAGGCGCTGCGTCGGTACGATCACCGCAAGCGATCCGACTGCTTCGCCCGAATCGTCCGTGAACAGCGGCGACGCCAGTGCAGAAACGCCGTTTTCCAGTTCGTCCCTCGACAGGTAAAAGCCCGCGCGTCGGATTTTGAGCAGCGACGCGCGGAACTCGTCGAGTGTCGCCCCCAAGCCGCTTTGCGCGATCTCTTCGGCATACTGATCGAACAGAACCGCCAGCTTGGCCTTCGGAAATGTGGACAGGATCGCTTTTGGAGCGGCGCCGAGAAACAGGGGCCGCGGACGGCCCCGGCCGTATCGGAGGTCAAGCGGCGCGTCGTGTGTCTCGCGATGCGTATCAACGAGCTCGCTTCCGTACCAGCGTGACATCACCACATCGAAGCCCGAGTGTTCGCTCAACTCGCGCATGATCGGCTGGCCGATCGCAAGCAGCGGATCCGACACGCGCAGATGGTAATCAAGCTTGATGATGCGAGGGCCGAGACCATAGTCCCCGCCTGCAAAGCGGATGAGCAAGCCGGCGTCCACGAGCTCGCGCACATAGCGGTAAGCCGTTGGAATCGAGCAGTCGAGTTCGGTGGCAACGTCTTCGACGGACAGGAACGGCTTCGCCTCCGAAAACAGCTCGAGTATGGATAACAGTCTCGTGATGCTCGACATCTCTGTGCTGGGCTCCTCGTGTGTGAACGGATTATATCCGCGCTTATGCAAGCCCCATCCGCTCGGCCATTTCTGCCTGCCAGACGCTGCGCGGCCTGAACCCCGATAGCGCGCGCGCATGGTGTTCAACGGCCGCGATCAGATCAGCATCGGGCAAGTTGAAGTCGACAGGCACCCGCATTGGCTGATCGACATACCACGGCGTGTCGATGAAGAGCTCGAGGCGGTTGCCTTCGGGATCGCGCGCATAGATCGAGATCGCATTGCCGTGAGTGACGGGGTTGATTTCCTCCAGGCCTTCCGCGACGAACCGCTGGTAAAACTGCCTCAGCGTGGCAAGGCTGTCCGCTTCGAACGAAATCTGGTTGATCGGATTGAACGTCAAGTGTTCGGGGCGGCCGCTCGCGAGCACGATCTGGTGATGCACCGCGGGATCGCGGCTCAAGAACACGAGTCGCACAGTGCCGTGCGGCGTCTGCAGCGTCCCCCGATCCGTCACGGTGAACTCCAGCACCCGGGAATAAAAGTCCTCCACCCGTGCCATGTCGCTCACATAAAAACCCATGTGACTCAGCGACAGGCCCGCTCGCGCTTGCTTCATACCGTTCATGCTTGTCTCCACGTAGTGATAAACCCTAACAAAAAAGACGTTGTGTCCTTTGTTAAATTTAGTTTATTCTCAAAATAAGATAAATGCACAACTTTTTGAAGGATCGAAGCGCTGATCGCATCGACTTTTTATCCACCGGAGCATCAATGAAACTCGCCAGCTTTTCTACCCATCAAGGCCCCTCGTTCGGCATCGTTCGCGACGCAACCGTATTCGACCTCGGCAAGCGTCTTGGCGGCCGCTATGCGGATCTGAAAGCGCTGATTGCCGCCGATGCATTCGGCGAGGCCGCCCAGGCGGCCGAAGGTACCCAGGGCGACTACCCGCTGTCGGAAGTCACGCTGTTGCCGGTCATTACGAACCCCGGGCAGATCTTCTGTATCGGGCTGAACTATGCCGAGCACGTCAAGGAAACCAATCGCGAGACCACCGAGCAGCCGGTCATCTTCATGCGCGTGCCGGCTTCGCAGGTTGGCCATGGCCAGCCGATGCTTCGTCCGCCGGAGTCGCAGCAGTTCGACTACGAGGGCGAAATTGCCGTCGTCATCGGTCGCGGCGGACGGCGCATTGCCGAAGCCGACGCGTGGAATCACATCGCTGGCTACGCCTGTTACAACGACGGCTCCGTGCGGGACTGGCAGCGCCATACGAGCCAGTGGGGGCCGGGTAAAAACTTTTATCGCACCGGCGCGTTCGGGCCGTGGATGGTGACGAGCGACGAGATCGAACCCAACGCGGTGATGACGCTCGTCACCCGCCTGAACGGCCAGGAAGTACAACGCGCGACGACGCAGATGCTGATCCACGGCATCGCCAAACAGATCGCCTACCTGTCGACCTTCACCCCGCTCGCTCCAGGAGATGTGATCGTGACCGGCACGCCCGGCGGCGTCGGCGCGAAGCGCAACCCGCCGCTCTTCATGAAGCCGGGCGACGTGACGGAAGTGGAGGTAGATCGAATCGGTGTGCTGTCCAACCCGGTCGCCGACGAGTAACACCCAGCGCCGGACTCACGCTGTGCGTGCGCCCGGCGTCTTCCAGACGGACTCAGACATGTCAGATAAAACCATTTCGACGCACGCGTGTGATTACGACGTGGCAGTCATCGGCCTCGGGCCCACCGGAGCGACGCTGGCCAACCTGCTCGCAATCGAAGGCTTGCGGGTGCTGGTGCTGGAGCGAGACAAGGACATTTTCGCGCTACCCCGCGCAGTGCACTTCGATGGCGAATGCATGCGCGTGTTCCAGACCGTCGGCATCGCGGACTCACTGCTTCCCAAGCTGTTTGTCGGTCCCGGCATGAAATTCGTGAACGCCGAGGGCAAGTTGCTGATCGACTGGCAGCGCCCCACTTGCATCGGGCCGCATGGCTGGTGCGCGAGTTACAAGTTTCATCAGCCCGATCTCGAGAACGCGTTACGTGAACGCCTGGCCGGCCAGCCGAATGTCGATGTGCGCCTGCGTCACGAAGTGTTCGCGCTAGACGAGACGAGCAATGGCGTCCGGCTCCGCTTCGAAGACACGAGTTGCGGCAAGCTCGGCCATGCCACTGCCCGTTACGTCGTCGGCTGCGACGGCGCGCGCTCGATTGCGCGGCGCTTCATGGGCACCGAACTCACTGATCTGAAATCGCATGAACGTTGGGTGGTCGTCGACGTATTGCTTGACGCCCCTCGGCCCGACCTCGGCGATTACTCGATTCAATACTGCGACCCGGCGCGCCCGACCACCTACACGCGCGGCCCCGGCAATCGCCGCCGCTGGGAGATCATGGTGATGCCCGGCGATGATGCGGCACAACTCGGTTCTCATGAGTGGCTGTGGGGCAAGCTCGCTCGCTGGATTTCGCCGGCCGACGCACGCCTCGAACGTTCCGCCATCTACACCTTTCACTCGGTGGTGGCCAACGGCTGGCGCCGTGGACGACTTCTGCTTTCCGGAGATGCAGCGCATCAGACGCCGCCCTTCATGGGCCAGGGAATGGCGGCCGGTATCCGCGACGCTTCGAATCTCGCATGGAAGCTGGGTGCCGTCATCCGCGCAGAGGCGCCTGATACCCTGCTCGATACCTACGAATCCGAGCGCTCGCCGCACGTGCGCGAATTTATCGAAACAGCGGTACAGCTCGGGTCCGTGATTCGGACGACCCGTCCGGAACTTGCCAGCAGCCGCGACAGCGAAATGAGCGCAGCGATTCGCAATTTCGTCACCCCGCAACCGAAGCTCGGCCCGGGAGCCTGTCTCGATGAACCATCAGGCGTTGTTGGACAAATCGCCCCCCAACCCCGTCTGGCGGACGGACGCCTGCTGGACGACGTGGTCGGCTATCGCTTTGCACTCGTCGTGCTACCGGAGTTGCTCGCTGAATGTAGCGACATTTCTAGTCGCGCCGCGCAGGCTGGCGTCGAGATCGTCGCCAGCGAAGGGGCTGCCGTCCGTGAGTGGTTAGCTTCAACCGGCGCTTCAGCTGTGCTTATACGTCCCGACCGGTATGTGTATGGCGTCGCTCAGGAGGCGGAATCCTTGTGCTGTCTGCTTGAACACGCATTACCTGGCCTGCAGACAGAGAGCGCATGACCTGGTAAGCCCGCAAAACGCGTTGAAGCGCGAGAGACATCGTTACCAACGCACACCCATCATTGGACAAAGAAGCCAACAATCACTGGAGGAGTCATGGAGACAACCCGTAATCCGGTCGGCGGCGCCGACCGCCCGCAGCCCCCCGGCCTGACATGGTCGCAGTGGAAGATGATTCTCATCGCGAGCCTTGGCGGCTCGCTGGAGTTTTACGATTTCATCGTCTACGGCTTCTTTGCGCATAACATTGCGGCCCAGTTTTTCCCGAATGCGTCGTCGCTGATCAGCATGCTCGCGACTTTCTCCGTGCTTGCGATCGGATACGTGATCCGGCCGCTCGGCGGGATTGTGCTCAGTAGCTGGGGCGACCGTTATGGCCGGCGTCCGGTATTCCTTGGCTCGATCATTGTGGTCACGACCGCGACCATCTGTCTGGGGCTGCTGCCCAACTACCAGAGCTGGGGCACGACCGCGTCGATCCTGTTGATCATGCTTCGCATGCTGCAGGGTTTTTGCGTCGGCGGAGAAATGCCCGGCGCCATCACCTATGCGGTGGAAGCGGCACCGCATCGCGCGGGCCTTGCCGCGGGCATCATCATCTGCGCGGTCAACGTTGGCGTGTTGCTGGCCACGTTCGTCAACCTCGGCATCCAGACTTACCTCTCCGCTGCGGATGCGGCGGCGTATGGCTGGCGGATCGCGTTTCTGTTCGGCGGGGTTTGCGGAATCGTCTCCTACTGGATGCGCCGCAATCTGGATGAGTCTCCCGAGTTCAAGAAGATGCATGGAGCCGTCGTCAAACAACCGTTTCGCGAGACGCTGCGACGTCATGGCAAGGCCGTTGCGGCGGGCGCGCTCACGATCGCGGTGATGGCCGGCGTCAACGGCATACTCTACGGCCATATGCCCGCTTATCTCGTGCAGCAGTTGCATTACGCACCCCGGACTGCGGCGATTGCCCAGAACGCTTATCTGATCGTCAGCTCTTTCGGCCTGCTCGCTGCGGGCTGGCTCGGCGACAAGATCCCGCGCCGGTATCTCCTGCGCACGTCCGCGGCGCTATTGCTCGTGTTGAGCTACCCGTTCTATCAAGCGCTCGTCAACCATACCGTCGATCCGGTCGTGCTATTTGTCCTCGCCGGCGTGGTTTTCTCACTTGCAAGCGGGACTTGGGCGTCGGTACTCGCCGATCAATTTCCTGTCCAGGTCAGATTCAGTGGAATCGCGCTTGCATACAACCTGTCGGTCGTCGTCTTCAGCGGCTTTGCGCCGTTGCTGGCGACTCTACTGATTCGCCAGACCGGTTCCCTCGCAGCGCCAGCCTACTACGTTTTGTGCGCATCCGCAGTCGCGCTGCTTGCAAGCTATGCATTGCCGATGGGAAGGTTCGCGGCCGAACCCATTTCGCAGGGAAATCGACTGAGCGGCGAATTATTGCGTTGACCGCGGCGAACGATTCGCCGCGCGGAAGATGCCCGCGAACACACAACTCAACAGGCTGCCGGTGCCGTTCCTGACGGGCCACGCGCATGCCACAGCCGCAGGAGAATCACGATGAAGCATGCGTTCGCTCAAACCGCCGTCGACGCAGCGGAAAAACAACGCTGCGACGCCACTGTGTCAGGGGACATGCTGACACTGGCCTCGCTTCTCGACGACGAGCTGATGTTCGTTCACTCATCCGGCTACGTTCATGGCAAGTCGGAGTATCTGACTTTCCTCGCCGAGAAGATCGAGACACGGCAGATTAAGCGTCCGCAGCCGCTCGCGTACAGGTTTCTGCGAGACATGGTGATCACGACGGGTCGTCTTGAGCAGTCACTGGTGCGCAGGGTGGATGGATCCGAGGTCGAGATTCGCGCGCTCGTCACGCAGATCTGGATCAAACGCGAAGCTGTCTGGAAGCTGTGGCACGTCCATTCGGGGCGCTTGCCGGACTGACGCGAATCGCTATCAGCCCGGCGACTGCGCGCATCCATAAGTGGCCAGGAACACGTCAACCGCTCTTTGAACGGTTTTCGTGACGTTGCCCGGCGTCGTGTCCGGCGGCAGCCCAGAAGGCAAAGCTCCACCAGCTCCGCCTGGCACAGCGCCCGAAGATGCGCTGCCGCGACGGTCGGGTCACACTTGCGCAACTGGCCGGCCTCGCAGGACTGCTGCAGGAACTCGGTCACCATTTGCCAGCCGAGCTTCAGTCCACGTTCGTAAAACAACGCTCCCACATGCGAGCGGCCGCCTTCATGATTGGACAGACGGCGTACCGCGAGCAACTGCGGCTGCACCGCGGTCAGGTAGTGCTTGCCGAAGCTGATCAGCTGTGGCGCGTTTCCGAGAGGCGTCTGAAAATTGCCATGCTGAGGCCACCGATGACATGACAATCTTCGCCGTGGGCCTCACATCCTCGTTCAGTGCAGACAGTCTCCGGCAAAGATTCGGATGGTAGCCCCTGGACGGCTTACTGCGGCCGCGGCTGGCCGCGGCAGCGCTCGTCATCGTGTGGCTCAGCGTGAAGACCGCCGAATCAGTCGCGAGGCGGCTAGGTCGGGAAGTGGATCGGCTTGCTCATGCCCGCATCGGACAACGCACACAACGCTACCGCCGACCAGTCGTGCGCGGCGCCCATCCCTTGCGAACGCAAGGTCAGGAAGCGGTCGCGCACGAGGCTCGCCAGCGGCAACGGCACACCCAGCGCCTCGGCGGCCGCCAGCATCAGACGGTTGTCCTTCTGGCCGAGCGGCAACGAAAAACCCGGCGGCTGGAACTGCTGGGACGCGATCAATGGGCCGTAGATCTTGTACGGCGGCGCGTTGAAGTTCGCGCTCGTCAGCAATTCGACGAGGCGCATCGGGTCGATGCCCGCCTTGCCGGCCACCGCACAGGCCTCGCCCAAAGTCTCGATGATCGCGGACAGCATGAAATTGCCGATCAGCTTCACAAGGTTCGCCTGCGAAGGATCCGTGCCGACGATGCCGACCGACTGTCCGAGTTGCTCAAGAAGCGGGACCGCGACGGTGAGATGCGTGTCCTCGCCCGCGGCCATGATGAAGAGCTTGCGCGCCGCAGCGGCGTCGGGCCGTCCGAATACCGGCGCGGACACGAAAGGGAGTTCCGCTTCGCGGTAGCGCGCCGCGTGATCCTGCGCGGCCGCCACGCTAATCGTGCTCATCGAGATATGCAGCGCGCCCGGTCGCAGCGCGTTAGCAATACCGGCCTCGCCGAACGTGACGGCGGCATGCGCGGCATCGTCGGCGACCATCGTGAACACGACATCAGCCGACTCCGCGGCGTGCGCCGGGCTTGCGGCGACCCGTGCGCCAGCGGCGCGCAAAGGCTCCGCCCTCGCGGCCGTGCGGTTGAAAACATGCACCTCATGCCCCGACTCGACCAGGTTCATCGCAATTGCGGCGCCCATCGAGCCAAGACCTACGAATCCAATCTTCATGGTGATAATCCAGGAGAACAGTCAAGCGGACACGGGATCGCTCAGACTGCAAGTTGATAGACCTGGCGGCTGACTTCGAGCGTCACGTCGCCGTGCTCGCCCAACGCCGTCATCCCGTGCTCTTCGAGCTTGTTGATCAGCGTGCCGATGGAGCTGCCGCCAATCTGATAGTCGCGCAACCGGGTCCCGAGCGACATGCGCTCGAAGAACACGCGGGTTGCCGTGATCGCCGCGCTGATGCGCTCGTCCTCGCTACCCTCGGTAATGTTCCAGACGCGCTCCGCGTATTGCAGCAGCTTGGCGTGCTTCTGTTGCCGTCGCACGCTCAGCATGGCCGGCAGCACGATCGCGAGCGTCTGCGCATGATCGAGCCCGTGCAGCGCGGTGATTTCGTGGCCGAGCATGTGAGTCGCCCAGTCCTGCGGCACGCCTGCGCCGATCAGGCCGTTGAGCGCGAGCGTCGCGGTCCACATGAGGTTGGCGCGCACCGCATAGTTGTGCGGCTCGGCAAGCGCCTGCGGGCCCACTTCGGTCAACGTGATCAACAGCCCTTCAGCAAAGCGGTCCTGCACTTTCGCATCGACCGGATAGGTCAGGTACTGCTCGACGACATGAACGAATGCGTCGACGACGCCGTTGGCGATCTGCCGCGGCGGCAGCGAGTAGGTCGTGACCGGATCGAGCACGGAAAATCGCGGATAGGTTGCATCGCTGCGAAACGGCAGCTTGTCGCCTTTCGCGCGATGGCTGATCACGCCGCCGTTGTTCATTTCGGAACCCGTGGCCGGCAACGTCAACACACTGCCGAACGGCATCGCGTCGCGCACTTCGACCTGTTTCGCGAGGATGTCCCACGGCTCGCCGTCGAACTTCAGTGCGGCCGCGATGAACTTCGTGCCGTCGATCACCGAGCCGCCGCCGACTGCGAGCAGAAAGTCGAGGTCGCGCTCACGTGCCAACTCGACCGCCTGCATCAAGGTTTCGTAGGTGGGATTGGGCTCGATGCCGCTGAACACGAAATAGGAGCGCTCGCCGAGCGCTGCCTGTACTTGCGCGAGCACGCCATTGCTCTTGACGCTGCCGCCGCCGCACGTGATCATCACGCGCGCGTTGGTCGGGACCTCGGTGTCGAGTGCGGCGATCTGGCCTTCGCCGAACAGAATGCGAGTTGGATTGTGGAAGATGAAGTTTTGCATGGGGACCTTGCTTTCCTGCATTGATATGACCGGTCGTCTCAACTGCGGACAAACCGCGCACCGCAGAGCGACTGCGCGCCGCCCGGCGCGCCGACCTCGCTTACTGTTATTGCCGGGACTTGAAAAACAGATCGAACATCGAATGCACACAGGCCTTCAAAGGTTCGACCGAGTCCTCCAGCTTCATCCGCAACAGGCTGCCTTCCCACATGTTCCAGAAAAGGTCTGCCATTGCTTCAGCCGGAAGATCGCGGCGCACCGAACCGAACTCCTGTCCTCGGCGCAGGTACTCCGCACAACGCATGCGCCATTCGTCGACCGTCAGGCGCGCCGCACGACGGCACAGATCGCTCGACTGCGCGATCTCGCCGGCAAAGTTGCCTAACAGGCATCCGCAACGATCTTCACAAGCCTCGTAGTCGGCCACCATGCGCTCGTAGATGCCGCGTAGCGCGAGCAGCGGATCAGGCGCATCCACTTCGATCGAATACTGCTGCCACTCTGCCGCCTGCTCGTCCGCGTAGTGACGCAGGATCGCCGCGCCAAACGCTTCCTTGCTGTCGAAGTAGTTGTAGAACGAACCCTTCGGCACGCCGGCGCGCGCAACGATGTCCTTCACGCCGGTGCCGTGATAGCCGGTTTCGGCAAACAGCGCGACGCCGGCCTCCAGCAGCTTCTGGTGAAAGTCCGCGGTTCTGCGCACAGGTGCTCCCATCGCCGCGTCTCAGGCTCGCCGCGTGGCGAGCTCGGCGCCCTGACGCAAGGCTTCGAGGAGACTGCGCTCATCGGCAATGCCCTTGCCGGCGATGTCGAACGCCGTGCCGTGATCGACCGAGGTGCGGATCACATCCAGACCGACCGTCACATTGACGCCCGCCTCCAGCCCAAGAACTTTGACCGGACCGTGACCCTGATCGTGATACATCGCGACCACCAGGTCGAAATCGCCGCGTCCGGCGCGGAAGAAAAGCGTGTCGGCAGGCAACGGACCTTCAATGTCCCAGCCTCGCTCGCGAAGACGCTGCACCGCGGGAACGATCTTTTCTTCTTCCTCGCCGTAACCGAACAGGCCGTTCTCGCCCGCATGCGGATTGATGCCGCACACGGCGATGCGCGGATTGGCGATGCCGGCCTTCACGAGCGTCGCATGACCGCGTTCGATCGTGCGCTGCACGAGGCCCGGCTCGATCTTGCGAATCGCATCGATGATGCCGATGTGCGTGGTCACGTGAATCACGCGCAATTTAGGCGCGACGAGCATCATCGAGACTTCGTCGATGCCGGTGAGATATGCGAGCATCTCGGTGTGGCCAGGATACTTGTGACCGCCTGCGTGAAGCGCCTCCTTGTTCAAGGGCGCCGTGCAGATCGCGTCGATCTCGCCGGCTTTTGCCAGCTCGACCGCGCGCGCAATGTAGCGGTAGGCGGCGTCGCCCGCGAGTGCCGACAGCTTGCCAAATGGCAGGTCGACGGGAATCAGCGCGAGGTCGATACACTCGATGGTCCCCGACTCATAGCGGGCCTCCGACGCGTTCTCGATACGACGCACCGTGGCGCTACCACCGAGAATCTCATCCGCGCGTTCGAGGCGTGCCGCATCGCCGATGACAAGCGGGCGGCACTGCTGATAGACCGACTCGTGCGTCAGGCTCTTGACCACGATCTCGGGACCCACGCCGGCTGCGTCGCCCATCGTGATGCCGATGACAGGAAGGTAGTTGCTCATAGTGTTTTGGCTGAATTCCGTGGGCTCGTGTTGCTAGCCGTTGAGGGTGTGGAGGGGCCGGCCGGGCTGCTGAGTTCCGGCCCGCCGCGCGCGGAGTCGGTCCTCGCGCTCCTCAGATGAAGGTAAGCGCCGTACAGCGCATGCGCGCTGCCGAATGCGCCGGCCTTGGTGACAATCCTGAGGTGCTCGCGGCCATGCGGACGCGCTACCGCGACGCCCGGCTCGATCTCCGACAGCAATTGCAAACTGGCGATACCGACCGCGCTCAGCATCGCGCGCGCAGTTTCGCCGCCGGTGGCGATCAGTCCGCTGAGATGCGCAAACGATGGCGCAACGAGCGCCGCCAGCGCCTTCGACAGATGCGCACCTTCGGCCGGATTGAACGCTTCGTCGCGCCCGATTCGCAGCAGCAGATCGGTGCGTTCGCCAAGGTGAGCGGCGACGCGGGCCTGCCAGACCGGCCATTGCGGATGCCGCTCGGCGTCTCGCAGCAAGGCGGGCGGCACCACGATCTCGGCGATGCCCGCACGCTCGCGCAGCATCGCGCATTGCTGCTCCGAGACCGCCGAGAGGCTGCCGACAAGAATCAGCACCGCGCCGTCCTGCCGGTACATCTGCCGCGGCGCCGCGTTTTGGTCCGGCGCGGGCGCGGACTGGCCGCTCACTAAAGCCAGCTCGCGAGCCAGTCCGCCGGAGCCGACCCAGAAGAACGCGCCGTCGAGCGACGCCGTGGCCTCGGCGAGCGCCCTGAGGTCCGCATCGGTTTGCGCATCGACGACCAGCGCCTGCATGCCGCCGCGCATCATTGTGCCGATGGTCTCGCGCAATGCCTGCCGATCGCCGCGCAGCGCCGCGACCCTCAGCAGCGCCGTGTTGAGGCCCGCGGACTCCAGCATCGTCGCGAGATCGGCAGAACGTTCAGCGTGTTCGAGCTGCCAGGTTTCGGTCTCTTCGAGCGGAATGCCGTGCACGAAGACCCGGCCGTCACACACAGTACGCCCGGTTGCCGGGTAAGCCGGCGCGACAATGGCAAGCCCCGCGAGCGGCTGCAAGCCGGCGACTTCGGCGGCCCAGTTGCCGCGCAAGGTGGAATCGATTTTTTTGTACAACCGGCAGGCCGGCGCGCCGTATACCTGCCACGCCGCGCCCGTGCAACGTGCCGCGTCAGCGGGCGACATACGGCGCGTGTCAGTATCCACCGCGATCACTTCGGAGTGCAGCGTCGCCTGCGCCGCCGTGAGGCTCACCGCCGTGCGCAGACCAGCAGCGGCGAAGGCAATCGCGCAATCGGCGGCGCCGGACAGGTCGTCGGCGACGATCACAAGTTTAGTCATGCTCAACGTGTCGCTCCGACGGTCGAGTCTCTCGCTTCCGTGCGCGTGGCGACACGCTTTGCGACAGCCGCGGTGAGTATGGGCGAGACGATGGCCGTCACGACCACGCACGCGGCAACCAGCAGCGTCGCACTTTTGGCGGCTTCAGCGTAGACCGGATTGGCCGCGGCGATCAGCGCGGGCACCGCCGCGCCGTTGCCCGCCGTGTTGGCGGCCGCCACCCCAGCGACACCCGTGCCGCCCGTCAGCCGATCGGTCAGGTAAAGGGGAATGCCCGTGACGATCACCACGGCAATGCCGAGGCCGATGCCCAGCAGGCCCGCTTGCCATACCTTGTGCAGGTCGAGGCTCGCACCGAGCGCCAACGCGAAGAACGGAATCATGACCGGCACGGCGCGGCCAAGAAAGGCGCGCATTTCCCGGTCGAGATTGCCCAGCAGCATGCCGGCCGCCAGCGGCAGGACGCTGCCGATCAGCGTCTGCCAGGGAAACGCCGAAAGCCCGGCCACGCCGAGCGTGACCATGGTGAGGAACGGGCCGGATTCGAGCGACATGATCGTGTACGCGCCGACGTCTTCAGATTTGCCATATTGCCCCATCAACGCCATGTAGAGGCCGCCGTTGGTGTCGTTCATCGCGGCGACCACCGCGAGCGTCGACATTCCGGCGAACAGTCCGGAGGAGACGGGCATCTCGCCAAGAAAATGGCCCAGCACGAAACCGACGACAATCGCCGTCCCCACCTTCGCGGCAAACAGCGCGCCGCCCTTTTTCAGCAGATAGGGCGTCGCCTTGATATCGATGGACGAGCCCATGCACACGTAGAACACAGCAAGGATAGGCAACGCACCCGTAAACAGCGCATTCGTGAAGGAACCGAAGAATTTCGGCATGCCCGGCAGAAAGGTGGCGATGACTGCGCCGAGCAGGAGCGGGACGATCATCATTCCGCCGGGTACGCGTTCGATTGCGCGCTTGATGGGTAGTTGGGCCATAGTTGTCTCAAGGTTGTTTGTGATCGATATGATCACTTTAATGATCGATTCAATCATTTATGAGTGTACGCCCGCCCTCCGCTTCGCGCAAATATTTCTGGAATAACCCTTTTTATAGCCGACATTTTGAAAATTTTGGGGCGATGGGCTTCCCGCCTGAATTGATCGATTCAATCAATTCAGTCAATTTAACGCAGCAGGCCTGCAGCCGCAGGCGGGCACATTCGCGCGGCGCACACCTGCCTGCCCCGCCCCATTGCCCCGCCAGCCCGTTTGATTACACTTACGCGATTCGACGCCTTTACACGGCGCACCACCCAGGCAAACCATCACCATGAAAGTTACGAACCGCCGCGAGGCAATGCTGCAGGCCGTCCTCTCCGGCATGACCGATGTCAGCGCGTTGTGCGAGCACTTCGGCATGTCCGAGGCGACGGTTCGCCGCGACCTGCGCGCGCTCGCCGACGAACGGCGCATCGTGCGCACCTACGGAGGCGCGGCCGCTTCGCTCGGTATTCACGAACCCGAGGAATCGCTCGATAGCCGCCGCGAGAGTTTTCGCGAGCAAAAGGAGGCCATCGCGCGCGTGGCCGTGAGCCATGTGCAGGATGGCGACGCCATCTTTCTCGACGGCGGCACCACCACCGCGGCAATGGCACGTTTGCTCGCCGGCCGTCGCGAGGTTCGCGTTGTGACCAACAATCTGTTGGCCGTCAACACGCTCGCTGCGAGCGAAGTGCCCGTCACGCTGATCGGCGGCGATCTGCGTCCCACCAGCATGAGCACGCTCGGCCCGCTTGCGCAGCTTGCCTTGAGCCGCCTGTCCGTCGACAAGGCATTTCTCGGCGCGGACGGCGTGGTGGCTGACCGAGGCCTCTGCGAGGCGTCAGCGGAGCAGGCCTACCTGAAGGAATGCGTCATCAGGCAGGCTGCCCAACTCTTCGTACTGGTCACCTCGCACAAGCTGGACCGCGCAAGCCAGCAACACTGGACACCGCTCGAACGCGAGTGGACGCTCGTGACCGATGCCCGTCGCGACGCACCTGAGATGACCTCATTCCTGTTGCACGGCGAGGTGACCGTCGAGACGGCGCGGTAGCATGGGCACATTGACTGCCAGGTATAACGGCTGCATCGAGTCGCTGTTCAACTCGGCCTGCGAGCAATGAAGTCAATTTCGACGAGCGCGTCACGCGCCAATCCAGTTACGCCGATACAGGTCCGCGCCGGCAATCTCCCGGTCGGAAAATAAGCTGCATAGACCGCGTTCATCGTCGCATAATCCCGTTTGAATTCGGTCAGGAAAATCCGCGCCGAAAGGACATGTTCTAGGCCCAGCCCCATCCCTTTCAACACCAGTATCAGATTGTCCATGACTCGCGTCGTCTGGGCGGCCACGCCTTCGGGAAGCGGTGCGTTGTCATCCTCCGGCGACGTTGGCATCTGGCCTGTGAGAAACACCCAGCCGTCGTGCTCGGTTGCATGGGAGAAAGGGCCTACCGGTGTCGGGCCGCCCTCGACCATCCAGAATTTTGTAGATACATCCATTCGAGGTAACTCCGGAAAAAGGAAAGCACCGTGCGCACCGCTTCGGCAGACCGATCGCGCACGCACGACAAGATGATTTATTCCGCGAACAAGGCTTTGCGGATGATCGCGTGCACACCCCAGTTGCCGTCGACGACCTGTGTCACACCAAAGTCGACTGCGACCGACATCAACGAGATTGCTTCGTCTTCGGTAAGGCCCTTGGTCGTCATCAGAAAGCGGCGCGTCTTGATGAACGCGTCACGCATCGCGAGATCCAGCGTCGACTTCTCGTAGACCTTGCTCTGCGCGTGCGTGCCGAATTCAGCCAGATAGTTAGCATGACTGAATCCATGCAGCACCCACTCGTCGGCGGTTTCGACGAGCGGATACGTGAGATCCGCATACGGTTGGCCGGCCAAAGTCGCTCTCTTGTGCAATATCAGTTGGAACTCGCCGGTCAGCGAGCATTCGATCGCCGTCCCACATAGCTCGGAATCGCCCTGCGATGCGTGCGGATCCCCGACCGACAGCAATGCGCCGGGAACACCCACTGGCAGATAGACGCTCGCCCCCTGCGCGACGCGCCAGTTGTCCAGGTTGCCGCCGAACGCGGACGGCGGAATCGAGTCGATGAGACCGTCCTGTTGCGGCGCGACCGCGATCAGACCGAAATGCGGGCGCACCGGAATCTTGACGCCCTTGAGAATTCCATAATTTTCCTCAACGGTGGAATGATCGACCGGAACGCCCGGATAGTCGATGGTCGGATGCACGACGCCGAACGGATCGCGTTGCGGCGTCCAGCGGTAGTTGTAGACCGCGCGCGCAAAGGGCGTGCCCTGGTCCGGCCGGGGCTCCGCGTCGAGTTCATAAATCGTGACGACTTCGCGCGGTTTAGGCTCGGTCAACAATTCACGGTAATGGAAACCCCACCACGCGGCCGCATTGCTGCCAAACGCCCGCCCGCTGAATTGCGGATTCGCGCAGCGCCGCGGATGCACCTCGAGGATCCTGACTTCCAGTATGTCGCCCGGCTCGGCGCCACGTACCGCAATCGGGCCGGTGCAGATATGCACCCCAAACCCTTCGCCTGCGCCTCGACCGTAGATCGATGCGTCGATCGGTCCGGCGCCGCGCCGGTTCACGTTTTTGCGCTCGGCGGTCCAGTGGAACACGCTTTCAGCGCCTGGATCGCCGGCCACCATACGCGCCCAGTCGTCCGACGCATGCTGCGTCAGTGTCTCGATCGTCACGCTATCGCCGCTGTCGACTTCGAGCACCGGCTTCAGGTCGTGTGAGAAATAGCCCCAATGTACCGTGTTGGCCGTTGCACGCAACAGATGGTGGCGCGGCCGGCCGGACCGGCTGCCGATTGCCTGCCTCGAGCCGGTTCGCGAGTCGACGGGGCGACTGGCCACGATCGCACCGGCAGAGTCGAGCGTTGCTTCGCGCGACGACGCTTTCGCGGGAACCAGCAGCGCATCCGTGTTGAGCGGCAATCCGCGCGAAATGCGCTGCACCACTTGCCGGGCCAGATCGAGGCTCGCTTCATGACGGAAGGCGCGCGGCGACGTCTTGTACTGCTCGCGAAACGCACGGCTGAAATGCGCGGGATCGTTGAAGCCCCAACGAAAACAGATATCCGAAATCGACGTCTTTTCGTGGAGCGGATCGACGAGTTCGGCCCTGCAGCGTTCAAGGCGGCTGAGCCGCAAATACGTGGAGAAGCTCTGGCCGGCAGTTTCGAACAGCTTTTGCAGGTAGCGCTGCGAGACGCGCTCCTCTGCGGCGAGACGCGTGAGACTGATGTTGGGGTCGCCCAGTTGCGCATCGATACTGCGGCACACGCGCGAGAAGATGGCCGCCTGTGACGATGTCAGTCCGCTAATCGGCGTTTCGCGCTGTTGCACGGACAGAATCGCCACCAGAAACTCGACCAGTGCGAGCTCAAGCGGACGCAGGTCGTTGGCGGACAACGTCTCCACGCCTTCCGCAAGCGACGCAAGAAAGCCGGAAAACACATGCCCGACACCGGCATCTCCGGCGATCCGGCCGGCGTTCATCGACGATGCAAACAGCCGCCCCCTGATCGCCGAGCGCGGTACACGCGCGACAAATGCGCGGAAATCGGTCGCGAACAGCAGCGAGGCGCCTTCGCCCGACGGCAGAAAGACGAGGTCGTTCACTGCCAGAGGCTGACGTCCGCTGTTGGCCTGCAGCGTCGCCACACCGTCAAGGTGCAGCACAATCAGCACGCCGTCGCCACCGGCAGCATTCGGTTCGAGCGTCTGCGCCACCGACGCCAGCAGGCCCAGATCGAAACCGCCGGGCGACCGCTGCGCGACGATCGTGCCACGCAACGCCCGCACAGAAGCAATCGCACCGCTACGCCACCCCATCGTGTCAAGCGCTTTAACCCACGCGCGAAGCCGTTCGGCCTCCGAATAGGACTCGGTAGTAAAGCGCAGCAACTCCAACGTTGACTCCAGAACAGACGCCCGTCGCACGAGCGCAACGCCCGCTACCCGAGGACAGATTCGACGAGCGGTGCGGGCCGCCCAAAAAAGCAATAACCGCACCAACGCGGGTCGGGTGCATCGCGAGGGCGCGGCGCCCCGAGCGCCGGTGTCCGCCCGACCGCGATGATTGCGCGCGCAGGCACCAGCAACGCCCCTATGCACCGACCTGACGCATACGGGACGTCCGCGCACGCGCGCGGCGAATCGCCTGCGGCCCGAGCGGGACGTCTCAGCGGCCGGCGCCGCCGACAAAGACGTTCTTGCGAATTGATCCATGCACACCCCAATTGCCGTCGACCACTTGTGTGACGCCGAAATCCGCGGCGACCGACATCAGCGCAATGGCCTCATCCTCGCTTAGCCTGTGCACGGTCATCAGGAAACGGCGCAGCTTGCGGAACGCGTCGCGCATTGCCTTGTCGAGGCTCGCGTGCTGTGCCACCTCGGTCTGTCCGGCCGGGCCGAGTTCCGCCAGGTAGTTGGCGAAAGTGAATCCGTACACCGACCATTGGTCGTCGGTTTCCAGCATCGGGTGCGTGAGGCCTTCGAGAATCGTGCCGCCGAGGTCATTCTTCTTGTGCAGCACGAACTCGAAGTCGCCGGTGAGCGAGGTTTCGATCGCCGTACCGCCAAGTTCGCTGTCACCCTGCGCCGCATGAGGATCGCCGACAGAAAAGAATGCGCCTTCGACCGCGACCGGGTAATACATCCGCGCACCTTTTCCGACGCGCCAATCGTCGATATTGCCGCCGGTGTAGCTGGGCGGAATCGAGCTGACATAGTCGAGTTCCGCCGGCGCGAGCCCCATCGTGCCGAAATGCAGCCTGGCCGGCACCTTCACGTTCGGCAGGATGTTCTCGCGTTTGTTCACCAGCGTAGGGTCGACCTTGACGCCCGGGTAATCGATCATCGCGTGGACCACGCCGTCCGGGTCGGTTTGCGGCGTCCACACGTAGTTGTAGACCGCACGCGCAAATGGCTCGCCCGAGGTATCGAGCTCGAAGATCGTCACGACTTCACGGGGCTTCGGCTCCTCGATGAGATCGTGGTAATGAAAGCCCCACGATGCGGCGACATTCGAACCGAAACAACGGCCGCGATAGCACGCATTGCAGCTCGGCCGCGGGCGCACGTCGAGGATTCGCACTTCGAGCACGTCGCCCGGCTCGGCCCCTTCGATCGCGACCGGCCCGGTCAGCAGATGCACGCCGACACCTTCGCCCGAGCCGAGCGTAAACGGTCCATCGGTTGGCCCCGCGCCCCGGCGCGGCATGGCCTTGTGCTCGCGGGTCCACTGAAAGATGCTTTCGGCGCCGGGGTCGCCCGCGACCATCCGTTCGTGGTCGTCGTTCGCATGGTGGGTCAGCGTCTCGATGGTGACCCGGTCGCCGGAACGCAGCGTCAACGCGGGCGCGACCTGCTTGCTGAAGTAACCCCAATGAACCGTTTCAGGCGAAACCGGGAGTGTATGGTGCTTCATGTCTGTTCGAACCTCGTAAGACGCCCGGCACGAACGGCCGGGCGATGCTGAATGGCGCGCGCCGTCAAGACGCGACTTCGAGCCGGTCGTCCGCGCCCATCACGCTCAGGAATCGAGCTGTCAACGGATGGCGCGGCTGGGTGAGCACTTCATGCGTGGGTCCCTGTTCGACCACCGCGCCGCCGCTCATGAACACGACGCGATCGGCGACCTGATCGGCAAAGCGCAACTGGTGCGTGGAGATGATCATGGTCAGGCCGCCTTCGTCCACGAGCCGCTGAATCACGTCGAGTACTTCGCCGACGAGTTCGGGGTCGAGCGCGGAGGTCGGTTCGTCGAGCAGCAGCACGCGAGGATTCGGCGCCAGCGCGCGGGCAATCGCGACGCGCTGCTGCTGGCCGCCCGACAGATGTCGCGGCAACGCATCCGCGCGATGACTGAGGCCGACGCGTTCGAGCAGTTCGCGCGCGCGGCGCTCGGCGTCGGCCGGTGGCATCCCGTGCACCCAGCGCAGCGGCCCGGCGATGTTCTCGCATGCCGTCAGATGGCTGAATAGATTGAAATGCTGGAACACCATGCCGACGCCGGCACTCGCTCGCTCGTTGGCGAGGTCGCCCTGTGTCATTGGCTGACCGTCGACCCGAAAACCGATGCGCTTGCCGCCGATACGGATTTCGCCGGCATCCCACTGCTCCAGGTGATTGATACAGCGCAGCAGCGTGCTTTTGCCCGATCCGCTCGGCCCGAGCAGCGCAATGACCTCGCCGAAGCGGACCGTGAGGTCGAAGCCGTCGAGCACCGTCTGCTTGCCGTAACGCTTGCTCAGCCCTTTCACCTGCACCGCCGCTTTCTGCTTCTGCAATAGCTCGTAGCGGCTTGCGCGCTCCGCATGGGCCTTGCGCGCAACCGGCGCGGGCGCGGCGTCGAGCGGCGCACCGACGGATTGCGTCGCGCTTGCGGCGGAGGGCTCCACGGCGAGCGCGGCCCGGCGCCACGGCAGCAGTCGCGCAAAGCGTCCGGACGGACTGCGATCGAGATCAAGCGCGGTTTCGGCGAATAGCTGGATTGCAGCAATCAAGCCGGTCAGCACGAGATACATCAGCCCGGACGCAAAGAAGATCGAGAAGAAATCAAACGTCGACGACGCGAGTTGCGTGCTGCGCAAGGTCAGTTCGTCGACAGCGATCACGGAGGCCAGAGACGAGTTCTTCAACGCGCTGACCGATTCGTTGCCGAGCGCCGGCACCATGGTGCGGATCGCCTGCGGCGCGATCACACGGCGCAGCAACACGGTCGGCGTCATGCCGAGCGCCTGCGCCGCAAGAACTTGCCCACGCTCGACGCCGAGCACGCCGGAGCGCAGGATTTCCGCGATGAACGGCCCCTCGTTCGCCGCAAGCGCGAGACCCGCGGCGCCCATCGCGCTCAACTTCAAACCGATGTGCGGCAGCGCGTCGTATGCGAACACGAGTTGCAGGATCAGCGGCGTTCCGCGAAAAATCACCGTGTAGCCACGTGCGATGGCGGCAAGCGGCCCCACCTTGCTCAGTTGCATGCTCGCGAGCACCAGTCCTACGATCAGACCGCCTGCCAGCCCGAGGAGCGTGACTGCGATGGTGAAGCCGATGCCGCTTAACAGATACGGCAGGCCGACATAGTGCAGAAACAAATTCATCAGTTCGAGGCAATCAGCTTGGGAGTTTCGAGATTTTCAGCACCAAGCGACCACTTCTTCAGCAGCTCAGTCTGGGTGCCGGACTTCTGGATCGCGACGAGCGCCGCCATTACCGCCGCGCGCATTGCCGGATTCGTTTTAGGTACGCCGATACCGATCGAATACGGCAGTGTCACCGCATTGGCCTTTTCGAGCTGGCCCGGATACGCCTTGACCGCCTGGTCCACCGTATTGACGTCATTGATGTACGTATCGGCGCGGCCCGAGAGAATCGCCTGGATTGCGTTCGCGTTGTTGTCGTACAGCTGCACGGCGGCTTCCGGCTTGTTCGCCGCCTTGCAAGCCGGTGCGAGCTTCTGGATCAGCGGCACTTCGACGTAGCCGGTGTTCTCCGCAGCGGTCGTGCCGCACATCGTCTGATTGATGCCGCTGATTTTCTTCGGATTGCCCTTCGCAACCAGCACGCCGTCGAACACTTTCGAATAGGTGATGAAGTCCGCCGCCTTCGCGCGCTCCTCGGTCGCATAGATATCGGAGATCACGATGTCGGCCTGACCGCTTTGCAGCGTCGCCAGCAGCGCCGAGAACGCAACAGGCTTGTACGCCATCTTGAAGCCGAGGCAATTGCCGATCGCCTCGCCGAGATCGATGTCGAAGCCGATGTATTTCGTCGGATCGTTCGGGTCCAGCGCTTCGTAACCCGGCGTGTGCGGGTTGATCGCGTTGATCAGCGTCTTGCCCTTGAATTGCGGGTATTTCGCCTGCAACGCGGCGCACTCGGCAGGCACCGGCGCGGCGGCTTGAGCGTGACCCGACATCAGCAGCGCCAGCAGACTGGCAGCGCCGAGAAGCAGCTCGCGCCAGCGGCGGCCAAAACCGCCTGCGCGCGGCCTGCCACGTCCATGACCGACAATATTTGTGTTCATCCCCATACTCCTGAACGGCAGATGTCAAAGGCCCACCCTATGTACGCCTCGTTGCATCGCACGAGACCAAGGGTAGGTGAACGAAATTCCGTGGACTTGTTCCAGCGCGCCCAAATGCTTGCACGGGCGCGAAGCAGTTCATCAGCGCCGCGAGCGGGTCGATGCTGTCGCACGGCCAGTCGAGTTGGCAGCGCACCCGGCAAGCTGGACGCTTCGACTGCCGGGCGCAATGCGTCGTACTCAATGCGATGACGCCGTCCCCGCCTGCAGCGTGGCGGCAGGTATTTGCGCTTCGCGCGGGAAGTAGCACGGCGGCGATTTGACGTGCACATACTGATTCCCGCAGGGCAGGCCCGCATAGTCGACGGTCCGGGTTGTCGCAGTCTGCGCAAGCGGCGCACGGTGAGCCTGTTCCGACGAATAGGCGCAGCCGTTCAGCAGAGCGACGAAGATCAGGCCAATGAGAGTTCGTATCATGAGGAATGTGTCGCGTGGTCCAACTCAATGAGCTTCTTTTAGCGCCGCGCTCGAGACCAGCGCGTCCGACCTGTTCCACCAGCCGCCGCCGACGGCCTGAAAGAGCGCCGCCGTGTCCGCGAGCCTCGCAGCTCTCGCCTGGATCGCGGCGACGTGCGCCGTTTCGTAGCTTTGCTGTGCCGTCAGCACGGACAGGTAAGCGATCTCCCCCGTCTGCAGCTTCCGGCGAGCGATATCGAGGCTGCGCGATGCAGCCTCTTCGGCGGCCGCGGACGCTTCCAGCGTCTTTGCATCGGCTTGAACACTCTGCAAGACATCGGCAACGTTCTGAAACGCGTTGATGACCGTCAGACGGTACTGCGCCCCGGCCTGCTCGTAGACCGCCTGGGCGGCGCGCTGGCGGTGCAGCAGCGCCCCGCCCTGAAAGATGGGCTGCGCGACCTTGCCGACCACGTTGAAGAACTGGTTGTACGGTGTGAACGCGTTGGCGAGAGCATTCGGTGAGGTGCCCAGTGCGGCGCTCAGTGAGATCTGCGGCAGCCGGTTGGCGATGGCGACGCCGACTTGCGCGGAGGCCGCGTGCAGAGCAGCGGCAGCGGCGCGAATATCCGGGCGTTGCTCGACGAGCCTGGACGGCAAGCTCACCGGAAGATTGTCAGGCAGGTGCAAGTCCGCCAGATCGAAGTGCACCGCCAGGTCTTCATTCGGAAAGCCTCCCACCAGAGCAGTCAGCGCATCGCGCTGCAGCGCCCGTTGCTTTTCGAGCGGCGGCAACGCCGCTTGCGCCTGAGCGAGCACGGCCTGCTGTTGCAACAGATCGGCCTGTGCGGCCTCGCCGAGCGTGTATTCGCGGCGGACGATGTCCGCGAGTTCGGTATCGGCCTTGATCATCTCTACTTGCGCGGCAATCTGACCGCGCAAGGCCGCTTCGTCGATCGCCGCGAGCACCACGTTGCTGCTCAACGTCAGATAGGCCGCTTCGAGTTCGAAGCGCTGATTCTCCGCTTGCGCGGCCGCCGATTCGACGGTCCGGCGATTCAGGCCAAAAGCGTCGAGCGAATATGAAACGGTCAGCTCGCCCGTGTAGAGCGAATAGATGCGCTGGTTGTTCGCCGCGACCGGTGCGAGGCTCGCAGTCGGGGTCCCGTTCCTGCTGCCCGACGCATCGAGACCGATGCTGGGGAAAAACGCCCCCTCCTGCGCCAGCATGTTTTCGCGCGCGCCGGTGAGCGCGGCGTGTGCGGCGTCGATCGTCGGGCTGCGCCTGAACGCGCGATCGATCAGCTGGTTCAACTGCGGGGACTGGAACAGCGTCCACCATTGCCCGGGTATATCGCCGCCGACGACGAAGTCCTGCGCCGGCCCATCCGCGCCGGCCATCGCCGCGGTCCTCGAAGGCAACGGCGCTTGCGTATAGCCGGCTCCAGCCGGTGCGGCAGGCTGCGTGAAGTTGGGACCGACCGCGCAACCCGCGAGCAGCAACGGTATCAACAGGCTGGTCGAACGTTTGAAGGTGATCATGTGAGTAACGCCCTGTGTCATTCTGCGTATTCCGGTACGGTCTGCTCTTGCGGCACCGTGCGCTTGCGGCGGTCGAACCACGGGTACAGGGACGGCAGCACCAGCAAGGTCAGCAGCGTGGCCGATACCAGTCCACCGATCACCACCGTGGCGAGCGGCCGTTGCACTTCCGCGCCGGAACTCGTGGAAAAGGCCATAGGCAGGAAGCCGAGGCTCGCGACAGTCGCCGTCATCAGCACGGGACGCAGCCGTGTCAAGGCAGCCTGCCGCGCAGCCTCGACAGCGCCAAGGCCGCTCGCCCGCTTCTCGACGATGTAGCTGACCAGCACGACCCCATTCAACACCGCAATGCCGAACAGCGCGATGAAGCCGACGGCGGCCGAAATGCTGAACGGCAGGCCGCGTGCCCAGAGCGCCAGGATCCCGCCGATTGCCGCAAACGGCACGTTGAAGAAGATGAGTGCCGCAAGGCTCACGCTGTCGAACATCAGATAGAGCAGCACGAAGATCACCGCCAGGGCGACGGGCACGACCACGTAGAGCCGCGACATCGCCTCCTGTAGATTCTTGAAGCTGCCGTTCCAGGACAGGCTGTACCCGGGCGGAAGCTTGACCTGCGTGGCCACGGCATGTTGCGCAGCGAGCACGAACCCGGCGAGATCGCGGCCGCGCACGTTGGCCTGCACCATGATCACGCGCTGCCCCTGTTCGCGCTCGATCGTCGAAGGACCGGGCTCCATCCGGATGTCGGCGACTTCGGCGAGCGGCACGGCCTTGCCCGCGCCGTTGCTCACGCGTAGCGCGCCGATTCGCGCCACAGCAGTGCGGTCTTGCGGCGTCAGACGAACGCGTATGTCGAAGCGGCCATCGTTATTCGAAATCGAGCCAACGGTGCGGCCTCCGAGCGCCTGCACCACGTCGAGCACCTGGCTCGCATTGAGGCCATAGCGCGCCACCGCATCCCGGTTCACGATGATGCGCAAGTACGGCTGGCCGACCGTCTGTTGCGCCTGCACGTCGGCGGCTCCCGGCACGCGCGCGATCACGCTCGCGATACGCTGCGCGGTATCGTGCAACGCGTCGAGGTCGTTGCCGTGAATCATCACGGCTACATCCGCCTGCACGCCCGCCAGCATGTCGTCCATGCGCATCTGGATCGGCTGGGCCCAATCGAGCGTGAGGCCGGGAACCGCGCGATTGAGCGCATCCGAATACGCTTCGACCAGTCCCTCCTGAGTCTGCGCGGTCTTCCACTCCGATTTCGGCTTGAGCATGATGAAGGTGTCGCTTTGCTCGACACCCATCGGATCGGTGGGAATCTCGGAACTGCCCCCGAGCGTGACTGCCGACTGAACTTCGGGAAAGCGCATCAGCGTTCGCTCGATCATCGTCTGTGACTCGACCGCCGACGGCACGGAAATGCCGGGCAGCTTCGTGGTCGTGACCGTGAGCGCCCCTTCTTCCAGACGCGGCAGGAATTCCGCACCGAGGCGCGAGCCGAGAACGCCCGCGAGCGCGAGCAGCAGCACGGCAAGCCCGACAGTCAGCACGGGACGATGCGCCGCGCGCGTGAGCACCGGCTCGTAGCGCCGCCGCATCCAATGGATGATGCGGCTCTCGTGTTCGGCCACCTTGCCGCGCAGCAGAAAGCTCGCGAGAACGGGCATCACGGTCAACGTGATCACGAGCGACGCAAGGAGCGCGAACACGACCGTCAACGCCATCGGGCGGAACATCTTTCCCTCGACGCCCTCGAGGCTGAGAATCGGCAGATAGACGGCGGTAATGATCAGGACCGCAAACGTGACGGGCCGCGCCACTTCCCGGGATGCCTCGAGCACGACCGCCTGCATGGGCCGCGCCGGTGCTTCCGCGCGCCGCCGTACGATGTTCTCGATCATGACCACCGCGCCGTCGACGAGCAGGCCGAAATCGATGGCGCCCAGGCTCATGAGGTTGCCGGACATGCCCGCGCTGTACATGGCGATCGCCGCGGCCAGCATCGACAAAGGAATCGCCAGCGCGACGATCAGGCCGGCGCGCACATTGCCGAGCAACAGCAGCAGCACGGCAATCACGAGCACGGCGCCTTCGATCATGTTGTGAGCAACCGTATGCAGCACGCGGTTCATCAGGTCGGCGCGGTTGTAGTACGGTGCGATTTCGACGCCGGGCGGCAGCGTCTTGTTGATTTCCTTGACGGCGTCCTGAACCCGCTGCGCGACGACACGCGTGTTCTGCCCGAGTCCCATCAGAACGACGCCGACAACGGCTTCGCCTTGGCCGTCGCGCGTGACCGCGCCAAGCCGGGGCATCGGCGCCTCGACGACGCGCGCAACATTGCGAACATAAAGCGGCGTGCCATCCGGCTCGGTGCGCAACACGATGTTGCCGATGTCCGTCGCGTTGCGAAGCAGCCCCTCGCCGCGAATGATGGCCTCCCCGCCGTTGTGCTCGATCGTCGCGCCGCCGGCCGCGCCGTTGTTCATCTGCACGGCATTGAAGATGTCGGCGGTCGAAAGGCCGTAGCGCGTCAGCGCGTCGTCCGCCACCTGCACTTCGTAGGTCTTCAGTTCGCCGCCGTTGACGTTGACGTCGACCACGCCAGCCACTTCGCGGAATTTCGGCGCGATCTGCCAGTCGAGCAGCGTTCGCAGTGTCATCAGCGATTGCCCGTGGCCACGCACCTGAAATTGATAGATCTCGCTCAGGCCATCCGACAGCGGTCCCATCTGAGGCGGATTTGTACCGGGCGGAAGCTGCACCGTCTGCAGGCGCTCGCCGATCAGATTGCGATCCTGATAGATGTTCGAGCCGTCGGCAAAGCGCACGTAGATGACCGACAGGCCATAACGGGAAATGGAGCGCAGCGCCTGCATGCCGGGCAATCCTTGCAGGGCGAGTTCCACGGGCGCGGTAATCGAGCGTTCGATATCGACCGGAGCGAGCCCCGGCGCTTGCGTCGTCACGAGCACCTGGACTGGCGAGATATCGGGCTGCGCATCGAATGGCAGTCGCTGCATGCTGACGAGCCCAAAGGCGATCAGTACGGCGACCAGGATCAGTACCATGGCGCGATTCTTCAGCGCCGCATCGACAATCTTCGTAATCATGACCTGCGCTCGCGGTTCAGCCTTCGTCGGGAATGGTGGTTTGCATCAGCGCAGCCTTCAGCCAGTAGCTGCCGTCGGCAACCACCGGCGTTCCGGCCTTGACCCCGCTCACGATCTCGGTCATGCCGCTCTCGGCCACGCCGGTATGGACCGTGCGCGGGAGGAAGTGCCCCTGCCCCGCAGGCACGAACACGACCGTCTGCCCGTTCACGTCCTGTAACGCGGAATCGGGCACCAGCACGGAATCGTGGCCGAGCGGCGCCGCGATATTTGCCGTGGCGAACAGGTTGGCGCGCAGCAGCCCGCCGGGGTTGGGCACTTGGCAACGCACCGTGACCGTGCCCGTATTCGGATCGGCCTGATCGGCGACGTCGATGACGCGTCCGTTGAACGGCTGGTTCGGATAGGCATCGACGTTCACCGCGACTGTCTGACCCGCGTGCACGGCAGCGGCGTCGTGTTCCGGCACGCTGACTTGCAGCCACACGGTCGACAGATCCGTCACCGTGACGAGCGACTGCGACGTATCGACGATGTTACCGGCGGCCGTACTCACCGCCGTGACGACACCGTCGAACGGCGCGACCACGGCGCCGAGCGAGTCGCGCGGACTCAATGCGGCAAGAGTGCGCAGGTCGCCGTTTGCCTTCGCGGCGGCATCGATCGGCATCAATCGTTGTGTCATGCCGCGCCATTTCTGCAGATCCGCTTGCCGTGAGCGCAGCGTGGCATCGGCATTGGCCGTCATCGCGCGACGGCGCTCGAGTTCGCTTTGCGCAATGCCGCCGGCGTCGACCAACTCAGTGCCGCGCGCGAGCGCGGCGTGTGCCGCGTCGGCTGCGGCCGTCGCATCGGCGAGCGCGGCTTGCGCGCTGGCGAGCTGGCTGCGCACATCGGAGAGGTCGAACTCGTCGAGCACGGCAAGTCGCTGCCCCGCACGCACGTGGTCGCCAACCGCGACGTCGACGGCCTCGATCCGACCTCTGGATGGGGAACTCAGTTGTGCCAGCTGTTTGCCGTTGAAGGCGATCACGCCCGGCGCGGTGATGATCCGCACGCCTGGGCGAAGCGCCGCGTCGGCGATCTGCAGATGCAGGTTCGAAAGCGCCTCGGGCGCCAGGTCGACGGCGCTGGAAACCGTAGGCGTACTGCTCGCTGCCGCTGACGTGGCAGATTCAGCCGCTACGGGTTCGGCCGTTGCCCGCGTGGTCCGCGAATGAATCGCGAAGGCGCCGCACAGAACGATCAAGCCGGCCCCGGCGACGGACGCATACAGGCGTCTCTGGTACTTGGTTTTCAATGAGTCCCTCGCAGAATCGAATTGATCTGACACGCTCGAAGAGCGAGGACTTCATGTCCTCGATCGCCTGGTGTCGATTATCGAAATCTGCGGCTGATACACACATGGCGGCCAAATGTCATTTTTGACATTGAGGCTGGGGACGTGCGCGAGGTAGAAGAGGAGAACGGGCTGCGGCGCGCCGCGCTTTAGACGAGAGCCGGAAAATACAGCGTAAACACCGTGCTGCCTGCGCGGCTCAGCACTTCGACCTTGCCTCGGTGCGATTCCATGATCGCTTTGACGATCGCAAGACCGAGGCCGGTACTCTTCGCCGATCCCTCACGGGCAGCATTGACGCGATAAAAGCGTTCGAAGATTTTATCGATATGTTCGGGCGGAATGCTGTCGCCGTTATTCATGACCTGCACGGCCACATACTCTCCCGAGCGGAACGCTCGTAGCGCGACTTCGGACGCGGCCCCGGCATGCTCCAGCGCATTGGATAGCAGATTGCTGACGGCACGCCTGAACAGCGTCGGATCGGCTCGCACTTGCACGGGCCCATCGATCAAGAACCGAACGCTCTTATTCTCCGCGACGGCATCGAAAAATGCGGTGAGTTTGGCGAATTCGCTTTGACAGTCGAGCGACCCTAGCTTGAGCTGCTGTCTGGCATGATCCGCCCTCGCGAGAAACAGCATGGTTTCGATCATGCGCTGCAGTCGCTCGCACTCCTCGATATTCGAATCGATGAGCGTCTCGTACTCTTCGATCGTGCGCGGCCTGGACAGCGTGATCTGCGAGGAACTGATGATATTCGCGAGCGGCGTGCGCATGTCGTGCGCCAAATCCGACGAGAACTGCGAAAGGCGCGTGAAGGCGCGCTCGAGCCGGTCGAGCATGCGATTGACCGGGACAGCTATGTCGTGAAGCTCGACGGGACCGCCGCCGATCTGCAGACGATTGTCCAGATTGTGTGCCTCGATGCTGGAAATGCGAGCACCGATCGTTTTCACAGGCGCGAGACCCCGTTTCGCGATCGCATAACCGAGTGAGCCCATCAGCAGTGAGCCGCCGACGAGCACGAGCAATAGGTTCTCCTGAAAAGCGCGCAACACCGAGCGGCGTTCTTGAGCCGCGTGCGCGAGAACGATCTGGATGGTGTCTCCGGACGACAGCTTTTCTCGCCCCACAACGCAGCGGGCAGGCCCGACGATCGGCGGATTGCAGGTGAACGGACCAGACCCCGCGTCTTTGCCGAGCCCGGATGCCAGACGCTGCCCGCGCCCCCCCGTGTACACCAACAGTTCACCACCCCCGCCGGATATCGCGAAAGACACCGCGGGATGTGAAAGCAGCGCCTCCTGAAATACCGCACCGTTTTGCGCGACCGATACCGCGCTGCCCAATGTGCGAGCCTGCTCCATGAACTCCTGAAGCTTCTCGGCAATTTCGCTGTCGTCGCGGCGTCGCAGTTCCAGCGAGAGCGTATGGTAGAGAAGGCCGCCGGCGAGCGAAAGGACCAGGATGGCAAGAATCGAAAACGCGAGCGCGAGCCGCTTCAGCAGTGAATACGGCGCGCCGGCCCCAATCATGCCCTGTCCTCCAGCACGTAGCCCATGCCGCGAACCGTATGCAGCAGCTTGTTTTCGAACGGGCTGTCGATCTTCGTGCGCAGACGCTTGACCGCGACGTCCACGATATTGGTGTCGCTGTCGAAGTTGATATCCCACACGTGAGAAGTCACGAAAGCCCGGGTCAGCACTTCGCCCTGGCGCTCGGTGAGCAACTTCAATAGTGCAAACTCCTGAGCCGTCAATTCGATGCGCACATTGCCGCGCCGCACGCGCCGCCTGACCAGATCGATCTCCATGTCGGAGACACACAGAACAGTGACCGACGACTGCGCCGGCCTTCGCAGCAGCGCACGGACCCGGGCCAGCAATTCGGCGTAGGCGAACGGTTTGGACAGGTAGTCGTCCGCACCGGACTCGAGCCCGACGACTTTGTCCTGGACCGTGTCGCGAGCCGTCAACAACAGTACCGGCGTATGTTTTTTCTCCCGTAGGCGCTTGAGGACTTCGAGCCCGTCGAGTTCGGGCAGCATCACGTCAAGCAGAATCAGATCGTAGTCTTCACTAAGCGCAAGGAAGAGGCCCTCTTTGCCATCAAGGGCGGTATCCGCCTGGAAGCTCGCTTCCATGAGCCCCTTGCGGAGATAGGAGGCCATTTTCGGCTCGTCCTCGATAATGAGTATTCGCATGGTGCTGCAACCTGTCGTTCAATTAGCGCGATTCGAAAAAGATCCGGCGGCATCCTGCGTCCAACTCACGCGGTCCGCTCGGACTGCAGATGAAAGCGAATCTGCGTGAGCGATTCGCATACCTGCCACAAACGCTGGGCGGTCAATTCATCCATGGCCTGCTTCGCGACACTCGCTTCGCCGATTCTGCGCCCGCGTGCCTCGAGGAAACCTTGCGGACCGTAATAGCCGCCGTCATCGACGTCGGGCGATGTCGCCGCGTAGAGCGTCGGCAGCGCGCCGGCGGATTCGCTGTTCAGCGCGACGCCGATAACCCGGCCAGCGAGGCTGCGAGCAGCACGTGACAGCGCGGAACGATCGCCGGAACGAAACAGATTGGTGTTCGCGACCCCGGGGTGGGCGGCTACAGACATGACTCGGGAATTCGCCGCGCGCAGTCGACGGTCGAGCTCAAAGGCGAACATCAAATTCGCCAGCTTCGACTGGCGATATGACTGCATCGGCGAATAATGCTTCTCCGACTGCAGATCGTCGAAATCAATTCTCCCCTGCTTGTGCGCGATGGAAGCAATCGTCACGATGCGCGGCCGGTCAGGCGATTCAGCCGCGGCAAGTTCAAGAGCGGGCATGAGCAGCGCCGTGAGTGCGTAATGGCCAAGCATATTGGTGCCGAACTGCAGCTCGAAGCCGTCGTTGGTCTCAAGACGTTTCGGCGGCGCCATGACGCCGGCATTGTTCACCAGAATATCAAGGCGACGTTGCTCCGCGAGTTCTTTCTGCGCGAACGAGCGGACGGACGCGAGGGAAGCGAGGTCGAGAATCGCCAGTTCCGCGTTTGCTCCGGGAACTTCGGCTTTCAGGCGGGCGAGAGCTTTTTCTGCGCGTCGTTTATCGCGGCATGCCAGGATGACCCGTGCCCCTTTGCGCATCAGCGTCAGCGCGGCGTGATAGCCGATACCGCTATTCGCTCCCGTGATGAGCACTCGCTTGCCGGTCTGCGGCGCAATGTCGTCGGTGGTCCACCGTGTGTGCATGTTGGTCCGGGGTGGCGTGAAGATTGAATACGTGAGGTCGAGACTATCACGGCGGCGATCCGGGAGCGTATCCGGCGACAATCATGCCGCGAGCCGCCCAGCAGAGAGACTCGAGCCAACATCAATTGCTCTTCGCGTACTGCATCGATTGCTTTTGCTCGCCCAGTCAGTCTCGAGTGGACTGGAATGATCCCGGTTGTCATTATCGGAATTCGGTCGTTAACACGACATGGCTGCTGGATGACGTTTCAGTCATTTCGGAGCGGCCAATCGCGCGGCGCGCCCATGAAAGAGGCGCGCCACCTGGCAATTAGCCGTACAACGAACGAGCGGCCAGTTGCCGTCAAACGCCGCGTGGTGCGGCAAGAAAACGGCGGCGCATCGGCTTGAGCACTGCAATCGCGAGCAATGCGGTAACGATGTCAAGCGTGATCGCCGCGCCGAACACCGGCAGCCAGCTACCCGCGTGCTGGTGCATCAACGCCGCCAGCGGGCCGCCGAGGATCGAGCCGATGCCCTGCGAAATGTAGAGCCAGCCATAGTTTTCCGTGGCATGCCGCGTGCCGAATGTGTCGGTCAGCGTCGCCGGGAACAGCGAGAAGATTTCGCCCCAGCCGAAGAACACCACGCCCGAGAGCAACACGAACAGCACCGCGTTATCGCGCGTGAACAGCCACAGCGCCATCGCGACGCCTTCCAGGGCGAACGCGAAGAACATCGTGTTTTCGCGGCCGACTCTGTCGGACACCCAGCCGAACAGCGGCCGCGTGAGTCCGTTCGTGAAGCGGTCGATCGTCAACGCAAGCGGAAGCGCCGCCATGCCGAACACGAGCACTTTGGTCACGCCGAAATCGGCGGCGAAGGTGGCCATTTGCGACGTGACCATTAGACCGGAGGTCGACATCATCGTCATCATGGCGAACATCAGCCAGAAGATCGGCGTCCTGAGCGTCTGTGACGGGCGCAGATTCGCCACCGGCGAACCGGCCTCATTCACATTCGCGCCGGCGGCATCATGCGCGGGCGGCACACGCAAGCCCTGCGATGCGAGCAGCCCTACCACCGCGAACGCGATGCCGAACATCCACAGCGTCGCGTCGACACCGCGCGCCTGCAACGACGCCGCGATCGGAAACGTCGTGACGATCGCGCCCATGCCATAGCCGGCGGCGACGGCGCCCGCCGCGAAGCCGCGCTGCGCGGGGAACCAGCGCACCATCAGCCCGACAACGCCGACATACACGATGCCCGTGCCAAGGCCGCCGATCACGCCATAGGTCAGATAGAGCATCGGCGCACTCTGGACCTGCGATGCGAACACCCAGCTCAGGCCGGACATCGCCGTGCCGACCGAAATCAGCGCGCGCGGACCGAAGCGGTCGATCAGCTTGCCTTGAAACGGCGAAAAGAACGTCTGCAAAATGATCAGCAGCGAGAATGTCACCTGCAGTTCAGGCAATGCGATGCCCAGTTTCGCGGCGAGCGGTTTGGTCATCAACGTCCAGACGTATTGCGGACTCGAGATCGCCATCATGCAGACGAGACCCAGCCCAAGTTGAATCCAGCGGGTATGCGTGGCGAGCGTCGAGACATTCTCGATGTGCGGCGACATCGGTTGCAAGCGTGTACTCATGGTGTTCTCCGATTCCTGAGCGCATGCCAGCCGGCATGCGCGAGACGTGCGCAGTCCTCCGGGCCTGAACGGCCGGAACTGCAAGTCGTTTGGGTAAAAGCGCGCGGTGTCTACCAGCCCGCAGCGACTCCGTCACTGCGCGGATCGTAGCCCGCTTCGATTAATCCATCAGGATGCCGGACGATTGCGCCGGCATGCCCCATCGCTTCGTCGTAAGGCGCCATCATCTCGACCTCGTGCCCGAACGCGCTGAGCGCGGCCGCCGTGTGCGCGGCGAAGCGTGGTTCGAGCTTGAGCGTGTCGGTCGATTGGCCCCATGTACGGCCGAGCAGCCAGCGAGGCGCGTCGATCGCCGCCTGCGGATTCCAGCCGAAATTCGCGATGCGTGAAAACACGGCGCTTTGCGATTGGGGTTGTCCGTCTCCGCCCATGTTGCCGTACACCATCGTGCGGCCGTCGGCAAAGCGCGCCAGCGCCGGATTGAGTGTATGAAATGGTCTGCGCCGCGGCATCAGCGGATTGAGCGCGTGCTCGTCGAGCGAAAAACTGCAGCCGCGGTTCTGCCAGTTGATGCCGGAGCCCGGCAGGACGATGCCGCTGCCGAACTCGTGATAAATGCTCTGGATGAAGCTGACCGCCACCCCCTCGCTATCCGTCACGCCTAGCCATACGGTGTCGCCCGGTCCGCGACCGGCCGGCCAGGGCGCGGCTCGCGTCGGCGCGACGCGCGCGGCCATCGCGTCGAGCGCGGCCGGTTCGAGCAGCGTGGCGGGATCGACCGTCATGTGATCGGGATCGGTGACGTGCGCGTCGCGAATCGCGAAAGCCAGCTTGGTTGCCTCGACGCACGCGTGGACGAACTCGGGCCCGAGCGGGTCCATGTCTTTCGTCAGCACGCGGTCGAGAATGCCGAGAATGAGCAGCGACACGAGACCCTGTGTCGGCGGCGGCATGTTGTAGATCGTGCCGAGCGAGTGCTGCAGTGCGAGCGGCTTGCGTAAGCGCGCCTCGTGCCGTTCGAGATCGGCAAGCGCAAGCAGCGAGCCGGCGGACTGAAGATCGCTCGCGATGCTGCGCGCGAGATCGCCGCGATAGAAGTCGTCGAGACCTGCTTCGGCGAGGCGCTCCAAGGTTGCGGCGAGACGTGGCGCGACGAAGCGCTCGCCCGCTGCCGGCGCGCGGCCGTCATGCAGAAAGGTGTCCGCGAAACCGGCGATCGCGCTCAGTTCGGCGCGCCGGCTGTCGACACATTGAGCCTGGCTGCGCGTGACCGGCACGCCGGACTTCGCATAGTGAATGGCGTCTTCGAGAAGACGCTTGACGGGCAGCTTGCCGCCGAGCGCGTCCCTCGACCAGCGGTGTGCGAGCTGCCACCCGGACACGGTGCCCGCGACAGTGTTCGCGGCCAGCGGGCCGCGCGTCGGAATCGTCGTATATCCGCGGGAGCGGTATGCGTCGATCGTCGCAGCGAGCGCGGCCGCGCCGCAGGCCTCGATGCCCACCGGCTCCGCGCCGGGGCGCGAGATGAGCCAGAAGCCGTCGCCGCCAATGCTGTTCATATGCGGATAGACGACTGCGATTGTCGCGGCAGCGGCAATCATGGCTTCGACGGCGTTGCCGCCGTCCCGCAGGATGGCCAACGCGCTCTGCGCCGCGAGTGCGTTAGGCGCGACGGCCATACCGCGCGCGCCGCGCGTGGGATTCAAAAAACTAGATGACATATTTGACGGGGCTTTTGCTTGTATACATACCCGTCACTTATGCGAGAAGCATGCCAGCACGCGAGCCGACGGTTCATGCGCGCCAGAGCAGGGTTTTGCGCGACTCGGTGCTCACGGCGATGCCGCTACTTGGTGCCGCGCAACCTGGGTGGTGCATAAGGGATCGCATTCGGCCCCATTGCAGTGCGTGCGCGTTGCAGGCGCTCCTCCGTCAAGGTGCGCACTTCAGCGCGGCTACCCTCGATATGGCGTGCGATCAACGCAACGCTACGATCCGTTTCGCGACCACGGATCGCATCGAGGATCGCCACATGTTCGTCGTAGGTTTCGTCGATGCAGTCGCCATACACGAGATCGAGCCGCCGCACGACCCGGATGCGATCGGTGACGCGCTGCATCGCATTGGCCAGCTCGGCGTTATCGGCCGCCTGCACGAGGGCGTGATGAAATGCTTCGTCGAGCGCGACCATCTCGCGGCCGTCACGCCGACGCTGAGCAGGTGGAATCTTCCAGATTTGTTCGAGCTGACCGAGCGTTCGTGCGACGCGTTCGCAGAGCTCTCCTTCGGCACCCGCAAGCTTCGCGACCGCAAAGGTTTCGATCAGCTTGCGCATTTCGTAGAGGTCTTCGAAGCGCTTGAAATCGACCGGCACGACTTCCCAGCCGCCGCGCACATAACCGCGCATCAGGCCGTCGCTCTGCAGGCGCTGCAAGGCCTCGCGCGCGGGCGTGCGGGACACGCCGAAGCGCTCGGCGATGCTGCCTTCGGTCACGCGGTCGCCGGGCAGCAGGCGCATATCGAAGATATCCTCGCGTACGCTGACATAGACATGATCAGCCCGCGAAGGGGAAATGCCGGTGATGTCGTTCACGCTTGGAACCTGAGTTGGCTAGTGTCGGGGCTGAGATTATTGTCCGACCCCAACGCGCCGTGTCAACACGCAATGAAAAAACCGGCATCGCGCGGACATCAGCCTCGAGCGAAATACGCCTTTACAGCCGACAGAAATGTATCGATGTCCGCGCGCGAGACGTCCTTATGTGTCGCAAAACGCGACGCGTACAGCATCTGCGTGAGAATGCCCCGTTCCTTGAGCCACGCTTCGAGCGGAGCGCAATGTTCCTGCGGAAACTGCGCGAACACCATGTTGGTCGCGTGTGACTGCACCGTCACCTGATCGATCTGCGCGAGACCGTCGGCAAGAAGCTGGGCGTTGGCGTGATCGTCCGCGAGCCGCTCGACGTTGTGATCCAGCGCGTACAGACACGCCGCCGCCAGCACGCCCGATTGCCGCATGCCGCCGCCGAGCACTTTGCGCCAGCGATGCGCGGCGCCGATCAGCGCCTGGCTGCCGAGCAGCACCGAGCCGACCGGCGCGCCCAGTCCTTTGGAGAAGCAGATCGACACCGAATCGAAGGGCGCGCACAGCGCCGCCAGCGATTGGCCCGAAGCCACCGCGGCGTTGAACACGCGTGCCCCGTCGAGGTGCGTCGCAAGCCCGCGCTGACGAACCAATTCAACCGCACGCGCCACATAGTCCGCGGGCAGCACTTTGCCTCCAATCGTGTTCTCTAGCGCGAACAGACGCGTGCGTGCGAAATGATCATCGATCGGCTTGATGGCGGCCGCAACCTTATCGAGCGGCAAGGTGCCGTCCACGGCATTTTCCAGCGGCTGCGGCTGAATGCTGCCGAGCACCGCCGCGCCGCCGCCTTCGTATTTATAGGTGTGCGCCAGTTGGCCGACGATGTATTCGTCGCCACGCGCGCAATGCGCCATCAAGGCCGCAAGATTGCATTGCGTTCCAGTCGGAAAGAACAGGCCGGCTTCCTTGCCGGCGCGTTCGGCGAGCACGGCCTGCAGACGCAGGACAGTCGGATCGTCGCCCCACACATCGTCGCCCAGCTCGGCGGTTGACATCGCGGCGAGCATCGGCTGGTCCGGACGGGTCACGGTATCGCTGCGCAAATCGATCATGTGCTGCTCCTCAGAGTGGCGGGCGCATCGCGCCTGCAGCGCGGACGACCTGGATTGAATTGAAAATCGTGCTATGCAGCCCTGCGCTCACGAGTAGCTGCTGGTGAGCGAAAGCGCCGGGTTGCGCGCAGTTGCATCGCGCTGCTGTGGGCCCGCCGATTTCAGCTCCGGATCGCGTTCGACGTCGACGGAAAAGAGATTGACCGCGCCAAGCAGAGTCTGCGCTTGCCTGTTCAAAGCGTCCGCGGCAGCACCCGATTGCTGGACCAGCGCAACATTCTGTTGCGTGCCATGCTCCAGGCTCGCGATCATCTCCCGGACTTCGCCGATATGAAGCGTCTGTTGCTGACACGCGTCGTGGATTTCGCTCATGATGCCCGTGACGCGCGCCGACGAATCAACGACCGCGGAGATGGTCGAGCCCGCGTCATCGACCTGGGTGGCGCCGTCTTTCACGCGAGCGTCGCTCGCCACGATCAGTTGCCGGACCTCCTTCGCCGCTTCTGCGCTACGTTGCGCGAGCAGCCTGACCTCGCCGGCCACCACGGCAAAACCGCGTCCCTGGCTACCGGCACGCGCGGCCTCGACCGCCGCATTCAGCGCGAGGATGTTGGTCTGGAACGCGATCCCGTCGATGACCGAGATGATCTCCGCGATGCGCGCCGACGACGCTCTTATCCCATGCATCGTCTCCACCACCCGGCCGACCGCCATGCCGCCTTGCCCAGCCGTTTCCGAGGCGTGCCTGGCAAGCTCGTCCGCGTGTCCCGCGTTCGCCGTGTTGGTGGCCACGCTAGCATCGAACTCCTTGAGCGCGCCGGTGGCCTGCTCGAGCGCGCTGGCCTGGAGCTCGGTGCGCGCGCCAAGATCGGCATTGCCGGCGGCAATCGCGTGGCTCATGCCGGCGACTGCATCGGCGCCAACGCGCACCTGTCCCACGATGTCCGCGAGCGCTTCTCTCATCCGCACCACAGTCGCCATCACGCTACCCGTATCGCCGGTGCGCAACCCGGCGCGCTGGGAAAGATCGCCGCGCCGGATCGCATCGGCGAACGCGATCAGCTCACGCGGCTCCGCGCCGAGCGAGCGGCCGATGTTGCGCACGACAAGCACCGCAACGCCAACACCGATCACGCACGCAAGTCCGGTTAGCGCAAGCATCATCCAGCGGAAATCGACGCTTATCTGACGTGCTTCGGCACCGCCCTGCCGGTTCAGCACTTCCTGAAAGTCGATCAACTGGTTGATTGCCGCGAGCCACTCGACCAGCGCGGGGCGCGCTTGCTGGAGCAGCAGGGTGCGCGCCCCTTCGGTGTCGCCGGAGGTTTGCCGTGCAATCACCTCGTCGATAAACGGCGTGGCCTTGTTGCCCGCATCGATCACGCGCGAATAGATAACGCGCTCGGCTGGGCTGATGTCGGTGCGCTGCGCGTAGACGGCGGCAAGCGGCTTTGCCGCCTCGTCATAATCCGCCGCGAGTTGCCGGATATGCGCGACGACGGCCGGCAGCTCATCATGCGATACGAGAGTGACATCGCGCACGGCGATTGACCGGTCATGGACGCTACCGCGAAAGTTGATGGCGTACCGTTCTTTGACGCCGTTCACGTCGATGATCTGATCGAGTCGTTGCCGCACCGACTCGACGCGCGTGATGGCGATGACCGTCAGCGCAACGAGAGCGACGAGGACAATGCCGAAGCCGGCAACCAACTGGGTGTGGACACGCAAACCCGCCGTAGTCCTCATGGATTCACCTTTTTCGTCAGAGATGCATTATTTGTTGCGCGTGTCTCGGCTGTTTCAAAGACGGCGGCCGCGGACAGCGCGCAATGACTCGCGGCCTGACATATCGACCGAAACGCCACCAGGATGCGCGATGGCATTGTGCCGAGGCGCAGGCCGTTCGGGAAATTGGTTTGCCTCATGGCGACGATTGCGAACAGTTATGACGCAGCCGCCATGCGCAAGCCAAACACAGCTCGAACGGGAGACGGCGCGGACACAATGAGCAACCCTAGAGCGCCTGCGCGGCAATACGCCCAATTTCTCAGGATTATATCGTCGCTTGACGATTTGCGCTGAAGACGACGCAGACGGTCGCAGCGATAACACCGGCGAACCGCCCTGCGCCGACTCGCAATGCGTTATAGCGCAGGCAGCAGGCTCGGCAGGCTCGTCAGGAAGGCGCGCACGTGCATGGCAATCACCGCTTCGGCGGGCGTGCTGTTTTCGTTCGAATAGATGCGGCGGCGAATCGCCAGATGAGACACGGCGCCATGCAACAGCCAACCCACTTCGCCCAGTTGGGCCGGGTCGACAGGCATGCGTAGACCCAGTTCATGCGCGGTCTCAGTGACGATGATTTCGAGCGCATGGCTGACGATCGCGTTCGTATAGGCCGGCGCCGTGTGCAGGCCCTCGAGCGACGAGTAAAGGAAAAGCCTCAGCCAGCGGCGCGTCAGGAGTGTGTCATAGTATTCTCGATAAAAGCGGTTGAGTCGGCTTTCAATCGGCACACTTCGGTCTTGCAACTGAACAAACCAGATTGCGTCGAAGATTCCGACGACTTCCCGCTTGTAGACTTCGTCAATCAAAGCGGCCTTGCTCGGGAACAGGCTATATAACAAGCGTTGCGACACGCCGCAGGCTTCCGCGATGGCGCGGGTCTGCGCGCCCAGACCATGCTCCGCGAAATACTCCGCGGCCTTCTCCAGCACGCGCGCCTGACGCTCCGCGCGCGGCAAACGCTGCGGCGCTTTTTTCATCGGCCGCTTGAGCGCGACGCGCTCGGCGCCGGTTCCACGGTTCGGCTTCTCGATAGTCCCTTTGTTCTTCATAACTCCCTGCGCTGTCGGATTATCGCTGATGTCATCAAATGACGATTTACGTTTTGATAAAAGTATACACCCGGGCGTGGGCGGCAGTCCCGCTGCCAATGGCGGGCCGCCAGGAACGCTCTCTTTAGCAAGCCTGAAGCACGTTGATGACGCGGCTCACGAGCAACGGGCGCGTATTGCGTCCATATTCGGCCATATGCGTCGAGGCCCCATGCGCCCTCAACGCTTCAGCGCTCTGCCAGCGCTCGATGACAGCGAACGTATCTTTGCCGAGCGGTGTCTGAGGCGTCCCGAACTCCGGTACGTCGATGACGGCCTCGTAGCTGATGCACCCCTCTTCGGCCAACACCGCTGGACGGTTCTGGTTGAAAAGTGCCAACACGGCTTCGCGTTGACCGGGCTGGGCGGTGATTGTGGCAATGACATGGATCATCTGGGTATTTCTCCTTTCCTGTTTTGGCGCCGATCGCCGCATGCGCTCCTGCCTATCTGAACATGACAGCGGCGTAATGCAGAGGTCAGCCTCGCGTCACGCCATCTGCGGACAATACAGGTTTACTCCCCCTTGCAGCGGTGGCGCGGCGACACCCGAGGCTCCGTTCATCGCGTGTGAAGCTGACTATATTTAACTTTACAGGTAATTCACCATGAAGACTCTGATCTATGCAGCGTTGGTTGCCAACGCACTCGTCGTCCCCGCGGTCTCTTTTGCACAGGACTCCACTGCCCCGCTGACGCGTGCCGAAGTGCGCGCCGACCTGGTGCAAATGGAACAGGCGGGGTATCGCCCGGGCCTCAAGGATTTGCACTATCCCACCGATGTTCAGGCTGCGGAGGCACGTATTCATGCGCAGGATGCCACGACGCCGAGCAGCACGGCGGTCGGCGGAGTGTCGATGAACGGCTCCTCGCAGTCGGGTGCGCCCTCGACGACCACAGGGACTCACTCGATCTACTTTGGTCACTGATGGTGTCGATCTGCACTGAATCCGGCCCCGGGTCCGGGGCCGCATCGCGTGACTTGCGCAACGGCTGCCGCCGGTCGTTGGACGCACCGCGCTCGTCTGTTTTGTCACGGCCCTGGCGAAGCCCGATTTGAACCCCGCGTTGCCGCGGCTCAACGCTTTGAAGGCACGCTGTCAGCATTCATCTTCACACCTTCGCATGTCATTCGTGACGAGGACCCTTGATGGCCTCTCAAACAATTGGTAATAAAAATCTCTAACGCTTTAGTCTTCGCTGGAAATTACGCTAGTTCGCCTCCGTCTGAATCTTGCCGAGCACCATTCCATCCAGCATCGACAAGGTTTTCCCGATATGCGCAGGCAGAAAGAAATTGACTCGCCTGGCATTCAAACGTTGCCGGGATGCTATTTCTCCGTCTGCAGGAATCCAGAGCGTTGTGTACATTCGCACTTTGGTTGCGTTTGGGAACACCCGACATAGGTCACAAAGCAATCATCCTCGTTGCGAACATCTTCTTGCGCCAGATCTTTGCAAGATGCTCTTGCGTTTCCCCCAAGCCCTGGAATTTTCATGCTCGGTCTAGTTCGTATCGCGCTCCGACGACCCTACACTTTCGTCGTTCTGGCAATCTTCATTCTCATCATCGGGCCACTGTCGGCGATGAAGACGCCCACCGACATTTTCCCCGATATCAGAATCCCGGTAATCAGCGTGGTGTGGCAATACACGGGGCTGCCGCCCGACCAGATGGTCGGCCGGATCACGTCGCCGTTCGAACGCACGCTGACTACCACCGTGAACGATGTCGAACACATCGAGGCAGAATCGGTCGCTGGTTTCGGGATCGTCAAGATCTTCTTCCAGCCGGGCGTGAATATCAGCACGGCGAACGCGCAAGTGACCGCGGTCGCGCAAACTCAGTTGCGGCAGTTGCCCGCGGGCACTACGCCGCCGCTGATCCTCAATTACAACGCGTCGACCGTGCCAATCATCCAGTTGGCGCTATCGGGCAAGGGACTGTCCGAGCAGAGGCTGGGCGACCTCGGTCTGAATGCGGTGCGTCCCATGCTCACGACTGTCGCCGGTGCGTCGGTTCCCTACCCGTTCGGCGGCAAGACGCGCCAGGTGCAGATCGACATTGATCCTGCGGCACTGCAGGCGCGCGGTTTATCTGCGCAGGACGTCGCCAATGCGCTGGCGGGTCAGAACCTGATCACGCCGGTCGGCACGGAAAAGATCGGCGACTACGAATACACGCTGCAACTGAACAATGCGCCCTCGGAGATCAAGGCCCTGGGCGATCTACCGGTCAAGGCCGCCAATGGCACGACGGTCACTATTCGTGACATTGCGAATGTTCGCGACGGCAGTCCGCCGCAAACCAATATCGTCCATGTGAACGGCCGGCGCTCGGTGCTGATGTCGGTACTCAAGAACGGCTCGGTTTCGACGCTCGGGATCATCTCCGGCATCAAACAGCAAATCGCCAACGGGAAGGCGTCGTGGCCCGATAACCTGAATGTCGAACCGATCGGCGACCAGTCGATCTTCGTGCGCGCAGCCATCACCGGTGTGGCACGTGAAGGCGTGATCGCGGCCGTGCTCACCAGCCTGATGATTCTGCTGTTCCTCGGCAGCTGGCGTTCGACGATCATCATCGCAACCTCGATCCCACTGGCCATCCTCGGCTCGATCGCCACGCTCTCCGCATTAGGCGAAACCTTGAACATCATGACGCTCGGCGGTCTCGCGTTAGCGGTGGGGATTCTTGTCGACGATGCGACCGTGACGATCGAGAACATCAACTGGCACCTCGAGCACGGCAAGGAGGTGGAGACCGCTATCCTCGATGGCGCCGCGCAGATCGTCACGCCCGCGTTCGTTTCCCTGCTGTGCATCTGCATCGTGTTCGTGCCGATGTTCTTCCTGAACGGCGTGGCGCGCTTCCTGTTCGTGCCGATGGCGGAGGCCGTCATTTTCGCGATGATCTCGTCGTTCATCCTGTCGAGAACCCTCGTGCCGACAATGGCCAAATACCTGCTGAAACCGCATGCGCGGGGTGGCCATGCCGATGAGGCGCGGCGTCCGGGTCCGTTCGGACGCTTCCAGCGCGGCTTCGAAGCGCGCTTTGAAAAGGTGCGTGGCGTGTATCGCGGGTTACTCGAACTCGCGCTGAACCATCGGCGTCCGTTCGTCAGTTGCTTCCTCGGCTTCGTCGCGCTCTCGTTCGCCCTCGCGCCCTTGCTCGGCCGCGACTTCTTCCCGGCGGTCGATGCCGGGCAGATCCTGATGCATGTGCGCGCACCAGTCGGGGTGCGCGTCGAAAAGACCGCGCAGATATTCGCGAATGTCGAAGGCGCGATCCGCCGGATCATCCCGCCGTCCGACCTCGGCACGGTGGTCGACAATATGGGTCTGCCGGTCAGCGGCATCAATACCGCGTACAACAACACCGGGACGGTCGGTTCGCAGGACGGCGACATCCAGATTGCGCTGAACGAAGGGCATCGTCCGACCGACGGGTATGTCCGCATGATGCGTGAAAGATTGCCGCGGGAATTCCCGGGGGTCACGTTCTCTTTCCCACCGGCGGATATCATCGGCCAGATCCTTAACTTCGGCTCGCCGGCGCCGATCGACCTGCAGATCCGCGGCAACAACCTGAACGCCAACTACGCGTATGCAGACCGTCTGCTGCGCGCGGTCCGCGACGTGCCCGGCGTGGTCGATGCACGAATCGCGCAGTCGCACGGCAATCCCACCTTCAACGTCGATGTCGACCGCACGCGTGCACAGTTGCTCGGCATCACCGAGCGCGACGTGACCAACAGCATGGTGGTGAACCTCGCGGGTTCGAGCCAGGTGGCGCCCACGTACTGGCTGAACAATGCGAACGGCGTGTCGTATCCGATCGTGATGCAAACGCCGCAATACAGTCTCGATTCACTGGCAGCATTGCAAAATCTGCCGATCACCGCCAGCGGCGGAGGCACCGCCCAGATCCTCGGCGGTCTGGCAACGGTCGAGCGCTCCACCAGCAACGAAGTCGTCAGCCAATACAACATCCAGCCCATGGTCGAGATCTTCGCGACCACCCAGGACCGCGATCTCGGCGCGGTGTCGGCCGATATCCAGCGCATCATGCACCAGAACGCCAGCACCTTGCCGAAGGGCTCGAGCGTCGCGCTGCTGGGTCAGGTGCAGACGATGAACAGCGCCTTTGCCGGCATGTTGTTCGGCCTGCTTGGCGCAGTGGTGCTGATCTATCTGCTGATCGTCGTCAATTTCCAGTCGTGGGCCGATCCGTTCGTGATTGTGAGCGCATTGCCGGCGGCGTTGGCGGGCATCGTCTGGATGCTGTTCGCGACGCACACGACGCTCTCCGTACCCGCACTCACTGGCGCGATCATGTGCATGGGGGTGGCGACCGCCAATTCGATTCTGGTCGTCAGCTTCTGCCGCGAACGTCTTGCCGTCCATGGCGATCCGTTCAAGGCGGCACTCGAAGCGGGCTTTACGCGCTTTCGCCCGGTGCTCATGACCGCGCTATCCATGATCATCGGCATGGCGCCGATGGCGCTCGCCCTCGGCGAAGGCGGTGAGCAAAACGCGCCGCTCGGCCGCGCCGTGATCGGCGGTTTGATGTTTGCCACCACGGCTTCGCTGTTCCTGGTCCCCGTCATCTTCTGTATCGTTCACGCGCGCCCCGGGCGCGCGGCGACCCCAGCATCCGCCCCGGAAGGTCCTGCCTATGTCGTCTGAATCCACTTTTCCCACTCACACGCCGCCGCGCCGTCCGCTCCGGATCGCGGGCGTGATCGGCCTGCTGATCGCCTTAGGCATCGTCGTTGGCGGTGTCGCGCTACGAGCCGTCGACGCCCGCAAGCTGAAAACCTGGACGGAGGCTCAGGCCGTACCGACAGTCAATCTGATCCAGCCCATGCGCGATCCCAACGGCCCTTCACTGCAACTGCCCGGCCGGCTCGAAGCGTTTACACGGGCGCCGATTTTCGCGCAGGTCAGCGGCTACCTGAAATCATGGAACGTCGATATTGGCGCGCCGGTCAAGGCGGGTCAGGTGCTCGCCGAAATCGAAACACCCGAGCTTGATCAGCAGCTCCTTCAGGCACGCGCCGATCTGCAGAGTGCGCAGGCGAATGCCGTCGTAGCGGGTACGACGGCGAAGCGCTGGGAGGCGCTAAGAGGCACCGATTCCGTCGCCCAGCAGGACGTCGACCAACGCACGGCTGATTACACCGCGAAGGAGGCGATCGTGGCAGCCGCGAAGGCCAACGTCGATCGCCTCGTCGCGACGAAGGCCTTCGCGCGGATCGTCGCGCCGTTCGACGGCGTGGTGACCGCGCGCGACACCGACGTTGGCGCGCTGGTGAACGCCGGTAGCGGCGGCGTCGGCCAGGAGCTGTTCGCGGTCTCCGAGGTCAAGCAGTTGCGTGTTTATGTTCAGGTACCGCAAAACTACGCTCCGGCGATCCACGATGGCACGACCGCGATCCTGACCGTTCCCGAGTACGCCGACCAGCAGTTCACCGCGCGCGTGATTGCAGCGGCAGACTCCGTCAATTCGAGTTCGGGAACGACGCTCGTGCAATTGCTGGTCGACAATGCCAACGGCAAGCTGCTGCCTGGCGGTTTCGCCAGCCTGAAATTCACGTTGCCCGCGTCGGCCGATTCACTTCGGGTGCCGGCTAGCGCGCTCGTGTTCGATAGCCGCGGCGTCGTGGTCGCCACGCTCGGTGCGAACGGTCACGTGCTGTTCAAGCAGGTGAAGATCGACCGCGATCTGGGCGACTCGGTGGAGATCGGCTCGGGACTCGCCGCCAGCGATCGCGTGATCGATACGCCGCCCGACGGACTCGCCGACGGCGACAGCGTGCAGGTTGCGCCGGCCACCGACAGGAAGGCGGCCGCACATGGTTAAGCCTGGACGGGTCGCGCTTTTAACGGGCGTCCTGGCGCTCTCCGCCTGCTCGCTCGCGCCGCAATATCAGGTGCCTTCGGTGCCGATAGCGGCGCAATACAAAACCGTTGGTCCCTGGACCGCCGCTCAGCCTGCCGACCGGATAGACCGTAATGGCTGGTGGAAAATATATGGCGACGCGCAACTCGATGATCTCGAAGCGCGTCTGCTGGCCAACAACACCGATCTGCACGCCGCCTACGCGCACTATGCGCAAGCGCAGGCTTTCGTCGCGCAGGTCGCGTCGGGACTGTATCCGACCATCAGCGCAAGCGCGGTGCCGCAGCGCGTTCGCCAGTCCGACAACCGGCCGTTGCGCGTGGGCGGCCCGAACGACTACAACTCCGTCACGCTCGGCGCCGAAGTCAATTACGACCTCGACCTGTGGGGCCGCGTGCGTGACTCCCTGGTGGCCGGCAAGGATGAGGCTCAGGCGACCAAAGCCGATCTGGCTTCCGTGAAACTCAGCCTGCAAGTGGCACTCGCGGACAATTACATCGGTTTGCGGGGCCTCGACCAGCAGACCGAGCTGCTGAACGAGACGGTCATGGCGTATGCGAAAGCGCTGCAACTCACGCAGACGCTGCATGACAGCGGCATCGTGGCGGGCCTCGACGTTTCGCGGGCTCAAACGCAATTGTCGTCGGCGAAGTCCCAGTTGTCGCAGAATCTCGCGCAACGAGCGCTCATCGAACACGCGATTGCCGTGTTGGTGGGCACGTCCGCGTCCGAATTCAGCCTGCCGCAGCAGACTGCCGCCATCGCGTTACCGGAGATTCCGACCGGCCTGCCCTCGACGCTGCTGCAACGTCGCCCCGACGTCGCAGCAGCGGAACGCCGGGTTGCCGAGGCCAACGCAAAGATTGGTGTCGCGCGCGCGGCCTATTTCCCGGACATCACGCTGAGCTTACAGGGTGGTGTGCAAAGCGCCGCCTATGCTGGACTGGTTAGCGCGCCCAATCTGTTCTGGGCGATTGGCCCGCAGCTCGTGCAATACGTATTCGACGGCGGTTACCGTCGTGCGCAGCTCGACGCCGCGAAGGCGGCAACCGAGGAAGCCGGAGACCGCTACCGCAGCGTGGTTCTGTCGGCATTCCAGCAGGTCGAGGACAACCTTTCGCTGCTGTCGTATCTCGGCACCGCGCTTGGCGAGCAAAAGGATGCCGCGAATGCCGCGCAATACTCGGTAGATCTGGCGCTGCGCCAATATCGCCAAGGCACTGTAGGTTATCTCGATGTCGTGCAGGCGCAGACCGTCGCACTCGAAGCACGGCGCAGCGTGCTCGATATCCAGACACGCCAGCTAAGTGCCAACGTGCAACTGCTGCATGCACTGGGCGGCGGATGGTCGAGCGATGAACTCGCCCAAGTGGCTGCCACGCCGGCACTGGTCGCGACAACGATGGCACACGGCGCAAATTGAAGGCCTGCACAAGGCGCAACCGGGAGGGTGACCCCGTTGCGCACGCTGTTCCCGTAAATTTCTCGTCCCGCGTGACGACGCACGGCAGAAAGCGACGCTGGTGCTTCAGCGGCGTTTCCCGCCGGCCCAGAGAGCGCGTACCGGCCGCCTTTTCGTCGTCGTACACCCGGATGCGGGTTGGCGCGGATCCGGACTCGACAAGATAGAGGCGGCTTTCATCCGGCGAGAAACAAAGGCCGTTCGGATTGGCGATGTCGCCGGCGACGATCTCTCTTTCGCCGGGGCGGCCGTCAGTCGTTCTTCCGGATATACGCTGCGAACGCCTGCGCGTAATCCGGATGCCAGCGCGACAGCGCCGGGCGATTCTCCACAATGTCTCCCGCAGCCCAAAGGATGCGTCGCTCGTCGAGGGAGCGAGGCACATCGTTGTCGGGGCACAGAATGTAGAAATCGCCCGCATCCAGTCGCTCAAGCATGAAATCGACAGTCTGCTCGGGCGTCCAGGCGGCGGCCGGCTTCTCGGTACGACTTCGAGCGGCAAGCTCCGTGAACACAAAGCCTGGGATCAGCAAATGCGCGCTGATCCGGCAGCCTGGCGTATTGCGCAACTCGTGCTGCAGTGCTTCGGTAAACGCCTTCAGGCCGGCCTTGGAGACGTTATAAGCCGGGTCGCCGGGCGGCGTCGTGATGCCCTGCTTCGAACCGGTGTTAATGACGAGGCCCGGGCGTGCGCGCGCGATCATCGCGGGCACGAAGGTCTGAGTGCCACGGATGACACCCCACAGATTGACGTCGAGCACCCGCTCCCAGCTAGCGGCCCCCCCGAACATGGCGCTACCTGGTTGAATCCCCGCATTGTTCATGAGGATATCCGTGCCGCCGAAGCGATCCCGAACCGCTGCTTCGAGGCGGACCAGGTCTTCAAGGCGGCTGACGTCCGTCTCGACGGCCAGTACATCGTTCGCGCCTTCAGCAGCCACACTGGCAATCGCCTGCTTCGCGTGCGCAAGGCGGTCCTCACCCAGATCCGCAATGCACACGCGAAGCCCAAGCTGCGCGAACCGCTTCGCAGCAGCGAGTCCAATGCCGGCAGCGCCGCCTGTCACGACAGCGACGGCTCCGGGAGTGAAAGTAAAGTGTGTCATCGATAGTCCTTTCTGATTCGTCATAAAAAGTCAGCCCGCCACCTCACAAGCGGACCGCCAAACCGCACGTGCTCGACAGGTCGCGCGGCCGGGAAATTCGTCACTCACCTCAGTCCATTGGGCAAAACGGCACTGGCGACAGAAACACCGATTCCTGATGGACGAGATACGGCAGGACGTGCGGCGTGAAAGCTTGCCAGCGTGGATCGGCTGCGAGTTTCGCGCGCTGCGCGGCCCGATGTGCGTAGTCCTCGTAGCCCCAGCAGAACACGATCGAGTTCAACGTGCCTGAGTCCTTCGTCCAGCAACCCTTGAGGCGGGCGTACTGACTGATGATGCCGAGCCCTTCGCGCTCGTAGATGTCCAGGAACTCGCCTGCCTTTCCTGCCGTTATCTGATACGTACGCATTTCTACCAGCATGATTCCCTCTGTTTCGATCGGTACTCTGTCACAGCACGGCGCCGTCAGAACGCGTCGCCGACATCGGGCCGACGCGAATCTGCACGGTCGATTCGAAATGCAGGTCGTCGAGCCTCTTCAGCGCTTTGCAGCCGGGCAGACATGCTTCGAGTACGACGGGGTCGTTCAATGCACGCCATGCGGCTTAAGGGGGCACGGGCAGGATGGTTCGATCTGTCAGTTTCATCGCCGCCGCTCAGCGCTCGTAGAGTTTGAACAGCGCCTGCGTACCGTTGCGCGCGTAGCCCCGCTCGGCCATCTCGTGATACATCACGCGCACCAGTTCCAGACCCGGCAATTCACGTCCCATGCTTCCTGCTTCCTCGTGCGCAATCCGCATGTCCTTGATGAAATGCTCGATGAAGAAACCGGGTGCAAAATCGCCGTTGGCAATGCGCGGCCCCAGGTTGTTCAGCTGGAATCCACCCGCCGCGCCCCCGCCAATCGCGCTCAATACGGTATCGGCATCCAGCCCGGCGCTGTGCGCATAGGCGAGCCCTTCGCACACGCCCATCATCGTCGACGCAATGACGATCTGATTGCACAGCTTCGTGTGCTGACCCGCACCCGGGCCGCCTTGCAGGACGATGTTGGTGCCGAGGCAGCGCAACATCGGTTCCACGCGTGCGAGCACAGCGCTTGCGCCGCCGACCATGATCGACAGGCGCCCTTCGCGCGCACCGATGTCGCCGCCCGATACCGGCGCATCCAGCATGTGCACCCCGCGCTGAGCGGCGTGCGCGGCCAACTCTTCGGCCAGTTTTGGACTCGACGTCGTCATGTCGACCAGCACCGCATCGCGCCGCGCATGCGCGATCAGACCGTCGTCGTCGAGATAGAGTGCGCGGACGTCCTCGGGTGTGCCGACAATCGTGAACACGACGTCCGATACTTCGGCGAGCGCCCGCGGGGTCGCTTGCCAGTTCGCGCCGGCTTCGATGAGCGGCTCAGCCTTCGCACGCGTACGGTTATAGACATGCAGCGGATAGCCGGCGGCGGCGAGCCGCGAGGCCATCGAGAAACCCATGATGCCAAGGCCGATAAAGCCAATCGCGGGTTTGCCTGTAGATTGATTCATGATGGTTGGTCCGTTCAGAGTTTGTCGCGCAGCAAGTCGCGCAATAGCATGGGAGTCAGTGGATGACGGCCGGCAACGACGCCAAATGGCGCAAGCGCGTCGTTGACCGCGTTGGTCAATGCGCCGATCGCTCCCATCACCCCGCCTTCGGCCATCCCCTTGATGCCGGCCGCCGTCGACTTGTCAGGCGTACGCAGCGGGATGATCTCGAGTTGGGCAATTCAGTCGAAGTGGCGATCAGATAGTCGGCGAGTGATCCGGTCACGTTCTGTCCTGAGTCGTCGTAACGCATATGCTCGAACAGCGCGCCCGACAGTCCCATCGCCACGGCGCCATGCTGCTGCCCTTCCACCACGGTGGGATTGAGCAGCGTGCCGCAGTCTTCGGCGATGACGTAACGCGCGATGCGGATTGCGCCGGTCAAGACGTCCACCTCGATCTCGCATCCATGAGCCGCATTCGAATAAGTCATGGCCGGCGGATCGTAAGTCAGGTGAAATTCGAGGCCCGGCGTCAAACCTTGCGGCAACGCGGTGGGATCCAGATACGCACGGCGGGCCGGTTGCGCGAAGCGCATATTCATCATCGGCGCGAGGCTTTGTCCTCCGGCGATCAGCTTGGCGTCAAAACCGTGAAGAGCAAGAAGCGACAGCGCGTCGTCAAGCGTGCTCGGCCGGTGATACGAAAATGCGGTGGGTTTCATGCGCGTTGCGCGTGCGCACTCGGGCTGCGATTCCGGGCGATGACAGGCAACCCGCGACAGCCCCCGCCCGCCGATAACCGAGGCACTCGACGACGGCCATTGCCGATTCGCTTGACGCTGCTCATGATTCGCTCCAGCCGCGTGCGCGGCGCTGTTCACCCGGCGGGATAGCTACCGCTTCAGCCATGGCCTCGGAAACGAGGATATCGCCGACAAATTAACTCGTCAATTGACGACTACATTTCCAATTAAGAGGATCATGGTCGGTCTAATGCGCAGGCCGTGTATACGAAGGAGCCACTATGATGTTTTGTTGTTTTTTCAAATATGTCTTCACATGACGACTTACGGTTTGATAGAGTACATCGTCCGCCGGCATGAACCGGTGTCGCCATGCTCCCGGTTTTAGCCGTGCACTATCTCAGTGCCATCGCGAAGCGAGCGCCTCATCTATGACTGCCGGCATTGGCACTCCCCGCGCCAGGGCGTTTGCGGGTCTTTCACTCAACCCGTTTCGGTTCTCCGCTCATGTCCTTGTCAAGCCGTCAATCGGTCATCATCGCGTTGATCGTCGCCAGTGCCTATTTCATGGAGAACCTGGACGCTACGGTGATTGCGACAGCGCTGCCCCACATTGCCGCCACGTTCGGCGTCACGTCAGTGAGGCTGAGTATCGGCATGACCGCCTATCTGCTCGCGCTCGCGGTTTTCATCCCGATCAGCGGCTGGGTGGCGGATCGCTTTGGGCAACGCTCCGTGTTCGGTAGCGCCATCGTCGTGTTCACCGGCGCGTCGATACTTTGCGGGCTCAGCAACGGTCTCGTCGAATTCACGGTCGCGCGGATCCTGCAGGGACTCGGCGGTGCAATGATGGTGCCGGTCGGCCGGCTCGCCGTGCTGCGCAGCACGGACAAGCGTCACCTGATGCGCTCGATCGCCTACATTACCTGGCCCGGGTTGGCCGCACCGGTGCTGGGTCCAGCGTTGGGCGGCTTTATCTCGACCTATTTCAGCTGGCGCTGGATCTTTCTGCTGAACGTACCGATCGGCCTGCTGGGCCTGGCGCTGACCGCCACGTTCATTCCGAACCACCGCGAATCCAGCCGTCGTCCGTTCGATGTGCCCGGATTCGTGCTTAGCGGAGTCGCGCTAACCTGCCTCATGTACGGCATGGAACTCGTCGGGCAACTGCATGGCGACTGGCACATCGCGGCCGCGGCGCTGACCGGTGGCGTGCTCGCCGCAGCCTTCGCGGTACGGCATTTCCGGCGTGCCGAACATCCGCTGATCGATCTCGCGCCGTGGCGAATCCCGACCTTTCGCGCAACCCTCGATGGCGGTTCGTTGTATGTCGTCTCGGTCAGCGTTTCGCCCTTCCTGTTGCCGCTGTTATTCCAACTCGGTTTCGGGCTGAACGCGTTCGCCGCCGGTTTGCTGGTGCTCGCTTACGCGGCCGGCAATCTGGCCATGAAGACCGTCACCACGCCCATCCTCAAGCGCTTTGGTTTTCGCAAGGTAATGATCGTCAATGGCCTGCTCACTGCCGCCACCATCGCGCTGTGCGCCCTGCTCTCGCCGGACACGCCGCGCGCGCTGATCATGCTGGTGCTGCTGGTCGGCGGGCTATGCCGATCGATGCAGTTCACCAGCATCAACACGCTCGCATTCGCGGACGTGCCGCCGGCGCGGATGAGTTCGGCGAGCACGTTTTTCAGCATGGTCCAGCAGATGACCATCGGTCTCGGCATCGCATTCGGTGCGATCGCGCTGCATGCTGCAGTCCTGATACATGGCGGCCACGCACAGTTGTCGCTTGCTGATTTCCGGGTCGCGTTTCTGCTTGTCGCGGTGCTGGTACTGATCTCCGTGCTGTACTTTATCGGCCTCGAACCGGACGCCGGCTGCGAGGTGAGCGGCCATACGGGAGCCGCATCGCGGTAGTGCGGAAATTGTATCGAGCGCGTTAATGGCGACTGGCCCAAATTAAACAGAGAGAGAGTCCGTGCAGAATAACCCGGGTACGCCAGTTACGAGTTCACAAGCCGCCTCGCCCCACGCGGCGCCAGTAGCGGACAGCTCAGTCGCTCGCAGCGCCTCGCAACAGGCGCTGATCCTTGCGGGCGTTTGTATCGCGGTACTAGTGCTGCCGCTGAATTTCGGCGGTGCGGCGGTGTCGGCGCCGACTATCGGCACCGCGTTGGGAGGCAGTCCAGTGGCAATCAACTGGATCCTGAACGCGTTCATGCTGAGCTTCGGCAGCAGTCTGATGGTCGCCGGAGCGCTCGCGGATCTGCTCGGACGAAAACGTGTATTCGCCGTCGGGGTAGCGCTCTTTGCAGCGACATCACTCGGGATCTCGGCCGCGCCGAGCCTCGTGTGGGTCGACTTTCTGCGCGCGCTGCAGGGCATTGCGGCCGCGTTGGTGCTGGCCGGATCATCGGCAGCGCTTGCCCAGGAGTTCGACGGGCATGGCCGCGCTCGCGCGTTCAGCATGCTCGGCACGACTTTCGGCGTGGGCCTGGCGCTGGGTCCGCTTCTCGCCGGGTTTCTTACGCAAACATTCGGCTGGCGCTCGTTCTTCCTGGCGGATGCGGCAATCGGCTTGACGGGCTTTGCGCTCGGCGTTCCAAAACTGAGGGAATCCTATGATCCGCACGCCAATGGTCTCGATTGGCCTGGCGCCATCAGCTTTACCGCGGCACTGACCCTGTTCACCTTCGGCCTGCTGCAAGGGCCGGAGAGCGGCTGGAGCAGTCCCCTCATCGTTTCACTGTTCTTGGGTGCCGCGGTCATGGCGATCGCCTTCGTCTGGATCGAAGGTCGTGTTACCCGGCCCATGCTCGATCTGTCGTTGTTTCGCTATCCGCGCTTCGTCGGTGTGCAGGTACTCCCGCTTGCGACCGCATTCTGCTATGTCACGTTGCTGCTTGTCTTGCCGACGCGATTCATCGGCATCGAAGGACATACCGCGATCGGCGCGGGCTTGATGATGGTTTCGCTTTCGGCGCCGATGCTGATCGTGCCGCTCACCGCTGCGCATCTCACGCGTTGGATGTCGGCCGGTGTCATCTCGGCGATCGGCCTCGTCATTGCGGCCATCGGCATGCTCTGGTTCAGTGGTATCGGACTTGATGCGTCAGCCACTGTCCTTGGGATTCCGCTGTTCGTGATCGGTGTCGGTGCGGGGCTGCCGTGGGGACTGATGGACGGCTTGTCCGTCAGCGTTGTTCCAAAGGAACGTGCCGGCATGGCGACGGGTATCTTCAGCACGACTCGCGTGGCGGGCGAAGGCATGACCCTCGCGGTGGCTAGCGCGATATTGGCGGTGCTCACACGCTTGCGACTAGCCGACGCACTCGCGCGATCTCCCGGCGCGTCGGCTCATGCCGTCACAGAAGCCGCCCAGCGCGTGGCCACCGGCGATCTGGCACATGCTGCGGTGCTTCTGCCCGCACTCGGGCAGCCTGTACTCGTGCATGCGTACGACGGCGCGTTCCGGGTACTGCTCCATATGCTGGCGGCAATCACGCTCGCCTCCGCGATCATGGTGCTTGGGTTCCTTGGCCGCACACCATCCGCGGCGAGCCCAGACGATGCCAGCCCGGCGCTTTCCGGAGGCAAAGGGATCGCCGACCGGTGAGACGCGCGCGGCTGCATTGGAGAAGACGCGGGTTTCCGCAGCGAAGGCTTCCACGGAGGAAGCCACAGGTAAGGATTCAACCACGACTGATGACTGAATCCTGACCGACGCATTACCGATCCGGCTCTTTGACATTGAATCTTTATTCATGTCAATTCAGTCAACGGATTCTTCCACAGCAATAAAAATTCACAAAATCACAAGAGAATTTCTACCGATCAAGCGCATTAGAACAATTGGCTCTACCGTCAATTTTAGCAAGACAGATTTCCAATTTTTGGACGTTCACGACACATTCTTTGCGGGCGAACGTGACGACCCAGTCCCGCCTTTCGCAATCTATCGCCGAACTCTAGCCCGCTATTTACGGACTGTTTTCGAAGAAGAGCGGTGTCGATAACTTGCTCAGGCTCCCCTCCTGGAGATCCTGCAACCCGCTCTTTGTCATGCCTTTTTGCAGTACTTCTTGTTAAGCCAATTCAGCCATACCACATAATTTAATCTTGGCTCCTTTCATTTTTATCATCCTCTTTTAGCCTTGGAAGGAACCGACCTCCTATTGCAAGCATAGAGAAAATAGATTGGCGCTCTGAAAAGCCCAATCATAGGATGTGCCTGGTTTCCTCCTGTCCTGAACTGGGATCACAACGTGAAATTACGCACGACACAAATCGCAGCAAGCATTCTTTCCATCGCCTCCGCAATCGTCACTGCGCAACCCGTGTACGCTGAAGATATGACGCGCGATAGTGGCTCGCCGGTCGGCGACAACCAGAACTCACAGACCGCCGGTCCTGAAGGTCCGGTACTGCTGCAGGACTCGCATCTGATCGAGAAGCTGCAGCGCTTCGACCGGGAGCGCATCCCGGAGCGCGTCGTTCATGCGCGCGGCACGGGTATTTTTGGCGAGTTCGCGCCGAGCGCCGATATCAGCGCATTGACCACCGCCAAAGTGTTCACGCCTGGCACGAAGACCCCGGTCTTCGTGCGCTTCTCGACCGTGATGGGCTATCGCGGATCGCCTGAGCAGGCGCGCGACCCGCGCGGCTTTGCCGTGAAGTTCTATACGCAGCAAGGCAACTGGGACGTCGTCGGCATCAACTGGCCGATCTTCTTCATCCGGGACGCTATCAAGTTCCCGGACTTCGTGCACGCAAACAAGCCGTCCGCCGTGACGGGCGTGCAGGATCCGAATCTGGCCTTCGATTTCTTCGCTCATACGCCGGAAGCGACCAGCATGCTGACGCACCTCTACACCGACGAGGGAATGCCTGACTCATACCGTCACATGGATGGCTTCGGCGTCCATGCGTTCAAGTTCGTCAATGCCAAAGGCGAAGTTCACTACGTGAAGTTTCACTGGAAGAGCCGTCAGGGCATCGAGGGCATCCGCCCGCAGGATATTCCTCATTCGATCGGCGCCGACTGGAATCTGATGACCGACGACCTGTACAACTCGGTCAAGGCCCATTCATATCCGCAATGGGATCTGTACATCCAGATCCTTTCGCCGAAGGATCTGAACAAGTTCGACTTCGATCCGCTTGACGACACGAAGGTGTGGCCTTCGTCGATCCCTGAGCAGAAGGTCGGGACGATGACGCTCAACCGGGTTCCGGATAACTACTTCCAGTCCACTGAAGAGTCGGCATTCGCGCCGTCCCGCCTCGTGCCGGGCATCGAGCCCTCCGAGGACCGGATGCTGCAGGGTCGTCTGTTCGCATACGCCGACACGCAGATGTATCGCCTGGGACCGAACTACAACGATTTGCCGATCAACCGTCCTGTTGTGCCTGTGTACAACAATAATCAGGATGGCTCGATGAATTCCGGCGATCGCAAGGCTGAGGTGAACTACGAGCCCTCCAGCATCGCGGAGATCTCGCAGCAGGCCAGGTACAAGTCCGTGCAGACGCCGCTCAGCGGAACGACGCAGCAAATGGCGATCCACAAGACGCTCGACTTCCGTCAGGCTGGCGAGTTCTACCGGACGCTGTCTGAAGCCAACAAGGCGGATCTGGTCACGGCATTGTCGGGCGATCTGGGCCGTGTAACAAACGACACGAATAAGTACACGATGCTGTCGTACTTTTACAAGGCTGATTCCGATTACGGTACTCGCCTCGCACGCGCCACGCACGCGGATCTCTCACGTGTGCAGGATATGGCGTCGCACCTCGGCGATAACTGAAGCCAGTAGGCAACGCAGACGGAGCCTGCGCAAGCAGGCCCCGTCTGCCTGAATACGATTTCCGACGGAGAACGTCATGCGAGGTTTCTCTACTGCGCGGCGTGTAGTTCGAAACGCAGCCGTGGCAGCGATAGCCGCACTTCTGAGCGCGAGTTGTGCGGAGCACGTTTATCGGCCAGCAACGTATTCCGGCACGGTTGACACGCGAGCATACACCGATGACTGGTTCGCGGCGGCGCGCGAAGGGCGAACCGATATCGTTCAATTGCTGATCGACGCGCACTATCCAATCGAAACCGCAACGCCTCAGGGATATACCGCGCTCATTCTTAGCGCCTACGATAATCACCCGGACACGCTAAGGGCGCTTCTTGCCGCACACGCCAACGCATGCGCCGCCGACAAGCACGGCAATACCGCGTTGATGGGTGCACTGTTCAAGGGCGAAACGAACATTGCGCAAATATTGCTCGAGACGCGCTGCCCTATCGATCAAACCAACAACGCAGGGGAAACGGCGCTATCGTTTGCTGCGCTGTTCGGCCGGCTCGATATGCTCTCGGTGCTGGTGGCGCACGGAGCGAACGTCAATCATGTCGACGCACGCGGCGGCACCGCGCTGCAAATGGCCATCTCGCAACACAATACCGCCGCAGCCGATGCGCTGCGCCAGGTCGGCGCTACGCAGTAAGGCGCTACGCAGCTCTGCGTTCACGCGAAAGTATTGATGATGCTTCCAACCATGCCGTTTGCACTGACAGGCGGCGCGCTCGCAGCTTCCGCTTCGACGAGAGCCAGGGCGCCGCTTTGCGGCGTATGCGCGGCAACGCCCTGCGAGGACTGCTGCATCACTTGCATGGCCACGCTTGCGGCGGTTTGCGTAACGTTCATGATCTTTCCTTTGTTGAAGACGCAGACGTTAGCACGTCTTCCGATTTTTGGCAGATCTCACCAATTGAATTCGCAGCCGCTGGTAAGTGCGGAAAATCGTGCTGCGGGTCTGGATGACACGAATGTCATCTTGCGGACCGATTTGCGACATGCAGGAGCCGGTATGTTGACACGTCGCTCAGAGGCCTATGTGGATTATTCGAAGCGCGTAAGCAAGAAGGAATACAACGGGGTTGTCTTCAATGACGGAAATCACGGCCGTAGTCAGCATCAGGATTGCAGATATCACGCGTCTGACCCACATATTCGGCGAGGAATCGACTCAACAGGCTCTCACTCAGTTCGGCGAGGAAGCAACGGCTTTGCTAAATCGGCTGCTGGCTCAGCATCAGGTAATTGACCGATATCGTTCTGATGTCGACGGAAATTGCTCTGCGTGTTTCCGCGTGCTGTCGGGAGGCTTGCCGCGTGATGCCAGCGAAGCGGCGCAGGCCATAGAAAAGGCAGGGCGTCATCTGATTCGCGAGCGGCTACTTGCTATTTTTGGCGGCGGGACAGGCGCCCGGATCAACTGCGATCTGTCGGTGTTCGTTTTGCCTTCCGAAGCAGTCGCAGGAGATGCCAAAACGGGTTGGTTTCAATGGACGAAAGATCAATCGAGGTCCCAACCGAAACAACAACATAAAGACCGGGACAACTCATCGACCAGAGTGAGAGCAATTCTGCGCGAACGCTCCATACAGACCGTGTTGCAGCCGATAGTGCGCATTAAAGACGGTGCAGTGACGGGTTTTGAAGCCCTTTCCAGAGGTCCGCAACGGACGCCATTTGAACGCCCGGACGTGCTGTTCGACGCGGCTCATGCGGCCGGCTGTGCCGTAGAGATGGAATTATTGTGTGCCGAATTGGCTCTCGAGCGCACCAAAGGCAAGCTGCCGCCCGGGAAGTTTTTGACCATCAATCTGGGCCCGGATGCCTTGACCCTTGCCGCGGAAAAACTGCCGTTGGCAGGCCGGCAGGAAGTCATGTTCGAACTCACCGAGCACTTACCGCTCAACGAAGCCGAGGGTTTGCGAGAGGCGGTCGAACGCCTGCGTACCATCGGCATTGGCTTGGCCCTGGACGACACGGGCTGCGGGTTCGCAGACCTCGATACCGTCCGTCTGTTGAAGCCAGAAATCGTCAAACTGTGCATTACCGTGATCCGCAATGCCGATAAGGGTGCGCCCTTCGCAGCCGCTATTCGCGCGTCGGCTGAACAGCTCTGTAAGCTCGGCTGCAAGGTGCTTGCTGAAGGTGTCGAAACGGCAGCCCAGCACGACGCATTGCAGAACTGCGGCATCGAACTTGCGCAAGGGTGGCTTTACGGCAAGCCGGCGGCCGTTGCGTCATTGCCAGGCGGCAGATGACCCAACGGCGGGTTCGCAAAACGATTTCGAAAGAACTGGCGCGCACCGAAGCGCACTGAACACCGCCGCCCGCGCACAGCGTTCCGTTGACGCGACAGCTCTATCGTTTAACGCTGATTTCATTCTCACGGTAGGCAGCCGCTCGAACCCCGTTGCATTTTTCCGCTACGTCCGTTTCAGCAGCGACGTATCCACCGGTAACGCACGAATCCGGTGACCGGTCGCATTGAAGATCGCGTTGCAGATGGCCGCTGAAGTCGGCGGCACGCCCGGCTCGCCAACACCGCCAGGCGGCGCATCGCTCGGCACGATATACACGTGTGTCTCGGGAACGGAATCGATACGGGCGACCTGGTAGTCCGTGAAGTTCGATTGCTCCGACGCACCGTTCCGGAAAGTGAGTTCACTGTATAACGTGTTGCCGAGCGCCATCACCACCGCGCCCTCGAACTGCGCAACAACCCGATCGGGATTGACGATGCGCCCGCAGTCGACGGCCAGATCGACGCGTGTCACACGCACCGAACCGTCGTCGGCCACCTGCACATGCGCTACCGCGGCCACATAACTCAGGAAGCTGCGATGTACCGCAATCCCGCGCCCATGCCGCGCCGGCAATGCGGTCGACCACCCGGAGCGGACAGCGACCGCGCGAACCACGGCCGCATAGCGGGCGGTGTCGATCGGGTACTCGTCGATCGACGCGCCGTAGTTCGGGTAATCGACCCCCAGTGCATGCAGATCGACATGCCGCGGCGTGCCGAGCAGCGTGAGCAGGTGCTGCACCGGATCCTGCCGCGCGGCCGCCGCAAGCTCATCGACGAACGACCCTAACGCGAAGCCGTGGGGAATGTTGTACACCGATCGATACCAGCCGATGCGCGTGTGTGCGGAGGCGGCGCCGTTCTCACACCGCACGTTGGCGATGTCGTAGGGCATATCGGTCACGCCCTGCCCCAATTCCCCCGCCGCCCCATAGCGGACATCGGCCTTGAATGTCGAACTGATGGACGGAAACACCGTGCGGTGCAACCACGCGACCGACTTGCCTTGCGCATCGAGCCCGCCTTCCATGTGCTGGGCGCACACCGCATGGAAATAGTCGTTGTGCACATCGTCTTCGCGAGTCCACGTGAGCTTCACGGGCGCGCCGACCTCGCGTGACAGGAATGCCGCCTCGGCCACGTAGTCAGGCTTGGACTTGCGGCCGAAGCCGCCGCCCAATAACGTGACATTGATCGTCACGGCCGGCTCCTGCACGCCGAGCACCTGTGCCACGGTCGTGCGAGCCTGCTGCGGATTCTGCGTCGCGGTCCAGACTTCAACCGCACCGTTCGCATAGGACGCGGTCGCGGCGAGCGGCTCCATCGCCGCATGTGCCAGGTGCGGCACGTAGTAGTCCGCCGAGACATGGTGGGCGGCGCTCTTTAGCGCAGCCGCTGTGTCGCCGTTGTTGCGAACGATTTTGCCCGGCTGCCGCGCGGTGTCCTCGAGCGCCTTGCGATAAGCCTGACTGTCATACGAGGCATTCGGCCCAAGGTCCCAGTCGAGCCTCAATTTCCGCCGCCCTTGCATCGCGGCCCAAGTGCTGGTTGCCACCACCGCGATGCCGCCCAGCGGCTGGAATCCGGCGGGCAACGGCGCAGCGGGAATGCGCACCACATGCAGCACGCCGGGCACTTTCATCGTTTCCGTCGAATCGACGCTCTTGAGCGTCGCGCCATAGACCGCCGAACGTTCGATCGACGCGTACGTCATTCGGGGCAATACGACATCGATACCGTATGTCGCCCGGCCGTGGACGATGTCGTCGAGATCGACGATCGGCAGCGACTTGCCGATATAGCGCCAGGTACCCTCGTCTTTCAGATGCAGCGTGTCACGGCCCGGCACCGGCTGACGCGCCGCCGCCGTTGCGAGCGCGCCGTAGGCCACGCGCCGCCCGCTCGCCGCATGCACGACATGACCCGGCTCGGTGTGGCAGGTCGCCGGCGCCACGCGCCATTGCACTGCGGCCGCCGCCACGAGCATCTGCCGGGCCGTGCCACCTGCTTCGCGCAATGGCTGGAAGAACTGGCGGATGCTGCGCGAGCCATCGGTATTCTGGTCGCCATACTTCGCATCGCCTTGTGCCTGCACGACCTTGACGGCGTTCCAGTCGGCATCGAGTTCGTCGGCAAGAATCATCGCGAGGCTGGTGCGGATACCGGTCCCCATCTCCGAACGATGCACGACCAGAATGATCTCGCCGGACGGCGCGACCGAGACGTACACGTTCGGTGCGAAAGCCGCTTTAGCGCCATTCGCGGATGACAGCACGCTCGCCGCGAGCGCGGTGCCCGCGCCGCCGATCTGCAAGCCCAGCACAACCCCACCCGCCAAGGTCCCTTTCAACACCCCGCGCCGACTCAGATTGACGATTTCGCCCATCACGCCTCCGACGCTGCCGCCTTGATGGCGGCCTTGATGCGTTGATAGGTGCCACAGCGGCAAACATTGCCGGACATCGCTTCGACGATCTGCTCGTCACTCGGCTTCGGCGTCTGCTTGAGCAACGACGCGGCCTGCATGATCTGTCCAGGCTGGCAGTAACCGCACTGCGGCACATTGGCGGCTTTCCACGCGCGCTGCACCGGGTGATCGCCGCCTTTGCCGAGTCCCTCGATGGTCGTTACGGGCTTGCCCTGAACATCCGCCAGTGCGGTCACACACGAACGCACAGCGACACCGTCCAGATGGACCGTGCATGCGCCGCACGCACCGACCCCGCAACCGAACTTGGTACCGTGCAGCCCGAGCAGATCACGGACTGCCCACAGCAGCGGCATATTCGCATCCGCATCGACGTTGTGATGCACGCCGTTCACAATGAGTTCCATCATCTGATTCCTCGTAGTCGACGCGAACGGCCCGAAGTCGTCATGCGCCGTATCGCTTTATCCGCACAAACCGGTCAGGCTCTCGCCTGATAGGCGTTGCACCATCCCGCGCCGCTCACCTGCTTCGCACCGAACAGCGCGCAAAGCGCGCTCGTGTCGGCTGGCTTGCCCTGATAGAACTGGCAATTCGAGCAGCGCTGGGTGGCGCTGAAGCGCGGATATTTCGCGTGATCGACGCGCGATGCGTCGGTCCGGTAGCCGAGCGCCTGCGCGGCCGGATCGCTTTCCTGAAGCTGCGTGGGCGCGGCCCACGCCGTGCCGCCGGTCATTGCCAGCGCCGCGGCGCCAACGGTATGCACAATGAAATTTCGTCGATTGGTTCGCATGTTCAATACACTCCTTTCACGACACCAGAACACGTTGCGGCGGCGCCATAAACTCCGGGCCTACCGGGTCCTTGACGAATTGCGAGACGATCGCGTCGATTTGCGCGAAGGCCTTGTCGTCGAGTCGCCAGCCGAACGCGGCTTCGAGTCCGTCCAGTTGCGACGGACGGCGCGCACCCCACAGCGCGATCGTCGGGCCGCGGTCCAGCACCCAGCGCACGGCAAGCGCAAGCACCGACTTGTCGAAGTTATCGCGCGCGAAGACGTTCAGTGCTTTCACAGCGTCGACATACTGCTGACGACGCGGCGCACGGAACTTCGGGTCATGTTGACGCAGATCGTCGCCCTCGAAACGCGTGTCGGCGCCGATGCGCCCCGCCAGCAATCCGCGGCACAGTGCGCCATAGGCGAGTGCAACCAGCCCATGCTGTTTCACATAAGGCAGCACGTCGCGGTCGATGTCGCGTTCAAACAGGTTATAAGGCGGCTGGGTGGTGGACAGCGGCGCCACGCGACGGAACGCGTCCATTTGCGCCGCAGAGAAATTGCTGACGCCGAGCGCGCGAACCTTGCCTTCCTTGCGCAGGTCGTCCAGCACCGCGGCCGTCTCTTCGATTGGCACGAGCGGATCGGGCCAGTGAACCTGGTACAGATCGATGTAATCTGTCCGCAAGCGCCGAAGTGTATCCTCTACTTCATGACGAATACGCTCCGGCGAAGCATTGCGAAATACCTTGCCGTCCTGCCATTCGAGAGCGACTTTAGTCGCGATGACTGCCTTATGGCGATATCCATCGGCCAGCGCTTTGCCGACGATTTCCTCCGACGCGCCGAAGCCGTACGCCGGCGCCGTGTCGATAAGGTTCACGCCGCTGTCGAGCGCCCGGCGGATCACCGCAATCGAGTCCTTCTCATCCGTGCCGCCCCACATCCATCCGCCGATCGCCCACGTGCCCAGGCCGATACGCGATACAGGCGTCGATAAACCCTCAACTTCAATTGTTTCAATAGTCATGCGATGCTCTCTGGTTAAAGCGCCGCATCCATGTCGAATGCGGTCCGAGAAAATGCGACGTGCCCAAAGGACGGGCAGGCGAGTCGATTATTTCAGCCGCATCCGGCGATCACAAGAAGGCACCTGAAGGTTCCATACTTTCCCCATGGAAACAAATTGCTACGACGGCCCTCACGCCGCCGAGAACCCACAGAAGAAAACCGATGACCTCGCGCGCAACGTCATCGAGCAGATCGCCGACAAGTGGACGATCCTCGTGATCGACGCGCTGGGCACCCATGGCGAGATGCGTTTCTCGCGGCTACGCGACGAGGTGGGGGGCGTCAGTCAGAAGATGCTCACGAAGACCTTGCGGCAACTCGAGCGCGACGGTCTCGTCACGCGCTATGTGCATCCCGTGATACCGCCTCGTGTCGACTATCAGTTGACGCCGCTAGGACGCAGTCTGCTCGACAAGATCTGTGGGATCTGGGACTGGGTGGAAGCGCATATGACGGAAATGGAATCGGCGCGACGGCAATTCGATCTCGGCGAAAAGCGTACCGATCGCGCGCCTTCGAACCGGGACGCGGGGTCCGGCTCGGAAACCCGCCTGGAATAGCCGAACGCGTTGGCAGCGCGCTTGCCATGGGTGGTCGAGTCGCCGGTGTCTTCCTGAACCGTCTCGAGAGACGCGAGGCCGGCCACGATCGATAGATCGCGCGTGAGTCCTCACGTCACCGCAAGCTCGAATCGACGCCCACATAACGGAACGGTAATCCAGCCGACCGCGCCCCGTAAGGGCTCCACCATCAGACTCCTGAGTCGAGAAGCCCGCGTCACGCGCTCTGACAGCGCGGGAACGCCGTGCCTTCATGGCCTCATTTCAGGAACCCGTCATGTGGATTGTCCGGCTCGCGCTGCGCCGCCCTTATACCTTCGTGGTCCTTGCGGTGCTGATCCTTATCGTCGGCCCGCTTGCGATACTGCGCACGCCGACCGATATCTTCCCGAACATCGATATCCCGGTGGTCAGCATCGTCTGGACGTACAACGGCTTTTCCGCCCAGGACATGGCCAATCGCATCACGTCGAATTACGAGCGCGCGCTGAGCTCGGACGTCGACGACATCGAGCATATCGAGTCGCAATCGCTGAACGGCGTCTCGGTGGTGAAGATCTTTTTCCATCCGGGCGCGGACATCAATCGCGCGATCGCCGAGGCAGCGTCGAACTCCGCATCGATCCTGCGCGTGCTGCCGCCCGGCACGCTGCCGCCCAACATCATTACCTATAACGCGTCGACGGTGCCGATCCTGCAACTCGGCCTCTCCAGCGACACGCTCTCCGAACAGCAGCTCTACGACCTCGGCAACAGCCAGATCCGCACGCAACTGGCGACGGTACAAGGCGCGTCGGTGCCGCTGCCGTTCGGCGGCAAGGTCCGGCAGATCATGGTCGATATCGACCCGCGCGCATTGCAAGCCAAAGGCCTCGCGCCGATCGACGTGGTCAATGCCGTCAACGCGCAGAACCTGATCCTGCCGGGCGGCACCGCGAAGATCGGCACGAAGGAATACAACGTGCAGATGAACGGCAGCACGGACACCGTAGCCGCGCTCAACGATCTGCCCATCAAGACGGTGGCGGGCGGCGTGGTGTATGTGCGCGACGTCGCCCAGGTGCGCGATGGCTACGCGCCGCAAACCAACATCGTGCGCAGCGACGGCAAACGCGCCGCGCTTCTGACCATCGAAAAGTCCGGCAGCGCGTCGACGCTCACCATCATCCAGCAGGTCAAGGCGATGCTGCCGCATATCGTGGCCGTCTTGCCGAGCGCGCTGCACGTCACCGCACTGTCGGATCAATCGGTGTTCGTGAAGTCGGCCGTCGTGGGCGTGGCGCGCGAAGCGCTGATCGCCGCCGCCCTCACCGCGTTGATGATCCTGCTTTTTCTCGGCAGTTGGCGCGCCACGCTGATCATCGCGGTGTCGATTCCGCTCGCGGTGCTGACCTCGCTGATCGCGCTGTCCGCGCTTGGCCAGACCATCAACATCATGACGCTTGGCGGCCTCGCGCTCGCCGTTGGGATTCTCGTCGACGACGCCACGGTCGCCATCGAAAACATCACGCATCATCTGGAGAACGGCGAGCCGCTGCACGACGCGATCCTGAACGGTTCCGGCGAAATCGCGGTGCCGACGTTCGTATCGACGCTGTCGATCTGCATCGTGTTCGTGCCGATGTTTCTGCTCTCAGGCGTGGCGCGCTATCTGTTCGTGCCGCTCGCCGAGGCGGTGGTGTTCGCCATGATCGCGTCGTACTTTTTCTCGCGCACCCTGGTGCCGACGCTCGCGATGTACCTGATGCGCGCACGCAGCAACGCGCTGGTGGCGGGCAATGGACCGATTGCGCGCCTGATCCGCTTTCAGGCCGCCTTCGAACATCGCTTCGAGCGGCTGCGCGAACGCTATCGCGGCGTGCTCGGCGCGGCGATAGCGAGTCCGCGGCGGTTCATCGCGATCTTCCTGCTGTTATGCATCGGCTCGCTCACGCTGGTGCCGTTTGCGGGCCGCGATTTTTTCCCCGCCGTCGATACTGGCGAGATCCGCCTGCATCTGCGTGCGCCGACCGGCACGCGGATCGAAGACACCGCGCGCCTCACCGATGAAGTCGAAGCGCGTGTGCGCAGCATGATTCCGAAGCAGGAACTCTCGGCGATGCTCGACAATATCGGCGTGCCGGTGAGCGGGATCAATCTGACCTACGACTCATCGGACCCGATCGGCCCGGAAGACGCCGACGTGATGATCACACTCGCGGCGAAGCACAAACCGACCGCTCAATATGTGGCAAGACTGCGCACGACGCTCGCCAAGGACTTCCCTGGTGTCACGTTCGCCTTTCTGCCCGCCGACATCGTCAGCCAGATACTCAACTTCGGGCTGCCCGCGCCGATCGATATCCAGATCGTCGGCAACCGGCTCGACGCCAACCGCGTCGTGGCGAACCGCCTGCTCGCGCAACTGCGCGGCGTGCGCGGTCTCGTCGATGCGCGTATCCAGCAGCCCGGCGATGCCCCCGCGATCAACGTCAACGTCGATCGTACCCGCGCGATTCAGGCCGGCCTGCTGCAACGCGACGTGTCGCAGAACCTGCTGATCGCGCTGTCCGGCAGTTCGCAGACCACGCCGAATTTCTGGCTCGATCCGCACAACGGCGTGAGCTATCCGCTGATGGCGATGATGCCGCAGTACGACATCAACTCGTTGCAGGCGCTCGCCAACATTCCGGTCGCGCAAACCGGAGGCACCGGGTCCGGCGTGATGACCACGGCCGCAAACACGGGCGGTCCGGCGCCGCAAAACCTGCTCGGCGCATTGAGCACACTGACACGCGTCACCCAGCAAGCCGTCGTCTCGCACTACAACGTGCAGCCGGTGCTCGACATTTTCGCGTCGACGCAAGGACGCGACCTCGGCGGCGTGGCAGCGGACGTCACCCGGCTCGTCGATCAGATCCGACCGCAATTGCCGCCTGGCGCGTCGATCGTCATGCGCGGCCAGGTGCAGGCGATGCACGACTCGTTCAGCGGTCTTGCGAGTGGCCTCGTGTTTGCGATCGCCCTGGTCTACCTGCTGATGGTCGTCAATTTCCAGTCGTGGCTCGACCCGTTCATCATCATCAGCGGCTTGCCGGGCTCGCTCGCGGGCATCGCATGGATGCTGTTCAGCACCGGCACTCGCCTGAGCGTGCCGGCACTCACCGGGACGATTCTGTGCATCGGCATCGCCACGGCCAACAGCATTCTCGTGATCAACACCGCGCGCGAATTTCACCACGGCGGTAAGCCGCCGCTGCGGGCCGCGCTCGAAGCCGGTTTCAGCCGCTTCCGTCCAGTGCTGATGACCGCGCTCGCCATGCTGATCGGGATGCTGCCGATGGCGCTCGGCCTCGGCGATGGTGGCGAACAGAACGCGCCGCTCGGACGCGCCGTGATCGGCGGCCTCGCGCTCGGCACGGTGTCGACCTTGCTGTTCGTCCCGGTCGTCTACGGGATGGTGCATGCATGGCTCGACAAACGCCGCGCGGCGCGCATCGACAGGCAAGAATCCGGCGTTCCCGCCCGCACTCATTGATTCCGACGAGACCTCGCCCATGAACGATTCATCCCTTCCGCCCGACCTTGGCGCGCGCTCCGAAGCGTCCGCCGAGACGGCGGAGACCGCCGACACCGCGCGTTTGCATAGCGCCAAGGAAACCCGGCATGCCGGCGCCACGCCGGCAGCGGCCGCCAGGATGAACGCGCGCCGCCGCCTCTGGCCGCTTGCGTTGACCGGACTTGCCGCGGCGTTGCTGATCGTCGGCATCGTGCCGCGTCTCGATGCACGCGCCTCGCTCACGCAACAGACGCAGGCGCAAAGCATGCTCAATGTCTCGGTCGTCACACCGCGCGCCGCGCCGGCCGTCCACGAACTGCTGCTGCCCGGCGCGGTTACGCCGTTCGCGGAAGCATCGATCTACGCGCGCACGAGCGGCTACCTCGCGCACTGGAACACCGACATCGGTGCACAGGTGAAAAGCGGTCAGACGCTCGCGACCATCGAAGCCCCCGAACTGGATGCGCAATTGCGCCAGGCCCGTGCCGACGAAGCCACCGCGCAGGCCAACTTCGACTTCGCGAAGACTACCGCGCAGCGCTGGCAGGCCATGCTGAAGACACAATCGGTCGCGCAGCAGGACGCCGACACCAAGGTCAGCGACATGGAAGCGCGCCGCGCGATGCTCGCGTCGACGCAGGCCAACGTCGCGCATCTGGCCGAGCTTGTCTCATACGAGAAGATCACCGCGCCGTTCGACGGCGTGATCACGGCGCGCAACGTCGACGTCGGCGCGCTGGTTACGGCGGGCGGCACGCCGGGCACCGCGGGCATGTCGGGCGAGCTGTTCCACATCCAGCAGACCGGCGTGCTGCGGGTCTTCGTCGATGTGCCGCAGAACGACGCGCCGTATGTCACGCCGGCGACCGGCGTGTATCTCACCGCCCAGCAGTATCCGGGCCGCCGCATCGCCGCGAAGGTGGCGCGCAGCACCGATTCGATCGATCCGTCGAGCCGCACGCTGCGCGTCGAGATCGACGTCGACAACAAGGATGGCGCGCTGATGCCCGGCGCTTACACGCAGGTGCATCTGCAATTGCGATCGACCATGCCGGCGCTCGACCTGCCGGTCAGCGCCTTGCTGTTCCGGCCGGACGGCGTGACGGTCGCCGTGGTCGATAGCAACGGCCGTGCGCTGCTCAAGACCGTGCATATCGGCCGCGATTTCGGCACGCACGTGGAAATCACCGCAGGCCTCGCCGCCACCGACCGCGTGATCGACAACCCCGGCGATTCGCTGAACACCGGCCAGATCGTGCAGATCGCGCCGGCCATGCCTGGCTAAGTGCATCGTCACAGAAAGGATTCACTGATGGTTTCCCTGTCTCTTTCACGGCCGGTGCAGCGCCGCACGTTGGTGGCCGGGATGATCGGCGCGCTGCTCAGCGCGTGCTCGACCTTGCCCTCCTATCAGCGCCCGAGCGCCGAGATTCCCGCGCAATATGCGGGCGCCGCACCCGGCTGGGCGCAGGCCGCACCGGCTGACGCCACGCCGCGCGGCCCATGGTGGACGATCTTCAACGATCCGGTGCTGAATCAACTCGAAGCGCGTATCGACGTGTCGAACCAGACCGTGCGCAAGGCGGTCGCGCAGCTCCAGCAGGCGCGGTCGATGGTGGACTATCAGCGCGCCGGCTTTTTCCCGACGATTACCGCTGGGGTCGCGCAGGATCGCTCGCGGACCTCGCAGAATGTCGAAGGCAAATCGCTCGCGGGCAAGACCGTGCCGGACTATTCGGCGGGCGTGTCGGCGAGCTGGGAGCCGGATCTGTTCGGACGCGTGCGCGATAGCGTGAACGGCGCGCAGGCCGACGCCCAGGCGAGCGAAGCCGACCTCGAAGGCGTGCGCCTGTCGATGAGCGCGGATCTCGCCGCCGACTATTTCTCCCTGCGCTCGCTCGACACGCAGAAGAAGCTGCTCGACGACAGCGTGAGCGCCTACGCGGCCGCGTTGAAACTGCTGCAGCAGCAACTGCAAAACGGTGCGATCGATGCGTCCGCGGTCGCCCAGGCCACGACGCAACTCGAAGCGACGCGCACGCAGGACACCGACATCGACGTGACCCGCGCACAACTGCAGCATGCGATTGCCACGCTGACCGGCGAGCCGGCTTCGAGCTTCGCGCTGCCGCCGAACGGCTCGGCTGTCACACCGCCCGCGATTCCGGTCGGCTTGCCGTCTCAATTGCTGGAGCGTCGCCCCGACATCGCCGCCGCCGAACGGCGCGTGGCGTCGGCCAATGCGCAGATTGGCGCCGCGCAGGCGGCGTTCTTCCCGGATCTGGTGCTGTCGGCGAGCGCGGGACTGGAAAGTACCTTTTTCGCACCCTGGCTGAGTGCGCCGAGTCTGTTCTGGTCGCTCGGCCCGCAACTGGCCGGCACGCTGTTCGACGGCGGCAAGCGCCGCGCCACCCTGCACGGCGCGACGGCGCAATACGACGGCGCGGTCGCGGACTATCGCCAGTCGGTGCTGGTGGCGTTCCAGCAGGTCGAGGACAATCTGTCCGCCTTGCATTCCCTTGCCGACGAAGCCGCCAGCCAGCAGCGCGCTACCACGGCCGCTGAACTGTCGTTGCGGCTCACGACGAACCGTTTCAACGCGGGCGCGGTCAGCTATCTCGACGTGGTCACGGCGCAGACGATTGCGTTGACGAATCAGCGTGTCGCCGATCAGATCGCCGCACGGCGGTTGGAGTCGAGTGTGTTGCTGTTGAAGGCGTTGGGTGGGACGTGGGGTGAGGGCAAGCGTGCGGCCGGGTCTGTGTAAGCCCCCTGGATACCCTTCACCCGCCCCGCCGAAATACCAGCACAAAGCGCGTACTCCGTGCATCGCTCTGCGCATGCACCGAGCCGCCGTGCAACTCCATGATCGTGCGCACGATGGCAAGCCCGAGTCCCGTCGATCCCGTCGAGCCTCGCGACGAGCCCGATGACGGCAGCGAGCTGCGTGATGGATCGATGCGATAGAAGCGGTCGAAGATCCGATCGAGATGTTCGGCGGCAATAGGCTGCCCTTCATTCGACACGGTCACCCGCACCGCGTCGGCCGATGCGCTCGCGTCCAGCACGATCTCGCCGCCTTGCGGCGTATAACGAATGGCATTGGCCAGCAGATTGCTCACCGCGCGGCGAAACAGTTCGAGATCCGCCGTCAAGCTGGCCGTGCCGCTGACCCGCACACGCACTAGCGCCTCTTCGGCAATCCCTTCGAAGTACTCGGCGATATGGCGCAACTCTCGCGCCGCATCGAACTCACGCATGTGCTTGACGAACTGCGGATGTTCAGCGCGCGCCAGAAACAGCACGTTCTCGATCATTCTCGACAGCCGGTCGCACTCTTCCAGATTCGAGGCGAGCAGCGACTGGTATTCATCGACGGAACGCGGCCGGGCGAGCGCCACTTCGGCGGCGCCGCGCATGTTGCTGAGCGGCGTGCGCATGTCGTGCGCGAGGTCGGCGGTGAAACGCGACAAACGCTGAAACCCGTGGTCGACGCGCTCGAGCATGGCGTTCAGCGACGCCACCAGCGTCTCGAGTTCGCTCGGCACACGCGCCACCGCGATCCGCGTATTGAGGCGATTCACCGTGACCAGGCTCGCGCTAGCCGCGATGTCGCGCAACGGCCGCAGCGCGGCGCGGATTAGCAGATAACCGAGCAGCATCGCCAGCATCACGCCGGCTACGCCCGCCAGGTGAAGCCTGTCGCGGTAACCGTCCAGCAGCAGCCAGCGGTCGCTCATGTTGCGCGCCACCAGCACGCTCGCCGTTTCGCCGTCACGCAGCCGCGCGTCGGTGAGAATGCCGCGAATCGGCGCGCCGTTGCGGCCGGTCCACTCGCCGATATCAGCCTCGGTGATACGCGCCGAAGCCGCAACGCGCGCGAGCGCCGGCAACGCGGCGAGCGTCGCCGCGCCGCTCGCCACATTGGGCACGGCAAAAGTCCCGCCGATGTTGTGTTCGACTGCCCGGTTGCCATCGGGATCGAACACTTCCATCGACATGGCCTGGTTGCCGAGCACGATGCTGATCAAACGGTCGCTATGCTCGCGAATGCCCTTCGACGTCTCCAACTCTTCCGCAAGCCGCCGTGCGTGGCGCGCGGCAAGCACGATGTCGAGATTGTCCTGCGCCTTGATCTGCTTTTCGAGCGCGAGATACAGAAAGCTGCCGACCAGCACGAAAACCGCCAGCGTCGTGGCGCCGAAGGCAAGCGCGAGCGTCGCGGCAAGCGAGTTGACGCGCATCAGGCCGTGTCCTTCAGTTCGAGCACATAGCCGACGCCGCGCACCGTGTGAATCAGCTTGATGGGAAAGTTGTCGTCGATCTTGGTGCGCAGCCGGCGAATCGCCACCTCGACCACATTGGTGTCGCTATCGAAATTCATGTCCCACACATACGACGCGATCTGCGTGCGGCTCAGCACTTCACCCTGACGCCGCGCGAGCAGTTGCAGCAACGAGAATTCACGTGGCGTGAGATCGATGCGCGTGCCGCCCCGCTTGACGCGGCGGCGGTACACATCCATCTCCAGGTCGCCCACCTTGACCAGTTCGCTTTCGCGCGGCGGCCCACGGCGCGCCAGCGTACGCACGCGCGCCAGCAGTTCGACGAACGCAAAAGGTTTGACGAGGTAATCGTCCGCACCGAGCTCCAGGCCGCGCACGCGGTCGTCGATGTCGTCGCGCGCGGTGAGAAACAGCACCGGCGTGGCGCGCGTGCTGCGCAACGTCTTGACGACAGTCCAGCCGTCCATGCCGGGCAGCATCACGTCGAGCACGATCACGTCGTATTCTTCTTCCTGCGCGAGGATCAGCCCTTGCGGGCCATCGTTCGCGACGTCGACCGCGTAGCCGGATTCCTCCAGACCTTTCTTCAGATAGGCCGCTGTTTTTGGCTCGTCCTCGATCACCAGGATTCGCATCGGTTGCTCCGCTTGCGTTGACCATCAAATGATACCGTCAAGCACCCGGGCGGGTGATTACGATCCGGTAATGTTGCTGGAGGTCGTGAACGATGCCAGCGAAGGACACAGAGGCGCTAAAAAATGCGCATCGCGGCGAACAGTCAAAATGACAAAACGGTAATTTCCCCGCCACCTTTTCGACAGGGTCGTCACGGCAAGATCTCATGCAAGCATCACTCAGACGATAGACATGCCCTAGTCCCCAATGACCCTTCGTATCCGCGCGGGCATGCATGGGCAACGGTGCGACCGAGCGTCACGAAAAAACAATGCCGGCAAACGCGGCCGATGAGCGCGGGCATCATTCCATCGAAGTGTTCCATCCATGAATACTGTTCAGACGGAACTAACCAGTGATGCCACGCATCCATCAACGCATCAGCCGTTGGGACTGGCCGTATTGCTCAGGGCGGCAACGGCTGGAAACGATCTGACACCGTTCGGGCAAAGCCTGCTTGAGCACGTCACACACCATGACGACCCGTACGCGCTTCTCGATCTGTCGCTCGTACTGCAATTGAAGTATGAGAAGGAAGCCGCGATCGCCGTCCAGGCGCAGGCGATCCAGATGCGCAGGCACTATCGATTGAAGGACGCCCAAACACCTGGGCGTTCAGTCAAGGTGCTAATGCTCAAGGCTCCTGGCGATCTGATGGCGAACACGCCTTTCGAATGCCTGCTTGAGAACGCCGACCTGCAGATAGACGTCGTGTATGTCGACGCCCATCCACAGCCGGACATCAGTCTGCCCGAACATGACGTTATCTTCGTGGCCGCGTGCGCATCCGATGAAAACGCCGGCGTTCTTGCACAAATTGCGTCGCTAATCAGCGGCACACGTTGCCAGGTGCTGAACCAGCCGGAACGTATCGCGCACACGACGCGCGATGCAGCCTATACGTTGCTGGGAACGGTGCCCGGCATCTGCATGGCTCACACGGTACGCCTGCCACGCGAGCGGGTCCTCGAAGCGGCGTCGGGTGCATTCGAGCTGTCTGATCTGCTGAACGGACATTACCCGTTCATCATCCGGCCGACAGGATCGCACGCGGGACAGGGACTGGCAAAGGTGACTGACAGCCGGGAGCTCGCCCTATCCGTGAATGATTCCGCGGCCACGGAATTCTATGTGGCGCCTTTTATCGATTACTCCAGTACCGACGGCCTGTTTCGCAAATACCGGATCGTGATGATCGAGGGGAAGCCATTCGTGTGCCATATGGGCATTTCGAAAGAATGGATGGTTCACTATCCGTATGCAGAAATGCTCGCGCACCCCGAGCGTCGGGACGAAGAAGCGCACCTGATGGCGAGTTTCGACTCCGGTTTTGCAGTACGTCACAAAGAGGCGCTCCGGATGATCGCGGAATTAACCGGCCTCGACTACGTTGGATTTGATTGTGCCGAAACGGGGGATGACCGGCTGCTCATCTTTGAAATCGCCACTGCAATGGTCGTGCACGACATGGACGATCCGAACACCTTTCGTTACAAGCTGCCGCAAATGCGGCGGATATTCGACGCATTTGATCAGATGCTGCGCCGCACGTCCCCAAAGTCGTGCTGATCCAACCTGACGGCTTTCGAAGAACAATGAAATCCAATGCATTGAATTTCTCTGGTGGTCCCGGAGCGCTTCCGGAAACTGTACTGGAGCAGACTCGCCAGGCCGTGCTGGCCCTGCCGGAAACGGGCATCTCGGTGCTCGGCATGAGCCATCGCTCGGACTGGTTCCGCTCAATACTGAACGAAGCCCAACTGAATCTGCGCCACCTGCTCGGTATTTCCGACGACTACGCCGTTACGTTTCTGCAGGGGGGTAGCAGTCTGCAGTTCGCAATGATTCCAATGAACATTGCTGTCCATGACCTCTCACCGCCAGAATATGTGACATCGGGCTACTGGAGCGGCCGGGCGACGTCCGAGGCGGCCAAGGTGACGGCGAGAAAAGTTGCTTGGGATGGCAAGGCTTCCGGCTATCGGCAACTGCCTGAACTTCATGCATTGAATATATCCAGGTCGGCCGCCTAACTGCACTATGTGTCGAACGAGACTGTGGAGGGCTTGCAGTTTCCGGTTTGCGACGAACCGATACCAGTACCACTCATCGCGGACATGTCCTCTGACTTTTTGTCAAAGCCCTTCCGGCCCGACGTGTTCTCGATGATGTATGCCCACGCGCAGAAGAACCTCGGTCCCGCTGGGGTAACGGTTGCGGTGATCCAGCGTGCGCTTCTGGAACGGATTCCGGACGGACTGCCCGCCATTCTCGATTTCCGCACGCATATAACGCATGGCTCGAATTACAATACCCCGCCGGTGTTCGCAATCTATGTGCTGACGTTGATTACGCGCTGGCTGCGCTTCGATGTCGGTGGCTTGCAGGCGATGCAAAGCGTCAATGACAGAAAGGCGCGACGGTTGTACGAGACACTGGACGCTATGGAAGACACCATATCCATTCACGCGGACCACCGCTGGCGCTCACAAATGAACGTAGCCTTTACCTTCGGAGACCCCCGACTCGACGATGCGTTTATCCTTGGGGCCTGGGAACGAGGCATCATCGGGCTGGAGGGACATCGGTCAATTGGGGGGCTGCGCGCGTCGCTATATAACGCCGTTACCGAGCAGGCCGTCGACATGCTAAGCAATGCGCTCAAGGACTTCGGCGTGCAACGCGTCTGACCCATGCAGCGCTCGTAGGGCGAACGATCCATCACCGCTCGAAAACGGCTGCGCTCGCCGGCCAGTTGCGCGGTATTGACCTGAACAGATCGGACCGCTCATACAGCCGCCGATGCAAAGCGTGAGCACGACCGCAACGCATCGCGGCGCTAAACCCCGGCATAGTAGAGGCGACCGATTGCGACTGACGCCACCGCCAGACCGCGTATTCACGTTCGCGCGTGCTTCCTGTAAAGACTAGCCCTTCGCAAACCGCTCGATCCATTGCGAGAATGCGGCCATGAATTCCTCCAGAAACCGACTGGTTCCGGAATTGGTCAAGACGCCTTGCTCGTCAAACAGACTAGCCATGCCGCCTACGTATGCTTCAGGCGTGGACATCACGTTCACGCCAATACAAACCAACGACTGCCGAAGGTGATGGTTCGCACCGCACCCGCCCATTGCTCCCTGCGACGAGGTGACAACGGCCGCGGGTTTCCCTAACAATGCGCTTGCTCCGTGAGGCCGGGAGAGAACATCGACAGCATTCTTGAGCACGGCTGGAATGGAGCGGTTGTATTCCGGGGTAACGAACAGAACCGCATCCATCGCTGACACGTCGTTTCTGACAGCTTTCCAGGCTGCCGGCGTGTCGTCCTCGAGGTCCTGGTTGTATAAAGACAGCGCGCCTATCTCCACGATGTGCAGCGACAACCTTGGCGGTGCAATCTGCGCGAGTGAGTTGGCCAGCATGCGATTGAGGGACTTCTGGCGAAGACTGCCAATCAGTACAGCAACTTTATAAGGTTCCGACATGAGCGCTCCGTTGATGACAGAAGGGTGCGTTTGCGTTTGACGACATGCATCGCGCAAATGCCCCGGCTGAACATCAGGTTAGATCGGCGAGACAAACAACTCCATCCTACGAACGACATAGACCGCGCCTATAGGGGAATGGTTGTCTTATACCTGCGTATGGCGGCGTGACGGAAACAGCTCTCGGAACATGCCGCAAAGCACGAACAGCCGGTTGCTGGACTCTTCGGGATATACACACGTATGAGAACGCGGCGGTCTCGGAGGACTGCGGCAACCGTTCGTAGAATGGTCTTCTTTGCGGCGTCCGCCTTTCGTGTCATTCGAACGAATCTCGTGGCGCTAGCCTGCACCTCATCAACTGGCACGAATGGATCGTACTCGGCGAGCACGGCGCGACTACGACCGCCGCTATTCGCTCTCTATAGGGGACATTCATCCATCGCGAACCCTAAGACGAAAGTGTCATTGGCCACGATCCCTTGCGACGTCGCAGTACTCCGTAAGTGCAATGGCTGAACGCGGGACGCGCCGGTTAGCATGAGTCGTGTTCCATCCGCGTGCCTATGGAATCCTAACTTACGCGGATCAATCGTCCAACACCGCACCAGTTATCACCTTCTTCATCGGAGTGTCTCGAACATCACTCTTCCTTCGCGCCCGCAGCACCGCCGTGTTCCGCTGTTTGCTCTCGTGCTTGGTCTCCTGGCATCCGGAACAGCGCAAGCTGCGCCTGTAGACAACCCGCCCCCTCCGCCAGGCCAACCCAGTGCATTAATTGCAGATACCGAGTACACAACACGCCTGTTCGGCCGCACGCCGGTCGAGGAGGCCATTGCAGTAACGCGCCATGTGTACACGGCTTCCCTGGCACCGGCAGCGCCGGGCGAGGCCAACAAGGCGTCAGACCGCCCCTGGGCCGTCACCCTGCTGACCGCCGACGACGAGCTTGCCGGGATCAGCGCGACCGAACTGATCCATTTCCCCGACAATGCACCGGTTCTGTTTGTCGGTCCCAACGGGATTCCGCCGGAAACGATGGAGGAACTGCGCCGCCTGCATCCCGTCGGGATTGCGCGGCACGATGGTGTGCAGGTCTTCGCGGTCGGCGCCGCGGCCAATCCCGCGGTGATGCAGCAGCTCACCACGCTCGGACTGAAAGCGGAAGCGATCACGGCAGCGGACGACTTCGCGCTCGCCGACCGGATCGACGAGATCTACGGCCACATCGAGAACCCGGACACCGGGGTGCCGACGATGATGACCTCTGCAGCCGGGGGTGGCGCCGGGGTCATGGACGTGTTCGTCGGCTCGACGGAATCACCGGGCCTGATGCTGCCCATCACGCACTGGATCTCACACATGCCCGGTGCGGCGGTGTGGATCGATCCCAACGCGGATCATTTGCCGGGGCCAACGGTTGATGCACTGAAGCGGCGCATGGGCAAGGCCATTATTTACGTGATGGGCGGCCGGCAACAGGTGCCGGAGGCGCTCGTGCGGCAGTTGAACCGGTACGGCACGGTGGCGCGGATCACGAACGACGATGCGGTCGCGTTCAATGCACCGCCCGCCGACAACCCGATCGCTGAGAGCGTCGCGTTCGCGCGCATGTGGGACCCGATGGGGATGGTCGGGTGGAACGTGAACGGCGCCGGCCATGGCTTCACGCTGGTGAATGAGAGTGACTGGCAGGGCGCCGTCGGATCTGCGATTCTGTCGCATCTCGGCTTTCACGCCCCCCTGCTCCTGCTAAACGACCCGAACCGGCTTCCGGCGCCGGTCTCCGACTACTTTGCCGTGGTGCGCCCAACCTTCCTCGTTTCTCCCGGCGACGGCCCTTACAACATGGTGTATGTGGTCGGTGACTACGCGCGTATCTCGTGGCCCGTACAGGTTGGAGTGAACGCGTCGCAGGAGATGGCAAACCGCCACGACTCGGCCAATGGCAGCGTCTATATCGCACCGCGCTGAAGCGCGATGCGCTCCGGGCGCGAGCCACGCTACTGTTGTGGAGCAAGCTCACCGCCTTCGGCCGATCATACGCGGGTATAGGACACCTATTCCCAAGCAGGAGAAGTCCAGCCCGTTCGTAGAATGGCCGTGCTTATCTTGCAGGCATAACCTTCAGGCTGGTTTCTCGTTAAGAACCGACAAGCCGTATCAGCTATTAATGGTGGAAGCATATGCCTGATCAGTATCGTGACGACGCCCCCCTGGAATTCAGTCTCGGTCGGCGCAGGATAGTCGTGGGAGGTGCACTTCTTTTGGGTGGGTTTGCAGCCTTCCCGACGCTGTCGGCTACTTTGCCGGATGCCGCTTTGCCGGATGACCCCTTGACGCGATTCATGGATATCTCGTCGCTCCTGATTCCGCACCAACTGGATCGAGCCATCGGCAAAAGACTCGTTAGCGCCATGAGTGCGGCGACTCCGTCGCTTCCCGATCAGATCATCGAATTGCTAGCCATTGCAAGAAAGAAAAATGCGCGCGTCGTCGAAGACTTTTTCCCCGATATCCCGCAAGGCCCTTTGAAGGAGACCGCTCTTTCGATCATCAGCGCGTGGTACATGGGTGTACTCACCGACGCTCCAGGCGCGGAAGTCTTTGCGTACGAATTCGCGCTGATGTACCAGCCGACGGTCGACGTCATGACTATTCCGACCTACGCGAAATCGGGGCCGAACGGTTGGAACGCAATTGCGCCCCCATTGAGCGACATGCCGAAATTCTAAATGCGCGTTATTCGAAAACCAGAGGAGTTCCAGATGGCAAATGAATACAGCGCGGACGTCGTTGTGGTGGGAACGGGTGTGGTGGGTTGCCTGGTCGCGGAACACATGTTGGACGCAGGTCTGTCCGTGCTAATGCTCGAAGCAGGCCCGCGGGTTGACCGTTGGCGAATCGTGGAAAACTACCGCAATCTGCCTCCCAGTCTTCGGCTTCACTTCGACGCCCCCTACCCACCGAAACCGTGGGCCCCCCATCTGGAATCGAGCACCGACGCAGAGGCAGCCGAATATCTCCAACTGGAAGGTCCGGATGCCCGGGCCTTCCGCCAGGGCTACGTCCGCTATGCAGGAGGGGCCACCTGGCACTGGGCGGGTATTTGCTGGCGCATGGTACCGGACGATTTCCGCCTGAAAACTCTCTATGGGGTTGGACGTGACTGGGCTTTCGACTACCACGTACTCGAACCCTACTACACGCGCGCGGAATACGCGATGGGCGTCTGCGGTCCGGCTGAGCCCGCGCTGCAATGGCCACCGATACGCTCCAAGCCTTATCCAATGGGTCCGCTACCCTTTGGACCTGGAGAGCAGCGTTTTACCGAAGCCGCTGCCAGACTCGGACTGAAGAACCTCCCCGCGCCTCAAGCGCGCAACAGCGGCGTTTCATACGACGGACGGCCACCGTGTTGCGGCAACAATAATTGCTTTCCTGTTTGCCCCATTGCGGCCAAGTACGATGCGGCATCGGCCTTGCCGAAAATAGAGGCGAAAGGCGGCAGGATTCTGGTCAATGCAGTGGTCTACCGAATTGAGACCGACGCGAAGCATTCGGTTCAGGCGGTCCACTATTTTGATCCGAACAAGACTTCGCACAGAGTCACTGCCAGAGTCTTTGTGATCGCATGCAACAGCATAGAGACGCCGAAACTTCTACTGCTTTCGAAGGACGAGCATAACCCCAACGGAGTTGCCAACAGCTCCGATCAGGTGGGTCGCAACATGATGGATCAGCCCAAGCTGATCGCGGAAGTGACGCTTGCGGAACCACTGTGGACAGGGGTTGGACCGGTCCAGAACAGCAGCATCATGAACACATCGCAAGGCGACTTCCGCAGCCGCTACAGCGGCGCGATGATACGCATGGAGAATTTCGCCCGCAGCGGCATTGGCGGCGCCGCTGCATTGAAGAAAGGGCTGGTCGGCAAGGCCCTCGATGCCGAAATTCGACGGCTCTCTGCCTGCACCGCAAGGTTGACCATCGAACATGAGCCGCTCCCACAGGCACAAAATCGCGTGACCTTGTCGAGCAAGAGAGACTGGCTTGGCATCAATAAGCCAAACATCTACAACGACGTCGGGGACTATGTGCGTCGCAGCGCGAACGAATATACCGTGCCGCTGCTCAGACGCCTGGCCGCCGAACTTGGCGCCACTGACTTCCAGCTCTCCACTGAGTTTCTCAACAGCGATCACATCATGGGCGGCTGCATCATGGGCGCCGATCCCGCTACGTCGGTGGTGGATATCGACTGTCGTTCTCATGACCACCATAACCTGTTCTTGCCGGGCGGCGCGGCGATGACCACTGGAGGCAGCGGAAATAGCACCATCACCATGGCGGCCTTGGCACTGAAGGCGGCCGACAGTATTGTTGATCAACTCAAGCACGGCTAATCATGCGCAATTTCAGTCATCGTTTATGCCGCGTGCTGGTCCTGTTTGCCGGCTGCATGGCGGCTGCTTCTTCCTACGCCGCTGATGGCCCCACCGAGACCGCTGCGGTGATCAAACGCGGTGAGTATGTCGCCAAAGCTTCAGACTGCGCGGCGTGCCATACCACCGCGCAGGGCAAGCCTTTTGCAGGCGGGCTTCCTCTTGTTTCGCCGCTCGGCACGATCTACTCGACCAACATCACGCCGTCAAACGAATTCGGCATTGGCCGCTATACCGAAGAGCAGTTCTCCGAAGCTATCCGGCACGGGATCCGTGCAGACGGCGCAAACCTCTACCCCGCGATGCCCTATACGTCGTATTCGATCCTCACCGATGACGACGTACACGCGCTCTACACGTATTTCAGGTTCGGCGTGACGGCCGTGGACGTACGGGCGCCGGACACAAAGCTGCCGTTCCCAATGAACATACGCGCGTCGTTGAAAGTGTGGAACCTGCTGTTCCTGAACAAGAATACCTATCAGACAGATCCCCACCAATCCGCAGAATGGAACCGAGGCAGATATCTGGTACAGGGCGCCGCGCACTGCAGCGTGTGCCACACTCCGCGCGGTTTCATGATGCAGGAAGAAGCCGGACTGGAGCTCTCCGGTGGACAAGTCGGAACCTGGTACGCGCCTAACATCACGTCGGACACGGCAAGCGGTATTGGCAGTTGGACCAGGGAAGAACTGGTGGAGTACCTGCGCACCGGGCGGCTGCGCGGTAAGGCGCAGGCTGCGGGAGACATGGGTGAAGCGGTCGAGCACAGCTCCCAGTACCTGTCGGCGGCGGATGTGGACGCCATTGCGACTTATGTGAAGGGTATCCCTCCGATTCATGATTCACGAGACAGCGCGCCCCGCTTTACTGCGGGAAAGATGTCGTCTGAGCTCGCCACCTTGCGCGGTACGGACGGGATCCGGTCCGACAACGATGCCCATCCTACGGGCGCGGAATTATTTCAAGGCAATTGCGCTTCGTGTCATTCGGCCCAAGGTCAAGGCAGCAAAGATGGCTACTATCCCAGTCTGTTTCACAACTCCGCAACAGGATCGGTGAATGCCAACAACCTGATCGCCACGATACTTTACGGCGTAGATCGCACCACGTCCAAAGGGCAGGCATACATGCCTGGATTCGGAGGCAAGCCAACTGATTCCACCGCTCTAAGCGATGAGGAGATCGCCCTTGCGGGTAACTATGTCCTTGTTCACTATGGGCGCGCCGACATCCCTATCACCGCACAAGACGTTGCCGAGGTGCGCCGCGGCGGGCCCACGTCTCCGCTTCTTGCGCTCTCCCGCATCGGCATCGCGGCAGGGGTGGTCATCGTGCTCCTGATCCTGGCTTTTGTCATCGTCAGGAAAAGAAAGGCTGCCCACTGAGGTTCCAGCAGCGTATGCCTCTCGCACAATGCTGATGGGCGCCTTGGCGAAGACCACATGGCGGCAAATCATCGGACTGCCTGCTGAGACCTAGTCCATTCTCCAGTCACCAGCCCCGTCACAGCGACGACGGCGCGTTCCTTGCGAGGCGATGTGTATGAACCCGAGTGCGTTGGACCTTTCCAGACTGCAATTCGCTTTCACTGTCTCCTTTCACATCATCTTTCCAGCGCTCAGCATCGGCCTTGCAGGCTTCCTCGCTGTGCTCGAGTTCGCCTGGCTGAGAACCGGTAAGCAGCATTACAAAGATCTATGCCAGTACTGGTCGAGGATTTTCGCAGTTGGATTTGGCATGGGCGTTGTCTCCGGCGTCGTGATGGCGTACGAATTTGGAACCAACTGGGCGGGCTTTTCCAAGTTCGCAGGCCCTGTTACCGGACCCTTGTTGACCTATGAAGTCATGACTGCCTTTTTCCTTGAGGCAGGATTCCTGGGCATCGCATTGTTCGGATGGGAGAAAGTCGGAAAGGGTCCCCATTTCTTCGCGACACTGATGCTGGCAGTCGGCACACTGACCTCTACCTTCTGGATTCTGGCTTCAAACAGCTGGATGCAGACCCCGCAAGGGATTACCGTTGAGAATGGCCACGTTGTCCCTCAAGACTGGTTTCAGATCATCTTCAATCCATCCTTTCCCTATCGACTGGCGCACATGGGTATAGCGGCATTCATTGCCGCTGCATTTCTCGTTGCAGCAACCGGCGCATTTCATCTGCTACGAGGAAGGCGCGACCCCGCCATCAAATCTTCGTTCTCCATGGCGCTATGGTTGCTTATGATCTTCACCCCTATACAAGCCCTTGTGGGCGACCAACACGGTTTGAACACTCGCAAGTACCAGCCTGTCAAGATCGCTGCGATTGAAGGTTTGTGGGAAACGGAGCAAGGCGGTACCGCGTTGAACCTCGTTGGCTTTCCCGACATGAACGCCGAAGAAACCCGGTACGCCGTCAAGATTCCGCATCTGGGGAGTCTTATTCTCACGCATAGCTGGAACGGCGTGATCCGTGGAATGAAGGATTTCCCAAAGGAAGACCGGCCGAACTCCTCGATCATCTTCTGGAGCTTCCGCATCATGGCCGGGCTCGGCATGCTGATGATACTGACAGCGCTTCTAGGCGTGCTCTTGCGACGCGGTGGGCGCCTTTATGAAAATCGATGGTTCCAAAGGCTGATGGTCATTATGGGACCGTCTGGCTTCATCGCCCTGATAGCCGGCTGGATTACGACAGAGGTCGGTCGTCAACCGTGGGTGGTCTATGGATATTTCCGCACGTCGCAGGCAGTCTCTCCCATTACCCCCCAGGAAGCAGGAGTCTCACTACTGATCTTCGTCACGGTGTACAGCCTCGTGTTCGGGACCGGAATCTATTACATCCTGAAGCTCATCCGACTCGGGCCGCCGTTCCCCGACTCCAGGTCGCATACGCCACACCGTGGCCTCGATGAAGAACTGAGCGGTCGTCGCCCCCTCGCAGCAGCGGCAGACTAACTGTCCGCCGTTCCGAACATATAGGAGCATCAAATGGACGTCACGGTGATTTGGGCGGCGATCATTGCCCTTGGTCTGTTCATCTATGTGGCCCTTGATGGCTTCGATCTAGGGATAGGCCTCATCTTTCCATTTTTCCCCCTCGACGCCGAGCGCGATCTGATGATGCACTCGATCGCGCCTGTGTGGGATGGCAATGAAACCTGGCTCGTCCTCGGCGGTGCGGCCTTGTTTGCAGCATTCCCAACCGTCTACTCGGTTGCTCTCTCGGCTCTGTATCTGCCGATCGTTTTTATGCTCGTTTGCCTGATCTTTCGTGGCGTGTCATTCGAAATCCGGGAAAAGGCAAATCGGACGAGGAATTTGTGGAACCTCGCGTTCATAGGCGGCTCGGCCGGTGCGACGTTCTTCCAAGGCACGATCTTAGGGTCCTATCTGCACGGAATTCCCGTATCGAATGGCGTATTCTCCGGCGACCCGTTCTTCTGGGTGACACCATTCAGCTTCTTTACCGGTATGGGCCTGATGGCGACCTATGCACTGCTTGGCGCCACCTTTCTCGTACTCAAAACCGAAGGTGATCTTCAACGCCGTATGCACAGACTTGTATGGCCACTGACTCTCGTACTCCTCGTCTTCATCGTCGCTGTAACTGTATGGACGCCGCTTGCGGATTCGCAGGTTGCATCGCGATGGTTTGATTCGAGCTTCCGGATCCGTCTTCATCCGGTACCGGTTCTGGTCGCGATCGTCGCCGTGTTGATGTTCAAGGCAGTCGTGCAGCGCCGAGACAGCGCTCCATTCATACTCGCACTGCTTCTGGTTCTTCTCGGTTACATCGGCTTGCTTGTGAGCATCTGGCCGTTCGCCATCCCGAACTCGATGACGCTCTGGGAAGGCGCGGCACCTCATTCAAGCCTGACCTTTACGCTGATCGGTGCGGTGATCATCATTCCCATCATTCTGGCTTACACGACCGCTGGCTACTGGGTATTCCGCGGCAAAGTTCACCGCGGCACGCATGACTAATGATCTTATAAACGGAGAATGTGATGCCAGAAAAAACTGAACATTGGAGCCGTCTATACGGAACCCGAATGATGTGGTTTGTCATTCTGTGGTGCGTAGGGTTTGCCGCTGCCATGCTGACCGCGCTCCCATTCCGTCTTCTTGTCGCAGCCGCGATGCACTAATAGACGGACGTCGCGTTGCAGAGAGTTCCGCCGCGACCACGATGCGCGCCGAGGCGTTCGCCGAAACTTGAACTGTTGCCCCTCAGTATCGAATCAGGCTGAAACCGGTTTGCCATGGAGTTCCCACACGTTGGCGGGCGGGGCGTTTCGCCAGACAGTGCAAACCCTGCGCCAGACAAAATCCGCAGGCGCCGCAAATGGAGCGCGCAGCCGGTATGAGAACTGGACGAGGCGGCGCGCCTGGTCCGCACGCAAAACATCAGCCAGCGCGTCCACCGTTGGGCGCACAATCCTGGCCGGCAATGACCTGAAGGGCAAGCCCGACACGACTACCGTCTTCGGAGGAAGGTCGTGCAGCACGGAGACATTTTCGTGGAATGCGCCGGCGACCACCTGAGCATGAGGAAACCGCGCATGCAGGCCGTCAGCGAGTTGCTCCGACAGTTCGAATACAACCAGACGCGCCTCTGGATTACGATTCGCGAGTGCCTGGGTAATGGCGCCTGTTCCCCCGCCCACTTCGACAATTGCGTCAAAAGCCTCCGCCCCTTCAGCCATGGCAGCGGCGAGATATCGGGAAGACGGTGCAATAGCGCCGACAGACATAGGATCCTGCAACCAATGCCTGAGAAATTTAGCTTTCACGTTAGTCGAAAAGGGTAAAGGAGCGTATAGCCATCGCGCCAATCCATCATTGTGCGCCGCCAGCCACATTGGACGGCAACGGACGAGGTAGACCTCGGGCGGTCGCTATCACGCTCGGCACCGAGACGTCCGCAACCACGACGCGAAAACACTGCGAGCGCGCCCTTGTCGATGCGCCGTCGGCAGATCCTTGCCGCCACTCACCGACTTCGCGGGGAAAAAGAGAGCCGGCCGGAGCCGGCTCGAAAGGTGGTTCCATTTGCCCACTTGAGGCGCATGGAACCGGCGGGGATCATTGTGATAACACCAGGTCGACGAAATCAGAATAGGCCGTTAGAACCACGAAGACCATTGTACGAACGGTTGCGACAGTCCTTCGTGAGCATAGTGCTCTTATCCGTGTGTATATCATCGATGTGGTGACGGGAAGGCTCTGCCTTAGCAGGCCTCCCGCAAGTAGTTACCATCAACCCGTCATACGCAGGTACAAGGCAGTCGTTCATAAGCAGGGGCAATCTCTGCCGTTCGTGGAATTGTCTTGTTCGTCTTGCACGTCTAATCTGATTTCGCGGTGATGCATTTGCACGACGTCTGCAACAGACGCCGTTCTCCTTGCTCACCCGTTTTCCCTTCCTTATCACTCGACTCTGAAGAAAGACACTATGAAAATAATCCTGATTGGAGCGTTCATGATGGGCTTAGGCCTGTCACCCATCGCGCTTGCGGAATCACCCACGAAAGTGCAACCAGGCCGAATGAAATGCGAAGACTTCGTCGCGCTGGACGACAATTTCAAGCCCGCATTGGTTTTTTGGGCCGCCGGCGTCGACCGGCTCGGTGTGAAAGAAACGGATGAGCTCGTGGTGGACACCGCACGTCCTGTCGCCTTAGTCGTTGAAGAATGCAAGAAAACGCCGAAAGCATCATTCATGGGCAAGATAAAGCAGCTGGCCAGGTCGGGGAAGTTCAATCTTTACGACCACCACTAACCGGATGCGCACTATCGATCCCATACAGATCGTCCTCTATACAAATGTATGAGATCCCTACCGCTCGCGGAGGACCGTGCCAACCGTTCGTAGAATGTTTTTTTTGAGGTCGTCCGCCTATCTTGATTCCATGGACCGCGCGGTGTTTCAGTAACAGTCAATCGGGTCAGTCCACATCCACCCGGCGCTGAAGCCCTTCCGAGACAGCGTGCATCTTCCCGGCGACAGCGAAGCGGGTACTGGTGTCGCCGATTTTTTGCCGCTTTTTCCAGTCCGACGGAGAATGCAATGAGCAAACACACGTATGTATCGTCGCCCCCCGATGCTGCTCCGTCAGTACTCGCACGCGGCCGTAATCCGTCTTTGTCTGGCTCGCGGTACGTCGCCACGCCGGCGAACGAATACGCGTCGCGCTGGCTGCACATTACCTGTTCGCTCGGTGCTTGCAGTGGCGATCGTGACGAGACCGCGCAGCCCGCGCGGTGCAGTCCGCGTCCCTCCCGCGCCCCTGCTCTGGAGATCGGTTACGGGCTCAATGCCACGATCGAGATTCTCGATCGGCCGAGCGCCGTATCGGTGGTCCTGTCATGGCGCGACCCGACCAGCTGCAATTATGGATATCAGACGTGGCAAAAAATGGTTGCGAGGCGGGTGGGAGTCTGCGCGCTGAGTGGCTTGCCGATACAAAGCAGCGATGCGATCTATCGACCGGGTCGAGGCCGCCGCAGGCCGTTGAATGCATCCGCGATGATCCTCGCCGTCTACATCGATTCCCCTCAACTCGCGCCCCGGCGGCCGTCGCGCGAGTGACCGCCAGAGCTCAAGGACATGTCATGGCATCAATACACGAATTGAAACGATATCGCGCGAACCTATCCGACGAACTTCATAGCGCTGAGTTGTACGAAGCCTTGGCGAAGGTTGAGGACAACCATGCGCGAAAAGAGATCTACGGCGAGCTGGCAAAATCGGAGCGTGAGCACGCACAGGTTTGGGCCGACAAGTTGAAGGTCAATGGCGACAGGTATCACGGGACCGGTCTTGCTGTAAAAACGCGCCTGATGAAAGCGCTCGTACGGCTGATTGGCGCAGGTTTCGTGCTGCCCACATTAGCTGCTGCCGAGTATGCGGATCGCGACAAGTACCAGGGCCAGCCAGACGCTGGCAGCATGTCGGCCGACGAACATCGCCACGCGGCCGTCGTTCAGCAGCTCGCCAGCGGTGGCGACCCGAAAATGTCACAAGGGGCACGCATCGCAGCGGCAGAACCCTGGCACAAGGGCGTATCGTCAGGCAACGATCTGCGCGCCGCCGTACTGGGTGCGAACGACGGACTGGTTTCCAATTTCTGCCTCATTATGGGCATGGCTGGTGCGGGAACCGGCAATAGGACGATCCTCTTTACGGGGCTGGCCGGGTTGATCGCCGGAGCGTGCTCGATGGCGCTTGGTGAATGGCTGTCCGTGACCAACGCGCGTGAACTGGCTAGCAACCAGATTGCCAGGGAGGCCGAGGAACTCGAGACCACCCCTGAGGCGGAAGAGCACGAGCTCGTGCTCATTTACCGCGCTAAAGGTCTCGATGCGGATGAGGCAAAGCGTGTCGCATCACAAATGATGCGTGACAAAGATAATGCGCTTGATACATTGACACGTGAGGAGCTAGGTCTGGACCCGGCGGATCTAGGCGGAAATCCGTGGTCGGCAGCGGGGGTGTCCTTCGGTCTTTTCTCGGTGGGGGCGATCTTTCCAACGATGCCGTTCTTGTGGACTCACGGCTTCAGCGCAATCGTTCAGTGCATCGTGCTAAGCACTTTGGCTTTGGCTTCCATCGGCGTATTCACGTCACTTTTTAACGGACGTAGCGCCCTTTTTTCGTGTCTCCGTCAGGTGGTCATCGGTCTTCTGGCCGCAGGATTTACGTTCGGTGCCGGCCACTTGCTTGGTGTCTCGATTTCCTGAACCTGAACGGCGGTCGAGCCGGCGTCGATGCACCTGCCCAACCGGTATCCGGCATCGATGCCCGGCAGATCGGACCCTCGAGTGCCTTCATTCGTCGAGGTTCCATCCCATTAGCCCTGCGAGTCGCGAGGTTGTTTCCATGCGCCTGCCAATACCGCGCATCGAGGACGACATGACACGGATAGCTTGCGTTCGCGCATCGGCCCAAGTGCAGAACACGATAACGAAAGCAGTCTTGCCGGTGCATTCGATCAGAGACAACAGCGAAATCGCGACGGAGTGCTTGAACTCGAACGGGAGTCCGGGTGCGATGGCCAATACGCTCGTGCCGCAAATAAAGGCGAAAATTCCGCGGGCGAAACGAACGTCCGCAATGGCCGCAACGCCCACGGCGATGATGATCAGTTTCGCCACGACAAGCTCCAACAGCCAGGTATCGCCGCTCGATGCGCCGCACTCGAACGGCGCTTCAATCAACGACCATCCACAGATCGCGAAAGTCAGCGCTGTTACGGTCCGGCCGGGCGGCAAATGTGACGCGTCCGCTTCCGTCTGAATCGGCAAATATTCTGCAAAGAACCTGTTGCGATCCACGACGTCGCTAGCGCGTGCTATCTCTTTCATATCCACGAGGCCTTCTCCTGTTGGCGATGCCGGTGAAAAATGGACGCATGCCTGGCTCAACTGATTCGCCCGCCAGTCAATGAGAGCGACGTACCCGCGCCGTACGAACGCCTGCGTCGTGCAATGAAGATACGCGCGCCTGACTGGCAAACCCATCCTATGAACGGTTGGCGCCGCTGCCGCATAGACGTTGCGAACTCATACCTGCGTATAGCTCGCCAAATACGACGGAGTGCGGTACCGTGCGTTCCAGGACGCGCCGATTTACCGAAAGTGGTTCATGTCTTCGCTCGGCGCGCTTCCAGGCACGCGATGTCCAACGTCACCGCGCACTTTGTCGATTCGGAAGGGGAAGGGATGATTTTGGAGCCGCATTCGACGTCGACCCGCAGCGCCGGCGGCAGCAAGCCATCTGTGGTTTATGTGGTCGACGATGACGAGGCCGTTCGGCTCGCGCTGGGCGCCCTGCTTCGGTCAGTCGGGCTACGCGTCGAGACTTTCGGATCGTCGCACGAGTTTCTCGCCTTCGAGAAGTACGACGCGCCCAGTTGCCTGATTCTCGACGTCAGGTTGCGCGGCGAAAGCGGCCTCACCTTTCAGGAAGAAGTGGCGAAGAGCGGCCTGCAAATGCCGATTCTGTTCATGACAGGCCATGGCGACGTGGCAATGTCCGTCAAGGCCATGAAAGCGGGAGCGCTCGACTTTTTTTCGAAGCCCTTTCGCGATCAGGACATGCTGGACGCAGTCTCGAATGCGTTGACGCGCGATGCGGCGCGCCGCGCTGCCGAACAATCCATCGCGGCGCTTCGGGCCTGCTACGGCTCGTTGACATCGCGGGAGCGAGAGGTAATGGGATTCGTGGTGGCCGGCCTGATGAACAAGCAGATCGCCTCGGAGATGAATCTTAGCGAAATCACCGTGAAGATCCATCGCGGACAGGCAATGAAAAAAATGGCGGCGCGTTCCGTAGCAGATCTCGTGCGAAAGGCGCAAGCCCTCGGGATCGAGCCGCATCACCTGAAGTGATCTTGATCCTTCCGTGACGGTGTGCGCGCGGTCCGCCCCGCTTCTGCTCGGTACGTTCTCATTTGAAGGATCCAACTCGCTGCTTCGTGCACTCCCGAGCGCTTGACACGCTATGAGCCGCCGGACGCGAGAGTCAGGCAGTGTGCCAGGGCGGCGGTGTCGACGGGCTTCTCAAGGAACGCCAGCACACTGTTCGCCTCGATTTTTGCCTGGATTTTCGCCTGCAGAACAGCGGTCGGAAAGGCTGTCATCAGGATGGTGGGCGGAGCGCACCCGAGTTCCAGCAGGCGATCGTGCAGATCGACGCCGGACATGCCCGACATGATCACGTCGGAAATCAGACATGCCGTTTCTGCGATGCTCGCGGACGCCAAAAACTCCTCAGCCGACGCGAAGACGCGCGTGTTCCAGCCTAACGAACGAATCAGGCTCGCGGTGGCAAGGCGGACGGCCTCGTCGTCGTCGACAATGGAAGCAATCCGGGGGACACGTAACTGGCTCACCTCTACCCTCGGGGAATGGGGCGCAACGGACGGAGCGCGGACATGCAGGCTCCGCCCCTATGCGCTAGTGGACCAAGCGTAGAGCACAAACCGGTGGACGAAAATCATACGAATGTATGAGTACGAGCGCCCCGGCTCGGGTGCCATCCCCACCATCTAAAAGCCGCTGGCGGCAGAAACTCAATACGCAGGTTGCCTTTATGAAAGGCGACGTAACTTTGAAGGATCGAGAGCGGGCAACTTCATGGCCGCAATTTTCGCCGCCTCGCTTGCGGGCACACCCAGCGCTCTTAGAATGGAAGCCGCGAGCGCAGACGCATGCTTAGGACCCGTCTTCCCCAGCAATACTGACCGGATGCCCATCAAGCCCGAGCCCAGTATGACGTCGGCGCCTACCCGTTCGGCATCGATCAAGAACCGCTTCGACTTTACGCCCTCCCGAACGTCGCGGGTCAATTCCCGCGCCATGCTGTCCCCGAGAGGACCGGCTCCGAGGCCGATGCGCAGGATCACCCATCCCCAGATTGCATCGTCTGCTGCCCGCTGAACGAAGTAGCGAACGGCGCATGCCATTCGTTGCGCGGGATCGGGCATTGCGGCCGTCAATTCGACAATATGCAGATTGAGCTCCTCAGCCAGGTCTGTCGCGACCGCCGTCAACATGTCCTCGCGCGTTTGAAAGTGGTTATAAAAGGTGCCCTTCGCGAGCCCCGCCTTCGCCATGAAGTCGTCGATGCTCGCGTTATCCGGGCCCTTTTCAGCGAGAACCCTGATGCCGGCCTCGATTAGCAAAGCCCGCGTACGGGCACGACGCTCGCGCCCAATTTCCGCTCGCCTGGCCAATTGCGCCGGCGCCATTCCTGTCTTTTCGCCTGAACTCTTCATCGTCTCCGCGAACCACTTAACAGATCGTTCCCCGATTCTAAGGGACACCGAGCATTTGGACAATAAAGTCATTTTGACTATAATGTACATATTGAAGTATGGGTGAGGCCGCCGAAACAGGGGTATTCGTCCTTTTCCCTTCCGTGGCTTGGCCGTCGTGGCGGCAACGGAGTGCTTACCCTATGCAGCAATTTAACGAAGTTAGCGGGACAGGCGGCCTCGCGGCAGAGTGCGGCAGATAAGTAACCCTCCTATACATGGTTCCGGCGCCGATGAGTAACCGACTCCAGATCTTGTGGGACGATGGCGAGCGTGTCTTCTGTCGGGGGCGGCGCCCGGGCGATGTCGGCGGCGACTATGTGCTGATGGTGCGGCCCGCCGCCGAACCTGCGCCGCCGGCGAGCCTCGATCGTCTCGCTCATGAATTCGCACTGAAAGACGAACTCGATGGCGCGTGGGCGGTGCGGCCATTGGAACTGGTTCGCGAAGAGGGCCGCACGCTACTGGTGCTCGAGGATCCTGGCGGTGAGCCGCTCGGGCGGCTGCTCGGCGCGCCCATGGATGCGGGCAGCGCGTTGCGCCTCACCGTCGGCATCGCCGCGGCGCTGGGCAAACTGCACCAGCGCGGCCTTGTCCACAAGGATCTCAAGCCCGCCCATATCCTGGTGAACGGCGCGGACGGACAGGTGCGGCTCACGGGATTCGGCATCGCCTCGCGGCTGCCGCGCGAACGGCGGGCGCCCGAGCCGCCCGAGACCATCGCCGGCACCCTCGCCTACATGGCGCCCGAGCAGACCGGCCGGATGAACCGCTCGATCGATTCGCGCAGCGACCTCTATTCGCTCGGCGTCACGCTCTATCAGATGCTCACCGGCGCGCTGCCGTTTACGGCCGCCGACCCCATGGAATGGGTGCACTGCCATATCGCCAGAAAGCCGGTGCCGCCTGGCGAGCGGTTGGAGACGGTCCCCGCTGCGCTCTGCCGGATCGTCATGAAGCTGCTCGCCAAGACCGCCGAGGAGCGCTATCAGACCGCGGTCGGCGTCGAGCGGGATCTGCGACGCTGCCTCACCAGTTGGGAGCGCGATGGCCAGCTCGACGACTTCCCGCTGGGCGAACACGACACCCCCGACCGGCTGCTGATTCCCGAGAAGCTGTACGGACGGGAGCGCGAGATCGACACCATGGTTGCCGCGTTCGATCGGGTCGTCAAACGCGGCGCGCCCGAACTGGTGCTGGTCTCCGGCTATTCCGGCATCGGCAAATCCTCGGTCGTCAATGAACTGCACAAAGTGCTGGTGCCGCCGCGGGGGCTCTTCGCCTCCGGCAAGTTCGACCAGTACAAACGCGACATTCCTTATTCGACGCTGGTGCAGGCTTTTCAAAGTCTGGTGAGGCCGCTTCTCGGCAAAAGCGACACCGAACTGGCGAGCTGGCGCGGCGCGTTTCTGGAGGCGCTGGGCCCGAATGCACGGCTCATGACCGATCTCATCCCCGAACTGAAGCTCATCATCGGTGAGCAGATCGCGGTCCCGGAGCTCGACCCGCAGCAGGCGCAAAGCCGATTCCAGCTCGTGTTCCAGCGCTTCATCGGCGTGTTTGCCCGGCCGGAACATCCGCTCGCGCTGTTTCTCGATGATCTGCAGTGGCTCGATGCGGCGACGCTTGATCTGCTCGAGGATCTGCTGACCCGCTCGGAACTGCGATACCTGATGCTGATCGGCGCTTACCGGGACAACGAAATCGATGCCACGCATCCGCTAATGGTCAAACTTCGGGCTATCAGGAACACAGGCGCCACGATCGCGGAAATCAGGCTCGCACCGCTCACCCATCAGCACATAGAGAAGTTGATTGCGGATGCCCTTCACTGCAAGTCGAAGCATGCGGCGGCGCTCGCGCAGCTGGTGCATGAGAAGACCGCCGGCAATCCGTTCTTCGTGATTCAGTTTCTTTACTTGCTTGCCGAAGAGGCGCTACTCACCTTCGACTATGACGCGGCGTGCTGGTGCTGGGATTTCGATCGCATCTACGCCAAGGGTTATACCGAGAATGTGGTGGACCTCATGGCCGGCAGGTTGACCCGCCTGCCGGTCGGAGCGCAGCAGGCGTTGCAACAGCTCGCCTGCCTTGGCAACGTGGCCGCGAGCGCGATGCTTTCAATCGTTCTCGGCGCCTCGAAGATGCAGGTCAACGCGGCGCTATGGCCGGCGGTGCAGCAGGAACTGGTCGAACATCTGGAAGGCTCTTACAGATTTATCCACGACCGGGTGCAGGAGGCCGCCTATTCACTGATCCCGCAAACGTTGCGGGCTGAAGTCCATCTCCGGATCGGACGGCTGCTGGTGACGCAGACGCCCCCCGAGAAACGGGAGGAGGCGATCTTCGAGATCGTCAATCAGCTCAACCGCGGCGCCGCGCTGATCACCGAACAAGAGGAGCGGGACCAGCTCGCCGAGCTCAATCTGACCGCGGGCAGGCGCGCCAAGGGGGCCACCGCCTACGCCTCGGCGCTCACCTATCTCAATGCCGGTGCGGCGCTGTTGGCGACGGATAGCTGGGAGCGCCGGCACGAGCTGATGTTTGCGCTGGAGCTGAACCGGGCCGAATGCGAGTTCCTCAGCGGTGCCCGGACAGTCGCAGAAGACCGGTTGAACGCGCTTTCGCCTCGGGCTGCAACGACCATCGAGCGTGCGTCGGTCGCCTGCCTGCTTCTGGACCTCTACACGGCGCTTGGTCAGAGCGGCCGCGCCGTTGCCGTTGGCCTCGACTATCTCCGGCATTTGGGGGTCGACTGGTCGCCGCAGCCGACAGAGGAGGACGTGCGACGCGAATACCAGCGATTCTGGTCCCAGCTCGGGCGCCGCAGCATCGAGGATCTGATCGAACTGCCGTTGATGGCCGATCCAGCATCTCTGGCGACGATGGAGGTCCTGACCAAGCTCGTGTCGCCTGCATTCCATACGGAAAAGAACCTCTATCCCCTCGCCATGTGCTGGGCGGTCAATCTCAGCCTGGAGCGGGGCAACAGCGACGCATCGTGCGCGACCTACGCATGGTTTGGCTGCGTCGCCAGCGCGCACTTCGGCGACCACGAGTCGGCCTATCGCTTGGGGCAACTCGGCTGCGAACTGGCAGAGCGACGCGGATTCACGCGCTTTCAGGCCCGGACCTATATGGCAGCGGGAAGTCACCTGATTCCATTCGCAAGGCAGGTCGGGACTGCACGCGATCTGCTGCGCCGTGGGTTCGAGATCGCGAACCGGAGCGGCGATCTGCTGTTTATGGGGTGGTACAGGGGTCTCTACCTGATCGACAATCTTCTCGCAGCGGGCACGCCTCTCATCGAGGTCCAACGCGAAGCCGAGGGCGGTCTCGCATTTGCACAAAAGATGCAATTGGGGCACCACGTCGAGCTCATCGCATCGTACCTGGGGCTGGTCCGGATGCTGCGCGGCTTGACGTCGACATTCGGCTCTTTCAATGACGAACAGTTCGACGAAGTCCAGATCGAAACGCGTCTGGCTAGTGACCCGCAGTTCGCGTGGATCGATTGCCTTTACCATACCCGAAAGCTGCAGGCCCACTTCCATGCTGGCAACTTTGCCGCTGCCATCCAGGCGGCATCCAGAGCGGAACAGGTGCATCCGGGCATCTTGCGATTGCTGTTCACAGCCGCGGATCATCGCTTTTACTGTGCGCTGGCCCATGCCGCCTGTTGCGAGCGCGAACCGGCCGGCGCGCGACAGCAGCAGCTGGACGTTGTCGTTGCGCACCATCACCAGCTCCGGGCTTGGGCGGACAACTGTCCGGAGAATTTCGAGGACCGCGCGGCGCTGGTAGGTGCCGAGATCGCTCGCCTTGAAGGCCGCGATGTCGACGCGATGCGCCTCTACGAACAGGCGATCCGTGCGGCGCGCGACAATGGCTTCGTCCAGAACGAGGCGATCGCGTACGAAGTGGCCGCGCGCTTTTACGCCGCGCGCGGCTTCGAACAGTTTCGGCGCCTGTATTTGCGGCAGGCTCACTCCTGCTACCTGCGTTGGGGAGCCAACGGGAAGGCGCGGCAACTTGAGGAACAGTATCCGCACCTTGGCGTGGAAGAGCCCGCGCCCCGTCTGACGAGCACAATCGGCGCGCCGGTCGAACATCTCGATCTGACGACTGTGATCAAGGTATCGCAGGCCGTCTCGGGCGACATCGTCCTCGACAAGCTGATCGATACGCTCATGCGCACGGCGATTGAACAGGCCGGTGCCGAGCGGGGTCTGTTGATTCTTCCAGACGGCGGCGAACAACGGATAGCAGCAGAAGCGACGACCGGCGGCGACACGACCCAGGTGCAGCTGCGCGAGAAGCCGGTGACTGCGGCGGTGCTGCCGGAGTCGGTCCTCTACCATGTGCTACGCACCCGGGAGAGCGTCATTCTCAACGATGCCGCGGCCCAGCCCCCGTTTGCGACGGACCCCTACGTCCATCAGCATCGTGCCCGTTCGATTCTCTGCCTGCCCCTGATGAATCAGGCCAGGCTAACCGGCGCGCTTTACCTCGAAAACAATCTGATGACCCACGTCTTCGCACCGGCCCGCATCGCCGTGTTGAAGCTGCTCGCCTCGCAGGCGGCGATCGCGCTGGAAAATGCCCGCTTATACCGCGACCTCGCGGAACGCGAGGCTCAGATCCGGCGTTTGGTCGACGCCAACATCATCGGGATCGTCATGCGGAACAATGAAGGTGCAATTCTCGAGGCCAATGACGCGTTTCTACGAATCGTGGGATACGACCGTGAAGATCTCGTCGCGGGTCGCGTGCGGTGGACGGAGCTGACAACTCCGGAATCACGCGAGCGCACCGCACATGCCCTGTCCGAACTCAAGAATACCGGGACCCACAAACCGTTCGAGAAGGAGTATTTCCGTAAGGATGGCAGGCGTGTGACTGTGCTGACCGGGGCAGCGGTCTTCGAGGAAGGCGGGAGCGCGGGTGTCGCTTTCGTGCTCGATCTGACCGAGCTTAAGCAGGCGGAAGGAAAAGTCCGCGAGAGCGAGCGGCGCTATCGTGAAGTGCAGATGGAACTGGCGCATGCGAACCGCGTAGCCACCATGGGCCAGCTCGCGTCCTCAATTGCGCATGAGGTCAACCAGCCGATCGCCGCGACGGTCACCAACGCCGCAGCTGCGCTGCGCTGGCTGGACGCCCAGCCGCCTGACGTCGAGGAGGTGCGGCAGGCGCTCCGCCGTATCGTCAATGACGGTAATCGGGCGGGGGACGTGATCGGCCGGATCCGTCAACTCATCAGGAAGGCGCCACCACGCAAGGAAACGGTGGATATCAACAAGGCGATCCGCGAGGTGATCGAGCTCACCCGTGGCGAAACCGTGAAGCACGGCGCCTCGGTGCAGGTGCAACTTGCAGACGGCCTGCCCTTCATTGAGGGAGACCGTGTCGAATTGCAACAGGTCCTCCTGAACCTGGTCATCAACGCAATCGAGGCCATGAGCGACGTCAGCGATGGGGCGCGGGAAGTGCTGATCAGCACGGGAAACGCCGACGCTGACTGCGTACTTGTGACCGTGCGCGATTCGGGGCCGGGCTTTGCCCCGGACAGCACTCCCGAGCATGTTTTCGCCTCGTTCTATACAACGAAGCCCACCGGTTTGGGTATGGGGCTGTCGATCTGCCGTTCGATCGTCGAGGCACACGGCGGACGATTGTGGGCGAACGCAAACGAGCCTCGCGGCGCGATCTTTCAATTCACGGTGCGCGCTCACCAAAAAGTTCAAGCGGTTGCTGAAAGGCATTGCGTTCAGGGACGGCGAGCCGGTTAAGGACGATCACCCCCCTCATCAAAATTCGCCGCGTGAAGATCGCTACTTATCAAGCCGTACAGACACCACTCCTGGTGTTAGCTCCGTGACGTGAAAATTACATGCTTGACATATTTGTATAAAACACACGTTGTCCATATTTCAAAAAATTCACTATGTATACAAGGCTAGACTTTCGTCTCCCGTAAACGCTGCCTGTTTGCGAGGAGTACTCAGTTATGGAGAGTCTTGATGAAGTACAAAGTATTGTCTGCCGCGCTGCTTGCAGCTCTCGGCACGACCGCAGCGCATGCGCAAAGCAGCGTGACCCTGTACGGCCTGCTGGATGAAGGCATTAGTTATAGCAACAACACCGGCGGTCACAGCAATGTGAAGTTGACCGACGCCATGATGCAAAGCAATCGTTGGGGCCTGAGAGGCGCCGAAGATCTGGGTGGTGGCCTGAAGGCACTGTTCGTGCTGGAAAACGGCTTCACGCTGAGCAACGGCAAGCTTGGCCAGGGTGGCCGCGAATTCGGCCGAAGCGCCTATGTCGGCCTGTCGAGCAACCAGTTCGGCACCCTGACCATGGGTCGTCAGAACGAATTCATGTACGACTGGGTCAGCCATGTATCGATGGAAAACTTCAACGGCGCAGGTGGCAATACCTTCGCGCACGTGATGGACAACGACAACATGCTCGGAACGTTCCGCGTCAACAACGCGGTGAAATACCAGAGCCCGAATTACTATGGCCTGACCGTCGGCGCCTTGTATGGCCTCTCGAACCAGGCCGGCGGCTTCGCGAACAACCGTGCGTACAGTTTTGGTGCCATGTACAACAACGGGCCGATTCTTGCGACGTTGGGTTACACGCAGATTAACAACAACATCAGCAGCCTCAACAACAGTGGCGCAGTTGATAACAGCGCCAACGGCAGCGGCACCGGTGACCAGAACTTCACCGCAGGGCGTCAGCGTACCTTCGGCGGCGGCTTGAACTACACGTTCGGCCCGGCCAAAGTTGGTTTTGTGATCACGGACACCAAGCTGAACAACGCAACCGCTTTCCCCGGCGGCGGTACGTTGACGGTTGCAAACGCCGCTTATGTTCATTTCACGAACTATGAAGTGAACGCGCATTACAGCCTGACCCCGGCATTGACCTTGGGCGCAGCTTACACTTTCACCGATGGCAAGTTCGACAACACTGGGAACGCGGCATCGCCGAAGTGGAACCAACTCAGCCTGTTGTCGGATTACGCCCTGTCGAACCGCACGGACGTGTACGCAGTCGCCAACTGGTCACACCTGAGCGGCGGTCTGAACTCGGCGGCACCGGGTAATTCGAGCTTGACTGCATTTGAAGGCGCAAGCTCCTATGTCGGCGGCATTGCGGCAACGAAGAACCAGGTGGTCGTGGGCGCTGGTCTGCGCACCCGCTTCTAAGTCCTGATCGAACGGTTGAGGAACGCCGGGCTTGCGGCAATTCGCGTGCGGCAGGCAGGCATGTTTCTCAACCGGCGATGACTGATATTTGTATCGTTGGGGCTCGATTCGTGGGAGCGGAACATTCGCTTCCCGGGAGAGAGCCGAGTATTGAAGGGGAGACAAGCTACATCAACTGCGTTATTCGAGCGCGAGAGGCTTGATAACGTTGCCGGTAGTCCCTGTCACCGACAAGCGTTCTCCGAGAAACAGTTGGCCCGCCCATTCTGGCGGGCTTTTTTTGGGGGTGACCGTGCCGATCGCGCCGAGCCGAACACAACGCTGACGAAAGCGGCTTGATGGTGTGATATTTCCACGCGGCATCGAGCACAAAAAGATCACACCATGAGCGTCGGTGACGATCAGGAGTTCGGACGGATTCGCGCCCTGAAACCATTCGAGATCGTTTATGAACTCGCGCTTTAAGCAAGCAAACGGAAGTCATCCATGAAATTCACCAAGTTGTTTGTACTCGCGTGCGCTGCATTCGTAGGTGTTTCGGGCGTTGCCCTCGCCGGAGACGACGCGCTTGCCCAGCGGCGGGTGCCCGCAAAGATCCTGCCAATGCCGGCAGATGTTAGCCCCGAATTGCAAAAGCTCATCGCGGCGCCCTATAACCCAGCATGGAATGTGTTGTGGACCACGGGCGAGCAATGGAGAGTGGCAGCCAACGCGCAGGCTGCCAAGGTCATGCAAACCCAACCGGCCATGCGCGAACGCCTCGGTGTGACGGTGCAGCCCAATACAATCAACGGTGTGAGGGTGTACGTCGTGACGCCCGATGTTATTCCGCCCGATCACCACGACAAGGTGCTAATTCACATTCATGGCGGCTGCTATGAGCTTTACCCGGGCGAGGCGGGCACGAACGAAGCCGTCATCATGGCGGGCCTGGGGCATTACAAGGTGATTTCTGTTGACTATCGGATGCCGCCTGAGGGTTACTTCCCCGCTGCGCTTGACGATGTCGAGACGGTCTACAAGGCGGTACTGCGGGCGAACGATGCGAAGAACGTGGGCGTTTTTGGGACCTCGGCGGGTGGTGCTTTGGTGCTGGAGCTGATGCTGCGCGCGAAACAGGAAGGCCTGCAAATGCCCGGCGCGATCGCGCCAGGTACGCCAATGTCGGACCTCACGAAGACTGGCGATTCGTTCTACACCAATGAAAAGGTCGACAACGTCCTGGTGTCACGCGATGGATTCTGCGATGCCGCGGCCGTAGTCTATGCGCACGGCCATGATCTCAAAGACCCACTGCTCTCACCTGTCTATGGAGACATGCACGGTTTTCCGCCGGCTATCCTGACCACGGGAACCCGGGACCTGCTGCTCAGCAACACCATTCGTGTGCATCGGAAGCTTCGGGAGGCGGGTATCGATGCACAACTCGAGGTCTTTGACGGCATGTCGCACGCGCAGTACCAAATGGATGACCGCATACCCGAGACAAAAGAAGCGTTTGGTGAAATTACCGAGTTCTTCAACAGGCACCTCGGTCATTGACCAGGCTTCTTCTACAGGGCTGTCGTCATTTCTCTCGTTACTACTGCCGCCGTGATGATTACCGCGAGGCACTTCTGGATTATGTCGTGCAGCAGGAGCACTGACTGATCGCGATGGAATCATGCGCCGGGACGCAGTTTCTGGTGACCAAAGCGCAAATGCTCGGTCACGAAGTACGGCTCGCCCCGGCGCAGTTTGCCGCACCATTTCGCAAATCGAACAAGAACGACTTTAGTGACGCAGAGGCAATTGCCGAAGCAGCCGTAAGAGGTCACATGAGGTTTTCGCGCATCAAGAAGGCTCGCACCCGGCGACCTCAGTCTCAACTTTATTCCGACACCGGGTGCGCCGCCGGCATGCCCGCCGTGTGAATTGCAGCAGTACCGTGTGTGCCATGCTGGATCGCATAGATCTCCCGATTGCGCGCGATCTCTGCGGCCGTCGGCGGATAGTCGCTTTTGGACGTCGGCACCAGCCCTTCGGCCTGTGCCTGCTGCAACTGCGCAATGACCTCAGCGCGTGTCAATCCCGACGACGTGGTTTGAGCAAAAGCGTTTGCGCCGAACGGCAAGCTAAGTGCAGCAACGGCAATCGCGGTAAGCAGTTTCATGATGTCTCTCCGGGTAGTGGCAAGAAGTGAGTGGCCTGAACCACGCTTCCCATTCTCGTCATTTCACCTGTCGGAGCACTGACCCGCAGATTACCTTTTTGTTATCCAGGCATTGCCTCGTGAAACGTCACATCACCGCACGTTCGCATCAACGCCCAGGTAACGGAACGGCAATCTAGCCGACCGCAGCCCGTAAGGGCTCTACCATCACACTCCTGAGTCGAGAAGCCCGCGTCACGCGCTCTGACAGCGCAGGAACGCCGTGCCCTCATGGCCTCATTTCAGGAACCCGTCATGTGGATTGACCGGCTCGCGCTGCGCCGCCCTTATACCACTCCCGCTGGCTCCGAACACCCGGTACCCGGATCATCAGCACGTGAAAATTTTGTCAGCGCAGCCTGATTCTTTAGGCATCTGCACAATCGCATCTATGTTTTACGGCGCTTCTGTCGTGTCGAGAAGACGAGCTGCTTCACGCCGGGTCTCTTCGGCCTCGCGGGGTCGCCGGGTCTGGCTGAGGAGCGCACTGAGGTTGCCGAGTGTCCGTGCTTCATCCCGTCGGTAGGTCACGGGGTCATCTCGCGACAGAGTCCGGTAAAGGTCCAGCGCACTCCGGTAGGCGTCTTCCGCCTCGCGCGGACGCCCACTATGAGTGAACAGGACACCTAGATTGTTCAGCGTCCGCGCTTCGTCTTGCTCGTAGACAGCGGGGGTGTCCCGCACGAGCGAACGATAGATTTGCAAGGCTTCCTGATAAGCCTGCTGAGCCTCCTTCGGCCGTTGCGTGGCACGATAGAGCGCGCCAAGATTGCTGAGCGTGCGTGCCACGTCAGGCAGATAGAGTGCTGGACTCTTGCGGGCAAGCTGCTGCCGGATCGCGAGCGCTGCCTTGTAGGCATGCTTTGCTTCGTGGAATCGCTGCATGGAACTATAGAGGTTCCCGAGGTTGTTGAGCGTACGCGCGAGCGCCGGTCGATAGGCCGCGGGATTGCTGCGCGCGAGAGCCCGCTGGATCTCCAGTGCCTCGCGATAAGCCTGTTCCGCATCGCTCAGGCGTTGTGTAGCGTCGTACAGGATGCCGAGGTCGTTAAGCATTGTCGCGATTTCAGGCCGGTAGGTCGCGGGGTCGCGAGAGGCCAATGCACGATCGATGCTCAGCGCTTCGCGATATGCCTCCGCTGCCTCCGTCAGGCGCTGTGTATCGCGATACAGGGCACCGAGGTTATCGAAAGATTCTGCCACCGCGGAGCCGTAGGCCTGCGGGTTCTCCTTCGCGAGTAGCCAATAGATCTCCAGCGCCCGCAGGTAGGTAGCCTCCGCTTCCTTTGGCCGTTGCAGCCCAACGTAGACGTTACCAAGCTTCTCGAGCGTGCGCGCAATGTGGGGTTGGTAGGCTGCGGGATTCTCCTGTGCAAGCGCCTGATAGCGCGACAGCAGCGCGCGGTAAATCGGTTCTGCACGTTCAAACTCGCCTTGCTCAGCCAACGTGTCCGAAAACGCAGTCGCAGTGTCGGTGTTTTCCGGTTGCAACGAGTAGGCCCTTTCCAGATACGGCAGTGCGTTGCCCGGCGTGAAGCGCACCAGCTCGATTTCGCCAGCCTCATAACTACGCGCCGCGAGCACCTGCGCGGTTCCCTGTCTTTCTCCAAGCAGCTTCGTTAATCGCTGCGATGCACCGTCCAGATCGAAGCGCTCGAGCGCTTCATCGATTTGCAGTTCAAGAGGATCGGAACTCCGTGCGATCGACGATCTGCGCAGCAGATCGTCGTAACGCACACCCCATTGCCGGGCTTCGGCTACCGGGTCCGCGTCGGGCCGCGCGCTGATTTGCCCGGCAAGACGTTCAATAAGCGGTCCGACGTGGACGAACGCGGTATCGGCCCCGTGCTCAATACGGCCCGAACGCGCCTGTACGGCAGCCAGTATCAGGTTGGCGGCTCTCGCGAGCGAGACTATCTGCACATCGGCGAGTCCGGCGCCCTTCACCGAACGGTTCAATTCGGTAACCATGCGATTGAGGGCCCGGACGGGGATTCCACAATCGGCCTGTATTTTGAGGCCGTCTTTGACATCGACCTCGGAGAACGCCGGAGGACACGAACTCGCCGCAACCGCATCCAGGTATCCTCCGGACAATACGGCCATCGCCACGGCCGACAGAAACTTGCGCGCACTCATTTCCCGTCACGTTCGCCGCGAGTCGGCCTGCCCGGCTGCAGAGCAGAGGTTTTTCCAATGGAAAAAGGTACTGCACGCGGATCGGCGGTCGGGTCAGGCCCGCACGTGGATGCGATTGACGACGCCATCGATCGCATCCAGGCACCAGGCGTCCTGTTCCACCAGCCGTCTTTCGGCTTCGGTCGCCACCCACCCTGCCAGCGTGATCCGGTGATTTTCCACATTGATCGTGATCTGTTCAGCGCGCACACGCCGGTCGGCTTCGAGCACCAGGTGCAAGGCATCGGAAATCTCATCGTCGCCGTCCGCTTCGGCGGGCACCAGCTCCAGCAGGTTCACCACGTCGCGGCAGCCGCCGACCCACCAGGCAGTCACACTCGCGAGGCGCCGGTGAGACAGGCTGCTCACTTGCCCGGTCAAGGTCACCACGCCGTCCGCGACCGTCACTTCGACGACACCGCTGCCATCGTTGCCCGCCGGGTCCATCGTGCCGCGCAGTACTTCAAGCTGGCCCTTGACGCGCGCGCAGATCACGCAGTGGCGGAACTCCACCGCCTGCGCGAGCCGTTCGCAGATCCGCGTGCGCAGCTCGCCATCACCGACCGCCGGTTTGGCAGTGACACGCAGCTGATCGACCACACGTCTCCCCTCACTGTGTATCCGGGTCAAGCGAAGAAGGCGTTTCCTGGATGCGATATCCGGCACCTCGCCTGCCACGGTCAAGGCGTCGCCGTCCAAACTCATATGAATGGGATGATGGCGGAGCTTCAGGTGTGATTCGCGCTCGAAGGCTGCCATCACCGGCTTGAAGACCGCATCGCTGCGTTGCATGATCTGCCTCGCGCAAAGGTTGAGCGACGCAGTGCCCTTTATGCCGCACTGCGCAAGCGTTGCCGCGTCAGGCGGGCGCCGGTCAAGAAGATGACACACCCTGCATGCGCCGGGCGAAGTGTGCCCGCTCGGCTCGGTCCATCAGATCGAGGAATTGATCCGTACCCATGTGGATCAACGCTTCATGATCGCCGGCCTCGAAATAGACGTCCGGCTGGCGGGTGAGGCTCTCGTCAAGATAGGTTTGCATGCCATAGGCCGTACCGATCGGCGGCAACGCGCCTACGTTGCAGTCCTTGAACAGTTCTCGCAGATCGACCTCTTTGGCCAGCCAAAGTTGACGTCCGGTCTGTGCCCAGAGCGACGACAGGCGCACTGCGTAGGTGGAAGGCAGCACCGCCGCCACATAGCCGTGCTCGTCTTCAAGAAGCACGGTCTTGGCGAGGCGATCGCCGGGAATATGGGCTGCTGCCGCAGTTTCGACGCTGGAATGGCTGAGCGGATGACGCACGACTTCGTACTGGGAGCCTTTGCTGCGCAGGCAGTCCTGGAGAGTGGCAGACATCGACATGACGCACCTCCTCTGGAAGGAAACGAGAAATTGTTAAGCGGAACTCTTTTAGGATAGGTCGCTTTCGCCAGCGTGTGAAAGACCTGCGGTCGGCTGCGCGGCGACTGCGCGGGTGTGGCGGCGTGCAACGGCGATTCGCTTTCACGTCCCTTGGCCCACTCCTATCAGCTCTCGCAAAGCTTCTCGTTAGCCGTTGACCGAACCGCCTATCCCCATGGTTAACCACTAGCGGCTTGCGAGAGACGCGTCCGGGTTGGGCATTCGCCTGCGGCTCGACACAGCCTCCTTCGCGACTATGGTGTCGCACGGTGTAGCACACGCGACACGTCAACGCATCCCACATGATTGATTTTTAGAGACTTTTTCGATTGACAAGGACCGTGCTCCATATCGTGTGCCTTCCACTGTCGCACTCACGAGGTATCACGAAACTCGGTCTATTCGGCATGCCGCTCCACCTCCCCGCTCGTTCGCTCGGCGATACCATTGAAGAGGATGCGCAGTGGTTATTTACGTGGATGAGATCGGCTTCGACGAAGCATTTATTGGCGAACATTAAGCAGCGGTCCGTTATAGCTATTCCGGACCGACTGGTATCAGTTGTTTATCTTGGATCGGCTTGTGTTGTGCACTTGTTGCGGTTGCCCCTTCCGGGCCGCGCCTAATCGCGAGAGTCAGAATTGTTCCGATCGTCAAGTAGCATATCGTTCAGCCCGCGAGCAGATCGAACCATTGGCGATACGTTCTCTTTAGGATCTACCGCGAAATCCAGCAATACCTTTCGATCCTTCAATCTGATTGCTTCTGTCAGATTGCGAATATCGCTGAACATACTCGACGTGCCTAAGCTGCCTTACCACTGGCGCCACTTCGTCACTGCGAATTATTGAACGCCGGTTAGCCCGCGGCGCGAGCGAATTGAAAGCAGCAACAGAGGCAGCCTGAATCGACCGGTTGAATCGGCCTCCGCATCCTGCTGCTGCCAATCGTGATTCATAAAGCATATTTCGTGACTCTAATATTGAATGAAAACCTATTGAAGAACGTGCATTGAATGGCGTTCATTGGTGGTTAGAAAATGACTGATAGTCAGCGAATTCCTGAAGTTTATTCTTGACAATTCGATCTCCCTGATTACTCTTAGCAAAGCGTGGCAATATCTGAATCGCCTGCGCACAACCATTAAGGTCACGACTGTTCGGGGAGGTGCATTACGCAATCCACCGTCGATGGGTCGGTCTTGCGAAGTCAAGCTCGCAACATGTGATCTGGCAAGCTTCCACCGGCGTATAACGGAGGGGCTGCCATGGCTGCAAGTTCGATTCGCTGCGTATCATTGAACGCACTTGCCGGCGGCGCGCACCGGCAACCGGCGAATCCGCTGAGGACGCGGCATAAGCGGCTCAACCGCTTCAGCATCCTCCATGCGATCTGGCTCCTGGGCCTGTCACCCGTGCCGACATTGGCGCAGCAGACGGTCACCGAACGGCCCAATCTCTCTGGCAGTGAAACGATCAACACCATCGCTAACGGCGTCCTGGTTGTTGGCACTGACGGCACGAGCACCAACTTCTCCGGCACGATCAACAACGCTGGCACTGCGAGCGATCCAACTTCGCAACAAGGCCAGTTCGTCAAAACGGGAGCCGGGACACTGACGATCGACGGCGCAACGATCCGGGGCGGCTCCGCATTCGTGATTGGCGGTGGACTTGCGGTGACGAGCAGCAATGCCGCGATCGACTATCTTTCGCTGGGCCTGGGCAATGCCCCAACTGTTCCCGGTTCGACATCGTCTGGCACGTTGAACGTAAGCGGCGGCACGCTCACATTCAACTCCGCGCTTCAGGTCGGCGACTTTGGCGGCACCGGTACGGTTACGCAAACCGCTGGCAATGTCGTGTTTGGCACGCCGGGTACGCCGGTGTCGCTGAACCTCGGCAACCAGGGCGGGACCGGCACCTACAACCTGTCAGGCGGTACCGCCACGTTCGGCAACAGTGCCACCGACTTCATGACGCTCGGCCGAAACTCGGGAAGCAGCGCGCCGAGCAGCGGCACGCTCAACCTGAGCGGCGGCACCTTCAAGCTGGCGAACGGCGCGCTGTTCCTCGGCTCGAACCTCGTGTCGACCGCCGGCGAAGGCACTGGCACGATCAACCAGACCGGCGGGACCCTTGCGATCGGCGGCGCGTCGAGACTGTATCTCGCGGCGGCCGGCAACGGCACGTATAACCTGTCGGGCGGCACGCTGCAGATCGGCGGCAGCTCGCTGTTTGGCGACTACAACAATCTGGGCGGCATCTATGCATTCAATCTCGGCGGCGGAACGATACAGGTGGTGGGTTCGGCGCTGAGCGCAGGCGTCAACGCAACGCTGGTCGGCGGCACGACGTCGGCCATCGATACCAACGGCATCGGCGCGAGCTGGTCCGGCGTGCTATCGGGAAGCGGAGCACTGGCCAAGGTCGGCAGCGGCGTGCTGACGTTATCCGGCCATAACACCTTTACCGGTCCAACCATCGTCCGCAATGGCGTCCTTAATCTGACCGGCTCGTTGCAGTCGCCGGTCGACGTGGAGGCAAACGGAACTCTGGGCAGTACTGGAACGGTCTTCAACACCGTCACCAATGCAGGAACAGTTGAGCCTGGTTTCGGGCTGCCGCAGGGGCAATTCGGTGCGCTGACCGTCAACGACTATGTGGGCGACGGCGGCACGCTCGCGCTACGCACGTTTCTCGGAGCGGACGGCTCGCCGTCGGACAGGCTCATCATCAATGGCGGCAGCGCGGACCCTTCATCGGTGCACATCACGAATGCAGGCGGCTCCGGTGGGTTGACGACGGGAAATGGCATTCTCGTCGTGCAGGCGACCAACGGTGGCACCACGGCGCCGGACGCCTTTACGCTCGCCGGCGAGGCGCGCGGTGGCGCCGACGACTATCGGTTGTATCGCGGCGGCCTCAACGGCAGCAATCCGGAGGACTGGTTCCTGCGCTCGACCTTCATCGTGCCGCCCCCTCCGGGGGAACCGGAAGAGGAGCCAGAGATAGGACCTGGCACCGAGCCCCCGCCGGAACCGTTGCCGCCGGGCGTCTATCCGATCATCGGGCCGGAACTGGCCACCTATGGCGTAGTTCAACCGGTCGCCCGGCAGATGGGTGTCGAGATGCTCGGTACGCTGCATGAGCGCATCGGCGACTCGCTCACGACGGAGAATGGTGGCGCCGGTGGCTCGGGCTGGGCACGCTCCGCCTGGGGACGCGTGTTCGGCGGGCAGATCGACAACCGCTACGGGGCCTTCGCTGACCCGCGCGCGAGCGGCGGAGTCGGAGGTTTGCAGACCGGTCTCGACGTATGGCGCGGAAGCTTGTTGCCCGGTCATCGCGACGCTGCAGGCGTCTACTTTGCATACGCCTACGGCAGTGCAGATGTCGATGGCCTGGTCACCAACGCGGCGGCAACCGGATACGCGCTGGAGCACACCGGCTCGATGCATCTGAATGCGTATACCGGCGGTGGCTACTGGACGCACTACGGCCCCAGTGGCTGGTATCTCGATGCGGTCGTGCAGGGTACGTACTACGACGGCGGCGCGACCACGCAATTTGCGAGTCTGCCGGTCCGGGGTACGGGCTTCGCGACATCCCTGGAGGGGGGCTATCCGATCCCGCTGCCGCTCGGCCCGGGTTTCGAACTGGAGCCGCAGGCGCAGATCATCTGGCAGCATGTGTCGTTCAACGATGCGAACGATGGTCTGGGTGAAGTCGCCCTCGGCTCGACTTCGGGTGCGAGTGGCCGGCTCGGCGTGCGCGGCAAGTGGACCATCGAAGGCAGCCATGAGACGGTGTGGCAGCCGTATGTGCGCGCCAACCTGTGGCGGGATTTCAATGCCCAGGCCACCACGACCTTCGCCAATGATCCGGTGCCGCTGAATGTGCAGGCCACGCGACTGGAGTTCGCCGGCGGTGTCACCGCGAAGATCAAGGATCGGCTGAACCTATACGGACAGTTCGGCTACCAGTTCGCCGTGAGTGGAAACAGCAATGTCCGCCGTAGTGGGGTCAAGGGCGATCTCGGCGTGCGCTATGTCTGGTAGGCGTCTGCTTTGCCCCATCAATGTCGTGACCGGCGCAATCAAAGGTGCCGCGTTTGCGTAGGCGGATTGCCCCAGTCGTCGTGTAGCCCATCGCGATAGGTGACTGGCGCATTCAGTGCCGCGTCGAGATCGAGTTCATCGATGCACATGATGTTCACGTTGATATACGAATACCCGGTGCCGTTCGGCATATCGATGCGATCGAATACGTGGACCCCGCAGCGTTTGCAGAACGGGTGATGCCCGACCCGATTGTTACCCTGATATTCGCTCAGCGCGGCTTCGTCGCAGAGCAGACGAAAGTCTTCCCGGCGAACCTGCACGTGCCAGAATCGCAGCCTGCTGCAGTAGCTGCAATTGCATTTCGACGTGCCGTTGTCGAAGTCGATGCGAGCTTCGAACTTGACGAGTTGGCAATGGCAACTGCCGAGGTACGTGCGCAGCATGGGGTTCTCCGAGGTTGAGGGCCGCTGCAATTATGGACGGCACGACTTCGTGCTGCCAATGCACGAACCAGCACAACCCTCGCGGTAATGGCGGTCGCGCAGCGCCCGCCCTCCAAAAAAGTGCCTGTTCGCTATCGCATAAAAACATGTAGGATACTGTATATCCATACAGGTATTTTCGTAAATGACAGCCGCCCTGCCAGCACCGGAAGCCATTCACCCATCGTTGTGGCGGGCGTCCCAGCTTGGCGCTGGCCGCGGCCGCAGCGTCGATACCGGCTATCCGGCCTTGTCGGCGGAATTGCCCGGCGGCGGCTGGCCGCTGGGCGCGCTGGTCGATCTGCTCGTGCAGCAGGCCGGCGTCGGCGAACTGCGGTTGTTGCAGCCGGCGCTCAGCGCCGTCGGCGAGCGTCCGCTCGCCTTCGTGCAACCGCCGCATACACCGGACGGCCTCGGGCTCAACTACATCGGCCTGTCGCTGCAGCAGGTGCTGTGGATCAATGCGCCGAAAACCGCCGACGCGCTGTGGTCGGCCGAGCAGATCCTGCGCGCCGGCAGTTGCGGCGCGCTGATCTTCTGGGCGCAGTACGCGCAGGCGTCGTCGCTGCGCCGTCTGCATCTGGCCGCGCAATCGTCGGAGACGCTTTTCATCATGGTGCGGCCGCTCGCCACCGCGCAAGATGCATCGCCCGCGCTGCTGCGGCTCGCGCTCAGGCCATCGGCCGAAGGTCTCACCATCGACATCGTGAAACGACGAGGGCCCGCTCGCGCAGAGCCCCTGTCGATTCCCCTTCAACCCACCCCCGTTCTGCTTTCCCGACATGCGCGTCTTTCTCGCCGTTCATCTGCCAAAGTTGCCGCTCGAGGTCTTCAGACCGAAGTGGTCGCCTGAGCCCGCGCATGGCTGCGCGGTGCTGGAGAAAGACAAAGTGGTGATGGCCGACCCTGCCGCGCGCTCGGCAGGCGTGCGTCCCGGCATGAAGCGCGGCGGCGTGCTGACGCTGTCGCCGCAAACCGGCATGTATGAGCGCGATGGCGGCCGCGAGGCGGCGGCCCATCGCGAGGTGGGCATCGCGCTGATGCGCTTCTCGCCCGAAGTCGCGCTGCTCGATGAGGCGACGGTCGTCGTCGAGATCGGCGCGAGTCTGCGGCTCTTTGGCGGCCTGCTCGCGCTGTGTCGCGATGCGAAGGCCATCCTCGACGCGCTCGGCTTCACCGCGCGCATCAGTGCCGCGCCGACCGGCCAGGGCGCGTGGCTGCTCGCGAAGTATGGCAACCGCCGTGTGCTGAAGCTCGCGTCGCTCGAACGGCGTCTGTCCGCCCTGCCGATGCTCGCCGTGCCCGAAGTGCGCCCGTTCGCCGACTGGTTCACCGGCCTCGGTTGCGAGCGCATCGCCGATCTGCGCCGCCTGCCCCGCGCCGGCTTGCAGCGCCGCTGCGGAGAACATCTGCTCGACTCGCTCGACCGCGCGTTCGGGACCGCGCCCGAACTGTTCGACTGGCTCGAACTGCCGCCCACGTTCTCGGCGCGCATCGAGATGCCCGATCGGCTCGAGCACGCGGATGGCGCGGTGTTCGGCGCACAGCGGCTCGTCGTGCAACTGTGCGGATGGCTGTGCGCAAAGCAGCTCGCGCTCACCGGCATTCGCCTGTCGCTCGAACACGAGCGCGGACGCGCTGCGATCGAGCCGACCACGATCGACATCGCACTCGGCGAGCCGAGCTGGCGCGAAGAACATCTGATGCGCCTGCTGAAGGAGCGGCTGCATCGTATCGAGCTCGCCGCGCCCGTGATTGCATTGCGGCTCGATGCATCGAACGTCGAGTCGGCCGCGCCCACGTCCGACACGCTGTTTCCCGAACCGGGCGGCTCGAAGGAGGATCACGAGCGCCTGCTCGAACTACTGGTCGCGCGGCTCGGCGACGAGAACGTGCTGAAACCCGCGCCGAGCGCCGATCACCGGCCGGAGATTGCGAACCGCTGGCTGCCGGTCTCGCAGCCGCTCAAGCCCGCGCCGCTGCCGCAGAATCTGCCCCGCCCGACGTGGATGCTCGACACGCCGGTGCGTCTGCTGATGCGCCAGCACCGTCCGTTCTATGGCTCGCCGTTGCGCATGGTGTCGCCGGGCGAGCGCATCGAGAGCGGCTGGTTCGACAGCGAACTCGTCACGCGCGATTACTTCGTCGCGCAGGCGGACGACCAGAGCTGCTACTGGATCTACCGCGAACGGGTGAGCAGCCGCGACGCGGAAGAAGAGCAACGCTGGTATCTGCATGGCCTGTTCGGCTGACAGGCGCGGATGAGCGGCCATGGATACCACCTTCGCGATGCTGCCGGCGTATGCCGAGCTGTTCTGCTTTTCCAACTTCACGTTTCTGCGGGGCGCGTCGCACGCCGAGGAACTCGCCGAGCGTGCCGCGCAACTCGGCTACTCCGCGCTCGCGATCACCGATGAATGCTCGCTCGCGGGAGTCGTGCGCGCGCATGTCGCGGCGAAAGAAGCGAAGCTGCCGTTTATCGTCGGCTCGTATTTCCGGCTCGTCAATGCCGATGGTTCGCCGGCGTTCGGCCTGATCCTGCTCGCCCGCAACCGCAACGGCTACGGCAATCTGTCCGAGCTGATCACGCTGGCGCGCATGCGCGCGCCCAAGGGCGAATACCGGCTCACGCCGCAGGATCTGTCGCGGCCGGAGAAGGCGTATCGCCACCTGCTCGGCATGCCCGACTGCCTCGCGATTCTCGTGCCGGATTTCCCGGCCAGCGAAGACGCGCTCGACGCGCAGGTCGAATGGCTCGACGAAACGTTCACCGGCCGCGCATGGGTCGGCCTCGTGCTCCATCAACGCGCGATGGACGACCTGCATCGCGGCGCGGTCGAGTTCGTCGCGCGCAGCCGGGATGTGCCCGTCGTCGCGCTCGGCGAAGTCGTGATGCACGTGCGCTCGCGCAAGCCGCTGCAGGACACGATGACCGCGATCCGTGTCGGCAAACCGGTCCATCAGTGCGGCTATGATCTCGCGCCGAACGCCGAGCAGCATCTGCGCTCGAGGTTGCGGCTCGCCAACCTGTACCCGGAAGACGCGCTGGCCGCGACGCTCGACATCATGAGCCGCTGCACGTTTTCGCTCGACGAGTTGCGCTACGAGTATCCCGACGAACTGGTGCCGCCCGGCCATACGCCGGCCTCGTATCTTCGCCAGGAGACCTACATCGGCGCGCAGCGGCGTTTTCCGGCGGGCATTCCGCATCACGTTCAGCAGCAGATCGAGCACGAACTCGAACTGATCGCGGACTTGCAGTACGAGCCGTATTTCCTGACGGTCTACGACATCGTCCGCTTCGCGCGCAGTCAGCACATTCTGTGTCAGGGACGCGGGTCGGCCGCGAACTCGGCGGTCTGCTACTGCCTCGGCGTGACCGAAGTGGACCCCGCGCGCGGCAACATGCTGTTCGAGCGCTTCATCAGCAAGGAGCGCGGCGAGCCGCCCGATATCGACGTCGACTTCGAGCATCAGCGGCGCGAAGAAGTGATCCAGTACATCTATCGCAAGTACGGCCGCGACCGGGCCGCGATCGCGGCGGCGGTGTCGACCTATCGTCCGCGTGGCGCGCTGCGGGAAACCGGCAAGGCGCTCGGCGTCGATCCGCAGATCGTCGACGCGGTCGCGAAGTCGCATCACTGGTTCGATACCAGTCGCGATCTGCTCGCACGCTTCGCGGAATCCGGCCTCGATCCGGACCAGCCCTTGATTCAGGCATGGGCGAAGCTCGCCTCGCAACTGCTGAATTTTCCGCGCCACCTGTCGCAGCATTCGGGTGGCTTCGTAATCAGCCGCGGCAAGCTCACGCGGCTCGTGCCGGTGGAAAACGCGGCGATGGCGGACCGCTCGGTGATCGAGTGGGACAAGGACGATCTCGAATCATTGGGCTTGCTCAAGGTCGACGTGCTCGCGCTCGGCATGCTGTCCGCGATCCGGCGCACGCTCGACCTCGTTTCGGAACAGCGTGGAGAACGCTTCGAAATGCAGGACATCCCCGCCGAAGATGAGGCGACCTACGCGATGATTTCGGCCGCCGATACGGTCGGCGTGTTCCAGATCGAATCACGCGCGCAGATGAGCATGCTGCCGCGCATGCAGCCGCGCAAGTTCTACGACCTCGTGATCGAAGTTGCGATCGTGCGGCCCGGTCCGATTCAGGGCGGCGCCGTGCATCCCTATCTGCAGCGCCGTCAGGGCTTCGAGCCCGTGACCTATCCGAGCGACGCGTTGAAGACCGCGCTGGGCCGCACACTCGGCGTGCCGATCTTCCAGGAGCAGGTGATGCAGGTGGCGATTCTCGCGGCCGGCTTCACCGCCGGCGAAGCCGACCAGCTGCGACGCGCGATGGCCGCGTGGAAACGCAAAGGCGGACTCGAAAAATACTACGACCGTATCGTGCTCGGCATGCAGGAGCGCGGTTACGACCAGGCCTTCGCGGAAGCGATCTTCGAGCAGATCAAGGGCTTCGGCGAATACGGTTTCCCCGAAAGTCACGCGGCCAGTTTCGCGTTGCTCGTCTATGCGAGCAGCTGGCTCAAGTGTCACGAACCGGAGGCCTTTCTCGCCGCGATGCTGAACAGCCAGCCGATGGGCTTCTATTCGCCGTCGCAACTGGTTCAGGATGCGCAGCGGCATGGCGTCACGGTGTTGCCGGCCGATGTGACGATCAGCGGTTGGGATTCATCGCTCGAACACCGTGCGGGCGCGACACGCCCCGCCGTGCGTCTCGGTCTTTCGCTGCTGCGCGGCATGAAGGACGGCGCCGCGGAACGAATCGAGAACGCGCGCGCGGTTCGTCCGTTCGCGAGCGTCAACGATCTCGCGCGCCGCGCGCAACTCGATCGCAAAGACCTGCATGCGCTCGCGGACGCGAATGCGTTGGCATCGCTCGCGGGAAACCGCCGCGAAGCGCTGTGGCAGTCGGTCGTCGCGGTGCCGGACAAGGATATGCTCGCGGCCGCGGCGACGCAGGACGAAACGCCCCAACTGGGCGCACCGAGCGAAGCGAACGACATCGTCGCCGACTATCGCTCGCTCGGCCTGACGCTCAACCGCCATCCGCTGGAACTGCTCAGGCCGCAGTTGCTCGCGAACCGGCTGATGCCGGCCTCGACGCTGCGGACCTATCGCGACGGCCGCCTCGCGCGCGGCTGCGGACTGGTGACGGTGCGTCAGCGTCCCGGCACGGCCAAGGGCGTCGTGTTCGTCACGCTCGAAGACGAGACGGGCAACGTCAATGTGATCATCTGGCCGAGTCTGCTCGAAAAACAGCGCAAAGAAGCGTTGGGCGCCGCACTGCTCGCCGTGTACGGCACATGGCAGTGTCAGGGAGAAGTACGGCACCTCGTGGCGCAGCGGCTGGTCGACATGTCTCATCTGCTGGGCGAGTTGCAAACGACGAGCAGAAACTTCTGCTGACGCGAGCGCGCAAATGCGTATCATCGGAACAGCAAACGGAGGCATCCATGTGCTATTCGGCTCAGATTCTGGCGGACTACCGGCGCTATGTCCGCATGTTCGGCGCGCAGATGAGCATCGAGGAATTCGCGCGTCTTTTCTTCGAACGCGCGCAGGACGGTCAGGCCAAAATTCCCAAAGCGATGGAAGACGCCTTCTCCGAACCGCAGTCCGACGCGGAACGGGAAATCTGGGCGCTGATCGAACGCTTCAGATCGCGGCAGACGGTGAAGCTCGAACAGGAACTGTTCAAACAGCGCACCCGCTTCGCCGATGCCGAGCGCTCGCTGCAAATCAAACCCACCAAGGCGGCGACCGGGAGCAAACGGATCGCAAAAGACAAGATCGAGCGCACGCTCGAGCGACTCGACGAACTCCGGCGAATCGATCCCAAAGCAGACGACTCGCGCATCTTTCCAGGCTACTACGCGCCTGTGATGGTGATGGAAAACGGCCAGCGCGTCGTCAAGCCGATGCGCTATCAGTGCCGCGTTGCTGGCAAGCCCGCATCGTACGACGCTCGCTATCCCGGCACGTACAACGCTCGTCGGGACAGTCTCGAAGGTTTCTGGAAAGCGCTATTCGGCTATTCGCATGGACTTGTGCTGGCCAGCGCCTTCTATGAGAACGTGTCGCGCGCGCGGATGGAAGGCCGTGAGCTCGCACCCGGCGAGAAAGATGAAAATGTCCGGCTCGAGTTCAGCCCCAATCCGCCACACGACATGCTGGTCGCATGCTTATGGTCCCGCTGGAGCGGCCAAGGTGAGCCGGATTTATTGTCGTTCGCCGCAATCACCGACGATCCGCCACCCGAGGTTGCCGCCGCCGGGCATGATCGCTGCATCATTCCGATCAAGCCTGAGCATATCGACGCGTGGTTGAATCCCGATCCGCGCGATCTGCAAACGCTGTACGCGATTCTCGATGATCGGGATCGGCCGTTCTACGAGCATCGGATCGCGGCGTGAACGCGCCACGCGGGAACTTGAACCTCATTCACGAATCACCTGAATACGCCCCGCCTTGATTGCCGCCTTCAAAACCGTCCAGTCCGCTTCATTCTGTTCCGCGTAAGCGAGCGCGAATTGCACGACGGCTTCGTCGAATGTATCCGACTTTCCGACATATCCACAGAGCAACGCCGGATCGCCGGCTTTCGCCATCGAATGGGCCAGCGCGTGAGCGCACGACACCGCGTATTCGCCGAGATCTTCGACGTCGAACGTGGTGAAGTCGAACGCGCCCTTCATGTCGCGCAATTGCCGCACATAGAAGTCATTGCCCGTGTGACGCATCTTCGACCAGCCGAGAAAAATGTCGCTGGCCGACTGCAGCAGACGCTGCCCGTTCACCACGCGCTGGCCGTGATTCGGATAACGGCTCGGCGGCAGGTAGCCCTCCAGCACGGAAGCCCGGGCCTCCTTCAGTTGCAGGAACAGTGGACACTCTGCGTCGGCCATGAACAGCGCCTCGTAACAACGCGTTCCCACCGACCCGATACCCACGACGCGAATGGCGACATCCACCAGTTCATAGCGATCGAACAGCGCGCGCCTGTCATCGGCAAGCGTCAAACGGTAGTCGGCGAAGAAGCGCCGTACCATCGCCTGATACTGTTTCTGTTCGTGCGGGTTCTCGAGCGGGACGTGGTACACGAGCGGGGGTACGTCCTTGATGCGAAGCTTGCCGTTCACAATCTCGGTCGTGTGAGTCATCACGGAGCGCGACGACTGCTGCCGCGCTTTTTCGATGACAGCCAGCTCTTTCTTTCTCTCCTCCACCGAATCGGCAATCGCCAGCATGCTCGCCGCCTTGAACTGACAGTACCAGACGTCGAGCGTGTCCATGCTGCTCAATTCGGCGAGCCGTTGCCGGAAGGTCTCGCATAGCCGGCGCACTACGCCGCGCTGGTCGCGAGTCGCAAAGCCGCGTTCGCGCGCGGCAATCACGAACGAGGCGGCGAGCCTGCGCACGTCCCAGTCAAATGGGCCCGGCAGGGTTTCGTCGAAGTCGTTGGGTCCGAAAAGAATGCGCCGCTCCGGACTCGCGAATAGTCCGAAATTGGCCAGATGCGCGTCGCCGCCCAGTTGCACGGTCACGTTGGAATGCGGCAGCTTCGACAGGTCGTGTGCCATCAGCGGCGCGGCGCCCCGATAGAATGCGAACGGACTCGCGACCATGCGCCCGTAGCGGATCGGGATCAGCTCCGGCACCCGGCCCACGTTGGACGCGTCGAGCAAAGCGATGGGATCGCGAGCCTCGATCTTGCAGGTCGCCAGCTCCCCGCGCGGCGCCTTTCTGCGCGCCGCTTTGCCCTGCTCGACGCGCGCGGCCAGCGAGCCACGCCCCGCGAACAGCGTGGACGGATCTTCTTGCGCCGCCAGGGTCCCCGGATCGGTGCGATCCGTGGCGGGCTGGGTGGGTTTTGCAGCAGAGGAATCAGACACGCGTCACTCCTTTTTCGATTCAGGATCAGGCGGCCTGACGCCAGAGAATCGCGCCGGCTTCATTGTCGACAAAACGCGGCGTTTCACTACTATTGAACCCGATCCTGAAATATTCAATTGGACTATGGTCTCATAGCCGCGAGCCGCCCGAAGTTCAACCGATCGACGACAACCATGGAGACCACCGTGAGATTGATGGCCATCGTCGCAGCCCTTCTCGCCTTGATGCTTGCCGCGCCAGTTCTCGCCGCCGAGGTCGGCTTCGAGGAGGTCGGAATACCTGATGGCGCCGAGCCGCCGCTCACTGCGGGAATCTGGTATCCGACCGATGCGCCGGCAACGCCGCACGCGTTGGGCAATGTCACCCAGACCGTCGCGCCCGACGCTCCTATCGCGGGCCGTCAACTGCCGCTGGTGGTGCTGTCGCACGGGGGCGCAGGCTGGTACGGCAGCCATTACGACACGGCTCTCGCGCTGGCCCGCGCGGGCTTCGTCGCGGCGGCGGTCAGTCACGCCGGCGACACTTTCGATGACCAGAGCCGCGTGCTGCAACTGTGGCGCCGTCCCGCCCAGCTTCATCGGCTGGTGGATTACATGCTCGACGATTGGCGTGGGCACGAGCGGCTGGATGCGAACCGCGTCGGCGCGTTTGGCTTTTCCAACGGCGGCTTCACCGTGCTGGTGGCCGCCGGCGGCGCGCCGAATCTTTCAAAAATTGCGCCGTTTTGCGAAGTCCACGCGGAGCATGACCTGTGCGAAGCTTTGCGGCATGCGGGCGTCGACGTCCATTTCGGCGCGAATGTTCGCGCCGGCGTCTGGGTCCACGATGCGCGCATCAAGGCCGTCGTCATCGCGGCGCCCGCGTTCGGATTTGCTTTCGGCCGCGCGGGCTTGAGCGGCGTGCGCGCCCCGGTTCAGCTGTGGAGCGCCGTCGACGATCGGCATCAACCGCATCCCTGGTACGACGAGCCGATACGGGACCGACTGCCCCGCGCTCCCGACTATCGCGTGGTGGTCAACGCAGGCCACTACGACTTCCTGCCACCCTGCGATGCGCGTCTTGCGCGGATGCGGCCAGAGATCTGCGGCAGCGCACCCGGCTTCGACCGGGCGGCGTTCCATCGACGATTCAACGCCGATGTGGTGCGCTCGTTCGAGTCGATGCTGCGATAGGAAAGACTGCCGCGCGACGGCGTCATCGACTTCGCCGATGCCAGCCAGGGCCGCGCCGATTTAACCGAATTCGTCGTGTTGCGGCAGTTGGTCAGTGATGCAATACCACGGTGCCTTTGAACCTACAAAAATGTGGGCGGTAGCGGATACGGTGGGTGAGTCCGTGAGTGTTCCCAGTGTGACGTGAACGTACTGCCCCTGACGGACCACCGAGAACATAAGGCTTCCGCATATTTTGCAGCGCACATCGTGCGACGCTCGCTCGTCGCCGAAAATCAACAGGCTGTCTTCGCCGCGAGTGATGCGCAGCTTGTCGCGCTCGATTCCCGCGAATGGTTTGAACGCCGAGCCGGTTGCGCGCCGACAGTTTGAACAGTGGCAGTTCAACGCATAGACGAATTCGTCCTCTACCGAGTAATGGACAGCACCGCAAAGGCATCGGCCGGCAAGCAATCGTTTCATGGCTGCTCGTGAACACAAGGCACGTCGCAAATGGATTGGATAGTAAAGCAGCGCGATCCGTGCCGCTAGCGCCTGAAAATAACCTGCGCCGTGCCGACCTCGATCGGAGCAGAGGTGTGCTGGTGAACAATCTTCCATCCATCGGCTTGCAGCCTCAGTGTCATGGTCAGGCGATTGTCCATCGAACGCAGTTCCAGGCCGTCGGCGTCGACGGCTTTATACGTCGCGAAGGCGTGAACAACGGCGAGGTCCGCGGCGACGATCGTTTGCGCCGCGCTGAAGTTCACGTTCACACGTTCTGCACCCAGCGAACCGAACCAGCCCTCCACCATGGCCCGCCACGACGCGATACCGTGGTACGACCATGAGCCCCACATGTCGAAGACCACGGCCTCCCGGTCGTATAGCGCGACGAACGAGTCCACGTCTTTTGCCCATACCGCGGCCTGGTAGTCTTCCAGGACTTGCAGAACCGGATTGTCGAGTTTGTTCACGGCGTGTTCTCCTGAGCGGGATCGAGATGGCGGCCAGAACTGGCGCAAACAGCGGATCCGAAGTTCCTGACCGATTGTCTTACCGGGTAACGACGATCGACGAACCACCCGCTCGACATCCTGCGGAATAGATCTTCGATGCGATATTGCGTTGCATTGATCAGATCGCGTGCACGTCGCGGGCGGTCGGACCGGGGAGGTCCGACCGCTGCGCGGATTACTGGGCGGTCTGCTGACGTTGGTACTCGTCGTGCTTCATTTGCATGTAGTCGGCGCGGCTGACCTCGTGCAACTGCCGCGGATACTGCTCGGTCGCATCGAACCAGTCGGTGAGGCGTTTGTCGAGGCGTGCGTTGGGCGGGCTGGAAAGCGCGCCGAGATAGGCATCGATGGCGAGGTAATAGCGCATCGTGTTGCGTTCGACCAGACCGCGCACGCCGCCGATGTATCGAGTCTCGTTCGTCGACGGATCGGGCGTCGAGGAAAAGCCGACCTTGTTGCTGCCGATCGTCGCCAGATAGGTTTTCATCGCAAACCGTCCGGCCGCGCCGTATCCGTAGGCGTAAGTCAGATGAATAAAGGTGCGGCTATCACCCACGGGTATCGCTTCCAGCACGATACGGTAGTCTTTCGTGCTCAGCGGACCGGTGGCGGCGGTGAGCTCGACGCGAAAATAATCCGGGGTGCTCGCGACCGCGCGATAGTTGAATTGCAGGCGGTAGGACGACGAAAGTGACTCCTCGGTTTTCTTGCCGATGTTGACGGTGAGAATCGTACCGCTGTCGCTGGTCGACGCATGGCAGTATTGCGTGTTCAGATGCAGGATCATCACGTCGCACCAGTTGGCCGGGCCATGAACCGGGTCGTTGAGCGCGCCGCTAACCACGGCGAAAGGATAGTTGAGCACACCGTAAATGTCCCCCTTGAGCGCCGACGGCAACTCCTGCGATTCGAGGTACAGCGGTCGCTGAAACTGGTTGTGCGCGAGTTGCTGCGTCAGATTTTGATATTTGTCGCGCAGGCGAGCGGCGCCGTCGTCCGCTTGCGCGAACGCACTCACGCACAACCAGCAGAACATCGTCGTCAAGACCACCCACCACGATTGCGCGCGTCGGTTGGCCGTTGGGGATTTAGCAAGTCTGCTCATGGACCTCCTCCTACTTTTGCTTGGGTTAGGTCTCACCCATCTTAGCTGCGAGCAGTCGTCACCAAGACCTCAAACGCACGCAGCCGGTCCATATTGCACTCCGATCATTCACAGAACGTGAATGATACCGCCATATTTTTGGTCTTTCTGCCACTAGAACGGAACCGTATAGTACGTTTCAACGGGCCGACGCATTGGGCACCGGCCGACGATGAAACCGGAGAAAGAACATGCAACGTCTGACAGGAAAAGTCGCTATCGTCACTGGGGCCAGCGCAGGTATCGGTCGTGCTGCCGCAAAATTGTTCGCAGCAGAAGGCGCAAAGCTCGTGTTGGCGGCACGTCGCGAAGCCGAACTCGAGACGCTCGTGGCTGAGATCGCACGCGAAGGCGGTACGGCTGTGTCGCTGGCAGGGGACGTGCAATCCGAAGAGTTCGCGAAATCGCTGGTCGCACTCGCCGTCAGCCGCTTCGGCCGTCTGGACATCGCCTACAACAATGCGGGGACGCTCGGGGAAATGGGACCGTCCACTGGCGTCTCGGAAGCAGGCTGGACAGCCACGCTAGCCACCAACCTGACGAGCGCGTTTCTCGGCGCCAAGTATCAGATTCCTGAAATGATCAAGCAAGGCGGTGGCTCGATCATCTTCACGTCGACGTTCGTCGGCTACTCGTTCGCCTTCCCTGGGAGTGCCGCCTATGCCGCGAGCAAAGCAGGACTGATCGGACTGACGCAAGCGCTCGCGGCTGAATACGGCCCGCAAGGCGTGCGCGTCAACGCGATCCTCCCGGGCGCAGTGGATACCGAGATGTATCGCGGCATGAACGATACGGCCGAATCGCAGACGTTCGTGACAGGACTGCACGCGCTGAAGCGGGTTGCCAAGCCGGAAGAAATCGCACGCTCGGCGCTCTACCTCGCTTCCGACGATTCGTCCTTCGTGACGGGTACGGCTTCGTTGGTCGACGGTGGGGTTTCGATTACGCGCACATGAGCTTGATGAAGACGGCGTCCGTGCGGGTGCCGGAGATTCGATGACAACGCACGAACGCGTGTTGGGCTTACGCGTCGATGATGTCGGCTCGCGTCCGGGAGTCTGGTCTCGGATGCGCGGCCGACATCGGAGCGTTCGGGCGAGCGGAGACTGACGTCGACTGATGGGCGAACACGGTCCGATGCTGAACCGACGACGCAGGTCATCATCGGCCCGGCAGCATTCGTCAGAAGACGCCCCACGACTGTCTCGACCCAATGCGAGGGCTATGGCAGGTTGCAAACTGGAAGGGCCATTCGCGCGGCGTCTCCGCCGGCGAGTTGCCGGCCTTTGCGGTCATTGATGTGTGGGTGTGCGGGAGTGGGCTGAAGACCGCTAACCGGGCATTCGCCAACCATCCGCCCTGAATCTCGTGCTCCGTTCGGCGAACGCGTACTTGCGACCCTGAACCGCCTTTCAGACTCGCGACACCACGACGGCCGCTTCGGAGGCGCAACCTGTCGTCTGGTGTCTGGCGATGCCCCGAAGCACACGGCGGATCGTCTAAACTGCAGAATTGACGAACATGGCCATTCGCTCGGCTACCCCGCCATGGCGCACATCTTCTTCGCTGCTTCGATTCAACGGCATATCGCAACGCCCGAACGCGAGATCGACGCGTGCACGCTCGGCGAAGCACTCGAGGCCGTCTTCGCCGCGCAACCTCGACTGCGCGGTTACATCTTTGACGATCAGGGCTCACTGCGAAGGCATCTCGCCGTGTTTGTCGACGGCCGGCCGGTGCGCGACCGACAACATCTGTCCGATGCGCTCGGCGAGGAAAGCCGGGTTTACGTCATACAGGCGTTGTCGGGCGGATAAGAAGGTTCCACTCGTACTCGAGCTTTGCATGGGACCAGAGTAAGCGCTAAAGCGCCAACTTGGGTCGACAGGAGACACTCGACATGAGCGATCGATTGCTTGTTGCAACCCGCAAGGGATTGTTCGTTCTGCAAGCCGACGGCGAGCGGGGCTGGACCCTCGGTGAGCCGTATTTCGTCGGTGAGCCGGTGAGCATGGTGCTGCCTGATCCGCGCGACGGATCGCTGTACGCCGCGCTCAATCTCGGCCACTTCGGCGTGAAGCTGCATCGCCGGCGCGCGGGCATGGCGGATTGGGAAGAGTGCGCGGTCCCCGTCTACCCGCCGCAGCCTGCCGACGAGACGCGTACCGGTGGCGGCGCGGACAATGCGAACGCGGCCGCGCCCAGTCCGCCGCCGCCGTCCTGGACGCTTCAGCAAATCTGGTCGCTCGAAACCGGCGGCCCGGACGAGCCGGGCGTCCTGTGGGCCGGCACGATTCCCGGTGGGCTCTTCCGTTCCGACGATGGCGGCGACACATGGGTGCTCAACCGTGCGCTGTGGGATCGCGCGGAGCGCCGCGAATGGTTCGGAGGCGGCTACGACGCGCCGGGCATCCATTCCGTGATGGTCGATCCGCGCAACAGCCGGCACGTGACGATCGGCGTGTCGTGCGGCGGCGTCTGGCAAACGGCCGACGGCGGTGCGACCTGGCGCCCGAGTGCCGAGGGCATGGAGGCCGACTACATGCCGCCAGAGCGGCGCGGCGACGCCAACGTGCAAGACCCGCACCGCGTCGTGCAATGCGCGGCAAATCCGGATGTGCTGTGGACACAGCATCACTGCGCGATCTTCCGCTCGACCGACGGCGCTGTCCACTGGCAGCGGATCGAAGCGCAGCCATCGAGCTTCGGCTTCGCGGTTGCCGTGCACCCGCGCGAGCCGGACACCGCGTGGTTTGTGCCCGCCGTGAAAGACCAGTACCGGATCCCGGTAGACGGCCAGTTCGTCGTCACGCGCACACGCGACGGAGGCCGCACGTTCGAGCGTTTCTCGAACGGGTTGCCGCCTGCACCGGCGTATGACCTCGTGTATCGGCACGGGCTCGCTGTAGATGACTCCGGCACGCGCCTCGCGATGGGGTCGACCACCGGCGCGTTATGGACGTCCGACGATGGCGGCGAAAGCTGGCATTTGATTTCAGCGCATTTGCCGCCGGTATATTGTGTTCGGTTTGGATGAGGGCGCCCGGCGGGCTGGTGAGACATGAAACACGCCTCCATTGCCATTCATGCGCCGGACATAGCCTGAATCCGTGCATCGGCGTGATGGATCGATACTTCGGGCCATACGCGCCGGCGAACCGCTTTGTGTAGCTCGGCTTGTCACAAGAGACCTTTTGACACTTCGCCGAACGTCTGATCAGCACCAGTCGTCACGCGGACGCCCCTGCGCGGGAGACAGCTTGTGGCGGAGGACGCAGTTCATTTTCGCCAAACGGTATCGTCGGCAACGCACGAACTTCCAGCAAACAGTCGCGGAGCTTGCGCAAAGTCTGTGCCGCGTCGAGCGTGCATCGTCCCGAGGCGATACGTGTCACAAATGGCCAAATGCGGTGGAATAATGGCGCGCCGTGGGCGTTTGTAGATTAGGCGTCGCGTGCAAGGCCGCGAAGCCGTGGAACCGCGAAACGGAATCGTCAGCCGCGCACAGCGGTTGCGTCCCCGTTTTGCAGGAGGTTGTCTGTCCTTTTTGTAAACGTTCACCGGCGTCGCGGCACTTGCCGCTAGCGATCCACGACTCGCCGGCTCAACGCGTGGCCGCGCGACAAGTCAGTCGCGTTTGCCGTGCAGGAGAGTTCTAAATGAAAGTATCAAGACTGCTATCGGCCGTATGCGTGATCATCGCGCTAGGAGTCGCATCGTTGTCGTTGGCCGCGTGCCAGTCCATGGGCGACACGAGCTCGTCGGGCAGCAGCAGCGGCACCAGCAGCGGCGGCGGCTATTGATGCGCGCTCGGGCGACCGTCGGCGCCGCGTGAACCCCGAAGGGGAAGTGATATCGCGGCTCCCGCAGCCGCGGCGCTATGCGAGTGCGCTGACGGGCGACTCAGTCTGGGCTGACCATCTGGTTCACGATACGGCCGAGCGGGCGCTCGCGCGCTGGAAAGGCTTCGGCCCGACCGCAATCTGCGTGCATGGCTGCTGACGGTCCTGCGACACATTGTCTGACAGGCTCGTGAGGAAAATGCCGGCATCTTCTTCTGGGACGAATCTGGCTTTCGGGCCGCTTCTTGAGTAGAGCAGCCGGTTGAATGACCATCTAAGCGCACGGGCGAACGACCTTAGGTGGCCGAGCCCGGAAGCTCAATCAAGCGGTGACTCCCGCCTTCTTTCGTCCAGCAGGCGTAGTTTGTCGCGACGACGGCGCGCCAGAAAATGGCTTAGTTTTGGACGTTTTTCCCGTAATCTTCCCAGTACCGAAGCGGATCGCGATATTGTGGATAGTGTACGTTGAGCCACGCCGACAGTCTGGCCCAGTCTGGATGGTTGGTACCGGTTTGGGCAGACCATATTGACGATCTTTCAAGAACCTGACCGTTCAAGCGATCACGGACAACCAGGCTGGCCAGTCCGCTTGAACTGTTCGTCTGTGATTCAATCAGATACCGCGGCAGAATCCTGAGCTCCGCGTCCTCCGCCCACCCGTATACCGCGCGAACTACGCCGGTGGAATCTCGCAACTCCGTGGGTCCACTTCCAGGCCGAACGGCTGTCCAACCCTCAGGAAACTCAGCGACAACCTCGTTTTTTCCTTCCCTTACCCACTTCGCGTGCCATGCTTTCGCCATCGCCTCGCGTACGTGAGACACCGACTCGTAGCCAGTAGGCAACTCGATCGCCATCGGAAGAGTAATGAGGTTGTCCTTCCAGAGTTTGGTTTCGTTGTCGACGCGCTCGACTACGTCGAACGCCCCGGCTTCGAATGGGTTCTCGGGCCGGTGGCTTACTTTCACGTTCCCGTTGGGCAGGCCTTCGAAAAGGCGCTCAGCATCGTGGCGGGTGAGTTTTGTCTTTCCTTTCTTCATGGTCTCACTACAGCAAGATTGTCTCACTAAGATTGAGGCTCTGACGTCCAAACTCGGGCGCCACGTCCTCTCGGTGCGCGAAGATGCGCGCGATTCTATTCTGCGCCATTTGCCTGTTACCGGCTCGCGGGGTCGCAATGGCGCGGCTTATGCCGGTTCATACCGCCGGACCTCAGATGGATCGAGCAACGCAAGTCAGAGGATGAGCGGACAGGCGATTATCGACTTCTCGCTAACGCTCATTCTACGAGACCGGTTAACGAAGGAGGTGGCAGAATCCGGGCAACTGAATGCCCGAATACGACCCGATCCGGCCGTTGGATCCCGCACTAGCTTAACGGCAGCTTTCGAGGGTTGAACGGCCCTTCCTGCCGCCGCGGCGACCGACACACACATCCCGCTTGAAGAGGTACCAGCAGGCCCCGGGTGCATGCGCAAATACCGGTTTGTCTTGGAAACGCGCTGCTACACTTTTAGTCCGTGTTGTGCGGTATGGGGCTTTCGCGCCTTGCCTGGTCGCAACAACCTGCGTTCCGCGGCAACGACTTTCCACGAACCACGTTTCGGGAGGGATCATGTCGCGTCATTCATCCAGACTGGCGATCCAGTCGCCCCCAACCCCACGCAATCGGCTGTGCTTTACGCTGGCGTATGCCGGCGCGGCACTCCGCGCGCCTCGGTCGCGGCCTTCCGCGTGGAAGCGTGTTCTGCGCCCGCTGCCGCTTGCGCTATCGGTGCCGCTCGCGCTCACCGCGTGGTGCGTGCCGATGGCCCACGCGGCCGGACCGCTGCCGCAGGGCGGCGCCTTCGTCCGGGGCCAGGGCGCGATGACGAGCGGCACCACTTCGCTAACGATCGACCAGTCCTCGTCCCGCGGCGTGATCGACTGGCACAGCTTCTCGATCGGCAACGGCAACACCGTCGCCTTCAACAACGGGTCGGGCGCGACGCTGAACCGTATAACGGGCGGCGATCCGTCATCGATTCTTGGCAAGCTCACCGCCACCGGCAGCCTCTACCTGATCAATCCGCAAGGCATCCTCGTGGGGCACTCGGGCGTCGTCAGCACGGGCGGACGTTTCGTCGCGTCCACCCTGGAGATCTGCAACGACGCCTTCATCAACGGCGGTGATGCACTGACGCTGTCGGGCAAGTCGGACGCGAGCGTGATCAACCTCGGCAGGATCAGCTCCAGCGGCGGCGATGTGTTCCTGATCGCGCGTCAGGCAGTCGTTAACGCGGGCACGGTAAAAGCACCCAGCGGCACGGTGGAACTGGCGGCTGGCGAGACGGTGCTGTTACAGGACTCGGCCAGCAGCAGGCAGGTGTTCGTGCAGGCAGGCAGTCACGGCACCGTCGTCAATGAGGGGCGCATCAAGGCCGCGCAGGTCAGTCTTCAGGCTGCCGACGGGAACGTCTACGCGCTCGCGGGCGGCGGCACGCGCATCCGCGCAACGGGCACGACAACGCGCGATGGCCACGTCTGGCTCATCGCGGACAGCGGCCTGGTCAGGCAGCAAGGCAGGATCGCGGCAACGAATGCGGACGGCAGCGGCGGCACGGTCGACACGCAGGCGGCGCAGCTGGCGTTCGGCAGGCACGCAGCGGTTCACGCGGGCCAGTGGAATGTATCCACTCCTGAGTGGACCATTGATGACGCCGCCGCACGGGCGTTGCAGCGCAGCCTGAGCGCGGGCACCTCGGTCGATGTCACGACCACAGGGGGCAACGGCGTAACGGGCGACCTGGGCATCGCTTCGAGCCTGCGCTGGCAGGGCCCGGCTTCGCTCACGCTTGCGGGATATCGCCATGTCTCGGTCACGACCGGCACGACGATCGCGAACGAGGGCGCGGGCAATCTGACCCTGCGCGCCGACGCGGCGGGCATCGACAACGGCGGCAGCGTGGCCAACCACGGCACGATCGACTGGTCGGGCAGCACCGGCATCGTGAGTGCACTCCACGACATGAACGGTTCCTATGTACCGGGCACCATTCTCGTCAACCCTGCATGGGTTGCGCCGCAGGACACCGGCCTGGTCACCCAGGTGACAAACTACGCGCTCGTCAACTCACCGGGCGACCTGAATGCCATCCAGTCCAATCTGGCGGGCAACTATGCGCTGGGCAAGGACGTCGATCTTACCTCCGGGCCCGGCGCCTTCAACTCGGGCTTAGGCGATTATCCGTTTGCCCCCTATTCCGGACAGTTCGACGGAATGAGACACACAATTTCCAACCTGAGGTTATCAACGTCGTCGGGGCTGTTTGCGTACCTCGGGCCGACAGGTGTCGTGCGCAACCTGACGGTGGAGGGCAGTGTCAGCACCACGCAGCTCGGCAGTCTCTCCGGCATTCTCGTTGGGGACAATGAAGGTACGATCGCCTCGTCGCACACAGCCGGCGTCATCACTGCAACCGAGGCTGATGCGACGGGCGGGCTGGTCGGAGCCAATTCCGGCATCATCACACGATCATCCAGCAGTGCCCAGGTTATTTCCGACGGAACTGTGGGAGGCCTCGTCGGAACAAACGCCTTCCTCCGCCAGACCTTCTCCCCAGCAGAGATTCGGCAGTCGTATGCTTCAGGCGACGTCGTTGCAACCCGCTTCGGAGTTGGCGGACTGGTTGGCTACAATTTTGGCGATATCACGCAGTCGTACTCGACCGCTACGGCACACGTCGTGCCGAACTGCAACAGCCTCGGTAACTGCGGGGGCGGTCTGGTTGGCACGAACTCGGGCACGATCAGTCAGTCGTTTGCCACCGGCAGGATCGATCAGCCGGCCGGACCGGCAAATGGGCCGGCCGGCGTCGTCGGACTGAATGCCGTCTATGGTGTTCCACCCCAACCCATCATTAGCAATGACGTGTACTGGAATACGCAGACGACCGGCGCCCCTGTCGGCGTGCTCGCCACGGCATTCGGTGCGTCTGTGGGCGGCGCCCAGGGCCTGACCACCGCTCAGATGAGCACGCCATCGAGCTTCGGCCCGACGTACGATTTCAGCCCGCATGGGATCTGGGCTATGCCGCCGGGAGGAACGCATCCTGTTTTGCGCTGGCAGCTAGCGCACTGAACCTGACCGAGGCGCACTGATTCCGACACGTTGCTGTACAGTGAAATGGAAACGACGTCGGGGGAAATGTCCATTGCCTGGGCAAAGCCGACATTCGAACGTCCGCGTGAAAGCATGGGCGAACGTCCGTAGTTGGCCGGCCTCTGCCTGACGCGATCAGCTCAGGTCGGCCTTGTGAACTGACTATCGAGTTTCGCGCAAAGCGGCCGTTATCATGCACATCCAGTATCAGGCGGCCGAGACCAGCACTGGTGTGCCGAGACAGAAGTCGTGCAGCTGTCAAGTCGATCGACGTCCATACTTCCAGGTAGCTGCGTCAACGGCAACACTCAAGTTTTTCTCTTCTGCTGTCGTATACCCGGAATGTGTCGGGTAACGCATTACGCCCCTCATCCTGTCGACGCCGACGACTCCCTCATCCGGAAAATCAGATTTGGCGTAAGCCCTGACAACGACTCCTATCGGATTGGTAATGAGAAAGTACTTAGGGCTAAGCTGAACAAGCCACCAAATCGGCGACGTGTCAGCGACCCTGACCAATGCGTCCGTCGAACGTGACGTGCTTCCCGCCTGGGATAAGCAGAAAGCGACCGAGTGGTGGACTAATCACTGAGTTCGCTGTCGCCGTGTCCGTTGCGCACACGACGGCCGTGTCACTGCGTGATCGCCCGCCGCACATTACGGGCGATCCACGCCGTAAGACCGGAGCGGCCCGCGATCGAAAGGGTACGACGCGGCCCAAGCACGATGCCACCGATCACCAGCGCGAGGAGCAGCGCGACATGCGGCGCCTCGACGAGCGACGCGAGTACGGTGCTGGCCGATGACCGCAAGGCCCCCCGCGCCGCCGGCAATGCGGCAGTCTGGTTCGCCAGGACCAATGCGGTTCGCGATGCCTCCATGCGTTCCAGAATAGTCACCCGGGCAAGCTCGTGCGCATGATTTGACTGATTCATTTGAGCGACTCCCTGAGAGCGTCGAGATCGCTGTCAATCTCGGCCTTGAGGACGTGAAGCGATTGCGCCGGTTTCTGCGCCCGCACGACGAGGAAAGAAACGATGCAGACGAGCAGCCACGCGCCGGCCACACCCCACACCACCGCAAGAAAGTAAGGCGTCTGCCACGCTGTAGCGATGATCGCGATACAAATGAAGGACAGCGTGAACAGGCCCGCGACTGCCAACGCCACGAGTGCGCTCAGCTCGCGCACCAGACGCTTTCGCGTCTCCTCGACTTCCAACGCGATCAGCTCGCTATAGTCGGTGACACGCTCGACGCAGAATCGCCCGACGTTGCGCCACCTCGTGACCTTCGCATGGATCGACATCCTGTTCTCCTCACGATTCGTTTGCGCCGGCCGGAATCTGCAGAGACTTCGTTCATCGACCGATAGAGCGAAGCGACGCCAGCGCTGAACGCACCGCAAGAGCCGGACCCGCGCTAGCCGATCGCACGCCGCGTGCCCGTTCCCGGACGGACGCCCGCACGCGTCCGCCATGGCGGCACAGGGCTTGCTCGAATCGGAGCAGACCATTTGCTCCGCGAGGACAGCATGACTCCGCTCCCCCCAACCGATCGCAGTGACCGCACCGACGGCGATAGCATCGGCGACACCGGCTCCGATATGGCTACCCCGGACGGACGCGCGATGCCGGCCACGCGTGAGAACCCCGGCCCGCAACACGCGATGCACGACGCGCACCGCGGCGCACTGATCACGGTGACCGCGCATCAGAACGCCCGAGACGCCTGGATCGCCGACGTGTCGATTTCCTGCGAGGGTCGGCCGATGGCGCTACCCGCGGGTCTGGCCAATGCGGAGCCCGTGACGCCGGAATGGCTCACCGAGGCCGAAGCGTTGCGCGCCGGCATTGAACGGGGCCGCTATCTGATCGACCGGACGCTGGGCGACGCCTCCACACCGCTGTCGGCGCCGCAGCGGCGCTTTGACGAATAACGGTGATTGGCGCTTCGCCCTTGGCTTGCGATCCTCGTTGCCGGTGATCGGTGCGACCGCCTTGCCGCGCTGCCCGATACCGAAGCAGGCCTAGCTCGCCGCGCTCAACCGTCTTGCGTCCGCGATGCCGACCACGGCCCGCAAGTCGTCCGGATGTACCATCAATTCGCGGACCTCGCGCAGCGTCGCGTACTGGTCGAACACCGGCTGCCATCTGGGCGATTCGAGCAACTGACGCCACACCGGCTCCAGCACCGTGCAATCGGCGTCGCGCCCGTCCGCCAATGCGTTCGCGAAATCGAGGCTGGCGTGCGCCGACAGCAGCTGCATCCGGCTCGCCGGACTCAGCACGCGCGGCGCCGCTTCGACGGGCGCGTCGCAGCAATAGAGCACGGTCCTGCGAAGACCGGCCCTGTCGCTCGTCAGCGCGGCGAGCGACGCGCCGCCCAGCCGCACCGTCCCCTGCTGCGTCCGGAACGAGTAGACGGTATGCGGGTCCGCGTGCGCCAGCAGCGTCAATCCACGCACGAGCCGCGGCAGATCGGTGGTGGCCGCGTCGACCGATGCCTTGGCTTCGACGAGCAGGCACAGGTCCCACGCCGCCGCGTCGGCCGGGGGCTGCGCCTGGCGCAGCAGCACCACATCCCATTCGGTTTTCGCGCGCTCGTGGCTCGCGGGTATCGTGGCCGGCACGCGCATCGAGTTCACGACACGATACGTAGCGACCACTCCAGGCGCGTCGTTGAGGCGCCGCGCGAGTGCGTCGAGCGCATCGGTGGCCGACGCTTCGACCGCGGCGCCGCGCTGCTTCGAACTCAAGCCTCGCGCAACGGCAGTCGAGCTTCCCGGTCGTGGCCCCTGGCGATCCCATAGCGACTGGTAGTGACGCACGCGCTCGTCGGACGTGAGCCCGTCAAGGCGCCGCAAGCGCTGCAACGCGGCACTCTCGAACAATTGCGCGAGGCCGCGTTGCAGCGCCGCATCGTGCGCGATTTGCGGCGTATCGATGCAAGCTTGCACGGCCTCGCTCAGCTCGGGCCACGCTTCGGCGAACGCGAGCGCGTGCAGCCGCGCCAACGCGTCGCGTTGCGGGCCGGGCAGCCGGCGCTGCTGTTTGGCCGGATGAGCGATCGCATTGACGGCCGCGTAGATCAGCCGGCGATCGACGCTCGCGTGCGCGGCCAGCGACGCATACTCGCGCACCACCGCGCTGCGATGCCGTAGCAGCATCGCCTGAAACACCGGGTCGCCGCCTTCCTCACGCATCGCCTCGCGAATCATGCGCGCGAGCGCCTCGATGAAGAACTGCTGATTCGCCGCATCCGGCGCTTCACCGCGAGCGCTCGTCTCGCGAGCCTGCTCGATGGCGAGCGCGAGCACCGTGGCGGGACTCGCTTGCTGCGCCGGCGCGCAGACCGCCGCCAGCGCCGGCAGGCGATAACGACGCGCGACAGTGTCGAGCATCTCGGCGAGCAATGAAGGCGATGGCGTCACGGACATGGCGATATGTCGATAAGTTGGCGAAGTAACTGTACATGAACGTTCGGTGCGGCGCGCGAACCGGGCAGTTCCGATAAAACATTACAAAAAACGCACATTAATCGAGCCGACAATTACATTTTCCCGACATTAAACATGGATTGCGAATTCAGCACGAATATTGCCGTCGGGATTAACACGGAGAAAACCGGCTTCAACCATGCAGATGCTTAACGCTCGGCGTACACTCGCCGGGAAGCGCTTGCCATAAGGCGCGAGGGCAATGGTGCCGCCCGCGCTCAAACGCGGGTTTGTCGAGACTCAGGAGAACAATCAATGAGCTGGACTCGGGAACAGAGAAACGTCACGATCGCCGCCTATCTTGGCTGGACCCTCGACGCATTCGATTTCTTTCTGATGGTGTTCGTATTGAAAGATATCGCGCAGGAGTTCAATACGGACATTCCGTCGGTCGCGGTCGCGATCATGCTGACCTTGATGATGCGTCCACTCGGCGCATTGATTTTCGGCTGGCTCGCCGATAAATACGGCCGCCGACCGACGCTGATGGTCAACATCGCGTGCTTCTCGCTGCTCGAACTGCTGTCCGGTCTGTCGCCGAACCTGATGACGCTGCTCGTGCTGCGCGCGCTGTTCGGTATCGCGATGGGCGGCGAATGGGGGGTCGGCGGCGCGCTGACCATGGAAACCGTGCCGCCGAAGTCGCGCGGCATCGTCTCGGGTCTGCTGCAGGCTGGTTATCCGAGCGGCTACCTGCTTGCGTCGGTCGTGTTCGGCGTGTTCTATCAATACATCGGCTGGCGCGGCATGTTCTTCGTCGGCGTGCTGCCCGCGCTACTGGTGCTGTACATTCGCGCGCACGTGCCGGAGTCGCCCGCGTTCCAGACGCTCGAAAAGAAGGTGCGTCCCGGCCTCGTCGCGACGCTCAGGAAGAACGTCGGCCTGTCGATCTACGCGATCATCCTGATGACCGCGTTCAACTTCTTCTCGCACGGCTCGCAGGATCTGTATCCGACCTTCCTGCGCGTACAGCATAAGTTCGACGCGCACACGGTGTCGTGGATCACGATCACACTGAACATCGGCGCGATCTGCGGGGGTCTGTTCTTCGGCTGGGCGTCGGAGAAAATCGGCCGCAAGCGCGCGATTTTCATCTCCGCGCTGATCGCGCTGCCGGTGCTGCCGCTGTGGGCATTCTCCACCACGCCGATCCTGCTCGCGCTCGGCGCGTTCCTGATGCAGATCTCGGTGCAAGGCGCCTGGGGCGTGATTCCGGTGCACCTGAACGAAATCTCGCCCGATGAAATCCGCGCGACGTTCCCTGGTCTCGTCTATCAGTTGGGCAATCTGATCGCGTCGGTCAACGGTCCGCTGCAAGCGAAAATCGCCGAAGTGCACAACAACGACTACGCGCTCGTGATGGCGGTCGTGATCGGCATCGTCGTGATCGTGATCTGCGGGCTGATTCCGTTCAGCCGCGAGCGTCGCGGCATCGACATGACGCAGTCCGCGCGTGAAATCGTCGGCGCGGGTTCGACGGGCGGCGCGGCCGGAGGACAACGCGTTTAGGAGCTTCAAGGGTTCGAACCGCCGCGACGCGAATAGGCGTCAACGCGGCAAAGCCGGGTGAACCCGGTCGAGCGCGCGGCCGGATTACATCGCAACGCAATACGAGGCCGTTCCGGTTTATTCGGAACGGCCTTTTTTATTTTCCGCGCGGCACGACCCCGTCAGGTCTTCTAGAGGAGTTAGTCGAGCCCGGTTCTTGATCGCACCGGCTATTCTTTCTTATCCTGAAAAAAACGGTTGTTTCAAAAATTAATTTGAATCGCTTGTTGGCGAGCCGGCAGCGCCGGCAACTGGGAGACGCAACATGGCAGTTCGCGCAGCAGGCCGGCATGCCGCCGATACGAAGTCGCGCATTCTCGACACCGCGGAGACGCTGTTCATCGAATGCGGTTATCAGGCGATGTCGCTGCGCCAGATCACTTCGCGCGCCGAGGTCAATCTCGCGGCGGTCAACTATCACTTCGGCAGCAAGGAAGCGCTGATTCATTCGATGCTGTCGCGCCGGCTCGATCGACTCAACCTGGAGCGCCTGAAGCTGCTCGACCGCTTCGACGCGATGCTCAGCGCGCGCCTCACCTGCGAGCACGTGCTCGGCGCGATGTTCATTCCTGCGCTGCGTCTGTCGCGCGATCCGCGCGTCGGCGGCAACGCGTTTCTGCGCCTCCTCGGGCGCGCCTACACCGATCCGTCGTCGTTCATTCGCGAGTATCTGAACGCGCATTACGAGTCGTTGGCCGTGCGCTTCTTTGACGCGTTCCAGCGCGCGCTGCCGCATCTGCCGCGCAAGGAGCTCGGCTGGCGGCTCCATTTCGCGATCGGCGCGCTGTCGGGCGTGCTCGCCGGCACCGATAGCGACAGCCTGATTTCCGAGTTCTCGCAAGGCAAGTCGACGAACGATCTGCAACTGATCGTGCGCCTCGCGTCGCCGATGATCGCCGCGCTGAAGGCGCCGCTGCCCGACGACACGCAACTGGCCGCGTTCGCCGCGGTGCTTGGCGATGCGACCGACGGCGACGTGCAAGAGGCGATCGCTTGTGCGCAAAAAGACACGAGCGGCGAGACGGCCCCGTTCACTGCGTCGCGCGACGCGTTGGACGCGACGCATCGCAGCCCCTCCGACGGCCAAAGCAATCGCGGCAATCTCGAAGCGGCGTCGGCAAGCGGTCAGCAAGCGTTGCACGGCGCCGCCTGACGGCGTCTGTCGAACCGGCAAGACATTGCCAACGCCGCACGCGGGAACGCGGCTCGCAGGTGGCCTGGCGATTGCATCACCGCAGAGGAGACCAACGGAAGATCGACAGCCCGCGATCGGTCCGCATCCGTGGACGCATTCGCACAGCAACGACCGAGGAGGAAACGTCATGCCGTGGTTCATCCTGGCGCTCGTCATCGCCGCCTTCGCGCTCGTCTACGGTCGGGCCCGCGCGTCGTGGTGGCTCGCGGCGCTGATCGTGTGGGTCGCGGCCGCGCACGTCAGCGGCGCGGCTGGCCCGCTGCTGACGACACTGCTCGCGATCGTGTTGGTGCTCCCCGCCCTCATGCTGACGATCAAGCCGCTGCGCCGCGCATGGCTCGCGAAACCGGTGCTCGACACGTTCGGCAAGGTCTTGCCGGAAATGTCGCCGACCGAGCGCGACGCGATCGAGGCCGGCACGGTCTGGTGGGACGCCGAGCTGTTCTCGGGCCGCCCGCATTGGGACACGCTGCTCGGCTATGGCCCGGCCATGCTCAGCGCCGAAGAGCAGGCGTTCCTCGACGTCGAATGCGAGCAGCTGTGCGAGCTCGCGAACGACTGGGAAACCACGATGCTCTGGCAGGACCTGTCGCCACCAACGTGGCAGTTCATCAAGCAGCACGGCTTTCTCGGCATGATCATTCCGAAGCAGTACGGCGGCAAACAGTTCTCCGCGTACGCGCATTCGCAGGTCATCATGAAGCTCGCGACGCGCTGCTCGGCCGCGGCCGTGTCGGTGATGGTGCCGAACTCGCTCGGCCCGGCCGAGTTGCTGATGCACTACGGCACCGACGCGCAGAAGAACTACTATCTGCCGCGTCTCGCGCGCGGCGAGGAAATCCCCTGCTTCGCGCTGACGAGCCCGTATGCCGGGTCCGACGCCGCCGCGATTCCCGATGTCGGCGTCGTCTGCAAGGACCTGCACGAGGGCCGCGAGACGCTCGGCTTTCGCGTCACGTGGGACAAGCGCTACATCACGCTCGGACCGATCGCCACGGTGCTCGGCCTGGCGTTCCGCGCGCTCGATCCCGACCATCTGCTCGGCGCGAACGACGAACCGGGCATCACGTGCGCACTGATTCCGACCGACCACCCCGGCGTCAACATCGGCCGCCGTCACTGGCCGTTGAACGCGGTGTTCCAGAACGGCCCGAACTCGGGCGAGGACGTGTTCATTCCGCTCGACTGGGTGATCGGCGGACGCGCCCAGGTCGGCAACGGCTGGCGCATGCTGATGGAGTGTCTGGCGGCGGGCCGCGCGATTTCGTTGCCGTCGTCGAACGTCGGCATGGCGAAGCTCGCGGTGCGCGGCACCGGCGCGTATGCCGCGCTTCGCCGCCAGTTCCGCACCGCCGTCGGCAACTTCGAGGGCGTGCAGGAAGCGCTCGGCCGCATGGGCGGCAATCTGTACGTGATGGACGCCGCGCGCCGCCTGTCCGCGCAGGCAGTCGATCTCGGCGAAAAGCCGTCCGTCATTTCGGCGATCGCCAAATATCACATCACCGAGCGCGCGCGGACGGTCATCAACGACGGCATGGACGTCGCGGCCGGCAAGGGCATCTGCATGGGGCCGTCGAATTTTCTGGCGCGCGCGTATCAGCAGATGCCGATCTCGATCACCGTCGAAGGCGCGAACATTCTGACGCGCTGCCTGATCATCTTCGGCCAGGGCGCGATTCGCTGCCATCCGTACCTGCTGAAGGAAATGACGGCGACGCGCGAGCCCGATCGCGTGAAAGGCTTGCGCGAATTCGACGCGGCGTTCTTCGGTCATGTGAACTTCACGATGTCGAACGTGGTGCGCTGCGTCGTGTACGGGCTGAGCGGCGGCGCGCTGATCGCGAAGCCGCGCAGCGCGTATGCGCCGCTTCATACGTACTATCGCGCGGCGACGCGTCTGTCGACCGTGTTCGCGCTGCTCGCCGACGTGTCGATGTTCGTGCTCGGCGGCGAGCTAAAGCGCCGGGAGCGGATCTCGGGGCGCCTCGGCGATGTGCTGTCGCAGCTCTACCTGATCTCGGCGACGCTGAAGCGTTTCGAGGACGAAGGCCGTCAGCAGGCCGACCTGCCGCTCGTGCGCTGGGGCGTCGAGGACGCGCTGTACAAGGCGCAACACGCGCTCGACGGCGCGCTCGCGAACTACCCGGACCGTGTTGCCGCGACGCTCGTGCGCGTGCTCGCGTTCCCGTTCGGCCTACCGCATCGCGAGCCGTCGGATCGGCTCGGCAGCGAGATCGCCGAGTTGATGCAAACGCCCGGCGCCGCGCGCGAGCGGCTCGTGGCCGACTCGTACGTGCCGCATCCCGATGTCGATGCGCTCGGCTTTGGCGAGCTCGTGTTCGCGCTGAATCCGCCATTCACGCGGATCGAGCAGAAGCTGCGCGACGCGGTCAGGCAGGGGTTGCTCGAACCGATGCCGCAAAGCCTGCCGCAGCTCGCCACATGGACCGATGCGGCGCAACGCCAGGGGCTCATCGACGCGGACGAGCGGCGCGTGCTCGACGACTACGCGCGCTATGGCGCGCAGGTCGTCAAGGTCGACGATTTCGCCGCCGACTTCGACCTGCTCGCGCATCTGCAACAGCGCAAGCAGGCGCTCGACAAGGCGCTGGAGTTCGCGGCGTGACGAGCGCGCTCGCGCCGAAAAAACTGTCGACGCGGCGCCGCAAACCGTACCCGAGTCACACGACTCAAGGCACACTGACACACGTCCGGCGCCCCTGAAGAAACCCGCAGGCCAGCGGCGGCGCGTCCAGCGGAGCAACCGATAACATGAACGACTCCTACCTGAAGTTCGTCAACTCGCCGTTTGGCGGCCGTCTCGCGCGCTCGCTCGGGCTGCCGACGCCCGAGGTGCTGCGGCGCTATCGCGCGGACCGGCCCGAGTTCGACGGCCTGATCGCGATCGGCGCGGGCCGCGAGCCGCGCCTGTTGGACGCGTTCGCGAGTCTGATCGCGAGCGTCGGCATGACGAGCGTCGCACATGAAAGCGCCGGGCTCTGGATACCGCTCGCCACTCGCCACGGTCTGATGACCGGCCGCTTCGAGCCGGCCGAAGCCGGTTCGCCGGGCAAGCTCGCCGCGCTGCTGTTCGACGCGAGCGGTATCGACGACAGCAGCCTGCTCGAACCGCTGCACGGCTTTTTCCACGACACGCTGCGCTCGCTCGGCAGGTGTGGGCGCATCGTCGTGCTGGGCCGGCCGCCCGAGGCCTGCGCGAGCCCGCGTCAGTGGACCGCTCAGCGCGCGCTCGAAGGGCTCGTGCGCTCGCTCGGCAAGGAAGCGCGGCGCGGCATCACTGCGAATCTCGTGTATGTCGAGGAAGGCGCTGAAAGCGGCATCGAGGCGACGCTGCGCTTCTTTCTGTCGCCGCGCTCGGCGTACGTGTCGGGCCAGGTGGTGCGGATCGCGGCGCATCGCGCGCTCCCGCACGACGCGCCCGCGTTCGACTGGCGCCAGCCGCTCGCCGGCCGGCGCGCGCTCGTCACGGGCGCCGCGCGCGGCATCGGCGCCGCGATCGCGAGCGTGCTCGCGGCCGAGGGCGCGCATGTGATCGGTCTCGACGTTCCGTCGGCGCGCGACGCGCTCGATGCGACGATCCGTCAGCTGAACGGCAGCGTGCTCGCGTTCGACATCGCCGCGCCCGAAGCGTCCGCGCAGATCGCCGCCGCGCTCGACGAGCTCGGCGTCGACATCGTCGTGCACAACGCCGGCATTACCCGGGACAAGACCATCGCGAAGATGACCGATGCCGCGTGGCAAAGCGTGATCGACATCAACCTGAGCGCGCAGGAGCGCATCGACGACGCGCTGCTCGCGGGCGGCATCCTGCGCGACGGCGGGCGTGTCGTCGCGGTGTCGTCGATCAGCGGCATTGCGGGCAATCCCGGCCAGACCAACTACGCGACGTCGAAGGCGGGGGTGATCGGCCGCGTACAGAGCATGGCGCCGCAACTGCGCGCGCGCGGCATTACGATCAACGCGGTCGCGCCCGGCTTCATCGAAACGCAGATGACCGCGAAAATGCCGCTCGCGATCCGCGAGGCCGGCCGCCGCATGAACTCGATGAGCCAGGGCGGCCAGCCCGTCGACGTCGCGCAGACCATCGGATGGCTCGCGCATCCGGGCTCGGCGGGTGTGACGGGCCAGGTCGTGCGCGTGTGCGGTCAAAGCCTGGTTGGCGCCTGAACGGGAGCATGGGCATGGAAGAACCGCGTGACCCGTTCGGCAGCCGTCAGCTTGTGCCCGCGCCGGGCGGCGACGGCGCGCGGCCGAAAACCGTCGTCATCGACACCCTGCCCGCGCCGGCGAAGCTGTATGGACGCGCGCTGGCGGGCATCGTCAAGCGCGGACGCGACACGCGGCTGCCGCCATTGCGGCTCGTGCGCCCCGCCGTCGCGCTCGAGCCCGGCCCCGTGTGGCGCTATGCGCGCGTGTGCGGCTTCATTCCCGAGCACGGCGTACCGCTCACCTACCCGCACCTGCTCGCGTTTCCGCTGCATCTGCTGATGCTGACCGACCCCGCGTTTCCGTGGCCCGCGCTCGGACTCGTGCATCTGGCCAATCACGTGCGGCTGCGCCGGCCGCTCGCATTCAAGGACCTGCTGCGCATCGAGGTCGAATTCGGCGCGCTGCTGCGTCACGACAAGGGCCAGGCGTTCGTCGTGCATACGCGCATCTATCGACGCGGCGAGCCGGTGTGGGACGGCGACAGCGTCTATCTGAAGCGCGCGGTGCCGGCGCTCGGCCATCCGCTCGAAGCGTTGACGCTCGGCTCCGATGCGCTGCAACGGATCGCGCGCTGGCAGCTCGCGCCGCAACTGGGCCGCGACTACGCGAGCGCGTCCGGCGACTACAACCCGATCCACATCAGCGCGCTGTCAGCGAAAGCGTTCGGCTTTCCGCGCGCGATCGCGCATGGCATGTGGACGCTCGCGCGTGCCGCGTCGTCGCTGCAGCCGCCGAAGCCGCTCGCCGAAGCGACACTCAGCGCCGAGTTCAAGGTGCCGATGCTGCTGCCGGGCGAAGCGTCGCTGTGGAGCGCATCGCCGTCGCTGATCGAGCGGGATATCGAGGTGCGCGATATCGCCGGAGAAAAGCCGCATTTACGCGGACGCATGCAGTGGCGGCTGCTGTGAGCCGCGAGCGCGCCGTTCACATCGTTCGCATCGTCCGCATCGCCCGATAATCCGGGAACGAGCCAAAGGAGCCGAGCATGCCCCACCCGCAACCCGCCGTGCGCCGCGTCGCCATCGTGGGGGGCAACCGGATTCCGTTTGCCCGCTCGAATACCGCGTACGCGAGCGCATCGAATCAGGACATGCTGAGCTTCACGCTGCAAGGGTTGATCGATCGCTACGGCCTGCACGGCGTGCGTCTAGGCGAAGTCGCGGCGGGCGCGGTCGTCAAGCATTCGCGCGACTTCAACCTGACGCGCGAGTCCGTGCTGTCCACCACGCTCGCGAAGGAAACCCCCGCCTATGACGTGCAGCAGGCCTGCGGCACCGGCCTCGAAGCCGCGATCCTCGTCGCCAACAAGATCGCGCTCGGGCAGATCGACGCGGGCATCGCGGGTGGCGTCGATACCACGTCCGACGTGCCGATCGGCGTCAACGAGCGGATGCGCAAGATCCTGCTCGAAGCGAATCGCGGCAAGAGTACGGGGCAGCGTATCTCCGCGCTCAGCAGGCTGCGGCCCGGCATGTTCTTCAAGCCCCTCCTGCCGCGCAACGGCGAGCCGCGCACGGGGCTGTCGATGGGCGAGCATTGCGAGTTGATGGCCAAGCGCTGGAACATCTCCCGGGAGGCGCAGGACGTACTCGCATACGACAGCCATCGCAAGCTCGCCGATGCGTACGCGCGCGGCTTCGTCAACGATCTGATGACGCCGTACAAGGGCCTCGCGCGCGACAACAACCTGCGCGCCGACCTGTCGCTCGAACAGCTCGGCATTCTCAAGCCGGTGTTCGACCGCGACGCCGGCACGCTGACCGCCGGCAATTCGACGCCGCTGACCGACGGCGCGTCCGCGGTGCTGCTCGCGAGTGAGGCGTGGGCGGCCGAGCGCGGCTTGCCGGTGCTCGCGTATCTGAGCTGGTCGGAAACGGCGGCGGTCGACTTTTTCGACCAGCAGGAAGGCCTGTTGATGGCGCCCGTCTACGCGGTGCCGCGCATGCTCGCGCGCGCGGGCCTCGCGCTGCAGGACTTCGATTTCTATGAAATCCACGAAGCGTTCGCGGCGCAGGTGTTGTGCACGCTCGCGGCATGGCAGGATGACGAATATTGCCGCACGCAGCTTGGCCTCGCCGGCGCGCTCGGCGCGATCGATCGCGCGAAGCTCAACGTGAACGGCGGTTCGCTCGCAACCGGCCATCCGTTTGCGGCGACGGGCGGACGCATCGTCGCCGCGCTCGCGAAGATGCTCGCACAGCTCGACAAACCGGCCGGCAGCGCACGCGGGCTGATCTCGATCTGCGCGGCGGGCGGCCAAGGGGTCGTCGCGATTCTGGAACGCTAGCGCGGCAGCGCATACCAACATTTTCAGGAGGCAACCGATGACCGAGCCCACCCAAGCCCCGCTGCACGTGCCGGACGCAGGCGGTACGCCTGTTCAAAACCCGGTGCCCAACCCGGCGCCGAACACCGACGGCATCTGGTACGCGTCCTATCCTGACCACGTGCCGCGCGACATCGACGTCACGCAATACGAGTCGCTCAGCCAGTTCTTCGACGAATGCATCGAGCAGTTCCGCGAGCGCGTCGCCTACGTCAGCGTCGGCGCGAACATGACGTACGGCGAGTTGGGCCGCAAGGCGAGCGCGTTCGCGGCGTATCTGCAAAGCATCGGCGTGCAGCCGGGCGAGCGCGTCGCGATCATGCTGCCGAACACGTTCCAGTATCCGGTCGCGCTGTTCGGCGCGATCAAGGCGGGCGCGGTGGTCGTCAACGTGAATCCGCTGTACACGGTGCGCGAACTCGCGCATCAGTTGAAAGACAGCGGCGCGCAGACGATCGTCGTGTTCGAGAGCTTCGCGAAGACGCTCGAAGATGCATTGCCCGGCACCAAGGTGCGCAACGTGATCGTGACCGGCCTCGGCGATCTGCTTGCCGACGGCCTCAATGTGAAGGGACACCTGCTCAATTTCGTGCTGCGTCACGTCAAGAAAATGGTGCCCGCCTACAAGCTGCCGCAGGCGGTGCCGCTGTTGAAAGCGCTTTCGGCCGGTTATTCGCGGCCGCACACGCCGGTGCACGCGATCCACGACGACATCGCATTCCTGCAGTACACCGGTGGCACGACCGGCGTCGCAAAAGGCGCGATGCTCACGCACCGCAACATCATCGCCAATCTGTTGCAGGCGAAGGCGTGGGCCGCGGGGCAGCTGTCCGGCGACGGGGAAACGGTGCTCACACCGCTGCCGCTTTATCACATCTACTCGCTGACCGTGAACGCGCTGATCTTCATGGGGCTCGGTGGGCGCAACATCCTGATCGCGAATCCGCGCGACATCAAGCGCGTGATGATGATCATCCGCCACGAAAAGTTCACTGGCATGACCGCGGTCAACACGCTCTATAACGCGTTCCTCGACAACGAGGAATTCCGCCGGCGCGACTTCTCGGGCCTGAAGCTCGCGATGGCAGGCGGCATGGCGACCCAGAAAGCCGTCGCCGAGCGCTTCAAGGCGGTGACGGGCAAGCCGATCGTCGAGGGCTACGGGCTGACCGAGTGCTCGCCGATCGTATCGATGAATCCGGTCGAGCTGGGCAAGCAGCGCGACTTCGAAGGCTCGATCGGCCTGCCCGCGCCGTCCACGCAGGTGCGCTTCAGGAAGGACGATGGCAGCTGGGCCAACGTCGGCGAGGCGGGCGAGCTATGCGTGAAGGGTCCGCAGGTCATGAAGGGCTACTGGAACCGCCCCGACGAAACCGCGAAGGTGATCGACGACGACGGCTGGCTCGCGACCGGCGACATCGGCGTGATGGATTCGCGCGGCTTTATCCGGCTGATCGATCGCAAGAAGGACCTGATCATCGTGTCGGGCTTCAACGTGTATCCGAACGAAATCGAGGACGTGATCGCCGCGCATCCGGACGTGCGCGAAGTGGCCGCGATCGGCGTGCCCGACCCCGCGCAGGGCGAGCGCGTAAAGGTGTTTATCGTGCGGCGCACGCCGACGCTCACCGCCGAGCAGGTGATCGCGTACTGCCGCAAGAATCTGACCGGCTACAAGGTGCCGAAGCTCGTCGAGTTCCGCGACGAGCTGCCGCAAACCAACGTCGGCAAAATTCTGCGCCGCGCGTTGCGCGACGAGGAACTGGCGAAGCAGAAGTCTGCCTGACGGGAATAAGGATTGCGTTGGTACGTTATTGCCTTATCGGCCGTGGCATTTTTCTGGAGGTATTCATGAAGCACCGCGGGTTGGGAAGTTCGTTGCTGAGTGCGCTCGTTGCCGGCGCCGCCCTGCTTTCGGTGCAGACAGCCTTCGCGCAGAACGACGACCGCCCGCCCCCGCTCAACACCGCGAGCGCCGTCAAGCCGCCGGCCACGCCGGCCGCTCAGGTCGGCAAGCTGACGCTCGACAACCAGGTCAAATGGCTGCGCGCCGCGCAGCAAAGCGGCACGCTCGAAAAACTCAGCGACGCGCAACTGGTCGCGCTGTTCCAGTCGCTCGATCCGCTGGCGCTGCCGCGCTATTTCAAGGAAGGGCCGAACGGCTACCCGTCGTACGAGTTCACGATGTCGCGCTCCGAACGCATTCGCGGCGTGTGGCCCGAGCAGCCCGATCACATGCTGGTGCGCGTCGCGCACAACCCGCTGCGGATCTACGCGAAGTGGCTGCCCGACGGCGCGCACGCGGGCCAGGAAATCATCTACGACGAATCGAAACGCAGCGACCAAACGTACGGCCACCTCGGCGGCATCATGAACGTGATGCCGTTGTGGACGTCGCTGACCGGCGCGCTCGCACGCTCGCAATCGAATCACAGCGTGCGCGATCTCGGCACCGAGTACGTCGTCCAACAATATCTGAGCGAAGGCAGGAAATACACCGAGGCCGGCTTGCCGCGTTCGACGCAGATCGAAGTGAAGACGATCGACGGCGTGCGCGTCGTCGCGTTCACATTCGAAACACCGGTCGGCCAGCCGGAGTTCTACGCAAAGAAGGAAACGCTCGGGCTCGATTTGCGGCATCCGTTCTTTCGCAGCATCGAGTCTTACGACAACGACGGCAGGCTCTTCGAGCAGATCGTGTTCGAGAACATCACGCCGAAGACGTTCGACGATTCGACCTTCGATCCGAAGAACAAGGACTATCAGTTCTAGCCGCGCGCGCTGCGTGGCGTCAGCGCGAAGGCCACGTACGCGGGTTGCGCGTGCAGCCCGTCGCGCGCTTCGTGACTATGCTCGACGAAGCGTCCCATGCGAAGCGCGAGGCGTTGCAGGATGAAGTAATCGGACGCGCGCGTGAAGCCGATCAGCGCGGGAATCGCGTGCGGGGTCCGGCCGTCGTCGAGCAGCGGCGCGAGCGTAGTGAACCAGAGCGCGCCGGCGTCATCGCCGGTTTCGAAGGTTGGCAACCGAAGATGCGCGGCATAGCGCGCGAACGACGCGCCGCATTCGAGGGTCGAGTCGACGATCGCGAACGCGCGCGCGTCATTAGCGCATGAAGCGGCTTGCGCGAGCCACGGCCATGCGCCGCCCGCGGCCGTCGCGAGCCATGCGCCGGTGAGCATGAAAGTGCGTCGATCCATTGGCGTGCCAGTCCCGTTCTGTTTGCGGTTCAGTTTGCCGGGCGAGTGGGCACTCGCCGCTCATGTGTATCCGCGCCGGTCGCGCCACGCCGCCGGCCAGATGCCCTGCTTGCCCGGCGCGAGAATCCCGTTCGGGTCGAGCGCATCCTTCAGCGTTTCCGCGAAACGCAGCAACGCGCCGTCGTTGAAGCTGTATTGCGCGGCCGCAAAGTCCATATACGCGAGATGCGCGCGATATTCGCCGTAGCCGGCCGCGCGCGCATCGCTCATCAGCGAGCGCAGCAGCGCGCCGGCCTGCTCCACCTGGTTCGCGTCGTCGCGATCGAAAATCGCCGAGAAAATGTGGTGCAGATGCCGCGCGCCCGCCGTGAAGCCGCCGTAGTAATCGAAGCCGTATTCCGCGGCGCGCGCCTTGACCATCGTGTACTGGCGCATTGCGTCGCGCCCGGTCGCCGGACAGATCGGCGCGAAATCGACGTGCGCGCCCGCGCCGCCGCGCCAGTCGAGCATGCGAAACGCGGTCATTGCGGGAATGCCGGCCATGTTGCGGTCGCCACCACCGGTCGGCTGCGCGTCGCCCGCATAACGCGCCGCCGTGAGCCGCGCCTGTGGCACCCGCGCGAACGCGCGCTCGATCAGCGCATGGCGCGCGTCGATCAACTCGGGCGTGCCGTACAGCGCGAAATGCAGATTCCAGCGTCCAACGCCGAGCTTGTCGAGCATCGCCTGCACCGCGCTCTCCGGCATCGCGCCCGCGCCGTCGTACCATTGTCGGCGTGGCGACAGGCTCGCCGCGCGCCGCAAACCGCCCTCGATCACCGCGTGATTGCGGATCGTGCCGTCGAGCCGCAGCGGCCGCAGAAGCTCGACGATCGCCTCCAGGTCCGCCTCGCGACGAAACTGGATTTCGCCGAGCAGGTACGCGGGCGGCGCGGGCATCAGCCACACGCCGAGCTTCGTGACGATGCCGTAGTTCGACTGCATGAACATCGCATCGAACGACGGCCCGTAGCCGGGCTGATACAGCTGCCAGGCGGTGCCGATCTCGATGCCGCCCATGCCGGTGCGCAGCACGTCGCCGTTGGCGAGCACCACCTCCATCCCGCATTGTGCGGCCGCGTGATCGCCGTAGTCGGTATAGCCGAAGCCGCGCTCGAGCGTGTTGCCGACCACGCTGCCCCAGCCGGCGGCCGGCGGATCGACCCACAGCTTGTAGCCCTTGTCGCGCAGATGCGCGTACAGCTCGAAATAGCTGACGCCGGGCTCGACGAGCGCATAGGCGAGCGTTTCGTCGACGTCGAGGATGCGGTTCATGCGCTGCAGGTCGAGCACGACCGAGCCGGTCAGACGCGGCGCGGCGCCGCCGTACGCGAAGTTGCGCCCGGTCGACACGGTCCACAGCGGAATCCGGTATTGATTGGCGATGCGCAGCGCCGCGCGAATTTCATCGACCGACGCGGGCAGCAGCGCGGCGCTGGCGGCAAACGCGCGTCGCTCGCCGGGCGCAAACGGATCGACATAGACGGCGAGGTCGGCGTCGGAACTCAGCACGTGCGCGTCACCGACGACCGCGCGCCAGCCGGCGAGCGCGCGGTCGAACTGCGCGGCGGACAGGTTGGGGGGCAGCGTCTGGGGCAAGGCGTCTCCTTGTCGGGCACCCGGCGGCCGCGGTCGCGCGGGCAGCAATTCGCCGCTGACGGCCTTTACGACATGCTACCGCCCGCTACTGCTGCCAGCTCTCAGGCTTGCCACCGAGCGCATTGCACACGTCGATCGCGATCTCGCGCAGCTTGCCTTCCGCGATCGCGCCGGACAGCGCGTAGCCCATACCGTCGTTGATCCAGTAGAAAGTGCGGCGGTTGCCGTCGCGAAACAGGCGGAACACGGTTTCGTCGCGCCCGGTGCCGGTCACATACAGCGTCAGGCGCGCGCCGGCCTGGTTCTCGTACATGAACTGCGCGGCCGGACCCGCCTCGCCGGGCAATAGCCGGCCGCCCACCAGCGAATAACCATACTCCTGCAGCGACGGCACCGACAGCGGACGGTTCAGTCGCTTCGACAGCCACGTGATCAGATGCGCCTCTTCGCTCGCGGCGACTTCGACCGGATGACGCCGCTCGGGCGTGTACACCGCGTACGCGACGTCCGCGCGCTGCGCAAAACCGGCCGGCTGGCCGCCGAAGCCGCCCCACGCGCCGCCGATCAGCCGCGGCGCGAACGGACCGAGCGCCAGCGCGAGCCCGGCGCCGGCCGCGAGCCAGCAGGCGGCGAGACCCGCGCGCTGCCACCACGGCCGCATACGACGCACGACGATAAAAGCCGGCTCCTGCTCCTGCGCGGGCTGGCGGCCGGCATCAGGACGCTCGCCGGGTTCGGCAGCCGGTTGCTGGCCGTCGGCCTGCTGCCCTGCTTGCGCTTGCCGCGCATCGCTGCCCGCCGCGCCGCACAGCGCGCGCAGTGCCGCCTTCTGTGCGCGCCACGCGGCGACGCGCGCGGCGGCCTGAGGATGCTCGCGAAGCTGCGTTTCGATCGCGGCGCGCCGATCATCCGGCAATTCGCCATCGACATAGGCCGACAGCGCGCGCAGATCGAGCTCGGCGGGCAAGCCTGAATCGAAGTCGTCGTTGTCCATTATCGGTTTCTCACCACTTTCAGCGGGGCGACTTTGTGTGCCGCTCGCGGCGCACCGGGCTGCGCTCCGTGCATCGGCCCCGGCGGCTGCTCGCACAGCAACGCGCGCATATGCTCGCGCGCCCGCGACAGCCGCGACATCACCGTACCGATCGGCACCCCCAGCGCGCTCGACGCCTCCTGGTACGACAGCTCTTCGACGCACACCAGCAGCAGCACCTCACGCTGCTCGAGCGGCAGGCAGTACAGCGCGCGCTGCACGTCGCGCAGCACCAGACCGTCGACCTCGCCATGCGGCGCTTCCAGATTGCGCCACGGCGCGCTTTCGTCGTCGACGGCGATCTCGCGACGCCCGCGCAACTGGTCGATGTACAGATGCCGCAGGATCGTCAGCAACCACGCGCGCAGATTGCTGTTCGGCCGGAACGCCGACCAGCGCGCAAGCGCACGCTCCGCCGTATCCTGCACGAGATCGTCGGCCCAGGCGTGGTCGCCGGTCAGTGCGCGCGCATAGCGGCGCAGCTGCGGCAACCACGCGATCACTTCCGCTTCGAATGTCACCCGGCGTGCCAGGCCCGGTCGCGGCGTTAGTAGCCGCCGCCGCTGCTGTTGCTGTTGCCGCTCGAGCTCGACGCGGCGTTGTCGGTATCGGCCGCGTGTGCGAGGGAGCCGCACGCGAGCGCGAGCAGTACGAAGAGCGCTGACAGAATACGGGATGCTTTCATGGTGGAGCCTCCTGGCAGATGCCCGGCGCGCGATCGACCGACCGGCGCGGCGGGCGGCAGGCCGCGGAATGCGGTGCTGCCATACTGGACTTAACGCCGCGATCGCATGGTTTATTCCACCGCCGTCGTGGCGCTGTTTTGCCGCGCTGTTTCTCCGGGCTTCTGCGCGGCGCTTCGACGCCGCCGCCGTGGTCGCGCAACATGCCCCTATGTTCTTCCTTTTCCGCCAACCATGCCGGCAATGCCTGGAGAGGCCGGAATAAGCCGCCATTGACCAGCAGATTCGTAACTCAACGTTACAGTGCCGCGTTATCGGATGCTTATGTCCTCACAAGCCGTTATAGTGGACAAAGTTCGCCCCGTCGACGCGTTCTGCCCCGCATAGACCAGAAGGGGTAAAATCGCTGCGAACCACCGTCTATCTAACCTGAATTCTCCATGGCTTCCGCAGAATCGCATCCGCAAAACGACTTCATGAACGCTGCGCGCAAGGAACGAAAGCGCGTCGAGATCTATCTGGTCAACGGCATCCGCCTGACCGGATGCATCGAGTCGTTCGATCAGTACCTGGTGATGCTGCGCACGCCGGTTGGCCTGCAAGGCATCTACAAGCGCGCGATTTCCACGATCCAGCTCGACACCGGCACGCGGCCGGCGCCGCGCACGGGCCGAACGTCGCATGGCGAACATGGCGCGCGCGGTCCGCATGGTTCGCGCGAACATCGCGAGCCGCGTGAATCGTATGGCGGGTCGTCGTCGGAACGTGCGCCGAGCGATCGCGGCAGCGGCAACACCGAAGGCCCGGTGGTCGTCACGCGGCGCCGTCGTCTGTTCGGCACCGGCGGCGAAGGCGGCAATCATGGCGGCAACCACGGCGGCGGCAGCCCCGGCGGCAATCACGAATAAATACGAAACCGCGGTAACGGCCGCGCCTCGCTACTCCGTGGACGGACCGAGGCGCAGCAGAATTTTCTCCAGTTGCATCAGCTGCCGCCCGGTCAACTCGAATCTCCCCTTGACCGCCAGCACGCGGCGCCGCCAGTAGCCGGTGTCGAACACGTGCAGTGCCGGTTGGCGTGTCGCCCAATCCAGGTGTTCCAGTTCGGTTTCCACGACATGCGCTGCGAGCACACGTCGCGTACCCGCCGGCTTTGTCCCGTTCATGTGGTTGGCTGTGTGATGGATCGATGGAGCGGTCATTCGCGGCGCAGGCGTGGCCGCGACACTCGGAGAACGAATCGATGCCGGCCGGTTTCAAACGACGCGCCTGCGCGATTCGGCCGGCGCTCACCAATAGCCGCGATGCGCTATGCTGAATGATTGATTCTACCGATGGAGCGCGCCATGACCAGCAAAAGCCAGCATGCTTCCCAGCCTGCGCGCACGCGCCGGACGCCGCCGACGTCCGCCGACATCAGACTCGACGAAGCGCTGATGGAAAGCTTCCCCGCCAGCGATCCGATCGCCGTCGACGTGACGGAGCCGTCTCGCGAGCGGATGCGCAAAACGAAGGCGGACAAGCACAGACGGCATTGAGGTCGAGCCGTCTCGCGTCGTGACCAGCGAAGAAACGCTGATGACTGGAGATGCCGAAGAGCCCCGCGGCTGAAATGCGATGGGCCGGCTAACGGCGCGCGCAACGCACCGGCCAACCCTACTCGCGCACGAGCCGGACGGTGCATCGATTTGCGCGCCGACCCGCCCTACCACGAAGGCTCACACCGCCGTGCTCAATGCACCGGCAAGCCGCTGTCGAGCTGACGCTGCAAGTCGCGCACCTGACGCTGCGCAACGCGCAACTGATCCTGCGCGGCCGCCTTCTGCTGCGCCAATTCGGTCGCCTCGGCGCGCTTCTGCTCCTGCTGGCTCGCGACGATGCTCTGCTGCTGACGCGCGACGTCGAGGTCGGCCTGCAGCCGGCTCGCGCGTTCCTGCGACAGCGCGACCATGCGCTGCGTGAACGCCTTCTGCGCTTCGAGTCGAGTACGACGGATCTCGACATCCGACAGCTGCATCGTCTGCCGCGCGAAATCCTTGTAGATGAGCTCGGCGCGCGCGGCGTCCTGCGTCTTGATCACGCGCCAGAAGTTCTTCTGTTGGAACAGCGCGACGTAGTAGGTCATCTCCTTGCCGTAGAACAGCAGGCTCGCGCCGTAGGTGCCGTTATACGTGGTGCGCAATTCGCTGAGATCCGCGCCGTGGATCATCTGCTGCAATTCCGCCACGTTGCCGGTGGCGGATTGCCGGTTTTCATCCGGCGTCAGTGCAGTGGTCTCCGCCTGGCCGGCCTGCTGCGTGTCGGGCAACGCGGTCGCCGTGCCCGGCTGGGACACGACTGCGCTGCTTGCGCCACTGTTCTGCTGAGCCTGTGCATTCGCGCCCTGAAGGGCCCCCAATACGATGCATGCGGCCAGAGCAATCTCTCGTAGCTTTGACTTTCGGTCCATGTAGTACCTGCTGTTAACAGATTTTGTTTTAGTTGAAACGGGGCATTATTACTCAGTTTCGCGGGTTTCGGGCTCTTCATCGAAAATTTGGTACTTGCGCATTTTCTCCGATAGAACCTTGCGGCTAATCCCAGACAAAGCGCTGTATCCTGCCGGCGCCGAACCGTTCGCGTCGCGCAGTCCGCGCATCAACGCGACGTTCTCCTATCAGCTGAATTGACACGCTTCAGAAATGCTGCGCGCTGATTAGAAGCTCCACTATCAAACGGAGCGTGCACTTTCGCGTATTCTGCGCTGACGATGCAAATGGCACGCCACTGACATCGTCCTGCATCGCGAAGTCCGGTCGCACATCCGACCGCGATGCCCATAACGCCGCGCGACCACGATCGCGCGGTCTCACGTCAAGGAGGAAGACAATGACGCAATTCACTCAACGTGCCCGCACGCTCGCGCTGCGCACCGTTCGTCACGCCGCACTAGCAGGCGCCCTGCTCGCCGGTGCCGTGACCGCGATGGCGCAGACCGGTACACCGATCGGCACGTGGCAAACCATCGACGATCACACGGGCCAGCCTAAGGCGCTCGTGCAGATCACACAGGACGGCAATGGCGAACTGAACGGCAAGGTTATCAGGGGTATCGGCGCGAATGAGCAGCCAGATCGCCGCTGCACCGAATGCACCGACGCGCGCAAGGATCAACCGATTCTCGGCATGACGATCATCAACAGCATGAAGAAGGATGGCGACGCCTGGGATCACGGCCAGATCCTCGATCCTGAAAACGGCAAGCTCTACAAGTGCAAGATGCGTCTCGAAGACGGCGGCAACAAACTCGTGGTGCGTGGCTATATTGGTGTCGCGCTGCTCGGCCGCTCGCAGACGTGGATTCGACAGCAGTGAGGTTCGACGTTCAGCGCGTGCGTGGCGCCTCGCACCTCGTCTGAATGAGCGCGTCGCGCTGCGAAGATGGCGCGCCTAGCACCAGGAGTGGAACGTAAAAAAACGGCCGGCGATCACGAATCGCGCGGCCGTTTTCATTGTGGCAAGCTGTTTGCGATGGTCATGCGGCCTGCTTGAACGATGCAGCGCAAGCGGACGGCGGCGCCGGCACCGGCGTGGCCGGTGCCGGGTTGTATACGGCCGGAGGAACACGGAACGCCGCGCGCGCGCGCCGCCGGGCCGCGGCGCGTTTCTTCGGTGCGCTGATGTGCGTGCGCATGCGTGCTTCCATCAATCTGCAGAGATCTTCGCTCGCGGCGCCGAGCAGTTGCTCCGTGACGGGCTTGAGCGCTCCCGATTCGTACCACGACTTGAAGCGGCGATGACAGGTCTGATACGACGGGTAGCGGCGCGGGATTGCGGACCAGGTGGCCCCGCTATACATGACCCACAGCACGCCGTTGAGCACCGAGCGGGTATCGGCAAGCGGACGGCCACGCATTTCGATACGCGGCCGGAGTTCGGGCAGCAGTGGCGCAACGCGCTGCCATTCTTCATCGGTGATTTCGCGATACGGGTTCATGCTTCCTCCTTTGTCAGAACAACGACAAAAGATAGCTAGTCATCCGTGTGCAAACTATCAGACCACTCCGAATCCTGAAAATGTGTGGTGCGCCGAGGCTCAGGTCAGAGACGTATCGACGATCCGGCGCGGCGTGTCGAGATACTCCTTCGACTGCATCTCGACGATGCGCGACACCGTACGCGTGAATTCGTTGGCCATCGGACCGTCGACGTACAACTGCTCCGGCGGCACCGCAGCCGACATCAGCAGCTTGACCTTGTGGTCGTAGAACACGTCGATCAGCCAGGTGAAGCGACGCGCTTCCGACGCCATGCGCACCGACATTTGCGGCACGTCCGACAGGATCACCGCGTGGAAGCGGCTCGCGAGTTCGAGGTAGTCGTTCTGCGAGCGCGGGCCGCCGCACAGCGTCGCGAAGTCGAACCAGACGACGCCGTCCGCGCGGCGCAGCGCCTTCAGCTCGCGCTTCTCGATATGCAGCAGCGGGCTTTCGTCGGGCACCGCGGCGAGGCGAGCGAAGGCGTCGCGCAGCGCCTTGCCGGCGGCGGCGTCCAGCGGCGTGTGATAGACCTCCACCTGCGCGAGCGTGCGCTGCCGGTAGTCGATCCCCGCGTCGACGTTGATCACATCGAGCTTCTGCTTGATCAGCTCGATCGCGGGCAGCATGCGGTCGCGATGCAGTCCGTCCGGGTACAGCGTGTCGGGATCGTAGTTGGACGTCATCACGAACTGCACGCCGTTCTCGAACAGCTTGTCGAGCAGTCGATACAGAATCATCGCGTCGGCAATATCCGACACGTGGAATTCGTCGAAGCAGATCAGCCGATAGCGCTTCGCAATGCGGCGCGCGAGTTCGTCGAGCGGATCGGCCCGGCCTTTGAGTTCTTCGAGTTCTCGATGCACTTCGCGCATGAACTCGTGAAAATGCAGACGCGTTTTGCGATGCAACGGCACGATCATGTAGAAGCTGTCCATCAGGAAGCTCTTGCCGCGGCCCACGCCGCCCCACATGTACACGCCGCGCGGCAGATCCGGGTGAATGATCAGCTTCCTGAACGCGTTCGAGCGGCGCGACTTGTATGCGGCCCACTCTTCATAGCACCGCTGCAGGCGGTCGACCGCCGCGCGCTGCGCCGGATCGGATTGGTAACCGCGCGTCTGCAGTTCTTTTTCGTAGTATTCGGTGACGTTCATCGTGTTGCTGCAAAAAGAAAGGCGGGAGGGAGTGAACCCCGCCCGCCTTCGGTGATGCCAAGGTTGCGTTTCGGCCAGGCGTGCGCGCTTACATGTTCAGCGCACGCTTGTCGACGGCGAGAGCCGCTTCGCGCATGACTTCCGACAGCGACGGGTGCGGATGGCAAATTCGGCCGATGTCCTCCGACGCGGCCTTGAACTCCATCGCCACCACGGCTTCCGCGATCAGGTCCGATGCGTTCGCCGAAATGATGTGCACGCCGAGCAGTTCGTCGGTCTTCGCGTCGGCGATCATCTTGACGAAACCGTCCGCCTTGTTGATACCGAGCGCGCGGCCGTTCGCCATGAACGGGAATTGGCCCGTCTTGATCTCGCGGCCTTCGGCCTTCAGCTGCTGCTCGGTTTTGCCGACCCAGGCGATTTCCGGTTCGGTGTAGATCACCCACGGAACGCAGTTGTAGTCGATGTGCGGCTTCTGGCCGTCGATCACTTCCGCGACCAGCACGCCTTCGTCCTCAGCCTTGTGCGCGAGCATCGGGCCGCGCACCACGTCGCCGATCGCGTACACGTTCGGCACAGCCGTCGCGCAGTGGTCGTCCACGTCGATGAAGCCGCGCTCGTTGGCCTTCAGGCCGATCGCTTCGAGGCCGAGGTTGTCGGTGTTCGGCACGCGGCCGACCGACACGATCAGGCGGTCCGTTTCGAGCGTCTGCGCGTTGCCGTCCTTGTCCGTGTAGGCGATCGTCACGCCGTTCGCGCTCGTCTTCACTTCGCCGACCTTCACGCCGACCTGGATGTCGAGACCCTGCTTCTTGAACTGCTTGGCCGCTTCCTTCGACAGCGCCTGATCCGCCGCGCCGAGGAATTCCGGCAGCGCTTCGAGCACGGTCACGTCCGCGCCGAGGCGGCGCCATACCGAGCCGAGTTCCAGACCGATCACGCCTGCGCCGATCACGGTGAGCTTCTTCGGTGCGGAGTCGAACGACAGTGCGCCTTCGTTGTCGGCGATCAGCTTGTTGTCGACCGGAATGCCCGGCAGATGGCGCGCCTTCGAACCCGTCGCGATGATCACGTTCTTCGCCGTGACGACTCCCGTTTCGCCTTCGCCGCTCACTTCGATCTGCACGCCGGCGTCCGTCTTGCCGGTAAACTTGCCATGACCCTTGAGCCACGTGATCTTGTTCTTGCGGAACAGGAATTCGATGCCCTTGGTCATCTTCTCGACGATGCCGTCCTTGCGGTCCATCATCTTTGAGATATCGACTGAGACGTTTTCCACCGAGATGCCGTGGTCGGCGAGGTGATGCGACGCGTTTTCAAACTCTTCCGACGACGCGAGCAGCGCCTTCGACGGAATGCAGCCGACGTTCAGGCAGGTGCCGCCGAGCTTCAGCGTGCCGGCCGGGTTCTTCCACTTTTCGATACATGCGACGGTCTTGCCGAGCTGCGCTGCGCGGATGGCGGCGATATACCCGCCCGGGCCTGCGCCGATCACGACGACGTCAAATTCTTTGGACATGACAATCCCTTTGATGGCTGAACGGCGCCGGGCCACTCGAGGTGGCGCGCGCCGTTCCTGTACTGCGGAATGCTAAAGACATGCTACGGATGACACCGGCCCGCGCGAGGCGCAGGCGGGCGTCGGTGGAACGTGCGCTTACAGGTCGAGCAGCAGGCGAGCGGGATCTTCCAGCGCGTCCTTCATTGCGACCAGCGACAGCACTGCTTCGCGGCCGTCGATGATACGGTGGTCGTACGACAGCGCGAGGTAGTTCATCGGGCGGATCACGATCTGGCCGTTTTCGACCACAGCGCGTTCCTTCGTGGCGTGCACGCCGAGAATCGCGGACTGCGGCGGGTTGATGATCGGGGTCGACAGCATCGAGCCGAACACACCGCCGTTCGAGATCGAGAACGTACCGCCGGTCATTTCTTCGATCGACAGCTTGCCGTCCTTCGCCTTCTGACCGAATTCGGCGATCTTCTTCTCGATGTCGGCGAGGCTCAGCTGATCTGCATTGCGCAGGATCGGCACCACCAGACCGCGCGGCGAGCCGACAGCGATACCGATGTCGAAGTAGCCGTGATAGACGATGTCGTTACCGTCGATCGACGCGTTCACGAGCGGGAACTTCTTCAGCGCGTGAACAGCCGCCTTCACGAAGAACGACATGAAGCCGAGCTTCACGCCGTGTTCCTTCTCGAACTTGTCCTTGTACTTGTTGCGCAGATCCATGACCGGCGCCATGTTCACTTCGTTGAACGTCGTGAGGATGGCGTTGGTTTGCTGCGACTCGAGCAGACGCTCGGCGATACGCGCGCGCAGACGCGACATCGGCACGCGCTGTTCCGGACGGTCTTTCAGCCACTGGTCGGCCGATGCCGGAGCCTTGACGTCCGGCAGCGACGGCTTCGCAGCCTTCGGAGCGGCAGCCGGAGCCGGTGCAGCCTTGGCAGCCGGAGCGCCGGCGACGAGCACGTCGCCCTTCGTGATACGGCCGTCGCGGCCCGTGCCGGCGACGTCGCCAGCAGCCAGACCCTTTTCGGCCATCAGCTTGCCGGCAGCCGGCGAAGCAGCGGTGCTCGAGCCCGTTGCGGCAGCAGCCTGAGCAGCCGGCGCGGGAGCCGTAGCCGGTGCGGCGACCGGAGCCGGCTTGACTTCGGCTTCGACAGCGGCGGCGCTTGCGGTGCCTTCGGTGTCGATCTTCGCGATCACCTGCTCAGCCGCGACCGTGTCGCCGTCGTTCGAGATGACTTGCGCCAGCACGCCTGCAGCCGGTGCCGGCACTTCGAGCACGACCTTGTCGGTCTCGATTTCGATGAGGATTTCGTCCTGAGCGACAGCCTCGCCGGGCTTCTTCTTCCACTGCAGCATGGTCGCTTCCGAGACCGACTCGGAGAGCTGGGGAACCTTGACTTCAACAATAGCCATTATGAGTATCCTGAATACGTATCGGGTGACGGCGCTTCTTCACGACCGCCTGCGAACCGTGAGCGCCGCGCCTGAACCACATGGGAAACGTTCGGCGCGGCGTGGGAGAGCGCGCTGCGCTCTCCCGGCTCGTGTGTTTCTTTATTTAGCGATCGACGCGCTCTTGAGGCGGCCGAAAGCGCCTTCGATCAGCGCCTTCTGCTGCTCGTAGTGCTTCGCGTAGTAGCCGACTGCAGGCGAAGCCGAAGCCGGACGGCCGCTGTACGCCAGCTTCTGCCCTTCCTTCATGCCTTCCTTCAGATGGTGCTCGATGTAGAACCAGGGGCCCTGATTCTGCGGCTCGTCCTGCACCCACACCACTTCGGTTGCGTTGTCGTACTTCTTCATTTCCGCTTCGAACTGCTTGTGCGCGAACGGATAGAGCTGTTCGATACGGATGATCGCGACGTCGTTCGCCTTCGCTTCACGGCGATGCGCGACCAGGTCGTAGTACACGCGGCCCGAGCAGGCCACCACGCGCTTGACCTTCTTCACGTCGATGGTTTCGTCCACTTCGCCGATGACCGGCTGGAACGAACCCTTCGCGAGTTCCGACAGATCCGACACGGCTTCCTTGTGACGCAGCAACGACTTCGGCGTCGCGACGATCAGCGGCTTGCGGAACAGGCGGATCATCTGGCGACGCAGCAGGTGGAAGACCTGCGCCGGCGTGGTCGGCTGAACGACCTGCATGTTGTGGTCTGCGCACAGTTGCAGGAAACGCTCGATACGCGCCGACGAGTGCTCCGGACCCTGGCCTTCGTAGCCGTGCGGCAGCAGCATGGTCAGGCCCGACACGCGGCCCCACTTCACTTCGCCCGACGAGATGAACTGGTCGATCACGACCTGCGCGCCATTCACAAAGTCGCCGAACTGCGCTTCCCACGCGACGAACGTGTTCGGTTCAGCGGTCGAGTAACCGTATTCGAAGCCGAGCACCGCTTCTTCCGACAGCACCGAGTCGATCACCGTGAACTTCGCCTGACCTTCGGCGATGTTCTGCAGCGGCACGTAGGTGCCGTCGTTCCAACGCTCGCGGTTCTGGTCGTGCAGCACTGCGTGACGGTGCGTGAACGTGCCGCGGCCCGAATCCTGACCGGTCAGGCGCACGGCATAACCGGATGCGACCAGCGATGCGAACGCGAGGTGCTCGCCCATGCCCCAGTCGAGCTTCGCTTCGCCGCGGCCCATTGCGCGACGGTCGTTGATCACGCGCTCGACGAGCGGGTGAACCTTGAAGTTTTCCGGAATCGTGGTGACGCGCTCGGCGAGGCGCTTCAGTTCCGCGAGCGGCACGGCCGTGTCGGCCGCATCGGTCCACTTACGGTTCAGGAACGGCACCCAGTCCACCGCGTACTTGCTCTTGTAGTTCGACAGCACCGGGTCGACCGTATGATGGCCTTCGTCCATCGCCTTGCGATAGGCCTTGACGAATTCATCGCCCTGTTCGGCCGTGATGACGCCCTGTTGCACGAGCTTTTCGGCGTACAGCGCGCGCGTGCCCGGGTGCTTCGAGATCGTCTTGTACATCAGCGGCTGCGTGACCGCCGGGGTGTCCTGCTCGTTGTGGCCCAGCTTGCGGAAGCAGACGATGTCGACGACGACGTCCTTGTGGAACTGCGTGCGGAAGTCGATCGCCATCTGGATGGCCATCACGACCGCTTCGGGATCGTCACCGTTCACGTGCAGCACCGGCGCTTCGATCATCTTGACGACGTCCGAGCAGTACAACGTGGAGCGCGAGTCGCGCGGATCCGACGTCGTGAAGCCGATCTGGTTGTTGATGACGATGTGCAGCGTGCCGTGCGTGCCGTAACCGCGCGTTTGCGCAAGGTTCAGCGTTTCCATCACGACGCCCTGGCCCGCGAAAGCCGCGTCGCCGTGGATCTGCACCGGCAGCACCTGAAGGCCGTCTTCGTCGCCGCGGCGGTCCATACGCGCCTTCGCCGAGCCCTCGACCACCGGGTTGACGATTTCGAGGTGCGACGGGTTGAACGCGAGCGACAGGTGAACCGGGCCGCCTTCCGTCGCGATGTCCGACGAGAAGCCCTTGTGGTACTTCACGTCGCCAGCCGGCAGATCGTCGACGTGCTTGCCTTCGAATTCGGCGAACAGGTCAGCCGGCATCTTGCCGAGCGTGTTGACCAGCACGTTCAGACGGCCGCGGTGCGCCATCGCGATGACGATTTCCTGTACGCCGCGCAGACCGCCGTGACGCACGACTTCGTCCATCGCCGCGATGAAGCTCTCGCCGCCCTCGAGCGAGAAGCGCTTCTGGCCGACGTACTTGGTATGCAGGAAACGCTCGAGGCCTTCGGCGGCCGTCAGGCGATTCAGGATGTGCTTCTTCTTGTCGTTGCTGAAGTTCGGCGTCGACCGGATCGATTCGAGGCGTTCCTTCCACCAGCGCTTCTGCTCGGGATCGCTGATGTACATGTACTCGGCGCCGATCGTGCCGCAGTACGTGTCGCGCAGGGCTTTGACGATCTCGCGCAGCGTCGCGCGCTCGAACCCGAAGTACAGATTCGTTGCGCTGTACTCCTGGTCCATGTCGGCTTCGGTGAAGTCGTAGAACGCGGGTTCAAGTTCGGGGATCGCAGGACGTTCGCGGCGCTTCAGAGGATCGAGATTGGCCCATTGCGAGCCGAGGAAGCGATATGCGCCGATGAGGGACTGGACGTAAACCTGTTTGCGGGCAGTTGCGAGATCTTCGCCTCCGGCCGTTGCGCGCGGCAGGAAGGCATTGGCCTTGGCGCGCTGGGCAAACGATTCGACGATCGGGCCGTGGGCCACGTCGTTGGCGTTGCTGCCGTCCGATGCGGGCACGTTCTGCAACGCATCGAAATAGCTGCGCCAGGTCTCGGGCACTGACGCCGGATTATCGAGATACGCTTCGTACATTTCTTCAACGTACGGAGCATTGCCGCCGAACAGATAAGAGTTCGACTGGAATTGCTTCATCATTTTTACGCTCACCTTTCTTCGAGTTTCTCGAGAAATAGCGGGTTACCGAACCTTCCGCGACACGGCCTGACCGTTTAGCGGATTGCGCGAATCAAGTCTTGCTTGGAAGGACCTAAAACTTTGCACCCGGGAGCATAGCACAGAACGAATAGCCCAGATAGCGAACGGCACAGGCGCAAAGCCCGTGACGGTGGGCGTTTCGGGGGTGGCCGGGTCCCTTTCCACAGCGCGCAACAGTGTTCTGTGCGAAATGGAGTTAAAGAGTGCGATACGTCCCTTACGCGGGCCGCCTTCGGAAAGTGCTGGGCGTGATGCAGCTTCACAAGTTTTGATACGCCGAAAACAAGGAAGCCACCCGAAGGTGGCTTCCGTTTCCTGCTATCCAGCGGGGTTTGAGTTCCGCTTATTCGCCGGCAACCTTGTTGCGGCTCGCGCTGCGGCGCTCGTGTTCCTTCAGGTAGCGCTTGCGCAGCCGGATCGACTTCGGCGTGACTTCGACCAGCTCGTCGTCGTCGATGAACTCGACCGCGTATTCGAGCGACAGCTGAACCGGCGGCACCAGACGCACAGCTTCATCTGTGCCCGACGCGCGCACGTTCGTGAGCTGCTTGCCCTTGATCGGGTTCACGACGAGGTCGTTGTCGCGGCTGTGGATGCCGATGATCATGCCTTCATACAGCGCCTCGCCCGGCGATACGAACATGCGGCCGCGATCCTGCAGCTTCCACAGTGCGTACGCGACTGCCGCGCCGTCGTCCTGCGAGATCAGCACGCCGTTGCGACGCTCGCCGACCGCACCTTCTTTGACCGGCTGATATGAATCGAACGTGTGGCTCATCAGACCCGTGCCGCGCGTGAGCGTGAGGAATTCCGACTGGAAGCCGATCAGGCCACGCGCCGAAATTCGGTACTCGAGACGCGTGCGGCCACGGCCATCCGACGCCATGTCGAGCATTTCGCCCTTGCGGCGGCCGAGCTCTTCCATCACGCCGCCCTGGTGCGTGTCTTCCATGTCGACGGTCAGGTTTTCGTACGGCTCGTGCTTCTCGCCGTCGATTTCCTGGATCACAACGCGCGGACGCGATACCGCCAGCTCGTAGCCTTCGCGACGCATGTTTTCGACCAGAATGGTCAAGTGCAGCTCACCGCGGCCTGCCACTTCAAACGTGGTTTCGTCGCCGGTATCGCGCACGCGCAGCGCGACGTTGTGATTCAGTTCCTTCATCAGGCGGTCGCGAATCTGACGGCTCGTGACGAACTTGCCTTCGCGGCCCGCGAGCGGCGACGAGTTGACGAGGAAGTTCATCGTCAACGTGGGTTCGTCGACTGTAATCATCGGCAGCGCTTCCGGCTGGTCCGGCGAGCAGATCGTCACGCCGATGCCGACTTCCTCGATACCGTTGATCAGCACGATGTCCCCCGCTTCAGCCGAGTCCACCTGCACGCGATCGAGGCCCTTGAACGACAGCACCTGGTTGATCTTGCGATTGAGGATATCGCCTTCCGGGCCCAAGCGCACCGCGACTGCCATGCCCGGCTTGATGCGGCCGCGCGTGATACGGCCAATGCCGATACGGCCGACGTACGACGAGTAGTCGAGCGAGGTGATCTGAAGTTGCAGCGGACCTTCCGGATCGGCCGGGCGAACCGGCACGTGCTGGAGGATCGCCTCGAACAGCGGACGCATGTCGCCGTCGCGCACCTCCGGCGTGAGACCCGCGTAGCCGTTCAGGCCCGATGCGTAGACGATCGGGAAGTCGAGCTGCTCTTCGCTTGCGCCGAGCTTGTCGAACAGGTCGAAAGTCTGGTTAATCACCCAGTCGATCCGCGCGCCCGGACGATCGACCTTGTTGACCACAACGATCGGCTTCAGGCCCAGCGCGAGCGCTTTTTTCGTGACGAAGCGGGTCTGCGGCATCGGGCCTTCCACCGCATCGACGAGCAGCAGCACCGAGTCGACCATCGACAGCACGCGCTCCACTTCACCACCGAAGTCGGCGTGTCCCGGCGTGTCGACGATGTTGATGTGCGTGCCCTCGTACTCCACCGCGCAGTTCTTCGACAGGATCGTGATGCCGCGCTCTTTTTCGATGTCGTTCGAGTCCATCACGCGCTCGGCGATCTGCTGGTTCTCGCGGAACGTGGCGGTCTGACGGAGGAGTTGGTCGACGAGCGTGGTCTTGCCGTGGTCGACGTGAGCAATGATGGCGATGTTGCGTAGGGCGCGAGTCATAGGAAACCTGAAGACGGTTGAGTGCGCCGCTTGCTTATGCTGCTGGTTGAGGATCCAAACCACGACAACAAGCCCAAAGCGCACTTTGGGAACCGAAAATTATAGCATGCGCGGATGATCCTTTCTGGTATTCCCCGATAGACCGCCCGCTTCACGCGTCTCCGAGGGTTGCACGCGAGCGCCTGCCTCGCGGCGCTCCGCGCGAATCCGTCCTGTTTGCTGCTCGAGCGGGAAATAATCCTTGACTAAGCTGTAATTACGCTTGTCGCGTCAATCAACAGCCGACTATACTAATGCCTAGTCAACCATTGCATTCGCACCAGAATCATGACGGAGCCGTCCAACGAACCCACGCCGGACCCCAGCGAGTACCAGCTCGGCGAAAGCGTCGGCTATCTCATATCGCGGGTGAAATCGACGCTGTCGAACCTGATCACGCAACGCAGCATGGCCGAACTCGGCATCACCAGCCAGCAAGGCAGCATCCTGTTCATGGTGGCGAGCGGCAAATGTCTGCTCGCGGCCGAATTGGCGCGTGAATACGGCATCGACGCAAGCGCCGTGACGCGCCTGATCGACCGACTCGAAAAGCGCGGCCTGCTCACGCGGGTGCGCAGCAACGAAGACCGGCGCGTCGTACGGCTCGCGTTGACGCCGGAAGGCCATGCGATTGCCGCCCGCATGCCGGGCATTTTCAATGGCGTGCTCGATAGTCTGCTGAACGGGTTCACCCCCGAGGAAGTGGGCTTCCTGAAGAGCATGCTGCGCCGCGTGCTCGTCAATTCCGGCGAACAGACGGGAGTTTCCCGCGATGCCGCAAGCCATCCGGATAGCAAGCCGTAATAACTTGCTTGCTGCGTCCACCAATACATTCCACTCAAAGAGTCGAGCGATGAAATCCCTTTCCCTGTCCGCGCCCGCGCTGTCGAGCCGGGCCGCTGTCACCGCCGCGGTGACAGCGCTCGCCCTCACGGGGTGCGCGAACTACTTCGGCGTCAAAAGCGACAAACAGATCGCGTCGCCGACGCAGTACGAGTCGACGCAGAGCCTGCCCAACGAGGGCGGCCAGTGGCCATCGCTCGACTGGGCCAACCAGTTCGGCGACCCGCAACTGCCGAAGCTGATCGCTGAAGCGCTCGAGGGCAGCCCGTCGATCGCTCAGGCGCAGGCGCGGCTCGCGAAGGCTTCGTCATATATTGAAAGCTCCCGCTCGGCGCTGTTCCCGAAGGTCAACGCGAGCTATTCCTGGACCCGCGAGCTATTCTCGGCGAACGGCCTCTACCCGCCTCCGTTCGGCGGCAGCTGGTTTAGCGAAAACAACGTGCTAGCGAGCGCGTCGTGGGATCTCGACCTGTGGGGCAAGAACCGTCAGCGCCTCGGCCAGGCCGTATCGCAGCAGAAAGCCGCCGAAGCCGACATGCAGCAGGCGCGCGTGACGCTCGCCGCGTCGGTCGCGAGCACGTATAACCAGCTCGCGCAGCTGTATGCGTTCCGCGACATCGCCGCGCGCGAAATCGCCAACCGCCAGGACGTCGGCCGCATCACCAATGACCGCGTGACGGCCGGCCTCGACACCAACGTCGAGAAGCAGACCGCCGCCGGCAACGTCGCGACCAGCCAATCGAACCTGACCGACCTCGACGGCCAGATCACCGTCGTGCGCTACCAGTTGGGCGCGCTGCTCGGCAAAGGCCCGGACCGCGGCCTGCAGATCGACAAGCCGGTGCTCACCGGCGGCGACGTGGTCGCGCTGCCCGACAATATCCCGGCCGACCTCGTCGCGCGCCGCGCGGATATCGTCGCTGCGCGCTGGCAGGTCGAAGCCGCGATGCACGACGTGAAGGAAGCGAAGGCCGAGTTCTACCCCGACGTAAACCTCGCGGCCGGCTTCGGTTTCGACGCGTTCGGCTGGGGTCATTTCCTGACCGCGTCGAGCCGTCAGATCCAGTTCGGCCCGGCGATCCATCTGCCGATCTTCGACGCCGGCGCGTTGCGCGCGCAACTGAAAGGCCGCTACGCCGACTTCGAAGGCGACGTCGCCAACTACAACCAGACGCTGATCAACGCGCTGCAGGACGTGTCGACGCAGGTCTCGTCGATCCGTTCGATCGACCGCCAGGAAGGCGACGCCCAGCGCGCGCTCGACGCGTCGAGCAAGGCCTACCAGCTCGCCGTGGTGCGCTACAAGGCCGGCCTGTCGCCGCAACTGCAGGTGCTCACCGCCGACGAAAACCGGCTCGCCGCCGAGCAGACGGTTACGGGTCTGCAGATGCGACGCCGCAGTCTGCAGATCGGCCTGATCAAGGCGCTGGGCGGTGGCTTCGACGCGACCCAGACCGGTCTCGTGGTGCCCACCGATGCCCCCGCATCGGCCAACGCCGCGACCCACGCTACCAGCACCGCAGCGAACTGAGCAAAACCTGCCCGCGCCGACGCACACGCATCCCCACGAACACCCGAAAAAACGACGACGTTTAAGAGAACCCGGAGCACATCAATGAGCACCCCTCAGCAGCCCGCCACTCCACCGCAAGCGGCGAACAACGGCAAACGCAAGCGCATGATGACGCTGCTCGTCATCGTGATCCTGATAGCCGCGGTCGCGTACGGCCTGTACTACTTCCTCGTCGCACGCTTCCATGAAGACACCGACGACGCCTACGTGAGCGGCAACGTCGTGCAGATCACGCCGCAGGTCACGGGCACGGTGATCGCGGTCAACGCGGACGACACCCAGGTCGTCAAGGCCGGCGACCCGCTCGTCGTGCTCGACCCGGCCGATGCGCGCGTCGCGCTCGAACAGTCCGAGGCCAATCTCGCGCAGGTGGTGCGCCAGGTGCGCGGCCTGTTCGCCGACGACAGCCAGTACGAAGCGCAGGTCGCGGCACGCCAGGCCGATCTCTCGCGCGCCAATGACGACCTGAAGCGTCGTCTGACGGTCGCGCAGACCGGCGCAGTATCACAGGAAGAAATTTCGCACGCACGCGATTCCGTAAAGTCCGCGCAAGCCGCGCTCGACGCCGCCAAACAGCAGCTCGCGGCAAACCGCGCGCTGACAGCGAACACCACGATCGCCGATCACCCGAACGTGCAGGCCGCCGCCGCAAAGCTGCGCGACGCGTACCTGAACCATGCTCGCAACACGCTGCCCGCGCCGGTCACCGGCTATGTCGCGAAGCGCTCGGTGCAGGTTGGCCAGCGCGTGTCGCCGGGCACGCCGCTGATGGCAATCGTGCCGCTGCATGACGTGTGGGTTGACGCGAACTTCAAGGAAGTGCAACTGAAGCACATGCGCATCGGCCAGCCGGTTGAACTGTCGGCTGACGTGTACGGCTCGTCGGTACCGTATCACGGCAAAGTGATCGGCTTCTCGGCCGGTACGGGTTCGGCGTTCTCACTGCTGCCCGCGCAGAACGCGACCGGCAACTGGATCAAAGTCGTGCAGCGTCTGCCGGTGCGCATTTCGCTCGATCCGCAGGAGCTCGAGAAGCACCCGCTGCGTATCGGTCTGTCGATGCAGGCTGACGTCAACATCAAGGACGACACCGGCGGCCAGCTCGGCCAGGCGCCGACCACGGCTTACCAGACCAACGTCTTCGACAAATACGGCGCGGATGCCGACGCGGAAATTGCGCGCATCATCTCGGAAAACGCCGGTCCGAACGCGAACGGCGGCTCGCAGAAATCGACCGCGGCGAGCGGCGCGGCCGCGAAACCGGCGACCCATAAGAGCTAAGGCTCCGGCCGACGATTCATAGAAGGCTCTTTTAATGGCTCAGGCTCAAGCGCAAGTCGCGCACCCGCCGCTCGAAGGCGCGCAACTGGTGATCGGCACCATCGCGGTGTCGCTCGCGGTGTTCATGAACGTGCTCGACACGTCGATCGCGAACGTGTCGATCCCGTCGATTTCCGGCGACCTCGGTGTGTCGTCCGACCAGGGCACATGGGTGATTACGTCGTTCGCGGTGGCCAATGCGATCTCAGTGCCGCTGACCGGCTGGCTCACCGACCGCGTCGGCCAGGTGCGGCTGTTCATGGCGTCGATCGTGCTGTTCGTGCTGTCGTCGTGGCTGTGCGGGCTGTCGCCCAACCTGCCGTTCCTGCTCGCGTCGCGTGTGCTGCAAGGCGCGGTGGCCGGCCCGATGATCCCGCTGTCGCAGACGCTGCTGCTCGCGAGCTATCCGCGCGCGAAGGCGCCGATGGCGCTATCGATGTGGGCGATGACCACGCTGATCGCGCCGGTTGCCGGTCCGATTCTCGGCGGCTGGATTTCCGACAATATTTCGTGGCCCTGGATTTTCTACGTCAATATTCCGGTCGGCGCGGTCGCGGCCATCGCGACGTGGACGATCTTTCGTAACCGCGATTCGGTCATCAGGAAGGCGCCGATCGACGGCGTCGGCCTCGGACTTCTGATCGTCTGGGTCGGCTCCCTTCAGGTCATGCTCGACAAGGGCAAAGACCTCGACTGGTTCTCGTCGACGACGATCGTCGTGCTTGTGCTCGTTGCAGTCATCGCGCTCGCGTTCTTCATCGTGTGGGAGCTGACGGCCGAGCATCCGGTGGTCGACCTGTCGCTGTTCAGCCGACGAAATTTCAGCGGCGGCACGATCGCGCTGTCGATCGGCTATGGGCTTTACTTCGGCAATCTCGTGCTGCTGCCGCTGTGGCTGCAGACCGATATCGGCTACACGGCGACCGAAGCCGGACTCGTGATGGCACCCGTCGGTGTGTTCGCGATCCTGCTGTCGCCGCTCACCGGTAAGGTGCTGCCGCGCACCGATCCACGTTATATCGCGACGCTGTCGTTCCTGATTTTCGCGCTGTGTTTCTGGATGCGCTCGCGTTATACGACGGGCGTCGATACATACTCGCTGATGCTGCCCACGCTGATTCAGGGCATCGGCATGGCCGGCTTCTTCATTCCGCTCGTGTCGATCACGCTGTCGGGCTTGCCGGGCCATCGGATTCCCGCGGCCTCGGGGCTGTCGAACTTCGTGCGGATCATGTGCGGCGGTATCGGTACGTCGATCTTCCAGACCGCGTGGGATCACCGCACGATCATGCATCACGCGCAACTGACCGAGCAGGCGAACGCTTACAACCCGGCGTTTGGTCAGTCGATTCATCAGATGGGCGCAGCGGGCCTGGATCAGCAGCAGACCTATGGCCTTTTCAATACCATGGTTACGCAGCAGTCCGCGCAGCTCGGCGTGAACGACCTGTTCTTCATTTCGGCCGGCATTTTTGTCGCGCTGATCGCGCTGATCTGGATCACGCGGCCGGAACGGGCAGGCGGCGACGCGGGAGCGGCAGCGGCTGCGGCGCATTGAGGACGTCGGTTGTGGTGTCGCTTTAGTTCGGCACCGCTGCACGACGCGGCATGAAAAAAGCGGGATCGCTCGATGGCAGATCCCGCTTTTTTATGGTCCGCGCCGGACTGGCAAAACGGCCGAGCCTAGCTCTCAGTCGTTACGACCAGACGTTCTGGTGCGAGCACACCTTCGCCCGGCTTCGCGACACCGAGAAGCCGTCCCTGCGCCGAGTACACCCTCACGCGCGCCGCAGTCACCGCTTCGGCGGCGATCGCCAACGACGATAGCTTCAGCCGCTGGCCGTGCAGGAAGCGGCGCGTGTCGTCGTCGTTGAGACAAACCTGCGGGAACGTCGACAGCAACGCGTCGACCGGTTGCAGCCATGCGTCGCGTTCGAGCTGGGTCGCGTCGGACAACGCGTCGAGCGTGACCGAATGCTCGAGCGTCAGCGCGCCGACGCCCGTGCGCCGCAGTACGATCAGATGCGCGCCGCAGCCGAGCGCCTCGCCGATATCCTCGGCAAGTGTACGCACATAGGTGCCCTTGCTGCACGTCACTTGAAACGTCACATCCGGCAACGCGCACGCAATCAGCTCGAGCGCGTGAATCGTCACCTGCCGCCCTTCCCGTTCGACCGTCTGGCCGGCGCGCGCGTACTCGTACAGTGGCTTGCCGTCGCGCTTGAGCGCCGAGTACATCGGCGGAATCTGAACGATCTCGCCGATGAACCGCTGCAAGGCCGCCTGCACCGCCGCTTCGTCGCAATCGACCGCGCGGATGTCGAGTGGCTCGCCCTCGGCATCGCCGGTGGTCGTGCGGATGCCGAGGCGCATCGTCGCCTCGTAGGTCTTGTCGGCTTCGAGCAGGTCCTGCGAAAATTTGGTGGCCTCGCCGAAACACAGCGGTAACAGGCCGGTTGCGAGCGGGTCGAGCGTGCCGGTGTGACCCGCCTTTTTCGCCAGATAGAGACGTTTCGCGCGAACCAGCGCGTCGTTGCTCGACAGGCCGAGTGGCTTGTCGAGCAGCAGCACGCCGTCGAGCGCGCGACGTGGCACGCGGGGGCGTTGAGGTACGGTCATGTCGAGTGAGGCAGAACGTTCGGGAAATGCGAAAAACCGCGCCGCGCGCTACATGGAACGACGCGGCATGGTGGACACTCAGTCGTCTTTCGCGCGCGTGGAATTTGCCTCGTCGATCAGACGCGACATCTCGACGGCGCGCTCGATCGTCTTGTCGTAGTGGAAATGCAGCGTCGGCACCGTATGAATATGCAGGCGCTTGAACAGCAGATTGTGCAGATGGCCGGCCGCGTGCGTCAGCGCCTCGAGCGTCTGCTGCGGGTCGCCCGTCAGCGTCGTGAAGTAGACCTTCGCGTGAGCGTAGTCGGGCGTCAGCTCGACGCTCTGAAATGTGACGATGCCGATGCGCGGATCCTTGACCTCACGCAGCAGCTCGGCCAGGTCGCGCTGGATCTGATCGGCGATCTGCACGTTACGATTGGGACTAGTACGTTTCTTAGGCATGGTGTTGTGTGCTCCGCTATGACGGATGCAAAAATTTGTTCGCGCGAGCCGTGTTTGTTATCCGTTGGATACGACGGCATCGCGATCGCCGCGGTCTGTGAGCGATACGTTGGCGCGATGGTCTCGCGTCATGAACCGATTCACGACGAACGCGGCATCGAAGCCAGCGACAAACTCGACGCAGCGGGCTCAAAAACAACGGGCGGAGCGGGCGTCAAGCCCGTTCCGCCCGTTGTGCCGTGCCGCGTGAATTACAGCGTACGCGCGACTTCGGTGACTTCGAAGACTTCGAACTGATCGCCTTCGACGATATCGTTGAAGTTCTTGATCGACATACCGCACTCGAAGCCCTGACGGACTTCCTTCACGTCGTCCTTGAAGCGCTTGAGCGAATCGAGCTCGCCCGTGAAGACGACGACGTGGTTGCGCAGCACGCGCACCGACGACGAGCGCTTGACGAAACCGTCCGTGACCATACAGCCGGCCACCGTGCCGACCTTCGGTACCTTGAAGACCTGGCGAACTTCGACCGTGCCCGTCACGACTTCGCGCTTCTCCGGCGCCAGCATGCCCGACATCGCTGCCTTCACTTCATCCACGGCGTCGTAGATGATGTTGTAGTAGCGGATATCGACGCCATTGGCTTCCGCGAGCTTGCGAGCCTGCGCATCCGCGCGGGTGTTGAAGCCGATGATGACCGCCTTCGACGCCGTCGCGAGATTGACGTCCGACTCGCTGATGCCGCCGACCGCGCCGTGCACGATCTGCACGCGGACTTCGTCGGTGGAGAGCTTCTGCAGCGACTGCACCAGCGCTTCCTGCGAACCCTGCATGTCGGCCTTGACGATGAGCGGCATGTACTGCACTTCGCCTTCGCCCATCTGCTCGAGCATGTTCTCGAGCTTCGCGGCCTGCTGCTTCGCGAGCTTGACGTCGCGGAACTTGCCCTGACGGAACAGTGCCACTTCACGCGCCTTGCGCTCGTCAGGCATCACAATCACTTCTTCGCCAGCCTGCGGCACTTCCGACAGACCCTGGATTTCGACCGGGATCGACGGGCCAGCGGACTTGGTCGGCTTGCCGGTTTCGTCGAGCATGGCACGCACGCGACCGTAGGCGCTGCCTGCCAGCACGACGTCGCCGCGATTCAGCGTACCCGACTGAACGAGGATCGTTGCGACCGGCCCCTTACCCTTGTCGAGCTTGGCTTCGATCACGAGACCCTTGGCCGGCGATTCGACCGGCGCCTTCAGCTCCAGCACTTCGGCCTGCAGCAGCACGTTTTCGAGCAGATCGTCGATGCCCGCACCGGTCTTCGCCGACACCGATACGAATGGCGAGTCGCCGCCGTACTCTTCCGGCACGACGCCTTCCGTGACGAGTTCCTGCTTCACGCGCTCCGGATTCGCTTCCGGCTTGTCGATCTTATTGATCGCGACGACGAGCGGCACGCCGCCGGCCTTCGCGTGGGAGATCGCTTCCTTCGTCTGCGGCATCACCCCGTCGTCGGCGGCCACCACCAGAATCACGATGTCGGTTGCCTTCGCACCGCGGGCACGCATTGCCGTGAAGGCTTCGTGACCCGGCGTGTCGAGGAACGTGATTACGCCGCGCGGCGTTTCGACGTGGTAAGCGCCGATGTGCTGCGTAATACCGCCCGCTTCGCCTGCCGCAACTTTCGCGCGACGAATGTAGTCGAGCAGCGAGGTCTTGCCATGGTCGACGTGGCCCATCACCGTGACGACCGGCGGACGCGGCAGCGCTTCCGCGTCGGTCGCTTCGCCTTCGACCAGCATCGCTTCCGGATCGTCCAGCTTCGCCGCGAGCGCGCGGTGGCCCAGTTCCTCGACGATGATCATCGCCGTTTCCTGGTCCAGCATCTGGTTGATCGTAACCATCTGGCCAAGCTTCATCATCACCTTGATGACTTCCGAAGCCTTCACCGCCATCTTGTGCGCGAGATCCGCGACCGTGATGGTTTCCGGCACATGCACTTCACGAACGATCGGCTCGGTCGGCGCCTGGAACGTGGTGCTCTGCTCCTGATGCTTGCCACGCCCCTTCGGACCGCCGCGCCAGCCACGATCGACGCCGCCGCTAGAGTCACCGCGCGTCTTGATGCCGCGGCGCTTTGCTGCGTCGTCCTGCCAGTTGCCGCCACCCTTGCCAGCGCCCGGCTTCTTCTTGTCGCCGGCGGACGGTGCGCTCGCGGGCGCCGGAGCCGCGGCTGCCGGCTTCCTGGCTGCCGGGCGCGCCGGCGCTTCGCCAGCCGGACGCGCCGGCTTGTGCAGCGTGCCCTTCGCTTCGGCCGCCTTGGCCGGCTCGGCAGGCTTTGGTGCCGGTTCCGGAGCCTTCACCTGCGCCTTGCGCGGCGTGTTCATCATTTCGCGAATCGCGCGCGCTTCGGCTTCGGCCGCGGCGCGGCGCTTCGCGATTTGTTCCTGTTCGGCACGCGCCTTTTCGGCGGCCAGACGCGCCGCGTCTTCCGCCTTCTTCGCGGCTTCGCGTTGCGCGGCGCGTTCCGCTGCCGCGCGCTCATCGTCCTGCTCGCTTGCCTTCGCGGCAACCGGTGCAGCAGCTTGCGCCGCCTGCCGGGCCTTCTCGCGAGCCGCCGCCTCGGCCGCTACGCGCTTCTTCGCTTCTTCTTCCGCGCGCTGACGCCCGGCTTCCGCAGCCTGCTCGCGCGCCTGACGCTCGGCCTCTTCGCGCTCGAGCTGTTCCTGACGTGCCTTCAGCTCCTGCGCCTGCTTTTCGAGCAGTTCGGCTTCGTGACGTGCTTCTTCCTCACGACGCTGCAGTTCGAGATCTTCTGCATCCGCGTTTTCGGCCACATGATTCGATGCATCCCCGCCTTCCGCGACGGTCTCGTCGCGGCGGACGAACGTGCGCTTCTTGCGCACCTCGACCTGAATGGTGCGAGCTTTGCCCGTCGCATCGGACTGCTTGATCTCCGACGTATGCCGGCGCGTCAGCGTGATCTTGCGCTTGTCGGCATCGTCCGAGCCATGCGACTTGCGCAAGTGATCGAGCAGACGCGCCTTGTCCGCCTCGGACAGGTTGTCGTCTTCGCTCGCTTTCTGGACGCCCGCTGCCTGCAGCTGCTCGAGCAGCACGCCAGCAGGCATTTTCAGTTCCGCGGCAAATTGGGCTACGTTGTTACTCGCCATTCATTCCTCTTAATGCAAGGACCGATTCCTTGCGGTTAGCATCGGGTCATGCGGCCTCGCGGCCGCGTTCAATTCAGTGCGCCATGGTCATTTCTCACTGGAACCAGTGTTCACGTGCTTTCATGATCAACGCCTTAGCGGCATCCTCTCCCATCCCAGTCATCTCGACCAGTTCATCCACGGCCAGCTCGGCGAGTTCGTCGCGCGTCTGGATCTGATGTTCGGCCAGTTTCGCGAGCAGGTCAGCGTCCATGCCGTCCAGGCTCTTCAGGTCGAGCGCCACGTTTTCGACCTTTTCTTCGTTCGCGATCGCCATCGTCAACAGCGCGTCGCGCGAGCGGTTGCGCAGTTCGTGAACGGTATCTTCGTCGAATGCCTCGATTTCGAGCATTTCGTTGAGCGGCACGTAGGCGATCTCTTCGAGGCTCGTGAAGCCTTCGTCGATCAGGATGTCGGCGACTTCCTCGTCGACATCGAGACGCGCCATGAACAGGTCGCGCAGGACGCCGCGCTCCTGATTCTGCTTCTGCGCAGATTCGTCCGGCGTCATGATGTTGATCTGCCAGCCGGTGAGCTCGCTGGCAAGCCGCACGTTCTGGCCGCTGCGACCGATCGCGACCGCGAGTTCGCTTTCGTCGACGACGACGTCCATCGAATGCTTTTCTTCATCGACGACGATCGACTGCACGGCTGCCGGCGCGAGCGCGCCGATCACGAACTGGGCGGGGTCTTCCGACCATAGCACGATGTCGACGTTTTCGCCACCAAGCTCGTTGCGCACGGCCTGCACGCGCGACCCGCGGATACCGACGCAGGTGCCGATCGGATCGATGCGCTTGTCATAAGCGACCACTCCGATCTTCGCGCGCACGCCCGGATCGCGAGCCGCCGCCTTGATCTCGAGCAGGCCCTGCTCGATTTCCGGCACTTCCATCTCGAACAGCTTCATCAGGAATTCCGGCGCCGTACGTGAAAGCTCGATCTGCGGACCACGCGCGGTGCGGTCGACCTTGGCGATATAGGCGCGCACGCGGTCGCCCACGCGCAGGTTTTCCTTCGGGATCAACTGGTCGCGGCGCAGAAGCGCTTCGACACGGCCCGATTCGACGATGAAGTTGCCCTTGTCGAGGCGCTTCACCGAGCCGGTCATGATGTGTTCGCCGCGCTCGAGGAAGTCGTTCAGGATCTGCTCGCGCTCGGCGTCGCGCACCTTCTGCAAGATCACCTGCTTGGCGGCCTGCGCACCGATACGGCCGAATTCGATCGACGGCACCGGCTCCTCGATGTACTCGTCGAGCTCGATACTGGATTGCTGCTCGCGTGCCTCGAACAACAGAATTTCCTGATCCGGCTCCTGCAGACCGGCTTCGTCCGGCACGACCTTCCAGCGGCGAAACGTTTCGTGTTCGCCGCTTTCACGGTCGATGTGGACGCGGATATCCGCATCTTCTTCGAAGAGTTTCTTGGAGGCCGAAGCGAGAGCCGCTTCGAGCGCGGCAAATACGACGTCCTTGTCGACGTTCTTCTCGCGTGCCAGCGCATCCACCAGCATCAACACTTCGCGACTCATTGTTTGCGGCTCCTAAAGTCAACTTTCGGAACAAGGCGCGCCTTGTCCATGTCCGCGAGCGTGAAATCGAGCATCGCGGCCCCTTCTTTTCCTTCAAATTCCAGACCGATCGTCTCGCCCTGCGGAGCATGCAAAATGCCCCGGTACGATTTCCGACCGTCCAATGGCTTTTTCAGTGTGATAACCGCTTCGCTGCCCGCGAAACGTTCAAAATCCGCCAGTTTTTTCAGCGGGCGATCGAGACCGGGCGACGATACTTCGAGCCGCTCGTAATCGATATTTTCGACCGTCAGAACGTGCTGGAGCTGACGCGTGACTTTCTCGCAGTCTTCGATTGCGATGCCGGCCGGCTGGTCGATATAGATACACAGCATGCCGCGCCCGGTGCGCTCGAGATCGACGAGCTCGTAGCCGAGTCCCACGACCGTGGTTTCAATCAGTTCCGTCAGTTGCACAGTGCCCTCTTAGATGTTCGCGCAGCGAGCCTCGCCTCTTCTGCAAACAACCAATGCGGGCCGCGCGCCAAGCCGGCGCACGTTGTTGCGAACCCGAGATGCCGAACCACGATGAACTGAGCGGCAAAAAAAAAATGGGCTGAACGCCCATCATCTTATTGCCGGTGGTCGCACCTGAGCCGCACATGAAATCGTACGCCCAGCGACTTCGCGATTGTAGCCATTTTTCGGCCCAAACGCAATTCACAGAACGCCGGGCGACGCGCATTTCCACTTGATTTGACAGGAATCTTTCGACCAGATGGCGGCAAATCCGGGATTATGCAAGGTCGCCCGAGCTGTCCGGAAAGGGAGCCGGCCGGGCTACGCCACCCCTTTCTGGCACGATAAACGGCTCGCCCAGCAGGCGTTCGGCATTGATGCCTCGCGATTGCTGAACGAGCCGTCTGAAGCGGCCGCTAGCCTGACAGGTCATGCGCACTACACGAAAGGGTATGGCCGTTCAACGCCCCCTTAAACGCCGTGCACCCCGCTTAACGGCCGCGCGAGCGACCGCGCGCTGTGCCGCCGCCACGATTCGCGCCGCCCTGACCCGCGTTGCCGCCGGCGCGATTGGCGTTGCCGCCACGATTGCCACCTGGCCCGCGATTGCCGCCGCTGTTGCCGGCCGCGCCGGCGCGCTTGCCGCCAGTGCGAGCACGGTTGCCGGTGGGCGAGGGCGCGCGATTGCCGTCGACGTCGCGGTCGCGCTGCCCCCCGGTGCCGCGATTGCCCGCGCCGCCGCCGAAACCGCTGCCGCTCCCCATGCCCGCGCCAAAGCCGCCGCCCGCCGCGCCACGACGGCCCTGTCCGCGCGGCTGCTGCTCGAAGCGGCTGTGCGACATCAGCACCGGCTCGCGGTTGATGAAGCCCATCGACGTCTGCATCGGATCCGGCTGACGACGCTCCGGCGCCGCATTGCGGCTGCCGCGCTCTTCGGCCGGCGCCTTCAGCCCGACCGAGGCCATCAGCGCGCGCACCTCATTGTCCTCGAGCTCTTCCCAGCGGCCGCGCTTCAGACCACGCGGCAGCGAGATCGAGCCGTGGCGTGTGCGGATCAACCGGCTGACCATCAGGCCCGCCGCTTCGAACATACGGCGCACTTCGCGATTCCGCCCTTCGGCGAGAGCGACGTGGTACCAGTGATTAGTGCCTTCGCCGCCGCCGTCGCGGATGCGCAGGAAATTTGCCGGACCGTCTTCGAGTTCGACGCCGTGCAGCAGCTTCTGGCGCATGCCCTCGGCGAGTTCGCCGACGACGCGCACCGCGTATTCGCGCTCTACGCTATAACGCGGGTGCATGAAGCGGTTCGCGAGATCACCCGAGGTGGTCAACATCAGCAGACCTTCGGTGTTGAAGTCGAGACGGCCAACCGCGACCCACTTGGCGGTTTTCATCGGCGGCAGCTTGTCGAACACCGACGGACGGCCTTCGGGGTCCGCGTGGCTGACGATTTCGCCGGTCGGTTTGTGGTACAGCAGCACGCGCGGCGGCTTGCCGGCGAGCTTGCGTTTGACCGGCTTGCCGTTGATGCGGACCTGGTCGGTCGGCATGATGCGCTGGCCGATGTGCGCCGGTTCGCCGTTCACCGACACGCGGCCGGCGATGATCAGCTCTTCCATGTCGCGGCGCGAGCCCATGCCCGCCTCGGCGAGCACCTTGTGCAGCTTCGGCGCGTCGTCGTCGGGCGACAGCACGCGCTTCGGGCCCGCTGCCTTGCCACGGCGCAGCATCGGCGCGCGCACGCCGCCAGTCGCGCTGTTGTCGGCATCGAACGCGGGCGACGTCACGTACGAGAACAGATCGTCCTGAGTTGGCTCAGCGGCCGCGGCCGCAACGGCGCCGCGACGGTTCTGGCGCTGGCCCTCGCGTTGGCCTTCACGCTGGCCTTCGCGCGACTGACCTTCACGCTGGCCTTCACGTGACGCACCTTCACGCTTTGCACCGCTGGCATTACGACGCCCGCCCTGCTTCGCGCCCGCGTCCTTGCGCGGCGTGCGCACCTGCGCAACGATCTCGCCGTCCGGCGGTGTTTCGGCGGCGACCGGCGCGCCTTGCGCGGGTGCACCCTCGGCTGCCTTCGTCTTCGCGCCGGCGCGGCGTCGTGCGATCAGGCTGCGCGGCCCGCGACGCAGACCGCGGCGCGGACGCTCTTCGCCGTCTGCTTCCGCGCCGTGAGCCGGGCGCTCGCCCTCGCCTGCCGACGCTTGCGTAGTGCGTTCGTCGGTCCGCGCCGACGGCTCGGGGCGCCCGGATTCGGACGAATCGGTGTCGTGGGTATGTGTCAAAACAACCTCAAAATGTCAGATCGCACGCGCCCGTTGCGGGCGCGGCAAGAAAAGTTCGGTTACGTCAGGCGCTGCGCGACTCGGTTTCGTCGTCGGTCAGAAAACCTGCGTCCTGCGCGGCATCGCGTCGATCCTCGGGATCGTCGTGCGCCGCCTCGACCGGGTTCGGCTCGGCGGCGTGCTCCGTATTGCGAGATACGCCCGAGTCGTGCGCGGGTGTTGCCGGATCGGTCTGTGCGGCCGGATCGTGATGCTGTGCTGAGCCGGTGACGCTGGACTGCGCTGCCGTGGATGCCGCTTCGGCCTGTTGTTGCGTGTCGTGCGGCGCGCCCGACCCGTCTGACACATTCGACGCATTCGCCGTGCCGGCCTGCCCGGCCGCTTCCGCGTGGCGCTCCGGCTCGAACGTCGACTCGGCTACCGTCTCGTTCGGCTCTGCTTCGAATTCCGACGCGGCGTGCTGCACCGCTTCCGGTGAAGCTGGCTCGGCAGCCTCACCCGCCGCGTCCTGCCCAACTTCCTGCCCCGCCTGCTGCACGTTTTGCGCGTCGCCCTCGGCAAACTCGATCGCGTGCTGACCCAGCAGGTCCGCGTTCAGCTGCGCGGACGGATCGGCAAGCGGCGGCAGCTCGTCGAGCGCAGTCAGGCCGAGGTCGTCGAGAAACTGGCGCGTAGTCGCATACAGCGCCGGACGCCCAGGCACGTCGCGATGACCGATCACCTCGATCCAGCCGCGATCCTCGAGCTGCTTGACGATCTGCGTATTCACCGTCACACCGCGAATTTCTTCGATATCGCCTCGTGTCACCGGTTGCCGGTAGGCAATGATCGCGAGCGTTTCGAGCACCGCGCGAGAGTATTTCGGCGGTTTTTCCGGATGCAGCCGATCCAGATACGAACGCATCGCGGGCTTGCTTTGAAACCGCCAGCCCGACGCCAGCCCGACCAGCTCCACACCGCGCCCAGACCAGTCCCGCCTCAGGTCTTCGAGCAAGGTCCGAACAGTGTCTGCCGACACGCCGTCGGCAAAGAGCTTGCGCAGTTCGCCGAGCTTTAACGGCTCCTGCGCGCAGATCAAGGCAGTCTCGAGGACGATCTTCGCCTCTTGGGTATTCATGCAGCTAGGTCAGACCCTGTGGTCAAAGAACCGGATCAAACAGACGATGTGGAACTGAAGACGCGCTCGCCCGATTCTGATCGGTCATATTGATGGGAGCACGCACCGGGGGGCGGCGAACAGACTTATTTATCGAGCCAGACCCAGCCGGACGGAGCGGCGATATTCCTGAAAAGGAATCGCGTGACTGAGCGCCATATTACGCAAAAACGATCGGGGCGTAAAGCCGCGATCCCCCGCGCATCGTCTGCCGCGGCGTCGACGGGTGTGCCCGCGCCCGCCCGGGCCGAATCGCCAGAAAGAAGATTTCCAACGATTCGCGGCTTTTTGCCCCTCGAGGCGCGTAACGCACACTGCGGCCGGTACGTCAGACCGTGTATTCAGGCGCCGGCTTGGCGCGCCAGAAAGCGCGTCAAGCGCTCGACGCCGGCATCGAGTCGCGCCGAATCGCACGCATAGCACCAGCGCACGAACCCCTCGCCTTGCGGCCCGAACGCGCTGCCCGGCGCCACGCCGAGCCCGACCTCGCGCACCATCGCTTTGCACAAATCGAGACTGCGCGTCGAGTCCGGCATCGAGAAGAACAGATACATCGCCCCCAGCGGAGCCTTCACATCGATACCGGGCACCGCCGACAGCGCGCGCACCAGATGATCGCGTGAAGTCCTCAGGTCGCGCACCAGCTCCTGCGTAAAACGCTCGCCCTGCTCCAGCGCCGCCATGCCCGCCTGCTGCACGAACGACGGCGCGCACGACGTGTTGTACTCGACCAGCTTCGCGAGGTCATCCATCAACGCGGTCGGCGCGACGATCCAGCCGAGCCGCCACCCGGTCATCAGCCAGGCTTTCGAAAACGAATTCACGCAGATCACGCGTTCGTCGCGCGTCGCGAGGTCGAGAAACGACGGCGCAGTCTGCGCGCTGGCCGCGACGGCGGCGCCATCGTCGGGATAGTAGAGCCGCTCGTAGACCTCATCCGCGACGATCCAGATGCCGTGACGCCGGCAGTGTTCCAGCACGGTACGCTGGTCGTCGCGATCCATCACCCAGCCGGTCGGATTGTTCGGCGAGTTGATCATCAGCATCCTGGTGTCGGGTGTCAGCGCAGCCAGCAATTTCCCGACGTCGAGCTGCCAGCCGCGTTCGCCGTAGCCAAGCGCGACCGTTTCGACGTGCGCGCCAAGAATCTTCGGAATCTCGACCAGATTCGGCCATAGCGGCGTCACCGCGACGACCCGGTCGCCGGCGCCGACCACCAGCTGCGCGGCGAGCATCAGCGCGTTGACGCCCGCGCTAGTCACCGCGATGTGCTCCGGCGACGTCGCGCCGTGCAACTCGCTGACGTAGCCGGCGAGTGCCGCGCGCAACGGCGCGATGCCAAGATTGTGCGTGTAAAACGTCGCGCCGGCGGCGAGCGCGGCGCTCGCGGCGTCGCGGATGAATGCGGGTGTCACGCGGTCGGACTCGCCGAACCAGAACGGCAGCACGTCGTCGACACCGAAACCGGCGTTCGCGACTTCACGGATTTGCGATGGACGCAGCGCGCGCACGGCATCGCGCGCATTCGGGATGGAGGGCACGGGCAGGTCCAATTCGCTCATCGACCTTTGGGTGGGTGAAGGGTAAGAAGCTCGGGGCGCAACCGCGAAGGCATGCGCGATGAAGCCGGTAGTGTAGCGCGCCGGGCGACAGGACAGCGGTGAAGCGAGCGACGAACGGCGAGCGCGAGGCGGGTCGCGCCTGCCGTCAATCCAACGGACGCACCGGCCGCGCGCGAACCCACCGATCGCGCCCCGTTAACTCAGCTCCTCGGCCCGCCCCGGCAACTGCCGGATCAGATTCCACACCGCCTCGGCCGCGGGCGAAAGCGACCGGTCGCGCCGCCGCACCAGCTCGACGCGCCGTTCCGCGCGCGGCACCAGCGGACGGGCGACCAGCGACGCCCCCGCCGGCAGCGGCAGCGCGAGCCATGGCAGCACGCTGATTCCGACGCCCGCCTCGACGAGCCCGAACACGGTCGCCGAATGGCCGAGTTCCTGAACCACGGTGGCGTTCACGCCCTGCGCCTGCATCACAGCGTCGATGAGCGGGCGGCTGCCGGACGCATAATCGAGCATCACGAGCTGCTCACCGTCGAGGTCCTTCCACGTGACCTGCTTGCGCGCGGCGAGCCGGTGATCGTCACGCGACACGATGCAGAACGAGTCGGTCATCAGCGTTTCGCTGAGCAGATCGTCGTCGGAGAACGGGCCGATGATCACGCCGAAGTCCACCTCACCCGACTTCACCTTGCGCACCACGTCGCTTTGCACGTCGTCGCGCAGGCCAAGCGTCACATAAGGAAACTGCTGCACGCACGACGCGACGACACGCGGCATCAGCCGGCACGCGACGGTCGGGCTCGCCGCGACCACCACGCGTCCGCGGCGTTGCTCACCGATTTCGCGGATCTCGCGCAACGCATCGTCCAGATCCGACAGCAGCCGCGACACGCTCGAGACGAGGTTGCCGCCGACGTCAGTCAATTGCACTTCGCGCGTCGTGCGATCGATGAGCTTCAGCCCGATTTCGCTTTCGAGCTCGCGCACGCAGCGACTGATTGCCGACTGCGTCAGGCCGATTTGATCGCCGGCGCGGCTGAAGCTTTGCAGGCGCGCCACCTCGATGAAAACCCTGAGCTGCCGCAGCGTCACATTCATTTACGAACCTCATCAATAGTGCATTTTGATGCGCATTGTACGGCCGATCCCATGCGGCATCGCGCTTCGCAGCCGGTCGCTGCAATGCAGCAAAAAGGCGCGAGCGCACGCCCGATGGGCCTCTCTGCACAGGATTGGTGATTGTCCCGATTTGCGAGATGGGTTTTTTGGATTCTCATACGGCCCTGGTTGGCGCCCGCGTTGGCCCGCCGCCACGGGGCTTTCAGGCAATCGGTATCACATTGGCACAGTTCGTGCGTTATGAGACGCACAGGGCGGGCGCCATGATTTCCGACTGAAAGGCTACCCGTGGCCAGCCCGTCCCCTTTGGCACTCGCCTATCGAGTGTATGAAGAGTGCGCGGCGCGGGGCAGCGCACCGGAGTTAGCTTCGCTGAGGTGAAACATGATGCTGTTCGACGATTTGAAAGACAACGAGTGGGCGCTGGTCGAGGCTTTGTTCTGTGCCGAGCCGGCGCGCAGCGAACGGCGCGGTCGGCCACGCGTGGAAGCTCGGGCGGTAGTCAACGCAGTGCTTTGGGTGTTGTCGACGGGCGAGGGCTGGTCCAAGCTGCCGGGCCGCTATCCGTCCCCGCCGACGTGCCGTCGGCGCTTCGACGAGTGGCAGACCGATGGCACGCTCGCTGAAATTGTGAAGCGGCTTGGCACCAGCGGCCGCGAGATTTCGCTGCGCGGCAGGATCGGCGCTACGGCTGCGAAACCGCCGGCACCGCCGAGCCGCGACCGTCTGCGCGGCGCGTTCTGGACCAATCCGGAATCGTGGCGCGCGCCGGCCAAGATGGCCTGACGCGAAATTACGTTGTCACCGGGCGCCTACGGCGCCCGGTTTTTTATCGATGCGATTCATTCGCAATTTTGTGCATGCTCGCGCCCGGCCAGCGTTTGACGGTCGCCGCGAGACGCTGCCCCTTCTCTGTCCAGCGCGCCCGTTTCGGCGCTCTTCCTTGCGCATGACCGCCACAGCGGTCGGTCCCGCTGCCTCAGACTCCCAAACCGCCCGATAGCTCCGGGTGAAACAACCATTTACTATTAATTACAGCGCGCTTTCGTCCCCCGACATACCTTAATAGTTATGCAAACAGGCCTTGAGTCGACGGGCTTGAGGTTGAGGGGGATTTCGGAATGAAACCAATGTCACTGCTGTTGTGCGGCATTGTGATTTCATCGATGGCCGCGCCGGCATTTGCGCAACAACGCCCGCAAGGGTGGAACTGGCGCCCGGACCGTCAAGCCACGCTGGAGGCGTGGCAGCAAAGCGAAGCGCACAATCGCGACTTCACGCCGCCGACGCCGCGTGGCGACCTGCGCGGCGACATCGCCAGCAATGTGCGCGCACGGCCCGATGCGACGCGCGAGGTTCAGCGGCGGCGTTGAGGTCGTGGGTTGTCGCTCGAATGGCATGTCGTGCGAGGCGGTGTTCGGTCTGTCGCATTGAGCATGCACGATTGGGGAACCACCGGACCCGACACCGGTCTGACTCAACGCCATTAGCACAGCGTGGCAGTAGTAATTCCGGTATGCCCGTATCTTCGTGATACGGGCCTTTTTTTTCGTCCAAGGCGTTGATGCGTGGAAGGCGCGCAACGACATCGGCCGGCGTGCGAATCGCGTCGACGTTTCGTCAATGAGGAAGCCGAGATTCGCCCCGGACGCGCACAGCGACCGTCAGCGGAACAGACGGCCCGCCGAGGGCGGTGACAGGCCCGAGCGGACAGTGATTCAGATAAGCGATGAACCTTGAGCTAAGACCTGACTTCAGCTGTCGCGGCGGACCGCGGTTCGGCCGCGCCGAGAACATAATCGTTCATGCGTTGCGCTGTCCATGTGAGCAGACGCTCGTCGTGCTCGAGCCGCGCGAACTCTGCTTTGCCGCGCTCGGTGAGTACGGCGATGTCGACGGGGGCATGAAAGCCAGGCGCCGGTGCGACGGTTCGCTGCCGAACGGTGTCCATCAGCCCCAGCGCGCGAAGATATTGGAAGACACTTGGCCTTCTGGCCCAGGGAACCTGACGATATTGCGCTCGCCGCAGCGCTTCAAGTACCGCTTCGTTGGAATACGTGATCATCTCACTTCTTTCTTAAAGTGCAGCTATGACACATTCGTGCCCACGCGTCACTGCGCCACCGGCGACGCGTGTAGCACCCGCCCCTGGTCAGAAACTCGCCGCCCGTCGGACAGCGGATTTCTGCCAGGAGCTGCCTGGTCTGGATTTCGGAACCCCCGTCAGAACGGCATGTTAGCGTTCTCTCCATGAACCGGCGATGCGACCGCCGCGGCGCGATGGCAAGCCCGTGGATTTGTCCCGAAAGACATACGTTACCCCATTTAAATTGATTCTATTCACTTTATTAGCGCTTTTTTTTGCAGCAATCGTGCTATGGAAACGTGCCCGCCGTCCGCTCATCGTCTGCATGATCGCGCTGTTCTGGCTGCTCGCGGCCGGCTGGCTGAGCGCGCCACTGCTCGACCTCGCGCAGCCGCAACGACAGAGCGCCGCGTCCGCTACTTTCGCGCCACGCACCGCGATCATCCTGCTCGGCGGCGGCACGATCTACGACGACGACCACGTGCTGGTGCCACCGCGCGACGTGCTTTCGCGCATCGAGCTCAGCGCGCGGAACTATGCGGCCTGCAAGCGCACGGCGAGCACGTGCCGGGTTATCGTCAGCGGCGGCAATCCACAGCGACATAGCGCGACGGAAGCCGACACCTACCTGCCCTATCTGCTGCGCCTGCAGGTGGCGCGCTCGGACATCGTGCTCGAGAAAAACAGCCGCACGACCTACGAGAACGCGCGCAACGTGTCGGCCATTGTGGGCCAATCACATTACGACACGTTGATACTCGTCACGTCCGCGTATCACATGCCGCGTGCGCTGCTCGACTTTCAGTGCTTCGGCATCGAGCCGCAGCCGCAGATTTCCAGCGCGCGGCGCGTGCGGCTCGGCGTGCTGCCGCGCTTCGATAACCTCGTGGCCGCTGAGATCGCGCTGCATGAACTGGCCGGCCTCGCGCAATTTCACCTGTATCGCGCGATCGGATGGTTCTGACAAACGACGTAGGCCGATCCATGCTCCGCGCGTTGAGGACGTCGCGATTTATCTAACCGCGCGGATTGATACAAAACGTAACAAATGTTGCGCGGTTACAAAGCCATCGGCTGGAGCAGAATTTGCTCGATAGAATGCATTGTCTCTCCCACTGGACAGGCAATACTCGGGCCCACCACCACTCTACGGAGGTAACGATGAAGAAAGTGTCCCTGGCGATCCTGGTTTCCCTGTGTGCCGCAGCCGGCGCGGCCTACGCCCAGGACAACGGCATCACGACGAGCACCGATCCGGCTAAGGCCGCGGACATCGAACAGCGTGCGCAAGATTTGCAAAGCCGCGAGCAATCGATGGGAAGCGCCCCCGCCGCGCCGGCCAAGCATCACAAGATGGCTCCCCATCATCACAAGAAGGGTGCCGACACTTCGGGCACCTGAGCGACTTCGCGGATCTCGCCTCGCGGCCCCGTCGTGAAGGTGAAAAAGCCGAAGCTGGCAGCGCCGGTTTCGGCTTTTTTATTGCGTGATCCGCTCGATGTCGACTGACCAGTTCGAACCCGCACCGACTTGCTAAAGCCGCCTGCGCTCTGCTTTCTGTATGCTACAGTCGCGCACCGACCGGCAAGCTGCCGGCATCCCCTAACCCGTGCGCACCTGGTGCGGAGGACAGCATGAGCAACATCCAGCTTGATATCGAATGGACCGAAGCAGCATCACGCAAGATCGAAAAACTGATGCCGCGTGGTGGTCAGGAAGCGTACCTCGCGTTGCCGCCCGTCGAATGCCTGCCGATGGAAGGCGACGTGCTGTTTCTCGGCCCGGCTGACAAGCAGCAGCCGTTCATCGTCGCGGAGCGCCAGTATCACCATGACGGCGACGCCGACTGGACCATCATCCTGATTCTCGATGTCCCGCAAGCGACCCACTGATCGCTGACGGCGCGCCGGCAACCCGCGGGCCGCCGCACCTCGTCAGCGTGTCCGCGCGCTCCTGGCGCCCGCGCCCGAACTCAGGCGATCTTCGACACCACGCGAATCTCCGCGTGCTCGATCCAGTCCGCGGCGGCCTTCTTATAAGCCTGGATATGCTCGGATTTCGCATGCGCCGCGAGCGCATCCTGGCTTTCCCAACGCTCGACGAACACGAACCGGCGCGGCTCCTGCACGTCGCGGTGCAGGTCGTACTGCAGCACACCTTGTTCGTTGCGCGTCGGTCCGACGATGCCTTCGAGCGCCTCGCGCAACAACTCCTCATGTCCCGGCTTCGCCACCGAAATTGCGACCACCGCGATTTCCGCCATGCCTGATCTCCTGTTTTTGCGAAAATCAGCAGCATACCCGCGGATCGCTGGACCTGCCGGCGAGCCCGCCGGCCAGCATCGCGACGCACGAATCCCGCCTGCGCCCGCCATGCCGCATCGGCGCCTGGAGTTTGGCGGGCGACCGCTGGGCGCCCTGCTACGCTCGGCTTGGTACGGCGACTCATTGCGATTGAGAATCGGTTTCGCGCGTGGCAAGCGCGCGAAACGCTCCGGCGCATTTCCGCAACGCGTTGCCGCACGGTTGCAGCGAGCCGGTTTGCGGACCATTGTGTTTGTGATAACCCGCACATTGTGGCGCGCTGCAAACTGCTAGACTGATTTTGACCGATTCGCCGGAGTCCAGCGTGGCGGGTACCGCCCTCCGTGTTCGCGGGACGCATTCGTTGCGTCCCCTCGACACTTCGGGTGTGCGAGCGCTGCGCGCCGAATGGGTGTGCGTGCCCCTTCACCCCCTTGCCGCAAGAATCCCATGTCAGCTCTCATGCCCGCTTCCATGCCATCCGTCAGCGAATTGACCGTGAGCGGCCTGCTCCCGCACCTGGTCCGCGGCGAATCAGGCTGGACCGCGACCTGGCGCGCGTTGACGTTGCACAGCGCGTTCCAGCCGGTGCTGTCGGTCACGCATCAGTGCGTGGTCGGCTACGAGGGGCTGTTGCGCGCGTTCGATCCGGTCGGCCTGCCCGTGTCGCCCGAAGTGCTGTTCTCCGGCACGCGCTCGGCCGCCGAAGCGCGCGAGCTCGACCGCATCGCCCGTTGCCTGCATGTCGCGAATTTCATGGAGCAAGGCATCAGCACCGGGTGGCTGTTTCTCAACACGCGCCCGCAAGTGTTCGAAACCGGCTGGCCGCAGCGTGCGTTCATCGACGAACTGTCCGCGCATTTCGGGCTGCCGCAGGAGCGCATCGTGATCGAAGTGCTCGAGCAGCCCGCCGACGATGAATCCGCCGTCGCGAGCATGCTCGCCGCGTCACAGCCGCGCGACTTCCTGATCGCGATCGACGACTTCGGCACCGGCTTCTCGAACTTCGACCGCGTGTGGCGCTTCCGCCCCGACATCGTCAAGCTCGACCGCTCGCTCGTCGCGCGCGCGAGCAAGCGCGAGGGCGACGAATCGATGATCGGCCATCTGATCGCGATGCTGCATCAGTCGGGCACGCTCGTGCTCGCCGAAGGCGTCGAAACCGACGAAGAGCTGATGATGCTGATGGAGGCCGACGTCGATTTCGTGCAGGGCTTCTGGTTCGGTCAGCCGAAGAGCAGCGTGCAAGCCGCCTGCACGAATGTGCCGGGCCTCGTCGGGTCGATCTGGGACAAGTTCGCCGACTACGAGCGCGCGCACGCCGGCCACCAGCGGCTCGGTTTGGAGGGCTTCGCTGAAGCGGTGCTCGCCGCCGCCGACATCTGCAAGGCGACCGGCGACCTCGAACAGGCTGCGCAAAAGGTCTGGCACCTGCCCGAAGCGCGCCGCGTGTTTCTGACGGACGATCAGGGCGAGCAGACCCAGCCCTCGGTGACGGCGGCAACCGTGCCCCCTCCACCGAAGCGGCTCGCGCCGCTCTATACGGAGACGCGCAGCAACTGGTCGCGTCGTGCGTATTTCCGGCACGCGCTCGCGGCGCCGGGCCGCGTCGCGATGATGGGACCGCACTACTCGCTCGCCGATGGCCAGGACTGCTACACCGCCGCGATCGCGTTCGAGCGCGACGGCACGCACGTGCTGTGCGTCGACTTCGTGCCGGAGGCCTCGCCGCCGGATGCGCGCACCGGCAGACGCGGCGCCAAGCGATAGCGGCCCGCGCCGCTAGTCGTGCACGCGGCCGCGCCCCGACTTGAGCTCGCCGCGCTTCGCCTTGCTGTCGAGCCGCCGAAGGTTCGACGCGCGTGTCGGCCGCGTCGCGACCCGCGGCTTGCGGGTCACGCTGACGCTTTCGATCAGCTCATCCAGCCGCGCGAGCGCCGCCGCTCGGTTCATCTCCTGGGTCCGATGCTCCTGCGCCTTGATGATCACGACGCCGTCGCGCGTGAGCCGGTGGTCGGACAGCGCGAGCAGACGCATCTTCAGCACTTCCGGCAGCGACGAAGCGCGCACGTCGAAACGCAGATGAATCGCGCTCGACACCTTGTTGACGTTCTGACCACCCGCCCCCTGCGCACGCACTGCGGTCAATTCGATTTCGTTGAGCGGGATCGGGTAGCGGGATGTCATGGGTGGAAGGCGAGGAAGATGCGTCAGTGTACAAGCGCTCAGCGCGAGATGCCCGCTGGGTCGGCACGCTGCGCCGCGCCCGGCAACGCTCGGCGCCGCCGCTTCGCGAACGCTACGGAAAAAACCATTTGCGTCGGCGCCACCGGTTCATCGATACTGGCACTTTCGCTTACGGCGTAAATTCATATGAAAATCCGTCCCGGTTTCGTGCTCGAACTGGCCGTCAACTTTCTGCTGCCGTGGCTTGCCTACCGGCTCGCGTTACCGCGTGTCGGCGAAACCGGCGCGCTGATCGCGTCCGCCGTGCCGCCGGTGGTGTGGAGCGCAATCGAGCTCGCCCGCTTCCGGCGCGTCGATGCGCTCAGCGTCATGGTGGTAGTGGGCATCGTGCTGTCGGTCGCGGCCATGGCGCTCGGCGGCAGTCCGCGCATGCTGCTGTTGCGCGAGTCGCTCGTGTCCGGCGCGGTCGGCGTGGTGTTCCTGCTGTCGCTGCCGATGCGTCGTCCGCTGATCTTCTACCTCGCGCACGCAACGGTCGCGCGCGAAATGGAAGGCGGCGCCGCGCATTTCGAGGCGCTGTGGCGCGAACGCCCGGGTCTGCCCACCGCGATGCGAACGATGACGCTCGTGTGGGGCGTCGGCCTGAGCGCCGAAACCGCGCTGCGCGCATGGATGGCGCTGACGTGGCCGATCGAACGCTTCCTCGTCGTGTCGCCCTTTATCGGCTACGGCATTTACGCGGGACTCGCGCTGTGGACGCTGTGGTATCGCAAGACGATGCGCAGCCGCGTCGACGCCGTCGAGCGGGCGAGCGGCATCGCCGGTTGAGCGCCGCTCGCGCAACCAGCCCCCACTCCGGCTATGCTGCCCGCTGTCGCGCGATCAACGCGACGCATCCGCAATCCGCGCGGCCAGTCCCGAATCACGCTGCGACGGCGTCGCGATTGCCTGCGCGAGCACGGCCCGCGCGCCGATCACCTCGACGCGTTCGCGCGCGCGAGTAATCGCCGTGTATACGAGTTCACGCGACAAGACCCGGCTAAACGCCGACGGCAGCACCAGCACTGCGTGCTCGAACTCCGAACCTTGCGACTTGTGGACCGTCAGCGCGAACGCCGTGTCGTGCGGCGGCAGCGCGGCCGGCGACACCGCGCGCACACCGCCGTCGCCGGTGCAGAAGTAGACGCGCAGCGCGCCGCCCGCGCCCGGCAACGCAATGCCGATGTCACCGTTAAACAAACCCAGCGCGTAATCGTTGCGCGTGACCATCACCGGACGTCCGGCAAACCACTGCGCGCCGACCGCGAGCGTGACGCCCGCGGCGCGGCGCACCTGAGCCGCCATCGCGGCGTTCACCTGATCGACGCCGCGAGGTCCGAGCCGCGTCGCACACAGGATGCGAAAGCGATTTAGCGCGTCGAAAAGCGGCAATGGATCGGGCGTATCGACGGCGAGCGTCGCGGCAAGCGCGTCGGCGTACGACGCGAAGCCAGCGGCAAGTCTTGCGATGGTTCGCTCGGCCAGCGTCGTGTGCGCGTCCTCGTGCAGCGCCGCGGGACAGACTTCGGTCGGGTCGATCCGCAATACGTCGAGCGCCGCGCTCGGTGAGCCGTTGCGAATCGCGACCGACAAACGGCCGATCGGCGACTCGAGGCCGAACCGGTAGTTGCGCTCGAGCCAGACGACGCAGTCCGCTAGCGGATTACGTTCGTTTGCCGATCGCACATCGCGATGCGCCCGCTCGCCGGTGGCCGCTGTCGCGCCGCTGTCGAACAGATCGCCCGATGGAGATGGAGGTGGCTCGAATGTCTGCAGCGCGTCGGACGGCACAAAAAAATCGTCCGACGGCGCTTGTTCGACGTCACCCGACGCGCGCGGCAAAGCGCACGCGAGCCGCGCCTCGTCGATGTCGAGCGCCTGCGCGACCCGCCGCAATCCGCTCGCGCTCAGCGCCGGCCGCGCGCTGAGCTCGGCAAACACCGCGCCGGCCTCGACCGCGGCGAGCTGATCCTTGTCGCCGAGCATCACGAGCCGCGTTTGCGGCGCGATCGCGTCGAGCAGATGGGTCGCCATCGCGACGTCGATCATCGACGCCTCGTCGATCACGACCACGTCATACGGCAACGGATTGTCGCGATGACGCCGGAAGCGCCCGCCCGGCCCCGATCCCAGCAAGCGATGCAGCGTGTACGACGTCTGCGGCAAACGCGCGGCGAGTTCGGGCGGCAGATCGCCCGCGCGCGCGAGCAACGCTTCCTGCATCCGTTGCGCCGCCTTGCCGGTCGGCGCCGCGAGCGCAATGCGCAGATCGGCGCGCGCATCGAGCAGGCACGCGAGCACGCCGACCACGGTCGTGGTCTTGCCGGTGCCCGGCCCGCCGCTCACGATCGTGAGCCGCCCCGACAGTGCCATCACGGCCGCGACGCGCTGCCAGTCGACATCGTCGTCTCGCGGCGGCCCGAAGTAGCGCAGCAGACGTTCGCGCAAAGCGGCGGGGGCGGTGTCGACGTCGGCCTTCGCGGTGTTCGCCTCACCCGTCGCATGCGCGACCAGTGCATGCGCCAGACGCCGCTCGTAGTCGTAGTAGCGCGCGAGGTAGAGACGCCCCTGCGCGTCGATCACGAGCGGCCTCAATGCCGCCGCGGCCACCGCGGCCACCGCGCCCGCCGCGTTTGCCGCGTTTGCCGCGCCGTCGCTTGCCATGCCGCTCGCGATGAGCGCCGCGCGCACTTCGGCGCTCGACGCATCGAAGCGGCGCGCGAGCGTCGCGAGCGGCACGCACACGTGCCCTTCGGCGGTCGCGCGACTCGCCGCGAACGCGGCCCGCGCGGCCCACTTCACCACCTCGGTCGATGCGCCACCGCGCCGCGCGAGCATGCCGATGCGGCGCGCGAACCCTTCAGCGAGCGCGATGCTGAAATCGGCCGGCGCGGGCAGATTGACGCCGAGGTCTTCAAGCGCGAGCGACGTGGCCGCGCGCTGATCCAGCGTGCCGGGCGTGCTCATGCGCCACCTCCGATCATCGCCGCGTCGAGCAGCGCCACGAGTTCGAACGGCGCGCGCCGCCTATGCACGCCCGCGGCAGCGTCGGCATCGCGCCAGTCGGGCCGCACGCCTCGCACGAACAGATACAGATAGCCGCCGATATGCGTGTCGTACGCATAGTCGCGCACGCGCGTCTTCAGGTAGCGATGCAGCGCGACGGTATAAAGCAGCGCCTGCAGGTGATACGCGTGACTTGCCATCGCCGCTTCGAGCGGCGCGGCCGCGTAGTCGGCGGCAGTGTCGCCGAGATGGTTCGATTTCCAGTCGACGATCCAGAAGCGGCCGTCGTGCTCGACGATCATGTCGATAAATCCTTTGACGAACCCGCGCAGCATGCCAGGCTCCAGCGCGACGTCGGGGTAGCCGGATTCGCTCAGCAGCTCGCGCAACGCCGGAAAATCGAGCGACGGCGCCGCGAACAGAAACTCGAACTCGTTCAGGCGCCGACGCGGATCGAGCCGCGCGAGGGTCATGCCCGGCACGAGTTCCGTCGAGACGACGTCGGCGATCAGCCGATGCATCATCGCGGGCAAACGCGCGGCGAGTTCTGGCGCGGCCGGGGCCGGACGCTCGCGCAGCGCGCCGCGGATCGCCTCGGGCCACGTGCGCGCGTCGGTGAAATCGGCGAGTTCGAACATCCGATGCAGGCAATCGCCGGCCGCCGCGCCGCGCGGAAACTCGAGGATGTCGTCGTCGGCATGCGCGTGGAGGTTCGCCACGCCGGGCGGCGCGAGCGGCGGCGCGGACTCGAGCGCATCGGCGATTTCATCGTGATCGGGGCGCACATCGTCCTGCGGCGCGTGCGCGTGCGCCTCCCCGCTCCTGCCGCCGGCCGCGATCAGGCCGCTGAAACTCGCGATGCGCCACTGATCGCGCAACAGCCGCCGATTCGTGCGCGCGTACAGATGCGCGCCCTGATCCCGCAGACTTTCCAGCGGCACGCGGCGCGTCACTTGGGGCAGCGCCCGCAACGTAACCGGTCCACCCGCGAGCGCCTGCCAGCTCGCCGCGAGCGCGGCTTCGTCGGGCGGCTCGGCGAGCCATGTGTCGAACCGGTGGCCGCTGCCGCCGACGAGCCAGTTCAGCACGCTGCGACGCGACTCCTTCGTCGAGCGCGACGACAGATACGTGCCCGCGACCAGGTAGCAGCGATACACCGCGCGCGTGAGCGCCACATAGACGAGTCGCGCGCGTTCCGCGGCCTGCTCGCGCACCGCGTAACGCGACGCGCGCTCGGCTTGCTCTTCATCGCAACCGTAGTGCAGCACCGCGTCGCCGCTGTCATCGTGATACTCGCGCGCGTCGGGCAAGCCCGACGATGGCGGCTCGCGCAAGCCGCCATCGTTCAGAAACGGACAGAACACGACTGCGTATTCGAGTCCCTTCGATTTATGGACGGTGACGATCTGCACGAGATTGCGATCCGACTCGAGCCGCAGTTGCGCCTCTTCACCGCCGCCCTGCTCGCGCTGCGCGGCGAGCCAGCGCAAGGTCGGCGCGATGCCGGGCTGGGTGGCCGCGCGCGCCTGCACGAGCTCGGCGAGATGATTGACGTTGGTCAGCCGACGCTCGCCGTCGACACCCGCGACGAGCCGCTGCGCGAGGCGCAGCTCGCGCATCAGCGTGCGCCACATCACCGCGAAGCCGCGTTCGTGCCACAGCATCCGGTAGCGCGAAAAACGCTCGACCCAGCCCATCGCGTCGGCGGGATCGAGCGCTGGCGTCGATTCATCGACGGCCACAGGCGCATCGGCGACCTGCGTGAGACGCCACAGCGCGGCGGCGTCGAGCCCAAGCCAGTCGGTCGCGAGCGCGGCGCGCAGGCGGCGCAGATCGCCGGGCGTGTCGATGGCGGCCAGCACGCGCTCGATCTGCTCGGCGTCGAGCGTCGCGAACACCGACGCCTGCGCAAGCTCCACGCTGCCTACGCCCCACGCCGCGAGCACGCGTTTGACGAGGCTACCCTGCTTGTGCGTCTGCACGAGCACGGCGATATCGCCCGGTGCGAGCGGCTTGTCGCCGATCGTCACCACGCCTTCACGCGCGCCACGCAACAACCGCACGATCTCGGCCGCGCACGCTTCGCTCGCCGCGCGCTGCGCGTCGCGTTTGCTCAGCGTGGCCTCGCCTTGCGGCAACGTCCAGATGCGGAAATCGCCGCCGCTCGCGTCGGGATCGGCAAACGGCGCGCGGCGCCGCTCGCCGGCACGCACCGGCTGATAGTCGAGCCCGTCGAGCACGAACGCCTGGCGGTTCGCCTCGAAGATCCGGTTGCATGCGTCGACGATCGGCGCGGTCGAGCGCTGGTTGACCGCGAGCGTATAGCGCGCGGAGGCCGACTCGCGCGCCGCGAGATACGTGTGCAGATCCGCCGCGCGGAAACTGTAGATCGCCTGCTTCGGATCGCCGACGAGAAACAGCGGGCCGGCCGGCGCGAAGATGCGGCTGAAGATCGCGAATTGCAGCGGATCGGTGTCCTGGAACTCGTCGATCAGCGCGGCCGGATAGCGGCTGCGCAACGCATCGGCGAGCCAGGCATGCGCGGCCAGCGCGCGATACAGATTCGCGAGCAGATCGTCGAACGACACGACGCGGCGCGTGCGCTTGCGCGCCACCAACTCGGCCGGTGCGTAGCCGAGCCATGTCTGCACGAGCGCGAGCCAGCGCGCGCGCTGCGCGGCCTCGGCGGCGACCACGGCCGCAGCCAGCGCTTCGGCATGTTCGAAGAACGGATGCACGGGCGGCTCGAACTTGACCCTGGTCGCCTTCTTCAATGCCGAGGCCGTCAGCTTCAGCGCGGCGCGCGGCGGCGGCGCATGGCAGTCGCCGTGCGCGAAGTAGTCGGTCCACGCGGCGATCGCCGCGCTCACGTGATCGGGCTTGTGCGTGGTCTTGCTCAGCCGCTCCTGTGCCTCGGCCAGTAGCGCGACGATCGCGTCGCGTTCGGCCCGCCAGATCGCGCACACGACATCGAAGCCGGCCTGCGGATCGGCGCTTGCGCCGTCCGCGTCGACGCCGCCCCAGCGCAATTGCGCGAGCGGTTTTTTCAGGCGTCGCGCCAATTGCTCGTCGAGCGATGCGGGACCGGCCCGCCTCGCCACCAGCCACGCGGCGAACGCCGGATGCGCATGCGCGACCGGCTCGACCTGCTCGCGCCAGAAATCGGCGGCGAGTTCGAAACGCAGTGCCGCGTCGTCGGCTTCCATCTCGAACGCAAACGGCATCGCGGCGGCGAACGGCGCTTCCTGCAACGCGCGCTGACAGAATGCGTGGATTGTGTGAATCGCGGCCTGATCGAACGTGCGCAGCGCGCGGCGCACGACTTTCAACGCGGCTTCGCGCTCGATGCCGTTCTCGGGCGCGAGCGTCGTTTCGAATAGCCGGCGGATGAACGGATCGTTGCCGTCGTCGTCCATCTCGATCGCGCGATGCAGTTCCGCGAGACGGCCGCGAATGCGCTCATGCAGCTCCGCGGTCGCGGCCTTCGTGAACGTAACGACGAGAATCTGATCCGCGTTCAGGTTCTTTTCGAGCAGCAGCCGCACGTACAGCGCGCAGATGTTCCACGTCTTGCCGGTGCCCGCCGACGCTTCGATCTGGTTCACACCGCCGAGCGGGCATGCGAACACGTCGAGTTCGTCGGCGACCAGACTTTGATGGCGCAGCGCGTCGCTCATGAGGCGCTCCGCAAATGCTGGATCAGTGGCTTGAAGACGATCGCGGCGAGGCTGCCGAACGGTTCGTCGAGCGTAAGCGGTGTGCCGCGCAGCGCGATGCGCAACGCGGGGTCGTCCGATTCGCCGCGCACGCGGTCGTTGATCCACACGCCCTGCGCCGCCGATTCGCTTTCGCTGACCCTCGCCCATGCGCTTTTCGGGAAGAAACGCAGCGGCAGCCGTCGGCCGGCACTGAAGAGCGCAGCCAACGGCGCGAGTTCGTCGAGCGGAGCCGCGACGGGCGCGAGCTCGAAGCTCTCGCCGCTGCCATGCCATACGGTGCGGCGCGGACCGTCCGGCTGCGCCGCGCAATAGACCAGATGGGCGAGCCACGCAGACAGATAGTCGCGCGCGCTGGCTTTGGCATAACGAAAGATCACTTGTCCCGTTCCGGTCAGCAGGTTCAACGTGCCGCGCAATTCCAGCGGCGTTTCGGCGGACTCGCGCAGCAGCGCGTCGTAGTCGCCGAACAGGGTGACGGTGCTATCGATGCCGTCGCCGCCCCGCGGCCAGCGCGGCGCGACGTCGAGCACGAACGGCAAACGCTCGACGCCGGCGGCCACTTCGCGTCGAACGCGTTGCGCCAACTGCCGCAGCGCGGACAGTTCGCGCGCGCGCCACACCGCGCCAGTCGCGCCGCCGGGCAACTCGGGGCTCGCCTCGGCGACGCGTTGCACGCGGCTGAACATCGCGTCGTCCGCGGAGTCGGCGTCGAGCAGCACCGGCAGCAGCCGTTCGGCGAGCGCGTCGCGGCCCGCGTAGTCGAGATCGAACGGCTCGGTATCGAGCAACTCGCCCTGCGCATCCGACAACGCGATACCGAGCCGGTCGCGCAGCAGCGCGCGCGCCGGATGACGCCAGAAGCGCACGAAGTCGTCGAGCTCGATCTCGTGCGCGTCTTCCGGCGCCAGCGGCTGGTCGAAGAACGGCGCGGCGGCGGCATGGTGGGGTTCGGCGAGCAGCGTGGCCAGCTCGGCGCGATCGGCGTCGTAGGTGAACAGGTCGGGCTGCGCCGAGAAGTAGTCCGACGCGAACGCCTGCAACGGATGCTCGACGATGAACTCGCGCCGCGCGCTGTCGACCTCGGCCGGACTCGCGTCCTTGCCCGCCGACACCTGCGCGAGATGATCGAGCAGTTCGTCGACGAGAGCGGCCGGCGGCAGCGGCGCGTTATCGCGAATGCTGCGTCCGGCGTAGGCGATGAAGAGCCGCTCGCGCGCGGCGAGCAGCAGATCGAGGAACAGATTGCGCTCGTCGTCGCGGCGCTGACGATCGCCGGCCTTGCCGAACACGGCCATCAGATCGAACTCGTCGGCACGCGCGAGCGACGGCAGCACGCCGTCGTCCATGCCGAGCAGGCAGACGACGCGGAACGGCAAACCACGCAAGCTCGTCAGCGAAGAAAACGTCACGCTGCCCCAGGGCACACCGCCGCGCGCGGGGTCGTCGAGCGCTTCGGTAAGCGCGGTGCGCACCACCGACGCCGGCAGCAATACATGCTGCGCGCCGGCCTGCATCGCGGCGCTCATTGCGTCCAGCGCGTCGCGCACGGCCGCGAGCGAATCGGCGAACTCGACGCCGCCGTCGAAGCACTGTCCGAGCGTTTCGAGCAGCTGCTGCGACCAGTCGGCCGGCGTGCGCTCGATCGCGCAGCTCGCCGCGAAGCTCTCGATGTCGTCGACGAAACGCGACAGACGGCCGAGCAATTCGGCGCCCGAACCGTCCGCGCCCTCGACCGGCAGCCACGCATCGACCGGCTCGCCACCGGCCGGCATCGCATAGCCGAGGTAGAGGCGCGTCAGCGCATCGGCGAACGTATGACGCGCGACCGGCACGTGCTCGCCAACCGGTTCGAGCGGCGCCAGCCCACGCCGCGCGCCGGCCGCCGCGAGCCATTCCTGCGCGGCTTCGAGCGAATTCGCATCGATGCCGTAACGCACCGCGACCGCATCGACGCGCAGCCATTCGACCAGATCCGGCGCGCCGACGCTGCGCTCCGGCAGCGCGAGCCAGTCGAGCAGCAGACGCGCGACCGGATTGGCCTGCGACGGCGGCAAGCCGGTGATCCGATACGGAATGCGGCGCGTGTCGCCGGCGGGAGTCGTGCCGAACACCGCGTCGATCAGCGGACCGGCCGCCGCGAGATCGGACACGGCGACCAGCACGTCGGACGGCTGCAGATCGTCGAACTCGTCGAACCAGCCGAGCAGGCGGTCGTGCAGCACTTCCAGCTGCCGCGACAGGCTATGGCAGACATGCACCTCAATACCGCGCTCGATGGGCAACGCGTCGGCATCGGCTTCATCGCGCAGATCGAGGATGCCGTTCTGCACGGCGGCGAGCCAGCTCGGCTCGGGGTTTTCGGTGAAATCGCCAGTCTCGGCGGATGCGGCGCTTTCGGTCAGCTCGTGCAGCATATGCAACTGCGCCTGAGTCTGCCGTCCCCATTCGGCGAGCAGCGGATGACCGACTTCCTGATAGTCGAGCTGCCCCGCCGCGTCGAGTGCCTGCACGCGCCCTTCGCTCACGACGTCGAACCAGAACTCGCGGCATGGGTTCATCACGTACAGACGCACGTCGATCCAGCGCGACAGTGCGCGCAACAACGCAATATGCAGCGGCGGCATGGTCGGCAGCGCGAACACGCTGACCGCCTCGGGCCATTGCGCGTTCGAGATTGCCTCGAGATCGAGCGCGTCGATTTCATCGAGGAACCGGTACGCGGGCGGCAGCGCGGCCGCGGACGTTTGCGCGTGAGCGCCGGCTTGCGCGAGCTCCGCGAGCACCGCACGCCACAGCGCCGCCTGCCAGCGCTCGTCCTCGCGCGCCGCGTCGCTCGCGCCGGTGAGACGCGGACCGGTGTCGTCCGCCGCGCCACTCGCGAAGATCGAGCCGCCCTTCTGCCATTGCAGCAGCCATTCAGGGCGATAGGTCAGATAGTGATCGAGCACGGTCGCGACCCGCCGCGCGAGTTCGTAGCGCATCGACGCGTCGGCGGCATCGAGATAGGTGCGCAGACGCGGCGACGCGTTCCACGGTGGCGCCTGGTCCGCCTGATCCCCATTCTCCAGCAGCCGATAGCAGCGCCACACGAGCCGGTCAGGCGCGAACGGCGAATGCTTCGGCACCTCGATCACGCCGCCGATCTGCGCCCACAGCCATTGCGCGAGATAACAAAAGTTAACATTCGCGCAGATACCTTGGCGCGCGGCGATATCGAGCTCGAGCCGCCGGCGCACGGCCGCGCTCGGCACGATCACGGGCCGCGCGGTCCACGGGTCGGACGGTGCTTGCGCGAGGTCGCCGAGCAGCGCGCCGACCAGCGTTTCGTAGCGGTTCGAGTAGAAGAGCTGAAGCATGGATTCCAGATGACATTTGGCACGCGGATGGTCCGCGAGCGATGCGCGCAAGCCACCGCGAACATTGAAGCGACAGCATAACAAACCCGTCCCCCGGGCATAACCTGGCCGAATGGATGAGGTCAGAACGCGCGCAAAATCAGTTAGACTCGACGGCAGTTTCGCGCTGTCTTTCCAACTGCGGTTTTCTCGGTGAATGGATTCAGGTAGTCGATGCGCTATTCGGTCGAAATAAGAAAATTCCTTTATAGCCAGTATTTTTATGGCGGCCTGCGCATCGCGGTCGGCGTGTCGTTACCGGCCATCCTGTGCCTGCTCGTGTTCCACGATCGCGAGCTTGGCTTCACGATTGCGACCGGCGCGCTCGGCGCCTGCGTCGTCGACATGCCGGGCCCGCTCAAGTACAAGCACAACGAGATGCTGGCCTGCTCGGTGATCGGCTTTCTGTCCGCGCTCGCCACCGGCCTCGCCACCGTCAATCCGATCGCGCTCTGGTGCACGGTCGTGCCGCTCACGTTCGTGCTGTCGCTGATCGTCGTGTACGGCAACCGCTGGCCGCAGATCAGCTTCGCGACGCTGTTCATGATGATCATGACGCTGGAGGAGCACTTCACGCCGCTGCAGGCGCTCGTCAACGCGTCGTGGATTCTGCTCGGCGGTCTCTGGTACACGTACTGGTCGACCTTCGTGAGCCGCTGGATGATGCATCGGATCGAGCAACAGGCGCTCGCCGAAAGCGTGTTCGCGTGCGCGGACTATCTGCTCGCGCGCGCCGCGTTCTACGATCTCGACAACGATCTCGACGAGTGTTATCGCAACCTCGTCGACAAGCAGATCTCCGCGGTCGAGCGTCAGGACGCCGCGCGCGACATCGTGCTGCGCAATCTCCCCAGGTTCAAGCGCGGCAAGCTCGAACCACGCCGCGCGATGCTGTACAACCTGTTCATCAATACCGTCGATCTGCACGAGTCGTTCGTCGGCGCGCAAACCGATTACACGCTCGTGCGCAGCACGTTCGGCGGCTCGGATCTGCTGGTGTTCTATCGCGATCTGATCCGCAAGGCGGCGGAAGATCTCGAGGAGATCGGCCTCGCGGTGCTGCAGAACCAGGCGCCGCGCAAGCGCGTGAACGTGAAAGCCGAATTGCGCGCGATCGAGTATGAAATCGAGCTGATGCGCAAGCAGGAACTGCCGACGCAGAACCCCGAGGCGTATTCGGCGGTGTCGTCGAATTTCCGCCGCATCTGGAGCGCCACGCGGCTGATCGACAAGATGCGCCGAAGCCTCGCCGCCGAACCGAGCCCGACCGAAACCGAACTGCGCATCGACCAGGCGCTGAGCCGCTTCGTGTCGAGCCGGCGCGTGCCGTTCGGACAAATCTTCTCGAATCTGACGATGGCCTCGCCGAGCTTTCGCCACGCGTTGCGCGTGACGATCGCGGTCGCCGTGGGCTTCTGGCTCGGCCGTCTGTTGCCGCTCACGAACGCGTACTGGATCGTGATGACCACCGTGATCATCCTGAAACCCGGCTACTCGCTGACCAAGCAGCGCAACGGGCAGCGGATCATCGGCACGCTGATCGGCTGCGCGGCGAGTATCGCGCTGATCATCTTCGTGAAGGAGCCGCACATCCTGATGGTCGTGATGTTCGCGTCGATGGTGATGAGCTACAGCCTTCTGCTGTTCAACTACGCGGCGAGCGTCGTGTTTACGTCGTCGTATGTGCTGCTGCTGTTCCATCTGCTCGCGCCGGGCAGCATGCGCATCATCGGCGAGCGCGCGATCGACACCGTGGTCGGTTGCGCGATCGCGATCGCGGCGAGTCATCTGTTCCCGTACTGGGAGTACCGCTTGATGGGCAAGCTCGTCAACAACATGATCAGCGCGACGCGGCAGTATCTCGAAGCGAGCTGGTGGTGGAGCGGCAAGCCCGCCGCGGCGGTGGTCGCGACCGTGACCGAGGCGGGCGCGCGTGCGCCGGCGGCGGCGATGGCAGACCCGGCGCTCGGCTTTGGCGGGCCGGCGTTTGCTGTCGCTGGAGTCGAAGCTGAAGTGGATGGCGGCGTCGGTGCGCGCGGCGCTGGGCGCGCCAGCCTGGCACAGCAGCTCGCCGACGCTAGCGACAAGGCGAACCCAGGCAACGCCACCCATGACACCGCCACGATCCGCAATGCGACCGCGCGCCCGGCAAGCGGTGCATCGGCCGCTGCCGCCGTGGCGGCCACCGCGCTCGACCGCGACTACCGCTATCGCCTCGCGCGCAAGAACGTCCACGTGGCGTTCGCGAATCTCGGCCAGGCGTTCCAGCGGATGATGCTCGAACCGAAGTCCGCGCAAAAGTTCGTGCCGGAGCTGAACGGTCTGCTGGTGCGCAGCCACGTGCTCGCGTCGCAGATCACGGCCGCCGCGCCGCTGTTGCGCACCTCCGCGCAACAGCAGCAACAGGTCGAGGACATCTCGCTACAGCCGCTGCAACGCGCGTTGAGCCTCGTGCGCGACAACCTGCGCGCCGCCGAAGCCGGCACCGCGTTGCCGGCCGAGCAAGGCGAGCAGATCAAGCTGATGAGTCGCGAGCTCGATGCGATGGTCGTCAAAACGGAGAAATCGCCGGACTATACGGCCGATGCCGTGCACGACACGAAGCTGCTCGCGCATCAATGCAAGCAGATGCTCGCGGCGTCCGCGCAGATTCGCAAAGACGCGAGCATGATCCGGCTGCCGGAGCAATGAAGCGGCAAGTGCGCTGCGGTTATTGCGCGACGCCGCTCGCCGGTTTGATCGCGTTGGCCGCCGCGGCCGCCTGCGAAGCCAACGACGGCACCTGCGGACTCTCGCTGTCGAACTCGTGCTTTTCGCGGATCGCGTTGTAGATCAACGTGGCGATCACGAGCAGTATCGCCACCACGATAAAGACGGCGATGCCAAAGGTCGGGTTCTTCCTGCGCGGCGGTTTGTTCATGAAGCGGGCTCGGTTCGCGAAGCAGTCGCGGATGGGTCGGGAAGGCGGCATTCTACGCCGACGGGGCTTGCACGCGGCTTGCAGACGAGCGGAGCGAGTGACACGGTTGACGGTGGCGTGCCCGCTTTAGAGGCAGCAAGCAGCGCACCGGGTGTCCATCGATCGTCCGCGACTATCAGGTCACCGCCGAAGAGCGCACTGGCAACGCCGTCGAATACTTGATCTGCTCCATAGCAAAGCTCGAACTGACGTCGTACAGCGGCACGGCCGTGATCAGCTGCTTGTAGATCCGGTCGTAGTCGTCGATATCGGAGACCACCACGCGCAGCAGATAGTCGGTCTCGCCGCTCATCCGGTAGACCTCGACCACTTCCGGAATGTCGCGCACCGCTTGCGTGAACGCGGCGGCCCACGCCTCCGTGTGCTGATTGGTACGCACCGCCACGAACACCGTGGTACCGACGCCGAGCTTGCGGGCGTCGCACAGCGCCACCTGCGCGCGAATCACGCCCGCCTCCTTCAGGCGCTGCAGCCGCTTCCAGCAAGGCGTCTGTGACAGGTTCACGCGCTGCGCGAGTTCGGCGATCGGCATCGTCGCGTCTACCTGCAGCAGTTCGAGCAGCTTCCGATCGATGATATCCATAGCCATACCACCACCCCTTTATAGGAAATTATTCTACTTTTCTGACAGTCGGGGGAATTATATGGAAACTCTTTCTCCGGCCATACCGGTATAAATATCGATACCGAAAATTGCCGACCAGCAGCGCACACGCTGCATCAAAACCATGAGCGACGACCTTCGCGCCACCGCTTTCGAGCATCTTCCCGACTACCTGAAGTCGCGGCCGGCCCCGGCCCGACCAGAAGCCGCCGCGTTGCCGCCGCACACGCTGGGCGAGATCGGGCGCACGCCGCTCGAGCGGCTGTGCGACACACTGGACGCAATGTTCGAAAGCTGCGCGAAATTCCCGGAACCGTCGCATTCGACGTTCTTCGCACGCATCATGCGGCTCGCGCTCGCCGAGGCGGCCGCCGACCCGTCGCTGCTCGCACCGATGCAACGCGAAGGTGCCGCCGGCAGCTATCGGCGCCACCTGCTCGTCGCCGATCCGCAAGGCCGCTACGCGATTGCCGCGCTGGTCTGGCAGCCCGGCCAGGCGAGCCCGGTGCACGCGCATCACACGTGGTGCGGTTACGCGGTGGTCGAAGGCAAGCTGAGCGAAACGATCTTCGAATGGGACGACGTGCGGCAATGCGCGAGCACGCTGCGCGCCCTGGCGCGCAAACGCGGCGCGGTGTCGTTCGTGCGCAGCGGCCGTGCTGCGATTCATCGGCTCGGCAACTGCAGCGATGCGCCGGCCGTGTCGCTACATATCTATGGCGTCGAAGGCGCGCGGATCGGCACTCACGTGAACGACATCGTGCGCGTGACCGACGCGGCGGAGCTGGTTTGACGCTTGCACGTCACGACGTGACGTGATCGCGCGATTACGCCGTTACCCGATTACGCAGTCACGCGAACAACCAGGCACGTGGCCGTCGTCGCACGGCCCTCAACAAACGCCCGCGTCAACTCTTCCCACTCACGTCACCCGCCGTAGGAATCTGCGGCGGAATCGACGCGGTCTGTCCGGTCGAGGGTGGCGCCGGACGCGGTTCGTGCGATACGTCGCGCGCAGGCGCAAGCGGCACATGTGCCGATGCGCGCGCCGACGGCCCAGCAACGCCCACTTCATACTCAGCCTCGCGCCGATACTCGTGCGCCGCGTCGTGGGCTCTTTCGTGCGTGGGTTCATGCGCCCTTTGATGGGCTTTGGCGTGGCCGCCGTCCCGCGCCCGCTGATGCGCATCGCCATGCGCGTGCCTGCTGTCATCGGCAACGGCCTCCACAGGCGCGACGAAGCCGGTCATCTCATCGTCGCGCAACGGCTCGCCTTCGCTATCCTTCGACGACGTGTACACCCGCATCTGCGCGACCGGAATCTCGATGCCCGCCTCGTCCATCTTGCGCTTGAGCCGCAGGTTGAACGCGCGCGCGACGCTCCATTGCTGCAGCGGCCGCGTCTTGATCTGCCCTTTGACGACCATCCAGTTCGGATCGAAGCGGTCGAGCCCCCACACCTCGATCGGCCCGAGCATCTCGCGCCGGTAGCGGAAATCGGCCATCAGCTCCGCGCCGACTTCGCGGATCAGCTGCGTGATCTCGTCGACATCGGTCGAGAACGACATGCGCACCTCGAACACCGCATACGCGAAATCGCGCGACAGGTTCTTCACGATCTTGATCTGCGAGAACGGAATCGCGTGGATCGCGCCCTGCCCGTCGCGCAGCCGCACGGTGCGAATCGACAGATGCTCGACCGTACCCGCATGCCCGCCATCGACGTCGATCCAGTCTCCGACCGAGATCGTGTCCTCGATGATGATGAAGAGCCCGGTGATCAGGTCGGTCACCAGCGACTGCGCGCCGAAGCCGATCGCCAGACCGATCACGCCCGCGCCCGCCAGCAGCGGCGTCACGTTGATGCCGAGGTTCGCCGCGGTGACGATGCTCGCGATCGTCATGATCGTCACCAGCAACACGTTGCGCACGAGCGGCAGCATCGTACGCGCGCGCATGCTCGGGCTGCGCCCCTTGTTGCGCGGACCGCCCGGATTGAGCGCCTCGGTGATCGCGGTGTCGACCAGAATCCACAGCAGCCATGCGATAAACAGGGTCGCGACGATGGCCGTCATCGCATGCGCGATGCCGCGCGCGGCGACGTTCTCCTCGATCACCGCGACCAGCGACACGCCCCACAGACGCGCCGCGAATTCGAAGAAAAACAGCCAGATGAACAGCGTCAGCAGCGTGCCGCAAAAGCGCAGCAGCCGCGTCAGGTACGGCGAGCGGCGCCGCGCGCGGGCGCTGCGCGGCCGCGTCATGCGCAGCACGATCGCCGACAGGAAGAACGCCAGCACCAGCAACAACGCGGTGACGATCGAGATCTGCAGCACGTTTTCGCTGGAGCCGGAGCCGCCGAACGTCGCGACCACCGACGCGGTCGCGAGCACCAGCACCGGCACGTGCCACAGCGCGGCGAGCACGTCGAACGCATCGGTCGCGGCCTTGTGGTCGTTGCGCTGCTCGTATGGCCGGTTGCGGATCAGGTGCGCGACCGGGCGGCGGAACGCGAGCGCGAAATAACCGGTCAGCACGGCGGCCGTCATGTTGGCCGCGGTCGAAAGAAGCGCGGCGAGGTTCGTGCCGAGCTGATGCTCGACGTCGTAATTGACGGCCGCGTCGCCGAGCGCGCCGCACACGCCGATCACGAACAGCACGCGGCGCGCGTGATCGATCAGCAGACGCACCGCGATGCGCCGGTGGCCCGAGCCGAACAGCGAAAACATGATCAGACAGATCGCGGAAAACACCGCGCCCGCGACGATCGCATACGCGACCACCATGCCGAGCGTGCGGCCGAGCGCATCGGGCATCGCGCGCATGAACAGCAGCGCCGCGATGAACGCGATGATCCACGGACCGACGCGGCGCAGCGCGAAGATCACCAGCTCGAGCGTGGTGGGATTGGGCCGCAGCACCAGCTCGATGCCGAAGCGCCGGTACAGCCGCTGCTGCAGGTAGATCAGCGCGCCGGCACAGGCGCCCCAGCCCGCTAGCATCGCCAGCATTGCCAACAGAATCGTGCCGAAGCCCTCGCGTCCCTGGCCCGAGACGATCGTGTACAGCTCGTTGCCGGCCGCGGTCACGCGCCCGCTCCAGTAGCGCACCGGCGTGCGCCCCTGATGCACGTCGGATTCGAACGACGCGATGCCCGACGCGATTGCGCCGAGCAGGCCCGGGCTAGGCTGCGCGGGCGCGGCCGGGCCAACGGTTTGCGCGGCGTTTCGCGACACGTCGCGCAGCCTTTTCAACTGGGTGACTAGCGCGCTGCGCTGGCGGTCGTTGTCGAGCGTGGCGATCACGCTGTCGAGCGAGTGCGCGAGTTCCGCCTGGCTTGCGGGCGACGGCGCCGACGCCGCCTCGGCCGCCGAGGCACCCGATGCCGCGGACGCGGGCGTCGTGTTCACCGTCGCACTGTTGATCAGGCTCTGCAACGCCGGGATCACCGGCGTGCCGCCGCCGACCGAGGGACCCGCTGCTTGCGCGATGCGCGGCAGCGCGCCGAGGCAAAGAATCAGCGCGGCGCACAGCAGCGCGGCGAACCAGCCACCGGCGCATGCGCTCGCGCGTGGGCGGACGTCGCCGCTGGAAGTGTCGCGAGCGGTGGGTTCGGTGGAGAGACGGGTGGCGGTGAGAATCGCCGGCTGCTGCGCGCCGCCAGACGGCGCAGCCTCGGACTCACACCATGACGGGCATAACTGCATGGCAATCCGTAAGAAAACGGCAGACGCCAGTGTAGCCGCAGTTTTGCCCAGCGCCGCCGAACATGCGTAACCGAATGTTAGTACGCTTGCGCGGCCGGCGAATTCGTACGCCAGCGGTCAGTACGCGACCGTCGCGATCTGGCGGATGAAGCGGCCCTGCTCCAGTTCGTCGACGAATGCGATCGCGTAGTCTTCGGCCGAAATGCGGCTATTGCCGTCCGCGTCCGCGATCAGCGTGTTCGCGCCCGTGCGGAACTTGCCGGTGCGCTCGCCCGGCGCGATCAGCGCGGCCGGCGCAAAGAACGTCCAGTCGAGATCGGTCACGCCGCGGTAATAGTCGAACGCGTCGCGGTGCGCGAGCGCGATGCCCTTGTACGCGTCCGGAAATCCGTCGGTTTCGACCAGTTGCTTGCCCGGCGCGACTTCGAGCGAGCCTGCGCCGCCCACGACGACGACGCGCTTCAGCCCGGCCGCGCGCACACCTTCGACCAGCGCGCGCGTGGCGTGCGTCAGCGGGGCGAGATCGCCTTGCGGCGGCGCATACGCGCTTGCGACGACGTCGTGACCGCGCACCGCCGCGCCGACACTCGCGGCGTCGAGCAGATCGGCCCGCGACGCATGCAGGTTCGCGACACCGGCCGGCACGCGCGCCGGATCGCGCACGAGTGCCGTCACCTGATGTCCGCGACGCGCCGCTTCCGCGGCAATCCGCGAACCGATCATGCCGGTCGCGCCAAACAAGGCGATCTTCAGTTGCTTGCTCATATCAGCGTACTCCTCAGGTTGTCCTATATGTAACTATAACAGTTACATATAACGAGAAAAAAAGCGGGGCGTGCACCCCGTTGGCTTATCAGGCACGCGGCCGGGATCATGCGATACGCGCACCGCGACACTGAGCTTCTATCGTTCACTACCGTCGCGTCTGGCGCGCGAACGCACGCTCTCAAGCACGACGCTTGCGCTTGCGCTCGCGCTGCTTCTCGGAGCGCACGACGTCGGCGGTCGCATCGGCGAGCGTGCGCGCGGCCAGCGCCGCCTCCATCGCCTGCTGCGCTTCGTCGATGATGTCGCGCAGCACGCTCTGGATATTGCGCCCCACCATGCAGGCGGAATTCGGCTCCTCGCGATGCAACGCGAGCAATTGCGCGTCTTCCACCGCGCGATAGACGTCGAGCAGCGTGATCTGTTCCGGCCGCCGCGCGAGCAGCGCGCCGCCACCGGCGCCCATCTGCGACGTGGTGAGGCCGGCGTCGGACAGCATGGCCAGAAGCCGGCGAATGAGCGCGGGATTCGTGTTCACGCTGCCCGCAATCATCTCTGACGACAGCGGCACGCCGCCCTGCAGCGACAACAGCGCGAGCACATGCACGGCAAAGGCAAACCGGCTACTCGTGTTCACAGCAGATCCGTCCCGCAACGACAATGTGTAACCATCGTAATTACATTTATTCCTGAAGTCAAACCGGGAAAACCGGATCTAACGGCGCGTGGCTCATTTGTCCATCTGCTTCTGCGCGTCGGCGGAATCGGACGACGAAGCCGACGAGCCCGCATTCTGCGCCGACCACGCCTGCAGCTTGCGCCCCGCCGTTTCGAGGCCCTGGCCCGTGATCGACGCGGCCTTGCCGAGCTGCGCGTTGGCCGCGCTCGCCGCGTTCTGCAGGTTGGCCTGCGCGCTCGACGCGAGCGCGGCCGGATCGATCCTGATCGACGGCGCGGAGGCCGATTCGAGGTTCTGCTGTGCGGCGTCCTTGGTCGCGTCGACCTGCTGGCCGACGTAGCTCGCGGCCTGATCGAGCTTCTGACCGGCAACCTGCGCGGCGTCATTGAGCTTGCCCGCGACCTGGCCGGCCGACGCGTCGTTCTTCTGACACGCGGCCAGCGCGCCGAACACGAGGACCACGACCGCCGCGCGGCGCAATAACGATGAGGAAAGGGATGAAATCATGGATCAGGAAGGAGCCGCGCCAGGCGGCTCGCGCATGCGAAGAGGTGCCCATGATACCGCCGTTGCGCCGCTCGGCCGCTTCAACTCGCCCCGGCGAGGCGGTCGCGGTTCTACAACGTCACCAGGCCAAAGCCATGCACGAGCGCCGCATGAACGATCACGCCGTGCGGATCGGCAGCCGCAAGAGCCGCGCTGTCCTGCGTGAGATGCTCGATATTGCCTGCGGCGGCCTTTTCCGCAAGCAAACGCGGCGGCATGATTCGTCACACTCTAGTCGTCGCGTTTCCGAAACGCGGCCTCTCCGGCATCTGACACCTCGACCCACTTTGGATCGGGAGCGGCGCCGGGGACGTAAGTGTCGTTCCAGTTCCACCACTTGTACGGTCGGCTCTGCGGGTAGCCCTCCGGCGAATCCTCCCAATTCTCCTGCCTCCCGAGCGCCGTCATGTCGAGGTAGCTCCAGAGGGTGCCCATCGCCTCGTCACCACGCCCGTTAATCAGGTACGTGCGGAACACACGCTCACCTTCACGGATGAACGCGTTGTGGCCGTGCCATTCGGCCACGTCGAAGTCGGCGTCGAAACTGTCGGTGATGGTGTACCAGGGGATCATCTCCCAGCCCATCCGGGTTTTCAGCCGCGCGATATCGGCTTGCGGCGCGCGCGAGGCGTACACGAGGGTGGTGTCGCGAGCATGCAAATGGGCGAGGTGGGAAACCTGGTCGGCGCCCAGGGAACAGCCAATGCACGCGTGCTCTGGCCACCCGTGCACGCCAGGCTCGAAAAAGGCGCGATAGATGATCAGCTGGCGGCGGCCCTCGAACAGGTCGAGCAGGCTTACTCTGCCCTCGGGCCCGTCGAACGCATACGCTTTTTCCACCGCAAGCCATGGCATCCTCCGTCGCTCGGCAGCCAGCGCGTCGCGGGCACGCGTCAAGGCTTTTTCCTTGACGAGAAGCTGCTCGCGCGCAGCCTCCCACTCTGGCCGCGACACAATCGGTGGTGTTTTCATGGCAGGCTGTCCGTCTTTGCCGTCCTTCTCAGGTGACTGATTCGTCGTCATTGCAACCTCCGGGTTAGAGCGATGTCCTGTGTGGTCGGGTGGAAACGCGATTCGCTCACCGGCCATCGCTCGCTGCTGGTGATGGGATAGTTTAGGTCGCCAGACAGCGAATGGTGGGAGTGACAAATGTGACGCGATTCCTTGTCTGGCGGCTTGATTCAGGAGAAGCAGAATCCTCTGACAGTTGCAGGCGGGACGCCTCCCTATAGTCGCGGCTCTTTGGGGAGTGCTGTTTCCATGAAACTGATCGACTGGACCGTCACGCTCGTCATCCTGCTGATGGCGATCGTGTTTTTCTGCGCGCGCCGGCCGCCAACCTGGCCGCACAACCACCGCGCCCGGCACATCGCAGGCACCCGTCTGCTGATGCAGGCCGCGTGCGCACTGTGGGCGGCGCTGCTGATCGTCACGAACGGCCTGCTAGCCGTCGAGTGTCTTGCCGGCGTCCGCCCGACGCCGATCGAATCGTTCGCCGGCATCGCCGTGCTGCTCGCATGCAGCTGCTACTGGTCGGTGCGCGGCAGCAGACTGCTCAGGCCGCGGCAAATTTTCGCCGGTTGCTGAGCGAGCTGAGGCAACCCGCGCCGCACGATCGAGCGATCGCCTACCGTGTACTGATTCCTCTCATCGCGTCGATCGAGCGCGCGGGCAACCCGCTGCCTGAGCCCAGGCCGGACCCCGCAGCGCGTTGCCCGCCGTCGCGCGCAGCGCACGCCGCCTGAGCCGGACCCGCCGCCGCGAGCGCAGGCGCGCCAGCCGCCGCCGCCGCCGGTTCGGCGCCTGCGGCACCCGGCTCTGGCAGCGACAGATAGAACGTCGTGCCCACCCCCTCCTTCGATTCCGCCCATACGCGCCCGCCGTGCCGCTCGACCATCCGTCGCACGAGGGCGAGGCCAATGCCCTCGCCGGCCGCCGCATTGCCATGCAGACGCTGAAACGCGGTGAACAGGCGCGGCAGCGCGATCGCCGGAATGCCGACGCCGTTGTCGCGCACGTAGAAGATCCGCAGCGAATGCACGCCCGGCGGCGCGGGCGTCGTGCCGATTTCGATGCGGCCCTCGCGCGCGGGGTCCAGATAGTTGACCGCATTGCCGACCAGATTCGCGAAGATCAGTTCGAGCGCGGTCTGATCGCCCCATACCGTTGGCAGGTTGCCGACGGTCACGCGCGCGCGCCGCGCGCGAATCGAGCCCTGCATCGCGTCGACGACGCGTTGCACGATGTCGCGCACGTCGACCTTCTGGCGCCGGTACTCGACACGCCCCACGCGCGACAGCCGCAACAGCGCGTCGATGATGTGCGACGCGCGCAGCACGGCGCTCTGCAGATAATGCAGCGCCTCGCCGATGTCTTCGTCGATGACCCACTCGATACGCTCACGCGTGTTCATCGCCAGCGACGAGCCGCGCACCGCATCGCGCAACTCGTCGCAGGCGCGGATCAGTTCCTTCGAAAAGCCCTGCAGGTTCACGAGCGGTGCGCGCAGATCGTGCGACACGCTGTAGACGAACATTTCGTTGTCCTGGGTCTGCTGGCGCAGCGTCTCGTTGATGCGCGCGAGTTCAGCGGCACGGCGCTCGAGGTCCGCGTGAAAGCGCGCCTCGATGCGCTCGGCTTCGAGCAGACGCCGGCTCGTCTCGTGCAAGGTCAGATCGATCCGCGCGATTTCATCGCTGCCCGCGCCGACCGGCGCGAGCGGCTCATTGCCGGCGAGCCGGCCCGCATTGTCGGACAGCAGCGCGAGCCGGCCGCGCACGCCGCGCGTGAACATCCAGACGGCGAGCGCGACGAACACCAGCGAACCCAACGCGGCCGCGACGATCAACGTCTGTTCCCGCTCGCGCACCGCGGCGACGGAACTCGAGCGCGAGGTATCGAGGCGTCGCTCCTCGGTCTGGAACGCGGTCACCTGCAAACGGAAACGATCGAGCACGTCGGCCCGCGCCAGATCGTGGAAGCGCTCGAGAATCTCGCCGCGCCGTCCGGCGTGCAGCACGTCCTGGATCCGGTCCGACCACTGGCGATAGGCCTGCGCCGCCTGACGCACCTCGGCCACGCGCTCGACCTGGGCGGGATCGTCGGCGACGAGTTCGGCGAGCTCGTCGATGCGCCGGTCGATGTCCACCCACACTGCGAGCGGGGTCGTGAAGTGCGCGTCGCTGGCAAGCACCGCGCCACGCAGCGCGACCGATTCGGACAGCACCGGATCGAGAATCGCCGTGGTCTGGCGCAGCACCTCCTCGCTATGCATTGCCCAGCGCTCGGCCAACGTCGCGTCAGCCTGCGCCTTCACCAGGCTGGAGAGCAGCGCGAGTTCGAAGACGGCCGGGATCGCGATCAGCAACAGGCCTTTAGTGGTCAGTCTCATGCGGTCCCATTGGACGGGTTGGCCGACGGCTCATACACGGAGTCGGCACATTATGTCGGCGTTTGCGCGCGACGACAAAGAGGAAACGAACCGGGCGACCATAGCAACCCGACGCGTCAGGATTTCGAATGAGGATGTAATTTAAATCGAATATTTCGCCCCAGTCTGGGTCATCCCGCCCATCGATGTCGCCTAGTGCACTTCATTTGTGCTTTGTATATCTATAGAGGTGCATGGCGCGCCCCGCAGCGGATTGCGCAAAACGGTCGGATTGCCATCCCGGTGCCCGTTTGCACCGCATCGAAGCAATCCGCACGATTTTGGCCCACTTCTTGCTCGCATAGCGCACTTTTTTGGCATAAGCGGGACATATCGATGGAAAGTCTGAAATACGGGCTCCAAATTCAACCCGCAGCTGTTCGCGACGTTCGTGCTGGTCGGCTTCGTTTATCCGTTCTTCGAAGGCATCGCGTGGAATGACCGCTTCGGCATCCAGGGCTGGCTCACCCGGGCTTTCGGCGCGCCGTTCCATGACTTCGCGGGCTCCGTGGTGGTTCACGCGTTCGGCGGCTGGGTCGCGCTGCCGGCCGTGCTGCTGCTCGGCGCGCGCCACGGTCGCTATCACCGCGACGGCGGCATCGCCGCTCATCCGCCGTCGAACATTCCGTTTCTCGCGCTCGGCGCATGGGTGCTGACGGTCGGCTGGTTCGGCTTCAACGTGATGAGCTCGCAGACGCTCGACAAGATCAGCGGCCTCGTTGCCGTCAACTCGCTGATGGCCATGGTCGGCGGCACGCTGACCGCGTGGTTCGCGGGCCGCAACGACCCGGGCTTCACGTACAACGGCCCGCTCGCGGGACTCGTGGCCGTGTGCGCGGGCTCGGATCTGATGCATCCGCTCGGCGCGCTGGTCACGGGCGGCATCGCCGGCATGCTGTTCGTCTACATGTTCACCTGCGTGCAGAACCGCTGGCGCATCGACGACGTGCTCGGTGTGTGGCCGCTGCACGGCTTGTGCGGCGCATGGGGCGGCATCGCGGCGGGGATCTTCGGCACCCACGCGCTCGGCGGGCTGGGCGGTGTGTCGTTCGCCTCGCAGGTCATCGGCACGCTCGGCGGCATCGTCGTGTCGGGGCTCGGCGGCACGGTCGTGTATGGCGTGATCCGCATGACGGTCGGTCTGCGGCTCGACCAGGAAGAGGAGTACAACGGCGCCGATCTGTCGATTCACAAGATTTCGGCGACGCCGGAGTGAACCTGGCGGCGCTCGCGGGAAGTGGGACAGGCGCGGGCCACGAGCCTGTCCCCAAATGCCCCGCGCCGATGTTAGACTTCGCGCCTGGAGATGGCATTCTCCATTAACCGCCCTTGTGGCTGATGATGCCTGCTACGCCCGGTTATGCGGACGCGGCATCAACTCGCCCGCATCAACCGGTTTGTCGACATTCCGGTTCGATCCTCTTCCATGTATTGGTCTTTTCTCGCTGTCGCGATTGGCGGCGCTCTCGGCTCGCTGTTTCGCTGGTTTCTCGGCTTTCGACTGAACGCGGTCTTTAGCGATCTGCCGCTTGGCACGCTCGCCGCCAACATGATCGCCGGCTACATCATCGGCGTGGCGGTCGCGGGCTTCGCGCGCGTGCCCCAACTCGCGCCGGAATGGCGACTGTTCGTCATCACCGGTCTGATGGGTGGCCTGTCGACGTTCTCGACGTTCTCCGCCGAGGTCGTACAGCGCCTGCAGGACGGCCGGCTCGGCTGGGCGGCCGGCGAAGTGGCGATTCACGTGAGCACGTCGCTGATCATGACGATTCTCGGCATCGCGACGGTTTCTTTGCTGGCGCGCTGAAGCAACGCCCGCGAAATCAGTTCAAAAACGCGGTTTTAAAGTCACCTTCCCGAGTCGTCAACCCGCTGTGCAGATGCCATTGGGGCATTCGTTTTGCTGCGGACTTCGTTAATGCCCCGACAATAAAAAAAAGGCGTCACGTTGCCGCGACGCCTTAAAAGTTCTAGCCATTCCGAGGGCCGTGCTAGAACCTGAGAGAAGGTATTCGAAAACCGCAAGCCCATATAATGGGTGATCGATCCTGGATTCCGGGAATTTGCGCTCGCATGCATCAGATGCAACCGACGGAGCGACTTTCGAAATGAGGTTCCATTTTTTATGGTTATGCTGACTAAGTCAAGCAAAAAGATGTAGTCGCCCCCGCCAATCGGAAATTTCTTCCGATACAATGAATTTCCTAAAAATAATCGAATGAACGCCCCGGTTTGGAGATGCCCGCGCCCGCTGCGAGCGGCCATCACCAGGTTGTCGAACGAACAATTTGAAATACTGTTCCAAAAAACGCATGAACCGCTCCACACGTAGCCAAACCGTCGCCGCCAAGGTCCCCGCCGGCAAAGACCGGGACGGCCCGGGCGATGAAGTCACCGCGCTCGCGCGCGGCCTGACCGTATTGCGCGCCGTCGCGGCCGCGCATGCTCCACTTAGCAATCGCGAACTCGCCGAGTTGACCGGCATTCCGAAGCCCACGGTGTCGCGCATCACCGCGACCCTCGTGGGCACCGGTTTTCTACTGCGACTGCCCGACAGCGAGCGCTTCGTGCTGACCTCGTCAGTGCTGGAACTAAGCAACGGCTTTCTGCGCAATTTCGACATCCGCTCTCGCGCGCGGCCATTCCTGATCGAACTCGCGGAATGCACCGCGTTATCGGTCCATCTCGCGGTGCGCGACCGCTACGACATGGTCGTGATCGACACCATCCGACCGCGCTCGGCGGTGCTCGTGTCGCGGCTCGAAGTCGGCGCGCGCATGAGCCTGACGCGCACCGCAGTCGGCCGGGCATACCTCGCGTCGCTCGCGCAGCCGGACCGCGACCGCCTGCTCGCCGGCCTGCAAACGGCCGAAGGTGACGACTGGGGCCACATCGGCAGCCGTCTCGAAAGCGCGCTCCGGGACACGCTGGAACGCGGCTTCGCGATCGCCACCGGCGAGTGGCACGACGGTTTGAACGCGATCGCCCTTGGCTTTGTCGGGCCGTCAGGCGAGCGATACGCGGTCAACTGCGGCGGCTCCGCCGACCAGTGTCCGCGCGACTGGCTGATTTCGCGCGCCGCGCCCGCGCTGCTCGAATGCATCGACAAGATCGTGCTCGAGATTGGCGGCGCCCCGGGGCGCCGGCTCGACGAATAGGCCCGTCGGCCGCAACGGGCGCCAAATGGCGCCACGCGCTGGCGGCCTGGGCGGCGCCAGCCGCCTTCGATCCGCGCAATGACGACGGTAGCCCGCCTTCGCCCGACGCTTCGCCAACATCCTGTAACCTTCGTAATCAAACGAAAAATACGCAGCTGGACTGTTACGGAGGCCGCAACGTACGATCACGCATCCCGTCGCGGGAACGCCCTCGGCGAGCCGCGAGCGCCGTCGAAACGGCCTCGCCCATCCGTGATGATTTCGCATTGCGTTAACATCTCTGTCCCGCGCCTCGAGTAGCATCGCGCTGAACATTGCGCGGCGCCCGCCGCTACAACCGCCTGATATGCCGCCCATGTGCCGGCCCGCCGCCCTTCGAATGGCGGCGACCGCCTGAGCGGCTCACATCATAAAGCCAGCCACCTGACCGAACCGATGGACGAACAACCAAAGCACCCGGAAACCCAACGCCCTGCCGCTTCCCAGCCATCCGCGAACGGAGCGCAAGCGAGCGCGCCCGGCGCGGTGAAACGCCGCCGTGGCCGCACCATCGCGCTGATCGTCGCGGTGCTGGTCGTGCTCGGCGCCGTGCTGTGGCGCTGGCATCCGTGGGGCGGCCCGGGCAGCGGCGCCAGCGCACCGGCTGCCGCGAGCGGCGCGCGCGGCGGCCGCTTCGGCCGCGGCGGTCCGAACGCGATGGCCAACATGCCGCAGCCGGTGCACGTCGCCGCCGCGACGCAGGGCGAGATGCCGGTCGTGCTGACCGCGCTCGGCACGGTCACGCCGCTCGCCACCGTCACCGTGCTGCCGCAGCTGAGCGGCGTGCTGCAGGACGTCTATTTCAAGGAAGGCCAGATGGTCAAGAAGGGCGACGTGCTGGCCCAGATCGATCCGCGCCCCTATGAGATTTCGCTGCGCAACGCCGAAGGCACGCTGGTGCGCGACCAGGCGCTGCTCGCCACCGCGCGTCTCGATCTGAAGCGCTATCAGACGCTGCTCGCGCAGGACTCGATCGCGAGCCAGCAGGTCGACACCCAGGCGTCGCTGGTGCGGCAATACGAGGGCACGGTGAAGTCCGACCAGGCGAACGTCGACAGCTTCAAGCTCGACCTCGTCTACGCGCGCATCACCGCGCCGGTGTCGGGGCGCGTCGGTCTGCGCCAGGTCGACCCGGGCAACTACGTGACCTCGGGCCTGACGAACGGCATCGTCGTGATCACGCAGCTCGATCCGATCAGCGTGGTCTTCACGACCTCCGAGGACAACCTGCAGCAGATCATCCAGCACACGCAGAACGGCGAGCAGCTGTCGGCCACCGCGTACGACCGTAGCAACACGCACTCGCTCGAAGTCGGCTCGCTGAAAACGATGGACAACCAGATCGACACGACCACCGGCACGATCAAGCTGCGCGCGATCTTCGAGAACAAGGACAACGGCTTGTTCCCGAATCAGTTCGTCAACACGCGCCTGCTCGTCGATACGATCCGGAACGCGGTGATCGTGCCGACCTCGGCGGTGCTCAACGGCTCGATGGGTCCCTTCGTGTACGTCGTGAAGCCCGACAACACGGTCACTGTGCGCCCGGTCAAGGTCGGCCCGGTCGACGGCGAGCGCTCCAGCATCCAGTCGGGTCTCGCGCTCGGCGAGCGCGTCGTGATCGACGGTTCGGACCGGCTGCGCGAAGGCTCGAAGATCACGATCCCGGCCGAGCGGCCGCGTGGCGCATCCGGCGCATCCGGCGCATCGGCCGCATCCGGCGCGCACGGCGCGAGCGCTCCGGCGAGCGCCTCGGGCGCGCACGCGCATCGCGGCCGGCACGCGTCGCAAGCCTCGCAATAAAGTAAAGGCACGACACTTACCGCATGAATCCATCCCGCGCTTTTATTCTGCGTCCCGTCGGCACCGCGCTGCTGATGGCGGCGATCATGCTGGTCGGCCTCGTCGCGCTGCGCTTTCTGCCGCTCTCCGCGTTGCCCGAGGTCGACTATCCGACGATCCAGGTGCAGACCTTCTATCCGGGCGCGAGCCCGGACGTGATGACGTCCTCGGTGACGGCGCCGCTCGAGCGGCAGTTCGGGCAGATGCCGTCGCTGAATCAGATGTCGTCGCAAAGCTCGGCCGGCTCGTCGATCATCACGCTGCAGTTCAGCCTCGACCTGCCGCTCGACATCGCCGAGCAGGAGGTCCAAGCGGCGATCAACGCGGCGGGCAACCTGCTGCCGTCCGACCTGCCCGCGCCGCCGATCTACGCGAAGGTCAACCCGGCCGACGCGCCGATCATCACGCTCGCGATCACGTCGAAGACGCTGCCGCTCACGCAGGTGCAGGATCTCGCCGACACGCGTCTCGCGCAGAAGATTTCGCAGGTCGCGGGGGTGGGTCTCGTGAGCCTTTCGGGCGGCCAGCGCCCGGCGATCCGCATTCAGGCGAACCCGCGCGCGCTCGCCGCGTATGGCCTGAATCTCGACGACCTGCGCACCACGATCTCGAACCTGAACGTCAACACCCCGAAGGGCAATTTCGACGGCCCGACGCGCAACTACACGATCAATTCGAACGACCAGCTGACCGACGCCGACCAGTACAAGAGCGCCGTGGTCGCATACAAGAGCGGGCGTCCGGTGATGCTGACCGACGTCGCGAGCATCGTCGCGGGACCGGAGAATACGAAGCTCGGCGCGTGGGTCGACACCACGCCCGCGATCATCCTGAACGTGCAGCGCCAGCCGGGCGCGAACGTGATCCAGGTGGTCGACAGCATCAAGGCGCTGCTGCCGCGGCTGCAGCAGTCGCTGCCCGCCTCGCTCGACGTGCAGGTCGTCACCGACCGCACCACGACGATCCGCGCGTCGGTGCGCGACGTGCAGTTCGAACTGGCGATGTCGGTCGTGCTGGTCGTGCTCGTGATGTACCTGTTCCTCGCCAACGTCTACGCGACGATCATTCCGAGCCTGTCGGTGCCGCTGTCGCTGATCGGCACGCTCGCCGTGATGTACCTGTGCGGTTTCTCGCTCGACAACCTGTCGCTGATGGCGCTGACCATCGCCACCGGCTTCGTCGTCGACGACGCGATCGTGATGATCGAGAACATCGCGCGCTATGTCGAGGAAGGCGACACGGCGCTCGAAGCCGCGCTGAAGGGCTCGAAGCAGATCGGCTTCACGATCATTTCGCTGACGGTCTCGCTGATCGCGGTGCTGATTCCGCTGCTCTTCATGGGCGACGTGGTCGGGCGCCTGTTCCATGAATTCGCGATCACGCTGGCGGTGACGATCGTCATTTCGGCGGTCGTGTCGCTGACGCTGGTGCCGATGATGTGCGCGAAGCTGTTGCGCCACACGCCGCCGCACGACAGTCACCGCTTCGAGGCGAAGGCGCACCGCGCGATCGACTGGGTGATCGCGCGCTACGCGGTCGCGCTCACGTGGGTGCTGAACCGTCAACGCTCCACGCTGGTCGTCGCGCTGCTCACGCTGGTGCTGACCGGCCTGCTGTACGTGTTCGTGCCGAAAGGCTTCTTCCCGGTGCAGGACACCGGCGTGATCCAGGCGATCACGCAGATGCCGCAGTCGGTGTCGTTCGCATCGATGGCCGAGCGTCAGCAGGCGCTCGCCGACCAGATCCTGAAGAACCCGGACGTCGAAAGCCTGACCTCGTTCATCGGCGTGGATGGCAGCAACATCACGCTGAACAGCGGCCGCATGCTGATCAACCTGAAGCCGCGTGACGACCGCAGCAACACCGCGAGCGACGTGATCCGCCAGTTGCAGAAGGACGTCGCGCATATTCCGGGCGCGTCGCTGTACATGCAGCCGGTGCAGGACCTGACGATCGACTCGACCGTGAGCCCGACGCAGTATCAGTTCATGCTGACCGATCCGAACATCGGCGAATTCACGACGTGGGTGCCGAAGCTGGTCGACCGGCTCAAGCAGTCGCCCGAACTCGCGGACGTCGCAACCAATCTGCAGGACAACGGCCGCTCGGTGTTCATCGAGATCGACCGCGAGACCGCCGCGCGCTTCGGCATCACGCCGGCCACCATCGACAGCGCGTTGTACGACGCGTTCGGCCAGCGCATCATTTCAACGATCTTCACGCAGTCGAACCAGTACCGCGTGATTCTCGAAGCGCAGCCGACGATGCAGCACTACACCACGTCGCTGAACTCGATCTATCTGCCGTCTTCCACGTCGACGGGCGGCCAGGTGCCGCTGTCGTCGATCGCGAAGTTCATCGAGCGGCCCGCGCCGCTGCTGGTCACGCACCTGAGCCAGTTCCCCGCCACCACCGTGTCCTTCAACCTCGCGCCGGGTTCGTCGCTCGGCGCGGCCGTGAAGGCGATCGAGCAGGCCGAAAAAGACGTCGGCCTGCCCGCGTCGTTCCAGACGCGCTTCCAGGGCGCGGCGCTCGCGTTCCAGGCGTCGCTCGCCAACGAGCTGTTCCTGATCCTCGCGGCGATCGTCACGATGTACATCGTGCTCGGCGTGCTGTACGAGAGCTTCATCCATCCGATCACGATTCTGTCGACGCTGCCGTCGGCCGGCGTCGGCGCGCTGCTCGCGCTACTGATCACCGGCCACGATCTCGACATCATTGGGATCATCGGCATCGTGCTGCTGATCGGTATCGTGAAGAAGAACGCGATCATGATGATCGACTTCGCGCTCTACGCCGAGCGCGAGGAAGGCAAGCCGCCGCGCGAGGCGATCTACCAGGCGTGCCTGCTGCGCTTCCGGCCGATCCTGATGACCACGCTCGCCGCGCTGCTCGGCGCGCTGCCGCTGATGCTCGGCACCGGCGCGGGCTCGGAGCTGCGCCGTCCGCTCGGTATCGCGATCGCCGGCGGCCTGATCGTGAGCCAGCTGCTGACACTGTTCACGACGCCGGTGATCTATCTCGCGTTCGATTCGCTCGGCCGCCGGCTGCGCGAGCGCTTCCACCGCGGCGATTCGTCCGGTAGCGCCGCGCCGCCCGCCACCGATGCAGGGAACTGAGCGATGAACCTGTCGCGTCCGTTTATCTCCCGACCGGTCGCCACCACGCTGCTGGCGATCGGCATCGCGCTGTCGGGCGTGTTCGCGTTCACGAAGCTGCCGGTCGCGCCGCTGCCGCAGGTCGACTTCCCGACCATCTCGGTGCAGGCAACGCTGCCGGGCGCGAGCCCGGAGACCGTCGCGACGAGTGTCGCGAGTCCGCTCGAGCGGCATCTCGGCTCGATCGCCGACGTCACCGAGATGACGTCGCAAAGCTCGGTCGGCTCGACGCGCATTACGCTGCAGTTCGGCCTGAACCGCAACATCGACGGCGCCGCGCGCGACGTGCAGGCGGCGATCAACGCGTCGCGCGCCGACCTGCCCGCGAGCCTGCGCAGCAACCCGACCTACCACAAGGTCAACCCGGCCGACGCGCCGATTCTGATTCTCGCACTGACGTCCACCACGCTGACGGCGGGCCAGCTCTACGATTCGGCCGCAACCGTGCTGCAGCAGTCGCTGTCGCAGGTGCAAGGGGTCGGCGAAGTGGATGTCAGCGGCTCGGCGAATCCGGCCGTGCGCGTCGAGCTGCTGCCGCATGCGCTGTCGCATTACGGCATCGGCCTCGAAGACGTGCGCGCGGCGCTCGCCGCGGCCAACGCGAATAGCCCGAAGGGCTCGATCGAGTTCGGCGAGAACCGCGTGCAGTTGTACACGAACGACCAGGCGAGCAAGGCGTCGCAGTACAAGGACCTCGTGATCGCGTATCGCAATGGCGCGCCGGTCAAACTCTCCGACATGGGCGAAGTCGTCGATTCGGTCGAGGATCTGCGCAATCTCGGCCTCTTCAACGGCAAGCGCTCGGTGCTGGTGATCCTTTACCGGCAGCCCGGTGCGAACATCATCGAGACCGTCGACCGCGTAAAGGCGATGCTGCCGCAACTGCATGCGTCGCTGCCCGCCGACGTCGACATTTCACCGACCTCGGACCGTTCCATTACTATCCGCGCGTCGCTGCGCGACACCGAGCGCACGCTCGTGATCGCGGTCACGCTCGTCGTGATGGTGGTGTTCCTGTTCCTGCGCAACTGGCGCGCGACGCTGATTCCGAGCGTGGCCGTGCCGATCTCGATCATCGGCACCTTCGGCGCGATGTACCTGATGGGCTTCTCGATCGACAATCTGTCGCTGATGGCGTTGACGATCGCGACCGGCTTCGTCGTCGACGACGCGATCGTCGTGCTCGAAAACATCTCGCGCCACATCGAAGACGGCGTGCCGCGCATGAAGGCCGCGTTCATCGGCGCACGCGAGGTCGGCTTCACGGTGATGTCGATCAGCATCTCGCTGGTCGCCGTGTTCCTGCCGATCCTGCTGATGGGCGGCATCGTCGGGCGGCTGTTCCGCGAGTTCGCGCTGACGCTGTCGCTCGCGATCGCGGTGTCCCTTGTCGTATCGCTGACGCTCACGCCGATGATGTGCTCGCGCCTGCTGCGCGAGCCGCACGAAAAGCGGCAGGAAACCCGCCTCGGCCGCTGGCTCGAACGCGGCTTCACGTCGATGCAGCGCGGCTACGAGCGCACGCTCGGCTGGGCGCTGCTGCATCCGCTCCTGATCGTCATGGTTCTGCTGCTGACCATCGCGCTGAACGTCGCGCTTTATATCATCGTGCCGAAGGGCTTCTTCCCGCAGCAGGACACGGGGCGCCTCGTCGGCGGCATCCAGGCCGACCAGAGCACGTCTTTCCAGGCGATGAAGGGCAAGTTCTCGGAGATGATGGCGATCGTCAGCAAGAACCCGGCGGTCGACAGCGTGGTCGGCTTCACCGGCGGCCGGCAGACCAACTCGGGCTTCATGTTCGTGTCGCTGAAGCCGAAAAGCGAACGCAAGCTCTCCGCCGACCAGGTGATCCAGCAACTGCGCGTGCCGCTCGGCGACGTGGCCGGCGCGCGCACGTTCCTGCAGGCGGTGCAGGACATCCGCGTCGGCGGACGGCAATCGAACGCGCAGTATCAGTTCACGCTGCTCGCAGACTCGACGCCCGATCTGTACAAGTGGGGGCCGAAGCTCACCGAGGCGCTGCAGGCGCGTAAGGAGCTCGCGGACGTGAACTCCGACCAGCAGCAAGGCGGCCTCGAAGCGATGGTGACGATCGACCGCGCAACGGCATCGCGCCTCGGCATCAAGCCCGCGCAGATCGACAACACGCTGTACGACGCGTTCGGCCAGCGCCAGGTGTCGACGATCTACAACCCGCTGAACCAGTATCACGTCGTGATGGAAGTCGCGCCGCGCTACTGGCAGAGCCCGGAGATGCTGACGCAGATTTTCGTCAGCACATCGGGCGGCAGCGCGAGCGGCGCGCAGACCACCAATGCGCCGGCCGGCACCGTGACGTCCAAAGCGACCAGCACGGCGACCACGACGAGCGCAGCAACCGGCGGCACCGCGGCCACCACCGCGACGAGCGCGGCCAGCATCGCGGCCGACTCCGCGCGCAATCAGGCGATCAATTCGATCGCGGCGAGCGGCAAGTCGAGCGCATCGTCTGGCGCGGCGGTATCGACCGCGAAGGAAACGATGGTACCGCTGTCGGCGATCGCGAGCTTCGGGCCGGGCACCACGCCGCTGTCGGTCAATCACCAGAGCCAGTTCGTCGCATCGACGATCTCGTTCAACCTGCCGCCGGGCGTGTCGTTGTCCACCGCCACCCAGGCGATCTACGACACGATGGCCGAGATCGGCATGCCCGCCACGATTCACGGCAGCTTCCAGGGCACCGCGCAGGCGTTCCAGCAGTCGATGTCCGATCAGCCGATCCTGATCCTCGCCGCGCTCGCGGCGGTGTATATCGTGCTCGGCATCCTCTACGAGAGCTACATCCACCCGCTGACGATCCTGTCGACGCTGCCGTCCGCGGGCGTCGGCGCGCTGCTCGCGCTGCTGCTGTTCAAGACCGAGTTCAGCATCATCGCGCTGATCGGCGTGATCCTTCTGATCGGCATCGTGAAGAAGAACGCGATCATGATGGTGGACTTCGCGATCGAGGCGTCGCGCCAGGGGCTGTCGTCGCGCGACGCGATCTATCAGGCCTGTCTGCTGCGCTTCCGGCCGATCATGATGACGACCTTCGCCGCGCTGCTCGGCGCATTGCCGCTCGCGTTCGGCAGCGGCGAAGGCGCGGAGATGCGCGCGCCGCTCGGCATATCGATCGTCGGCGGGCTGATCGTCAGCCAGATGCTGACGCTCTATACGACGCCGGTCGTCTATCTGTATATGGATCGCATCCGCGTGCGCTGGGAGGCGAGAAAGGCGCGCCGCGCGGGTGGCGCGGCGCCGACGTCGTCATGATGCAGTGGCGGTGGCGCGCACAGCGGTGGCGCTCACAGCTTCTGCGCGATGGCCAGCGAGAAAATCCGCTGCCATCGGCGCGCCATCCGTTCGTTCGGCATCGGCACGAGCCACTCGCCATGCCGTGAGTCCTTGACCTTCAGCGCGAGTCGCGCCTGCGCGTCGCGGCCCTGTGCTTCGGCGCCGAGCAGGTCGGCGAAGATATACGCGCCCTGCTGATCGCCGACGCGAATCTCGCAGAGCCGCTTGGCCGCCGCGAGCCGCACCGACCCCCAACTGCCCTTCAGCTCGTGCGTCCAGTCGCCGTCGCGCACGTTCGGCGCGACTTCGCGGCGCCGCTGCCGCCAGTACGCGAGCGCACCGGCGATCAGCAACGCAACCAGCACGGCGACGCCCTCGGCCACCACCAGCCCGAAAGCGGCCTGCAGCGCATAAAAGGCGCGCACCGCGCCGTATCCCAGCGCGATCAGCGCAATCAACGCAACGACAATCGGCATCGCAAGCTCTTCCGGTAAAAGGTTTTAGCCTGGCACAGGCGATACGCGATGCCACACGAGGCACACGCGGCCCTTCATTGACCCTTATGCGCGGCCGCCCACTCCTTGAGCGCGTTCAGCGTGTTCTCGACATGCTTCTCGGGCGACAGGCTCGTGTACTCGTAGATGATCTTGCCGTCGGGCGAGATCACGTACGACACGCGATTCGCCATGCCGGCCTTCATCGGCATGCCCGCGTCGTATGCGCTGATCACCTTCGCGTCGGCGTCGGCCGCGACCGGGAATTTGCTGCGGCATTCGCTGACCGAAAACTTCGTTAGCGTATCGATGTTGTCGTGCGACACGCCGATCACCGACGCGCCGTATTGCTTGTACTCGTCGACCGCATCGGCGAACTCGTGCGCCTCGATCGTGCAGCCCGTCGTGAACGCGGCCGGATAGAAGTACAGCACGACCGGCCCCTTCTTCAGTTCGTCGGCAAGCGAATACGTGTAGGTCTTGCCGCCGAGCGAGGCCTCGGCGGTAAACGTCGGCGCCGTGTCGCCGGGCTTCAGGGTTGCCGAAGCGAGCGGCGCATGCATGGCGAATCCGAACGCCATGACGGCTGCCAGTGCCGCCGGTAGGTGTTGTTTCTTCATCTGCTTCTCCATGCGTGAGCGCACGCGGTTGATCCGGTCAATCGAAGACAGCTTCGGCCGCCGTCACGGGCCGTCGCTGAACTGTCCATTGGACCACGGATGCGCACGCGGCGTCAGTCACCGCCAGGACTACAAGCGAATCGAAAGCATGCGGCGCGCGAGCTCAGCACATCAAAGACCCAACTCGGCCACGTGCGCGCCGAACCACGCCGCCGCCGACAGGTTCAGCTCCGACACCACGTCGGGCGTCAGCGCGGGGAGGCCCGCCGCCGTCGCGACCGGCGCGGCGTCGCCGCCCTCGCCCGCGACCTCGGCGATCAGCAGCAGAGCGCCCAGTTCACCCTTGCGCGCGACGATCGCGTCGCGGATCTGCGGCGCGAGGCCGAGCTTTTCGAGCACCGTATCCGGCGTGCTGTCGAGCACGATATGCACGAGCGAAAAAATCCCGGTCATGAACGCGGCGTCGGCGAATTCGCCGTCGGCAGGACGCAGCCAGTTCGCGGCCAGCTCCATGAAACGCGAGCGCGTCGCGGCCAATTGCACGAGCGGATCGGCGCGCCACGGCAGGTCGCCCGTATCCGCGTACAGCAGCAGTTGCGCCCAGCGCGCGATCTGCCGCGTGCCGGTCGCGATGATCGCCTCGCGCAGCGACGCGATGTTGCGCCCAAGACCGAACGCGCTCGAATTGACGAGCCGCAGCAGTTGCACGACCACGCCTGGATTCAACTTCAGCTCCGCCTCCAGCTCGACGATGCCGGCGTCGCGCGACAGCAGCGCGAGCAGCCGCAGCAGGCCCGGGCGCAACGAGCGGTTGCGCGGCGCGGCCAGCACCTGCGGCCGCGCGAAGAAGTAGCCCTGGAACAGATCGAAGCCGAGGTCGTGGGCGAGCGCAAAGTCCTCGCGTGTCTCGACCTTCTCGGCGAGCAGCGTCTTGCCGTGGCCGCGCAGCGTCGACGCGAGCTTCGCGACCGTGCGGCGCGGCGTCTGCAGGAAGTCGATCTTGACGATGTCGGCGAAAGGCAGCATCGCGCTCAGCTCGTCCGACAGATCGTGCACGTCGTCGAGCGCGACCTGGAAGCCGGCGCCGCGCAGCTCGCCCAGACGACGCGCGAGCGACGCGTCGTAGCGCACGGTTTCGAGGATTTCGAGCACGAAGCGCTCGGGCGGCATCAGATGGACGATGTCGCTAAAGAGCAGCGCACGATCGATATTGACGAAGCCGCGATGCTGGCCCAGCACGGCCGGCACGCCGATTCCGCCGATCGTGCGCGCGACCACCTGCGCGGTGGCCTGCGCGTCGTCGTTGATCTCGGCGTAGTTGTACGTGCCGGCACGGAACAGTAGCTCGTAAGCATGCAGCGCGCCGTCGCGATCGAGAATCGGCTGGCGGCCGACATAGACATACTGCGCGGCCGCGTCCGGGTACCCGTGCTCAGGATAGCCGGCCGACGAGCCGGCGAATGCATTACGCACCTCGGCGTCCCGCGGGACGGGCCGTGGGGGTCTGGCGGACCTGACGACAGGGCGTTCGGAGATGGATCATCGGTACAAGGTTCGGAAAGTCTATGCTGCGCGACGTCACGGGTCGCGGACCAAGGGAGATTCGCCATATTAACGGCCGCGAAGCGGCGTCACTTTAACCGAATCGTCCCGGCGACGGCAGCGGGCTTCGCCTTACCAGATGTTTTTCTCCGCCCGCCGCTAAAGATTTCCCCGCACGCGTCGTTATCTCGTTCTGATAGGGTGGCCTGCTATCTGCCGCCCCCCCAGGGACCGGCGGACCAGCAGCCGCGCCCGCGGACGAACCCAGGTTGCCAGCGACAAACATGGAAGCGAACACGATCACCGCGCCCCGCCGGGGCTCCTTGCGCACGGTCATCGACCGGCTGCGAGCGTTCGGCCGGCGCGAGGACGACGCCCAGCCGAGCAGCACGAACCGCCCGCTCCCACTGGAACAGGTGGTCGGCGCGGTCGACCTGCTCGCGCACGTCGACGATGCGTTGCGCTTCATCTACGTGTCCGACGCGAGCCTGCGCTTCATCGGCTATCACCGCGAGTACCTGAAAACCGCGACGCTGCACGATCTGGTCGCGCCCGCCGACGCGCCGCGCCTCGACGCGCTGCTCAAGCAAGCGGCGGCCTCGGGCAACGTCGAGAAAGCGACGCTCGGGCTCGTCAAGTCGCTGACCTATCCGATCACGGTCGAGCTGCGCGTCGTGCGCAGCAGCCACGAGGGCGTCGACGGCTACGCGATCGCCGGCTTCGACGTGTCGTCGTGGCGCGCCGCCGAAGAGCGCCTGACCCAGGCGTTGCATCTGGACCGGCTGACCAGCCTGCCGAACCAGTCGGGTCTGTTGCACGCGTTGCTCGACGCGCAACAGAAGGCCGACGCGCACGGCACGCCGGTCGCGTTGCTGTTGCTCGATCTCGACGACTATCAGCGCGTGAACCGCGCGCTCGGCTATGACGCCGGCGACGAGATGCTGCGCGACACGTCGCGGCGCCTGTTGAACATGACGAGCCCGAACGAAACGATCGCGCGCGTCGCGAGCGACGAGTTCGCGATCCTCGTGAAGCCGGCCGCGAGCCGCACCGACGCGGCGGCGGCCGCCGAAGCGCTGGCGCGGCGTCTGCTGACCGCGATCCAGCAGCCGTACGTGTTCAAGGGTCAGCAGGTGCACCTGTCGGCTAGCATCGGCATCGCGCTTTACCCCGACGTGCGCCATGCCAACGACACTGGCGGCCACGACACGCACCTGCTGCGCTGGGCCGACCACGCGCTGTTGCAGGCGAAGGCCGCGGGCGGCAACACGCTCGCGTTCTACGTGCCCGACGACAACCCGGCCGACGCCGAGCGCCTGAAGCTCGAGGCCGACCTCTACGACGGCGTACGCAACGGCGAGTTTTCGCTGCACTTCCAGCCGATCACGAGCAGCCGCACGCGAGGCGTGGTCGGTGTCGAGGCGTTGATCCGCTGGGCGCATCCGGTGCATGGCCTCGTGCCGCCGTCGATGTTCATTCCGCTTGCCGAGTCGATCGGGCTCATCAACTTCCTCGGCAACTGGGTGCTGAAGGTCGCGTGCATGCAGCTGATCCAGTGGGACGCGAAGGGCATCCCGCTGCAATACGTGGCCGTCAACGTATCGCCGCAGCAGTTTCGCGATCCGCGCTTCAAGGACTCGGTGCGCGAAGCGCTCGAGCTGACCGGCATCGATCCGCGCCGCGTCGTCTTCGAAATCACCGAAAGTCTGCTGATGCACGATCCGGCGCATGCGAAGGTCTTGCTCGAAGACCTGACCGCGATGGGCATCCGCTTCGCCGTCGACGACTTCGGCACCGGCTATTCGAGCCTCGCGTACCTGCAGCGTTTTCCGCTCGCGAAGCTGAAGATCGACCGGAGTTTCGTCGAGAATCTGCTAACCTCGCGAAACGATCAGGCAATCGTTAGCGCTGTCGTTGGCCTGGCGCAAACGCTCGACCTCGAACTGGTTGCCGAGGGCGTCGAAACAGAAGCGCAACGCGCGCTGCTCACCGAGATGGGCTGCGATCACATTCAGGGCTGGCTCGTCTGCAAGGCGCTGCCGTCCGAGGAACTCGCGCAGCGCTTCGAAGCGCGCGAGCTTCAGCTGCACAGCGCGTAACGGGCGATGTACACGCGACGCCCAGGCAGCGGAACAAACCGGCTCTCGACCGGCATCGCATTCACTGGAACACGTATGGCTTTTGCGGGACTCACATGGTAAAGGCGGCAGTGCTCGACCGGCTCTGGTCGCGAATGAGCGAGCGCGGCGATTTCCCTATGCTGTCGCAATCGCTGCGCACCACCATGGCGGCAGTGACCAACGACGACCTCGACTTCACCGGCCTCGTGCAGGTGGTGCTGTCGGACTTCGCGCTCACGCAGAAAGTGCTGCGGCTCGCGAACTCGGCGATGTACATGGCGTTCGGCGGCAACATCACGACCGTGTCACGCGCGCTGATGGTGCTCGGCATGGATGCGGTCGGTCACCTGGTCGTCGGTCTGAAGATCGTCGATCACTTTCATCACAGCGCGCCGCGCCGCATCGACGCGAAACTCGAACTGAACCGCACGCTGCTGTCGGGCTGCGTCGCGCGCAAGCTGACCGAGCGCGGCGACCTGCGCGCCGGCGAGGAAGCGGTGGTCTGCACGCTGATGCGGCAAATCGGCAAGCTGCTCGTCGTGTTCTATCTCGACGCGGAATGGGACCAGATTCGCCGCCATATCGACGGCGGCGCGCCCGAAGCCGATGCGTGCGCGCTCGTGCTCGGCGTCACGTTCGATGAAATCGGCGCCGAAGCCGCGGTGCGCTGGCGCCTGCCCGACACGATCCGCTCGGGCATGGGCGAGTTCGATCCGCAGGACGTGACGCAACCGCGCCAGGTGCAGTGGCTGCGCGCGATCACCAATTACTCGACCGCGGTCGCCGACGTGCTCACGCAGCAGAACATGCCCGAGTGGGAACGCGAGGCACGCATCGGCGAGCTTGCGCACGAGTACAGCGCCGCGCTGAACACGGACCCCGAGGTGCTGCTGCAGATGAGCGTCGCGCTCGCGCGCGAGGAAGGCGGCGACGGCGTGATGGCGGAAATCGTCGAACTGCGCGCGAATGCAGATGCGATCGCGCGCGAGGCGCTCACGCCCGAGGCGCGCATCGCGGTCGGCGTGGAGGACCTGCGCGGCCTGCCCGAGGGCAGCCCGCTCGCACCGGCGCTCGCGATGGCCGCGGAGACCGTGCTCGCGGGCCTCGGCTTCGCGCGCGTCGTGGTGTTCATCAAGCACAGCAACGGCACGTTCAGGGCGCGTCTCGGCCTCGGGCCAAAGATCGACGCGGCGCTGCCGCGGCTCTCGTTCAACACCGCGTTCGAGCCCGACGTGTTCCATCTCGCGATCGCGAACTCGGTGGGCATCTTCATCGAGAATGCGCGCGATCCGAAGATGGTCGCGCGGCTGCCGGAGTGGTTCCGCCGCTCGTTCGACGACGCTCGCGCGTTCGTGCTGCTGCCGGTCCTCGACGAAACCGATCAGACTGTCGCGCTGCTCTACGGCGACTGGTCGCACACCCAGGAGGCGCGCCGCATCTCGCAGAAGGAGATGGGCGTGCTCAACGAACTGGCTCAGGAGTTAGGACGTTTTTTCGGCCAGGGGCAGATGCGGGAAATGGAGACGATGTGAAGACCTGGCGTGATCGTTGATCACGCCGCTTTACTGTCAACCTTTTCCGTGTTTGCCCGAAAACGATTTGTTCCGGGCACGTGTGGGGCTTTTGCCCCACTCAATCCTCGATCCGCTCCAGCCCATCCGCGCTGCGATCCGCGACGCCGGCCCACGCGCCGGCCGCGAGACCCATCTGCGCGACCGCTTCCACCGTCAACGGCGCAAGACGCTCGCATAGCGTGGCGACGCGCTCCCATGCACCGCCTTCGAGCGCTTCGACCGCGCTCAGCAGCAGACCCAGCCTGCCCTCGCGATGCAGGATCGCAGCCTGGATCGGCCGCGACAGCGTGAGGATGTTCAGCGTTTTTTCGAGCGAGCCGCCGAACACCGCATCGACGAACGAAAACACACCGGTCAGGAATGCCGCGTCGGCTTCGTCGCGGCCCGCCTCGGGCATGCGCTCGATCGCGAGTTCCATGAAGCGCGCGCGCGCGGCCGCGAGTTGCAGCAGCGGATCGTCCTCGAGCGCGACCTTGCGGCCGTCGGCGTAGAGCAGCAGTTGCGTCCAGCGCGCGATGCGGTCGGTGCCAGTCGCGTTGATCGCGTCGCGCAGCGTCGTTACCTTGTGACCGACCGCGAGGCCGCTCGAATTCGCGAGCTTCATCAGATGCATGACGAGCACCGGGTTCAGCTTCAGTTCGGCTTCGAGCTGCGCGACCGTCGGGTCGCCCGCGAGCAGTTGCAGCAGATTGAGCAGCGCGTGGCGCGGCGCGCTGACGCGGCGCGTCGCCGAGCTTTGCGCATGCGCGAAGTAATAGCCCTGGAAGCGGTCGAAGCCGAGTTCATGCGCTGCCTCGAAGTCGGCCTGCGCATCGACACCCGACGCGAGCAGCAGCTTGCCCGCCGACTTCAGCACGCTCGCGAGCTTCGGCAGCAGCGCACGCGGCGCGCGGGTGACGTCGATCTTGACGACTTCGGCGTACGGCAGCAGCTTCGCGAAGGTCTCGTTGGGCTGCGCGACGTCGTCGAGCGCGAAGCGGTAGCGGCGGCCGTGCAGATACACGACACGCGCTATCAACGCGTCGTCGGCGTCGAGCGACAAAGGCAGTTCGAGCATGAAGCGCTCTGGGGGCAGTCTCAGGATCGCGTCGTCGAGCAGCAGCTCGCGGTTCACGTCGACGTAGGCCGGATGGCCGGTCAGCGCGCCGCGCACGTCACTCTGCACGAGCCCGCGCACGATCGCGCGCGCGACGCGTTGCATCGGCGTGGGCGCGCGGCCCGGCAATGCGTCGGCTTCGGGTTGGGTATGGATATCGGCTTGCGGGACGCCTTGGTCGGCGTCGGCGGGCGTCAGCTCGGGCGCACGCACCTTGATCTCGTAGCCGCACAGCATGCCGTCCCGATTCAGAATGGGCTGACGCGCGAAGCTGGCGATGAGCGACGCGTCGTCGGTCGTGCCGCTGGGGCTCAGAGTCTCGATTGCGATGGTGGTCATTCCAATCCCCCGCTCGGCGCCGCTGGCGCCTGGCCGCTATGTTCTGTTTTCCGCTGCACGGTGGCGCGTTTCTGTGACGTTGAAAGCTCCGTCGCGCGCGGCAGTGTGCGTCGCAATTTTATCGCAGCGTGATTGGGCACGAACAGGCTTACGAGGCAATATCTCGAAATAATTGTTGAACGTTTGCGGCACGCGTGCAGAAAGCAAAACGGCCGCAACGGGCGGGCGTTTTGCACACTTCGATGCATGGTTACTTCCTTCAACGCCTTGTCGTTCTAGACAAGCCTGGACAGCGTATCGGCGGTGGTGTCGACGACCAGCAGACCGGCGCGCAGGCCGGGCTTGACCGTCGGGTTCGGAAACACGATGCGCTCTTCGTCGCGCTGCACTGTGTATTGATAGTCGCCGTCGCGCGCGAGCAAGGTGCCCTTGGCGAGCGGCGTGAAGTTCGGCACATCGGGCGCGAGCAGCAGCTCGAACGCGTCGCTTTGCTTGGTCAGCTGATCGATGACGGTGAACACGCGCGGCAGCGCGGCTTGCGCGTCGGCAGGGGCGTCGGCTTGCGGGGTTGTTCGCGAACCCACCCGCGTGCCGGCCAGTAGTGCGCGCACCGCCAGATCCGCGCCCTCGAAGCGCGTCAGATCGTTTTCGCCGAACGGCCGAACCTTGCCAAGTTCGAGCGTGCACGCAGCGGCGCCGCACGCTTGCGCGGTGAAGTGCGAATAAGTGTTGCCCTTCGTCGTGTGCAGCAGCACCGCGCTGATGCGCGCGTCGCCGAGCCATTCGAACATCGCGCGCGACAAGGGCTTGCCGGTATGCGGCAGCAGCGCGAAGCGCTCGAACACCGACGCGCGGATCGCCGTATGCATGTCGATATGCCAGCGCGCGCCGGGCGCGGCGCACGCGTCGGCGAAAAAGCGCGTCGCGGCCTGTTCGAGCGCGGCCGCGCGCGGCGCTTCATGACTGTGCGGCAGTTGCAGATGACGACCGCTGAACAGCCGGTTCAGATCGTCGTCGCGATAGCGGCCGCCGTCGCGCATCGCCTCGATATTGCCGAGAATCACGAGCAGCCGGCACGCGAGCGCGGCGCGGCCGTGCGCGATATCGGCGACGATGCGCGACAGCAGTTCGATCGGCGCGGTTTCGTCGCCATGCACGCCGGCCGACACGAGCACGCTGCATAGGTCCGGGTGCGGGTCCGCGGGCTCGATGACGAGTACACCGTCGCCCTGCCACGTCCAGCGCACGCCGTTCGCGCACGTGCCTTGCGCTTGATGCGCAGCAGGCCGCGAACCCACGAGCGTCCACGCGAGAAAATCGTCGAGCATCGCGCTCGGGGCCGGCGTCGTGTGCTCAGCGCTGGAAGTCATATAGCGAGCCCAGATCGAGGATTTGCGTCAGCTCATCGAGCGCGGTGCGCGACTCGACCAGCAGCTTCGGATCGGTGAGATCGGCCGGGGCGAGACGATCGCGGTAGTGCTTTTCGATCCACGCATCGAGACGGCCGAACAGCGTGTCGTCGATCCACACACCCGGCGCGACGGCCGCGCGTTCGGTGTCGTCGAGAACGACGCGCAAACGCAGACACGCGGGACCGCCGCCGTTCTTCATGCTCTCGCGCAGATCGAACACGAGCACCTCGTCGATCGGACCGCTGCGCGAAGTCAGCTCATCCAGATACGCGGCCACGCGCGGATTTTCGCGGCACTCCTGTGGCACGACCAGCACCTGCCTGCCATCGGGGCGGCTCAGCAACTGGCTGTTGAACAGATACGACGTCACCGCATCGGCGACACTGACCTGCGCGTCGGGCACTTCGATCACGTTGAAGCCAGCGTGCAGGCTTGCGAGCTTCGCGCGCAGCTCGTCGTACACCGCCTGCTGCTCGACGAACGCGAGCTGATGGCAGAACAGCGTGTTGCGATTGCCGACCGCGATCACGTCGTTATGGAACACGCCCGCGTCGATCACTTCAGGGTTCTGCTGCGCGTACACGGTCGCCGCTTCCTGCAAGCCATGACGATGCGCGACCGCGCGGCTCGCCTCGAACGTCTGGCGCGCCGGATAGCGCGTCGGCTCCGGTCCGCGACGATACTCGCTGCGGCCATACACGAAGAATTCGACCCCGCGCGCGCTGTATTGCTCGCAAAAGCGCGTGTGATTCGCCGCGCCCTCGTCGCCGAGCGCGGGCGTCCCCGGCAGCGCCTCATGCACGACGAAGCGATCGGTGTCGCTGAACATCGCGCGCAGCGTGCGGCGCGTCGATTCATGCTCGATCGCGCGATGCAGCTTGCTGCACAGATTGGCCGGCGTGAAATGCACGCGGCCGTCGTGCGTATCCGCGGACGGGCTCACGGTCGCTGCGTTCGCGGTCCACATCGCCGAGGCCGAACTCGATGCCGCGAGCAACTCGGGGGCGTTGTTCGCGACGCGCGCGATCACCGAAGCGTCGTCGCCGGAAAAGCCGAGCTCACGCAACAGACGCATCGACGGACGCTCCTGCGGCGGCAGCACGCCCTGATGAAACCCGAGGTCCGCCAACTGCTTCATCTTGCGCAGACCCTGGCGTGCCGCGGCCTTCGGATTCGCGACCGACTTCTCGTTGCTTTGCGACGCGACGTTGCCGAACGACAAACCCGCGTAGTTGTGAGTCGGGCCGACCAGGCCGTCGAAATTGGCTTCAGTGGCTTGCAGCATCGTCGATCCTTAGAATTGGAGGCCCGGCGAGACGCTCGCGGGCATGTTCAATTGCGCGCTCTCGACGGACGCCATCGGGTACGCGCAGTAGTCGGCCGCATAGTACGCGCTCGGCCGATGATTGCCCGAGCGGCCCGGACCGCCGAACGGCGCGCCCGACGAAGCGCCGTTGGTCGGCCGGTTCCAGTTGACGATGCCCGCGCGAATCGTGCGCTGGAAATGCGTCCACAGCGCCTGACCGTCGGCGAGCAGGCCCGCCGAGAGACCGAACTCCGTATCGTTCGCCTGTTCGAGCGCGTCGTCGAAGCTGCGGTAGCGGATGATCTGCGCGAGCGGACCGAAGTGCTCCTCGTCGGGCAGGTCCCGCACGTCGGTCACGTCGAGAATCGCGGGCGAGACGTAGCCGAGTTGCGGATCGCGCTGCTCCATCTTCAGCAGCGCCTTCGCGCCGCTCGCGAGCAGAAGCTGCTGCGCGCCGATCAAGCGCGACGCCGCGCGCGCCGACACCACGGCGCCCATGAACGGCTGCGGATCGGCGTCGTATGCACCGACGGCGATGCGCGAGCTCACTTCCGTCAGGCGCGCGAGGAAACGCTCGCCGAACGCATCGTCGGGCACGAAGATGCGGCGCGCGCACGTGCAGCGCTGCCCCGCCGACAGAAACGCCGATTGAATGGTGTGGTGCACGGCGGCGTCGAGGTCTGCGACCGGGCCGATCACGAGCGGATTGTTGCCGCCCATTTCGAGCGCGAGCACGATCTCCGGCCGTCCGCCGAACTGTTTGTGCAGCAATGTTCCCGTATCCGAACTACCGGTGAAGAACAGTCCGTCGATCTGCCGGTGATTCGCGAGCGCGATGCCCGTGTCCTTCTCACCCTGTACGAGATTCAGCACGCCGGCAGGCAGCCCCGCATCGCGCCAGATCTGCACGGTCAGCGCCGCGACGCCGGGCGCGAGTTCGGACGGCTTGAACACGACCGCGTTACCGGCGATCAGCGCGGGCACGATATGCCCGTTCGGCAGATGACCCGGAAAGTTGTACGGTCCGAACACCGCGACCACGCCGTGCGGACGATGCCGCAGCACCGCGGTGCCGTCGGCCATCGCCGAGCGCTTTTCGCCGGTGCGCTCGTTATAGGACTGAATCGAGATGTCGACCTTCGCGGCCATCGAGGCCGCTTCGGTGCGCGCTTCCCACAGCGGCTTGCCGGTCTCGCGGCCGATCGCCTCGGCGAGCGCTTCCTTGCGCTCCGTCACGAGCGCGGCGAAACGGCGCACCACCGCGCAGCGCGCGTCGAGCGTCAGCGCCGACCATGCGGCGAACGCGCGGCGCGCGCTGCGTACGGCGCGATCGACGTCGTCGGCCGACGCGCTGTTGCCTTGCCACACCACCGCGCCCGTGCCGGGATTGTGCGATGCGAATACGGGTCCAGTGCCGACGGCCCATTCGCCGTCGATGAAAAGCTCGCTCATGATCATCCTTGTTTGTGTTTCAACGGCAGTACCCGCAGCGGATCGCCTGTCTTCACGCGAAGCGCGTCGGCCTCAGCCGCGCTCAGACGAAACACACCGTTGCACGGCACGCCCGCCGCGACGCCGACGCGAAAATCGCCGAGCGACGTATTCGACACCATCGACTTCGGTCCGTCCTGCCCGGCTCGCTCCGGTGCCTCGCCAATCTCAATCGCCACCAGCACGCTCTCGCGCACCGTGCGCAGGTCGGCGATATGGCATTCGAGTACCGGGCCCGCGTCGAAAATATCGACGTGGTTCTCGTAGCGCAGCCCTTCGGTTTCGAGCATGCGGCGCGCGGGGATCGTATCGTTATGCGTGAGGCCGACGCAGCGCTGTGCTTCTTCCGGCAACAGTTCGACGTACACCGGATAGCGCGGCATCAGCTCGGCGAGAAACGCCTTGCGCCCGTGCGAGCTCAGATAGTCGGCCGCGTTGAAATCGATCTGGTAAAAATGCGAGCCGACCGCGCGCCAGAACGGCGACGTGCCCTGCTCGTCGAAATGGCCGCGCAGCTCCGCGCATAGACGCTGCGGAAAACGCTCGCGAAACTGCGCGAGAAACATGAAGCGCGAGCGCGACAGCAAGCCGCCGACGCCGCTCGTGCGATAACGCGGGCTCAGAAACAGCGAGCACACCTCCGCATAACCGGTGAGGTCGTGCGAGATATTCAGCGCGTGCATGCGCGTCCAGATGCCAAGATCCTGGCTCGCGTGCACGACCGTGCTGACGCGATAGTTGTAGAACGGCTGCCGCAGACCCACTGCCGTTTCGATACCGCAGACGCCCGCCACGTCGCCGGTCGCGGTATCTTCCATCACGAACAGATAGCCGGCCTCGTGCGGCTCGGCCTCGTCTTCCATCGTGCGGCGCGCGCGTTCGACACGCGCCGCGAGCGCATCGCGATCCGGTTTGAAGGTGGTCAGGCCCGGCCCGGTTTCCTGCGCGAGTCGCATCAGCGCATCGACATCGCCTCGTTGTACTACGCGAACGACGATCATTGCGCTTCTCCCGATTGTTCATCCTGCGGCTGATGCAGCGGTACGCAGCGCACCGTATCGCCTTCCCGTACGCCGAGCGCGGCGCGCGCCGCCTGTGACAACCCGGCGCCCGCCTCGTTGCCGGGCGCTAGATCGCCGAGCACGCAACGGAATTCGCCGTCGGCGCCGTTGTGCGCGATCAGGTAGGTTTCGCCGTGCGTCGCAGATGCCTCGCGCACCACGCGCGTTTCGTTGTGCTGCACGCTGACACTGCGATCCACCTGCGCGGTCAGTACCGGACCCGCGTCGAAGATGTCGACGTAGCGATCGGTCTCGAAGCCTTCCTCGAGGTGAATCTCGTACGCGAGCAACGCGTTCGCGTCCGGCTCGCCGAGCACGCGCTGGGCCGCTTCGGGCAACAGCGGCACATACACGGGATAGGTCGGCATCACTTCGGCGATGAAGGTGCGGCTGCGGCCGCCCGATTCGACTTCGATGTCGGCGAAATCGCGGCCGAAAAACTTGCGCCCCACCGCTTCCCAGAACGGCGACACGCCGTTTTCGTCGGTGACGCCGAGCAGCAGCGTGAACACCTCGGGCGTGAAGCGCTTGCGATTCGCGGCGATGTACATCATCCGCGCGCGCGACATCAGCTGCGCGGCCGCGTCGCCGCGCAGCGACGGGTCGATGTAGTAGCCCGCGAGCCGGCTCTTGCCGGTCAGCTCGTGCGACATCGTCAGCGCGTGAATCTTGCGATTGACGTGCAACTCGCGCGACGCATGAATCAGCGCGTCGTTGCGAAACACGTAGAACGGGTCCGCGTAACCGGCCGCCGCGACGATGCTCGCGGTGCCCATCAGCTTGCCGGTCTGCGAGTCTTCGAGCACGAACAGATAGAACTCCTCGCCCGGAAAGTCGACCTCCGCGCGAAACGAGTCTTCCGACAACGCGACGCGCGCTTCGAGCGCGCGCCGGTCGTGCGGCAGGGAATGCAGCACCGGTTGCGCGGTGCGCGCCATATGCTCGAGCGCATCGAGATCGGTAAGGCGGCCGGGACGTACGAAGAGCATCATCGTTCCTGTTGAATGTGACGCATGATCCGCTGCATCAGCGTGGGCGTACTGGACTGCCTGAACCTCAATGCGACGCCGCCTGCGCGTTCGCGCCGACGAGTTCGCCGAACGCCTTCTCGAGACGCGCGAAGCCTTCGGCCATGTCGTCGAGCGGCATGATCAGCGACGGCACGAAGCGCAGCACGTCCGGGCCCGCCATCAGCATGATCACGCCGTGCTGGCCGGCCGCGGTGACGAAATCCTTCGCGCGGCCCCGGAACGGCTCGTTCAGTTCGGCGCCGATCAGCAGCCCCTTGCCGCGCACTTCGGTGAAAAGCCCGAAGCGCTCGTTCAGTTTCGCGAGGTGGCCCTTCAGCACTTCGCTGCGCGAGCGCACGCCTTCGAGCAGCTTCGGGTCGCTGACCAGCTCGACCACTTTTTCCGCGATCGCCGAGCCGAGCGGATTGCCGCCGTAAGTCGTGCCGTGCACGCCGACCTTGAAGTGCGCGGCGAGCTCTTTGGTGGTCAGCATCGCGCCGATCGGGAAGCCGTTGCCGAGCGCCTTCGCGGTGGTCAGGATGTCCGGCGTCACGCCGGTGTCCTCGTACGCGTAGAAGAAGCCGCTGCGGCCCACGCCGGTTTGCACTTCGTCGAAAATCAGCAGCGCGTTGTGCTGGTCGCATGCTGCGCGCAGCGCTTTGAGGAACGCTGGGTCGGCCGGAATCACGCCGCCCTCGCCCTGGATCGGCTCGACGATCACCGCGCAGGTCTGCGCGCCGATCGCCCTCTTCGCCGCTTCGATGTCGTTGTACGGCAGATGCGTGATGCCGGCGGGCACCGGGCCGAAGCCTTCCGAGTACTTCGGTTGGCCGCCGACGCTGACGGTAAACAGCGTGCGGCCGTGGAACGACTGCGCAAACGAAATGATTTCAGCTTTCTGCGCGCCGTGACGCTCGAACGCGACGCGGCGCGCGAGCTTCAGTGCGGCCTCGTTCGCTTCGGCGCCCGAGTTCGCGAAGAACGCGCGGTCGGCGAACGTGAGGCTTTCAAGGCGCTTCGCGAGGCGCAGCACTGGCTCGTTCGTGTAGCCATTGCCGATGTGCCACAGCTTGGCGCCCTGTTCATGCAGCACTTTCAGCAGTTCGGGATGCGCATGACCGAGCGCGGTGACGGCGATGCCGCCGGCGAAGTCGATATAGTCGCGGCCTTGCGTGTCCCACACGCGCGAGCCGAGACCGCGATCCGGCACGAAGGCGGCGGGGGAAAACACCGGCACCATGACTTCGTCGAAGGTCTGGCGTGTCACAGTCAGGTCGTTCATGGCTAATCCTTTTACGGGTGACAGGTAATACAGTTAGTGTAGGAAACCGCGCGCGGCAAGTCTTGCGCATACGCGACGCTTTCTATGAGGTTCCGCGCGTCGCGGCTGCCGGGTCGGCCCCGGACTCGTCGCGGCTTCGCTTTCAGACGGCTTGCAGGTCGTGCACGAGCCATGCCTGCCTCGCGCGCCGCCTGATCAATCGAGCTCGGGGCGCTCGATCAGCGCAGCGGGCCGCGGTTCACTAGCGCCGCCGTGCGCGCCGGTATGCCGGTCGATCCAGTTGCGGCGATCCTCGCGCGGCGTGACACCGAAGCGCTCGCGATACGCATTCGAAAAGTGCGCCGCCGACGAAAACCCGCACGCGAGGCTGATCTGCACGACCGATTTGCTGGTGCGCTGCAAGTGCGTGCGCGCCTTCGACAGCCGCAGCCCCAGATAGTATTTGGACGGCATCGAGCCGAGATACTGGCGAAACAGGCGCTCGAGCTGGCGCCGCGAGACGCCGACGAGGCCGGCGATCTCATCGGTCGTCAGCGGGTCCTCGATGTTGGCTTCCATCAGCAGCAGCGCGTCGTTCAGGCGCGGATGACGCTCGCCCGGTGCGGTCACGAACGGAATGCGCTGACGCTCCTCGCCCGCGCGCAGCACGCCTACACCGAGCGTATCGGCGATGCGCTCCGCGAGTTCGGGCCCGTGCTCGCGCCCGATCATCGCGAGCATGAAGTCGACGCTCGCCTGACCGCCCGCGCAGGTCGCGCGATCGCGATCGATTTCGAAGATCTGCTGCGTGACGATCGAGCGTTCGAATTGTTCGGAGAACTGCTGATAGGTTTCCCAGTTCACGCTGACGCGATAGCCGGATAGCTGCCCCGCCATCGCGAGCCACCACACGCCATGATGAATGCCGGTGACGAGCGGCGTGCGCTGGCCGACGCGCGCGAGGCTCGCGAGAAACAGACGGTAGTCGGCGAACTGCTGAAACCGCTCGCTGACGATGATCAGCCAGTCGCACACGATCGCGTCGCCGAACGCGGCATCGGCCGGCCACTGCGCGCCGCCCGACAACGGCACCGCGCGGCCGTCCCACGAACACACCTGCACGCGATACAGCGCGCGGCCGTCGATTTCATTGGCGAGATCGAGCGCGTCGACGATCGGGCCGACGCCCGACATCGACACGGGCGGCAGTGCCACGATCGCGACCTGCGTCGTGCGAGCCGGGTTGGACGGGCGGGCCATCGGTGGTCAGTGAAAGCGCGCGTTACTTCAGGCTGCCGGACAGGAACTGCTTCAGGCGCTCGCTGCGTGGCGCGCTCAGCACCGTGCCCGGATTGCCCTCTTCTTCGGTGCGGCCCTGGTGCAGGAACATCACATGGTTCGACACATTGCGCGCGAAACCCATTTCGTGCGTGACGACGATCATCGTGCGGCCTTCCTCGGCAAGCTTCTGCATCACTTTCAGCACTTCGCCGACGAGTTCGGGGTCGAGCGCGGAGGTCGGTTCGTCGAACAGCATCACATCGGGGTCCATCGCGAGTGCGCGCGCAATCGCGACGCGCTGCTGCTGGCCGCCCGACAGATGCGACGGATACTGCTTCTCGAGACGCGGCGCGAGACCGACCTTCTCCAGATATTCGCGCGCGCGATCCTCGGCTTCCTTGCGCTTCAGACCGAGCACATGAATCGGCGCTTCGATCACGTTCTCGAGCACGTTCATGTGCGCCCACAGGTTGAAGTGCTGGAACACCATCGCGAGCTTCGTGCGGATGCGCTGCAGCTGCTTGTGATCGGCGACTTCGAGATTGCCGGCGCGATCGGTTTTGGTCTTCACTGCCTCGCCATCGACGACGATTTGCCCCGCGTTCGGCCGCTCGAGAAAATTGATGCAACGCAGGAAAGTGCTCTTGCCCGAGCCGCTCGCGCCGATGATGCTGATCACGTCGCCCTTGTTTGCGTTCAGCGACACGCCCTTGAGCACTTCGTTGTCGCCGTAGCGCTTGTGGATGTCCTGCACGGCGAGCTTGCAAGCGTCGGTTTGAGTGGTATGGAGCAAGATGCTCTCCCAGTGAGAATACGGATCGGTCTGGTGCGGACGCCGCCGTGCGCAAGCGCGCGGCGCCCGATGCAAGGTCAACGCGCGCTCAATGCGTGCGCACCGCAAGATACGCGAGCCAGCGACGCTCGGCGCACCGGAACAGCGCAACCAGCGCGAACGACACCGCGAGATAAATCAGCGCCGCGAGCCCGAATGCGTTGAACGACTGGTAGGTCGCCGAGTTCGCATCGCGCGCGACCTTCAGGATGTCGGGCACCGTGGCCGTGAACGCGACCGTCGTCGCGTGCAGCATCAGGATCACTTCGTTACTGTACAACGGCAATGCGCGGCGCAGCGCGGACGGTATCACAATGCGCCGGTACATCGTGAACCAGCTCATGCCGTAGGCGCGCGCCGCTTCGACTTCGCCATGCGAAGTCGAGCGGATCGCGCCCGCGAAAATCTCCGTCGTGTACGCGCAGGTGTTCAATGCGAAGGCGAGAATCGCGCAGTGAAAGCCGCTGCGAAAGAACGCGTCGAGCAGACTGTGCGAGCGCACGAACGCGAGACTGTACACGCCGGTGTAGATCAACAGCAGCTGCACGTAGAGCGGCGTGCCGCGAAACACGTAGGTGTACAGACGTACCGGCGTCGACAACCAGCGCTTGTTCGACACGCGCGCGACCGCGAGCGGCACCGCGCACACGAAGCCGATCGCGATCGACGCGAGCAGCAGCCACAACGTGACCGCGAGGCCCGACAGGCGCTGCCCGTCCCAGAACAGATACGCCCGCCAAAATTGGTTGAGGATGTCGATCATGACGCTCAGAGCTCCGCGTGTCGCACGCCGATCGAATAGCGGCGGTTCAGCCAGATCAGCACGAGGTTCGATACGGTGGTAATCGCCAGATAGATCAGCGCGGCGACGAGAACGAAGAAGAACATGTTGAAGGTGCTTTTGCCCGCATCCTGCGCGGCCTTGACGACGTCGGCGAGACCGATGATCGACACCAGCGCGGTGGCCTTCACGAGCACCTGCCAGTTGTTGCCGATGCCGGGCAGCGCGAAGCGCATCATCTGCGGGAACAGGATGCGTGCGAACACGCGCACGCCGCTCATGCCGTACGCGCTGCCCGCTTCGAGCTGACCGCGCGGCACCGCGAGAAACGCGCCGCGAAAAGTCTCGGTGAAGTACGCGCCGTAGATAAAGCCGAGCGTCAGCACGCCGGCGAGAAACGGATCGATGTCGATCTGCTCCATGCTGAACATGTCGGTCAGATCATTGAGCCAGATCTGGATGCTGTAGAACAGCAGCAGCATCAGCACCAGGTCGGGCACCGAGCGGATCAGCGTCGTGTAGCCGGTCGCGATGGCCCGCAAGGGCCGGTTCAACGAGAGTTTCGCCGCCGCGCCCGCGAGGCCGAGCAACACAGCGGCCGCCAGCGATAGAACGGACAGTTCGATCGTCTGGATCGTGCCGGCGAGCAGCACGGGACCAAAGCCGTATAGGAACACGCTTGTCTCCATCCGGGTTTATTGAATTGGCGCGGAGGGCGGGGGCTTGATGGCCTGTCCGCTGCTCTGGCATGGCGAGGAGTCTCGCAAGCGGAAATCAATTTCTCAAATACCGGGCGGTCCCTTGCTGCGACGCAACATGGCGCCTCGACGCGCGGCGGACCGTTCGTAGCTCTTGGTTTCACACGGGTTATCGTTTTGACAGGCGCGCCGCGCGCGCTCGGCGGTGCCGTGATTTAGCAAGTTTGCGGTCGCTTTTTCGATAGACCGCGCCGACGGCGGCGGCATCCGGTGTTTATCGCTGACGCGCGTTGAATGATTCATATATGGATCGGCAATGCGCTCTGCGGCGTATATATGAGTCATTCTTCGTGTTTCGATCCGAAATTCCAACAATGAGTCACAGATGAGTCGCGAATGTGCTATATGATTCACTTATGAACCATTCAATACTGCCATGCCAACTCCCACCACGCGCGCTGCCTCGCGTTACAGTCTGGACGCTGCCCGCCTTCTCGGCCAGCTGATCCGTCGCGGGCGGCTTGAGCGCAAGATCACCGCGGCGCAGCTTGCCGAGCGCACCGGGCTGTCGCGCAGCCTCGTGCAGCGAATCGAAAAAGGCGATCCGCGCTGCTCTATCGGCGCGGTGTTCGAAGCCGCGGCGGTCGTCGGCGTACGGCTGTTCGATGCCGACACGTCGGCCCTCAGCGGCGCAATCCGCGCCAACGCCGACGTGCTGACGCTTTTGCCGCACGCGGTGCGCGCGCCTCGCCCCGAAACCAAAGATGATTTCTGACGCCGCCTATCCTGAAGCCTTCGTGTGGACCTGGCTGCCTGGCGTAACCGAGCCGGTGGTCGCCGGGCGCCTCGTCACGGCCGGCGGCCAGATGCTGTTCAACTACGGCCAAAGCTACCTCGCCCGCGACAACGCGATCCCGCTCTATACGCCCGAATTGCCCCTGCGACGCGGCATCTTACCGCTGCTGAACGGCCTCACGATGCCCGGCTGCGTCCGCGACGCGGCGCCCGACGCATGGGGCCGGCGCGTGATCATCAATCGCAAGCTCGGCATGCGCGGCGCGCGGTTCGACACCGGCGAGCTCGACGAGATGACCTATCTGCTCGAATCCGGCTCCGACCGCATCGGCGCGCTCGACTTCCAACTCTCTCCGAGCGAATACATACCGCGCGAAACGGCCAGCGCGTCGCTTGACGATCTGCAAAACGCCGTATCGAGTATCGAGCGCGGCGTGAAGCTCAGCCCCGACCTCGAACGCGCGCTGTTTCATGGCAGCTCGATTGGCGGCGCGCGCCCGAAGGCGATGATCAGCACGCACGAGCGCAAGTTCATCGCGAAGTTTTCGTCGCAAAGCGACGTCTACAGCGTCGTGAAGGCGGAATACATTGCGATGTCTATTGCGCCGCTGGTCGGCATCGATGCGGCGCCGGTGAAGCTGGAGCATGTCGGCGGCAAGGACGTGCTGCTGATCGAGCGCTTCGACCGTAGCCGCGGCACACAGGGCTGGCAGCGCCGCGCGATGGTGTCGGCGCTAACGCTGTTCGGACTCGACGAGATGATGGCGCGCTACGCGAGCTACGAGGAATTCGCGACGCTGATCCGCCATCGCTTCACGAACCCGGGCGCGACGCTCAGGCAGCTCTTCGCGCGACTGCTGTTCAATGTGCTGTGCGGCAATACCGACGACCACGCCCGCAATCACGCCGCCTACTGGGACGGCCGCGAGCTGGCGCTGACGCCCGCCTACGACATCTGCCCGCAGGCGCGCGCCGGCAACGAAGCGACGCAGGCGATGCTGATCGTCGGTAACGATCGCTTCAGCCGCATCGACACGTGTCTGCGGGCGGCGCCCCTCTTTCTGCTGTCGCGCGATGAAGCCGTGGCAATCGCGCGGCAGCAGATCGAGGTCATTCTGGAGCACTGGGACGCAGTCTGCACTGATGCGCAGTTGAGCGAGGTCGATCGCGAACTGATGTGGCGGCGCCAGTTCCTCAATCCGTTCGCGTTCGAAGGCGCCCCGCCCGAACTCGCGGCGCTGCTGCATTAGCACGGCCGCGCCGGCGCCGATGCCGAACCACTCGTGCTCAGTCGAGCCCTAGCCGCGCGCGAATCGCCGGCAGCATCTGCTCGACCGCCTCGCGCCCTTCCTCGATGGCTGGCGTCGCGCGATGAAAATCGAAGATGCCCATGCCGCCGAGACGCGGCTGGATCAGGATATCGGCCGGCTCGCCGGCCAGCCGGCTGCGCGAGATGCGCACCTGCATGATGTCGATGCTTTGCGCGATCGAGCTCAGCATCGACGGCACGTGCGCGCTTGGCTTGGGCGGCACGCGCACGTCGTCGGTCGCGCTCGCTTCGGCTGGCGCGAGCCAGCGCGGCCACGGCTTGCCGTTGCGGCGCAACGCCACGGGCGGCGGCGCGGTGGGATCGAGTGCGGGCGTTTCAATGACCCCGCCGCCGAAGTCGCGGCCGTTCAGGATGTCGTTGTTCAGATCGATCGCGATCACGCAGTCCGCCCGCATGCCACGCGCGACCGACACCGGCACCGGGTTGCTGAGCCCGCCGTCGACGAGCCACACGCCGTTGTGCCATACCGGCGTGAAGATGCCCGGAATCGCAATCGACGCCCGCACCGAGTCGATCGTGCTGCCGTCCTGCAGCCAGATTTCGCGGCCCGTGTCGAGTTCGGTGGCGACGGCCGCGAACGGCATGTGCAATTGCGCGATCGAGCGACCGCCGAATTTGTCGGCGAATAGCTGGATCACCTTACGCCCGCCAAGCAGGCCGCCCGAGATGCGCAGATCGAGCAGCCGCACCACGGTCTGCCACGTGAGACGTGACACCCACTCTTCGAGCCAGTCGAGATCGCCGTTCGCATAGACTGCGCCGACCAGCGCGCCGATCGACGTGCCGCACACGACGTCGGGCTTGATGCCCGCGTCTTCCAGCGCGCGAATCGCGCCGATATGCGCCCAGCCGCGCGCGGCGCCGCCCCCCAGCACCAGCCCGATCCGGCTGTATCGATGTCGACGTATCATGCCTACCCCGCTCTCTCTGCCCGCTTGTTCTGCCCGCCTTCTGGCCGACATGCCCTCCGCCTATCGCCCCCGGATCACGTCCGAGCGTGACGTGGTGTACACCCTCTGGTTCCGGTCGAAATGAACGTTGAAGATGCCCTCTTCAGTCACGCCGCCCTCGCGCCATTTCCAGCTCCACACGGTTTCCGGCTTCAGCGGAAACACCGCGATCTCTCCAGGTTTGCCGAGCAAGCGCCGCACCTCGTCCTCGGTCATGCCGGAGCGGATCTTCGCGAAGTTGGCCGCGGTCAGCACCTGCGTGATCGCCTGCAGCTTGCCGTCGCGATCGATGTCGACCATGTAGGTGTTCAGGCCTTGCGGGCCGCGCGGATATTCGAAGCGCTTCGAGCCGTCGGTGAAGGTGCGCGCGGTTTCGGGCTTGCCCATCTGCGCGAGGATTTGCGCTTCGGTCGTGATCCCTGGCGTCATGTCCTTGAGCAGCAACGCGTCCGGTTTGACCGCGTTGAAAAAGTCCTTGAGTTTTTGCACGGCTTGATCGCTCTGCTGTTGGTCGCAGCCGGTCAGCGCAACGCACGCCATCAGCAGCGTGACGCCCAGCGGTTTGAGACTCACGTCGGTTCCTGTCCGGATGCGCGGGATCTGCCGTCGCAGCGCATGGCCGGTCTGTAGTGTGTACTACAAGGATAACCGTGCCCGCAGAAAACCGCGAGCGACGCGCGCGCGACGAGCGCTGCTACGCACCTAACCTGTTGCGCGCGGCGCTAAAAGATTGACTGAGGATCAATTGAGGTGGGTACGCCGGAAGCAAAAAGGCGACGCTGTGTACAGCGTCGCCATGTCGGTCGATACGATCAACCGGAAGTGACGGCGGCTCGTTGGCCGCCTTGCGCGAAGCACCACGGACGACGCGCAGCGGCCTGCTTCAGACGAAGCGATGAGTAGCCTTGACTGCTCACCTTGCGCCATCGCCGAATGACAAACCGCTGCCTTTTTTTGGCCGCCCTGGTCCCTCGATAAGCCTTCCAGATGCAGTTAATCTAAACGCATTGGGGGCTTTCGACGAGAGCGCGTTTACACCGAATCGGCAGAAGATTCGCGCGACGCGAGGGGCTCGCGGGATGGCCGGCCGCCGGATGGCCGGCCTCCGGATGGCCGGCCCCCGGATCGCCGGCCGCCGGATGGCCGGCCCCCGGATCGCCGGCCGCCGGATGGCCGGCCCGTCATATCACCCGAAAGCCATGCGTGCCGTCGCGCGCAAGTTGCGCGACGAGCCCCTGCTCCCACTCCAGATACGCGCTCATCGCTTCGCGCGCATTCTCCGTGCCCTCATACGGCCGCTGATAACGATCGATGCGCGGCGACGCCATCCGCGTGCCACCCGACTCCACGGGCAAGCCCGCGTCGATCCACGCGATCGTGCCGCCGCGCAGCACCTGCACCGGCCGACCGGTCGCCGCGGCGAGTTCCGGCGCGACGAAGCGCGCCAGCACGTCGCTGTCGCACGTGAGCACGTAGCGCTTTGCGTCGGGCAGCGTGCGCAACGCGTCGGCGAGTTGGCTGCGGATCACGAACCACGCGCCCGGAATGTGCCGGGTCAGATAGTTCGCGCTGCTCGTGAAATCGAGCACGACGGTACCCGGCGACTGCAGCAGCGCGACGAGTTCAGCCGGCGCGATGTCGTCGACGTCGGGCGGCGTGACCGCATTGCGCGCGGGCGGCGCCGGGCCCTTCTCGGCGAAGTCGGCCGCCGTCAGGCCATCGACCACGTAGACCTCGACGTTCATCTGCGCGAGCCACGATGCGCTCATGTTCGCGCGCACGCCGTCGCTGTCCGCGAGGATCACGCGCGCGCCGCGCACCGTCACGAACAGGTCGATTTCCTGCACGAGCTGGCCGCCCGGCGCGCTGCGAAAACCGGGCACGTGGCCCGCCTCGTATTCCTCGGGCGTGCGTACGTCGAAGCGATACACGGTGCGCACCGCTTCGTCGGCCCAGCGGCGCGCTTCGTCGCGCGACGTGCGGCGCACGCGCGCCCGGTCGGCGACCGTGCGCGCGCCGTCGGCGGCGGCGAGACGGGAAGCGTCGTCGACCGCGCCTTCGATGCGCCGCGCGCTGCCATGCGCGAGCGCCTGACCGGCGAGCGTCCAGCCCATCGTGCCGTTGCGCAGCGCGGCGACCGGATTCGGCACGCCCGCGTTGATCAGCGACTGCGCGCCGATGATGCTGCGCGTGCGCCCCGCGCAATTGACGATGATGCGCGTGGCCGGATCCGGCGCGAACTGCCGCGCCCGCAGCACCAGCTCCGCGCCCGGCACGCTGATGCTGCCGGGGATGTTCATGGTTTGAAACTCCTCGAAGCGGCGTGCGTCGAGCACCACGACATTGGCCTCCTGATCGAGCAGCGCCTGCACCTGCTGCGCGGATAGCGACGGCGTATGACGCACGCTTTCGACCAGTTCGCCGAACGCCTTGCTCGGCACGTTGACGTCCCTGAACAACTCGCCGCCCGCTTCGCGCCAGCCTTGCAGGCCGCCTTCGAGCAATGCGACGTTGGTATAGCCGAGCTCGGCGAGACGCGCGGCCGCACGCCATGCGAGACCTTCGCCCGCATCGAACACGACGATCGGCACGGCCCGGCGCGGCAGCCGCAGCGGCGCGTCGAGTTCGAGCCGCGACAGCGGCAGATTGGCGGCGAACAACGGATGACTGCGCGCGTGGGGATCTTCCTCGCGCACATCGACGAGCGCGATCTCCTCGCGATCGAGCAATGCATGGCACACGTCCTGGAATGACCGGGTACGAAACTCTTTGACGACATTCATGGGATCGGGAACTCCTTCGCTACATTCCTGGTTTCCGGCAACGGGTCGCGTCACCGCACCGATACTTAAACCGTACTCTCGAATTCCAATCGGCGCACGGTCACTCGCTGGATTGCTTGTTCGGTCGCGCGGCAAAGGCGAAGCATCGCCGCGCGAACACGCCATGCAAACGCAATTTCCGCGCCTTGTCGGTACCGGCCGAGCCTTGCCAACCCTTCGGCCGTCATGGGCATCGCCGCGCCGCCAGCAGAAAAACCGCCGCTTTGCCACAATGCGCCATCGCGCGAAAGCGCCGCCCATCGCAATCAGACAATGATCCCCTTTTCGGTTCTCGATCTTTCACCCGTCACCGCGGGCGCCACGCCGGCTGACGCGTTCAGGAACACGCTGTCGCTCGCGCAGCACGCGGAAAAGCTGAACTACAAGCGTTACTGGCTCGCCGAGCATCACAACATGACCGGCATCGCGAGCGCGGCGACCTCGGTCGTGATCGGCTACGTGGCCGGCGGCACGAAGACGATTCGGGTCGGCTCCGGCGGCATCATGCTGCCGAACCATGCGCCGCTCGTGATCGCCGAACAGTTCGGCACGCTCGCGTCGCTGTATCCGGGGCGGATCGATCTCGGCCTCGGCCGCGCGCCCGGCACCGACCAGACCACTGCCCGCGCGCTGCGCCGCGATCTGCAGGCGAGTGCCGAAACCTTCCCCGACGACGTCGTCGAATTGCAGCGTTACTTCGCCGAGCCGGTCGCGGGCCAGCGCATTCGCGCGGTGCCGGGCGCGGGCCTGAACGTGCCGCTGTGGCTGCTCGGCTCGTCGCTGTACAGCGCGCAACTGGCCGCGGCGCTGGGGCTGCCGTTCGCGTTCGCGTCGCACTTCGCACCCGATTACATGTTGAGCGCGCTGCAGGTGTATCGCTCGCAGTTTCGGCCGTCGGCGACGCTAGCGAAACCCTACGCGATGGTCGGCGTCAATCTGTTCGCCGCCGACACGAACGACGATGCCGCGCGGCTGTTCACGTCGCTACAGCAGCAGTTCATCAATCTGCGGCGCGGCACGCCGGGGCAATTGCAGCCTCCGGTCGAGCGGCTCGAGGCCTCGGAGATGGAGCTGAACAACGTCGCGCGCGCGCTCGCGTGCACGGCGCTCGGCGATCGCGACGCAATCCGCGAAGGTCTGCAATCGATCATCGAGCAGACCGGCGCGAACGAGTTGATGCTGACCGCGCAGATTTACAATCACGAAGCGCGGCTGCGCTCGTTCGAGATCGGCGCCGAGGTGCGCGATGAATTGACGGCGGGCAAATAAGCGGTTCGCGAACCGATCGGCGGACACCGCAATGCACGAAAAAAGGGCGGCTCATCGCGAGTCGCCCTTTTCTTTTGCACTGAGTTGGACCAAGCCGGACACAGCGGCCCGGCGTCTCACCTCGAGGGCACCATCAGCGATTCGTCGGCACCGCCGCCAGTCCGTCGAGCAGCGCCTTGTGAAACGCGTCCGGGTCCTGCATCTGCGGCGCGTGCCCCAGGTCCGCGAACTCGACCAGCGTCGCATGCGGGATCGCCTTCGCGGCCGCGCGGCCTAGTTCCGGGTAATGGCCGAGCGTCGCGCGCACCTCGGGGGGCGCCGCATCCTTGCCGACCGCGGTCGTGTCCTTCTGACCGATCAGCAGCAGCGTCGGCATGCTGAGCTGCCCCAGTTCATAGACAACAGGCTGCGTGTAAATCATGTCGTAGAGCAGCGCGGAATTCCACGCGACGACCTGCTTGCCCGGTCCGCGATACATGCCCGCTAGCATCTGCACCGACGGGTCGTAGTCCGCGCGCCATTGCCCCGCGTAGTAGGTCGCCTGTTCGTAGCGGCGGATGCCGTCGGCGGTGGTCTTGAGCTCCCGCTGATACCACTGCTCGACCGACAGCGACGGCACGCCCTTCGCCTTCCAGTCCTCGAGTCCGATCGGGTTCACGAGCACCAGTTGCTGCGTCTCGCGCGGATACATCAGCGCATAGCGGATGGCGAGCATGCCGCCCGTCGAATGGCCGACCACCGTCACGTCGCTGACGCCGAGCGACTGGAGCAGCGCGTGCGTATTGCGCGCGAGCTGCTGGAAGCTGTACTGGTAATGCTCAGGCTTGCTGGATTTACAGAAGCCGATCTGATCCGGTGCGATCACGCGATAGCCGGCATTGCTCAACCGGCGAATCGTTGCGTCCCACGTCGCCGAACAGAAATTCTTGCCCTGCAGCAACACCACGGTGCGGCCGTTGCCATGCGCCGGCTTCACGTCGATATACGCCATCTGCAAAGGCACGGCCTGCGAAGTGAATTCGAAGCGTTCGACCGGCGCTGGATAGCTGAAGCCCTGCAGTTCCGGACCGTAGGCCGGGCCGGGATCGTCGACAGAGGACGCGGCCGCGGCGCTCGTGGCGGCCACCGCGACAGACGCCGCGCACAGCATCGCACAAGCGCAGACACTCGACACGGCAAGCAGGAATGGACGGCGAAGATTCATCGGGATGTTCTGGAAAAATGCAATCGGGAACGCACGACGCACGAGGCTCGGAGCACACGATTCTACGACGCGCCGCCGAGCTCTGGCGCCGCGCCCGCAACAGCGGGCCCGCCTCGCGGCTGAGGCGGTGTGGCATGCGTATTGCGGCCCTTGGATCATGCATCGTCCGCGCGCGACCTCGCGCTCTATGTGTTGCGCCGCACCGATTGGCGCGCCGCAACAGGCCATCGTTAGAGGATGGTCCGCCACGCGGCCCCCGCGATAAACACTATTCGCTCGCGTCCAATCGGTGCTAGAACAGACTGATGGACCGGCGAGAAACAGGCAGCCAACAACGATAGCGCGGCACGACTGCCAGGCAGCACGAATCATCTGCGGAGAGGAAGCGACCAGATCATCCGGGGTATATCAATCAAGCAACCATCTTGCATCGGATTGAAGCAAGCACCGAAGTGCTCGCTTCGCTCCACAGGAGACACCTATGAATACTCCGGCACGGCTAAACGACTTACAGCGCACTACCCTCGCGATCGTCCTCGCAGGCGGCCGCGGCACCCGGCTCGGGCCGCTCACGAACAAGCGCGTGAAGCCGGCGGTGCACTTCGGCGGCAAATACCGGATCATCGACTTCGCGCTGTCCAACTGCCTGAACTCCGGCATCCGCCGCATCGCGGTGGTCACGCAGTACAAGGCGCATTCGCTGCTGCGGCATCTGCAGCGCGGCTGGAGCTTTCTGCGCGGCGAGATGGGCGAGTTCATCGACCTATGGCCCGCCCAGCAGCGCGTCGAAGGCGCGCACTGGTATCGCGGCACCGCCGACGCGGTGTTCCAGAACCTCGACATCATCCACTCGATCCGCCCGAAGTACGTGGTCGTGCTCGCGGGCGACCACATCTACAAGATGGACTACACGCGCATGATCGCCGATCACGCGGACAGCGGCGCCGACTGCACGGTCGGCTGCATCGAAGTGCCGCGCATGGACGCGGTCGCGTTCGGCGTGATGGCGGTCGACGAAAACCGCCGCGTGACCGGCTTCGTCGAAAAGCCGGCCGACCCGCCCGCGATGCCAGGCCGTCCCGACTCGGCGCTCGCGAGCATGGGCATCTACGTGTTCAACGCCGACTACCTGTACACGTTGCTCGAGGAGAACATCGCCGCGATCGACACCGATCACGACTTCGGCAAGGACATCCTGCCGCGCGTCGTCACGCAGGGCGTCGCGATCGCGCACCCGTTCAGCATGTCGTGCGTGTCATCGGACCCGAGCGTCGAGCCGTACTGGCGCGACGTCGGCACGATCGACGCGTACTGGTCCGCGAACCTCGACCTCGCGTCGACGATCCCGACGCTCGACCTGTACGACGAGTCATGGCCGATCTGGACCTACCAGGAGCAGTTGCCGCCCGCGAAGTTCGTACGCGACATGAAGGGGCTGCAGGGCTCGGGCAACAATCTGATCGTTTGCGGCGGCTGCGTGATCTCGGGCTCGCAGATTTCGCGCTCGGTGCTGTCGTCGAACGTGAAAGTGAGTTCGTTCTGTAATATCAATGAGGCAGTCTTGTTGCCGCAGGTCACGGTCGGCCCGAGCTGTCGCCTGCAGAAGGTGGTGATCGACCGTGGCTGCACGATTCCGGAAGGCACGGTGATCGGCGAAGACCCGGCGCGCGACGCCGAGCGCTTTTATCGCACCGACGAAGGCGTCGTGCTGGTCACGCAGGAGGCGTTGCGCAAGCATCCGAACTAGCGCGCGCGCCGCATGCCCGCGCCGGCGGCCACGCCGCCGGCCATCCGGCTTCGCCCGAACCACCGTGTGAACTATTCGCCCACCCCGAGCAACGCTGCCACCCCGACAGAGACCCGGCCTATGACGATTCGCGCCCTGCACGTCGCAAGCGAGCTGTATCCCCTCCTCAAAACGGGCGGTCTCGCCGACGTCGCGGGCGCGCTGCCGTCCGCGCTGATCGAGCGCGGCGCCGACGTGCGGGTGCTGCTGCCGGGCTTTCCGGCCGTGCTCGCCGGCCTGCGGGATCTGCAGCCGGTCGCGCAGCTGGGGAGCCGCTTCGGCGCGCCGAACGTGACGCTCGAACGCGGCACGCTGCCCACCAACGGGCTCACCGTCTATGTGATCCGCGCCGCGACGCTGTACGACCGGCCCGGCAACCCGTATCTGAACGACGAACACGTGCCGTACGGCGACAACGCGCAGCGTTTCGCGCTGCTCGGCTGGATTGCCGCGCAACTCGCGCAGCAGCTCGACCCGACATGGTCGCCGCGGATCGTCCACGCGCACGACTGGCACGCGGGGCTCGCGCCCGCCTACCTGAAGGCCGCCGAACGCGAGCACGGCCGCGCGCCCGCGCGCAGCCTGTTTACGATTCACAACCTCGCCTACCAGGGGATCTTTCCCGCGCATCAGTTCGGCCTGCTCGGCCTGCCGCACGATTTCTTCAACATGCACGGTGTCGAATTCTATGGGCAGCTATCGTTCCTGAAGGCGGGGCTCTACTACGCCGACCGCATCACGACCGTCAGCCCGACCTACGCGCGCGAAATCCAGATGCTCGCGCACGGCGGTGGGCTCGATGCGCTGCTGCGCCATCGCGCGCACGATCTGAGCGGCATCCTGAACGGTGTCGACTACGCGGTGTGGAATCCCGCCACCGATACGTTGCTCGCGACGCACTACAGCGCATCGCGGCTGGCCGGCAAGCTCGCCTGCAAGGAAGCGCTGCAAAAACGCTTCGGCCTCGCGCAGAGAAGCGATGCGCTGCTGTTCGGCGTCGTCAGCCGGCTGACCGAGCAGAAGGGCCTCGATCTGCTGCTCGGCGCGGTGCCCGAGATCGTCAAGCGCGGCGGGCAACTGGTCGTGTTCGGCAGCGGCGATCCGGCGCTCGAGAACGGCCTCAAGATGGTCGCGCAGGCGCATCCGGAAGCGGTCGCGGTCGAGCTCGGCTTCGACGAAACGCTCGCGCATACGATCATCGCCGGCAGCGACGTGGTCGCGGTGCCGTCGCGTTTCGAGCCGTGCGGGCTCACCCAGCTCTATGCACTCGCCTACGGATCGCTGCCACTCGTGCACTGCATTGGCGGTCTCGCGGATACGGTCGCCGACGCATCGCTCGAAAACCTCGCCGACGATCTGGCCACCGGCTTCGTGTTCGAACGCTTCGATCCGCAGGGACTCTCCGGGGCGATCCGCCGCGCGTTCGCGCTCTACGGGCGTCGCACCGAGTGGAAGGCCACGCAGCGGCGCGCGATGCGCCGGGACTTCGGCTGGGGCGCGTCGGCCGATCGCTATCTGGCCTTGTATCGCGAGCTCGTCTGAAGCATCGGCCGCGCGCGAATCTGTCAGATTTTGTTAATCCTCACGCGCGTTTGATGGTTCGGCGCAACAGCACGGGGACGGATCAACTCGCGGCTGTCAAACTCCTGTATCGTTTGCTAACTTGCCGGCGATGCAGATCGTGCGTTTTTCCTGCACCATCCATATCAGGCATGTCTGTCGCGCGGCGCCGGGGTCAACGGTCCGCCCGCGCGAGCCTCCCTTCCTGTTTTGTTGATCGCGCATGACCGGTTGCGCGAGCCTTACCATGACAAAAAATGTTCTGAGCATTCAGTCCCATGTCGTGTTCGGTCACGCCGGCAACAGCGCGGCCGTGTTTCCGATGCGCCGGCTCGGCGTCAACGTGTGGCCGCTCAACACCATGCAGTTCTCGAATCACACGCAATACGGGCACTGGAGCGGCAGCGCGATCGACGCATCGCAGATGGAAGAACTCGTCGAAAGCATCGGCGCGATCGGCATGCTGCCGCGTTGCGACGCGGTGCTCTCGGGCTATCTCGGCACGACGGAACAGGCGCGGGCGGTGATCGAAATCGTCAAGGCGGTCAAGGCGGTCAATCCTCGCGCCTGGTACTTCTGCGATCCGGTGATGGGCGCGGCGGGCGGCTACAAGGTCGATCCGGGCATCCAGGAATTCCTCGTGCGCGAGATGCCGCGAGTCGCCGACGCGATCGCGCCGAATCACATCGAATTGCAGCGCCTCGTCGGCCGCGAGATCGAGACGCTCGAGGAAGCCGTGACCGCGTGCCGCGAGGTGCTCGCGCGCGGGCCGAAGCTCGTGCTCGTCAAGCATCTGCTCGATCGCAACAGTCCGGCGGACTGCTTCAACATGCTCGTCGTCACCGAGCGCGAAGCGTGGATGGGACAGCGCCCGCTCTATCCGTTCGCGCGCCAACCGGTCGGCGTCGGCGATCTGACCAGCGCGGTATTCGTCGCGCGCACGCTGCTTGGCGATTCGATCCGCTCGGCCTTCGAGCACACGCTCGCCGCGGTGAACGCGGTGGTCAAGGCGACCTGGCAGGCCGGGCGCTATGAGCTCGAACTCGTGGCGATGCAAAATGAAATCGCCCAGCCGCGCGAGTGGTTCGATGCGTGGGTCGCGGAGACGGCGTAGTTTCGGTAAGCACGTCGCTCGTCGCCGGGCACCCTCGCCAGCGCCCTGCTGGCGGTCGTCCTATAATGCGTGCCGCGTGGACCAGGGCTTGCGCCCGCGCTCCATGGCATTTTCAGCATCCGGCATACAGCAGACGAGGCATCGATGGACGGTCATATCCGCAGCGAGCGGGAAGAATTTTTCGAGCAGTTGTGCATCAGCGTCGACGCGGACGAAGCGCACGAACAGGAAGCGATCGAGTTCTTCGAGAACCAGTTCGAGCAGCCCGACTTCGATCCGGCGCAATGGCTCGATATCGCGCTCTACTACTCGCTCGCCGTCGCGCGCGGCATCGTCGACATGGTGACGGCCGACGACAAGGCGCGCAGCAACATCGCCGAAGTCATCGCCGACAATCTCGACATCTCATATGGCGAGGACGAGTGCCAGCAGTTCGCCGAGACGATCGGTTTCGCGCTGAACAACGGCGTGCCGGTCGATCTCGACGTGGTGCTCGACGGCTGCCAGCGCGCGATCGACGACCTCGACACGTGGGCCGACGAAGACACGAAGGCGCCACTGCTGCGTCTGCGCGAAGAGCTGCTGCGTCTGCAAGGCGAGCGCTAGGCAGTAGCTCGAATCTGCTCGCAGCAACGCAAAACCGCCACACCGGCCGGCGCAGGGCGCGCTACTGCTTTGCGCTCGCCGCCCGCACGACCACCTCGGCATCGAGATCGCGCTCGATGCGCACGAGGTCGTCGCGAATCGCGATGAATTCGTTTGCCGTGCACATCTGATGCCCGAAGGCGGCGCGCAGATGCCGGTTGACCTGCAACGTGCGCGTCGCCGGATCGAAAACGTAGTGCGACGCGAACGTGAGCAGCGGGTCTTCGACCGTGCTGTCGGTCGGCAGGTCCGTCTCGCGCACGAAGCGCGGCAAGCTGAGCTCCAGCGTTTCATCGAATTCCCCGCCGATGCATGCCCACGGCTGTGTTCTGACGGGCTCCGCGAGCCACGCCTCGACCTGCGAGCCCATGCCGCCGGCGAGGCTCGTCAGCGCCGGCACGGCGGTCGTGCCATCCGGCCAGATCAGATGCGGCACGCTGCCTTGCATCGACGTCGCGAACGGGCCGCCGGTCACGGCGACATCGTCGGTCTGCAACTGCGCGGTGCCGTGCAGTCCGGTTTGCAGCAGACGGCCCGCGGCAAGCTGCTGCGCATGCTGGCGCGTCGCGCGGCGGAACGTGTTGCGCTCGAGTTCCGCGGTATAGCCGATATCCTCGACGCGGTACGCGTAGTGTGCGGTGCCGCTTTCGTCGATGTCGATCTGCACGCGCGCGTTGCGTTCGCGCCGTTGCGTGGCGGGCGTGCGCGCCAGCACGCCGGCGTCGACGAGCAGCACCGGGCGGTCCATCACGCCGCTCGGCAGATAGCCGAATTCGGTGCCGCCCGCCGACGTGTCGGCGAATTGCGCCAGTTCGGGAATCCAGACGATCACGTGATTGATCGCGCTCGCGCCGTAGCCGGGCACGTCGGGCAGCGTGTAGTACGGGCCGAGATTGAGCAGCGCCGGCTCGCTGCGAATGCCGGCCGCCGCGAGCAGCGCGCCGTAGAGCGCGACATGGTCCTTGCAGTCGCCATAGCGGTTGCGCAGGATGTCGGCCGCCTTGTGCGGAATCGCCGCCGTCTCGCCGAGAAAGAGCGCGACGTAACGGATGTTCAGACGCATCCAGTCGTATAGCGCGCGGGCTTTGTCGCGAGGATCGGTCAGGCCCGCCGTCAGTTGTTGCGCGAGACGGACGATTCCCGGGTCCTCGCGGGTCGCGTCGTTGTCGGCGGGACCGCGATAGCGCGCGGCGAAGCTCGCGAAGTCCGGCACCGTCGATACCATCAGCCGGTCGCCCCAGTTCGCGTAGCCGACCGCGCCCGCTTCGAGCCGCGCATACGGGCCGTGCCGATAGTCGAACTCGTAGCGGGTGCGGCCATTCGCGCTGACGGGCGGCAGCGCGACGTAGCCGCGCGCGTCCACATAGAGCGGCACGTCGGCGGGCAGATCGAAGATCAGACGCTGCTCGTCGACGGGCTCGAGCGACGGTTCGACCAGATATCCGAAGGTGCCCGCCTGCAGCGCCTTCGCGCGCGTCTTGCGAAACGCGAGATGCACGCGCGAGCCGGTCTGGACGCCCGGGAAGATCACGGTGCGCAACACGCCGTCCTCGAAGCTCGGCGCGCCGGCCGAGCGCGGCTCCTGAACGTCGCGGATCGCCTCGGGGCGGACCGCATGCGCGGTGCCGTCGGGATCGATCGTTTCGGCGGCCAACAGCTGCACCTGCTCGATGTCCTTGTTGAACCACACGTAGCGTTGCGCGATAGCGTCGACGCCGCTGGCCGTGTCCGCGCGCATCAGCGTGTCGTCGTGTTCCTCGATGGAGCCGTCCTTCTGGATCACGAACAGATGGACGTCGCGCTCGATCGTCGAAGGCGCGGGTTCGTCGGTGGAGGTGACGATGTCGGCCGCGGCCGCGCAAAGGGACAAGGCGATGCACGCGAGCCCGATCAGCGCGATCGACGTGTGCGTCAACGTGACGACGATGTTCCCCAGCATGAAGCGGCCGCCGTCACTCGTCATCACTCGCCGTCGTCGAGCTGGCTCAACAGCGCCTGCAGTTTTTCCACGTGCCTGATCAGCATGTGCCGGTGTTTGTCGATCTGTTCGAGCCGGCCCTCGAGGTCGGCCTGAATGCGTTCGTCGAGTTCGGCCGCGGCCAATACGTCCTCGACCTTCGCGCGCATCGACGCGAGCTCCACCGGCGCATGCAGCAGATGCCGCTCGAAGCGCCGCACTTCCTGCGCCGCGAGATCGCGCACCTTGCGAAAATGCGCGTGACGGCGGTGCGCTTCGACATCGAGCGTTCCTTCCTCGATGCGTCGCGCGGGTACCGGCTGCCCAAAAATCGGCTCGGGCCGCAGTACCGTCTTCTTGCGCACCGGATGCGCGGTGCCGCGAAAGCGCGCGAGCGGCTGCTCGTTGTCGATCGCCTCGCGCGCATTCGACGGGATCTCGTGATCGGCGTGCGGCACGTTCATCCAGCCGCCCGGCAAACCCGTGACCGCCTCGACGCCGCGCACGAACTCCTCGCTGAATTCGCGCTGGCCGGACAGCATCAGCTTCAGATAGCTCGCGGAAAACGTCATCATGCGCGCGAGCCGGCTCGCGGCGCCGACCTCGCTGGTCAGCAACACCAGGTTCGCGCGCCAGACTGGCAGCAGCAGTTCGTCGGAATCTTCCATCGCTGGGTCTTCCATCTTGTCGCCTGATGAATCGATGACCGCATCGCGCATGTCATCGTTTTGAAAGACTAGTCGCGTCGCGGTGTCGCGCGCAATGCCGGTATGCCGCCTGGCGTGCGGTGTGGCCCCCGCATCGGCCAAATTCAGCGCAAAACGCGTCAAAACAGGGCTGATGACACATCGCGTGTTGCATTGACACACGTATTCGCGCGCCGTTCCGACCTGCGTCCGCGTGATGTGGCATGCTGACCCGCCGATGCGGCGCGCGTGGTGCCGCGTCGGTTGCTCCACAACACTGACTTAAGGGTTTTGTAATGAAGAAAATCGTTGTCGCCATCGCCGCAGCCGTCGCCACCCTGAGCACGATCGCGCCCGCTCAGGCCAATGAGCATCATCACGAGTGCCACAAGGTGCACATTCATCATCATTGGGAAAAGCGCTGCCACTAATGGCGGTGAAACCGTGTCCGATGGATGCGGTGCGCATCAAAAAGCCCCGCTTTCGCGGGGCTTTTTTTCATGGCGCGCCGCGTCGTGAAACAGCTGGCGCACGATACGCCCTGCGCGCTCGACGTCCAAACCATTCCATATGAACGCGCCGGCACGCAATCACGGACACATGCTGTTACACCTGCGGGATCCCCGAACGCCTTGAGGTCAGGCTGCCTTCATGCGCGCGAGAGCCGTCGTCACCAGCGCTTCGAGCAGCGGCGCGACCTTCACGGCGAGGTTTTCATCGTACGCGTAGGGCAGGCGCTCTTCCATGTACGTGATCTGCGACAGTTCGAGTTGCACCGCATGCACGCCCTGCTCGGGCCGTCCGTATTGCCGCGTGATATAGCCGCCCTTGAAGCGGCCATTGGCGACCGCCGAATAGCCGCCGTGACGCTCGACTAGCGCGGTCAGCGCGTCGGCCATGCCCGGCGCCGCGCTGGCACCGTTCGAGGTGCCGAAGTTGAAGTCCGGCAGACGTCCGTCGAAAAAACGCGGCACGTGTGAGCGGATCGAATGTGCTTCCCACAACAGCACCTTGCCGTGCTTCGCTTTCAGTGCCGCTAGCTCGCCGGTGAGCGCGTCGTGATACGGCTTCCAGTACGCGTCGCGACGGCGGGCGACTTCGGCGTCGTCGGGAAGATGGCCGTCGAGATAGAGCGGCTCCCTGTCGAACGTATCGACTGGCAGCAGACCCGTGGTGTCCTGCCCCGGGTACAGGTTCGCGCCGTCGGGCGGACGGTTCAGGTCGATCACGTAGCGTGCGTAGGCCGGCGTCAGCATCGACGCGCCGAGGCGCTTCGCGAATGCGTAGAGGCGGTCGAGATGCCAGTCGCAATCGTCGGTGCGTTGCGCGACCGGCGTCATCGTCGCGGCGATGTCGGGGGGAATCCGGGTGCCCAGATGCGGGATCGAGATCAGAAGCGGCAGGCTTCCCTGATGCAGCGAGAAAACCGGCGTGAAGTTCGAAGCAGTCATGTCAGTCCGGAATCAGTGGGATCGAAGAATCGGTTCGGCGGGTCATGGCCGTTAGGCGAGCAGTTCCGCGAGTGCCGCGCGGTAGCGCGCATACGCACCCTCTTCATCGCGATGCCTGCGATCGTCGACGACCTTGACGCCGCCCGCATAGACATCGCGGATCGGCGTGTCGCCGTGCTCGCAGAATACGACGCCCGACAGCCACGCCTCACGCGCATGCTCGGCGATGCTCGAATGAGCGGCGTCGAGCACCAGCCAGTCCGCGCGATGGCCGGGCTGCAACGCGCCGACCGCACGGCCGCTCGCGTGCGCGCCGCCGTCGAGCGCGGCTGCGTACAGTCGATCCGCGACATGCGTAGCTTGCGCCGACGCGAGCACGTTGCGCTGCCGGCGCGTCAAACGCTGTCCGTATTCGAGCAGACGCAGCTCGGCGCGCCAGTCGACACCGATATGGCTATCCGAACCGACACCGATGCGGCCGTGCGCATCGAGGTAGTCGTGCGCGGGGAAAATGCCGTCGCCGAGATTGGCCTCGGTCGTCAGACACAGACCTGCGACCGCGCCGCTCTTCGCGAGCGCGAGCGTTTCGTTCGCATCGACGTGGGTCGCGTGCACGAGACACCAGCGCCTGTCCACGTCGAAACGATCGAGCAGCCATTGCACGGGCCGCGCGCCTTCGGTTTCGATGCACGTGTCGACCTCGGCGGTCTGTTCGGCGATATGGATATGCACGGGCGCGCTCGCGTCGATGCCGCCAAGCAACGCCCGCAACGACGCCTCCGACACTGCGCGCAGCGAATGGGGCGCCACGCCGTAACGCAACGCCGCATGTTCGGGGCGCGCCGCGCGCAGCGTGCCGAGCAGATCGAGCAGGCTCTCCGGCGTATTGATGAAGCGCCGCTGATCGTCGCGCGGCGCGCGCGCGCCGAAGCCGCTGTACTGATACAGCACCGGCAGCATCGTGATGCCGATGCCGCTCGCCGATGCCGCGTCCACTACGCGTTGCGCAAGCTCGGCCTGATTCGCATAGCGCTGACCGTCCTGCGCGTGATGCACGTAGTGGAACTCGCACACCGACGTATAACCCGCCTTCAGCATTTCGATGTAGAGCCACTGCGCGACGCTCGCGAGGCCTTCCGGCGTCATGCGCGCGGCGAATCGATACATCAGCTCGCGCCAGGACCAGAAGTTATCCGTAGCGTTGGCGCGATATTCGGTGAGCCCCGCCATCGCGCGCTGAAACGCGTGCGAGTGAAGGTTCGGCATGCCGGGCATCAGCGGACCCGCCGCCTGTGGCACGCCCGGCAGCGCTTCGACCTGATCTGGCGTGACCGCGCTCAGCGTGCCGTCAGCGTCCCATTCGAGCAGCACGTTGCGGCGCCAGCCCTCGGGCAGATATGCATCAGCGGCGAACAGCGATTGACTGGATTGCGTCATGTGTCAGGTTCTCGTTGAAGTCACACCCGACTCGCGCCGCGTATAAACGGTTTCACCCGCGCGCACGACGCGCGCGCACAGCGGCCGGCCGATCCAGTAAGCGAGCTCGGCCAGCGAATCGACCGACCATACCGCGAAGTCGGCCGCGCGCCCGGCCTGCAGTGCACCGTGCCGATCGTTCTTGCCGAGCGCGCGCGCCGCATGCGCGGTCACGCCTTGCAGCACCTCGGGCACGGTCATGCGAAACAGCGTGCTCGCCATGTTCATCATCAACAGCAAAGAAGTCGACGGCGACGTGCCCGGGTTGCTGTCGGTCGAGATCGCGATCGGCACCTCGTAGCGCCGCAGCAGTTCGAGCGGCGGCAATTGCGTCTCGCGAATGAAGTAGTACGCGCCCGGCAGCAGCACCGCGACGGTGCCGGCTTGTTTCATCGCGGCGACGCCGGCTTCGTCGAGAAACTCGAGATGATCCGCCGACAGCGCGCGATGCCGCGCCGCGAGCGCGGCGCCGCCGCCGTTCGACAACTGCTCGGCGTGCATCTTGACCGGCAGCTGATAGCGCGCGGCCGCGTTGAACACGCGCTCGCTTTGTGCCAGCGAAAAACCGATGCGCTCGCAGAATACGTCGACCGAATCGACGAGGCCTTCGTCCGCGAGCGCGGGCAGCATCGTGTTGCAGACTTCGTCGATATACGCGTCAGCGCGGCCCGCGAATTCGGGCGGCAGCGCGTGCGCGCCGAGAAACGTCGTATAGACCGACACCGGATAGCGCTCGCCGAGTTGCCGCGCGACGCGCAGCATCTTGCGCTCGCTCGCGAGGTCGAGGCCGTAGCCCGACTTGATTTCGATCGCCGTCACCCCTTCGGCGAGCAGCGGTTCGAGCCGCGCGGCCGCTTGCGTGCACAGCGACGTTTCGTCCGCCGCGCGCGTCGCGCGCACCGTCGATACGATGCCGCCGCCCTGCCTCGCGATTTCTTCGTAGCTGACGCCCGCGAGGCGCTGCGCGAATTCGTCCGCGCGCTGGCCGCCATACACGAGGTGCGTATGACAATCGATCAGACCCGGCGTCACCCATGCGCCGCGCAGGTCTTCACGCGGCCATCCGGCATATTGCGCGGGCATTTCAGCCGCCGCGCCGAGCCACGCGATGCGGCCGTCTTCGACCGCGATCGCGGCATCGGCGAGCGTGCGGTGAGGATCGCCCTGCGGGCACAGATTCAGGTGTTGCCAGACGGTTTGCTTCATCGCGTGCTCTTTGCAGCTCGTTGCATGTCGGTGGATGGTTGTCCGTGAGGGAGCGCATGCGGTGCCCCGTCACGGTCGACTCGTCATCGCGTGTAGCGGATCGTGATCGCGAGCACCGCGCCATCGCCCGCCAGCGTGCAAGCAAGCGCGTTCGGCCCGTCGACGCGCAGCGTGTCGCCGGTGTCGAGCCGCACAGTTTGCGCGTGCTCCGTCGCCAACGCGACCGTCACCGCGCCGCCCGCGCAAAACAGCAGGACCACGTCGCTGTCGAGCATGCGCGCCGCATCCGGCTGCGCGCCGGTGCGCCACACTTCCATCTGGCCCTGCGCCACATCGCGCCGAACCATCAGGTTGAAGTCGCGCGTCGCGCCGTCGACGAGCCGAGCGTCGATACGCGCCTCGCCGTCGAAGCGCGCAATGTCGAGCGGCTGGCGCAACGCATGCGTGTTGACGACGCCCGCATCGCCCAGCTCATCGAGCAGCATGCCCGCGCCACACAGCAACACGAGCGTCCGGTCCACGCCGTCGAAGCGCGAGAACGGTCCCGCCTGCGCGACATCGGCGACGCTCACGCGCCACATGAAGTCGTTGCTCGCCGCGCGCTGGCCGCCGCCGGGCGACGGAAACGCCGCGACCTCGCGCGTGACCCCGCCGCCGTTTTTCCACGGCGCCGCCACGAGCTCGGCGCCGCGAATCAGCGTGACGCCTGCCATGTTGCCCGCGTCGTTGGCAACGGTCACGATCAGCGTCCCAGCATCGGCAGGTTGAGGCCAGCGTCGCGCGCGGTTTGCTGCGCGAGTTCATAACCCGCATCCGCGTGACGCATCACGCCGGTTGCCGGATCGTTCAGCAGCACACGGCCGAGGCGCTCGTGCGCGGCTTGCGTGCCGTCCGCGACGATCACGACGCCCGCGTGCTGCGAGAAGCCCATGCCGACGCCGCCGCCATGATGCAGCGAGACCCACGACGCACCGCCCGCCGTGTTCAGCAGCGCGTTGAGCAGCGGCCAGTCGCTGACCGCGTCCGAGCCGTCTTTCATCGATTCGGTTTCGCGGTTCGGGCTCGCGACCGAACCGGTATCGAGGTGATCGCGGCCGATCACGATCGGCGCCTTCAGCTCGCCGTTCCTGACCATTTCGTTGAACGCCTGGCCGAGGCGATAACGATCTTTCACGCCGACCCAGCAGATCCGCGCCGGCAGGCCCTGGAACGCGATGCGCTCGCGCGCCATGTCGAGCCAGTTGTGCAGGTGCGGATCGTCGGGGATCAGTTCCTTGACCTTCGCGTCGGTCTTGTAGATGTCCTCCGGGTCACCGGACAGCGCGACCCAGCGGAACGGGCCCTTGCCTTCGCAGAACAGCGGACGGATATACGCCGGCACGAAGCCCGGGAAATCGAACGCGTTTTCCACGCCCATTTCGAGCGCCATCTGGCGGATGTTGTTGCCGTAGTCGAGTGTTGCCGCGCCGCGTTGCTGCAGCGTCAGCATCGCCTGCACCTGGTTCGCCATCGACTGCCTGGCCGGCGTGACGATACTTTCCGGCGCGGTCTTCATCCGTTCGCGCCAGTCTTCCACGGTCCAGCCTTGCGGCAGGTAGCCGTGGATCGGGTCGTGCGCGCTGGTCTGATCGGTCACGCAGTCCGGCGTGATGCCGCGCGCGACGCACTCGGCGAACACGTCGGCGGCATTGCCGAGCAGGCCGACCGATACCGGCTTGCCGGCGCGCTTCGCCTCGTCGAGCATCGCGAGCGCCTCGTCGAGCGTCTTCGCTTTCCTGTCGACGTAGCGCGTCTTCAGACGGAAGTCGATGCGCGTCTCGTCGCATTCGACCGCGATCATCGAGAAGCCCGCCATCGTCGCCGCGAGCGGCTGCGCGCCGCCCATGCCGCCGAGACCACCGGTCAGAATCCAGCGGCCTTGCGGATCGCCGTTGAAGTGCTGGTTGGCGACCGCGAAGAACGTCTCGTAGGTGCCCTGCACGATGCCCTGGCTGCCGATATAGATCCAGCTGCCCGCTGTCATCTGGCCGTACATCATCAGGCCCTTGCGGTCCAGTTCGTGAAAGTGTTCCCACGTCGCCCAGTGCGGTACGAGGTTCGAGTTCGCGAGCAGCACGCGCGGTGCGTCCGCATGCGTGCGGAACACGCCGACCGGCTTGCCCGATTGAATCAGCAGCGTTTCGTCTTCGTTCAGGTCCTTCAGCGATGCGAGGATCTGGTCGAAGCAATCCCAGTTGCGCGCGGCGCGGCCAATGCCGCCGTACACGACGAGCGCGTGCGGGTGCTCGGCCACTTCGGGGTCCAGATTGTTCTGGATCATCCGGTACGCGGCTTCCGCGATCCAGGTCTTGCAGGTCTTTTCGGCGCCACGCGGTGCGCGGATCGTGCGAGTCGGATCAAGACGCGGATCGATGTGTTTCGGATTGTTCATGGTGTCCCTCGGAAGGCGTGAAGATGTTCGACAAAGATTCGACGAAGACGGGAAAGCGAATTCAGAAATGCCCCGTGAAGCGGTAACGGGTGCCCGGATGCCACAGATTCGCAATCGAGGCGACCTCGCCTTGCGACCACGTGCGCCGGTGCAGCACGAGACACGGCTCACGTTCACTCATGCTCAGCAGCTCGCGCGTCGTGTCGTCGGCCGCGAGCGCCTCGATGCGGTATTCGACGCGCTGCAGCGGCGCGACACGCACCAGGTACTGGTTCGGCGTCGTGTTCGTGAAGTCCTGCAACGCGTATTCGGGCGCGACGGCCGGGTTGACCCAGCGTTCCTCGAGTTGCACCGGCTCGTCGTTTTCGAAATGCAGCAGGCGCGAATGGAATACGGGGCTGCCAGCGCTCACCTGCATCTCTTCGGCGAGCGCCGCATCGGCGATGCTTGCGCCGAGGTTCAGCACCTTCGCGTGATAGCGATGACCGCGCGCGACGATTTCATCGGAGATGCTGCGGATCGCCACCAGGGTCGACTCGTACTTGGGCCGGGCGACGAAAGTGCCCGAGCCTTGTACGCGTGTGAGCACCTGCTCCGAGGTCAATTCGCGCAACGCACGGTTGACCGTCATGCGCGCGACGCTGAACTCGCGCGCCAGCTCGTTTTCGGACGGCACCTGGTCGCCTTCGCCCCACTCGCCCGCATCAATGCGCGCGAGGATGAAGTCCTTGATGCCCTGATAAGCGGGTGCGTTCATCGGTGTGATCCGCGCTGTCGACGACTTATCGTTCCGACGCGAACGAGAACGGGCTCAGCTTCGCGACCGCGCCGGCCTGTACGAGCTTCGTGACCGCCGCGATGTCCGGTGCGAAGTAGTGATCGAGCTCGTAGTGCGCAACGTCCTTGCGCACGAGGTCCATCACCTTCTGCAGGCTCGGGCTGGTCTTGTGCGGCGCGCGCAGATCGACGCCCTGGGCGGCGGCGAGTAGTTCGATCGACAGGATGTTCGCGGTGTTCTCGGCAATATCGCCGAGCTTGCGCGCGGCGAACGTCGCCATCGACACGTGGTCTTCCTGGTTCGCCGACGTGGGCAGCGAATCGACCGAGGCCGGATGCGCGAGCGTCTTGTTTTCCGACGCGAGCGCGGCGGCCGTCACGTGCGCGATCATGAAGCCGGAGTTCACGCCGCCATCCTTGACAAGGAACGGCGGCAGGCCCGACAGCGTCGCGTCGATCAGCAGTGCGATGCGGCGTTCCGCGAGCGCGCCGATTTCCGCCACGGCGAGCGCGAGGTTGTCCGCGGCGAACGCGACCGGCTCGGCGTGGAAGTTGCCGCCCGACAGCACTTCGCCGGTATCCGGGAAAATCAGTGGATTGTCGGAGACCGCGTTCGCTTCCGTCAGCAGCGTTTCGGCGGACTGACGCATCTGGTCGAGACACGCGCCCATCACCTGCGGTTGGCAGCGCAGGCTGTACGGGTCCTGCACCTTGTCGCAGTCGATGTGCGACACGTTGATCGCCGAACCTTGCAGCAGCGAGCGATAAGCCGCCGCCGCGTCGATCTGGCCTTGATGGCCGCGCAATTCGTGGATGCGCGCATCGAACGGCTTGACCGAGCCCATCGCCGCATCCACCGACAGCGCGCCGGTCACCAGCGCCGTGCGGAACAGGTCTTCGATCGCGAACATGTTGTAGAGCGCGAGCGCGGTCGAAGCCTGCGTGCCGTTCAGCAGCGCGAGACCTTCCTTCGCCTGCAGCGTGAGCGGCTTCAGACCGACGAGCGCGAGGCCTTCGGTGGCGGGCACGCGCTCGCCCTTCGCGAACACTTCGCCGACGCCGAGCAGGATCGCCGACATATGCGCGAGCGGCGCGAGGTCGCCCGATGCGCCGACCGAGCCTTTGACCGGGATCACCGGCAACACGTCGGCGTTGAACAGCGCGATCAGCGCTTCCATCACTTCGCGGCGGATGCCCGAGTGGCCGCGGCCGAGGCTCGACAGCTTCAGCGCGATCAACAGACGCACGACCGGGCGCGACATCGGCTCGCCGACGCCGACCGCGTGCGACAGCACCAGATTGCGCTGCAGCAGTTCGAGCTGATCGCGCGGGATGTGCGTGCTGGCGAGGCGGCCGAAGCCAGTATTGATGCCGTAGGCCGGCTCGCCCTTCGCCGCGATGTCGGCGACGGCCTGCGCGCACGCGTCGATGGCGGCATGGCTCGCGGGATCGAGTTGCAGGGTGACGTGTTCACGCGCGATCCGGCGCAGTTGCGGGAGGGTCAGGTAGCCGGGCTTCAGAATCATGATTGTCATCCTGTCTATACAAGTTCAAATAAGTCTAGCCGGCGAGCCTTGTATATACAACTTGTTTTTCGAGATTTCGCGCCTGGGGATTTCCATTATTTGACGTGTGGCGTCGGCGGGAAACCGGGACGCTCGCCCGGGCGTCGCCTACGGCTCGTTCGGGACGCCCAGGGTCGGCATGGGCCGCCGTGGTTTTCTCCACAGTTGTATATACACCCTCCCGATGCGCGATTACAGCTTGACTCGCGCCGCGATGAAATCCAGAAAGCACTGCACGCGCCCCGCGAGCGATGCGCTCTGGTAGTACACCGCATGCACCGGTTGCCGTTGATCGACGAGCAGGTTGCCGAGAATCGGCACGAGGCGGTTTTCGCGCACGTCGGCGGCGGTCATGAAGTCGGCCAGACAGGCGATGCCCCAGCCGGATAACGCCAGTTGCCGCAAGGTTTCGCCGCTCGACGCGGTGATCGACGGTTCGATCTTCAGCAGCGCGGCTTCGTCATGTCGAGCCCGGCTTTTGCGACGCCCGTTGCCGCCCGCGCGCAGCGGCCAGCGATTCAGATGTTCCGGCGCCGTAAAACCGATCAGCCGATGCGCGCGCAACGCGTCGAGCGTCGCCGGCTCGCCGTGCTCAGCCAGATATGCCGGACTCGCGAGCACGCGCAGCCTGCTGAAGCCGAGCGCGCGCGCATGCAGCGTCGAATCCTGCAGCGCGCCGATGCGAATCGCGATGTCGACCTTCTGCTCGAGCAGATCGACGATCCGCTCGTTGCTGGTCAGCTCGAGCCGGATCTCCGGATACAGCGCCGAAAACGCGGTCATATGCGGCGCCACGCAATGCAGCATGAACGGCGACGCCGCGTCGACGCGCAAGCGCCCCGACGGCCGTCGGCGGCCGCGCGCGACCGATTCCTCGGCCTCTTCGAGCGCGTCGAGAATCGCGCGGGCGCGCCGCAGGAACGCGTCGCCCTCCTCGGTCAGATGCAGGCGCCGCGTCGTACGCGTCACCAGCGCGGTGTCGAGCTTCCGCTCGAGCCGCGTGAGCGCGCGGCTCACGCCGGAGACGGTCTGCCCCAGCTTCTCGGCCGCGGCGGTAATCGAGCCGCTGTCGATCACGGTGACGAACACGAGCAACTCGTCGGTGGACGTTTTCATTGTTGATTTCAAATCAAGATTGATTTGAGACTAACACGCTTTCTGCGAGAATCCGCGCGAGCGATACTGCGTGCCTGTAGCAGTCTTTCCATCAGGAGAACGTCTTGAAGATTTTCGTTACTGGCGCAAGCGGTTTTATTGGCGGCTCGGTCGCGGCGCATCTGGCGCGCGCCGGCCATCAGGTGCGCGGGCTGATTCGCAAGCCCGAACACAGCGCCGAGTTGCAACGGCTCGGCATCGAACCGGTGCTCGGCACGCTCGAGAACCGCGCGTTGCTGAGCGCCGAAGCGCAAGCGGCAGACGCCGTCGTCAACGCCGCGAGCAGCGATCACGAAGGCGCGGTGCGCGCGCTGATCGACGGACTCGCGGGTTCGGGCAAGGTGTTCCTGCACACGAGCGGGTCGAGCATCGTCGGCGATGCGTCGGGCGGCGAAGCGGGTGAAGCACGCATCTATCACGAAGACGCGCTGCCCACGCCGAGCGCCGACAAGGCCGCGCGCGTCGCAATCGATCAACTGGTGCTCGACGCCGCGCAACGCAACGTTCGCTCGGCCGTGCTGTGCAATACGCTGATCTACGGTCACGGCGCGGTGGCCGGCAGCGCGAGCGTGCAGTTGCCGCGGCTCGTGCGCCAGGCGCAGAAGAGCGGCGTCGTGCGTCATGTGGGCAGCGGCGGCAACATCTGGTCGAACGTGCATATCGACGACGTCGCCGAGCTGTATCGGCTCGCGCTCGATAAAACCCCTGCCGGCACGTTCTATTTCGTCGAAAGCGGCGAAGCGTCGTTCCGCGACATGAGCGCAGCGATCGCACGCGCGATGAAGCTCGACGCGCCGCAGGACTGGCCGCTCGAAGACGCGAAACAGGAGTGGGGCTATGAAATGGCCTCGTACGGTCTTGGCTCGAACAGCCGCGTGCGCGGCGAACGCGCGCGCAAGCTGCTCGGCTGGCAACCGCGGCGCACGTCGGTAATCGAATGGATCGAGCGCGCCATGATGGTGCCGCAAAGCACCGTTTGACGCGGCTTTGCGCGCCGCGCGACGTAAGCTGTGTAAGCGCGGCCGTTGCGAATCCGTAAGCTCCTTTCGATAGAATCGCGGGCACCTGACGGTGCGATTGCACCGTCGCACCCACGCCCCGATTCGACCGATGAGCCTCGCGCTGAACTTCGACTGGCTGACCAACCTGATGGCGATTCTGTTCGTCGTCGCGTGTCTGCATGACACGCGCTACGACGAATACGGCGTGCTGACGCTCGCCGCCGCGGTGATGAGCCTCATCGTCATGGCAATGGAGCTGTTCCTCAGACCCGCCTTCGAGATGGCGCTGTAGCGCATTCATGCAGCGCAGAGGCGGCGCGCCGGCTAGCGCGGCGCGCGCCCGTCGCCCTCTTCGTCCACACGTTGCACCGCTTCACACCGTATACGATCCGCACGCCGGGCAAACCGCCTGCGCGTGGTCGTCATAGCGGTCGTGATGCCTGACCCAGTCGGTCAAATTGCTGTTCTCGTTACGGCCTTTTGGCGCGATGTCCAGAAGCGCATACGTGTTCACGAAGCGCTCGTCGCCGCGCCCGTAACATGAGTACGTGTGGTACACGTCGCCGCTTTCGTCCTTGTAGAACACGCTGTGGCCGTGCTGTTCGTCGATGCCGACGTCCTGCTCGGTGAAGTTGTAGAACGCCTTTTTGCTCGCCAGTTGCTCCGGCGTGAACGACACGTGGTAGTCGAAATTGAAATCGCTTCCGCTCGACGACACCCACGGGAAGGTCCATCCCATGCGCCGTTTGAACGCGTCGATCTTCGCGAGCGGCGCGTGCGATACCGTCACGTAGCTGACGTCGTGATGAACGAGATGCGTGAGTATGCCGGTCATATGGTCCGACAGGAACGAGCAGCCGACGCAACCTTCCTGCCAGTCGGGGCCCAGCATGAAGTGATAAACGATCAGCTGGCTGCGGTCATCGAACAGCTCCGCGAGCGTCTTGCGGCCTTCCGGCGTTTCGAACGTATAAAGCTTTTCGACCTTGACCCACGGCAACTCCCGACGCTTGCGCGCGAGTTCGTCACCGGCGCGCATATGCGCTTTTTCTTCGGCGAGCAGCGCGCGGCTCGCGGCAAGCCACTCTTCGCGACTGGCGATGCGATGTTGCGGTTCCATCTGCGTCTCCTTTTCCTCGTGACCATACGGTTATGGTTTAGAAGCGCTGGCGCGAAAGTCAAGGTGCAGACCTGCCAATACCCGCCACTCAACTCAAATCGCCCAGCCGCCGAGATAAAACCCGACCAGCACCACCGCGATCGCCACGGTGCCCACATTGAGCTTGCGATACTCGCCGCTAACCACGCGTCCGATCACGAGCGTCGCGAAGCCGAGCATGATGCCGGTCACGATGTTCGCGGTCAGCACGATGAACACCGCGCACACGAGCCCCGCCATCGCGTCGACCATGTCGTCCATATGCAGCTTGCTCACGTTGGACAGCATCAGCAGCCCCACGTACATCAGCGCGGGCGCGGTCGCATACGAAGGCACCAGCGCGGCGAGCGGCGAGAAAAACATCACGACGAGAAACAGCAGACCGACCACCGCCGCCGCCATCCCCGTCTTCGCGCCCGCCGCGACGCCGACCGTCGACTCGATATAGGCGGCCGCCGGCGCGCCGCCGAGCAGGCCCGAGAAGATCGAGCTCAGCGAATCGGCGGTCAGCGCGCGGCCGCCGTTGATGATGCGGCCGTTCTCGTCGAGCTGGCCCGCCTGGCCCGCGACCGCGCGGATCGTGCCGGTCGCGTCGAACACGGCGGTCATCACGAGCGCGAGCACGCTCGGCAGCACCGCCATCGACAGCGCGCCCTTCACGTCCATCGCGCCGATCAGCGACGCATGACCCGGCGCGCTCAACGACGGCACCGCGAACACACCATGAAACGCCACGGCCGGATCGATCGCGAGCCCGATCGCCGAGATCGCGACGATCACGATCAGGATCGAACCCGGCACGCGCCGCCGCACGAGCCCGACGATCGCGGCGAGTCCGGCGACCGACATCAACGCCGGCAATGCCGTAATCTGCCCGAGCGACACCGGCAGCCCGGCCCCCGGATTCTTGACCACGAGGCCGACGTCGTTCGCGGCGATCAGCAGCAGGAACAGGCCGATGCCGATCCCGGTGCCATGCGCGATGCCGGCCGGCAGATTGCGCAGGATCCACGAGCGCACGCCGGTCACCGAAATCGCGGTGAACACGACCCCCATCAGAAACACCGCGCCGAGCGCGACGTTCGGATGCAGGCCCTTGCCGAGCACGAGCCCGAACGCGGTAAACGCGGTCAGCGAGATCGCGCAGCCGATCGCAATTGGCAGACGCGCCCACGCGCCCATCAGCAGCGAGCCGAACGCCGTCGTCAAACAGACGGCGACGAACACCGCGCTGGTGTCGAAACCGGCCTTGCCGAACATGCCCGGCACGACGAACACGGAATAGACCATCGCGAGAAAGGTCGTGATGCCCGCGACGATCTCCTGGCGCTGCGTGCTGCCGCGCGCGGAAATGTCGAAGTAGCGGTCGAGAAAGCCCTTGGGGTGGAATGGCTCGGTGTCGAAGGATTCGCTCGCGACGTCGGAATTCGCGAGGGCCTGGGGTTCCATCATGATGAGTGCCTCCTTTATCAGCGTGCTGAAACGGCCGCTTGAGCGGCCGTCATCAGGTTCGTCTCGTGGATTTGTCGGTGTGGGTAGCGCTTTTCTGAGTCGAAATGTAGGTGAACACAACTATGTGTCCAATCGCATGAATGGCATGCCGGACATGTCGCGCGACGTATAACTTTTGCGCGACGGTCGCTCGCGCGAGCGCGCCGCGCGTTTACACCTACCGGATTCAGCCATCCGCGAAACAGCCTTCCACGCCGTTCGCGAAAGCCTGCCCACGCGGCAGCGCAGGTTAAACTCTGGGCCGTACCCATCCAACCGCGGCGGCTCATCGCGCCTGTCCGCACAGCCCGTGGAGTTTTTCCTGATGACTGGCGGTTTTCCGCGCCCCGCCCGGCGCCTGCCGATTGTCCCGATTGTCCCGATCGCCCCGCCTGGACCGCTCGATTCGCCCGATTCGCTCGATCTGCTTCGTCTGTTCCGCTGGCTGTGGATGATGGCGGCGCTGTTCGCGCTCGCCGCGCTGTCCGGCTGCAGCAGCCTGCTGTGGGGTACGCAGCAGGCGCCGATCGTCGAGGCGACGGTGATGCCCGTCGAGCCGGCTAGCGCGCCGGTCGCGGCTTCCGCGCCGCAGCCGGTCGAGACCGAGGCGAACGAGGGGCCCGAGGAGCCGAAGAAACCGAAGAAGCCGGTCGTGAAGCCGCACAAGGTCGAACCGCCGCCGCCCGTCGCCGTGCCGGCTCCGCCGCCGCCCCCGCCGCCGCCGCTGATCGTGCTGCGCACGATCGAGCGCAGCGACGCGCGCGCGCTGCTCGACAGCCCGGTGCAGAAGCCCGACGGCAAGGTGGTCGGCCGCGCGGTCGACATGACCGCCGACGCGGCCGGCAAGCCGCGCGAGATGATCGTCAATCTGCAGGGCTTCCTCGGCGTCGGCGACCGCAAGGTCAACTTCCCATGGGGCGCGTTCCGCTTCACACCGACCGCGAAGGGGGCGCCGATCACGCTGAACCCGACGGCCGTGCCGAGCACCGCGAACAAGTCGAACCCGCTGGAACTGCCGCTGCTCGATGCGACCGTCGAGCGCGCGAATGGCGCCAAGGTGGGGCGCGTTATCGATGTGCTGATCGACGGCAACGCGCAACCGCAGGCGATCGTGCTCGACGTGGGCGACTTGGTCAGCACCGACCGGCGCACGATCGCCGCGAACTGGTCGGCGTTGCGCTTCGTCACGCGCGACAAGGAACTGCATCCGCAGATCGATCTGAGCGACGCGCAGATCAACGCGACGCCGCTCTATGCGAGCGACAAACCGATCCGCGCGGTGTCGCCGGCGCCGCCTGCCGCGCCCGCGGCGAGCGCCGCGCCGGCGGCCTCGGCGCCGTCGGCCGCGTCGACGGCGGTCGCGGTTTCAAACGCACGGGCGGTCCGATGACGGTCCGTACTTTGGTCACGGCGCGAAGTCTGCGCGCGCTCGATTGGCTCAACTTCTTCGTCGCCAACGTGCAGACGGGCTTCGGGCCGTTCATCGCGTCGTACCTCGCGTCGCACAAGTGGACCCAGGGCGAGATCGGCATGGTGCTGTCGGTCGGCACGATCAGCGCGATGGTCAGCCAGGTGCCCGGCGGCGCCGCGGTCGACGCGTTGCGCAACAAGAAGGCCGCGGCCGCGTGGGCGATCGGCGCGATCATCCTGAGCGCGATGCTGCTCGCGGTGAGCCCGACCGTGCTGCCGGTGATCGCCGCAGAAGTGTTCCACGGCTTCGCGAGCTGCATGCTGACGCCGGCGCTCGCGGCGATCTCGTTCGCGCTGGTGGGTCGCGCGAATCTCGGCGACCGGCTCGGCCGCAACGCGCGCTGGGCGTCGATCGGCAGCGCGGTCGCGGCCAGTCTGATGGGCCTGTTCGGCGAGTACTACTCGCCGCGCGCGGTGTTCGTTCTGACCGCGGGCCTCGCGGTTCCCGCGCTGTTCGCCCTTGCGATGATCCAGCGCACCGACACGATCGAGCTGCCGCAGGCGGCGCCCACTCCCGAGCAGCTCGAGCGGCGCGAAAGCCTGCGCGAGCTGCTGCGCGACCGGCGCATGCTGCTATTCGCCGCGTGCATCGTGCTGTTCCATCTGTCGAACGCGGCGATGCTGAACCTGGCCGCCGGCGAAGTGACGGCCGGCATGGGAGACAACGTGCAGCTCGTGATCGCGGCGTGCATCATCGTGCCGCAGGCGATCGTCGCGATGATGTCGCCGTGGGTCGGGCGCTCGGCCGAACGCTGGGGCCGCCGGCCGATCCTGTTGCTCGGCTTCTCCGCGCTGCCGATCCGCGCGCTGCTGTTCGCGGGCATCAGCAGCCCTTATCTGCTCGTGCCGGTGCAGATGCTCGACGGTTTGAGCGCCGCGGTGTTCGGCGTGATGCTGCCGCTGATCGCCGCCGACGTCGCCGGCGACAAGGGCCGCTATAACCTCTGTATCGGCCTGTTCGGGCTAGCGGCAGGCATCGGCGCGACGCTGAGCACGACGGCGGCGGGCTTCGTCGCCGATCATTTCGGCAATGCGGTGAGCTTCTTCTGTCTCGCGGCGGCCGGTGCGCTCGCGGTGTTGCTGGTGTGGGCGGCGATGCCCGAGACGCGCGACGCGGCGGCGGCCAGCAACGGCGATGGCAATGGCGCCGCCGTGACCGGTCGTGGGAAGTCGGCGGCGAGGTGAGTCGCGTGAGTGACGCGCGGCGTTTGTTTTAGCGCCGCGGTGCGAATGGCGAAAGAGGCGGCTTAGGCATCCACCGCGGGCGCAGAACATGCAGAGATCTACTCATCGCAATACAAGCAGCTTACAAACGAGAGTTTCCGCACATTCTGTTACGTGAGACAGACCGATGATTGTGCAGATTATTGCCGTGCTGCGGCAACTATCGCCGGTTGTGTGAATCTTCCTTCACGTTGGTCAAGGAGCGGACATGGAACCGATCGAAGCTATCGGGTTGCAACGGACTGGCATTGGCGAGTTGATCGCAGCACGGCTGCGAGACAATGCGGATGCCGCTCGGCGCCAGTGGCAGGAAAGCGCACCTGTTAATCACTTCTTCATCGACGACATTCTTCCTGAAGAACTTGCCATGAAGATGCGTAACGGCTTTCCCGATGCATCGACAATGATGCTTCGCAAGAGCCTGCGCGAACTCAAATACGTTTCAGCGCAAATGAATCAGCACGCGCCGATCCTGGAGGAAGCGCTATACGCTTTCCAGCAACCGGAAGTGGTGAAGCTCGTTTCAGAAATCACCGGCCTCACGTCGCTCGACCCGGACGAACACCTTTACGCGGGCGGCATCTCGATGATGGGCCAAGGTCACTTCCTGAACCCGCATCTTGATAATTCGCACGACAAGGATCGCCAGCGTTACCGCGTGCTGAACTTGCTGTATTACGTGTCGCCAGGCTGGCGGGCCGAAAACGGCTGCAATCTCGAAGTGTGGCCAGAGGGCCCGAAGGGAGAGCCGGTCACGATCGTTAGCAAGTTCAACCGGCTTGCCGTGATGGTCACCAACCAGCATTCGTGGCATTCAGTATCACCGAACCTGACCAGCGAAGCGCGTTGCTGCGTGTCGAACTACTACTTCTCAAGTCAGCCGGTTGGCGACGCGGAATACTTTCACCCGACGTCGTTTCGCGGACGCCCTGAGCAACGGGTGCGCGATGTCGTGCTGCGGGCCGACGCGACCGCGCGTGGTCTTGTGCGCAAGGTTTTCCCGAAGGGCATCGTTGAGAACAAGCACGTCTATCACAAAGAGACTAACGACTAACGCGCACACACGGCAGGCCTCCCGGGGGGCGCTCGTTTTTCAGCCAACCGCAGTCACCCTCACATCAATCGATCGCCCTGCCCGCGGTCTCGCGCATAAACGGCAGCGGCAGCAACGACACGACGCTGCAGCCGATCAGATACCACGCCGGCGCGAGATTGCTGCCCGAAATCTGGATCAGCCAGGTCGCGAAAAACTGCGCGAAGCCGCCGAAAATAGACACGCCGAGGCAGTACACGATCGACATGCCGGTCGCGCGGATCGCGCGCGGAAACAGCTCGGGCAGCATCACGATATTGGGCACCGCGGTGAACGTGACGAGCAGCGCGAGGCCGGCGACCACCGCGAGCAGCACCGGCACCGTCGGCGACGCGTTGATCATCATGAACGCTGGGTAGACGGCGAGAATCAGCAGCACGCGCGACACCCACAGCACGCGCTTGCGGCCGATCCGATCGGACAGCGCGCCCGCGCATGGCGAGCAGATTACCGTGACCACCGCGCCGGTCCATGCGGCCCATAGCGCGGTCGCCATCGGCAGATGCAAGATGCGGATCGCGTACGTCGACAGATAGAACAGCACGATGTAGTTCGCCGCGGTGCCGCCGATCGTCGTCAGCACGCCGGTCGTGATCGAGCGCGCGTGGTCGCGAAACAGGTCGCGCACGGGCAGCGACGGCGATTGCGAAGCAGCCTGCGCCACCACTCCGCCCGCCGCTGCCGCGCCATCTTCGATACCCGGCAGCGTCTCGTCGAGATGCCCTCGGATATAGATGCCGATCGGCCCCATCGCCATGCCGATCACGAACGGCACGCGCCAACCCCAGCTTTCGAGCGCGGCCGGCGACAGCGACGCGGCCAGCGCGACGCCGAGCAGCGAGCCCACCACCGTGTTCATCCCCTGGCTCACGAACTGCCAGCTGCCGTAAAAACCACGCGTGCGATCGCTGCCGTATTCGAGCAGCAGCGCCGTCGATGCGCCCACCTCCCCGCCCAGCGCGAAACCCTGGATCAGCCGCGCGAGAATCACGAGCAGCGGCGCCGCGACGCCAATCGCCGCATAAGTCGGCGCAAACGCGATGATCGCGGAACCGAGCGTCATCAGCCACAGCGTCAGGCTCATCGCGGCCTTGCGTCCCGCGCGGTCCGCGTAGCCGCCCAGCACGACGCCGCCCACCGGCCGCATGATGAAGCCGACGCCGAACGTGCCGACCGCGAGCATCAGTTGCACCAGTTGTCCTTCGACCGGGAAATACAGCTTGCCGATGATCGTCGCGAAGAAGCTGTAGATCGTGAAGTCGAAAAACTCGAGGCCGTTGCCGAGCGTGATCGCGGCGATTGCCTTCGCATGGCCGAGGCGCTTTCGAGGCTCCTCGGCGAGGCGCTGCGCATCGAGCGCTTCGAGCCCATTGGCGCTCGCGGGCCGCGGTGTGGCGGAATAGTCCATCTATATCTCCATCGTGATCTTGTTGCTGCTACGGCACGGCGCGCGAGCCGTCACCGCGTCAAACGAGGAACGTCTGCGCGAGCTTGGCCCAGTAAGCCGCGCCGGTCGCGAGGCAAGCGTCGTTGAAGTCGTAGCCGGGGTTGTGGACCATGCAGCCGCCCTCGCCGTCGCCATTGCCGATGATCAGATAGCTGCCCGCGCAGCGTTCGAGCAGGAACGCGAAGTCCTCGCTGCCGGTCAACGGCTGCATGTCGCGAATCAGCCCGTCCTCGCCCAGCCAGTCGAGCGCGACCTGGCGCGCGAGCGCGGTCATGGCCGCATCGTTGACGAGCACCGGGTAGCGGCGCTGATAGTCGACCTCGGCACGCGCGCCGAACACCGCCGCCTGACCGGTCGCGACCTCGGTAATGCGCTGCTGCAGATGGTCACGCACCTCGGGCCGCAGCGCGCGCACCGACAGGCGCATCTCGGCCGTTTCGGGGATCACGTTCGGCGCTTCGCCCGCGTGAATCGCGCCGACCGTGATGATCGACATATCGAGCGGCGCGATATTGCGCGACACGATCGACTGCACCGCGAGCACGATCTGCGCGCATACGACGACCGGATCGACCGCCTTGTGCGGCATCGCGCCATGACCGCCGCGGCCGATCACCTTGACGATCACCGTATCCGACGACGCCATGAACGACCCCGGCATGAAGCCGAGCTTGCCGGTGGGAAAGCCCGGCATGTTGTGCATCGCGAACACGGCGTCGCAGGGAAACTGCTCGAACAGGCCGTCGTCGAGCATCTTCTTCGCGCCGGCAAGTCCTTCCTCGGCCGGCTGGAAGATCAGATTCAGCGTGCCGTCGAAGCTTTTTTCGCGCGCCAGATGCTTCGCGGCGGCGAGCAGCATCGCCGTATGGCCGTCGTGTCCGCATGCGTGCATCTTGCCGGCCAGCTTGCTCGCATACGGCAGGCCAGTGGTTTCGTGGATCGGCAGCGCGTCCATGTCGGCGCGCAGGCCGAGCCGGCGCGCGCCGTTGCCGACCTTCAGTTGCCCGACCACGCCCGTGCGCCCGATGCCGCGATGCACGCTGTAGCCCCACTCCCGCAGGCGTTCGGCGACCAGATCGCCGGTCGCGAACTCCTCGTAGGCCAGCTCCGGGTGCGCGTGGATGCTGTGTCGCAGCGCGATCATTTCTGCTTCGACTTCGGCGATGCCCGCCGGAATGACCATCGTGTTCATGCCGTCTCTCTTCCTGTCAGCGTGAACCCAGCATAGCGGCGCCGATATTCGGGCGGCAGGCGTAGAATCGTTGCGGTGCCAACCCTTGGTTGCCCCCTTCACGCTTCGCATTCGGATGAAACTGCATCAGCTCAATACGTTGGCGGCGATCGCGGATACCGGGAGTATCCGGGCCGCAGCCCGCTCGCTGGGACTTTCGCCGGCCGCCGTGACCAAAGCGATGCGCGAGCTCGAAGCCGATCTGCACGCGCCGCTCGTCGTGCGCAGCGCGAGCGGTGTCGCGTTCACCGAGTTCGGCCGCGCGCTCGTCGTGCATGCACGGCTCGTGCTCGGCCAGTTGCAGCGCGCGCAAGCCGAGATCGAGGCGTTGCGCGGAGCCGCAGCTGGCAAGCTGTCGATCGGCGTCACGCCCTGGGTCGCGCTGACTTTTCTGCCGCCCGCCGTGCAGCGCTTTCGCGAGCGGATGCCGGACGTGCAGCTCGAATTCTTCGAGGGCCTGCTCGCGGTCGTGCAGCCGCGTCTGCGCGACGGCAGCCTCGATTTTTCGATCGGCCGGCCGCCGCCCGCGTCGCCACAGTCGGAGTTTCAGAACGCGCCGCTTTTTTCGACGCATGCTGCGGTGGTCGCGCGGCGCGATCATCCGAAGGCCGGATGCCGCACGCTGCTCGATCTCGAAGACGCGGAATGGATACTGAACTGGGACCCGGCGAGCCGCGAGTCGATGTCGAACAATCTGTTCGTCAAGCGCGGCATGCGGGTGCCGCACACGATCGTGCTCGCGCATTCGCTCGCGATCGTGCTCGGCCTGCTCGCTCACACGGACATGGTCAGCATCTTTCCGTGGCCGCTCGTCGAGGTGATACGCGCGAAGGAAAACCTGTGGGCGCTGCCGCTGCGCGAAACGCTGGACGAAACCATCATCAGCATTACGTCGCGGCGTGGCGCGCCCACGAGCCCCACGGCCGCCTGCTTTCTCGACTGCCTGCGCGAGACGATCGACGAAGGCGCGCGCTCGCAGGACCCCGAGCAGCGCCGGCTGTTTCATTCGATCGAGCTGTTGCTGTAGCGGCTGGCGCGGTTTTTCATGCGGCACGCCGCGTAGTCAATCGAGAAACTCCCCCGCCCGCTTTCTGAGCATCGCGCTGAAATCGTCGAGCCAGCCGATCGACAGCCGCCAGCTCTGCCAGTACAGCTCGACGTCGATATGCTTGCCCGGCGCGATCTCGACCAGTTCGCCGCGCTGCAGATGCCCGGCGATCATCCGCTCGGGGCACATGCCCCAGCCGAGGCTCATCACGCACGCGCGCAAAAAGCCGGCGACGTGGGGAATCCAGTGCAGCGGCGGATCGAGCTCCGCGCGCGTGATGCGCCGCATGAAGCGCTTTTGCAGCCGATCCTTCGGATTGAAGTCGACGCATGGTGTGCGCCGCAGGCTTTCGCGCGTGACGCCGTCGGCGAAATAGCGCGCGAAAAACGCGGGCGAGCAGACCGCGAGGTATCGCATGCGGCCCAGACGCGTCGAGCGGCAGCCCTGCACCGGTTCGGCCTGCGTCGTGATCGCGCCCTGCACGCTGCCGTCGCGAATGCGCTGCGCGGTGTAGTCCTGGTCGTCGATCACGAGATCGAGCAGCATCTCGCGTTCGACGCAGAACGGTGCGACCGCGTCGATGAACCAGGTGCCGGCGCTGTCGTCGTTGACCGCGACGCGTAGTGCCGGCCACGGCTCGACGAGCGCGCCGGGCCGTGCCGGCAGGCGGCCGTTCAACTCCGCTTCGAGCAGTTGCACGCGCTCGGTATGGCGGCATAGCAGCGCGCCGGAGGTGGTCGCGACGCACGGCTGGCCGCGCTTCACGAGCACGCTGCCGACCCGCTCCTCGAGCAGCTTGACCCGCTGCGACACCGCGGACGGCGTGATATTGAGTTCGCTCGCGGCACGGTCGAACGAGCCGTGACGGACCACCGCGGCCAGCGCGTCGAGCAACGCGTAGTCGAGCATTAGCGCTCCTTAATCGGCATTAAGTAAATTAGCTTCTCTTATGAGACGCGAACTCGCAGACTAGCGCTGTTGGATGTTCCCGTCTATCCCACTGCTTCCTTTTCCCCGGACCGTTTATGAACTGGTTGTCTTTTTCCCATGGCGCGGCGCTGTGTGCATCGCTGATCGTCACGATCGGCGCGCAGAACGCGTTCGTGCTGCGGCAGGGCATCATGCGCTCGCACGTCGGCAAGATCGTGCTGTTGTGCACGCTATCGGATTTCATTCTGATCGGCGCGGGCGTCGGCGGCGCCGCGGTGCTGATGGAGCGTTACCCGCGCTTCGTGCACGCGATGCTCTATGTCGGCCTCGCGTATCTCGCCTGGTTCGGCATCAGCGCGCTGCGCCGCGCGGTGCGGCCCGGACACGCGGTGCTGGATGGCTCGGCCGGCGCATCCGCCGACCAAGCGCCACACTTGCAACGCGCGCTGCCGATCGTGCTGATGACACTCGCGTTCACGTGGCTCAATCCGCACGTCTATCTGGACACGTTTCTGCTGATCGGCACGGCCGGCGCGCGTGAGCCGGAAGGCGCGCGGGTCGCCTTCGCGCTCGGCGCGATGACGGTCAGCGCGGTCTGGTTCCTCGGACTCGGCTATGGGGCGCGCATGCTCGCGCCGCTGTTTCGCCGCGCAACCGCGTGGCGCGTGCTGGATGGCGCGATCGGCAGCATGGTGTTGCTGCTCGCGTTCACGCAGTTGCGTTGAACGTTCGACGCGGGCCTTATTTCTGCGCCGAGTCGTGCGGTTCGCCTCGGGCGGCTGGCGCATCGGCTTCGTCGCGCGGCGCCAGATTCATCAGCCGCGCGAGCACGGCCGGCATCCGTGCCAAGGTTAAGCACCCCTTTCGCGTCATCAAGCGGGTGCTCAAGCGCTTCATAAGCGGCGGATGATGCCCAAAGTCATACAGCACCGGGCCGGAATTGGCCCGCACCAGCATGCGAGTAACGGAGTCATTGCCGGCCCGCGCCGTGCAAAACCAGCAAGGTTACGGTTTTCGGCGGCAGAGTAAGGTGCAATTGGCCGCTCGCATAGTCGGTGTCGTGCAGACGGGATATGGCATTGTCCATGAGTTGCCAGGTCTGGGCTTTGCCTTGAGTCACATCAAAGTTGTTGATCGCAATTGTGGCGTCAGCCGGTTGATCAAGCTGCTTGTTGATAACCACGATGGTCATGACGCGGTCGTGATCACGCACGGCGGCAAAAGACGAGACCCGATCCGGGTCGGGCTGCGTGTCGGCGATGCTGGTGGTGCCAAAGCCCGAGCCCTGGCCATCGTAGTTGCGATAGAGCTTGATCGCCTTGTAGACCGGCATGTCCCGATTCAATGTGCCCCAGCGCGTGGCAATGTCCAACCCTTCCCGGCCAAAGATGCCCAGCACGTCGGCTTGGGCCGTGGCGCCGTTCATGGTCGTATTGCCGCCCCAGCTGTATTCCGTCAGCGCGATCGGTGTACCCGCGTAGTAATAGCTGTCGACCCACCGCCGCATCATCGGGATCAGGGCCACCACGCTGTTGATCCAGGTCGGGTCCTTGTAGTTCGTATCCCACAGGTCGCGCGTGGAGCGGTTGCGGGTGAGTTCAATGGCAGGCGCCTCAGCCGTGGCCGCATTCTGGTTTTCCTTGAATTCTCCGCCCTGCGGGTAAAAGTGCAGGCTGAAAACGTCGACAGGGCGGCCGGCCTGCTTCCATTGCGTGAGCAGCCATGGGACGTAATCCATGCCTCGCGTTTCGTTTTCCCTGTCCGGCGGATTGCCCTGACCGTGCGCGGCGAAGTACTGCTGATCGAAGCCGCTAAAGCGATACCCGGTCCAACCCCACTCTTCCGGTGCCACGACCCGCGCGCCCGGGTCTGCCGCCTTCACGGCGTGCGAATAGGCGATCACCTTGTTCGCTACCTCGCTGGCATGGGCGCCGATGGGATGCATGTCGCGATGGTTGAGTTGCCACAGACTCGGCTCATTGTCCATCAGGTAGTAATGCACACCGTCCGAGCCGGCACTACCGGATCCACGCGTGAGTTGCCTGACGCGCTCCTGCTGGCTCTGCGGATCGTCCAGCAACGAAGCATCGTCCGGGTCGTTCCTGATAGGGGTGCCGTCGGCTGCGATGCCGTTGCCCGCGTCAGACAAACCGTGAGCGTCGACACTCTGCTGCTTGCCGTACCTGTTGACCGAAAAACTGACGAGCGGCTTACCGTCCTTATCGAGTCGCGCTACCCTGCCGATCATCGGGATGGTCAGCATCGGGGAAGCGTGTGCGTCACGGGTAAGCGCCGCGAAACGGTCGTTATATTGGTAGATGTCTTTTGGATCGGTCGGCAGGCTTTCGAAAAACCAGTCCTGGCCCGTGTTGTGAGCGTCGACCCGCCAGTTGTAAGCCGAAGCGGTGTTGCCGCCCGAGCGGTTGATCGGCACGCGCAGATCCCGCAGGATTTCCGCCGTCCCGAAGTTCAAGCCATAGATGAGCGGGCTGATTGGATGCCGGTTGGCCGCGGCATCCACCGTAATGATCACCGGCAGCGGCGCAGCCATGGGCAGATCGGCGTATAGCAGCGCGCCCGCCCCTAGCATCATCGCCATCAAGCTATGGCAGTTAAAGTGTGCTGGCTTCGACATGCGGAGTCCGTGAGTCTATGGCGCTGGATTTCGGCACGACGACCGTATCTTCCGCTTCGAGCGGCGACTGCAGATCCCGTTCGTCCAATTCCCAAACGACGAGCTTGGGCGGTGTCTGAGCATAAGCCGGACTCGCGAAATAGGCGCGCGCCGAGCCGCCGAACTTGCCGCCCTCGCGTGCGAAATTACCCACGCCTGTTCCGAGTGCCAAAGCGAGCTGAGGCACGAAATCGGACGTCGTCGAATAAGAAGTGCCGATCACGGCGATGCCAGGCAGATCGGCATCGCCGAACAGATCGTCGGCTGACGCGGCCGCCTGAGCCTGAGGAATGTAGTCACGGCTGGCCGCAATCTCAGGCCTCGGCTGCCAGGACGGCGGCAAATCATCCAGGCCGGCCAGACGCACAAGATCGCCGGGCCGCCGGCCGGGAGGCTTGTCTGTGACGCGATAGTCAGGCTTACTCGAACCCAGCGGGACCCCCATCGCACGGATGCGCTGCGCCACGGCCTGCGCCGCGGCACCGGCGCCGTCCTCGGTCCAGTGCGTGTCAGTCCGAAAAAAAGCGCCGCCCGGCGCGCCACGCAGCGCCGGACTGAGATCCAGCACCTGCACGCCGTCAGCGGTCAGACGCGAGGTCCAGTGAGCGAGACGCGCACCCAACGAAACCGGACGATACAGACTGCACAGATGTTGCGGCTCGATACGCGACTTGTCGGGCACCACGACGACCAGCAACGCGATACCGTGCCTCGCCAGGCCGCGCTGCACGGCGGCCACCGTGTCCGCGCGCGTGGCGAGATGACTGTCGCTATCGGCATCCACGCTGAGTTCGTCGCGCAGGAACAACCAGCCCGGGCATCCCTGCCGCACGCGCTGCCCCAGATCGTGCAGCGTCAGCCAGCCCAGCGCACGCTGCGCGCGCGCCGCGTCGGCGGCGATCGGCGTATCGGCCAAGCGATTGGCGAGTTCTTTCGATACCGCACCGTCCAGAATGCCGGCCCGGGTCACGGCATGAGGCAACACCGATTCGGTCGTCGACGCGAACCTGAGATTGGAAAGCAGGCCCGCGAACAGGAAGACCATCAGGATGACGGCAGCGATCTTGCTGGCGCGCGAGGCGGGTAATTGAGGTAGCGGCTTGGGATCTTCCATGGCGTCAGAACTGGAAGTAGAGGAAAGGCACCGCGCCGCGCGCGACGATCAGACCGAACGACAACAGAAAACCCGCTAGCGGCCACCCCGCCTGCCATAGCTGCCGCAGCGCCGTGTCGGGAAGGCTATCCCAACGCTGTTGCCAGAGCGGCAGCAGCACGCACACGATGCCCAACCCGGCAGCCAGAGCGTGCACGGGCCGCAACTGCACGAGCGTCGCGTCGCTCAAGCCGATGCCATTCAAACCGAACTGGCCGCGATACATGGCGAGCGCGGCATCGAAACCCGACGCGCGAAACAGTGTCCACGCGAGCATGACGAAAACCAGCGTCAACATGTGCGATAACCAGGACGGCATGCTCAGCATATCGAACCGGCGCCAGAGGCGCGCGACCATCAGGGCGATGCCATGAACGAGGCCCCACAGCAGGAAGTTCCAGCTATCGCCGCCGTGCCACAGGCCGGCGATCGCCATGGTCAGCAACAGATTGCGGCAGGCTTGCCACTCACCGTGGCGGTTGCCGCCTAGCGGGATGTACAGGTAATCGCGTATCCAGCTCGACAACGACAGGTGCCAACGGCGCCAGAAATCCTGAATGCTGCTGGCAAGGTACGGATGGTTGAAATTCTCGGGAAAGCGAAAGCCCAGCATCTGCCCCAAGCCGATGGCCATGGCGCTGTAGCCCGCGAAATCGAAGAACAACTGCAGCGTGTAAAAACCGCAGCCCAGCCAGGCGTCGGCCAGCGTGGGCGCGTGCAACGAGAAGATCGCGTCGACCATTGGCGAGAGTGTGTCGGCCACCAGCACCTTCATGCTCATGCCCACCATGAGCCGCCTTGCGCCGGCCGCAAAACCGTCCCAGTCGACCTCGCGCGACACCAGCTCGCGCCTCACCCACGCATAGCGAATGATCGGCCCCGCGATCAGATGCACGAACATCCCCTGATAGGCGCCGTAACGGATCATGCTGCGATCGGCCGCCACCGTGCCGCGCTGCACGTCGATCAGATAGGAGATGGATTGCAGCACGATGAACGAAAGCCCGATGGGCAGCACGACGTGTCGCCAGGGGATGGACCCTGCATGGCCTGCGCCCAGCACACTGTCGAGACTATCGACCACGATGTTGGCGTACTTGTACCAGCCCAATATCAGGACGTTGACGACGATGAACACGGCCAGCCAGCCACCGCGTGCACGCTGGCTCGGCGCCCTGTCTATGACCATGCCGCCGAACCAGCCCCAGAAGGTCAGCGCGATGAACAGCAGCAGAAAGACCGGGCTCCACCAGCCGTAGAAAAGCCAGCTGCAAAACAGCAGCACGCCATTGCGCCAACGCGCGGGCAACGCGACGTAGATCGCCAGAAAGGCCGGCAGAAACAGCGTCAGGAATTCGAGGGACGCGAAAACCATGCATCGTTCTCAATCGAAAAAGATATCTGGACCGACGCGCCATCGCGAAACACACCGAACCCCGCTCTGCCCGTCGTAACCAGATGAAAAACGGGGAACGGCCGGAACTCGGCGATGAGCGGCGTCGCTTTCAAGGAGGAGGCGCAAATGCGATCAGCGGCTCACCGCGTCGTTCGCAATGAAGATGCGCGAATGCGCCCCGCCCGGCACGAGCAACACCGTATAGCGCTGCCCCGCCGCGAGCGTACCCAGGCTGAGCGGCTGCCCCACAGGCTGGCCGCCGCAGACCAGCTGCACCGAGAGGGCGACCGGGTTGACCTGGCGCCGCCTGGCTTGTCCCACAGCCACGCCGTCGAGCAGCACGATGTCGCGACCCGGCACTTTCAGCGTGGGTGTCGCGCAGCCAGCGTCGAGGTTGTAGAAAGCCACCGAAGCTTTGAGCGCATTGAAGTCGTCGGGTTTTTCGCGGACCGTCACCGTATGCAGGCCACCCGCTTTATCCGCGCCATCGAGCGCAACGATGCTGACGAACTCGCCAGGCTGCACCGTCGCCGATACGTCCTGGTGCGCGCTACCGGCTCTCAGTGTGCCGGCCACCGGCTTGCCTGCGGCGATCGGAAGGAAGTGAGTGGCCGGGTTCGCGGCGTCGAGCGTCAGACGCGCTTTCGACCCCGCCGCGCTCACGTCGACCGGACCCGAACCGCCATCGACAAAACGCACGAACGACGAGTCCTCGGCAGGACCGGTCGGGTATAGCGGAATTTCTGCGGCCATGGCCGGCTGCACGGACAAACCGAGACCGGACAGAGCGAAGCCGGACAACAACAGGGAGGAGAGGAAATTTTTCATTCTTTTCTCAAACGGGAGACCTGGGCAGGCGCGGCTCGAAGCCCGGCGCGTCATTTCTGCGGAACGACAGGCAGCTTGACCAGTGCCTTCATGATGTCCGTGCCCCAGTACCTGTAGCCGGTCGTCGTCAAATGCTGACCATCGACCGTCGCCCATTCGCCCGGCCTGGAAAACGTGAGCGAGTCGATGTACTGACACGGCGCGACATTGGCGGCGAGGAAAGACGACAGCTGCTTCACACGGGCGAAGCTCTTCTGATACTTGCCGCCCTCCGTGCCCCAGACCGGCCCTACCCAGACGCAAGCCGTCTTGTTGGCGGCCAGGTCTTGCGTCAGCGCCGTGACCTGCTGCCAGGCCCAGGCCTTCGGGAAATCGTCCTTGCCGTATCCGCCGATCGTGTCGCCCTGGACGATGATGACGAGCTTGGCCTTGTTCGCGGCGATCAATTGATCGACGGGTTGGGTCTTCGCGTTGTGGTCGATGACCAGGGGCGCTTTGCCGTTGCGCTCGGCGCCACCGCATGTGCCGGGCGCGGACTTCACCCAATCGCCAGGAATACTGCCGCAGACGCTGTAGGTATGCACCTGCGCGCCAGCGGCGATCAACTGATCCTGCAACGTATCGATGAGATAACCGGGTTCGCTCAGATGGCTATCGCCGACTATGAGAATGCTGAGGCCAGCAAGTACGGAAGCAAGCATGACTCTTCGACTCCTGAAAAATAATCAATGTCCGATGGATCAGTATGGCGGGCTACTGATCGCTGTAATGCGACTGGTAAGGGATGACCGGCATATCCAGCGCCTTCGTCTGTGGCGCAAGGGCATAGCGCAGATACAGGCCCGCCGCCCACTGCCGGTAGCTGGACGAGTTGTTGGCGCCCACCGAGGCTCCGCCAGTCAGATGATTGGTGAAGCGGTATTCGGCCGTGGCCAGCAGGTTGTAGCCGAAGCCGGTCGAGGACTGGTCGGGATGGATCGCGCCGTCGGCGAGGCCAATGGTCGATGCCGCTGAGACTGCTGCGGCCTGCAACCCGCTGTCGCTCGGGAAATACGGCGAGCCGGCCTGGTGGTAGTACTGCACACCGACGGCCCCTTGCAGCTTGTAGGTCCAGCGCTCTGAACGCTGCGCCCACGTGAGCGGCAGGTTGAACGCATAGAACCGCTGCGGGCTGAAGTAGCCGCCGTTGCCGTAGGTGAAGTTGTTTTCGTTATGGTCGTAGATCATGCCGCTCAGGTTCACGCCCGCGCTCAGCATGCTGTTTTCCGTGCGTAGGAGGTACCAGTATGTCCCGGCGCCGACCTCGGCACCGACGTTGGACCGGACGTTATGACCGTCCAGGTATTTCACGGAACCGTAGCCGTAGACGCCGTAGTCCTGATTGTCGAGGCCGATCGCACCATGCACGCCGGTGGCGGTCACGCCACCCCAGCTCAAGCCGGATCGCGAATCGGTCGAGCCAGCAAAAGACGTGATGCTGTCCGTCACGGCGCGGCGCGACACGCCCACGTTGAACCAACTGCCCTGCCCGGCATCGATGGAGTTCCTGAACATCACGCCGCCAACGACATTGGTGTACTTGAAACCCAAAGGCGTGGTGCCGATGTCGGCCATCCAGTTCCCAGTCTCATAGCCGACACCCAGACCGACGCCGTAGGCGGTCTGTTTCCCCGGTGCGGCGACCTTGCCGGCCTGCTGCGCCCGGGTGGCGGCCGGGCCGCCGCCGAACTGACTGGCGCTGAAGACGTCGATACCCAACGTGCCGCCCGCGAGTTCAACCGGCGTCACGCGAATGGAAAGCTTGCCGTTGTCGACCGGCAGCACCCCTTCCAGAGCTTGCTGCACGCTCGTCAACTGACCCGTACCGGGTGCTGCGTTGTTCGACGAGACGAACAGCCCACCCCTGACTTCCGGTGAACGCTGCGCTCGGAGGTCGCTGAGTTCGTTACGCATTTCCTCGAGCGACGGCGAACCGTCCCGAGGCTCGCTCACCGCGACCGTGTCTTGCGGCGCCAGGCCGCCGACCGGCGTGCCCGCCACGGTTGGCAGAGCGGATGGACCAGAGGACGAGCGCTCGCGCGCAGCCGTGGATGTCACGGTCGAGGCAGTCGCGCTCGCCGCGGTAGCAGCCGGAGCAGCAGCGGGCCCGAAACCAGGCTTCTGGTTCGCAAGCACGCTATCCGGCGCCGCGGGTTGCGGGGCGAACGTTTCGGCAGCGGGCAGGCGACCGTGGCGGACCTGACGACGGTGACCGTCGTCGTGGTGGACAAAGGGATTGCCCGCCACGTGGACGTCTTGCGCTTGCACGCCGAGCCGCTTTTCCTTGGCGTCAATGGCGGATTTCAGCAGCGACTGCGCTTCGCGGGTCTTGCCCTGCATGACGTAAATGCGCGCGGCGCCGGCCAGCACGTCGGGATCGTTGGGCGCCTTCGCAACGGCCTCTTTCAATGCCGCATCGGCAACGCTGTTCTTGCCGGCCTGCACTGCCGCCATCGCGACGCCCAGTTGCAAACCCGGATTGTTGGGGTCGTTGACGAGCGCCTTCTGGTAAAGCGACAGTGCCTGGTCATACTTGTCATCGGCGGCGTACATGCGCGCGAGCGCGGCCGTGGCGAGGCTGTCGTTGGGCCGCTTCGCGAGGATCGGCGCCAGCGTGTCGTAGGCCTGCGCGAGGTCACCTTGCTGACGTTGCTGGTCAGCCAGTCGCACGGTGTAGAGGTAGTTCAGTTCGTCCAGTTGCCGGCGCTGGTCCGCGCTCAGCGTCTGGCCGTGCAACTCGCGCATCGCGAGCCCGGCCTGGACATTCTGGCCGGTCTTGAGCAACAGGCCCAGATAAGCCAGTTGCACATCCGGGCCGCTGCCCTTCAGACCGTTAGGCATCAGCCCGTGCATCAGGCTCGTGGCGCGCGGCGTGTTGCCCGCGTCGACATACGCCTGCGCCAACGCGCCCACCTTGGCCGGGTCTTGACCCGCCGCGGGTTCGAGTCGCGCCAACATACTGCGCGCATCCTCCAGATTGCCTTCGAGCGCCGTTTGCGAGGCTTGCGCCACGACCATCTGAAAATCGATCTGCTGCGCCGTCGCAACCATGTTCGGCGTGCGCGAGGCGGTGGAGATGCGCGTCATCGTGTCCTGCGCGCGCGTCCAGTCGCCCATCTGCATGGCCAGCAGCGCGCTCGCATAGAGCGCTTCGGGGTTGTCCGGGTTCGTGACGAGCAGGCCGTCGACGAGTTGCTTCGCTTCGTCGGCATGACCCTGTTTGAGATCGTAGCGCGCCAGTTCCAGACGAATCCACGGGTTGTCGGGCGCGCTGCGCTGGGCGTCTTCCAGAATGTGCCGAGCCGCGCTCAGATCGCCACGCTGCGCGGCGGCATCGGCCCGACCGGCGGCGACGGCGGCGCGCAGTCGATCGAGCCCGCCGATGCCGGCCTTCAGTTCGGGTGACATGCCGTCGATCAGCTTCTGGGCCTCATCGGCGCGTCCCGTCTGCGCCAGGATATCGATGAGGCCGCTCGCCGCCTCGCGGTTATCGGGGCTTGTCGCCAGCACGTCGCGGTAGCTCTTTTCAGCGCGCGTTAGATCGCCCTGCGCCGCATACAACCGGGCCGACGCATTGCGCCCGCCCGGCTCGGCTGGATCCAGACGCAGCGCCTGATCGAGTTCGCGTCGCGCGGCGGCGAAGTCGCCCACGTTTTGCGCGCCCTCGGCCTGGTTCACCAGCAGCCAGTAGCGCGCGGAATTGAGGGCCTTGGCCCAGTTCGCGCCCGCGCCCGGACGCGACACCGCCCGCGACAGCAGCGTCTGCGCCTGCGCCAGGTCGCCTTGCTGCATGCGCACGAGGCCCAGTCCCCCCAGCGCATCCGTGCTGTCGGGTTTGTCACGCAGCACAGCGGAAAAGGACTGCTCGGCCGTGGTGATGTCGCCTGACTTGAACGCGGCGAAACCGCGTGTCAGTCGTGCATCCACGACCGGACCGGCAGGTGCGAGCGGATGCGGCGCCAGCATCTGATGGCGTATTTCGTCGTCGTCCGGATGCAGCTTCAGATAGTCTTCAAACCACGATCTGTTTTTCGGCGTGGGCGTGACCCAAGTCAGCACGGAGCGCCAGACTTCCGTCGCTTCGCCGCCGATGTCCGGACGAGCGGCAAGCTTTTCCAGAAGGGCGACACCCGCCGCGCGATCCTGTTCGTCGCGCACCATATGCTGGGCCAGCGGCAACATGGTGTTCGGATCGTTCGGCGTCTCGGCATTCAAGCGCTCGAGGCCCTGAATGGCCTGATCCACACCGCCATCGGCATAGCCCAGATAGCTGTAATACTCTCGCGCCACACTGCCCTGCGGCGCTTTACCGCCCAAGGCCTTGTTATATTCGGCGATGGCCGCCAACAACGCGGCCTGATCCTTCTGGTTGACGGCGTCTTGCGCCATCTGGCGCGCCTTGGCGAACGTGGACTTACCCGGTTCGACCGCGAGGCGCAAGGTCTGCTCGAGCAGCGGCACGAAGCGGCTGCCCGGCGCGGCCGCACGAAGTCTGGCCAGATACCCGTTCGCCGCCGCGAACTGCTGCTTGCCGACGGCGATCGTGCCCATCCCGTACAGCGCCTCGGGCTGCTTCGGGTCGCTCAGCAGCAGTTTCGACCAGGATTGCGCGGCCAGATCGGGCTTGTCATGCGTTTGCCAGTAGCGGCCCTGTTCCAGCAGCATGTTGGACGTAGCATCCTGCGCCCAGCCCGGGTGGCCGACCGAGGCGACCATCAGTCCGAGAATCCAGGCCCGGTTGCGGCTGCGTCTGACTGACATGACTTTCCTTGATTATGATTGTTGCTGCCGCGATGCCCGCAGCCGCTCACGGGCTTCAGCGTCGCGCCGGGCCTGGCGGCGCCGCAAGAACGAAAACAGACCAACCGCGATCAGCACGAGGGCGATGATGCCCAGCGCCTTCAGCATCCACGCGAGCGACAAGCCGAATGAAGCCAGCCACCAGTCGAGGCCGCGCCAGATGCCGAGATGCCCGACGTAGTAGGTATGCTCGCTCACGAGCGAATCGACTTGCGTGCCGCGGATGGACACGAGGCTTCCCTGGATGGGCTGCTTGCCGGAGTTCGGCGCATCCAGCAACGCGGAGACCGCATCCGTCAGGCCGTCGGGCTGATTGCTGGCCAGCATGACCACGCTGCGGCCCGGCTGCTTCGGCGATTCGAAGCCTGCGAGCACGGCGCTCACGCCCGGCCCCGACCAGGCCAGCGACAGGCGGCGGGGTTCGGCGTCGAGGCGCGGGTTGGCATGGAACCAGCCCAGCACGCGACCCGGCAGATCCGATACGGCGAACTGCGCGCTGTGGTCATACGCCGCGGGCACGGTCCGCGCCCAGTCCATGAGCCAGGCTTGATCCGCACCCGAGGCGATCACGAGCAGATCCTTGTCGGACGGCATCGCGTCGATGCGCTGACCGCGCAGCACGGTGACGCCGCGCGCCGGATAGCCGGTCGAATCGCCCATGCGGCCCATCACCGCCAGATACGTGCTGTATTCCTGTGTGCCCGCGTTGGAGCCCAATACGACGTCCGTTCCGGACAGGTCGGCCATCCGCGTGAACGGGAAGCCCGCCTGGGCGAACGAGGCCAGGTTCGGCATGGCGATGTAGTGCGGGTACTGCGACAGGTCGATCGTCGATTCGGGATCGACCGCGCCGCGCACGTTGTCGATGATGATGTCCCGGCACTCGCCCTGCTTGATGTAGTCGTACATGTAGCGGAACTGCAACTGGGTATTCGGCTGCAACAGCGCCTCCAGCGGCACTTCCAGTTTCGCCTGGCGCGGCAGGCTGCTGTCGGGCAAAACTTCACCCCGCAGCTTGCTGCCGCCCTCGAGCCGTTCGAGCGAGAGCAGCGGAATCGACTTCATGAACTGGTCACTGACGCTGAACAGCAGCGACGAATTGACCATATAAGGCTGCGGCGTATAGCGGTAATGCAGGTCGATCGGCACGTTGGGCGCGTGCCAGCCGAACAGGTCGGGCGGCACGCGCGTATTGATGCGGATCAGATCGGGGCTGTAGCCCGACACCTGCAGTTGTTTGGCGTCGATCAGTTCGCCTAACGACACGGGACGGTCGGTGCGCAGCCAGCGCGGCGCATCGTACGGCTTGCGCGGCGCGAGGTCGGCGAACCGCGTGATCAGCGCGCTCGAACCCGACAGCGTGTGGCTGCCCGTGACCAGCGCGTCGGCGGCCTGCTTGAGTTCCTTGCCGTCACGGCCCATCACCAGCAACAGCTTGCCGTTGGGATCGTTGGGGTTGGTCACGACGGCGAGAGTCGGACCTTGCAGCGGCGACGCCGCGAGGCTCGCCTGCGCCGCGCTGTCGACGATGACGACCGCGTTGCCCCTGGCAGGCACGGTAGAGATCGATACCGGGAATTGCGCGCCGCGATAGTTCGCCAAGGCGCCGAACCACGACGACACGGCGCCGGCCGCTTCCAGCGCGGCCGTATCAGGATTGCCGGCGAACACGAACGGCAGGTTCAACCGGCGAATATCGTGCTCGTCGAAGAAGGGTCGCGGCAGGCGAGCCAGATCGCTGGCCTGCACCAGCGGCTCGGTGTCGATGCTCAGCGTACTGTCGTTGCTGATGTTGGCCCACAGGCTCGAATGCAGCGGGTCTTCGCACTGGTTGGTGTAGTGGCCGATCAGTTGCAGACGAAGCTTGCTGTTCGCGGTGAACAGATACGGCGGCAGCGTGATAGTGCGCTGCAGGTTGGTGCCGGACGAGTTTTTGGGCACGTCGATCGATGCCGCCACCTGATCGTTGACCAGCACATTGATGTGCGACAGATCGGGCAGCAGCGCCGGCGAATAGGCATAGCGCAGGTTCAGTCGCGCACCTGTGACGACCCGATCGTCGCGCACGCCGACCGGCAGCGTATTGCTGCCGTCGACGCCGCGCAGGTTGAGCGCGTATTGCGCGCCGAGTTGCTGCAGCGAATAGGTCACCGTCGAAGAAGCCGCGGTAGCGGCTCCGGCGTCCGGCGCGGACTGCAGCGGCGCCGCGTTGCTATCTCCCGTTGCCGGCCGCGCGGACGGGTTGACCGCACCGCCGGCCGAAGCCGACGCATCCTGCCGCGCAGCGGCGGCAGCCGCCGCTGGTTGCGCGGCCTGGGTTACCGTCGATGTGACAAACACACAACCGAGCAACAGTGCCGGCCATACGGGTTGCGCAGTCATGCAACGCGCAAGGCGTGCCCGCGAGATGTCAGGCCGTCTTCTAAACATGAGAACCTCTTCGTCCTTCTTCACGTTGCGATGTCTGGGGAATATCCAGGTCTAATCGATTCAGGGCACGCCGGTGCAAAAACACGCCGCCGAGCAAACCTATGAGCACGACGCTGGCGAGTGTCGCCACGAGCAGCAGCAGGATGTGGCTCGCGAAGAACCATTCGAGCGCGAGCCTGGGCGGCAAGGATCCGATGAAATAGCTTCGATCGTTGCTCAGCGTGGTGAGCGTGCCGTCATGCACGACCACGAGGCTGCCACTGATCTTGTCGTCCGGACGCTTGCTGATGAGGTAGCGGTTGGCTTGCAGCACGTCCACGACAGCGTCGAGACCGTCCGGCGTATTGCCCGATACGACCACCGCGCTGCGGCCGCGAGCTAGCGGCGACTCGAGTCCCGCCAACATGCCGTCATGGTCGTCGCTGCTATACAGTGCGGCGATGGCGGCCTCGCGTTCAGCCTGCGCATGCCCACCCGTCAGCTTTTCCCACCACGCGGCGATCCAGCGGTCCGATGAAGCAACCGGAGCGAAGAAGCCGCGCGGCAGATCATCACGCCATGCTTTGAGCAAGGGCTGGTTATCGCCCGACGCCAGCACGAGCAGGTCCTTGCGACGCAGCGCGTCAACCTGCGCCGGATCGCCCACTGTCACGCCCAGCACCGGATAACCCGTGGTTTGACCCATGCTGCCCATCAGCGTCAGGTAAGCGGAATAGTCGCCGGCGACCGGCTGTGCGGGCAGGATCACCGCCGTCCCGGACAGATCGGCCATCCGCGTGAACGGAAAGCCTGCGTCTGCGAAGGCGCGCAGATCCGGCATGGCTGCGTAACGCGGCAGTTGGGAAATGTCGATCGTCGAAGTCGGATCGATGGCGCTCAGGAGCGGGCCGCCGGGCACATCCTCGACGTGGTCTTTCGGCGCCACGGACTCGTAGCGATAGTCGAATTGCAGCGTCGTCAACGACGGCAGCAGATAGGTCGGAACGCGTATCACCGCATAACCGTCCGACGCGTCGCCTGTCAGCGGCAAGGTCTGCAGGGGCGTGTTGCCGGCCAGCACACCGAGCTCCGAGCGCGTTGACTCCGGACGGGCCGTATAACGGTAATGCAGGTTCAGCACCGCGCCGCCGTTGTCAAAACCGAACAGACCCGGCGGCAGACGCAGGTCCACATTGATCGCCCCAGGGCGAAAGCCCTGCACCGTCAAGCGGTCCGCCGATAGCATCTCGCCCAACTGCACCGGGCGGTCACCGGGCAGCCAGTTGGGTGCGTCATAAGGCTTGCGCGGCACCACGGAAACCGGGGCGTCGATCTTGACCCGAGAGCCCGACAGCGTCTTCGCGCCAAGCACCAGCGCGGTCGCGGCCTCGCGGATCTGCGCGTCGTTGCGGCCCATGACCAGCAGCAGCTTGCCGTTAGCGTCATTGGGGTTGGGCACGATGGCCAGCATCGGCCCTTCCACCGCAGGCAGGGTCAAGCCCGGCACCTCGCCCGGCAGCGCGAGCACCACCGCATGTCCATGCGCGGGTATCGCACCCAGGCTCGCGGAGAAGTGCGCACCGCGATAGCCCGCCTGCGCACCCAGCCACGAGGTCACGATACCGGCCGATTCGAGGAGCTGCGCGCGAGGCGCTTGCGGCAGCACGACGGGCAGGTCCACCCTGCGCACATCGCGCACGTCGAGGAACGGCGCGGGCAGTTGCGACAGGTCACTGGACAGGGTCGCCGGAACCACGGTCAGTTCCAGCGCACTGTCCGGCCCGGGCTTCAGCCACAGGTCGGAACTCAGCGGATTGTTGCCCTGATCGCTCGCCTTGCTATGCGCGATCAACTCGAGGGTGAGCTGGTTGAACCCGGACAGCAGCGACACCGGCAGATCCACACTGATATGCGCCGGCGTCCGCGGTGCCGGTTCGGGCAACGCTACGGTCGCCCCCACAACGCTGTTGAGCAACACATTGAGATGCGAGAGCGTAGGCAGCAATGTGGACGAGTAACTGTAGTCCAGCACGAGCCGCGCGCTGACCACGCGCTCGTCGCGGCGCAAACCGAAGTTCATGCCCGCATAGGCATCCTCGCCGAGCAAGGTCAATCCCTGCTCCGCGTTTTGCCGCAACAGCGGGATCCGGTAGGTATACGCGTCGGCCGGCGCCGCCGCGCTGAGTTCCGGGTGCGGGCTTTGCCGCACGGCATCGACCGGGACAGCCGACGCGGCCAGCACGTCGCCCGCTCCGAGCAACAGGACCGAACACAACACCGCGCCCAACCGGCGCGCGCTCGTCAAGGAGCGCAAAAGCGACAGGTAGCCGACCCTCACGATTGCTTTGTTCCCAAGTCGCTTGCCGGGTCTGCGGGCGAACGGCCAAGGCGCTCACGCCCACCCAGGAACAGATGCCGGAACAACTCCCCGAAGCCGCGCATGCCGATGCCGAGCACCTCAAACAGGCTTCGCAGCGGCCTGTCGGGACGATATCTGCCCCATGAGGCGATCCAGCTGTCGGCGCGCGAAAACGTCGCCCCTATCCAGGCGCGCTCCTGAGCGATCGTCAGGGTCGGAAAACTCACGCCGATGGTGCGTCCGCGGCACACCTGCACTTCGGCCGGGAAAACGTCCTCGTAGTCGTCGCGCAACACCGCCACCGTGATGCGATCGCCGTGCTCCGGCAACGGTGCACCCTCAGGCAGCACCAGCCCCAGACCACCGTGCGAATAGTCGCTGGTCTGACAGTCGATGCGAGTTCCGTCGGCGTGAATCACGGCGGCCGGCAGTTCGATCTGGACCCGCGGAGCGAGACGCAACTGTCTCGATTCGCTCGCTACGCCCGCGGCCGCGCTGAGGTTCATGATGTTGTAGGTTACCCATACCAGGTTGAACAGAATGCTCGTCGCTTCGGGCCAGCCCGGACTGCGGATCAGACCTGCGACACCCACCATGAATCCGGTCAGATTGATGAGCAGCAGAACGATGTAGGGCCGGGCCATCGCCCAGTCCAGGAAGGACTGACGGATCACACCGCCCTTGGACGTCACGTTGAAGCCTTTGCTGCCTGGAAAGAGTACGGCTTGCAACGCGGGCAGAATCACGTACCAGGCCAGTACCGTTTCATAGACTTCGCTCCAGAATGAATGTCGGAAACGCCCTTGAATGCGCGAGGCGCCGACGCTCGAAATGACGAGGTGCGGCACGACATAGGCCAGCACCATCAGTGCGGAAGCATGAAAGACTTGCGCGCCAAAGAACAGATACGCCATCGGTGTGATCAGAAACACGATGCGCGGCAAGCCGAAGAAAAAGTGCATCATCGCGCTCAGGTAACACAGACGCTGTGGCAGTGTTAGCCCTGCGATCAACAGCGGGTTGAAGCGACGGAATATTTCCGCCATGCCTCGTGCCCAGCGTATGCGCTGGCCGACGTGACGCCCCAGACTCTCGGTGGCGAGACCCGCTGCCTGAGGGATGGCGAGATAGGCCGTGTTGTAACCCCTCATGCTCATCTTGAGCGCGGTGAGCGCATCTTCCGTGACACTTTCCGTCGCCACGCCGCCTACATCCTCGAGCGCCGAACGCCGCAGCACCGCGCAGGAACCGCAGAAAAAGGCGGCATTCCACAAGTCGTTGCCGTTTTGCAGCACGCCGTAAAACAGGTCGCCCTCGTTGGGCACCTTGCGGAAGGTTTCGAGGTTGCGCTCGAACGGATCGGGCGAGTAGAAGACGTGCGGCGTCTGCACCATGGCCATCTTCGGATCTTTCAGGAACCAACCCATGCAGACCTGCAGGAACGAGCGCGTGGTGACGTGATCGCAGTCGAACACTGCGATGTACTCGCCGCTCGTCCTGGAGAGTGCCGCGTTGAGATTGCCTGCTTTGGCATGCGCGTTGTCCGGCCGGGTCAGATAATCCACGCCAGCCTGCTCGCAGAATTGCCGGAATTCGTCACGACGGCCGTCGTCCAGCACATACACGCGCAGCTTGTCGGCCGGCCAGTCGAGCAGCGTGGCGGCCAGCACCGACTGCCGCACGACCTGAAGCGGCTCATTGAACGTGGGAATGTACACATCCACCGTCGGCCATGCCGAGCTATCGGCCGGCAATCGCGCAGGCCGGCGATGCAGAGGCCAGAGCGTCTGAAAGTAGCTGCACAACAGCATGAGCACCGCATACCCTTCGGCCAGCAGCAGAAGGCAGCCAAAGGTCATGTCGAGCGAGGTGGTAAAGGACAGCGTCTGCGTCAGGCGCCAGTACAGGTAGCGCAAGGACATAAACACCGACAACGCCACCATGGACACCGTGATGATCCTGCCGCGAATGCGGTTCAGCAGAATCGCGACGACCATGCAAAGGATGCCAAACGTCCATTGCTTCGACACGGCCAGATTGACCGTCATGGCAGAAGTGAACAACAGCGCGGCCAATAGCGTCACTGCCAGCCGCAGCCAGTTCGACGCCCATAGCGGTGTCCCCGCTTCCAGAAGTTTGTGGTCCCAACCTCCGGCATCGTCACTCTGGTCCGTGTTGCGCGTTTGCCGCCGCTGCTCCGTCTTGCTCAGCCTACGTTTGATCTGTGCCATGGAAAGGTCTTCTAGCGCGTGCGCCGGTTCGGCACGACGCGCAGGTTCGCGGCTACCGTGGTTTTAACCAGGCCGTCATTGACGGAAAAGACTGTGACGAAGTTCATGACGTCTGGCGTTGCGGAACACCTTCTTGAGGCTCACTCCGTTCCCGCAGGCGCGCAAACACGGCGCGCAGAGAGTCCGGCTGTTGAGGAGCGGTGACAGGTTCGGGATTGAACTGAAGGACCGGCTGTTCGGGGGCGGCTTGCAATACCGGAAGAGATCCGGACACCGCAGCGGGGACGGCTGGCGCAATCAGCTGCGGCGGCGCAGCGGGTGCCACTTCAGTCACATCGGCGGGAAGAACGGCTTCAGCCTCGCGAGCCGAGTGGTCCCGGGTCGTGTCCCCTGGCGACGACGTGGTCTGCATGGACCAACGCCCACGCGAACCTTGCACCTGCTCTTTTCTTTCTATTTCTTGATAATGCGACGGGCTCACGCCCAACATCTGGAAGAGATTCGAAATGTCTGATGCACTGCTCATGCGCCATCCCCGTCGAACTGGCCATATTATTTGTTGCAGATTGCGCCGCGTACCGCCCGGGCAATCTGCTGTAATTTTTACTTACCGAATAAGGAAACCATTATTTCCGTTACATCATTGCGTCCGCCATAAATAATTCCCAAATCGTGAGGCGGCACCGTTGATACACCCGCCCTTTAGAGACCTCTTCAGGAGGGCCGCGCCCAGGTCTTATTTTTCAGCCAAGGCGACCGAGGGCCGCGCCGCTGCGGTACGAGCGTGTAACTCATGAGATACCCTTGGGCTCAGGATGAGCGGCGCGTATTGTACAGCGGAACTTAATACGTGGCCCCAAATAACTCCAATCTATATATCGGCTATTCCAGAGCAAAGTTAAGCGTTTAAAATGTTAAATATTGTCAGTCAAACGTTTGCTTTTTATTGGGCGTCCGATTATTCCCGAATTTGCGCTGGGAATCGGTTTTGAAAAGCGCGCCGTGGTGTTGCTGTCGGTAAATCCGCATCGATGGATACCACGGACTGTCGTCGCGCCCGAGCATCCACACCCAACGCGGGTTGACGTCGAGCAGCAGCCGTGTCGGCACACCGGGCGCGCCCGACAGATGAGCAACCGACGTGCATACGGTAATGACCAGATCGAGATTGCCGACGAGCGTCGCAGACTCGTCGAACGACTTCAGCTCTTTCGTGCAGTCGACAAACATCCAGTCCGTCGGACGCCATCGTCGCAAGCTCTTTCTCGCCGTCGACCTGCAGGCTATAGAGTCACCCCTGAACAATTCGTTTCTCGTATCGCCAACGTCAGGTCATCAGGTCGGCGGCGATCTTGTGGTTGAATAGCGCAGCAAGGATGAAGACACAAAGAAGCCACAGCTCGGCATACGGATTGCCCGGCATCGAGCGCATGCCGACCACCAGGCCCTCCTTGTGCGTTGTCGTGATCGACACTTTCACGCCGAACTCGTAGGGAGTGCGAGCCTTGCCCTTCGCCAGACACTCGACTTCCGGGCGTGCAGCGCACAGAGCTTTTTTTGTCCTTCTGCTTTTGCGCCAGGATGCGTTTCGTGCCGCCAATCAGCTCCATCAAGGCAGCACGGTCTGAGTCGGCCACCTGGGCCACCTGTCGCTCCACATCACGCATGACCCGGCCAACGTGCGAGCGTAACGTGCGCAACGCTTTTCTCATGTTTGTACTGCTTCGCATGTGCGCTGACGTGGGGCCTGTTGTGCGGGCCGCTTACGTATCGCTGGCTGGGTGGGTGACGCGCAACGGGTTCTACGTTGTCCGCACCATGGTTGGCATGGTTGCGCGCCCAGGGGTGCAAACGTTAGCGCGGGTTCAACGGCTATTTCGCTTGCCGCGAGGCAGCCCTTCCGCAAACGTTGGCGGCAATCAAGCGATGGCACATCTATTGCTGAATTCCGCTCGCCGGCATCTCACCCGTGAAGCCGCGTGACGTACGCAACGGGGCGCCGTTCAAACGTCGTTTCAACAATCCACCGGTGGAGGCACCATGCTTCGTTACGCTGTGATTTTCTTCATCATCGCCATCATCGCCGCCGTGTTCGGCTTTGGAGGTATTGCCGCGGGCGCAACCGAAATCGCCAAGGTGTTGTTCTTCATCTTCGTGGTGATTTTCCTCGTCACCCTGCTGATGGGCGTGATCCGACGCTGACGGTGGAATACAGCGTTCGGTGAATTCACGCCTCGCCCGATGCGAACCGGCGATGCTGAGTGGGTGCCGCGTTGATGTTTGCGCCGCTCATCTTCGCCGTTGCAATACTTGCCGCGGCAAATTGCAATAGTTGCCGACGCATCGGGCGCTTCAATTTTTCTTCCGATTATCTTCGTCATCCGAAGCATAAAGCGTCATCGTGCCGACGAGTCGTTCACGCGATGTTTTCCGCTTCGTACAGACGCCGGCCCGCCGCATCCTTGCTGCCGAGGATCGGCTGAAAGTCGATCGGCCACGCGATGCCAATGTCGGGATCGGACCACAGCAGGCAGCGCTCGAGTTCGGGAAACCAGTACTCGGTGGTCTTCCACACGCACTCGGCGACATCGGACAGCACGACGAAGCCGTGCGCGAAACCGGGCGGCACCCACATCTGCCGCTGGTTGGCTTCGCTCAGATACTCGCCGCTCCATTTGCCGAAGTTCGGTGAGGTGAGGCGCACGTCGACCGCGACGTCGAAGATCTCGCCGCGCACGACGCGCAGCAGCCGTCCCTGGGGTCGCTGCACCTGGTAGTGCAAGCCGCGCAGCACGCCGTGCACGGCGCGCAGATGGCGGTCCTGCACGAAGTTGAAACCTTGCGCGACGTCGTCCGCAAACTCGTCCGCGCTGAAACTCTCGAAGCAGAAGCCGAACTCGTCGACAAACACTTCCGGCTCGATGAGTTTCACCTCCGGCAATGCCATCGCCATGACCTTGTTGCCCATCGCCACTGTGCTCGTAAAAAGGCTGGCCAGCGAAGATGCGACCGCTGTTGCGGCCGCGTCCGACAGACGACGAGGCGCACCCGCCGCGCGGGCGCCCTATCGCATGCTAAATAGACATGCTACGCCTCAGTGGCCGCCCTGCTGCGGGCACGATACTCGGTTGGCGACAATGCCATGCGCTTGCGGAAGATTTTCGCGAGACGATCGCCGTTGCCGGTGCCGCTGCGGCGCGCGATCTTGTCGACCGGCAATTCGGTCTCGGTCAGGAAGTTGCACGCGATGCGCAGCCGCACCTGGAGCAGGTAGTCCGACGGCGTGACCTGCATCTCATGCTTGAAACGGCGCAGGAAATTGCGCTCGCTCATCGCAGCGACCTGCGCGGCATCGGCGACCGATACCGGACGGTCGCAGTTCGCCTCCATCCAGCGCGCGGCCGCGCGAATCTTTTCGGCGACGCTCAGCGTGCCGCCCTCGGCCGGCAGCGGCACCCACGTCGCGGCCATGCCGGGCATCACGCGATCGGCGACGCTGCGCGCGAGCTCGGCGCCCAGGTCGCGCTTGATGAACATCAGCGCGCTGCGGGCGCAGTCGTGACGGTCGTTGGCCGCGCTGAACGCGCCTTCGCTCGCGCTCGCGCCCGGATAGCGGCTCATCAGGCCATCATGCTCGGTCGGGCCGGCCGCTTCGAGCACGAGGCGTCCCTCGCCGATCGTTTCGATCGCGCGTGTGCGCGATTGCACGGTGCGCAGCCAGTTCAGCACTCGTTCGTCGCGCGCGGCCACGTGGGCGCCATAGCCGCCCGCGATGAACAACACGTCGAAACCGCCGCCAAAGCGCGTGTCGATGCGGTCGGTCCAGACGCGCGCCGATGACGAACTTGCGACATTGCCGCCGTCCATCGACAGAAACTGCACTTCGTACGGCGGATCTTCGCCGGCTCGCGCGCCCGCGAACTCATTGGCGGTCTGGAACATTTCCACGACGGTACCGGGGCCGAGCAGCCAGAAACCGTCGAACAGCAGAATGCCGATTCGCCGCGCTGCGGTACGGACGTTCAAGGCGGGCGTGTGCAGCCACGTAATTCTCGTTGTATCAAGGTGCATGTGCGGCATGATCTTTCCCCAAACGGTCATACGTTGTTGACCCCGATTTGCCCCGTAACCAGACGGAACGAGAGAATGCGTTATTACGGCGGAAAAGCAGACCCACGCCGCATAAAGGATTAAACGTGATGTTAGCGGAATGCATCGCTATAGTAAATTTGAAAAAAGGATTTCATCACGACGGCCTATGTCTGACGAAAACTTGTTATTGGGCAATTGATATGATCGCCTCGGCGGCGCGAGCAAATGTACAAGGCCGCGCGCGGAGCTTGTTGTTAGCTTACCGCACAGCCTTGATGGACGGCGCTTTCACGCATTCGGATCAAGCTTGCCGATAATGCGAAGCGCGGTGATTCCCGCGTCACCGAGTACGTTTCTTGCGCACTTCAAAAAATGTTTCAATTGTGAACTGCTTAACTCGCGATAACGCCCGCGCAATTCGGTATTTTATTCGCAAACCGTAAATTTATCGGCTTCGGCATTAGGCGTTTCCGTGGCCATTCGTTCCGGTGGGAAATTAATATCCAAATGCAGATATATCGTGCGTTCGAAAATGTTTCTTTATTGAAACATCGTCGGGCGCTTTCGTATGATTTGAAAGCGCTCATGCGCGGTGTTGGTCGAGCCTCGGATGATCGGACGCAATGCAGCAATCGCGAGGCGCTGCCGTTGCAACCTCTGCGGTTGCAACGGCACACGTCATCTCAGCCGTTCGTCCCTTCGCCGGCCAGCGTCGCCTTAGCCGCGGTGCGCGCGAGCACCGGACGCAAAGCCGCGCCCGTGTGACTCGCGCTCACGCGCGCCAGGCTTTCCGGATCCGTTGCCGCAACGATCGTACCGCCGCCTACGCCGCCCTCCGGACCGAGGTCGATGATCCAGTCGGCCTCGGCGATCACGTCGAGGTCGTGCTCGATGACGACGACGCTATGCCCGCCATCCACCAGCCGATGCAGCACGCGAATCAGCTTCGCGACGTCCGCCATATGCAGTCCGACCGTCGGCTCGTCGAGCACGTACAGCGTGTGCGGTGGCTTCTGGCCCCGCCGCGTGATGTCGTCGCGCACCTTGCTTAGCTCCGTGACGAGCTTGATGCGCTGCGCCTCGCCGCCCGACAGCGTCGGCGACGGCTGGCCGAGCGTCAGATAGCCGAGCCCGACGTCCTTCATCAGTTGCAGCGGATGTCCGATGTTCGTGATCGACGCGAAGAATTCGACCGCTTCGTCGATTTCCATGGTCAGCACGTCGCCGATATTCTTGCCGCGCCACGTCACCGCGAGCGTCTCCGGATTGAAGCGCTGGCCGTGGCACACGTCGCACGGCACCTTCACGTCGGGCAGGAAGCTCATGCCGATCGTGCGCACGCCCTGGCCCTCGCACGCGGGGCAGCGACCCTCGCCGGTGTTGAACGAGAAACGCGACGCGGTATAGCCGCGCGCGCGCGCCTCCAGCGTGCCCGCGAACAGCTTGCGGATCGCATCCCACACGCCGATGTAGGTGGCGGGACAGGAACGCGGCGTCTTGCCGATCGGCGTCTGATCGACTTCGAGCACGCGGTCGATGCTCTCCCAGCCGGTCACCGAATCGCAGCCCTGCCACGTATGCGTGACGTTCAGCGGCGCGCGCGGCGCCGAGCGCGCGAGCACGCTCGAGCGCCGGTTCGCGGCTGGCTTCTCCTCAGCGGCCGCGCGCGCGCGGCGGGTGGCCGGCGACGACAGCACCGAGCGCCCGACCGCATCGAGCAGATTGGTCATCAACACGTCGCGGGCGAGCGTCGATTTGCCGGAACCGCTGACGCCCGTCACCGCGACGAGCCGCGCGAGCGGAATGCCGACCGTCACGTCGCGCAGATTGTGCAGCTTGCCGCCATGCACGGTCAGCCAGTTCTCCGGCACCGCGACGGCGCGCTTGCCCGGCGCGACCACCTCGCGACGCGGCTGCAGCGGGTGCACGATAGGCTGCGCGAGGAAGCGCCCGGTCAGCGACTCGGGCTGCGCGGACAGGTCCGCGACGCTGCCCTGCGCGATCAGCGTGCCGCCGCGCTTGCCCGCGCCCGGCCCGATATCGATGATGTGATCGGCGCGCCGGATCGTATCTTCGTCATGCTCGACGACGACGAGCGTATTGCCCTTGTCGCCGAGCTTGCGCAGCGCGTTCAGCAGGATCTGGTTGTCGCGCGGATGCAGACCGATGGTCGGCTCGTCGAGCACGTAGCACACGCCCTGCAGGTTGCTGCCCAGCTGCGCGGCCAGCCGGATGCGCTGTGCTTCGCCTCCCGACAAACTCGGCGCGGCGCGATCGAGGCTCAGATAGCCGAGCCCGACTTCTTCGAGGAACTGCAGCCGGCTGCCGATTTCACTGACCACGTCGCGCGCGATTTCGGCGTCGCGGCCCGTCATGTGCAGCTTATCGATCCACGCGCGCGTGTCGGACACGGTCCATTGCGCGACATCGACGATCGCCTGCGAGTCGAACGTGACCGCGCGCGCGACCGGATTCAGACGCGTGCCGGTGCAATCCGGGCACGGCTCGTCGACGAGCCCTTCCGGTTCCTGCTCCTCCGACGGCAAGCTCTGCTCACGACCGCGATTGTCGTCGACGACGATCGTGTCGTCGTACGCGGCGCGCTGCTCGCGCGTCAGCGACAACCCGGTGCCGACGCAGCTCGTGCACCAGCCATGCTTGCTGTTGTACGAGAACATGCGCGGATCGAGTTCGGGGTAGCTGGTGCCGCACACCGGACACGCGCGCTTCGTCGACAACACCTTCACGTCGCCGAGCTTCGCGGTGGACTGACCACCGTTGATCGCGTCGTGCAGGCCGTCGAGCGGCGCGAGCAGATGCATGATGCCTTTACCGATGTCGAGCGTCTGATCGAGCGCTTCACGCAGTTCCGCTTCATGATCGGCCGAGATGACGAGGTCCGCGACCGGCAGCTCGATCGTGTGCTCGCGGAAGCGGTCGAGCTTCGGCCAAGGATCGACCGGCACGAACTCGCCGTCCACACGCAGATGCGTATTGCCGCGCGCTTTTGCCCATTTCGCGAGGTCCGTGTAGACGCCCTTGCGGTTCACGACGAGCGGCGCGAGAAAGCCGACATGCTGGCCCTTGTGATCGCGCAGCAACTGCGCCGCAATCGATTCGGCGCTCTGCGACGTGACCGGCGTGCCGTCGTGAATGCAATGCTGCAAGCCGAGCTTCACGTACAACAGACGCAGGAAGTGCCACACCTCCGAGGTCGTCGCGACGGTACTCTTGCGGCCGCCGCGCGACAACCGCTGCTCGATCGCGACGGTCGGCGGAATGCCGTACACCGCGTCGACTTCGGGCCGGCCGGCTGGCTGCACGATCGAGCGCGCATACGCGTTCAACGATTCGAGGTAGCGCCGCTGACCTTCATGAAACAGGATGTCGAACGCGAGCGTCGATTTGCCCGAGCCCGACACGCCGGTGATCACGTTGAACTTGCCGTGCGGAATGTCGACGTCGAGCGCCTTCAGATTGTGCTCGCGCGCGTTGACGATGCGCACCACGTCCTCGCCTTCGATCGCGCGGCGTGCGCGGGCCGCGCTCAATGCCCTCTGCAGCGGGATGCCCTGCTGCGCTTCGGTCGCGGTGTCCATCGCGCGGTCGTAGTGCAACAGTGCCTGGCCGGTATGCGATTCGGCACACGCTTTGACTTCGTCCGGCGTGCCCGCGCACAACACGCGGCCACCGCCGTCGCCGCCTTCGGGACCGAGGTCGATGATCCAGTCGGCCGCGCGGATCACGTCGAGATTGTGCTCGATCACGATCAGCGAATGACCGCTCGCGAGCAGCTTGCCGAACGCCTGCATCAGCTTCGCGATGTCGTCGAAATGCAGACCGGTGGTCGGTTCGTCGAACATGAACAGACGCTTCGCGACCACCTGCTTCGCGCCGCGTGTGCCGCGCGCCTGCGCCGACTCCGCGAGAAAGCCGGCGAGCTTGAGCCGCTGCGCCTCGCCGCCCGACAGCGTCGGTACCGGCTGGCCGAGCTTCACGTATTCGAGCCCGACGTCGACGATCGGCTGCAGCACGCGCAATACTTCGGCGTCCTTCGCGAAGTACCCGGTGGCCTCGCTGACGGTCAACTCCAGCACGTCGGCGATGCTCAACGCGCGCGCGGACTCGCCTCGTTCGATCTTCACCTCGAGGATTTCCGCGCGATAACGACGCCCGTCGCAATCGGGGCAGCGCAGGTACACGTCGGAGAGGAACTGCATTTCGATGTGCTCGAAGCCCGAGCCGCCGCAGGTCGGGCAGCGGCCGTCGCCCGAGTTGAAGCTGAACATGCCGGGGCCGTAGCCGCGCTGCTGCGCGAGCGGCGCCTTCGCGAACAGCTTGCGGATTTCGTCGAACGCGCCGACGTAGCTGGCCGGATTCGAGCGCGCGGTCTTGCCGATCGGTGACTGGTCGACGAACACGACGTCGGTGACCTGATCGGCGCCATTCAGCGCGTTGAACGCGCCGGGTGCTTCGGTGGCGAGCCCGAAGTGGCGCGCCATTGCCGGATACAGCACGTCCTGCAGCAGCGTCGATTTGCCGGAACCCGACACGCCGGTCACGCAGACGAGCCGCTGCAACGGGATTTCCACCGTGACGTCGCGCAGATTGTGCTCGCTCGCGCCTTCGAGCACGATGCGCGGCGTGCTCGCGTCGACCGCGCGACGCGACCAATGCGCGGCATCCGCGACATGGCGCCGGCCGCCGAGGTACTCGCCGGTCAGCGTGCCGGTCGAACGGATCGCCTCGGGCGCGCCGTCGAAAATGATCGAGCCGCCGCGCTCGCCGGGCCCCGGCCCCATGTCGATCAGCCGGTCCGCCGCGAGCATCACCGACGGATCGTGCTCGACCACGACGAGCGTATTGCCCGCGTCGCGCAGCCGGTGCATCGCCTCGACGATGCGGTTCAGGTCGCGCGGATGCAGACCGATGCTCGGCTCGTCGAGCACGAACAGCGTCTTGGTCAGCGACGTGCCGAGCGCCGTGGTCAGGTTGATGCGCTGCACCTCGCCGCCCGACAGCGTGCGGCTTTGCCGGTCGAGCGTCAGATAGCCGAGGCCGACGTCGCACAGATACTTGAGGCGCGTGCGCACCTCGGCGAGCAGCAGCTTCAGCGCGTCGTCGAGCAACGCGCTCGGCAGCGTGATGTCGTCGAAGAAACGGCGGATGCGCTCGATCGGCATCAGCATCAGGTCATGCACGGTCAGGCCCGGCAACGCTTCGAGCTGCGCGCGCGACCACTGAACGCCGCGCGGCATGAAGCGTTGCGCGGGCGCCAGCACCTGGTTCGCGTTGGCCTTGCTGCCGAGGCGCCACAGCAGCGATTCGGTTTTCAGGCGCGCGCCGCCGCAGGTTTCGCACGGCGTATAGCTGCGGTACTTCGACAGAAGCACGCGGATATGCATCTTGTACGCCTTCGATTCGAGATAGTCGAAGAAGCGTTTGACGCCGTACCAATGCGCCTGCCACTTGCCGTTCCAGTCCGGCGAGCCGTTGATGACCCAGCCGCGCTCGCGTTCGCTCAGCTCGCCCCACGGTGTGTCGCGGCGGATGTCGGCTTTCGCCGCATAGCGCATCAGGTCGTCCTGGCACTCCTTCCACGCGGGCGTCTGCATCGGCTTGACCGCGCCTTCGCGCAGCGTCTTGCGGGCGTCCGGAATCACGAGACCGAGGTCGACGCCGATCACGCGGCCGAAGCCGCGGCAGGCGTCGCACGCGCCATAGGCCGAGTTGAACGAGAACAGCGCGGGCTGCGGGTCGGCATAGCGCAGATCGCTTTCGGGGCTGTGCAGACCGGTGGAGAAGCGCCAGATGCGCGGCTCGGTGCCTTCGGTCTGCGCTTCGTCCGACGCGGCCGGCAGCACGTAAATGTTGACGCGCCCGCCGCCGCGCTTCAGCGATGCCTCGATTGCCTCGATCGCGCGCGCTTTGTCGACCGAGCGCAGCCGGAAGCGATCGGCGACGACGTCGAGCAGCTTGCGCCTGCCGGTCGCCGAATCGACTTCGCGCTGCGCCTGCACGCGCGTATAGCCGCTCGCCGACAACCACTGCTCGACCTCCTGCTCGGACGCCGAGTCCGGCAGCTCGACCGGGAACGTGACGACGAGGCGGGGCTCCTGCAGCGCGGTGCGCTCGAGCAGTTCCGCGTAGATCGTCTCCGGCGTGTCGTGGCGCACCCGCTGAGCGGTCTGGCGGTCGAATAGCTCGGCCGCGCGTGCATATAGCAGCTTCAGATGGTCGTTGAGCTCAGTCATCGTGCCGACCGTGGAGCGCGAGCTTCGCACCGGGTTGGTCTGGTCGATTGCGATGGCGGGCGGTACGCCGTCGACGCGGTCGACCTGCGGCCGGTCCATCCGGTCGAGGAACTGGCGCGCGTACGCACTAAAAGTTTCGACGTAGCGGCGCTGGCCTTCCGCATACAGCGTGTCGAACACGAGGCTCGACTTGCCCGAGCCCGACGGCCCCGTGACGACCGTCATTTCGCCGGTGCGCACGTCGAGATCGACGTTTTTCAGGTTGTGCTGGCGCGCGCCGCGAATGCGGATCGTGCCCTGGATCCTGTTGCTGCTCGGGTTGCCGCTTTGGGGGGTGTGAGCGAGGGTGTCTGGGGTTGCGTCGTTGGAGGACAATTTTTCCGACCGTGTGAAGGAGTGGGTCACCTCTGACGGCCGGCTCTCGCGACCGCGCAAGTTCGGTGCAGCCGGCACGGCGCGAAGGGCGCCCGGAAGCCTGGCTGTAGGGGGATACTATACTGTATGTTTATACAGTTTTCCATGACGGGCTCGTGCCGCGATGACGGCGCCCGGCTAGCCGAGCGCGCTTTCCACCTGCGAGCACCCCGCCGCCTCCGGCGTCGCGCAATCCATCGGCGTCTCAGGCGCAACACCGTCGCCAAGCGCATACGCGACGCAACGCCTCGCCAGCACATCGGTCGGATCGACAAGCCGCACCACGCGCCCGCCCGGACACACGAGCACCGGCTCGCGCAACAGCAACGGCAACTCGGTGCACGCGAGCACGATCACTTGCACGCCCCGCGCGACCAGATCGTCGACGGCCGCCGCGAGGTCGTCGCAACATTCGCCCGACGTCTGGCCGGCCTTCGCGCCGCGCGGCCCGTAGATCGCGTTCATCAGACGCGCCTGCGCGGCCGCGGACGGCGCGATCTGCACGAAGCCGCGCGCGTCGAGCGCCTGTTCGTAGACGCGGCTCGCGAGCGTGCCCGAGGTGGCCAGCACGCCCACTTCGCGCAAGCCCGGAAAGGTCTCGCGCAGATAATCGGCGGTGCAGCCGAGCATATTGACGATCGGCACGCGCAGCTCCGGCTGAAGCCGCTCGATGAACGCATGCGCGGTATTGCACGGCATCGCGATCAGATCCGCGCCGCCCTCCTCGAGCGTCTTGCAGGCTGCATATAGCGCGAGCGTCGGGTCGTCGCCGCGCGCTAGCAGCGCCGCGGTACGGTCCGGGATCTGCGGATTCTGCTCGACCATGATGCGGATATGGTCCTGGTCGCGCGCGGCCGGCGTGTGGCGCACCAGTTTGTCCATGAAATCGACGGTCGCGGCCGGCCCGATGCCGCCGACCACGCCGAGGCGGAACGCGCGCTCCGGCTGCGTGTACTGGGCCGCCGCGACGTAGCGCGCGTACACCTGGTTCGCATCGACGAGCGGCACCTCGATACGCCCGAGCGAACGCAGCACGAGGCCGATCTCCGCGAGCCCCGGCACGATCACGTCGACGCCTTGCGCGACCAGATCCGCGCACGCCGCGCGCAGCAGTTCGACGGGACGCCCGTGCAGGCACCCATTGCGGACGCCCTCGTCGCCGAAGACGGCGCTCGTCACGCAGTCGAAACCGGCGTCGGTGCCCGGATAGCACACGTCGAACCGGCCGGCTTCGAAGTAGCGTTCGAACAGGCCGTTCGCGCGGATCGCGTCCGATGTCAGCACGCCGATGCGCCGCGCCGACGGATAGGTACGCCGCACATGCACTGACAGCGCGGTCATGATGTTGACGACCGGCACGGCGAGGTTGGCCGTGAGTTCGTCGATGAAGGTATGGCTAACGAAGCACGGCAGCACGATCGCGTCGACACCGCGCTTTTCGAACGCGCGCATCGTGTCGAACACGTGGATCTTGAACTGCGCGTCGGTCGCATCGGGCGTGGCCGGCCCGTGCCACGAGCGCGGTTCGAGAATCAGATCAAACGGGCGCGCCGCGCCCGGCCGGCGCGACGCCGCGCTGATCCGGCTGAGGATGTCGGCGCTGGCGAACTGCGCTGCGCCAGTCACCACACCCAGCGAACGAAAACGATTCATGGTCAGGTTCCCCGGTCATTCCGTGCGTCCACCGTCGATCGGGTGGCTTTCTGCGCGCTCGAGAATGACATTATGTGGGGCGCACATGTCCGGGGGTTAATCATTTCGCCCCTTCAACTCACCGCCTCGAAAATCTCCCGAAGCCACTGCGCGAACACTCGCACCCGCGACGACAACTGCCGATTCTGCGGATACAGCACCGACACCGGCATCGGCGGCGGCGGATAGTCCGCCAGAATGACCCGCAGCCGTCCCGCCGCCAGCTCGCCGTCGACCCGGTAGCGCGGCACCTGCACGATGCCGAGCCCGGCGACGGCCGCGCCCGTGTACAGTTCGGCGCCGCTGACCGACACCGCCGACGGCAGCACGAGCGCGGTATCACGCCCATCGACGCGAAATTCGAGCGGCACCGGCTTGCCGGTCGCGCTCGACACGTAGTTGACCGCGCGATGCGTCGACAGCGCGGCAGGATCGGCCGGTTCGCCATACGCGACCAGATACGCGGGACTCGCGACCGTGACCTGCCGCAGTTGCGCAACGCGCCGCCCGACCATCGACGAGTCCTGCAGCACGCCCGCGCGCAGCACACAATCGACGCCCTCGCGAACGAGGTCGACCAGCCGGTCGTCCTCGCCGATCATCAGTTCGATGTCGGGAAAGCGCGCGAGAAACGCGGGCAGCGCCGGCACCACGAAGTGCCGCGCGAGCGTGCCCTGCACGTTCACGCGCAGCAGCCCCTTCGGCGCGAGATTGGAAAACGCCCCCTCGGCCTCTTCCATGTCGGCGATCAGGCGCACGCAGCGTTGGTAGTGCGCTTCGCCGTCGGGCGTGAGCCGCACCGTGCGCGTCGTGCGTTCGAGCAGCCGCGCGCCGAGCCGCCGCTCCAGGCGCTTCATCAGGTTGGTGACGGTCGCGCGCGGGATTTGCAGATCGTCGGCGGCGCGCGTGAAGCTCTGGCGCTCGGCAATCCGCACGAATACGCGCATTTCTTCGAAACGGTCCATATCGGCGGATTATTAAAGCGAACGGAATGATGATGCCAAGTCTAGCGTGATTATCTCAACGCCGAAAGCACTCATGATTCAACTCACCGATCCAACACCTTCTGCGAGGAAACGAATGATGAACACGAACCAACCAGCGAAAGTCGCCATCGTGACGGGCGCATCGCGCGGCATCGGCACGGCGATCGCGCGGCGGCTCGCGCAGGACGGCTACGCGGTCGCCGTCAACTACGCATCGAGCGCCGGCGAAGCCGACGCGCTCGTCGGCGCGATCCGCGAAGCCGGCGGCAAGGCGCTCGCGGTGCAAGCCGACGTGTCGAAGCCCGACGACGTGCGCCGCATGTTCGATATCACCGAACGCGAGTTGGGCGACGTCGACGTGCTCGTCAACAACGCGGGCGTGATGAAGCCGGCGCCGCTCGCCGACACGCCCGACGCGCTCTACGACCAGACCTTCGACATCAACGTGCGCGGCACTTTCAACACGCTGCGCGAAGCGGCCGCTCGTCTCAACGACGGCGGACGCATCGTCAATTTCTCGACCAGCGTGCTGGCGCTGAACCTGCCCGGCTATGGCATCTACACCGCGACCAAGGCGGCCGTGGAAGCGTTCACGCGCGTGTTCGCGAAGGAGCTGCGCGGGCGCAACATCACGGTGAATGCGGTCGCGCCAGGACCGATCGCGACCGCGCTGTTTCTCGAAGGCAAGACCGACGAGCAGATCGAGACGTTCGCGAAGATGCCGCCGCTGCAACGCCTCGGCGAGCCGGAAGACGTGGCCGGCGTGGTCGCGTTTCTGGTCGGCCCCGATGCGGGCTGGGTCAATGGGCAGGTGTTGCGGGCCAATGGCGGCCTCGCTTGACGGGAAGCGGTGACCCGGCGTGCCGCCGCGCCGGACCACCGGCGCGGGCCGGCTACGGCGCCGGGAACATGGTCGACCCGCTGGTCGACCCGGTGATCAAACCGCCTTCGGATTGCGTTCCTCGAAGCCTTCCTGATGCCAGTACGGATACGCGGGGCGCACGGCGCTCGCCGCGTCGAGCTTCGCGACCTGCTCGGGCGTCAGATTCCAGCCGACCGCGCCGAGGTTCTGCCGCAGTTGCTCCTCGTTGCGCGCGCCGATCAGCAGCGTCGCGACGGTCGGCCGTTGCAATAGCCAGTTCAGCGCGATCTGCGGCACCGTTTTGCCGGTTTCGGCGGCGACTTCGTCGAGCGCGTCCAGCACGCGGAACAGATAGTCTTCCGGCACCGGCGGCCCCATGTCGGCGGTCTTGTGCAGACGGCTCGTCTCCGGCAGCGGCTGGCCGCGCTTGAGCTTGCCGGTCAGGCGCCCCCAGCCGAGCGGACTCCACACCACCGCGCCGACGCCCTGGTCGACACCGAGCGGCATCAGCTCCCACTCGTAGTCGCGCCCGACCAGCGAGTAGTAGGTCTGATTCGCGACAAAGCGCGGATAGCCGTAACGGTCGGCGACATCGAGCGACTTCATCAGATGCCAGCCCGAGAAATTCGACACGCCGATGTAGCGGATCTTGCCCGCGCGCACGAGATCATCGAGCGTGGACAGCACTTCTGGAATCGGTGTTTTCGCGTCGAATCCGTGCAGCTGGAACAGGTCGATGTAATCGGTCTGCAGACGCTTGAGCGCCGAATCGACCGCCTTGATCAGATGGAAGCGCGACGAGCCGACGCCGTTCGGATCGTCGTCAAAGCGAAACGTCGCCTTCGTCGACAGAATCGCCTTGTCGCGCTTGCCCTTCAGCGCCTCGCCGAGCACCGACTCGGACGCGCCCTTCGAATAGATGTCGGCGGTGTCGAACATCGTGACGCCGGCGTCGAAGCAGATGTCGATCAGACGCCGCGCTTCGGCGACATCGGTCGCGCCCCACGCCTGAAAAAATTCACCCTTGCCGCCGAAGGTACCGGTGCCGAGACTCAGCACCGGCACCTTGAAACCCGATGCACCCAGATGTCTGTATTCCATTGAATAATCTCCGTGGCATTGCCGTCGATGAACGGAGGCTCAGTCTACGCGTGTCCGCGAAGGCACGTCACGAAGGCGACGCGCTCAGCTCGGCAAGCGCATCGCGCGCGGCATCGATCACGCTGCGCCAATCGCCGAGCGCCGGTTGACGGAACAGCCGCGCGCACGGATACCACGGCGTGTCGCTGCGTTCGAGCAGCCAGCGCCAGCAAGTGTCGAAGCGGTTCAGGATCCAGACGGGTTTGCCGAGCGCGCCGGCCAGATGCGCGGTGGACGTATCGACCGAAATCACCAGATCGAGACTGGCGACGAGCGCGGCGGTATCGGCGAAATTGTGCAACAGGTCCGTGTAATCGGCGACCCGGTCACGGTGCGCACTGTCGGCAAGCTGCGGGGCGGCCGCGCCCTTCTGCACGCTGAAGAAGCGTACGTTCGGCACGTCCAGGAGCGGCGCGAGTTGCTCGAACGCGAGCGAGCGACGCGCGTCGATCTTGCGCAGTTCCGCGACGTGCGCGCGGTTCTCGCCGGCCCAGACGAGGCCGACTTTCAGTGGCCGGATCGCGTTGGCATCCGCGCTAGCGTTGGCGTCGGGTTCGATACGCTGCCGCCATTCGCTCACGGCCGCCGCCTGCGCAAACAGATACGGCGTGGCCGCCGGAATGCTCGCTTCGTTCGTGCTGAACGCAAACGGCAAGCTCAGCAGCGGACAATGACAATCGAACGGCGGCAACGGCTGCCCCGCTTCGACTAACTGGTCGACACCATCGAGCGTCGACAGCAACCGCAACAACGTGCGCGGCACTTCGAGCACGACTTTCGCGCCGAGCTTCGCAACGAGCGTCGCATAGCGGCAGAACTGCAGCGTATCGCCCAGGCCCTGCTCCGCATGCAGCAGGATGGTTCTGCCGTCGAGCGGAAAATCGCCGCGCCACAGCGGCTGCACGAACGCGCGCCTGGCGGCCTTGATGCGGTTGCGCTCCCAACGCCATTCGTATTCGCGCCAGCCGGTGTCGAAGCGCCCCATCTGCAGCAGGCACAGCGCCTGGTTCCAGTGTGCTTCGACCGACGCCGGATTCAACGCAAGCGCGCGCTGAAAGCTCGACAACGCCTGATCGCGCTGATTCAGATCGATCTGCGCGAGACCGAGGTTGTTCCATGCATCGACGAAAGCAGGCGCAAGTTCCAGCGCGCGCTGGTAGCAGCGCTGCGCCTCGTGCGGCTGGCTCAGATCGCCGAGCACGTTGCCGCGATTGCTCCACGCATCCGGATAGGCAGGTTGCAACGCGAGCGCCCGGTCGCAGCTGTCGAGCGCATCGGCATAACGGCCGAGATCGCGCAGCACGCACGCGCGATTGTTCCACGCCGGCGCGAACTCCGGTACGAGCAAAAGCGCGCGCTCGTAGCTCGCGAGTGCGTCGAGCGGACGGTTCAGCGCGGCCAATGCGTTGCCGCGATGATTCAACGCATCGGCGAATTTCGGCTGCATCGCGAGCGCCCGTTCGGCGCAGGCGAGCGCTTCGTCATGACGCTGCAACGCGTTCAGCGCATAGGCGAGATTCGAATGCACGGCGGGCTGTCTGGCGTTGAGCGCGAGCGCCTTCTTCAGCAGATCGATGCCTTCCTGCAAGCGGCCCGTTTGCAGCGCGAGTTCGCCGAGCCAGCGCAACGCGTCGCCATGCTTCGGCTTCAGTTCGAGTATCTCGCGATACAGTTCCTCCGCTTCGACGAGCGCGCCGTTCTGCTGGAGCGCGACGGCTTGTCGAAGCAGATGGTCCAACTGTTGCGGCAGACTGGCGTGCTTGCTCATGCGGTACCCGGAATCGGAGGCGCGAAGAATCGTCGGAAGGAGCGCACGATTATCACCGAAATGCCCCAGCTTCGAAGTACCGCCGCCTGCCGCGTGGCGACGCGACGCCGCTTACTGCGCGGCCACCGACAGATGCTTGCGCTTCGCGAGATCCTGCGCCATCGCATAGTGCTGCTGGATCGTCGGCAGCGCCTGTTTCGCGGCGGCCTTCAATTGCTCGTCGCGGCCCGACGCGATTTCCGCCTGGAACGCGGACAGCGCCTTCTGTTCATCCGCGAGCGCGACCTGCTCGATGTACACCTTGTCGAAGTCCGCGCCGCGCAGGTGGTTGATGCTCGCGAGCACGGCCGCATCGGGATCGTTCTTCGGCACGTCGACACCGCGAGGACTCGCCGCGCGCAACGCGTCGATGATCTTCGCGTCGTCGCTCGACACGCGCTCGGCAAAGGCCTTCACGTCGCGGTCGGCCGAACGCGCGGTGGCGATACGCGCGGCATCGCGCTGCGTCGCGACGGCTTGCGTGCCGTCCGCGATGAAGGTCTGGTCGGCGGCATGCAGGCGGGCCGGGTCCGCGGGCGCGGCGCTCTGCGCGCTGGCCACCGAGGCGAGCGTCAGAAGACCGCCGAAGCATGCGGCGGCGGCGATGCGGGCGAAGGGGACGGAAGGCAGGCGGTTCATACGTTCTCCTTGAGGTGAAAGCAACTGAAAGCGAAACGACGGATACGCTTTTATCGCTGTCGATTCTAGGAGGCACGTCGCCAGGTAGGTGAAACGCTGCTGTCGCTTCTGTAACCTTAAGTAACCCTCATAGGAATGCGCACACGTTTGCGGCCTGCGCGTGAATCGCGCGCGCCGCCGAAACTACCACGCAGTGCTGAACTTTTTTCGAGCGAGGCCGATAACCATAGACAGGCACCGCACAGCACCGCAATTCTGGAGAACGATTCCGATGACAGACGACCACCGTGCCAATCACGAGCGCAACACCGAACGAAGCAACCTGACGAGCTCCAACAAGTTCGAGCTGCTGCTATACCGCCTCGGCTGCGTGCCGGGCAGCGACGCGCACGAGCTGTATGGGATCAACGTGTTCAAGGTCCGCGAAATCTCGACGATGCCGACCATCACGCCGATTGCCGGCTCGTCGCCGTATGTGATGGGCGCGGTCGACATCCGCGGGCAGATCATCCCCGTGATCGATCTGCCGCGACTGATGGGCTGCGAGCCGACGCGCGGCCTGAACATCCTGCTCGTCACCGAGTTCGCGCGTTCGACGCAGGCCTTCGCGGTCGAGGAAGTCGACGACATCGTGCGGCTCGAATGGAACCAGGTGCTGTCGGCCGATGGCCCGGCGGGCGGCAAGCTCGTCACGAGCATCGCGCGCATCGACGGCAATACCGGCGACTCGCGGCTCGCGCAGGTGATCGACGTCGAGCAGGTGTTGCGCGACGTGTTCCCGTCGCAGCATCCGAGCGTCGATCCGGCCTCGGTCGGCCAGGCGCTCGGCATCCGCCGCGGCGCGAAAATCCTCGCCGCCGATGACTCGGGCTTCGCTCGCAAGCTGATCGAGCAGGCGCTCGCCGCGATCGGCGCCGACTACATCATGACGAAAACCGGCGAAGAAGCGTGGCAAACGCTGCAGCAGGTCGCGCGCGACGCGCAGAAAAACGGCGCGCGCGCGAAAGACACCATCGCGCTGGTATTAACCGATCTCGAGATGCCGGAGATGGACGGCTTCATGCTGACGCGCCAGATCAAGGCCGACGAACGGACGCGCGATATTCCGGTGATCATTCACTCGTCGCTGACGGGCGCGGCGAATGAGGCGCACGTGAAGAACGCCGGCGCGAACGGCTATGTCGCGAAGTTCGCGGCGAGCGAGCTCGCCGATGCGATCCGCGATGCGCTGGGCGCCGCGCCGGCGAAAACGGCGGCGGCTTGAGGCTTGCGGTGCCGAGCAGCGCGTCGGCGCGCGGCCGCCGCGGCGGGGTGCAGTTCGGACTGGCTCATGCGGTTCGTCTCCTCGTCGGTGATTAATCGGACGATGGCGCCCAAGGCCTGGCGATCAGGCGCTCGCCGCGAGCGCCTCTTCGCGCTCGAGCGTGCGCGTGTGCCGTAGTTCGGGAAACAAACGCATCCACAACAGCGCGATCGCGATCGTCGCGACACCGCCGACCAGCACCGCCGGCTGCGCGCCCCACCATCCGGCGGTCAGGCCCGATTCGAACTCGCCCAATTGATTCGACGTCCCAATGAACAACGAATTGACCGCGCTGACGCGGCCGAGCATGTCATCGGGCGTGCGCAGTTGCACGAGCGACAGCCGCACCACCACGCTGATCGTGTCCGACGCGCCGAGCACCATCAGCGCGAGCAGCGACACGATGAACTGATGCGACAGCCCGAACACGAGCGTCGCGATGCCGAACGCGATCACGCCGCCGAACATCGCCGCGCCGGGCCGGTTGCGCAACGGGAAATGCGCGAGCCAGATCGTGCCCGCGAGCGCGCCGATCGCCGTGCCCGAGCGCAATAGGCCGAGACCGATCGGGCCCGCATGCAGCACGTCGCGCGCGAAGATCGGCAGCAACGCGGTCGCGCCGCCGAACAGTACCGCGAACAGATCGAGCGACAGCGCGCCGAGAATCACCGGCTCGCGACGAATGAACGCGATGCCCGAAAAGATCGATTCGAGCGTGACGGGCGCGCGGCTCGCCGGCTTCATCTGCAACGGAATGCTCCACACCGATGCCGCCGCGGCCGCGAACGACAGCGTGCACGCGAGATACGCGGCACCGGGGCCGATGCCGTACAGCAGACCACCGAGCGCGGGACCGGCGATCTGCGCGGTCTGATTCGCCGAGGTGGCCCACGCGGTCGCCTTCGGCAGATAGCCGCGCGGCACGACGGCAGGCAGCAGCGACGACACGGCCGGCGATTCGAACGCGCGCGACGCGCCGACGCAGGCAGCCAGCACGTAGATGACCGGCGCGCTGATCCAGCCGCCGAAGGTGCCGATCGCGAACAGCAATGCAGCGACGCTTTCGAGGCTCTGGCAGACGGCGGCGATGCGGCGGCGATCGTAACGATCGGCGACATGGCCGACGACGAGCGTCAGCAGGAACATCGGCAGGAACTGCGCGAGACCGACGAGGCCAAGTGCGAACGCGCTATGCGTGAGCGCGTAGACATGCCAGCCCATCGCGACCGCGAGCATCTGGAACGACAGCGACGACAGGATGCGGGTGCACCAGAAACGCTGGAACGGCGGGTGTTTCGGCAGGCTGAAGTTCGGTGAATCGGCGGGATCGGCGGAGGCTGGCGGCATCGGTTGTTGTTCTTGACGTAGCGCATCGGGGCGTCGGTTGGGCGGGCGCTAGTTTAGAGCAAGATCGGCGGGCCCGCAGAACGGGGGCTGGCGCGGCCGGCGTGATCGCCGTTCGTCTTTGCCGAAGCAGGGCGCGCTCGCCTGCCTCGGCGCCATGCGTGACTCAGGGCCGCAGCGGCCGGCCCTCCGCGCGGCCGAAGTCGACGAAGTGATCGGCCGCGTCGACAGCCGCCGCGGCGACGTCGGGATTCGCTTCGAGGTAAAGCTTCGGATCGAAACCGTCAGGCAGTTGGGCGAGCCGCGCCTTGCGTTGTAACGACGCGGCGCGGCTCAACGGGCGGCCTTCGAATCGACCGTAGTAGATGTAGTGCTGCAGCGCATTGCCGCCGCTCGCCGCCACGTCCGGATTGGCGTCGAGGTACGCATCGCCGTCGAAGTCGACGATTGGCGTGAGGCTCGACGGCATGCCGGTCAGGTCGTGATAGCACAGGCAACCGTCCGCGAAGAAATGACAGACCAGTGCCTTGCGACTCACGTGCCCGGGATCGCGCATCTTGCTGCCGCCGTGCAGCAGGTTCGCATGCCACAACAGCACATCGCCCTTCTTCGGGTAGAAATACTGTGGGCCCGATGAACGTTCAGCGATGAGCTTCTGAATCGCGGGTTCGTAGATGTCGTGATAAGCGGAATAACCGCAACCGAACGGCATGCCCAATTCCGTCGACATCAGATACGGCAGCTTGTGCGTGCCGGGGTGATAAACGAGCGGTCCCGAGTCCGGATGAATATCCTCGAAGGCGATCCAGTTCGCGACGAGATACCCGTTCGGATAGGTCGACATGTGAATCGAATCGGAATGCTCGAGTTGCTCGCTGCTCTTGTGACCGCCGATCGTCTGGAACGGCGCCGATTTCGCGCCCAGCAGCAGACTGACGATCGCGTTCATGCGCGCGTCGAACAGCATCTCGCGAACAGCCGGCACGTGGAAATGCGGATTCAGCGTGCGCCCTGGCAAGGTATCACCTTCAAAAAGCGGCTCGTGCGGCGGGCGCAGCGTGCCGTCGGCAATCGCGTTTTCGTACGCTTGCCACGTCGCATCGAGCTGTTCGCCCTTGAAGAAACCTTCAATGATCAGGTAGCCGTCGCTCTCCCATTTTCGGCACCACCCGGCTTGCTGCTCGTTGATGACTCCGTGGGACAACAGCTCCGCGACGCGCTCCAGCGCATCGGGTCGATCCAGCCAGGGAACCGGGCCCGCCGCGGGAAATTTTTCGAATTTGAAGACCTGCGTCTGACTGTCGATCGGAACGTCCGCGACTACGGGCTTATCGAAGAAGCGCTGATTCTCTGAAGTATCCATTTTTTACGGGAAGCTTTCCGGGTTCGCGTTTTGGGGTTTTTGGGGTAACTGGCTTGAACAGGATGCTGGCTCCGCGGTGTCGATCATCCGTACGTGCGCCCTTCCGCACGGCCAAAGCGGATGTAGTGTTCCGCGCCAGAACTGATGTGCTTTTGCGCAACGGCTTGCGCTACATCGGCGTTGCGCTGAAGATATTGCGCCTCATCGAAATGCGGAATGTGAGCAGCATAAAGAAGAATCGACGGGCCGGCCGGATGGTGTTCGCGATCGTCCAGTCCGACAATCACCGTCATTCCGAGTGCGTCGAGCACGGCCATCAGGCTCTCGCGGCTCAACCAGTTGGCTTGCGGCGCAGTCCCGCCGATGAATTTCGCGTGGTTGATGCTGTCGAGATATCGGTATCGATGGGTGTGGACTTCGCGTCCGCGAAACTCGGAGATGGTCGGCGTGGGATCGACGTGGCTCTGCATGTTCGTATTCGTGCGTGCGACTTCGGCATCGTAATAGTGCGTCCAGATGCAAATCGAGTCGGACGCATGCGCCATGTTTTCCAGTAGTGATACCGGATCGATCATGTGATAGAGCACGCCGCTTGCAAGAATCAGATCGAATCGCTGATCGCGCTTTTTGAGCAATTCCCTGAAATCGCCGTACATGAATTCGGCATTGAACTTCAATGCATTCTGCACGAGCAGGCATTTCAGAAAGGATTTTGAATTGGCCTCGATAGCAAGGACACGTGAAGCGCCGGCTTTGGCCATCATGAACGTATGGCCGCCTTCCATGGGGCCAAGTTCGAGCACGCTTTTTCCGGAGAATCCGCCGCACACTGTCTCGAACCAGTGCAGACGCCCGTCGTCGAAGTGGGGCGCCATGCCTAAACCGTAACCTGGCACGTCCGACACCCATGTGCCATTGAAAAGATTGAAAGCCAGGGCGTGGCCTGGTTCGTCGGTGGCGTACAGATCCAGTTCAGTTCCTTTCAATTTGGCGCCTCGATCAGTCGTCAAGTTCGCCGATTATGGCACGATCGAAACTACGCCGAACATCTCAGTTGCGGTGGCGTTCAAAGGCCGATTTTTGCGGCTATGATTGTGTGCCTTGGGCAGCCACCCGGCAGGCGGGACTCCCGCCTGCCCCGCCGGGCCGCCACACCGTATGACACGCACCGGAACTCCCGGAGGGCATCCAATGGTACTGGGGTGGCTCGTCGTACTTCCATTCATCGCAGCGGCGCTGATTGCGCTCACGAGGCAGCGTGCTGGCGCGCTGTGCACGTGGATCGCGTTCGCGGCGGCGCTGTTCGGCTGCGGGCTGCTGCTGAGCGAGCGCGTGGGCATGGCCGACCACGAGGTGATGCAATGGCGCCACGAGTGGGTGCCCGACATCGGCCTCGCGCTGTCGCTGCGCCTCGATGGCCTGTCGTTTATGTTCGCGCTGCTGGTGCTCGCGATCGGCCTGCTCGTCTTCATCTACGCGCGCTACTACCTCGCCGGCAGCGATGCGTTGCCGCGTCTGTACCTGCTGCTGCTGCTCTTCATGGGCGCGATGCTCGGCATCGTGCTGTCGAACAACCTGCTGCTGCTCGTGATCTTCTGGGAGCTCACGAGCCTCGTGTCGTTCCTGCTGATCGGCTTCTGGCCATCGCGGCCCGATGCAAGGCGCGGCGCGCGCATGGCGCTCACCATCACCGGCGCGGGCGGTCTCGCGCTGCTCGCGGCCGTGCTGCTGCTCGGCCACGTATGCGGCAGCTACGAGTTGAACGACGTGCTCGCCCAGGTGGATAAGGTGCAGCACGATCCGCTCTACCCGGCCATCCTGCTGCTCACGCTATTCGCGGCGTTCACGAAGTCGGCGCAGTTTCCTTTCCACTTCTGGCTGCCGCACGCGATGTCGGCACCCACGCCCGTGTCGGCCTATCTGCATTCGGCGACAATGGTGAAGGCCGGCGTGTTCCTGCTCGCGCGTCTCTATCCGGTCTTCGAAGGGACTCACCTGTGGGCGTACACGGCTACGCTCGCCGGGCTCGTCACGCTCGTGGGCGGCGCGGGGATGGCGCTATTGCAGCGCGATCTGAAGGGCCTGCTCGCGTATTCGACCATCAGCCATCTCGGCCTGATCGTGCTGCTGTTCGGCCTCGACACGCAGCTCTCGACCGTCGCCGCGCTCTTTCACACGGTGAACCACGCCGTGTTCAAGGCGTCGCTCTTCATGGCGGCCGGCATCGTCGATCACGAAACCGGCACGCGCGATCTCGGCCGTCTGCGCGGCCTGCGCAGGTACATGCCGTATACCGCCGTGCTCGCGTGCGTGGCGTCGCTGTCGATGGCCGGCGTGCCGCTGCTCAACGGCTTTCTCTCCAAGGAAATGTTCTTCGGCGAAACCCTCGCGCAAAGCATGTTCGGGCCGTTGAACCTCGCCATACCGGTCATCGCGATCGTGGCGGCGGCGCTCTCCGTCGCGTACTCGCTGCGCTTCGTCTGGGGTGTGTTCTTCGACGGCGAGACGCCGCGCGATCTGCCGCACTATCCGCCGCATGAGCCGCCGCGCTTCATGAGGCTGCCGGTCGAGATTCTGGTGGCGCTGTGCCTGCTGATCGGCCTGTTCCCGCAGCAAAGCATCGGCAGGCTGCTCGAGTCGGCGGCGTGGTTCACGCTCGGCGGCAAGCTGCCCGACTACAGCCTGAGCCTGTGGCACGGCATCAACACGCCGCTCGTGATGAGCGTGGTGTCGTTCGCCGCGGGCGCGACCCTCTTTGTCCTGCGCCGCAATGCGTTCCGCCACCATCGCACAATGCTCACCGAGTTGAACGCGAGCGACATCTTCGAGCGCGTCGTGCAGCGTCTCGAACATAGCGCCGGCGTGATCGTGCGCGTGTTCGAGACGCGCTCGTTGCCGGCCTACCTCGCCTGGATGATCGCGGCGATGCTGATCGTGCCGGGCGTGTCGCTCGTCGCGCTCGATGCCTGGAGCGGCAACCACACGCGCCTGCCGCCCGATCCGCTGACGCTTGGCGGGCTCGCGCTGATGGCGCTGCTCGCGCTCGGCGTGGTGCTCGTGCGGGCGCGCACGCTGTACGCGCTCATCATGCTGAGCACCTGCGGTCTGCTCGTGTCGCTCGCCTTCGTGCGCTTCTCCGCGCCCGATCTCGCGCTCACGCAGGTCTCCGTCGAAGTCGTCACGATCCTGCTGCTCGTGCTCGCCGTCTATTTCCTGCCCGCGCTGCAAAGCGCCGTCGCGCCGTTCCCCGTGCGGCTGCGCAACGGCGCGCTCGCGCTCGCGGGCGGCCTGCTGCTCGCCGGTGTGACGTACCGGATCATGACGAGCGCGCCCGTGCCGGGCATCGCACCGTACTTCCTCGCCAACGCGCTGCCCGGCAGCGGCGGCCACAACGTCGTCAACGTGATCCTCGTGGACTTCCGCGGCTTCGACACGATGGTCGAAATCAGCGTGCTGGTGGTGGCTGGGCTCGCCGTCAAGGCGCTGCTGCGCGGGCTGCGCATGAAGTCGCCCGATGCGGGGCCGGACGGTCTGCCGTGGTCGTCGCAATCGCATCCGCTGATGCTCGCGATCCTCGCGCGGCTGATGCTGCCGCTCACGGTGCTCGTCGCCGTATTCGTGTTCCTGCGCGGCCACAACCTGCCCGGCGGCGGCTTCATCGCGTCGCTGATCATTTCGATCGCGCTATTGCTGCAGTATGTCGCGAGCGGCGTGCTGTGGACCGAGTCGCGCATCCACCTGAACTACCGCGCGTTCGCGGGCCTCGGCATTCTGATCGCGGCGGCCACGGGGCTCGGCAGTCTCGCGTTCGGCCAGCCATTTTTGACCAGTGCGTTCGGCCACCTGCACGTGCCGCTGATCGGAGAAATCGAACTGTCCACCGCGATGCTGTTCGATCTCGGCGTGATGGGCGCGGTGGTGGGCACGACGCTCACGATCGTCTCCCACCTCGGCGTGCGCGACAAGGACATGCAATCCGTGGAGAAAAGCTGATGGAAGCCGCCTTTGCCATTGCAATCGGCGTGCTTTGCGCCTGCGGCATCTACCTGCTGCTGTGTGCGCGCGTGTTGCCCGTGATTCTCGGCATCACGCTGTTCTCGTATGCGATCAACCTGTTCCTGCTCGGCATGGGCCGGCTCGCGATCGGCAAACCGGCGGTCATCGCGGCGGGGGCGCAATACGCCGATCCGGTGCCGCAGGCGCTCGTACTGACGGCCATCGTGATCGGCTTCGCGATGACGGCCTTCACCGTGGTGCTAGCGCTGCGCTCGTATTCGATCACCGGCAACGATCACGTCAATGGCGAGGAGACGCGCGGCGAATGAACCACGTTCTGCTGCTCCCGATCCTGATTCCGCTTTTTTGCGCGGGGCTCATCGTCGCGCTGCCGTTGCGAGCGAAACGGCTGCAACGCGCGCTGAACGTGGCCGCCATCGTTGCGCTGCTGCCCATCGCGTGCCAGTTGATGGCGCGTGCGGCGCAAGGCGACGTCGTCAGCTACGCGCTCGGCGCATGGCCCGCGCCGTTCGGCATCGTGCTGCAACTCGACCGGCTCGGCGCGCTGATGCTGGTGCTCACCGCCGTGCTCGCGATCTGCTGCCTGCTCGGCACTTCGAGCGATGACGCGAGGCGCGGCCGCTACTTCCGTGCGCTGTTCCAGTTCCAACTGATGGGACTGAACGGCGCGTTTCTCGCGGGCGACCTCTTCAATCTGTTCGTGTTCTTCGAGCTGCTGTTGATCGCGTCGTACGCGCTGCTGCTGCATGGCGGCGGTGCTCGACGCGTGCGCAACGGGCTGCACTATCTGTTGATGAACCTCGTCGGCTCGTCGTTCTTCCTGATTGCGATCGGCGTGCTCTACGGCATCACCGGCACGCTCAATATGGCCGACATGGGCGAACGTGTTGCGCGTCTCGGCCCGGAGTCGCTGCCGCTCGCGCAGTTCGCGGGCGCGACGCTGATGCTCGTGTTCGGCCTCAAGGCCGCCGTGTTTCCGATGTCGTTCTGGCTGCCGCAGGCATACCGCAGCGCCATCGGCCCGGTGGCCGCGCTGTTCGCGGTCATGACCAAGGTCGGCATCTATGCGATGCTGCGCTGCGACGCCCTCGTGTTCGGCGCGGCGGGCGGCGTGCTCGATGCCTTCATGCATCAGTGGGCGTGGTGGCTTGCGATCGCGACGATCGCGTTCGGCGCGCTAGGCGCGCTGGCGGTGTCGAGTCTGAAGACGACGACGGGCTATCTCGTGCTGGTCTCGGTGGGACTGCTGATCGCGGCGGTCGCGCAACAGACGCCGCTTGCATGGAGCGCGCTGCTTTACTACCTGATCAGCACGACGCTGTGCACAGGCGCGCTGTTCCTGCTGGCGGACACGCTCGAACCCGAGCAAGCCTCGTCGCCGCGCGCCGCCCATGCCGCCCGCGCCACTGTTTTCGCCGATGCCAATGCGATCGAGCCAGGCTCGCTCGAAGCGCTCGACGACGCGTCCGGGGCGGCCATCTCGCCCGTCCCGGACGGCGAGGCGGTGGCGACGCTTGCACGCGTGCAACCGCTGCAGGCCGAGACGGCCGGCGCGCTCGCCGTGCTTGCCGTGGAATCCGCTCACGCCGAGACCGAAGCTACTGTTGAAGCGTCCGCGCGGACGCATGCACCGTGGCCGTCGAACCTCGCCGCGCTGCTCTATCTGATCGCCGCGGTGGGCGCCGCGGGCTTGCCGCCGCTTTCAGGCTTCCTCGGCAAGGCAATGGTGCTGGCCGCAACACCGACCGGCGCGGCCGCCGTGCTGTGGCCGACCGTCCTGCTGTCGAGCCTGCTGTCGATCGTCGCGCTGAGCCGCACGGGCACGCGCCTGATGTGGGCCGCGCCGGCCGCGCGCGCGGCCGCCGGCCAGCAGGAGCGCGCACCGCGCGGCAGCAACGCGAAGCTCGCGGCCTGCGCGCTGCTGCTCGGCTGCGTCGCGGCTATCACGCTCGGCGCGGGCGCGGTGCGGCACTATCTGACCGATACGGCGGCGCAACTCTTCGATCGCGCCGCTTACGTGCGCGCGATCCTGCCCGCGGCGGGCGCCGCGCCGACGGCGCAGGCTACACCGGCCGACCGCGCCAACGGGAGCTGACGATGTTGAAAAGGCTCTTCCCCCACCCTTGGCTCACCGTCGTGCTGATCATGTGCTGGGTGCTGTTGATGAACGACGTTTCGCCGGGCAATCTGCTGCTCGGCACCGTGCTCGGCGGCGTGATCTCTTTTAGCGTCGCCGAAGGCTTGTGGCTGCGGCCGGTGCGCGTGGGTCGGCCGTGGCTGCTCGCGCGTCTCGCCTGGCATGTGTTCATCGACATCATCGTGGCCAACCTCGAGGTCGCGCTGCTCGTGCTCGGCCCGACGAAACGGCTGCGTCCCGCGTTCATCGAAGTGCCGCTCGACAGCACCCACGAGATCGCGCTCACGATACTGATCAGCGTGGTCTCGCTGAGCCCCGGCACACTGTGTGCCGAACTCAGCGACGACCGCACTCGCCTCGCCGTTCACGTGCTCGATCTCGACGACGAAGCAGCGCTCATCGCGCTCATCAAGTCCCGTTATGAAGCCCCTTTGATGGAGATCTTCGCATGCTAGCCATCGTGCTTCCGATCTCGCTCGCGATCCTCGGCATCGCGTTTCTGCTCACGCTTTGGCGCCTCGTGCGCGGTCCGTCGCTGCCCGATCGCATCGTCGCGCTCGACACGCTCAACATCAATGCGATCGCATTGATCGTCGTGTATGGCATCAGCCTGCGCTCGACTGTCCTCTTCGAGGTGGCGCTGCTGATCGCGGTGATGGGTTTCGTGGGCACGGTCGCGCTGACCAAGTACTTGCAGCGCGGCGACATCATCGAACTCAACTAGCGCGAGGCCTGCCGATGCAAACCGTTATCGAAGCGATCGTATGTGTGCTGTTGCTCGTCGGCAGTCTGTTTACGCTGGTCGGGGCGGTCGGGCTCGCACGGCTGCCTGACTTCTTTATGCGGCTGCACGGGCCGACTAAATCGACCACACTGGGGGTTGGCGGCATCGTGCTTGCATCGGTGGTGTATTTCAGCGCGCACGACAATTTTGCGAGTCTGCACGAGTTGCTGATTCCGGCGTTTTTGTTTCTTACGGCGCCGATTAGCGCTCATATGCTGGCGAAAGCTGGGATTCAGCAGCAGGTGCCGTTGTCTGGGGCGACGCGGGGGATGCCGCCTGTTACGGGGGCTTGTGCGGAGCGGGGGGATACGGGGGAACCGGTGGAGAGGGGTGAAGGGTAGCGCTACGGGCATGTTTGCGGCATAGAGGGTTAATTCAGAAATGGGACCCACAACACTCGCGCTGTGCCATACAGGCTCGCACAAAAGAGCCGACTCGCGAGGGTCGGCCTCTGCGTCTAGGCGGACTCACGACACGCTATCGGTACTCGTCTATCTCGACCGTGCCGCCCATCGCCTCCATCATGGCGCGGATATCGTCGGACACATCTGGCACGCGATCGCCTGTATCGTTCATCCAATAGCACCACAGCGCCAACTTTGCCTCTTGCGCCTGGATCAAACCGCGCAGTTCGGCGCGCGGCAAGCCAAGACGGCTCTTCAGATACAGCAAGTGGGGCGCTAGCTCATCGCTGCGTATTGCATCCTTGCTCTCGACAGCCCACATGCCGAATTTGCCGGGGCGGGAGCTCAGCTTTCCAGATGGCAGCTCAAAGGACTGCCCTTTGGCGATCTGCCTATCTGGCTCCACGCCGAAATACTCGGTCCAGAATCCAGGTGACACGGAATCGCCGGAGATTATGAGCGTCGCATGAGCGCGTGCGTGCGGTGTACCAGTAGGGCATTCGTTATGGCGCATAGTCGTGAATATTGTCGTCAAGGATTCGGCCACGGTGTTCGACGCTCCCGTCGTCGTGAAAGATCACGTTGTCGGCTGGGCCGAGTCCGTTGGCCGGTTTGAATATATGGAGCATGTCGCTGAACGTGTTTTTATCGTAGCCAAGCATCTTCGCGGCATAGCGCGGGTTGTTCGTGCTCGCGGCGAGTTCAACGACATCCCCGCTCAACGCATCAGGCACATACTCGAACGGCTGCGCATCGCCAAGCACCACTAATGCGCCCCTATCGCCAGTCCTGGTCGCGCGCGCAGCGTTCAACCGGGCTTGCCAGCTGGCCGGATCATACTGGACGGACAGAATGGGTTCGCGGTCCGGGTGACTGCCGGTCCTCCCTACGGGATTCATTAACGGCGTGCTGCTGTACGGTGACGGAAACAGGTCATTACGCGGACCTTTAACGGCAAGCAGTTTGCCCCGGCGAACCTCTTCGAGAAGAGCGACGATGACCCACCAGCCATCGGTGTCAGGGTTCCGGTCCCGTGCATCATGAAAAAACAGCCAGTGACTGCCAATGAGATTCCTGACCAGCTTCCGGTCCTCCTCCCACTTCCTGCGATTCAGTGCGCCGATAGCAAGAAATTCCCGGGTCTCCGCCTTGGCCCTCTGAAGGTCTGCGGCCTTGCCGAGGCACGCTTTATAGTGCCATTCGTCGCAGATGACATAACAGGCACCCGTGGCCGCTGGCAGGACAGCTCCACGGAGTGCATCTCAAATACGGACAGGGACATAGGTGTGTCGATGATCTATCTGAAGTCGCTGCCGGGGTTGACAGCAGTCAGATAATTACCGTGCGACAGGCAGTCCGTACATGGGCGACAGCCCAAAATCTCCACGGCTTTCGGCGGCAAACGCGCGAGTATGTGCCCGACGATGGGCCCAGAAAAACAAAAACCGTGCTGCGCCGAAACGACGTGCGAACTCGTCGTCAAGCTTGAAATCGAATTCTTCCAGCAATACGGGAATATCCAGTTTGCCCTCACACAACGGACGTATCGCCGCTTCGGCGACAGCATTGCACACCAGCATCTTTTGCTCGGTATCGTAGTGAACGATGATCGAACTGGGGTGCGAGAGTCGGCTTTTACTTTTCAATCGAACGACTCCGGGGCGACGTCCCCACCTTTAATCACAAGATGCGCCGCGTCAACGCCTGGGGCGAAAAATCGCCAGTCTTCGGCTCCTTCGATTCCATCCGGGGTAACGACGAGGCGAAATCCGCGCGACAGCGAAACGATCATGCCCGCGTCATCACTTACTGACACGCTATCCACAGTACATGGTCCGCGCTCTACCAGCAGTCCTCGAAGGTGATCCGCAGTCGCGTATGCCCTTTCGTCGGACCCGCTGAGATCTTCTTGAGTTGCCACAACTTGAGCCGCTTCCTCTAGCCTCCAAGGGCATTGGATATGGAGTGCCCATTCGCCGACATGCTTGATAACGCCGCGAAAGTTGGTGACAGGGCGCAGATCGCCAAACCCCAAAGTCAGCATATCGGCAGCACGATTCACGCTGCTCAATTGGAGGCCCTGAAGCGCCGATAAGCGACGCCCGATTTCTTTCTGTGTATCAGTCATCGAAAATTCTCCTGTTCTGACCTTGTTAATCACCACAGGTTGAACATATCTTTCGCGCGCTCCATGATTTCATGAAACCCGAGCCCTTGACCGGTAATCTCGTCGTGAAGCTGCCGGGATTGACGGGCGTTAGCCGCAAGATTTGAGCGATGTCATCGGTTTGTTTGTTCTGTGCCTGATTGTTGCGAGGTGTTCCCTGACTACCAGCGATCTGCACGGCGTCTACATCAGGCATGTCAGGCCGATACTCGAATGGCTGCGCATCGCCAAGCAGCGTTGATGCGCCCCTATCGCCAGTCCTGGTCGCGCGCGCAGCGTTCAACCGGGCTTGCCAGCTGGCCGGATCATACTGGACGGACAGAATGGGTTCGCGGTCCGGGTGACTGCCGGTCCTCACTACGGGATTCCTCAACGGCGTGCTGCTGTACGGTGACGGAAACAGGCCATTACGCGGACCTTTAACGGCAAGCAGTTTGCCCCGGCGAACCTCTTCGAGAAGAGCGACAATGACCCACCAGCCATCGGTGTCAGGGTTCCGGTCCCGTACATCATGAAAAAACAGCCAGTGACTGCCAATGAGATTCCTGACCAGCTTCCGGTCCTCCTCCCACTTCCTGCGATTCAGTGCGGCGATAGCAAGAAATTCCCGGGTCTCCGCCCTGGCCCTCTGAAGGTCTGCGGCCTTGCCGAGGCACGCTTTATAGTGCCATTCGTCGCAGATGACATAACAGGCGCCCGGTGGCCGCTCGCAGAACAGCTCCACGGAGTGCATTTCAAATACGGACAGGGACATAGGTGTGTCGATGGTCTATCTGAAGTCGCTGCCGGGGTTGGCAGCAGTCAGATAATTACCGTGCGACAGGCAGTCCGTACATGGGCGACAGCCCAAAATCTCCACGGCTCTCGATGGGCCGATTGATGGGCCAATTGATGGGCCCAAAAAACAAAAACCCCACAAGTCACTGAACTTGCAGGGTTTTGATGTTTCGTTCCTGGCGGAGAGAGGGTCCGCCTGATCCCCTGTCTCACACTGTCATCCTTCATCGTAATCAGTCGATATTTTTCATTATATATCAATTACTTACCGTTTAGTCGCGTCGCTGGATGATCGGTCCCCATTGCATTTCATCGGCCCCAATCGTAAACTTTATGGAGGGTACTTTGGGGGGTAGATTCAATGCCGAAGATTGCGAAGGAGCTAGGTGCGCTGGCCGTGTCCCGACTGACGCAGCCCGGGCGGCACATGGTCGGCGGCGTGCCGGGCCTGGCGTTACAGGTGACGCCGAGTGGCGCGCGTTCGTGGATCCTGCGCGTGATGGTCGGCAGCAGGCGGCGCGAGATCGGGCTTGGCGCATATCCGGCCGTCTCGCTGAAGGCTGCCCGGGAACACGCCAGCGCCAAACGCGACGAGATCGCTACCGGCGTTGACCCGGTGCTCGCGCGCAAGAAAAAAACAGCCAGCTACGGGCCAGTCAGGCGCGTGAAATCACCTTTGAAGACGCCGCGAAGCGCTTCATCGAGGCGAAGTCGGCCGAATGGAGCAATCCGAAGCATACCAGCCAGTGGCGCAACACGCTTGCAGAGTACGCCTACCCGTTGATCGGCAGGCTTCAGGTCGCGCATGTCGGCCGCGAGCATGTGCTCGCCGTGCTCGAACCCATCTGGACGACGAAGACGGAAACCGCGTCGCGGCTGCGCGGCCGGATCGAGAACGTGCTCGACTGGTCACGCGTCAAGGGCTATCGCGAAGGCGAGAATCCCGCGACGTGGCGCGGCAATCTCGACAAGCTGCTGGCCGCACCCAGCAAGACGAAGCGGGTTCGCAACCATCCGGCGATGGCCATCGACGAAATGGGTGCCTTCATGGTGTCGCTGCGCGGCACGCTGACGACGGCCGCACGCTGTCTGGAGTTTGCCATCCTGACGGCCGCCCGCTCGGGCGAGGCCCGCGGCGCAATGTGGACCGAGATGGACCTCGACAAGGCGGTCTGGCGCATTCCGGGCGAACGCATGAAGGCAAAGAAAGAACATCGCGTGCCGCTGTCCGATGCGGCCGTCGCGCTGCTTCGGGCGCTGCCGCGACCGGATGATGACCATGCCCTCGTCTTCCCCAGCCCGACCGGCAGGACGCTGTCCGACATGACGCTGCTGGCGATCCTGCGCCGCGCCCGACTGGAAGCCACGCCGCACGGCTTCCGTTCCACCTTCCGTGACTGGGCAGGCGAGCGCACGGACTATCCGCGCGAACTGGCCGAAGTCGCACTGGCGCACGTGAAGGGTGACGAGTCCGAAGCGGCGTACTGGCGCGGTGACGTGCTGGAGCGGCGGCGGTGCCTGATGAACGACTGGGCTGCCTTCATCGCAACACCTGTGACCCAGGGTGCCGTGATTCCCCTCCACCGGCGGGCCGCTGCGTCGCACGCAGGCTGATCCTTTCCGCCGCTCCCTCATGCGACGTGCCGATAGCCGGCACCGTCACCGACGTGGGAGCGGCACCTATTTTTGACGATTCACGCAAAGAACACGCAATGAAAGACCTGTTACCGGAGTTGCTGAACGGATCGACCCTCAAGGAAGTGGCTGCAAGCATCGCCGAACGGAAGGCGCGCCTCCACGCCGTCAACTGGGGCAAGTGGCCGCATCTGCCCGAGCTGCCCCTATGGCGGCTGGTCGCACAATCACTCGGGATCGAGCCGTCCGCGCTGTCGCCGACGGAGCATATTGATGAACACGACGCCATTGCACTGGCAGGTCAGCCCTTCAGGGACCGGCTGGAAGTCGCCATGGCGAATCTCGCAGGCCCGTATGAGGATGATCGCGGACCACTCCCGGACGTTGGCGCGCTCATGGTCGTCCGGCCGGGTAGTCATAAGAGAGAGAATGCCTGGGTTTCAACCAGCGCGTTCCGCGCGTGGGCCGTGGCAATTGGCTGGACGCTGCCTGCCGGGTTCGCGCCGCAGAAAAATATCGAACCGGGCACGCACGCGAGCACCGCCGACCGCCTGGCCGTCATCGCCGCGATGCTCGACACGATCAGGGCGACACGCGGCATCTCCCAAAGCAGAGTCATTGTGGAAATCGAGGAGGCCGACCTTGCAAAAGGTCTGGGCAAGGCGACGCTCGAAAAAGTGTTCGCCGCGGCCAACCGGGGCGAAGCCGAGGAAAAGCTGTCGGATGCATGCCAGCGTTGCGTCAGGGCACTGTTCTCCGTGCTCGAGTTCAATGACCCGGCCGGGCCGGCAGATCGGGCAAAGGTCATCGCCGCGGTCACCGGGCGATGTCCCGGCCTCTCGTCACAACGGGTTTCGGAGGTTCTCGCGGCACCCTAAATGAGAGTAGGGTGCAATTGGGGTAGTTTTAGGGTGGCTTAGGGTGCGGGGCAGCGGCCGGCTCGATACGCTTCTCCCTGCCCGTCAATTCCGACGGGTACTGGAGAAAATCGATGGCTCACAAGACTGACCTGAAAGAGTTTGACGAGTTGCCGAACGCGGCCGCCGTCGACGTGCGCACTGTGGCCGGGCTGTGTCAGTGCAACGTCGCGACCGTGTGGGAACGTTCGAAGCGCGGCGCACTCCCCGCCCCGCGCAAGATCGGCGGCTCGACCCGCTGGAATGTGGGTGAGCTGCGCGCTGTTCTGCTTGGCGGAGGCGCAGCATGATGGACCGTTTTGCCAATCCTGCCCACGCCGACCATTTCACCCAGAACATCGCGTCTCATGCAAACGCCGTTTCGCTCGCCCAGTCCGGAGCCCGCGTTCGTTCTGCAGAGATTCCCGCAGAGACCGGCGCCTGCTGCCGCCTTCAGCCGGTGGAGTCGCCGAACGGTCGTCTCATGAGTGCCGCCGATTCCATCGAACGCCTGGCGGGAGGTGCGGCATGAGCGTCTCCTATGAAGATCTCATGAGGCAGGCCGCGATGACTGCCGAGTTGTACCTGTTCTCCGCTCTTCATGCGGTCGAGGAAGCGCGTGCTCGAGGATATAAGATCAGCGACACCAATTCTGTTGCTCTGGTGACGGCTTTCATGAAGGCTGCCGCGAGCGATTATGCGGTTCACGCCCGCATTAAGTTCGAGGAAGAACACCCCGGTCTCTTTGCTCGCCTGTAGCACCCTGCACGAAGGCTAAAAGAAAGCCCCGGTATCCGCCATATCAGACGCCGGGGCATTAAGCATTCCTAAGAGATAAAACGATGATAGCAAACCAACTTCCAGAAATCCATCCGCAGCGCCTCCTGTCGTCGGTCTATGGCCAGGGAAACCTTGGTGTTATCCGCCCCGTGAAACCGATCAGCTTCGAGGCGCTGAAGCAGTTCGTCTCGATGCCGAAGCAGAGCCCCATGTCGCACACCGACTTCATGGCGCTGAGTAATAAGGAGCGCGGAGAAGCGAAGAAACGCGACCCGTTCGTCGTGTTCGGCGCTTTCGATGGAAACCAGCGCAACCACGCGTCCTTCAAGCGCCGCTCGGCGTTGACGCTCGATTTTGACAAGGGAACTGCAGACCTCTTCGCCGCACTGGTCCGCGGCGATACGCTCGCGCCTTTCGATTACCTATGGCATACCACACGCTCTCACACGCCTGAAGCGCCGCGCCTGCGGATCATCATTCCCAGTATTCGTGACATGTCGCGCGAGGAGCACCGTACGGTGGCTCTGGCGATCGCGACGTTTTTTCGCGCGACGCTCGACCCTGGTTCGCTGGAGGCCGAACGCGCCATGTATTGCCCCATACAGAATCAGGGAGCCGAGTACAGGTTTGGCGTGTCCTTGGGCGGCGGATACCTGAATCCCGATTCTTATCTGGCGATTGCACCTTGCGAAACTGCGAAGCCGGTTACTGCCGAGGCTTGCAACGACGTCGATTTCAGTCTGCTCGAGGCAAAGCAGTCCGATCCGCGCTGGACCCTGGGGCGCGTCAAAGACGAGCTGCTGTCGCGGCTCGATCCGAACGCCGATGAATGGAATCGTGCCCGTTGGCTGAAGCTCGGTATGATCCTGCATCACCAGTTCGACGGCTCCGACGAGGGGCTTGAACTGTGGGATACCTGGTCAGCGAAAGACGAACGCGTGACGGCTGACGGCGAACTGATGTATCAGCCGGGCCTGTGCGAAAGGGAGTGGGAAAGCTTCGGCCGCACTACGAATGTGGCGACGATCGGCACGCTCGTCATGTGGGTGAACGAAGTGCGGGCAACGGATACCGGGCAGCTCCGAGAGGCCGGCATCACTCCCACGACTGCGCGCTTTCCGCTGCGCTCCGCTGACGAGCTGGCGAACGCGCCTCCCATGAAGTGGCTGGTGCGCGCGGTGCTGCCTCTCGAAGGCCTGGCTGCGCTGTTCGGCCCCAGCGGCAGCGGGAAATCCTTTCTGGTACTCGACATTGCTGCCGCCGTCGCGGGTGGCAATCCGGAGTGGTTCGGTCACCGGGTACTTCAGTGTCCGGTGACCTACTGCGCACTGGAAGGCGAAGCTGGCATGGGCAAGCGCGTCAAGGCGTGGGCGAAGCACCACGACAAGCCGTTGCCTGACGGCCTGCGCTTCATGACCGCGCCTTTCGACCTGCTCGACGGCGCGGGCGTAGCCGAGCTTGCCCGCTCCATCGCAAGCGCGGGTGGCGCTGGCGGGATGGTTGTGCTCGACACGCTGAACCGCGCTGCGCCTGGCGCCGACGAGAACTCGTCCGTGGACATGGGCAACATGATCACCGCCGCCAAGCGCCTGCAGAACCTGCTCGGCGGCCTGGTCCTGCTGGTTCATCATACGGGCAAGGATGCCACGAAGGGATTGCGCGGGCATTCGAGTCTGCATGCCGCGCTCGATGGCGCCATCGAGGTGAATGCGACCGAGAGCCGTCGCGAATGGGTCGTGGCCAAATCCAAGGACGATGAAACCGGCGCTGCTCACCGGTTCAAGCTGCTCGTCGTGGATCTCGGAAACGATGACTGCGGCGAGCCGGTCACGAGCTGCGTGATCGCACCGGATGAATCGATCCAGCCCGTGAAGGGGACGAAGCTGCCGACTGGCGGAAATCAGAAAATCGCGTTCGATGCCGTGACCGGGGCGCTGCGCAACTCTTTCGAGAGCGGGCAAGATGGCGCGCCAAAAGACCGTGCGTGTATCCCCCTCGATGAGGCCGTCGCGCTCGTGACCGAGCGGATGCTGTGCGACCAGAAACATAAAAAGCAGCGCGCGATCGAAGCCTTGAACGGTCTTGTGGCGAAAAATATCTTTGGCGTGAAAAGCAACTCGCTGTGGCGCGCCTGATTTACCCGCAAAGCGCCCTATTGGAACAACAGGTGCGCCGGTCCGGTTTGCCCGGTTTCGCCCGCTTCCTATAGCTGGAGCGGGCGAAACCGGACCGTGCTAACTTGCCCGGAAAGACCGGAACCGGGAAAAACGGGCAAAACCGGGCCCGTTGCTCAACGCTCGCGCTTCGACATCAGCAGCGCCACTTCTCCATGGCAATTGGCCGTCGTGCTATGAGTCACGACGTCAGAGGGCTGATCACGAAACACAACCTTGAGCCTTGAAAATGACCGGGATTCACATCGATTTTCGCCCCCCGGCACACACGTTTTAGGCCTACTCGCGGGTCCTATCAAATAGTGCACACCAACAGGGACAAAATTTTTTTGAGAACTTTGAATCCTCGATTCGGCTGTTCAGGGGGACGCGCAGAACGCAACGGCCGATATCGGCGGCATTTTTTCAGGCCGTCGCAAACCTCATGTCGTTCATGTTGGCTCGATTGCGACCGGCCGCGACCCACATGGGACGTTCATCCTTCGCACCAACGGACGTCGCGGAAAAGGTGCGTTGGAGTGGAATGTCGCTAAATTCAACGCCCATGTGGATCCGGCTTTCCCTCAAGTCAGTCGCGTTCCTTTCCCATCTTCGATATTTTGCGCTGTCACAATGTCTTGGCGCAGACGCTCCTTCAAACGCTCAAGTTCTCCTGACAGATTGTGATCGTCGGGAGTTGCATACGGGTATTCGAACATCGCACCCTTTTCGCCGCTTTTAGGGACTAGAGCAACCCGGACCGTATGATCCTTTACCTCTAGCATAAATCGCATGTTGCGAAATTCGGAGCCACGCCGCCAGCTCGCGACCGTTACAGAATGCAGTTGCGTTGCCGACTGCTGCCACCAGGGCGCTTGCGGTGATCGGGCCAACGCCGGGAATCGTCTCGAGGCGCCGGCAGTCCTGGTTGCGGCGATTGAATTCGGCAATGTGTCTGTCAAGTCGTGCGACCTCGTCGTCCAGACTGCGCAATCTTGCGGCAAGATCAACCAACAACTGGCGCATCAGACCATCCACGCGTTCTTCCTCGGACAGCACCATTGGCAATGCTCTGCGCAATCGCCCCAAGCCCGCCGGTATCACGACTCCACACTCAGCGAGGAAGCTTCTGATCTGGTTGGCCTGTGCGGTACGCGCCTTGATCAGGCCTTGCCGTACACGGTGCAGCGCAAGCATTGCCTGCTGATCTTGGGTTTTGACGGGCACAAATCGCATCGAGGGGCGTGTCACGGCTTCGGCAATCGCCTCGGCGTCAGCGGCGTCATTCTTATTGGTCTTGACGTAGGCCTTTACGTATTGCGGTGCCATCAGGCGTACCGTGTGGCCGAGCTTCTGGATTTCGCGCGCCCAGTAGTGCGCGGCGCAGACGCCTGCGGAGGACCGTCCTGCCGGAGTGGTTCAGTGGTGTAACTGGAAGACGTTTTTGGCCAGATCTAGCCCGATAGTCGCGATGTCCATGATGAAGGCTCCTCACTGAAATGCAGCGCCAGACTTCAGTTTGGCACCAGTTCAGGGGCCACGGGAAAGTGGCGCCTCCATGCCATCATCTCGGCCACTTGCCGACGTTCGCTCATCCGACGAAACCGTCACTCGAATGGCCGGTTCGCTCGGATCGCCGTCACGGCCCTATGCCGCCAGGGAAGGGCTCCGCACTAAAGTTCTGGCACCATAGCCAAAATATTGCGAAAGTCCGCGTCCATTGTGAGCCGTCTGGCGGACTTATCGCTGCCGATCTCGCTGAATCCAGCGGGGATCCGACAGTGGATGACGCAGCATTTCGGGCGGTTCGAGCGTCTGATCCAATGCCTGTCCATCTGAATGGCAAGGCACCGCGTTCCTTTGCTATATCGCTGTGACCGACGGAAAAGTGAGTGCACGCCGAGACGAGACGGCCAGCCGGCATCAGACAGTCCTCGACCGGCTCATGCATCATTGCTACCTGCCCGAGTTCGACGGGCGCAGCTACCGCATCAAGGGACGAGCTCGTTATTTAGCGCGCTTTCGTTTTTCGTGCAGGGGTTTCGACGGCCTCGCTTTAACCATTGTCACTGGGATCTTTGAGAAACGACAATCTGCCGCGTTATCGAAAATGATGCGAGTAGAACTCCGTCGTTCCCGTAGCGACGCTCTGCCAGCGCGACCTCATATTCGGCGCGTTCGACGAGCATATGCCACTGACGCATGATGCCGTGATCGCGTTGCTCAAGTTCGTTCAGCGCGGTCACCGCAAGTTTCAACTCGGCTGGCCGCAGCGCGGTGAATCCAGCCTCGCCGATTGCGTTGTTAAGCAGGTCGCTGCTCATGCTCAGGCAATCGGTGGTCGCCAAACCCTCGCGGCGGCGAGCACTACACAAGCACAACGGATAAAGGCCGCCGTTACCTTGGTAGCGAACGGTGAGCGCCCGACCACAGCAGCCGCATATCAGCAGCGTTTCGTATAAGGCCAGTCCGATAGTGTGAAAGTCAGCACTCCGAACCTTCGGTTCAAGGCATTCATTAATCGCAGACTCGCGGCCAACTACACCACGCTGTTTTGCGAAGACACCGCGAAGTCTGCAATGAGCGACTTCACCGATTAAGTGTTTAAGTGGTTTACCGCACAGAGGCTTGCCATATCGATCCACCATACTCGCTATCGTAAACCGGTGACGCGTCAACGCATAGCGCGAACTCGCTGCTAAATCATTTTGACCGCACGGAAAAACAGGTTGCTCTGTCATCAATGCCTCACCCTATGTGTGAATAGGTGGTGGGGCGCATACAGCGGATGCATTGAACACTCAAATCGACAGCAGTATAGGTGGAGTCTGCCAGAACATTCGTACTACGAATGGAATTATAGGTCGCAGCCTATTGGCTATGACAATGGCAAGTGGTTTGCGGCGAAAAGTTTAATTGAGACTACTTCGTACGAGCGGTTTGATCGAGAAATACGGATTTCTCTGGATCTTGCCGCGTTCATTTGCGTCCGAAGTCCTCTCAAATGCAACTAAATTACCGGCGCGGGCGTTTTAATGACGTGTTGGAGGGCACGTTGCCTGACAACATACCGCTCAACGAGCGGGCCGCGAGGATAGTCGTGCGGATTCATGCTGCAGACCGTTGTGTATTGAACGATCTCCACCGCCATCGCGGCGCTGAAGTCGGGCGACCACATTGTCATAACGGCGGGCACTTATCGTGAGACTCTGCGATTCCCTATGCTCGCCGGTCTCTATGATTGACTTTACTACGCATTTCGGTGGTATATGGAAATGAGATGGACCCGGCGTGCATGGCTTCAGGGTATTTCCGCAAGCATCGTCGCTGTCGCGTCTCGCGACATATACGCACACGGCGGCATCGGCGCGGTGAATCCACCGCTGCGCATTCCAGACACTTGGGTCGTCGACGAGGGCGGCCAAAGGCGGCTCCTGCGGGACGTCCTGTGTGGCAGCGTTTCAGCAGTGCAGACAATGTTCACTGGGTGCAGTTCGGTTTGTCCGCTGCAGGGCGCGCTATTTTCTGCCGTGCAGCAAGGAATACCGCGACTAGGCTCGCAATATCCACTTCGATTGATATCACTCAGCATTGATCCGCTCGCCGATTCACCGGGCGCACTGCGCGCGTGGCTCAAGCGATTTGACGCCGGCCCGGCCCGGCACGCCGTGAGACCGCGCATTGGCGACGTAGAGGAGATCAGGGGCGGCCCTCGCCGGCCGAGCGCTGTCCCCAGGCCTGGATAGCCATTCCACGTAAGTCTATTTCTTCGGCAAGGCTGCACAACTACGCTGGCGGAGCACCTCCTTGCCGCTGGCCGATGAAGTCCCGTACGTTCTGGAACACCTAGCCCAAGCTTGACTGCTTGGTCCCCGAGCAAGACAGCACCAAACAACAACCCACCACTGCCATGACTCATACTTGCCAACGATACGCTGGATGTAAGATGACACGCCTGCTTGGATGGATTGGCGCCGCTTGCATGGCCATAACCATGATGCTGTCCGGGCCGGCGGCGGCACAGTCCAACGCCGCAGTCAGCACGCTGCGCCCCAGCGGAACGACGCTGTGTACCGATGTCACAGGAATTTCGCAGTCAGACGGAGCGGCAGTGATTGTCTGGACGTGCAATGGCCAAGCCAACCAAAGTTGGCAGCTCCAACCGGTCGGCACCGCGTATCAGCTCATTGCTCAGCACAGCGGCAAATGCCTGGACATCACGGGAATTAGCTTTGACGCGGGCGCCCCGGCGATTCAGTGGGCCTGCAACGGGCAACCGAACCAGCAGTTCACGCTGCGCCAGCAAGGTACGGGCTATGCGATCGTGGCGGCGCACAGCAGCAAGTGTCTCGTCGCTCAGGGGGGGGGAATCCGCAGGCAGGCCAGCAAGTCGTGCAGATGCCATGCGACGGCAGCGCGAGCCAGACCTGGGAAATCGATGGCCTGCACACCCCGCCTCCGCAGGCCGTCACCTTGCCGTCAAGCTGGACGGCGCCGCAAGCACTTCCGATCGTGCCGGTCGCGGCAGCCAACTTGCCCAACGGCAAGGTACTGACGTGGTCCTCCTGGGACCCCCTCAATTTCGGCGGCGACGGTGGCCAGACCTATACCGTTATTTTTGACCCTGCCACGGGAAATTCCTCTGAAATGCTTGTAAGCAACACCGGCCACGACATGTTCTGTCCTGGCATTGCGAATCTTCCCGACGGCCGGATTTTCGTCAATGGTGGTTCCAGCGATACCAAGACTAGTATCTTCGATCCCGCCACGCTCTCGTGGTCCGCCGGCCCGCTGATGAACATTGGCCGCGGATACAATGGCAGCGTCACGCTGACCAATGGCGGCGTATTTACCCTGGGCGGGTCGTGGGACGTCAACAAGGGTAACAAGAATGGCGAAACCTGGCTCCCAGGTACTGGCTGGCAACTCAACTCTGCAGTGTTTGCCACCGAAATCCTCACCGCTGATGGTGCCGGCATTTACCGCGCGGATAACCATGCCTGGATGTTTGCCGTGTCCAATGGCCGTGTATTTCACGCAGGTCCAAGCAAAAGCATGCACTGGATCGACACGGCCGGCAGCGGCAGTATTACCTGGGCCGGCGAGCGCGGCGGGGACGCCGATGCAATGAACGGCAACGCAGTCATGTACGATATCGGCAAGATCCTCACCATAGGCGGCGCGCCGAGTTACGATAGCACTTGGGCAAGTGCGAACGCCAATCTCATTGATATCAACGGTGGCACGGCCAAGGTGCGCCAGGTCGCCGCGATGGCCTATGCACGGGCTTTCCATAACAGTGTGGTGCTGCCGAACGGCCAAGTTGTGGTGATCGGCGGCCAGACCTACCCGAGGCCGTTCTCCGATGACCAAGCCGTGCTCACCGCTGAGCTTTGGGATCCGGCCACAGAGACATTTCAGCTGCTGGCGCCGATGGCCACGCCGCGAACTTACCACAGCGTGGCCCTGCTGCTGCCCGACGGACGTGTGCTGAGCGGCGGTGGCGGCCTCTGCGGCACCTGCTCGACCAACCATCCGAGTGTCGAGATCCTGACGCCGCCCTATCTGCTGAATCCGGACGGCTCGGCGGCAACGCGACCCGTCATCGTCTCCGCACCGTCGGAGGTCAGCCTCGGTACTTCCATCGCCGTCACCACCAATGGGCCCGTGACCAACTTCTCGCTCCTCCGCATGGCATCGGCAACGCACTCGCTGGACAACGAGCAGCGCCGGGTCCCGGTGAAGTTCACCACCGGTACGGCGGGCGAATACCTGATCAATATCCCGTCCGATCCGGGCATCGTCGTCCCCGGCTATTACATGCTGTTTGCTCTCAATAACAAGGGCGTGCCCAGCGTCGCAAAGACGTTGCGCATTTACTGAGGATGGCGGCGATGTGCGGACGTGATCAGAGGTGGCCGGGCGAATTCGGACAGCGGGATAGGTGGAACGCCCGGGGCTTGAGCCAGCGAAAATGCAGGCAAAGGAACCGAGGACATGACGAAGAGAACCCGACGCAAGCACTCAGCGGCGTTCAAGGCGAAAGTGGCGCTGCCGGCAGTCAAAGGCGAGCGCACGCTGGCCGAACTGGCGCAGCAGTTCGATGTGCACCCGAACCAGATCACGGAATGGAAACGGCAGCTGCAGGAGCGTGCGGCCGACGTGTCTGGAACGGCGGGCGTGGTATCGAACGAGCCGCCGGTAGACGTGAAGACCCTACACGCCAGGATCGGCCAGCTTTCTCTGGAAAATGATTTTTCAAGCGGCGCGCTCAACAAGGCGGGATTGCTGGGCGCAAAGCGATGGTTGACCGTGGCCATCAGTTACCGGTGTCGCAACAGGCAAAGCTCGTCGGCATTGCCAGATCGAGTGCGTACTATCGGCCGCGGCAGGTCAGCGAGGCTGACCAGAACTTGATGCGCCGGATCGACGGGCTGCACCTGGAGTTTGCGTTCGCCGGAGCGCGAATGCTGGTCCGGCTGTTGCGCCGGGAAGACCATGGGGTGGGTCGCCGTCGCGTGCGCACGCTCATGAAGCGTATGGGTGTGAAAGCGCTTTACTGCAAGCCCAACACGAGCCGACGCAACGCGCAGCACAAGATCTGGCCGTACCTGTTGCGCGGCATGAAGATCGAGCGCGCCAATCAGGTCTTCGCACCCGACACAACGTACATTCCCATGGCGCGTGGCTTCGTCTATCTGACGGCGGTAGTAGATTGGGCGAGTCGCAAGGTTCTTGCACACCGGGTGGCCATGACGCCGGAGGCAATACATGCCGTGGAGGCGCTGGAAGAAGCATTCGCCCGCTACGGGCTGCCAGACATCGTGAACACCGATCAGGCTAGCCAGTTCACGGCGGCCGCGTTCACCGATGCCGTACCTGAGCGCGGCGTGCGGCTGTCGATGGACGGCAAAGGCGCCTGGCGCGACAAGGCTTGCGCTTCACACTACACCTCCTCGCGGCGATCAGAAACGACGTCTGGGTGGCGACGCCGGCAGGACAGCTTGACGCCCATCGCCTTTCTGGGCGCGTTATTGCCCGGTGGGTCGTACAGGCACTCGTTCTTGTCGCTGTAGGCGTGACCGCGGATGAGTCCGCGACGGTTCCATATCTTTACGCTCGTCGGCGTGACGTGTAGGGCGTCGGCCATCTCCTGCAGCGTCAGGAGACCCGCTTCGCGCAACCGGTCATAGCGTGGCTTCAGACAGTAGTTGCGCTGCAGGCGCGCGACCATTTTTGCATTGAAGGGCCTACCCGTGCCCGACGGCGCTCCATGTTCGTTCAGTATATTCGCGATCTGCAGGACAGTATGGTGATTGAGCAATGCATCAATCTCCTCGATCACCGCAACGGGGGTGATCCATCGTTGCCACGATTTCAGCGGCAACGGCAGCCTGAGGGTCCGGTGAGCGCCGCCCTTGAAGCGGATGTGCGCGGTAACCTGCTGGTCGCGGTTCAGGGTGACGTCTTCCAGAAGCAGCCTCATCATGCGTTTGCGTTCCCGGTCGGGCGTGGCGGGATCGCGCCATAGCCTGGGGAAGTTGGACGCCAGCGAGACGATGACGGCGCGCTGCTCGTCCGTGAGAATGCGCGCGTCCTGTTCGCGGCGACGCCGATAGTCCTCGTTAGCCTCAGTCAGCGCTCGAAGCTTATGGTTCCAGTCCGCTTCGAGTGAGTCTGCAACCAGCCGGTTCTCGGGGTCAACGCGCATGTAGCGACGCTGCGCCAGATCGGCTTCATACTGGGCACGCTCCACCTGCTTGTGACGCAGACGGTCGGCTTCTTCGATGCGGGACTGGAGTTCGCGCTGAACCGCCAGGCTTACCTCAATGGCAAGCGGATTGAGCGCTTCGACGAGCAGTTCGCCAATGGCCTCATCGATGGCCGCGCCGTGGATGCGTTGGCAGACCGGTTCGGCCTGTTCGATGCCTTCGCGCTGGCAGATGTACTCGGGACACAAGCCGCCCTGGCGGCTGTGATAACGGACCGTCATGCGGTTCCCGCATCGACCACAGACCACGAGCCCCTGAAGAAGTGCTGGACCCTCACGCGGCGCGCCACGGCGCCGGTCGGCTCCGATCACCTGTGCGCTCTCATGCAAACGCTTCTGGTTCTGCTCGTACTCTTCCCAGGACAGATAACCGGCATGGGCACCCGGGATCAGCGTATCCCACTGGTCTCGCGGGGCGCGAATCACGCGCGTGCGTCCATCGACTGTCCTGCGCGTATGAGTGCGACCGTAGACGAACGCGCCGGCATACCTCGGGTTGTGCAGAATGCGCACCACCTGGCTGTGGCCGAGACTGCCCGAGACTGCCCCACAGCAGTTCGCCTTTGTGTGGACCTTTGCAGCAGCGTCGCGGAAACGCCAGCTCGAGGTGATGCGCAGCGCGTGCGGTGGCCATCGCCGATCCAGTACCGCGGAAGGTATCGAACAGCCACCTCAGACAGTGCTGGACCTGCTGGTCCGGATCGAGAACGACCGTGCCTGCGGCGTTATACACGAAGCCGACGGGCAGGCGCATCTGCAACTCACCGCGCCTTGCCTTGCTTAGGATTCCTCCTTGCAGTCGTGCGCGCAGCACATGCAATTCGGCCTCGCTCATGGTGCCCTTCAGCCCCAGTAACAGCCGGTCGTTGAAATGGGCAGGATCGTACGATCGGTCATGTTGATGCCCTCATCTGTTCGCTCGCGGGGCGATGACGAGATGGTCTCGCACGCCCGATTTGAGTTCCTGGAGTGCAGCGATGCTTTCCGCGGTATCCGGGAACAGGAACCGTTTGTCATGCGGGTCACGCTGCACATTGATGACGCCGGTGTGGATGCGGCGCTTGACCCAGGAGGTCGAGACCTGCAGACATTGCGCCACCCTGGCAATGGTCAGCCATCCGACGATATGGCGCTCACGGATTGATCTGGCGTCGTGCAGCACACGATGTCGCTGCCGGATGAGCTGTACGGTCCGTGCCGGGACATGGCTGCATCGGGCCGAGTGATGCCCCTCCTGGGTCAGGATCCCGGCGATCGTGACGTCGTCGATGCCCTGCCGGGCAAGTTCAAGCACTCGGGCTTCCATCTCGGCGCCCCGCGTGAGCGCCCGCGCCGCATGCACACGCGGCTCGACCGCCAGTTGGGAGATCTCGCCACCTCGCCAGACGACACGGATTGCGATCCGGTCGCGCGTTACCCGGTGCAGAATCACCTTATCAATCAGGCAACGTAGCAGAGCCTTCTTGTTCTCCCGGCTTACTCCGGGTCGCTGCCAGATTTCCGGTAGCCGGGCACCGAGTGCAAGAAAGTCATTTTGCTCTTCAGCACCGAGCGCCTCCGGTTTGCATGCCTCAGCCTGACGACGGGCAAGCGCATCCTCCGCCTGTCGCAGTTCGCGCAGCGCCGTTTCCCACCGCCGCTCAAGCTCGGCAGCAATCAGACGGTTATCCGGATCGACGCGATTGTATTGGCGCTCGGCCAGAAGCGCCTGATAGCGTAGCCGTTCGACCTGCTGCGCCTCTGCCCGAGTGGCGGCGTCACGGGTCTGCTGTCTTGCATCGCGAGCACGCGTCCAGGCCTCCAGTTCAGCCGGTCCGATTGCCGCGAGGAAGGCCTCCACGACCCGCACATCGATCAGGTCAGCAGGCAGGTGCTGGCACAACGAGCCGCCCTGGCTGCGCAGCAGATAGTTACAGACGTAGCTGTTGGCATTCTTGTACTGCACCGCCATCTTGTGACCGCATTGCCCGCACCAGACGATGCCCTGGAGCACGGCTGCACCTTCGCGGGGTACCCCGCGCGTCTGGTTTCGCTGATATTCCGCATGGTTATCGCGCAGCATGGCCTGGACCTGTTCGAAACGTTCCCAGTCGAGGTAGACAGGATAACGGTCTTTCACGACGATTTTCCATTCTGACATAGGACAGCGTTCTGTCCTCAGCTTGCCGTTTGGATAAGTCGAATGGCAGGACCGGGTTCGACCATAGACGAAAGCGCCCGCGTAGGCAGGATTCTTCAGAATCGCCATGAGCATACCGGCCGTTGGTGCACGCCAAACGACGTCGCCAAACCGGTCGCGCCGCGGCAAGGTCAGTGCGTGGTCCCGGAAGCGGCGCATCACTTTACCCACCGACCCAAGATCCAGAAACGTCGTAAAGATCAGGGATACCCGATCCTGCACCTCCTGATTCGGATCTTTATGTACTATGCCGTTGGTGTCACGCTCGAGTATCGTATATGCCATCGCGATCGCCGATAAGACATTGGCGAAATCCGCACAGATCCAGCAGGGGATACCAGTCCGTGCAGTTACGTGCAAGCCGGGTTACTTCGTAGGAAAGAATGATGCCGACCTCGCCCAGGGTCACGCGGGCGATCACATCCTTGAAGCCCTCGCGATGCGAGAGCGTCGAGCCACTCAAGCCAAGATCAACGTCGACCACCTCGATATTCGCATCATCCCAGCCCAGATCGCTTGCGCGCTGGCGCAGCGCATACTGCAATCGCAGGCTTTCCTGATTGGTCACTACCTGATTCGCAGTGGATTGACGGATATAGATCATTGCCTTACGGCACAGATGTCGGTCCGTTACAAGTTCCGATGTCATGACTTGTTCCTCGTGGCATCAACCGGATTTTGCGAATCGTGACTCTCTTCTATTATCAAGTACTCCTTATTTAAAGAGAAGTCGGACACCTGATTTTTTGACGATCCGAATTCTCTGGCCACGCGAACCAGTTCACGGATGCTATCGGCCGATAGCTTGCTCGATGGCAGACATGGAGGCGCCGGGTGGAGGGATGTCGCGACCAACGGAATCTTTAAGAGGGTGTCGCCGCGATAAACGACGGTGACTTGGCCAGATGCACCGACCGTGCTTGCTCGTGCCACTACAGCAAAGGTGCGGCCATACAGCGGATGGGCGGGATCAGTGACAGTTACCTGTTCCGGCCGCCCAGTTGGTAGCCGAACAGGGGTATCAAGATGTGTGCTCGTATACGCCATCCTCATCAAGGATCAAGGTGTCGGTGATCGCGCAGATCTCGAGTAACCGGTGCCAGTCCGTGGAGTTGCGCGCCAAACGCGATACTTCCAGCCCAAGCACGATGCCGGCATGACCCACGCCGACTTCGGCGACCAGGCGCTGGAAGCCTTCCCGGTCCGCCGACGAAGCGCCCGACTGGCCGAGGTCGCTATCGATCACAATAATGCGGTCCTCGGACCACCCCAGGACGACGGCCCGTTGGCGCAGTGCGTATTGGCGCTTGGTGCTCTCGGTGTTCTCGAACACCTGGCGCAATGTGGATTGCCGGATATACAGATAGGCGTTGCGCTTCAGATGACTCGCCTGGACCTTCTGGTGAGGATCGCTCTTCATGCTGTTGCCTCCTGACGCCCATATAGAAGCATTGAAGCCAGAATCATCGTCGCCTCCTGATGCAGCTTGAAGGGGACGATCTCTGCCTCACCCGGCGGCGGCTGCCGCCGTACAACCGTGGTCGCGCACTGCGCCCATGCCTGCATCCACGCTCTCATGCCGCTGCGCATTAACAGCACGAGGCCTTGGCCGCGAGGAATCTCGCACGGCAGTCCAAGTCCCTGTTGTCTCAGATCTTCATAACGCCAGATCAGTCCGTCATTGCACAGCGCACGGTCCGGCAATGACACAGACGGTTTCGTTACGGTTTTTTTTGGCGCAGAAACTGCCGTTCGATACTGCGCGGATGAACCTGTACGCCGAAGTTCTGGTGCACCAGGCTGGCCAGTCGCTCCGCTCGCACAGCCGGCTCGGCAACCCGCGCCCGATTCAAAAACTCCATCACCGCCGGTGTCAGTTTGTGGCCGCTGTGCGGGCCCGTCTTGTGGGGGATCAAACCGGCCAGACCCGCGCCTTCGAAGGCCGCCTGGGCCTGATAGAACGACGGCCGCGAGAAGCCGAACGCCCTGGCGGCTTCGCTGATGGACCACTTGTCGATGTGCACCGCGCGCAGCATCTCGTACTTGACCTGCAGCAGATCGTGCGGGTCGAAGAAGTCGCCGTCGCGAAACAGCGGATGAGTCACGGCATCGGGGCGCGGATTGAGGCTCGCCTGTTCCCGCAGCGCGCGGTGCTTATCCTCTTTGCGTCGATCTGTCGACATGCACGAACTCCAAGAAAGGCGGGCAAGCTGTTGTAAATATAATTATGTACCATAATTCTAAATATACAAGGTCAATTTCTTGAGCGCCCCCGATAAAACCAAGCCATCGATGGATTAAACGCTGAAACAATGGATCACCATACAAGGCGACGTGAGGCGTAATTGAATTTACACATTCGACGTATTTGGCTTTACACGTGCTTGCGCTGCCATGACTCCAGCGTCGCGATCAAACGCCCCAGTTCAAGCAGTTCTTCCACACGAAACAAGGCGCGTCCGGCGGCGACCACGTTGAATGGGTCCTCGCCGACGACGCTCGTCCAGCTGGCGGGCAGCGCCCGCAGTCGGCCATTTGCGTCGTGAAACCAAACCCTGTCCTCATGCCAGTTCTGGGCGTGAAGGACGAGTTCGAATTCTTGCAAATGAAGGGGATGGTACGGATGAGTTACCTGAAAACGTCGGCTTTCAACGTCACTCACGGGCGCAGTTGTCTGCGAACTCCAACGTGTTCGTCGAGCGCGTCTGGCGCAGCACCAAGTACGAAGAAGTGTACCTGAGGGCCTACGAGTCGGTCAGCCACGCCCGGCGCTCCATTGGCGACTACATCGAGCTATACAAGCCGTCAACACAACGCCCATATCGGCGAATCAAAGGAGGTTCTCTACCGCTGGCACCCGTGGTACGGGCACACGGTATGGATTTTCACCACGATAGAGAGTAAGAACGCCGAGTCAGTGCTGCGCTGTGGGCGAGAGCCGTTCGACACGGCGGGCTTGCTGGAGGTGCCGCAATGGATGTTCGATCCCGTTGCCTGCTGTCGCATTACCTCGGCAACGTCTCCCGCCG
>NZ_VZQQ01000300.1 GCF_014397785.1 Paraburkholderia podalyriae
GCAGCACATGGCATCTCGACGAAATGTTCGTGACGCTGCGCGGCGAGCCCTGGCTGCTGTGGCGTGCAGTCGATGAGCACGGCATTGAACTCGACATCCTGCTTCAGAAGCGCCGCGACAAGGCCGCGGCCAAACGCTTCTTCAAACGGGTGTTGGCGGCCTGTCCTGCGGGGCCGAAGAAAATCGTCACCGACCAGTTGCGCAGCTACCCGGCGGCCAAAGCCGAGATCCCGGAGCTCGCGAGCGTGAAGCATGTGTTCGTCAAAGCTGCAGCCCGGCTGAACAACCGGGCCGAGAACAGATCCTATGAAGCATCCAGGTCGTCGACTGGCTAACGCCTAAAATCGGCGTACCGAGGTTTGCTCACGGGAGAGCATCATGCGTACAGATCAGGGATACACGCGTACTGCGGAACCGGCGCTGGCG
>NZ_VZQQ01000301.1 GCF_014397785.1 Paraburkholderia podalyriae
TGGTTACGGTTTCGGGCGCGCCATTCTGATCGATGGCCTTCTCGAAGTACCGTCGGGCCGCTTCCTTGTCCCGCCTGGCTCGCAGCAGGAAGTCAACCGTGTTGCCGGCCTTGTCGACGGCGCGGTAGAGATACTTCCATGTGCCCCGGACCTTCACATAGGTTTCGTCCATCCGCCAGCTCTTGCCGACCGGGCGCTTGCAGCGGCGGAAGGCCTTTTCAAGCACCGGCAGAAGCTTGACGGCCCACCGATGCACGGTCGAATGATCGACCGCGATCCCGCGTTCGGCCATCATCTCTATATGAACGCGTCCCTTTGCGCTAGTTCTCGCTTGTGTGACAGACAGGATGGGCTGCTGCTCTATATCCGGGCTTGTTGCAGCCCAATAGGCTACGGCCCCCTATGAAATCCGCTGGCCCGCGC
>NZ_VZQQ01000302.1 GCF_014397785.1 Paraburkholderia podalyriae
CGTCCGCAGCGAAATATCAGGACCCGAAGACAGGGGCTACATGGTCCGGACACGGACGCGCTCCGGGTTGGATTGCGAACGCGAAAGACCGCAGCAAATTCCTGATTGAGGGTGGTGCCGATGCAGTTGTCGCTGCAGGCGTGGCAAGTGCGAAGAAGGCCAGGACTGCGGGCAAGAAGGCTTTGTCGTCAGTCAGCGCCGCTGCTGGCACGGGTCAGCCGAAAGGTCCGCAGCCGGCTAAGTATCGCGACGCCAAGTCCGGTGCGACTTGGAGCGGGCGCGGTCCGGCTCCGGCGTGGCTAGCCGGTGCGAAAGACCGGGCAAAGTTTCTGATTGCTAGCGTTAGCGGAGTTGCAGATTCTGGCGCTGCGAGCAAGCCGAAAGTCGTCGCGAAGAAACCCGCGACAAAGG
>NZ_VZQQ01000303.1 GCF_014397785.1 Paraburkholderia podalyriae
TTTACGGCTGCCAGGCCTCTGAGTTGGCTCTGACAAAATGGTGTCCACCACTTCGAAAATGATGGACATCACTTTGATGCCGATTCTTGCGCCCGTCTACAACGGCCATCGCGAGCCGCTTACTCAATGCCAGCGCTTCCAAAAGGAGTACGTGAGCATAGCGCGACCAATTGAAAGAAAGTTGACGCGCGCACTTTCCGTGCATCGGATTGTTAAATTGCGGCGGTTCGATTGTCACGGAGACGTCATCTCTTCCGGTGACGGCCGCGTAAACGCAAAAACCCCACCGCGAGGGGTGGGGTTTCTGACGGGGTAAGGAGCCTGACGATTACCTACTTTCACACGGGCAATCCGCACTATCATTGGCGTGGAGTCGTTTCACGGTCCT
>NZ_VZQQ01000304.1 GCF_014397785.1 Paraburkholderia podalyriae
CGTTGTCGATCACGATGATCGTGTCGCCCGGCTCACCCTTGCCCACCAGCGTCGGCTGCGTGTCGTCCGTGCTCTCCCCATTGCCCACCGGACCCTGGATCGGACCCACGTGGTCAATGACTTCGCCGATCGACGGCGTGTCCGGCGGGGTCGTGTCCACGATCACGGTCCACGGGTCCGACGGCTTGCTTTCGTTGCCCGCCGGATCGCGTTCCACCAGCGTGAACTCATGCCGGCCTTCGTCCAGCGGCGTTTCAGGCGTGAAGCTCCAGTTGCCCTCCTCGTCGACCTTCGTCTCGCCAATCGGCGTGCCGTTGTCGATCACGATGATCGTGTCGCCCGGCTCACCCTTGCCCACCAG
>NZ_VZQQ01000305.1 GCF_014397785.1 Paraburkholderia podalyriae
GGGCTCCGGTGCAAATAGCGCGCGTGCGAATCGGTTAAGGTGTCGGACTGAACAAATTGAGAGCCGACGATGAGCAAACTGAAGAGCCTGGACGAACTGTTCGCAGGCCGTCACTTTGACCGTGAAGTGATCATTCTGTATGTTCGCTGGTATTTGCGCTACAAGCTTAGCCTGCGCGATCTGGTCGAAATGATGGCGGAACGAGGTCTCTCGCTGGCGCACACGACGATCCTGCGCTGGGTGCGGCGCTATGCGCCGGAGTTCGTTAAACGGTGGAACCGCTTTGGCAGGCCCACTGGCCAGTCGTGGCGCGTCGACGAGACTTACCTCAAACTGCGCGGCAAGTGGGTCTATCTTTA
>NZ_VZQQ01000306.1 GCF_014397785.1 Paraburkholderia podalyriae
CGACCGCGTGCTACGCATGCATTTCATTCGCCATTCGAGGTGTTCGAACGTATGCTCGCAACCGCTTCCATAACTTCAGCTTCCGTTCATTAACCCGCTGTTGCGCTTCACCTTTGAAACCGCCAAGCTTAGAGGGTGTTAGGCACTTTTTGTCGGACCTGGTATCCTGGCAGGATGAAAAAACGCAGGCCATACCCAACGGATGTGTCGGACGAGGAATGGTACTTCGCCGCTCCGTACCTGACCTTGATGAACAAGGACGCACCGCAACGCCGTTACGAACTGCGCGAGATGTTCAACGCGCTACGCTGGATCGTACGCGCGGGTGCACCATGGCGTTTGT
>NZ_VZQQ01000307.1 GCF_014397785.1 Paraburkholderia podalyriae
ATCCGCGTAACCCGTCGGTTTCCGATACGTTCGCCCAACGTCCGTGTCCTTCTGGCTCCGGTGGTCAGCACTTTCTCCAACAATCGCTAAGCCCGCTTACGCGCCGGCGCCCGATCTGGTTCACCTGAAGTTGACCCAGAAAAACGGACATCTATCCTTTGGAGAAGGAGGTGCCGATTATGGGCAAGCATCGTACCCCGTACCCGGCGGAAAGAGGTGGCGCCGTTGGTTCGGACAGTCAGATCGAATTTATAAGTGGAAGCGCCGGGGTCATCAAGCTGCCGATTTGATCGCTGGCAGCGTCGCGAAGTATGCCTCATCCGGCGTCTGATCGGACA
>NZ_VZQQ01000308.1 GCF_014397785.1 Paraburkholderia podalyriae
TCCGGATCAAGGCTCGTTTGCCAGCTCCCCGGAGCTTTTCGCAGGCTACCGCGTCCTTCATCGCCTGTGATCGCCAAGGCATCCACCACATGCACTTGTTCGCTTGACCCTATAACGGGTGTGTCTCTGTCGACCAGTGTTAGCGCTTTAGCGCTTACTCTGGTCCCATCCCCGGAGGGGACAGGTTCCCGAAGGAGTCGACCATTCACGTTCCGCTACAGGTTGAGTATTCGTGTTGCGCCGTATTCCAAAGCGATCTCTCGATCACCTTTAAAATACATCGATACAATCACAACCCTGATTCACCTACTCACACACCCATCTCCAGGCACGCTTT
>NZ_VZQQ01000309.1 GCF_014397785.1 Paraburkholderia podalyriae
GACGTACTGAATCGCTTGCCAACGCATCGCGCCGACCACATCGCTCAGCTACTGCCTCATCGCTGGGCGCCGATCACCGCCTGATCGCTCGTAGGCACTCCCCAGGGTGCCATTGCCGGGCGCTTACTGATTACTTTGCGCAGACTCATGTTGATCGATTCTATGGCATTCGTGGTGTCCCCCAAGGGGACTTCCTCCGGGCGTAAATCACCTTCCTGATTTCCGGCGGGTAATCGAAGAACGGAATCACGCGTGCCCAGTTGCGCCGCCAGCTCTGCCCGATGGAAGGGTAGTCCTTGTCCCACCTGGCCTCGAAGACGCCGAGCATC
>NZ_VZQQ01000030.1 GCF_014397785.1 Paraburkholderia podalyriae
GCAGCTTCTCCGGCGCGATGCTCGGCCGACCTCCCTTGATGTCGGCCTCGTACATCCCGGCAAACACCCGATCCATCTTAGCCAGCGCCTCGTTCGCCATGACGCGAATCGAGCGCAGCGGATGCGAACTCGGAACGAAATCGTCCAGCTTGCGCACGGAAAACAGACTCTCGGTGAACGTGTCGGTGCCGCGCATGATCTCCAGGGGGCGGGTGAGGTTCTTACATCAACGCTTTTGCTATCCGTCGCGATGACTTCAGCGCGAGGTATTTCCGCAGCCTGCTAAGCGTTGCAAACACATCAGTGAATATCCGGAAACACGCTGCCTGGCAAGCCCATTGTCCCGACCTCGACGCCAGGTCCGTGCCCGGCGAACTCACGCCTTCAACGCTAACGCGCGATTCGATCCTCGCACACTGGTTGCAATCGACCGGCGTCTGAAGGTCTGCTTCTTGCTGTTGATTCTCCAAGGTCGGCAATCGCCCGCTTTCGCCGTGAAACAGGAGAGAAGGTCATGGGGGCCGGGTCCGGGCGGCACACATCGTCTGCGCCACGCGCGGTCTATTACGCTCTCGCTTCGAATATCGCTGTCGCCGTCTGCAAGTTCGCCGTCGCTTTCTATACCAACTCGAGGTCGGCATTCGCCGAGGCCGTCCACTCCAGCGCGGACTGCCTGAACCAGCTTGTCCTGCTCGTCGGTCATCGTGCGGCGCGCGCCACGCCCGACGAGCAACATCCACTCGGCTTCGGTCGCGAGATCTATTTCTATGGAATGCTGGTGGCGATGCAACTATTCATCTTCGGAGGCGTTGCGTCGATCGTGATCGGCGGTTTTCGAGCCATGCATCACTCGCGGCTTGAACGACCTCTGCTAGCGATCGGCGTATTGTGCGTGTCCGGCGTGATCGAGGCACTCGCTCTGAGAGCTTCCATTCGCACGATCGAGCCGCGGCATCGCGCCAAGGGGCTGTTGAACTGGTTCAAGGAAAGCGGCAAGCCGTCCGTGATGCTGTCGGTCAGCGAAGATCTCGCCGCGGTAGCGGGAGTGCTCGTCCGTGATCGCGATCGGTATCACCGTCCTCACCGGAAATCCGCTTTACGATGCGCTCGGCAGTATCGGCGTCGGCCTGGTGCTGATGGCCTCGGCTCTGTTTTCGATGAGCGAGATCAAATCGCTTCTCGTGGGTGAATCGGCGCACCAGCGCATACGCGAAGAGATGCACGCGTGGCCGTCAGAATTGCAAATCACTTTGCTGCGTGTTCGGCGGGCGCCGGCGAGTCGTGGCGCACCGCTTGCTTCATAGCTTCCCAAGGCCGCCAATCGTCCCCGGTGTTCCGGAAGAAACGATGATGGGCTATAACACAGGCGGCAGCGCCGTGATGACCGGAAGATCACTGGTGCGCGCATGCGACGTCCCCGGACGCCGTGTGGCGAGCCCGGTACATAGCATGGTCCGGGAATCGTCGGTGACATTGGTGAGCGGCGCGAGCTGCATCCCGTTTGAGAGATCGAGTCGATTCAGACGCTTCCCCCTGGTGCTGCCCTGAACCAACCAGCCAGGAGCAGGCCATGGCCATGCGCAAGCGGGAAGACGATGAGGTGTATCCGAACGCCGCCGGGATCGATGTGGGCGCGTCCAGCCACTGGGTGGCAGTCCCCCGGACGGCCGACGACCAGCCGGCGCGCGAGTTCGGCACGATGACCGGTGACCTGCACGCCATGGCCGACTGGCTGCTCGCGTGCGGCGTCGATACCGTGGCACTGGAATCCACCGGCGTCTACTGGATCCCGGTGTATGAGGTGCTCGAGCAGCGCGGGCTGACAGTCTGGCTCGTCGATGCGCGGCAGATGAAGTACGTGCCGGGGCGCAAGAGCGACGTACAGGACTGCCAGTGGCTGCAGAAGCTCATGAGTCTCGGACTGCTGCGTGCGGCCTGGCGCCCCGCTGGCGAGGTCTGCGTGGTGCGCGCGGTGGTGCGGCAGCGCGAGCTGCTGCTCACCGAACAAGGTAGCTGGGTGCAGCGCATGCAGAAGGCACTGCTGCAGATGAACCTCCAGCTCACCGAGGTACTCACGGACGTGATGGGTACGACCGGACAGGGGATCATCCGCGCGATCGTGGCCGGCGAACGCGACCCGAAGGTGCTCGCGCATTTCCGCCACAGTCTCGTCAAGGCCAGTACCGAAGACATCATCAGGGCGCTGACCGGCAACTGGCGCGAGGAGCACCTGTTCGTGCTCGCGCAGGCGCTCGCAATGTTCGACAGTCTCGCCGAGCGCATCCTTGAGTGCGATGCGAAGACCGAGGCGCTGCTGGTCCCCCTGGGGCGTCACGACGTCCAGCTGGCCGGGCCGGACAAGAAACGCCAGAAGAACGCCCCCCGGTTCGACGCGCGTACCGCGCTCGCGCGCTGGGCGGGCGTGGACCTGACGCGCATCAACGGCCTGTCCGTGGCCACCGTGATGACGATCCTCTCCGAGATCGGCCCGGATCTGAGCCGCTTTGCCAGCGTCAAGCACTTCTGTTCGTGGCTGCGCCTGTGCCCCGCCACGAAGATCAGTGGCGGCAAGACGCTGTCTTCCGGCACACGACCCTCCGCCAACCGCGCCCGGCAGGCGCTGAAAATGGCAGCCATGAGCCTGTCGCGCAGCGACTCGGCGCTCGGCGCATTCTACCGCCGGCTGTGCTCACGCATGGACAAGCCGCGCGCCAATACCGCGGTCGCCCACAAGCTTGCCCGCATGGTGTACTTCATGCTCACGCGCGGCGAAGCCTTCGTCGACCAGGGGCAGCAGCGCTACTATGAGGAACAGCAGCGCCAGCGCAGCATCGCAGCCCTCAGGCGACGTGCTTCCGCCCTCGGATTCCAGCTCCAGCCAAACGCGCCGACTCCATGAAATCCAACCTTTTCCATTGGGTTTCTTGAGAGTACGCAGGGGCGATCGGGTGGTTTGCCCCTAATCGAGCGGACAACGAAGCGTCTGCGCGATCAGGCCGGGCGCAATATGGCTGACAGTGATAATGGATAGTTTGCGGTGCGAATACGACGATTGTATGGTGCTGATCCGGGCAATACGCAACTGGATCGGCCCCCAATGTCCCAGCGACTGTGTGCGCATCAAGGCCGAAATCGGACAGCTCGTCGACCAGGTCGAAGTGGCCGGACCGCGCGACGCTGTGTTTCACGGTCGCCTCGAAAGGGCCCGCTCGCTCATCGTGCTGGGGCGACTATCGGACGCGCTGGACTGTGTCGATACATTACTACCCGTCGTTCGGCAAATTGAGCACGATCCAACGCGTGGCGCTCTACCGCCCGAGGTCCGGGGCCGCAAGCCGTAGACCACGCCAAGGCTTGATGAATCTCAGCAACCACTCAGGCCGCAAAGCCTACCGGGATCAGATAGACGACGGTCTGGCCGTGCGGCAGGCCAAGCTTGCGCGCTGCCGGCGCCCCGTCGACGGCGCCCACGGTCACGGCGACGAGCCCCAGAGTGACGGCCTGGAGCAGCATGTTCTGGGTCGCATGCCCGACCTCGAGATCGGCATACAGATTGGCTCTCGCGCCATACCTCTGCGACAGCCGGCTCGGCTCGGCGGCCACCACGAGCACGGCCGGAGCGGCCTCGACAGACGCCTGATCGACCGCAACGGACCTCAGCCCGGGGCGCAGGTCCGACGTGGCCCGCGTCTCGGCCCGATGGCCTTGAGGCAGGTAGTGCATCACCTCGGTTGCGGTCACCACGTAAAGTTAAAGCGCGTATAAAGCGCCGGCCGAAGGAGCCGCGCGCTTGCCGTCCGGGCTGGTAATGCCCTGCCCGGCCCACAGCAACTGGCCGATGGCCTCGACAGGCAGCGGCTTTGGCGCGAAGCGGCGCACGGACCTGCGCCGCTCGATGGCTTCTTCGAGGGAGACCGTGCCTGTGACGTTCGCCTTGGGCAGCGTAATCTCATTGGTGTATTGCGCCTGGCTACCCTGCGCCAGGCTGGCAGAACTTTCGGCAAGCGCGCCCGCGGCCAGCGCAACCAGCAGTTCACGGCGTTTCATCGGCACCTCCATGCGCGAATCTCAGTGCTGCGCGTTTGCGGCCAATTAGGCCGGTGCAAGCTCGCCTCGATGCCCGGCACGGAAGCACCTCAACGCCAAACCTGGATGATGACAGGCAAAGATTCCGCCTCAATCGGACTTTGGTCTTACAGCCGCCGGGCGCAGGGGCCGGCGAGATGCGTTCTTCGTGCCCGCATTCAGGCGCAGTCACATCGGGCCTGCGATTTGCTTGAGGTTGCCGCGAGGTGACATACATGAACGACGAAAAATTGATCGAGCCCGAATCGGAGGTTCGCGACCGCGTCGAGCGATCCTGGATCAAACGGCTAGGCCCTGGCCTGATCACGGGCGCCGCGGATGACGATCCGTCCGGAATCGGCACGTATTCGCAAGCCGGCGCGCAGTTCGGCTTCAACCTTCTGTGGGTGGTCCTGATCACGTATCCGTTGATGACCGCGATACAGTTGGTGAGCGCACAAATTGGCCGGGTGACCGGCAAGGGCCTCGCGTCCAACATGCGCGCGCACTACCCGCCATGGCTGCTGTACGGCGCGGTCGCCCTGCTCGTCGTGGCAAACATCATCAACATCGCCGCTGACTTGTCGGCAATGGGCGCCGCAGCCGGATTGCTGCTGCCAGGGCCGCAGCACGTTTATGTGGTCGGCCTCGGTGTCTTCTCCGTCGTTCTGCAGATTTTTGTCCCCTACGACACTTATGCGCGCATTCTGAAGTGGACCGCCCTATCGCTGCTTGCGTACGTCGCGGTCGCATTCATCGTTCCGATCTCCTGGGGTGAAGTTGCTCGCGCCATCGTCTTGCCGCGCGTCTCCCTCACGTCGGGCTATCTGACCATGGTCGTCGCGGTGCTGGGCACGACGATCAGTCCATATCTGTTCTTCTGGCAGGCGTCGCAGGAAGTCGAGGAAATGCGCTCGGCACCGAGGCAGGCTCCGTTGCGCCGCGTACCGTACCAGGCGCCCGCGCAGTTGCGAAGGATCCGATTCGATACGTGGCTTGGCATGGGGGTGTCCAACTTCGTCGCATTCTTCATCATGTTGACAGCGGCGGCCACGCTCCATCTGCATCACATCGATGTGAAAACCTCGGCTGATGCCGCGCGCGCGCTCGAGCCTTTTGCCGGGCGTTTCGCTTACATGCTGTTTGCACTCGGCATCGTCGCAACCGGCCTGCTCGCGCTTCCGGTCCTCGCCGGCTCGGCCGCCTACGCCGCCGCGGGCAGCTTTCGCTGGCGCAGCAGTCTCGCGTTGCATCTGAACCTGGCGCGGCAGTTCTATGCGGTGATCGCACTGGCCATCCTGGGCGGTGTGGCCATCACCTTCATGCATTTCGACCCGATCCGCGCGCTGTACTGGAGCGCGGTGATCAACGGCCTTGCCGCGGTGCCGATCATGGTCATCATGATGTCGATGGCCCGCAGCCGGCGGATCATGGGACAGTTCGCCGTCAAGGGCGTACTGGCCTGGGGAGGATGGCTGGCAACGCTCGCCATGGCGCTGGCGGCAGTGGGCGTGTTCGTGCCGTCGTGACGAACGCGTGCCACGGCGAACCCGGCCTTCGCACGGAACAGCGGTGCTCCGCAATTCGCGCCAACGGGTTGCGGAACGGCAACCGGATCTGAACTTCCTCGCTCCACGCTCGTCTCAACGGTGCATCCGGCCAGAGACGGCACCGTCACATGCTGACGGTTTGCCGACAACCGCGTGGCCGCACCCGTTCGACGATCAAGGAGGATCGGACATGCCGAAGAAGCGTTCAGACGACTCGACAGCCGCAAGCGGCAACCACAGCGGCAGGATTCTCGCCGCGCCCGTTTTCTCGCAGCCGCAGCCCACGCCGGACCCACAAACTTTCGTGGTCAGGCACGCATCCGATACCGCAGCCTACAAGGTCATCGACGAACTGAACCGCGAGCACAAGCTGAAGGCGCTGCCGTTTCCCGCGCCGCGCGGCGGCACCGAGCCCCGGCTGACGTTCGCGGAGGTGGTCGACAACAACCAGACGCTGCTCGACGGCATCACCGCGAGCGGACAGATCGTCTTTCACGCCACCGGCGATTGTGGCAGCACCAAAGGTCCGGCGACGCAGAATGAAGTATCGGACAAGATGGTCAGCGACTTCGACGAAGCGGATCCCGCGGAGGTGCCGCAATTCAACTTTCTGCTGGGCGACATCGTCTACAGTTTTGGCGAAGCGCAGTACTACTACGATCAGTTCTATGAGCCGTATCGCGACTATCATGCGCCGATCCTCGCCGCTGCCGGCAACCACGACGGCATGGTTTCGCCGTTGAAGCATGAGAAAAGCCTGCAGGCGTTTCTCAGGAACTTCTGCTCCGACTGCTTCCAGGTCTCTCCCGATGCCGGCCACCTTTCACGCACGGCACAAATCCAGCCAGGGGTTTTCTTTACGTTCGAGGCGCCGTTCGTGCGCATCATTGCGTTGTACAGCAATACGCTCGAGGATCCCGGTGTGATCGCGGACAGTCACATCGGCAACAGCCAGTTGAAGTTTCTGAAAGCGGCGTTATTGCGGGTCAAGAAAGAGAACTATCGAGGCGCCCTGCTTTTCGCGCATCACCATCCCCCTTATGTGGCGCGCGGCCGTCACGGCTGGAGCGTCGACATGCAACAGCAGATCGATGCCGTCTGCAACGAGGTCGGCATATGGCCACATGCGGACCTCGCGGGACACGCGCACAACTATCAGCGCTTCACGCGAACCCGTTCCGACGGCACCCACATTCCATACATCGTTTGTGGGAACGGCGGTCATGCGGTGCAACGACTCACCACCAACGGACAGCCGCCCCTTCGCGCGCCGCAGCTGATGCAGGCTGCATCGAAAGACACGGATGCCGTCGTCCTCGAAAACTACGACGACCGCAACTTCGGCTATTTACGGCTGGTCGCCAACGCCAGACAGTTGCGTATCGAATACCATCCCGCCGTTGACGGACCCAACACCAAAGCGCCCGACGATCACGTGACCATCGATCTGGCCACCCGGCAGGTGGCTCACTACGTCGCTCGCGACTTCGGCGTACCCGCTCTGGCGGACAGCATTCGTCAGTTCGCGCAGGTCAAGCCCAACAAAGGCTGATGGGCGCACAATCCGACACCCATCCGAAGCGCTCCGCGATTCCCTGCTGGCTCCACGCGTTAAAGATTCGAGGATTCGTACCGTAATAGTAAAGATGGGGCGGCAGCTAGCGGTCGGGGCTGTCGCTCAACCAGCTAGTCGGAGAACAGCGTGAGACCCAAAGCGGCACCGTGCCCTAAAAAACCCAATCCGCTTGAGTCCCAGGTCGATAACGACGCACACGCCAATGGCTGGTCAGCCCGCAACCAGCAGTTTCTTTCGTATTTCCTGTCGCGCTTCGGTCAACGCAGGACCATACCGGTAACGAGTGTGCTGATTGCCATTTCCGCCGGCGTTGGCATCGGTGCTGTCGTGCACCATGCAGTCAGCGAAGCGGCGATGACCGTACGTCTTGTATTGTCGATGGTGGCAGGCGTCGCCGGCCTCGCGGTGGTTCGTCGAAAACTCGCGTTTGATTACGCCCAGCAGAGCGCGGCCACCGCACTAGCGGGCGGCCTTCTGCATGCGAATCGCGACTGCCTGAAGGTGCTCGCCACGGACGGAAAAATGCTGCGGGTGTCGGAGCATGGCGCCATGTTGATGGAGGCGGAGTCACCGGAGCAGCTCGCCGGCGCCGACTGGCTCGATTTCTGGACCGGCGAGGACCGCACAGCGGCGGAGCAGGCTTTGGCGGGCGCCCTTTCCGGCAAGAGCGCATCTTTCACCGGAAGCTGCGCGACGACGAAGGGGCGGATCAAATGGTGGAACTCCACCCTCACGCCGGTGACAGGCGACGACGGTGCGGTAGCCGCGCTGCTTTGTGCTTCAGAGGATGTCACCCAGCAATCCGAGCTGTTGAAAACACTGCGCGAACGCGATGAGCTGATGCATGAGATGGAGTTGCATGTGCGGCTCGTGTTCTATTCGTATAGCTCGCATTTTGAACGCTGTCATCATGTCAGCGCAGGTGTCGAGAGCGTGTTCGGCCTGACGCCTGAAGAGCTCAGCAACAGGCCTTCCGCGTGGCTCGAACTCGTGGTGCCTGAGGACCTCGAGCCTTTGCTCGCCGAGATGCGCCGCATCGCGACGGAAGTCGCGGAAGGTCGCTGCGAATATCGCATCCGCCGGCCTGACGGTTGCGTGCGCTGGATCAGAAGCACGGCCTATCCGGTGTGCGATAGCTCCGCAAACGTGGTGCGCATCGTCGGTGTCAGCGAGGACATCACGCTGGAACAGGAACGCCTCGCGGCGCTTGAACATTTGGCCCACACCGATGGGCTGACAGGTTTGGCTAACCGCAGCGCGCTGATCCGCCACATGAAGACGCTGTGCAGGCAGAACGTCGCCTTCGCTCTGATGTTCGTCGACCTCGACCGGTTCAAGGTCCTCAACGATACGCTAGGCCATACGGCCGCTGACCGTCTGTTGCAGGACATCGCCAGGGTCATTCAGGGCGCACTTCCGCCGGATGCCTGTGTAGCGCGCCTCGGCGGAGACGAGTTCGCGGTCATCGTCAAGGGCGACAGCGACAAGGTCTCGTTGGCAACCTTGGCGCAGTCGCTTCTGAACCTGTTTTCGAGCGACGTTCGAAAAGACCACGCCGCGCCATTCGTGACGGCGTCGATCGGCATATCGATCTTTCCCGAACACGGCCGCGAGCACGACGCGCTGCTGACGAGCGCGGATATCGCGATGTATGCGGCGAAAAAAGGTGGCCGCAACGGCTTCCGGTTCGCCGACGAAGCGTCCAGCGATGTGCTCGGAGATTTCGAACTGGAGCGTAATCTGCCGACGGCGCTCGCGTCGAACCAATTCGTCCTCCATTTCCAGGGCATTCATGAACCGGCATCGCTGGCGGTGAAAGGCGTCGAAGCCCTCGTTCGATGGAATCATCCGGCGCGAGGGTTAGTGGCTCCTGGCAGCTTCATCCCGATATTGGAAGAAAGCGGCTTCATCGTCGAAGTCGGGGCGTGGGTCGTGGACGCGGCCCTCGCTCAACTGGCCGTCTGGCAGGCCGCCGGCAGCAAAGAGCTTTCGATGTCGGTGAACGTGTCCGCACGTCAGCTCCGGGATGACGCGCTTGTCGCGATCGTCGACCAGGCGCTGCGAAAACACCGGGTGCCGCCGCGCTGCCTTCAAATCGAACTGACCGAAAGCGCGCTGATGGAAAACCCGACGCTCGCGCAAGCAACGCTGATGGCGCTCAAGCGCGTTGGCGTGCGGATCGCCATCGACGACTTCGGAACGGGGTATTCGAGCCTGCGTTACCTGGCCGATTTCTCGCCGGACATCGTCAAGATCGATCTTTCATTCACGGCAAGGTTGGGCCGCGACGCGGCGGCCACGTCGATCGTGCGCGGCATCATTCAGATGTCGCACGAACTAGGCATTGAAGTGACGGCTGAAGGTGTCGAAACGAATCAACAGTTGCATGCGCTGCGCGACGCGGGCTGCGACTACGTGCAAGGGTACTTTTTGACGAAGCCGACGAATGCAGGGAATCTGGTTCACTGCGAAAGCTTCGCGCCCGCGTTCGCAGCGGGAGCAACCAGCTCCTGCTCCGACTGATAAACAGATCCGCGACGACCGGGCGCAGCCGGCGATTGCCGGCCTCGATCTGCGTACGACGACGCACCCAGACCGGTTCCGTTCCAGTTCCCGCCTTCGCCGTCAATGCGTGCGCACCGGTTGCGCGCTCTGTCCCGCACTCATCGCCGCGTCTCTTTCGGCTCGATGAATGGCAGCGACCTTCGCTTCGGCAGCTAGAATATCGGCGGGATATGAACCATCGTCGCCGAGCGACGGGTTATATCCGGCCGCTTCCAGCTCCTCGAGTTCGTGCATGACTTCCGCGCGGGTGACTTGATGAGGTTCGGGCTCGGACAGAGTTTGCGCATACAGGCCCGCCGAGTTCGCCATCAACATCGCACCAGCGATCGCGAAGCTCACTAGCGGGGAGACCGCGGATTGATTCAACGATTCCGATTTCATGTTGCACTCCTTTTTACATGAGGACGTATTCGCGCATCCGTATATATTGTGAGAGTTACGTGATGCACATCCGGTAGACGGAGTTTTCTCGTTGGATATTCCCGGGCTTCGCGTCAAGGAGCACTGAGATAAGCCGGATACTTCCGGATGCCTAAATAGAACTCCCACGCAATCTTCGCCGCTCGATCCCGTTGCGCAATTGACCCGCGACGAACGCGCCGACGATCAGAGCCAGATATAAGGCCACGAGATCGTGACGCCAGGCATTCAGCGTGAGCTGATGCGCAATCAGTTTTGGATCGGGAGCCGCGAGGATCGCCCGCTTCGCTTCGACGGTTCGCATCATACGGACAAAGCCCACCGCGGACAGCAATGGCAGCATGATGACCGAAGTGAACAGCACAGGCTTCATGCGAAGCGCCCATCGCATGTGACGCAAGCGAAACCATAATCCGAGGCATCCGTGTATCCATCCGGGCGCGAGCAGCGCAAGCTGCAAACCTTGCGTACCTGTTGTTAGCAACTGGTTCACGACGCGCTCGTAGTCCGCTTCGAAGCCATACAGCGAGGACGCGAGCCGGGTCGTCACCGCATGACGGATCAGCAGCAGCGGCAGGCTGAGTCCTGCCCACAGACGCACCCCACTCCACCGGAGGCAACGCCCAGTGACGGCGAGCATAGATCGTTCGCATCGCCAGCGCGAAATGCAGCGCGGCCGCCCCGTACAACGCGATCGTTCCAGGCGCGCTGCGCCAGAGCCGCAGCGCTATAACGAGACCACGTCCGGCAAGTTCGAGCGACCAGATTCCGAGTGCGTGATTGAGCAGATGGAGAAAGAGATAGACCAGCAACACCACGCCGGAGCCGAGTTGCATCCGGCGCAGCGCGGCTTGTATCCGCAACGTCATGCGAACGTCCCGCTGGTGACATGCATCGTGTGACGGGCAAACACCGCCTCGATGACGACCACTCCCGATCCCCGGGCCACATCGACGATGTTCATTTGATCACCCATCCGCTGTCAGTCTTGCCTGCAAGACCGCGGCGATGCGGCGGTTATTCCCGATTCGATCCTCGCGGCTTCGCAGTATCGAGGGAGTACGACAATCTGGCGTGCCCGCGATGGCAATTCGGCGCGTGTTGCGTGAGTGAGCGTCTATGATGGATTGGTTGATTCTGGCCGACCGGTACCACCTCGACAGGGCAATGAAGACTTCTACCAAATCGACAACAAGTTCGGTTATGCGGTGTCGGGCGGTATTGCGCGCAACGCGCTAGTGGTGTCGCGCTGTATCCCGGCTATAACGTGTATGGCCCAGCTACAACGGCGCGGGCGATGTGAATAGCGCGGCGTCGTTTACCTGCGTGCAGTGAAACCGGTGATGGAGAGGCTTGCCGGCCTCTCCACCGGCGCTCTGACGTACCCGGCGTTCGATTGGTGAAGCTAAGCGGATGAATCGACATCGTGCCGGAACCGACGGCGCTGCGCGGCATCGGCGATGCAGCTTTCGACCCGCTGAAGAAACTCGTCGAAATTCACCGCACGCCGCGCCTCGCGACTGGCGATCATCTTCGCGATCGGGCCCAGATAGACGGCCAGCTTAACGGCGACGGCATCGATGCTAGCCTGATCGATCGCACCGGCCGGTGGCATGCCTGCGGCGGTCGCCGGCGATACGGACGATACCTTTGCCGCAGCCGTCGCGACCCGCGGGCCCGTCGATGACGACGTCAGTATCGACCCATCGGGCACGCCCGCCGTCAGCCGTGCGAAGTCCTGCTCGAATTGGCTGCGCGCCGAATCCGGCAACACCGCCACCAGTTGCGCGCCGAGCGCTGGCAGGTCGTTCGCCTGCATGGCCGCGCGTCGCACCAGAAGGCTCGCGAGCGGGCCCATGTGTGTCGCGAGTTGGCGTTCGATGCGCGCGAGTATGTCAGGCGGCCAACTCTGCGGCGCCGAAGGCATAGGCGAGTTGCTGGCGCCGCCCGTCGCATGCGCTGGTGAGGACGCGGACCAATAAGCGGACGGCGTCACGATAGTCAGGTCATCGTCGGCCGGCGCCGGTGAGATGACCAGCGATCTCAAACTCGCGAGCCATTCCGCAGCGGACCCGAAGCGGTCTTCTGGCCGCCTCGCGAGCGCCCTGGCAAGCATCGCGTCGATCGCCGGTGGCAAAGCGGCGACGATTGCCGATGGCCGGGTCGGCGCATCTTTCAGGATCTGCCGCCTGATGGTAGCCGGCGAGCCGGCGAACGGCTGGCGGCCAGTCAGCATACGGTACAGCATGACGCCGGCCGAGAACAGGTCCGCGCGGGCATCGACCGATTCGCCCTCGAACTGCTCGGGCGACATGTAGCTTGGCGTGCCGATCATCCAACCGGACGAGGTTGCGGACGAGCCGATGCGCGCGACGCCGAAATCGGCGACCTTGAGAAGCCCTGCCGCGGTGACGAGCAGATTCGCAGGCTTGATGTCGCGATGCACGACGCCGGCCTCATGCGCATACGCGAGCGCGGCGAGCAGTTGCGCCAGCCAGTGGAACGCGTCGGACAGCGGCAGCGGGTGGCCGGGCACCAGCAAGGTATCGAGGCCATGTCCGGCGACGTACTCCATCACGATGTAGGCCCTGCTGTCGTCTTCGCCGAAATCGTGGACCGTGACGATGTTCGGATGCGCAAGCCGGCCGGCCGCGCGCGCCTCGTTGCGAAAACGCGCCAGCATGTCGCCGCTACTGTCCTCGCTGGCGAGCAGTTCGCGACGCACGGTTTTCAGCGCCACCGGTCTTTCCAGGTGCGGGTCGAACGCGAGATAGACGACACCCATTGCTCCGGTGCCGAGCACGCGGTCGATGCGGTACTTGCCAATCTGCGTAGGCATTGCTTGTTTGCTCATTCTGCTCATTCGGGTTCCGATCGAGGGGAGCCTGGCCGACCACGCCAGCTTACGCTCCCAGCATCCGCAACGCTTCGACGAGACTCGTTTTCATGCGGTTGAACGACACGGCGAGCGAGGCGATTTCGTCGCCGCCGCGCGTCGAAAACGATGCCGTGTCGAGCTTGCCGAGGCTGACTTCGTCGGCGGCGCGCGACAAAGCCTTGAGCCGCTTCGTCACGAGGAAATGCACCATCAGGTTCAGCGCGATCAGCACGCATCCGAACACCGCGGCGAACGACAGCATGAACGTGCGCCAGACGCTGTGCGCCTGTCCCAGCGGCAGCGACATCGGCACGGACACGACCTGCGCGCCGATCGTTTCATGCAGAGGCCAGTTGAAGCCGTTCGCCGGCCCGTACTTGTCGATCATCGTGCGCGGCGCCGCGCTGGGTGTGCTGTGGCATTCGAGGCAGGTGGCCGAGTCGATGCGGGTCGGCCGCGCGATGTAGAGGCTGGGGCCCGACGGCGTCGCGCGTTCGCCAATCAGCTCCGGTAATTCAGGGTGGTCATGCAGGCGCCGGATCACGTCGGTCTCCCAGTCCGTGGCGCGGTCGCGCGGGTTCGTCGGATCGAGCATCGCGTTCTTGTATGAGAAGCCCGGAAACTTCTTCTGGATCGCGAGCAGGCTCTCGATCGCGGAATACGCGGGGACCGACTGCGGCACGAACGCGTATTTGATCTGCGTGGCAAGCAGCGGCGTCACCTGATCAGACGTGTAGTCGAGCACGGCGGTGGCGGCTTCGATCATCAGGCTCGCGTCGCGCACGGTCGTCTGCACTGCGTTTTCCTGCAACACCCGGTCGGCCACGACACTCGTCGCGGCGAATCCCGCGGCGAACACGACGAGGAAGGCGAGATTGAACTTCAAGGTCAACGACAGGTTCATGGCTGCTCCACGCGAATGGGGTGCAAGGGCGGCGACGCCTGGTGGTGCATGGTACGTCAAGGCGCGTCGACGTCGTCCGGCGTAGGTTAGTGCCGGTATAGCCAGTTGGGGACGGATTCGGGACGCACCGCCGGCGGCGCTTGCGCGGGCACCGCCGGCGGCGCTTGCGCGGGCCTTTTGTGTGGCTCGCTCGCCGGGCGCGGCGGCGGTGGATGCAAAATCGGCCGCCATTCCGGCAAAACGTCCAGATGGGCGTCGACCTGCGCGCGGAAGGCAGGAGTTTTCAGGCGCGGAACAAAGCGTTTGACGAAGCTGCCGCGCTCGCTGACGCTGCTCGTGAGCCAGTCGGAGACGTCGGCGTAATCGACGGCGCGCAGTGGCGCAGGCAGATCGTGCCTGCTCGCGAGCCGTCCCGCTACCGCGACCAGAGCGTCCCGGAAGCCAGGCGGCAGCGTGCCGATGAACTCCGTTGACGGCCTGGCTTGCGCGCGCGGCGGCTCGTCCGCATGTCGCTCGAGGTACTGGCCCGCATGCAAGGTCTGCCTGGGCGCCTGGGCTGCGGCGCGAACGACGACGATCGCGTCATCGCCGGACTCCGCGAAAATTCCAGCGCGCCCGGTAGTGGCCAATGCGACGACCGACCACGGACCCGTGCCTGAAGGTTTGATGTCAAGCCCGTGAAGCTCGATCGACAACGGCGCTGGTGCGGCGGCGCTCAGGTTGCAGCTGGCCTTGAGCCAGCCGCTCAGCATCGTGATTCGCACCGGTCCCGCCGCGACGTTCTGCGGCGCCGACGGCGTTTTGAGCAGGACTTGCGTTTGCGGCCCGAGCGCGATCAGCGTGCCCGCACCGTCTTCGAGCTGGGCGGACTTGCCGGCGTCGGTTTCGATGATGTCGTCGTCGCGCAGCCTGGCGCCCTCCCCCGTCCGATACAGTGACGCGCCTCGAATCACCGACACGGGACTATCGGCGTACGCGATGACGACGTCCGCATGGGCAAACGGCAACGCGCACGCAAACAGCGCCAACGCGCCGCCTGCGCGTACGCGCGGGAAGGCTGACGCCAGCATGGCGAGGAAACGGCGTTCGGGTCGCATCATCGGGGTCCGTTACGTCGGTGTCTGCGGTACTGTTTATCGTAGACGGTCCGATTCGTCGAGGGGTTGACCCACGATGGGCAGCACACAACATCCATTCGCGCCGAATAAACCGCCAGTCCCGCTCGCGTTTTGAACAAGCCGCGCATGCGTCAATTCGCAAACGTCGCCAGCTTGAACGTGCACGCAGTTGCCCCCGGCACCAGCAGTCCTTGCTCCACGCCGACCGGCACCTGACTATCGCCTGGCCCGTACAACCAGTAGGTGAAGTAAAGCGCTCCCGCGTGACTGACCGCGAGTCGTTCCAACGCCCGGAATGGTCCCGAATTGATCTTGCCCAACTGCGGCACGAGGTTGATATCGGTCGAGCCGCCGAGCGTGTGAGGAATGGCATGGCCGCGGTGGTAGATTCCGCTGTTGGCAAGCGGATGTCCCCGCATCCGCGGCGCGATTTCCTTGCGCGGCACCGTACTCTTTCCCTGACTGATTCCCCACGCGGCGACCAGGCGCTCGGTCGTCCTATCGAACAGATATGAAAACTGGCCGACGGACGTTTCGAGCAACTCGCACGATGCGACGCGCCGCCGATAGTCGTCAGCCCACAGATCGACCAGCAGCGGGGCGACCTCATTGCTCAACGCTGCGGCCGCACGAGCCTGCGACAGGCGCGGCAAAATGCGGTTGAGTTCAGCGTAGTCCGTCATGCGTCACCTCGAAAGCGTGGTTCGCGCGCTGCTCGCGCGGCTCGCTGGTTCCGTTCTATCGGCCCGCTCGCGCGAGCGCTTCCTGCAAGCGCCGCCGCACCTTGCCGACATCGATCCCGCCAGGACCCGGCGTGTCGATGATCGGCATATAGGGCGCAGGCGTATGCAGCAGATAGGCCTGCATCTCATCGATCACGATCCGGTCGCTCGGGTCGTAGCCGAGGTCCTCCAGTTGCCGGGTCAACTCCGCGCGTTCGTCGTAGCTCAATACCTGCCACCAGAACGCGCGGCACGCGTGGGCGTATGCGCCGTCCGAGAAGTACTGCCAATGGCCCAATTCGTGACTGAGGATCGCGGCCCTGAGCGTCGCGTCGATCGTCTCGCCGCCCGGTGCGCGACTCAGCCCGGGAATGGTGATCAGAAAATCGTGTGCGCTCGCCGCTTTCCAGATGCCCTGCTGCTGGCGAATCAAGCGCCATCGCACGAGAATCGTCTGCAACGTGCGCTCGCCCTGGTTCAGCACCACACCCTGCTCGCGCGCGACTTCGAAAAAATGCGTCAGCTCCTCCGTGCTGAAGTTGTTGCCCGCCGTCAGCCCGGCCGGATCGGTGCCGAAGCGCCGCGCGTAAGCCGCGATGGCCGCCGCCGACACCACGCGGTCGCGCGGCATATCGCGCCGTTCGAGCAATGCCACCACCCGCGCAAACATCGCGCCCTGTTGCGCGAGGCTGGCTGCCTGCATCACATGGAGGCCGGGCTGGTCCGTTATGGTGAACAGTTGCAGGCGCGCGTCGGGTGCCAATGCGGCGGCGAGCTGCGCAAGCGGCAAGCGCACCGCCGCGGTGTGGTCCGCGGTGTCGTCATCGACGGCCACGGGCACGGGACCCGCGCCCGCTCCATCAGCGGCGTGGTTCGACGCCTGTGGACCCGCGGCGACCGCGATCGTGGTCACGCATGCGAACAGCAGCGCCGCGCCCGTCGTCACGTCGCCATACCCACGATAACGTGTCATCGGCGGCAACCTGGAAAGCGCCTAATCCGTGACCGTGACGATCGTCACCCGACGGTTCTCGGGCGCCGTCGGATTGCGCTTGTTCAACGGATCGGAAGAACCTTTGCCGAGCGACGACAGCCGCTCGGATGCAATGCCAGCCTTCTGCGTCAGATATTCGACCACCGCGGCAGCACGGTCTTCGGAGAGCTTCATGTTGAGATCGGGCGAACCGCGAGGATCGGCGTGCCCTTCGACGCGAAACCGGTACGCCGCGAGTTTCTCCGACTGCAATGCACCGGCGACCTTGTCGAGCGCGGCCTTCGCGCTGTCGGTGAGCGTCGCCGAATTGGTGGCGAACGTGATGAGGATTTGCGCGGCCGGTTTTCTCGCGGGCGCGGGGCGCGGCGCGGCGGACGGCGGCTGGTTCGACAGCACGAAGCCGCGCGTCACGACGTTGTCGCCCGACTCGTCGGGCTCGAGCGCGCGCGTCACCGACTGCTCGTTGATGTCCTTCTCGTTCAGGACCGGCTCGGCTGCGCGCGTGGCCGTGCACAGCAAGGCGAAGAGGCACAGCGCGGCGGACAGAACAGTGCCTGGCAAGCGCCGTCCGGAACACGAATGGATCAGGCGTGACAAGCGTGACAGGCGCGACATAAGGCGATCTCCGCGGAATGGATAGGCGGTGAGGCCGCCAGCGCCCGTCACGGACCGTCGGCGAACACCGGCGGGAACCGGCGTATGACAGCCTCATCCTTTAAAGACGAATGATGGGAAGTCAATTTGAAACCGTCGTCCAACGCAACGCGCCGGCGATGACGTTGCTATGCACCCGTGTTCGAACTCAGGTCGATCACCGAATCCCATTCTTCCATGCCGACGTCGAGCAGACTCGCGAGCTGCAAACCGGTCGTCGCGCGCGCGGAAATCCTCACTGAAGCCGGCACGGCCGGCGATCCGTCGCTCCACCAGATAGCGTGTCCCATCGCGGCGGTCTGTTTGAGCAAGGCGGCGAATCCGCCGTCGGCTGCGTCACGGATCGCAAGCCGCCACGGCATCGATGCGCGAGTGCCGTCGAACAGGCTCTCCGCTCGCAACGCCGCGTCGAATGCATCGAGTGCGAATTCAGGCGTCAGCGTTGACAATGCCAGCGCGATCAGCCGGTCGTACCATGCCTGCGCATCGGCCAGTCGCCGCTCGAGTTCGGCGCCGTCGATCGCCTCGGCGATCGTGAACGGAAAATAGCGCCCCACGCGGTCCACGCCCGGCGTCAGAACGCCCGCCCACGCGCTTCGGCCATACAGACCCGCGCCCAACGCGAAACACCACACAGGGGCACTCAGATACAGTTCGAGCCACTGCGCGCCAAAGCGCTGCCGAGCCAGCAACATGCCTTCCTGCAAGCTCTGATCCCAACGCGTGACGAACTCAGCCGGCAGGCGCCGCGCGACGAAGTCGCCATGCGTGCGCACCTTGCCGAAGAAGCCTGGCCCCGGTGTCGGCTGCTGCGCAGGCTCGCCGCTCATAGCCGATCGGGACAGCGGAACTGCTCGAGCATCGCGCGACGAAACGGATTCACGATGCTGCTGGCCGCCAGTTCGAATTCCGCGCGCCGGCCATCCGAGTCGAAGCTCAGGCGGAAGCGGTCAGGTTGCGCGGTAGATTGCAGATGCGCGTCGTCCATCAGATGCAGCAGTGCCCACGGTCCATCGGCGCGCGCCGCCGGAGCACTGCCCGCCGGCGTGAACTCGACGTGCGCCTGGCCGGTGCCCTTGCCGCTCGGCCACTGGAACACCATCGATTGCGGCGCGTCGGGTTTGACCACCATTTGCTGGCCATCGATGTCGAGCGTGAACTGGGTAATCGATGGATCGATGGTCAGCGGCTTCACCGTGAAGCGCACCGACACATCGCGGCCACCGGCCCGGAAGAACGCGTCGCGGATCTGCGCCGCACGCTGGAACTGCCCGAGCACGTCGACCGGGATGCCGAGCGTATCGACGCCGCTGCGCCATTTCCATTGCGCGCCCGACATGTCGACCAGCGTTGCCAGGTTCTTCTGGAAGAAGTCGTCGATCAGGCCGCCCGGGCTCAGCAGCCTGCCGAAGTCGTCGGGCGCGACGTCGCGCGTGGAGCCGCGCACGAGCGGATAGCGACCGTCGAGCGCCTGCCTGCACAACTGCGCCACGTTCGCCTGCCACAACGCGTTCAGGCGCGCCCGCTCTCCGCCCACCATCAGCGACCCCGCCCCGCTCGCGACGTTGGTCGCCACCGTCGCCATCGGCGGCGGCGAGCCTTGGGCCACCAGCTTGAGCTTGTTCAACGCATCGCCGGGCGGCGGCGGCAAGCCCTGACGGCGCGCCGAGTCCGCGGCCTGGAGATAGGTCGCCGCGTCCTTCAGCGCGGCGAGTTGCGTGTCCAGCGGAACCGGGCCCGGCGCGCCCGGTTTGCCGGCGAGTTCATGCAGCGCCTGGAAGTGCGCATCGACCGGATTGAGTTCGGCCGGCGCGGGCGGCGCCGCGTCTTCGGGCTGATTGCCGAGCGCGCTCTCGAGGCGCTTTTTGGCCGCATCGAGCTTGTTGGTCAACGCGGCAACCCCTTGCTCCGTCAGCGAGGCGCCCGTTTTTGCGCTGCCCAGCGTGGTTTCCTGCGCCGCGGCCAGCATCAGCGAGCGCAGCGGCGAGTCGGCCGCGGCAAGCACGTTAGCCACGCGCGCACCCTGCTCCACGCCGTCGAACGGCACTACGTCGATATCGTTGAGCAACGCGTCCCACTGGCGGATGTACTCGTCGTAGTAAAGGCGTGTGATGCCCGCCTTCAGATCCTCGACAGCGGCCGGCGTCGCCACGGATTCCTGTCGGCCGAGCACCCAATCGTCCTTCGCGATATCGATCACCGCCGCGTCGCGCAACTGCCCGAACTTCTGATAGCCGGCCCGCGTGTACGCGCCTGAAACACCGCGCGTCAACGGCGCGCCGCTCTTGCGCACGAGCACCAGCGCGGCATTGCGCCCCGCCGCGTTGGCGACGCTGAACTCCGGCAGTCGGCTCTGTTCGAGATCGCGTTTGACGCGGTTGAACAGGCGCTGCGTCAGCGGCATTCTGGCGAGCGTCGCGCGCGCCTGCGCGATCAGATCCTTGTCCAGCGGCAGCGACGCATCGAAGCGCGCGGGCTGGAACAGCGCGGCGAGATGGCCGTCGAGATCGTTGCGCTGATCGTCGCTCGCATCGCGCAACGGCCCGCGGCGCCAATCGACATCGGCCCACAAGCGCACCGAGTCGGCGTCGTAGTGCAGCGAATCGCCCAGCATCAGATACGCGCGCAAGACTTCGTACTGGAAGTCCGGATTGTTCGCGTCACCGCGGCGCAATTCTTCTTCCATGCGGCTCACCACCAGCGGCAACAGGGTCTGCCGCAACAGCCGCCGGTAACTGGTCTGCGCTTCGAGGCCGAGCTTGTCGCCCTGATCGAGGCCGAGGCGCGACAGCCACGGCACGCTCCTGTCGCGGTCCGCGTAACCGCCGGGAAGATCGCGCGCGGCATTGAGCAGCGGCAGCAGCGCGAGCGGATCGTCGCTGGGCTGGGTGGTCTGCGCGAGCTTCTGCAACTCAGTGACGTGCTGTTGGACAGCGGCGACGTAAGCGCGATTGCGTTGATAGCTGACGAAGAACAGCACCAGCGCCAGCACCGCGACGACGCCGATCGCCGCCAGCGCGGCGCGCTGGAACCACGCGCGGCGCCGCTCCAGCTTCCGGTTCACGCCCGCGAGTCCGGCTTCCTCGAAGATCACGCCGCGCAGCAGCCGCGTGATGAAGTACGCGCGCCCGCTCGCCGGGTCGGGCAACACGACCTGTTGCTGGAAGCCGAGCGCCGAGGCCACCGCGCTCATCACGCGATCGATCGGCCGGCCTTCCTGGGTGCCGCTCGTGAAATACACCCCACGCAGCAACGCGGATTGCTCGAAGCGCGAGGTACTGAAGGTTTCGTCGAGGAAGCCTTTCAGCACGGCTTGCAGACCCGCGAACTGCTGCGGAAATCCATAGACGAGCGCACGCCGGCGCACATCGGTCTCGCGCTGCATGCGGTTCAGCACGCGGGCTTGCAGTTGCTTCTCCAGCGCGTCGAATTCGGCGGGAAATGCGGCCAGTGCGTCGTCCGGCGAGCCTTGCCCGGTGAAGGGGAACGTCATGCCCCAGACCTGTTCGCGCTCGTCGCGGCCGAGATCGTCGAAAAACTCGGCGAAACCCGCGAGCAGATCGCATTTGGTCACGATCACGTAGACCGGAAAACGCATGCCGAGCTGGCCGTACAGTTCCTTGAGCCGTTCGCGCACGGCTTGCGCCTGCTGCGCGCGTTGCGTGTCGGACAGTTGCAGCAGGTCGCGCGTCGACAAGGCCACGATCACGCCATTCAGTGGCCGGCGCGGACGATACTTGCGCAGCAGCTGCAGGAAGCCGGCCCACGCGGCCTGATCGGCTTCGGCGAAACTATCCTGGGTGGTGAAGCGGCCCGCGGTATCGAGCAGCACCGCATCGTCGGTGAACCACCAGTCGCAATTGCGCGTGCCGCCCACGCCGCCGATCGACTGCTTGCCGAGCCGGTCGGCGAGCGGAAACTTGAGCCCGGAGTTCAACAGCGCCGTGGTCTTGCCCGTGCCGGGCGCGCCGACGAACATGTACCACGGCAACTGGTACACATACTGACTGCCGAAGCGACCTTTGACCCGCGCCTTGCGCAAGGTCGCCATCGCGGCTTCGAAACGCTGCTTCAACGCGGCGATGTCGGCTTCGGATTCCTTCTTGCCGGGCGCCGGCTCGGCCGGTCCCTCCGCCACCACGCGGGTGAATTTGATGTTGGCGACGCGCACTGCGATCCAGCGCCCGATCCAGTACAGCGCCCACACCAGCAACAACACGATGATCACGGCCCAGCGGCTGCTGTTGCTTTCGAGCGACTCATGACCCGCGTACGCGACGAGCGGCCCCTCGACCCAGACGATCAGCGACAGCGCGAGCACGCCGAGCAACGACAGCACGATGGTTCGTCTGAGCCAGCCAAAGATTTTCATACCCGGCTCCCGTGTGCCACCCGCGACGGACTCATCCCGAAGGCCTTCACGATGCCGCTCCCGGCGCCAGCACCGTGATATCGACGCGGCGGTTGCGCGCACGATTCGCGGCGGTGTCGTTCGGTGCGATCGGCTCGGCGTCGCCGCGCCCTTCGGCGCTGAAACGGCCGGGGCGGCCGGCCCGCGACGCGAGCATGTCGCGCACCGCTTCGGCGCGCGCCTGCGACAGATGCCAGTTCGACGGGAAGCGCGCGGACAAGACTCGCTGGCTGTCCGTGTGACCCGCGACCACCACGTTGCCCGGCACTTCCTTCAACGCGTCGCCGATACGCTGGATGAGCGGCACGAAACCCGCGGCCAGATCGGCGCTGCCCGACCCAAACAGGCCGTCGCCGTTGATCGTGACGACGGTCCGGTCGGGCAACTCCGAGACACGCACGAGGCCTTGGGCAATTTCAGGCGCGAGGAACTGCGATAGCTTCGGCGCAGGTTTGGGCGCCGCCGCCAGCTTCGACGCAAGCACGGGAGCCGGCGCGACCCGGATCGCGTGCAGCGCTTCGAACACGCGGTCGGACATGTCGTTGAGCCGGAAGCTCAACACCAGATGGACGATCACCAGCACGAGGCAGGCGATTGCGGCCGCCACCCACAACGGCACCAGCTGCAACAACGGCTTGCGCTCGACCTTGACGGGCAGCCAGTGCGGCGACAGATCGCGTTCGGCCGCGCCGCGCTGGCCGCGAATCATCTGTTCGAGGCGTTCGCGGATCGTGTCGAGTTGCGTGCGGCCGCCGTCGATCAGACGGTAACGCCCTTCGAAACCGAGGCCGAGAATCACGTAGATCAATTCGAGCACGTCGATATTGCCCGCGGGGTTCTGCGCGAGACGCTGCAGGATCAGGAAAAAGCGCTCGCCACCGGAAGCCTCGTTGTGGAACGTCACCAGCAGGCTGCGGCTGCCCCACAAGCCCGCACCCCACGGCGTGCTGGCGATCGCTTCGTCGAGGAAGGTGCACAGGCAGTAGCGCGCGGCACCCAGCTTCTCGTCATCGATGCCGTTGGCGCGGCCTTGCGTCTCGAAGTTGCGCACCATTTGCATCAGTTGGCTGCGCAGGTCCTCCACGTTCGGATGGGTCGGCAACTGGCGCAACGGCAGTGCCAGTTCGATCAGCGGGTTGGCCGCGCGCAACAGCGGATTCAGTCCGCCGCCCGCGGGCAGCATCGGCGCGGGCGTCGTCGCGGCCGCCGTGAACGCCGCCCGCGCGCCGCCCGGCGTCGGAATCAGAATCGTCGCGCCGGGATCGTCGGCGGGGCCACGCAGTTCGTCAGGACTCACGATCAGCATCCTCAATCAAGCATCAGCGGCGAATTGCCCAGAACTCCATCGTCAGCCCGGGAAAGTCACCGGCGACATGCAACGCCATGCCGGCGGAATTCGAGAACTGCTTCCACAGTTCGTTGCCGCGATCGAGTTCGAAGTAGGTAAAGCCCGCATGGAACGGCAGTTGCCGGGGCGCCACGGGTAACGCGCGCAGGCCGACGCCGGGCAACTGCAGATTGACGAGATCACGAATGCGTTCGATCGGTCCGATCTTCACCTGCGGCGCGAAGCCGGTCAGGATGTGCTCGGCCGGCATCTGCGCGCGCACCGCGAGCACGAAGGTCGCGCCGGCAAACAGCGTCTTGTCCGGCACGATCGCCACGCGCAAGCCGAACTTGCGCTCTTCGAGCGGGATCGCCACCGCGTGCGGGTCCATCACCATGCTCAGCGACGCGCGAATGTCGTCGATCACCGGTGCGAAGGTTTCGCGCAACCACTCATGGCGATACACCGGATACGCCGGCGGCCGCTTCGATGCCTGGCTGAAGGTCGCCAGCTCGCCGGCCAACTGCACCGCCGCCTGGTACAGCGCTTCGGGATGCAGACCGGTGATCGTCGACAGATGCGCGGCCAGCGGCTCGTGACGATTGATCAGTTGCAGCAACAGGAAATCGGCCACTTCGGCGACGCCCGTCACGCCGGGCTGCGCAAGGCGTCCGGCCAGCGCTTCACCGCGTTGATGCAGAAGGCCCACGAGGTCGTCGACGAACGCCGCGAGACGGCGCGCGACCCGATAGTCGAGACACGGCGGGCTGTAGTCGTTTTCGAGCACGACGCGGTTGTCGGGCAGCCGTTCGAGCACGCGCGCGACGCCAAGCGTCGTGTAGGCATTCGCCACTTCAGGGGCGAGCGCGAGGCGCACCCGCAGTTTGCCGATCTGCAGCAGTGCCGCGCCAGCATTGGGATCGTTGCTGTCGCTGACGTCGAATTCAGCGATGCGGTGTCGCGCGAAGTTCTCCTCGCTGGCGTCGTTGCCGGTCTCAGCGACGCCCGGCCTGCGCACCGGCAACGCCAATTGGACCAGCATGTTGCGGGTGCCTTCGGGAATCTCCAGCGGCTCTGGCAAGTCATCGTCGGCGGGCAGATCGAAGGGCGTGCCGTCCGGCATCACGCCGGAGCACGACAGCAGCGCGAGCTTGCCGAGCTTGAGCAGCGACTCGTCGATCTCCAGCGCGGTAAAGCCCCAACTGTACGGACGCAGACCGGCCGCGCGCGTCTCCAGTTGCCGCTGCAGATAACGATCGTGCTGCTGCAAGTGCTGGGGCTGAAGAAACATCCCCTCCGACCAGATGACTTTGCTATTCCAGGACATGTTGTCTCGTTCAAAAGTATCTAGGTGGGATCGGCGGGATGCTTCGGCTGACGCGCGCGGGCCGCGCTCAGTTCGTCGATCTGCGCCTCGTAGGCGTCATTGAACGCCTGACCGAAGAGCTTCTGGAAGTCGTCGTCGGCTTCGCGCGCGACGGCGCCCTGCACTGCGACGAACAGATCCCACAACTTCGCCTTGCGGTTGGACAGCACTTTTTCGAGCGCGCCGGGGTCTTTCAGCTGCGCTTCAATCGACGCGGGATCGAAGCGTCCGAGCACGTGCGCGAGCGCCGCGCGCATGCCGGCGAGGACCGCAAGCTCGTGCGCCTCGATATCGTCGAACGCGCGCCTGAGCGCCTCGTCGGGTGGCAGATAACCGGCTGAGCGGCCGGTCAGCATCTGCGCCAGCGCGCTGTCGACGTCCGGGAAAAATTTGAGCGGGTTGTTGTCGCGCGCGACGATCATCGTCGTGTCGAGACGGGCTTCGCGTTTGGTCATCGAGCGTGCGCGCAGCACGCCCATCGTGCCGCGCAGCGCTTCGCGCAGCATCGTGCCGATCAGGCGCGCGAACTCAGGCTCGGGCAGGTTCGGCGCGCGCGACGGGTCGAGGCCGAGGCCTTCGAGCAGCGCCTGCAGCGTGGCGGGGTTCGGGCTCGCGGAGGCAGCCGCGTCGTGGCGAACCGGGGCCGTCTGCGCGCTCGGCGCTGGCGCGGCAGGCGGTGAGCTGATCCGGCCTGCGGACGCAGCCGGGTGCTGAACCTGCTGTGGATCAGGCTGCAACGCCGGTTGCGCAGCCGGCGAAGGTGCAGGCTCCGGCGCCGCGGCAGGCATGGCGACCCGCGCGGTGGCGGCCTGCGGCGCGACTACGGGGACGACCACCGGCACCACCGGAGCCGAAGGGGTCGATGGCGCAAACTGCGTCGAAGGCGTGCCGAACAGATCATCGAACGGTGTCGCGGCCGACCCTGCCGCGCCGGCATCGAGCAATCCCGGGGGCAGGCCGGTCGGGCCACCCAGAGGCGCGGGCGCAGTGGGCCATCCCGGCAATTCATGCGCTGGATGCGGTGCGGCCGGCGACCCGCCACCCTGCGCCGGCGTTTCCCACTGCGCCAGCGCATCCGCGAGCGGATCGTAGTCCGCCGGAATGCCCCCCGCGGGCGTGGCCGGCCTGCCGGGATCGGGCCGAGGCGCTTGCGGCGCCGAGAACGCCTGCAATTCCGGCGACACATGATCGCTCTCCGAGCCTGCAAAGCCCGGACGCGACGAGATCCGCTGCGATTCGCCGAAGCCGGGCTGCCCGAGCGGATCGAGCGCGCCGAGTTGCAACACGTCGCCTTGCGAATCGGCCGGCAACGGTCCACTGAGCACCTGCGCGGCACTCAGCGGATCACGCCCGCCCGTCAGACCGCGCACGCCGGCCGCCTGCTCGCCGATCGACACTTCGAGCAGATACGGACCAATCACAAGCCGGTCGCCATCCGCGAGTCGCGCCTCGCGCGTGCCGCCCAGCGCGCGCTGATTCAGAACGCTCGGATTGCTGCCCAGATCGCACAGCAGATAGTCGCCGTCGCGGAACTCGACGCGCGCATGAACACGTGAGATCGCACGCTGTTGATCGGGCAGCACCAGCGTGCAGTCGTTGGCCCGGCCGATCGTGCCGCCGGCGGGGCCGAACGCGATCGCGATCGGCTCGGCCAGGGTCTCGTCGTTGAATCGCACAACCCGCAGCGAAAGAATCGGATAGTTCACTTGGCTCCCCACGACCGGACAGGTGCATCATTCACGATTTAATTTTTTTGGTGCCGTCGTCGGCGTCTTTGGGCGCGCTCGGCGCGCTCGGCGACGAGCCGCCGCCGGAGCCCGCCGAGCCGCCCGAATTGAGCAGGATCGGTGTGCCCGACACCGCCACGCTGACCGGGCCGACCACCACGAAGGCGCCGCCTGCCTTCAGCGTAATACTCGCGCCCGCTTCGATCACGATGTTCATGCCCGCCTTGATATGGATGTTCATGCCCGCGTCGATCGCATAGTCCATCCCGACTTTTTCCTGCAGCTTCTGCCCGACTTTCAGCGATGCGTTGCCGTCGACCCGGGCGTTCTGGTCGCCCGTCACGGCGTCGTGGCGTGCGCCGGTGATCGCTACGAACTCGTTGCCGGTCACTTTCAGATGCCGGTCGTTGCCGACATTGCTCAGCATGTCGTTCTTGACCCAGGTCTCGTGGTCCTTCTCGGCGTGGAAGAACAATTGCTCGGCGCCTTTGTCGTCGTCGAAACGCATTTCGTTGAAGCCACCGCCGCCTTTGGTCGAATTGCTCTTCAGCGTCGAGAACATCTGGTTCGCCGGCAGCTCGTACGGCGGCATCGTGTTCGCGTTGTACACGCACCCGGTCACGAGCGGCCGGTTCGGATCGCCCTCGACGAATTCGACGACCACCTCCTGACCGATCCGCGGCACGAAGAACGTGCCCCAGCGTTTGCCGGCCCAGCTCTGCGACACGCGCACCCAGCACCGCTTCATGCGCGTGTCCGCATCGGCCGGCGGGGCGAACTGTTCCCAATGAAACTGCACCTTGATGCGGCCATATTTATCGGTGAGGATTTCTTCGCCGTCCGGGCCGACCACCATCGCAGTCTGCGGGCCCGCCACGACCGGCTGTGGAGTCAGCCGCTCCGAGCGGAAGTGGTTTTCCTTGCGCAGCGCGGTGAACGCGCAGTCGAAGAACGGCGGCGAAGGATCATGGCGCAGCGTCGACACATAGACATCCGAATTGACTTCGTACACGGCGCTGACCACCAGATAGTCGTGGTTCTGCGCATCGCAGGCGTGATTCTCCAGCTTGAACTGGCCGCCCGGCCAGATGCCGCGCGCGCTCGAGCGGCCCGAAATGCTGTCGTTGCGCGCCTGCCGGATCTCGATACCGACCTTCGCATAGCGATCGCCATCGCTGGACTGCACGTGGCCGCTCAGATGCTCCTGCATCGCGTACACCGGCGGATCGTAGACTGTCGGCCGCGTCGCGCGAGACAGCAGGCCCTGCTGGTTGCTCAACGTGGGTTTTTCGAAATCGTAGTCGTTGACTTCGTACTTGCCGGTCTGCAATTGCGCGCCGGAACTCCACGCATAGACACATTCCTTCTCGGTCGACGGCTCGTACCACCCGTCGTACGAGATCGACGCATAGTGCTCGATCGGTGCGTGCACGTCGCTCGAATCGGTCAACACCAGCGTATGCTTGCCCGCCCTGTGCTCGAAGTAGTAGTAGATGCCCTCGTGCTCCATCAGACGGCTTATGAAAGCGAAATCGGTCTCCCGGTATTGCGCGCAGTGCTGCAGCGCCGGATAGGTCGCCTGACATTTATTGCTGACGTCGATGTGGTAGTCCTGCAGCACGCCGGTCACGATATCGAGCACGCTCTTTTCATGGAAAAAGCGGCTGTGCGACGCGCGCGTGAGCAGCCACAGCCGCGGACGCACGACCGCTTCGTAGCGCGCCATGCGGTTGCGGGTGCTGTCGCCCGGCGCGACGATCCGGAACGCCGTGACGATGCCGTTGAATTGCCGCTCACCGTCGCCCGGCAACGATACTGCGACCGAGATGTCGTGCCCGAGCAGAGCGCCGGGTTGCAGATCGTTGCGCTTGCTCAGCAGATCGAGCCGCCATTCGCTCAGGCGCCCCAACTCCTCGCTGCCCCCCAGATGCAGGAACAGTAGATCCTCGCCGGCAGGCGCGCAACTGACGGTGACGTGTCGGTTCGGGTTTTGCGTGGTCATGTCACGGAATCATTGTCTTGACTGTCGCCGGATTGACGATCGTGACCACGCCACCCCAGTTGCACATGCAGGTCGACACGTTGTCGAGCGACGGCTGGTTGCCGAGCAGCACGCTCGGCGCGCCCGGCGTCCACGGCGTCATGGTGGCCGGAATGCACGGCATCGGCGTGAGCACGCCCAACGCCGCCGCGGTCGCGGCGGCGACGGTCGGATTGGCGGGCGAGCTGCACACGCCGAACGGCATGATGTTGACGAGCGGAATGTGATCCATGATGTTGGCCGCGGGCGGCCCTTCTCCCATCACCCGGTTGACCGGCAGGACCACGAGCGTCGAAGGCGCCGCGCCGAACGAACATTGCAGCGTCGCGCCCATGCTGACTTGTTGCGGCATATGAGGGCATCCTCCGGTCGGATCGATCAATCGAACGTATAGAGAAATTCACCGTCGCGCGCCCCTATCTGCACTTTCGTGACCCGGCTTCCATTCATCATGCGGGTCAGAAACTCAGTGCTGATGCGCGGCAACAGCGTGTTGGTCAGGATCGCGTCGATCATGCGGCCGCCGCTTTCGAGTTCGGTGCAGCGGCTGCCGATCAGCTTCACGACGTCGTCGTCATAGCTGAACGGAATCTTGTGCGACACGCGGATGCGTTTCTCGATCCGCCCTAGCTGCAGCCGGATGATCGCGCCGAGCATCTCGTCGGAGAGCGGAAAGTACGGAATGACCACGACGCGCCCCAGCAAGGCCGGCGGAAACACCTTCAGCAACGGCTCGCGCAGCGCTTTCGCAATACCCTCCGGCTCCGGCATCAGCTCCGGGTCCTTGCACAGGCTCGTGATCAGATCGGTGCCGACATTGGTGGTCAACAGGATCAGCGTGTTCTTGAAGTCGATCACGCGGCCCTCGCCGTCTTCCATCCAGCCCTTGTCGAACACCTGGAAGAACAGCTCGTGAACGTCGGGATGGGCTTTCTCGACTTCGTCGAGCAGCACCACACTGTACGGACGGCGGCGCACCGCTTCGGTCAGCACCCCGCCCTCGCCGTAGCCGACGTAGCCGGGCGGTGCGCCCTTCAGCGACGACACGGTATGCGCTTCCTGATACTCGCTCATGTTGATCGTGATGACGTTCTGCTCGCCGCCATACAGCACCTCGGCGAGCGCCAGCGCGGTCTCGGTCTTACCGACCCCCGAGGTGCCGGCGAGCATGAAGACGCCGATCGGCTTGTTCGGATTGTCGAGACCGGCGCGCGAGGTCTGAATGCGCCGCGCGATCATCTCCGTCGCATGCGCCTGGCCGATGATGCGCCGGTTCAGGTTCTCCGCGAGCTTCAGCACGTTTTCGATTTCGTTGCGGACCATCCGGCCCACCGGTATGCCGGTCCAGTCCTGCACGACAGAGGCGACCGCCTGCTGATCGACGGTCGGCAGGATCAAGGGGTCTTCGCCTTGATGCTGCGCGAGCTGCGCCTGCAGGTCGCGCAGTTCGGCGAGCCGCGCATCGCGCGTCGCGGTGTCGCTGACGGCGTTCCCGGTCGCGCCGGTTGCGGCTCCGCCGTTCGCGGTTTCGTTCACGGCTTGATTCACCGCTTGGTTCGCTCCGTTCGCTTGCGCGGCGCCTTCCACCTTGCCGGTCTCGCCGCGCAGTTGCGCGCGCAGCGCGAGAATCCGCGTCACCAGTTCTTTTTCCGTCTGCCAGCGGACTTCCAGCGTGGCAAGGCGCGCGTGTTCGGCGGCGAGCTTTTCCGCGGCCGTGGCGCGACGTTCGTCGGTATCGAGGCCCACCGCGCTTTCACGGCCGATGATCGCCAGCTCGGTTTCGAGCGCCGCGATCCGCTTGCGCGAATCGTCGACCGACGCCGGCGTCGCATGCTGGCTGACCGCGACGCGCGCGCAGGCGGTGTCGAGCAGGCTGACCGCCTTGTCGGGCAACTGGCGCGCCGGAATGTAGCGGTGCGACAGCCGTACCGCCGCTTCGAGCGCTTCGTCGAGCACCTGCACCTTGTGGTGCTGCTCCATCGTCGAGGTGACGCCGCGCATCATCAGGATCGCGCGGGTCTCGTCCGGCTCGCTGACCTGCACGACCTGGAAGCGCCGCGTCAGCGCCGGGTCTTTCTCGATGTGTTTCTTGTATTCGGCCCACGTGGTCGCGGCGACCGTGCGCAGCGTGCCGCGCGCGAGCGCCGGCTTCAGCAGATTCGCCGCGTCGCCGGTGCCGGCCGCCCCGCCCGCGCCGACCAGCGTGTGCGCTTCGTCGATGAACAGGATGATCGGCTTTTCCGACGCCTGCACTTCCTCGATCACCTGCCGCAAGCGGTTCTCGAACTCGCCCTTCATGCTCGCGCCGGCCTGCAACAGACCGACGTCGAGCGTGCGCAACTGCACGTCGCGCAGCGACGGCGGCACGTCGCCCGCCGCGATGCGCTGCGCGAAACCTTCCACCACCGCGGTTTTGCCGACGCCCGCCTCGCCGGTCAGGATCGGATTGTTCTGGCGGCGGCGCATCAGGATGTCGACCACCTGACGAATTTCCTCATCGCGCCCGACGATCGGGTCGAGCTTGCCGTTGCGCGCCTGTTCGGTCAGATCGGTGGTAAAGCGCCGCAGCGCTTCCTGCTTGCCCAGCGCGGCGGCCGGCACCGGGCCGCCCGTGGTGTCCGCGTCGCCGCCTTCGCGCTGCGCGCCGCCCGCCCGAAAACCATCGCTCGCGCTCATCGCCGCTTCCGGCGACTCGCGCAGCAGGCTGTGGAACTCGTCGACGAGCGAATCGAGCTTGATGCGCTCGAACTGCCGCGAGATGCCGTAGAGCCCGTTGCGAAGCGACGGCGTCTTCAAGAGGCCGACCACCAGATGACCGGTGCGCACCTGCGACTCGCCGAACATCAGCGAGCCGAACACCCAGCCACGTTCGACCGCCTCCTCGACTTGCGACGAGATGTCGGTCACCGAACTCGAACCGCGCGGCAGACGGTCGAGCGCTTCGGTCAGATCGCGCGCCAACGCGGAAGGCTCGAGCCCGTAGTGTTTGATGATGCGGTGCAGGTCGGAGTCCTGCAATTGCAGGATCTGGTGGAACCAGTGCGACAGTTCGATATAAGGATTGCCGCGCAACTTGCAAAACACATTCGCGCTCTCGATTGCGCGGAATCCGAGCTTGTTCAGCTTGCCGAACAACGCTGCCCGTTTGATCTCGGCCATTTTTCTATTCCCTCGATGATGTCGATGGCGGCGCCGCCGCGCACGCCTCGCCGGCCGCCACGGCAATCCGTGAACGGCCATCCGGACCGATCGGCCGCAACACCAGTTGGCGCTGATCGCCGCGCGCCGGGTGGCCGAGCGTCCACGTGGTGTAGCCGAGCCGTGTGTGGCGCCCGAGTTTCAGGCGTGGCACGTCCGGCTGCTTCAGCACCAGCCGCAGATCCCAATCGAGCCCGTCGCGCGCGTAATTGCGCACCCAGTCGACGAGGCGGTTCAGACTCTCGCCGCCCGGCAGGAAGCGCTCGTAGTCGACGCGACTCAACGGTCCGATGACGATGCGGAATTTATGCTGGCAATCCCAGACGCGCGCGCCGAGCAGCGTCCCTACGCCGAGCGAGGCCGAGCCGTCCGGCGCGCCCAGCCGCAACAGCGAGTTCGCGGGCAGTGTCATCCAATGGCCGACCCATTGCTCGATGTCGACCGGCAGGTTGAAAAAGCGCGCCAGCACGAGTTTCAAGCCAGCAGCAGGACGGGTCGGGCCGCCCAGCAAACCCGCGAAGTGCAGTTTGGCGAAATCGGGCACCGCATCGCGCTCGCGCAGCGTCGACTCACCAAGCCCGAACACGCTGCCGACATAAAAGGAAAACCGGTCGCGCCCCGGGCGGTCGAGGCTCACCGCCGGTTGCGCATTGGCCCACGCGCGGTAGTACAGCGACACCATCCGGTGATGAAAGACATCGAGAAAACGCGCGAAGGTCGGATCGTTCGCATTGCGAGCGCGGTCGCGCGCGTACTCCGTCAGATGGGTCGGCAGCGGTCCGTGCGGCCCGAGCAGACCGAAGAACTTGACCGCCAGGCGCGCGGCGTGATCTTCGCCGGCCGGCGTGAAGGCACCGAGCGTCGTCGGATGAAACACCAGTTCGGGTTCCTGCACGAAACGGATCGCATCGTCGCGCGGCTGCATCGACTCGCCGACGCGCGGCTTGTCCGGATATGCGTTCTCCAGCAGCCGCACGACCTGGAAGAAGTCGAAGCGGTGCGCGTCGTCTTCGAGCTGGCGCAACAGTGTCAGAGCGTCCGGCATTGTCCGACCCTCGCTGGCCAGCGCATGATCTCGCCGCGCGAAAGCGTCTTCACGACGGTCTCGGTGAACGAGTTGATCGATACGTATTGCGCGAAATAATGCGCGAGCACGGCGCCGAGCAGAAACGCGCCGGCGCCTTCGAACGCGGCTTCGTCGAGTGTCAGCGTCACTTCGAGACCACGGCCGAATACGATCGGACCGGCGCACGGCAAGCGTCGTGTCACCGAGCGCGAATCGATCGAGCGCACGCCCTCGATCAGCCGCTGACTCGCGATCTCGTCGGCGGGACAGTAGAGGCTCAGCAGATCGCGCAGCGCGCGGGCGCCCTCCTGCGCGTCGTTATCGAGCAGCGACGAATAGTTCAGCGACAGGTGGCTCAGCAGCCGCCACGCCACGGCTCCGTGCGCATACGATGGCAGCGGCGGGCTCGGGCCGCTCACGCAGCGCACGCTCTGCACCGGCGCTTCGACATCGAGCGTGAAATCGGCGGGGCCGACGCCGACGGGCATGGTCAATGGCAAGTCGCGGTTCGTGCACAGCACCTGCAAGCCGAGTTGCCGCAGGTCGGCGCGAAACGGCGCATTGCTCGCGTCCACCAGCGCGATGAACATCTCGCTGCCGAGGTAGCTGGTGCGGGGGCCGCGTTCATGCTGACGCGCCGACGGCAGACGTTTTTCTCGGCGCACCTGGTAGTACGCGCCGGCGCGATAGGTGGCGCCGAGATCGCGCGCGTGATAGAACGGCTCGAAGCGCTGCTCGCCGCCGGCGCCCGCGCTATAGCCGGTCGCACTCTCGATCTGATAGATCTCGAAGTCCATCGGCCGGGTGCGATCGGCCACCACGTGATATTCGAACTGTTCGTCCGATAGCGCGATGCGATCGGTACGCCGCGAGAACAGATTGATAGCGGGCGTGCAATGCAGCGCGAAATTATTCGCGTCGAGCGATTGTTCGAGCAGCGGATCGCCGCGTTTGAGCAGCACGATGACTTCGATGTCAGTGTCCGCGCAGCGACGCAATGCCGCCTGCAAGCCGTCGATGGCCAGAAACATGAAGCGCTGCGGAAAGGCGAAATACTCCTGCAACAACCGGTAGCCCTGGAACGACTGCCGGCTGACCGGCAGCAATGCCTGATCGTCGGCAAAGCCGAGCGGGCGCAGCGCGCTCGCCGGCAACTGCACATGCCAGGCCGCCGGACGTTTGGCCGGCATCACGACGACGCCGCTCACCGAAGCCAGCAAACGCTCGTGAATGCGCGTGGGCATCCCGTCCGTGCCGCGCAGATACAGCGTCAGCCGGTCGAGTTTCAGCTGGTTGATTTTCAGACCGCCGGTGGCACGCAGGCGCAGTCTGAGGCCGGCCTTGACACCCGCGCCGGCCGCCATGCTCGCCGGCAGCGCGCTGTCGATGCCACCGAGCGAGCCCGCGTGCGTAAAAAACCGCGCTTCCGTGATTTCGAGCGGCCAAAGCGTCAGTTCGTGCGCGCTGCGGTACTCGCAGCGCGTCGAGCCGTTCTTGTCGAGCACGCTGCGCAGCGCGCTGCCGCGTGGAATGCGCACGCCGTCCGCGAGATTCGAGCTGCTCAGGTCGGGCTGGATCTGCACCACGGCCATCGACGGCGTGGGCGCGAGGTAATGCGGGTACACCAGTTCCGCGAGGTGCTGGGTGAAGCGCGGAAACTCGTCGTCGATCTTCAGTTGCACGCGGGCCGCGAGGAAACTGAAGCCTTCGAGCAGACGCTCCACGTACGGGTCCGCGCATTCGAGGTTTTCCAGTCCGAGGCGGCCGGCGATCTTCGGAAATTCGCGCGCGAACTCGCCGCCCATCTCCCGAAGGTGCTGCAGTTCCTGGCTGTAGTATTTGATCAGGTCCGGATTCATGGCTTCAGCGTGGTCCGCCCTGGTCGATCACCCGGATTTCGCCGACTTCCAGATCGAGTTCGGTCCTGAAGTAGAGCCGCTCCGGATACGGCTGCGCCCACAGATCGCCTTCCACCAGAAACGACACTGTGTTGTGGCGCCCGGTCGTCTCTTCGACTTGCATCGAGCTGACCCGCACGGTATCGCGCAGGATGCGCGGCTCGAACGCCCAGATCGCATCGCGCACCAGTCGCTCGAGCCGCAACGGATCGATGCCGGAGGCGGTCTTGCCGGCAATGTCCGGCAAGCCGAAATTGATCACGGAAGTCGCGACATACGGATAGCCGCTCAGATCCTGCACCGACGCGAGGCCGTTCGCGTTCAGCAACCAGCCGAGGTCGCGCTGCACGCTGTCGCGCAGCGCGCGCATCGACAGAACGCGGCGTTCGCGCGCTTCGACTTTCACCTCCGGTTCGAGATCGGTCAGGCGGTCGAGCAGCGACGGTTGCAGCCGATCACGGGCGGTCAGCTCAGCCATGATCCGGCACGGCCGCGCCGTCCTGTTCGGGAGGCGCGTCGCCGCTCATCAGTTCGATGGTTCGCACGTCGAAGAGCGCGTAGTCGTTCGAGTCGGAGGCGAACATGCGCTGTCCCACCGGCCGCGCGAGCGCGGGATCGTCACCGATCCATTCGGTCAGGCGCGCCAGCCACAGCGCGCGGCTGGGTTCGGCGAGCGTGCCCGGATAGCGGGCGGGAATCAGACCGGCGGCCTGGCCGTCGTTGGCCCACGTGAAGACGGCCGGCATCCAGACCCGGTCGCGCAGGTCGGACGGCGGCTCGATTTCGATGCGTTTGATGCGCGCAAAAGGAATCCAGTAATAGCGGCCGTTGAGCACGGCTTCGAGGGTCGGGCCGAGCCGGTTGTCGGCGTCGGCGAGCCATGTGAACGGTTCGCCGTTCAATGCGCCGGCGGTGGCGGGTGCCTCGTCGAGCGCCTGCGCGCGCGCGGCCACGGCCGCGCCGCTATCGCCCGCGGCATCGAGCCGCAATGCCTCGACCAGCAACGCGAGCCAGCCGGTCGGCTCGCCGAAGATCAGCGGCGCGCGCTCGCCTTTGAAAACCGCTTCGCGCAGCGCCTCGCATTGCAACGCTTCGCGATAGGTTTGCACCATCGGCAACGCGGCCGCGTCGAGTTCGCCGACGACGTTCAGTTGCGTCAGCGCGCGATCCCAGGCGCCCATCACCGCGAGCAACTGGAATAGAAAGACGCGATAGGCGGCCTTCGACGGATCCTTGCGAACCTGGTTTTGCAATTCGCGCAGACATCCGTCGAGATCGCCTTCGCGCAAGCATTCTTCTGCGTTCATGCCGGTTCGCTCCGGTCTGGCTCAAGTCGTCCCACCCGCCGCCGCCCCGCGACGGCGCGGCCGCCGCGGTGCACTCGCCCTTCGCGCTCAGCCGATCAGGTCGTCGCGTTGGCGGGGATGTTCCATTTCACTTCGACCACCCCGCCTTCCTTCTCGCCCTTCGCGTTTTGCGGCTGGTACTCGATATGGAATTTTTCGAAGTTGAGCGTGACGTTCTCCGTGAAGCGTTCTTCGCCGCCCGAGCCGCCGGTCGAATACGAGCTGACCAGCACGCCGTTCAACGTGATCTTGTAGTACTCGAGCGGATTGTCGCCACCTGCCTTGCGCACCGTCAGCAACGCCGTATCGATGTGCGTGCCTTTGGTGCAGGCCGCCATGATCGGCGGACTCGCCTTGTCGCTGTATTTGGTAAATGACAGGTCCTGCACCGACACCTTGCCGGCGCCGCCGCCCGTGCCCATGTGCATCGTGCCGCTCTGGCTCATGCCCCAGCTCCACGCGAGCACTTCGATTTCTTCCTTGTGGGTCTTGTCCTGCGACTCGCCCTTGATATCGCCTAGCTTCATGAACATGTCGATGGCCATCTTCTTCTCCGCTCAAAGCAATTCGAGACTAAATAGGGATTTCCGTCATGCCGCCTTGGCGGACGGAAGCTTCGAAACCAACCGTAGCGATACGGTCAGGCCTTCCAACTGGTAATGCGGACGCAGGAAAAACTTCGACGTGTAATAACCGGGATTGCCTTCGACTTCCTCGACGACCACCTCGGCGGCCGCGAGCGGACGTCGTGCCTTGGACTCTTCCGTCGAGTGCGCCGGGTCGCCGTCGACGTACTGAAGGATCCAGTTCTGCAGCCAGCGCTGCATGTCGTCCCTCTCCTTGAAGCTGCCGACCTTGTCGCGCACGATGCACTTCAGGTAGTGAGCGAAGCGGCTGCAGGCGAACAGGTAAGGCAGACGCGCAGCCAGGTTCGCATTCGCGGTGGCATCCGGGTCTTCGAACTCGGCGGGCTTGTGCAGCGACTGCGCGCCAATGAAGGCGGCGAAATCGGAGTTCTTTTTATGCACGAGCGGCATGAAGCCGTTCTTCGCGAGTTCGGCTTCGCGGCGGTCGCTGATGGCGATTTCGGTCGGGCATTTCATGTCGATGCCGCCGTCGTCGGTGGGGAACGCGTGCACCGGCAGATTTTCGACGGCGCCTCCCGACTCGATGCCGCGAATCCGCGAACACCAGCCGTACATCTTGAACGAGCGGTTGATGTTGGTCGCCATCGCATAGGCGGCATTGGCCCATGCGTATTTGCCGCTGTCCGCGCCGGCCGTGTCTTCCTCGAAATCGAATTCCTCGACCGGATTGGTCTTGGCGCCATACGGCGCGCGCGCGAGAAAGCGCGGCATCGCGAGACCGACGTAGCGCGCATCCTCCGATTCACGCAGCGAGCGCCACGCGGCATGATCAGGAGTCTGGAAGATTTTCGTCAGGTCGCGCGGATTGGCCAGTTCCTGCCATGAATCCATCAGCATGACAGCGGGATCGGCGCCCGCGATGAACGGCGCATGTGCGGCGGCCGAGATCTTGGATATCTGCGTCAGCAGATCGACGTCGGGCCCGCTGTTGTCGAAGTAATAATCGGCCACCAGCGCGCCATACGGCTCGCCGCCGAACTGGCCGTATTCCTCTTCGTAGAGCTTCTTGAAGATCGGGCTTTGATCCCACGCGGTGCCCTTGTACTTCTTCAGCGTCTTGTACAGATCGCCCTTCGATACATTCATCACGCGGATCTTCAACGTCTCGTCCGTCTCGGTGTTGTTGACCAGATAGTGCAAGCCGCGCCACGCGCTCTCGACTTTCTGGAACTCTTCCGAGTGGATGATCTGATTGATCTGCGCGGTCAGCTTCTCGTCGATCTGCGCGATCAGCGATTCGATCGTCGCGAGCACGTCGCCCGAGATCAGGTTGGTATCGCGCAGCGCCTGTTCGGCGAGCGTGCGCACCGCCGTCTCGACGGCTTCCTTCGCCTTCTCGCTCTTCGGCTTGAATTCCTTTTGCAGCAGATTCGCGAAATCGCTCGTTTCGAGCCCGGCTTCGCCGGGTTGCGCTTGCCCTTGGGTGCTAGGTTCAGCCATGGTCAGACTCCCCTGTAAATCACGCTCATTGCTGCGGCTTCGGTGCGGACGCCAACGACTGCAGCAACGCAGGATCGTTGAGCAGTTTCGCGATCAGGTCCTCGGCGCCGGTCTTGCCGTCCATATAGGTCAGCAGGTTCTGCAACTGGCCGCGCGCCTCCAGCAGCTTCGACAACGCGTCCACCTTGCGCGCGACCGCCGCGGGCGAAAAATCGTCCATGCTCTCGAAGGTCATGTCGACCGCGAGGTTGCCTTGACCGGTCAACAGGTTCGGCACCTGCACGGCGACGCGTGGCTTCATCGACTTCAAACGCTCGTCGAAATTGTCGACGTCGATCTCGAGAAACTTTCGATCCGCCACCGGCGCAAGCGGGTCCGCCGGCTGGCCGGAGAGATCGGCCAGCACGCCCATGACGAAGGGCAGATTGACCTTTTTCTCGGAACCGTAGACTTCGACGTCGTACTCGATCTGAACCCGCGGCGCTCGATTGCGCGCGATGAACTTCTGGCTGCTTTCCTTGGCCACGACCATTCCCCTGGTTGACGCCGCACGGCCGCGAGCAGCGTGGCGCATGACTGGCGTTGCTAGAACCGAAAAAGCCCATCCCCGCCTGACTGTTTACTCGTTTTCGATACCGCCGGCCTGCCTGGCCTGGCGCACGCCTTCGGGCGCGAGGTCCTGCAGAATTTCCATGAAATTCTTGTCGACCAGACGGCGCGCGCGCTGCAGCAGCAGCGGCACCGGGCTGGAGGGTTCGTGATGCTCGTAGTACGCGCAGATTTTGTCGATCATGCGGATCACGTCCTGACGGTCCGTGATGTCGCCCGACCCAGGCGCGGCCGCCGCTGCCGCGCCGGCGCGTTCGCCCGTGGCCGCGTCGCCGTTTGAGAAGGCGTCCGGCGCTCCGGCCGGGACGTCCAGACGTTCGCCGAGAAAGTCGGCCGCGCGCCGCAGCAGCCTCGTGAGCGGCGACAGGTCGATGGAACGCGCCGCGCCGACGCGCTCGGTCAATACCGTCTCGATGCGCATCGCGCTATGCTGCGCGGCGAGCAAGGCCGCGTGCGCGGCGCTGGCGTCTTCATGGGCGTCGGTGATCACCGCGTCGATCGAGCTCAGCGACGGCGCCTCGACGCCTTTTGCCAGCGGCACTTCGCCGGTCGCATATTCGATGTCGCGCAAACTGACGACACCGTGCGCGCGCGACGATGCGAGCGGTGCGTCGCGCACGTCCACCAGCATGCCGGACGGTTCGACGAGTGCGGCGAGCGCGTTGACGCGGGCGGTCGGATCGTTGTCGTCGTCGGGATCGAGCTGCGGATAAACGTGGTCCCAGCGCTGTTCGAGCAGCCCTTCGACGAGCGCGAGGCCCTCGGCGAAACCTGGGAAACGCTGGCGATTCAGCAGCGCGCGCGCGAGGTGCACCGCGACGCGCAAGTCGCGGCCCTTCGCGAGCAGATCGAGCGATAACGCTTCGGCTACTTTCCAGTCAGGCGGCGTGGCGGCGACCATGGTTTCGCCGAACTGCACCTCCGGCTTGCCGTGGACGACCTGCTCGAGCGCAAGGAAGTCAGGGTCGTACTCGAGGTCGTCCCCGCACGGACTGGCAGCTGATAGGTCGGCAAGCATTTCGCCCGCGAGAAGCGTGGCCATGTCTGGTATCGGTCTCGGATGAGTAGTCTCGACGCACCGTAAGTGAGCGGTACGGGTTGCCCTTGCCGGCCAGCAATCAGCGTTTCCGGAAATACGTGTTAACTCTGATTAGATTGTCTGTGCCAGCTATTGCGATGTTTTTAGCAAGCGTTGTACTTTCTCGGCGGCAACCCGATATGAGAATAGCACGCAGCCCGGAAAATCAAAGCCGGAATCAATAGAAACGAATTTTGAGTAATTAAGCGAGACAGTATATGTAACAGCATTAAACTCCGTAAACGCATAAAACGTTTGAATCCTTCATTCCGGCACCATTAGCAATCGTCAGGTCGGAAAGTCGTCTTATGACCTCACCGGCATATCCTTTCAGGACAGTCGATTGGCGGGATCGGCCGACATCTATGTAAACGAATCAGGCGCTCAATTTTTTAAAAAATGCGGACCTCGCGGACTCCTGGTAAATGCTTACGTTGCGTTTAAGGGTTAGTCCCGATAGCGGTACGACACCCCTCCGAAGCGGCGAATAACATATTAAGTTTTGTCTTGTAATAAATAAAACAGGCCAATAGACTAAGTTTGTTTTCCAATCATTGCGCCGGTTGCACGGCGCAATTGGCGGTATTGCACGCGTTTGAAGCCGGGCTCTGCCCCCAGCAAGCGGGGCTTACCACCTCGGGGCGAAAAGTGGCAGATATCCAGAGCGCAGCAATGGCCGACCACGCTGCAGAAAGCGCACTACCCGACCTGTGGCAACGCCGCACCTGCCTGAGCCACGACGAGATGGAGTCGATCTATACGATCGTGCGCCACGCGCTGACCGGCTACCATCCGTCGGAACTGCAGGCGCTGGGCGAGGACAAGGAGGAACTGATCTCGCAATTCCTCTATTTCAAGGTGTTCCGTCTCGATGCCGCACCGACTGCATTGCCCACCTTCCCGCTACACAGCGCGCCTTCGACCAGCCACGCCGTGTGCGCCTACTTTCGCCGCTATCTGATCGACTGTCTGCGCAGCGCGAGCCATCAGCGCAACGTGTCGCTCGATGAAGACGGCGTGATGCTCGAGATCGACCGGCAAACGGCCTTTGACCCCGATCCGATCGGCTCGGTCCTGCTGCAATACGGTTTGCACGAAGCCGAAGTACGCGAATCCGCGTCGCACTTCATCGACTCGCTCGGCGACGCCAACCGCATGCTGCTCGCCGGCAGTCTCGGCTGGCTGTCGAACGAGAAAGGCGGTCTGTCGCAGGTCGCCGCGCGCTATGGCATCGCGTCGTATCACTACCGGGCGCGCAAGCTCGGCGTCACGCTGAAAAAAGGCTCGATACCCGCCGACTTCGCCCGCACCGAAATCGGTCAATGGATCGAGCAGGGCCTCGGCATCGACATCGCGCCGGGCAATCGCATCGTCATCCTGCTGGTTCTGGGCATTCTGTCCGCGCAGTCGCACGCACAGGAATGAGCTCGACAGACCACGAGCCTATGAGGGGTCAACGGTGCAACTTGTCACCGCAAGCCTGACCGACCGGGGCGGCCGCCCGCGCAATGAAGATTCGTTCGGCGACTGGTCGAGCGAACGGCTCTACTATTGCGTGGTCGCCGACGGCGCCGGCGGACATGGCGGCGGCGACACCGCCTCGCGCCTCGTCGTCGATTCCGTGCTGGCGGATTTGCGCTACCTGACCGTTGCCGAATTGCCGCCGACGGGCGAACGGCTGTGCAGCGCGCTCGCGCATGCCAATCAGAACATCGTCGAAGAACAGTCGCGCGGCAAGGGCAACGAAAAAGACATGCGCTCGACTGCCGTGGTGCTCGCCATCGATCGCGAATGCGCGACGGCCGCGTGGGCCCATTGCGGCGACACCCGCCTGTACTGTTTCCGCCACGGTGAAATCAGCGCGCGCACACGCGACCACAGCATGGTTCAGCAGATGGTCGACGCGCACCTGCTCGCCGAGGAGCAGATGCGCCATCACCCGCGCCGCAACGTGCTGTATGCGGCGCTGGGCACCCGCGAGCCGCTGCCGATCGCGTGGGTGGACGGCACCTTCGCGCTACGTGACGGCGACGCTTTGCTGATCTGCACGGACGGCCTGTGGGAGTACGCCGACGACGCTGGCATCGCCGACGCGTTGGCCCATGCCGCGACACCTGGCGCCTGGCTCGATGCGCTCGCGCAACAGGTGCGTGCGAGCGCCAGGGCGCATCACGATAACTTTACGGCGCTCGCGGTGTGGGTCGGTGACGATGCGCAGGCGACACGATTGATGCCGGGCCCGGCACCGGCGTAACGCCGCCGATCAGCATCAGAACGGGTCTTGCATCATGCCGATCTCGATCATCATTCCCTGTCTGCAGATGGCGGCAACGCTTGGGCGCGCGCTGGAAAGCTGCCTGATCCAGCCTGAGGCCGCGCAAATCATCGTCGTCGACGATGGCTCGACCGATGCTTCGATCGAAGTCGCCGAGCGTTACGGCCGCCTCGACGCGCGCGTGCAAGTGCTGCGCATGCACGTGAACGGCGGCGTCGCCGCCGCGCGCAATTGGGCCGCGATGCACGCCACCGAGGACCTGCTCGGTTTCATCGACGCCGACGACGAGTACCTGCCCGGCGCGCTGGCTGCGGCGAGTGTCTATCTGCAGCGCTGCCCGGGTGAGGCATCGGTGCGGCTCGATGTCGAGTATGCCGGCTTTCCGCGGGCGATCGTCGAGCATCCCGATTTCGAAAAATACGCGGCGATCCTGAGCAACACCGTGCCGAGTAGCCTGGTGATCCGGCGCGCGGTCTACCGCGCGCTGGGCGGGTTTCCGATCGACGCGTTCTTTCGTCGCGTCGGCGGCGAAGACGGCGCGTTTTCGTGGGCCTTGAGCAGGTTGTTCGGCAACCGGCGACTGATCGACGCGAAGCGGGTGCGCCAGCATTACCACCCGGCCATCCACGCGGAACGATTTTTCAGGATTCACCTCGGCATGGAGCAGCCCGTCCATGAAGAGGTCGTCGAAGCATGGCGGCTCGCGCAACAGTTCGTCGCGGGCGCCGAGGCCGCCATCGCGCAACTGCGCGCGCTGCATTCGCCCGACGGCGCCGCGCCGGCCGTCCCGCCCGCTTCCCCTCGCCCCCGCTAGAAGTCGCCGCAGCCGTGCTGCGCGTTGATCAGCATGCAGCTGTTCAGATTCGGCTGCGAACGCACCCGCTTCCATTCGACCGCGAGGAGGTCCTGATTCTCGCCCGGCGCCGTCGTGCTGAAGAGCGGCTGGTTCGAGCCAATACAGATGTTGGTGCCCTGCAGATTGTTTTCGTAGACGAACGTCTGCTGCTGGCTGCTGAAAAACGTCTGCAGACCGCTTTGGGCGACCGGATTGGGGATCGGGCCCTGCGGGTTCGGAAACGGGACCACCATCAGCGTGCCTGGCACGTCCTTGACGATATAGCCCACGCTGGACGTGAAGTTCGGGATGATCGGATAACCGCCCGCTGGTGAAGTCAGACTGGCCGTGGTCGTCTCCGAGCCGCTCAACGTGGCGGCGGCGGTATCACCGTTGATCAGGCCGCTGGTCGTGTAGGTGAAGGCCGGATTCGGCGCGCCGACGTAGCGCGTCGCGCCGTCCGCGGTGACCGTGACCGTCGGCTGCGCGACATAGACGAAATGATTGCCGGCGGTAGGCACGGTGCCGCCCCAACTACAGCCCGAGCCGAACAGGCAGCCGTAGAAATTGGGCTGCGCGGTGTTCGGCTGCACGCTGCCGCGTGTCCCGGTCCTCCAGGTGCTGCCCCAGATTCGCCATGCGTTGCCGGCGCTGAGCGTGCCGGACCCGGCATCGACGAAAACACCGTTCTCCATCACCAGATCGATTGAGCCGCCCGCGCTCAGATTCGTATTCGGAGCCGTCGCGGACGGCGTGCTCGCGCCCAGCCCGATATTGCCGGTCGTAGCGGTCGCGACGAGGCTGCCGCTCAGCGTGGAGTTCGTCACCGACATCGGGCTCGACTGGCTCGCGGCGGAGTCGAACGTCCGGCTCGTCAGCGGACCGATCACGAAGCCATGCGAGTTCGAGAAGGTGACGGTCCCCGCATTGGCCATCGCTAGCACGGCGACATCGTTTTGCGGATCGGTCAGCGTGAAGGAACCGGGGCCGGCGAGGATCAGCCCGGCGCTCTGGATGCCGCCAGGGTCCGTGACGGGACCGGCCGAAAGCAGCATCAAGGTCTGGCCCGGGGTCGAGATGCCGTACGTCAGCGCGATCCCTTGACTGCCCGCGCCCGGGTTGGACAGCGTCAGATTGTTCGCGAAGCCCGGACGCGTCGGCACGCAAGGCGAGCCGCCCGATGCGCACTGCCCGCCGACGGTGATGAGCCCGGTTTGCGTGCTGGACCCGAGCACGATGCTGGGAATCGACGCGAAGGTCGAGAAAGTCGGGGCGTCAATGCCGAGGCCGCCGCCCGTGCCGAGCAGCGTGATCGGCGTCGCGTTCTGGGCGGTAATCGCGAAGCTCGCCGGGTCCACCGACGCCGGCATGATCGACAGTACGCCGCCCGGCGACGACAGCGCCGCTTGCGTGATGGCGAGACTGCTCGCCGTGCCGTCGTTGAATGCGCGCAACACGATCGAACCGGGATTCGCGGTCGAGATCGTCACGTTGTTGCCCGCGACACTGAAGGTCGCATTCGTCAGCCCGAACTCGCTCTGCTCGGTCGCGGGCACCGCCGCGCCGATCGCGACGCCCGGATCGGACGTCGTGGTCGAACCGGCGATGCCGATGGTGGTGGCGGGCGACCCCGTCGCGCTGATCGTGCCGTTGGCGATCAGCACGCCATAGTCGCTTTGCAGGTTCGGACTGCTGCCGGCGGGCCCGCTCACCGCGCCACGAATATCGATCGTGCCACCGCTGGTCGACGTGATCGTCGTGCCGTCGGCGATCAGCACACCCTGGACGAAGGGACCGGTGCCGCTGCCGAACAGACTCACCGTGCCCGTTCCGGTCGTCACCGAGACGGGCGCGGTCTGGATGCACTCCCCGCATAGCGTGTTCTCGAACATCAGCCCGATCACCGAGTCGCCGTTGACCGCGGGTCCCACGCTTTGTCCGCTGAACTTGATGTTGCCACTCGTCGACTGGACCGACGAGCCGTGCATGTCGAGCCCGATACTGACGTTCATATTCGACGCCACGCTGCCCGCGGCGGAAATGTCGCCGCTGCCGGTGCTCAACGTGGTGCCGTAAAAATAGACGCCGTGCGCGAAGGTGCCCCCGGTGACATTTCCTGTCACGCCGATCGAGCCGGCCGTGTTGGCGATCGTGGTGTTCTGGATCTCGACGCCAAAGCCCCCTTGCGCGCTTTGCGACACGCTACCGGCGAGCGTGATCGCACCGGCCGAACTGCCGAGCCCGGGTTGCAGCGCGGGACCCTCGCCCACCGTGGCGGCGCCGCTCAGGAATACGCCGATCCCGGCGCCGCCAACGGCACGGCCATTCACGCTCAGCGCCCCGCTCGTCGTGTTGGCGGAACTGCCGGACAGCAGCACGCCGATGCCCTGATCCTCGAGATTCGAACTGCCGCTGCCATCGATGGCGAGCGCGCCGCTGCCGCTTTGAATCACGTTGTCGCCGACCACGGATACGCCGTCGTTGCCTCCGCCGCCGGCGGTGGCCGTGCCGGTGATGCCCAGCGCGCCGCTCGTCGTCGCCAGCGAGCTGGTCCCGCTGATCGCTACGCCGTCGGCGTTCGGGCCCAGCGCGACGCCCGTCAGCGAGAACGCGCCGCGCTCCGTGGAAATATTCGACGCGTTGATGAAGATGCCCGACGACGACGTGACCAGGTAGCCGATCGCCACGCCATTGAGCGGGAACGTGCCGGTGGCCGTCAGATCGCCGCCCGCCGTGTCGATGCTCGACCTCTGGATCAGCACCGGGCTCGCGCCGCCGCTTCCCAACGTCACACTGCCGCCGTTGGTGTTCACCGTGACGCCCTGCAACGAGACCAGACTGAGCGGGCTCGAGCCGCCCACGTTCGCATCGAATACGAGGCTGAGCGGCCCCGCGCTCGACGTGATGTTGTTGTTGACCAGCACCGATCCGGACGCGCTGAGCTTCAGCGTGGCGCCTTGCGCGACGGTCGTGACGTTGAGCGGCGCGTCGACGACGATGTCGCCCGCGCCGTTGTTCGGATCAGTCCCGGTCACGACCGTCACCGACGTGCCGAGGCCCAGCGGACCGGTGAGCGCCGTGTTCAGGATGAACGAAGTGCCGGTGATCGGCCCGAACGTCATCGTGTTGGAATCGGTTGCGGTTTGCGTTTGGACCGGCGTCGCGGAGACATCCGGTATCTGCGTCACGATGTCGACCTCGAACGGATCGAGCAGCCACCTGCCGCCCCGACCCTTCGCCGCCGATGCGTCGATGGCCATGCCGGTCGTGTCGAGCGAGTGGCCGGACGTCTCGATCAAGCCGCCGTTGCCGCCCTGCGGTCCACCCTTCGCCGTCAATGTGCCGTAAATGCGGCTGGCCGTTTCGCTGTAAGCCACCACGTTGCCGCCATTGCCGGCGGCGAGCGCATCCGCATGGATGCCGGCGCTCGGCGACATCCAGATCGCATTGGCATTGCGCACCGAGGGGTCCGCGCCCGCCGGGCCGCCGCCGAAGTGCACGATACCGCCGCCCGCGGCGCCGCTCGCATCGACGTAGGCTCCGGCCAGCAGCGCCACGTCGTAGCCGGTCACATCGATCCTGCCGCCGTTTTGCCCCGCGCCGCCGCTTGCGTCGAGCGTACCGCTCACCTGCGTCACGCCGTGGGTGCCGCCGTCGAGCAGAATGTGCCCGTCGTGCTCGCTCAGGCTTTGCGCGCGCACGATGCCTTGCTGGTTGATGACCGTGCCGGCCAGCGCGTCGGCCGTCTGGGCGCTCATGACCACGCTGCCGCCGTCGGCGGCGAGCACGCCGGTATTGCCGATCAGCGCGTGCGCCGCTCCCGCGTTGATCTTGAGCGTGGTCAAACCGTCGCCGGCGAAGTCGACGGTGATGTCGTTGCCCGCGCCCAGCGCGACGGTGCCGAGTTTCGCGCTGACCGTGCCGCTATTGCTGACGGAGCCGCCGAGCAATGCGATGGTGCCGCCCGCGGCCGCCGTCAGCGAACCGGCATTGCTGAGCGCCGCCGCAGATGCGCCCACGAAGTGGAAGTTGCCGGCGAGGAAGTCGGCATTGGAGAGATTGAGCGTCGAGGCGATCATCGAACCCACGTTCACCGAGGACCCCGGCGCAAAGATCACTCCCGCCGGATTGACGAGAAACACCTTGCCGTTGGCCTGCAAGCGTCCGGCGATCACGCTGGGGTCGTTGCCCACCACGCGGTTGAGCAGCGCGGACGAAGCCGACGGCTGGGAGATCCTGACCGCTTCGCTGCCGCCGATCGAAAACGTGTTCCAGTTGACGATTGCGTTGGACGAACCCTGCGTGATGTTCAGCCGCCCCGCGCCCGGCGAGTTGATGCTGACCGTGCCGGCCACCACCTGGGCACCGGTCGGATTCGCGAGCGCGAGCGGCAGATACGATGCCGCGAACAACGCGGCGACCGCGCCGGCGATCGTGCTCGCAGGCCCCGGTCGCATCTTGCATGGCTTGTTCATCGCACACCTCGGCACAGATTCCTGCTGCTTGTCGTTGCGGTTGCCTGCTAGAACGTCTTGGTCAGTTGCACGTAAAAGCGCGGCAGCTTGTCGTTGCCGGTCGTATCGGGCCCGGTCGTGCGCCATGCGACCGTACCCTGCAGCGAAATGCCGCCCGGCGCGGCCCAGAACGCGCCCAGACCCACGCCGCTGCGCGTGATCACGTTCGACCCCTGGCCCGGACGCGGCGTGGCGTTGTACCAGCCCGTACCGAAGTCGAAGAAGGTGAACACGGTCGCCCGCGCATCGATGGCAAAGCGCCCTTCCAGCGTGGCGACGAAACCCTCGTCGACCAGTGCCTCGGACGGCGAATAAGCGCGCACCGCGCGCGGGCCGCCGAGCAGGAAGCGCGACGAACTGTCGAGCGTGGTCGCGGCCCACTGGCCGGACACGCCGGCGAACACGCTGAGCCGCTCGGTGACCGCGTTCAGGCGGTTGGCGAAGAAGGTGGCGCGCAGTTCGTTGCCTTGCGTGTCGCGACCGAGCGGCGAAGCATCGAGTGCCTCGGCCTCGGCGTTGCGAAAATGCAGACTGCCGATCAACAGCTCGACATCCGCGCTGTTGAAACCGCCGCCGAACAGCGCGTCGCGGCTTTCGTAGCTCAGCCCGATGCTGCCCTCCACGAGTGATCTGGGATTGTGTTGATCGACGATGCCGACGTTGTCGATCAGGTCGCGGTACTCGAAATTGACGCGCCCCAACAGGCTCTGGTTGCGTGTGCGCACGAGCGGATGCGTGAGCGTGAAGTCCACCACGGTCGCTTCGCCCTGCGCGTCGAGCGACGCGAACTCCCGGCCGAGCACATAGTTGAGCCGCGATACCGCGACCCCGACGCGCGTGCCTTGCGCATTGATCGGCGCTTCATAGCCGACGCGCCCGTAGAGGGTGTCGCCGCGTTCGCTGCCGAGCAGCCGCAAGTCCAGGTTGTCGCCGATCATGAACGGCGAATTCAGACGAGCGAGCGCACCGAGCCGCCATGTGCCGCTCGACTGCGTGCCGAAGTTGTCGACGTCGAGCGCAAAGGTCCAGCGTTTGGCCGGCGCGACGTTGATGGTCAGATCGACCGTGCCCGGCTCGTCGCCCGCTTCGATGGCTGACGACACCTGAATACCCGGCAGATCGGACAGCAGCAGCATGGTCCGTTCGAGTTCGTGTTGCCGCAGCGGCTTGCCGGTCGGAATCTGCGCGACGCGCTCGCGCAGCAGGTCTTCGCGGATCGGCGTGCCGGCCGCGATGTCGAGCCGTACATGGCCGACGCGCCCTTCGAGCACGCTCAACTCGACGTTGCCGGACGTGACATCCTGCGGCGGGATCACCACCTGCGCGAGCAGGTAGCCGTGATCGCGATAGACCTGCGTGATGCGCGCGGCAATCGCTTCGAGCCCGGCAAAACTCGTTTCCTTGCCGAGCTTGTCCTGAACGGGCGCAAGCAGCGCGTCGCTGGAAATCGTGTCGTTGCCCTTGAGCGTGATGCTCTTCAGCAGGAAGGCCGGACCGGGCGTCGCCACGGGCGCGGCCGGCGGCGGCACGGCGGGCAACGCCTGATTGCCGGTAGGCGGTGCCGGACGGGTCTCGCGCGGCGCCGTCTGGTTCAGGATGCTGCCCGCGTTCGGCAGCGTCTGGCCCCACGCAAGCGCACTACCGCAGGACACCGCCGCGGCGATCAGTCGGAGTCTGTTCATCGGTGTAGGTGTTTATTCCTGTTGCTGACGCGCGATGGTCAAACGCCAGCCACCCATCAGATCGAATGGCGCCCAGAAGAACGGATGCGCGAAACGCGGCGTGTGCAGCACCGCCAGTTGCGCGGTGCGCATCGCGTCGATCGCGTCATGGCCTTGCGCGAGCTGCGCGTAGAAGGTGCGCATCGTCAGCGCGCTCGATTCGTCCGCGACCGGCCACATCGATACGATCAGGCTGGTGGCGCCGGCATAGAAGAACGCCCGCGTGAAACCGAGAATTTCGTCGCCGCGCGCGATCCGGCCAAGCCCGGTTTCACAGGCCGACAGCGTGACGAGCGAGACGTTGTTGAGCTTGAGGTTGTAGATGTCTTTCGCCAGCAGCGAGTCCGGGCCGTCGGCCGGCTGCGTCGCGGGCGCGAGCAGGATGCTCGAATGCAACGGATCGATCGTGTCGGCCTGGGCGTGCGTCGCCACGTGCAACACGCGTCCGGCGGGCGCGTTGTCGCGAAAGCTCAGACGCGTGGCATCGCTATGCAGAAACACCTCGTTGCGCGCGAACAGCGGCGCGATGCCTTGCACTTCCGCCTCGGCGCCCGGCAGCGCATAGGCGGGCGTGATGCTCGGATTGCCGAACGCGACCAGATCGCTCGCGATCTTCTGCTGGCGTTGCGCGAGTTGTATCGCGACACTCGCCGACGGTTCGAGCGCAATCGCATGGCGTTCGATCAGAAAGCCGTCGGCATCGTGCAGTGCCTGAAACGGCAGGTAGTGCAGCGCGCCGTGCGACACGATGATCAGCCGCTCGTTCGCGCGCAAGCCGAGCGGCGCGATCAGCAACGCGTCGAGCTTGTCGCCGTAGGTCAGCGCGGCCGCTCGCCGGCGCACGATCGCGTTGCGCAGGTCGGTCACGGCGGCATCCATGTCCGCGCGCGCAATCGGCAACGTGTGGCCGGTGAGACCGTCGTTGCGCACCACCCAGACGATCAGCTCGCTGGGCAGGCTGTGAAATTCGACGATCGCTTCGTTGGGCCGGAGCGCGCTGCGCGTCGCGGCAAGGCTCGGCACCTGCCCGTTCAATTGACGGTCGTCGACGCCGGCGTCGACGCGGTTGCGCACCACGTCGAGCAGCGCACGCGCGCGGCTGCGTTCGGACAGCTGCCAGGCGCTCTCGTAGTCGCCGGTTTCGACCGTCAGCTTGATCGCTTCTTCGAATACCGTTTGCGTGTCGCCGAACAGCGCCGTCTTGAACTCGTCGCTGCGAAAGCGCGCGCGGATTTTCTCGGACTCGTCGATCGCCAGCAGGTAAGCTTCGCGCGCATGCGGCTTGTCACCGAGTGAGAGGTCGGCGCGGCCGATTCCTTCGTGAGCCCATAGGCGGTCATAGTTGGCGTCGCTGGAATTGCCGCTTTGGCTCAACAACGTTTCGAACGCGCGTCGGGCGTCCTCGGGCTTGCCTTCGGCCAGCAGCAGATTGCCCTCGATGCGCTGGTAGGCGGGCGCGAGCTCCGCGCTGGCCGGTGCGCCGAGTGCATCGAAGCTTTGGCGCGCGCCACCCGTATCGCCATCGGCGAGTTGCGCGTTGACGACCGACATCAGCACCAGCGGCTTGTAACGCGGCGACGCGGTCGTGAGCGCATCTTCGTAGGCGGCCAGCGCCTGTTGCGGTTTGCCCCGGCGCAACGCGACATCGCCGAGCACCTTGTTGGCCGGCGCGTAGACCTGCCCGGGCGCCTTGGGTGTCGACGCCAGGGCTTCGCGGGCGTAGCGTTCGGCGTTGTCGAGGTCGCCCGCATAGCTGTACGCGATTGCGAGGTCGCGTTTGGACAGGGCCGCCAGATCCGCGTTGCTGGTCTGCCCGGCCACCACCAGCGCGCGCGCCGCGGCATCGACGCTGTCGCGAAAGTCGCCGCGCTCGGCGGCCGCGACGGCCATGCTGCAATAGTCGTAGGCGGGAAGTTTGACGCGGTCGCGCGACAGCAGCAAACGTCCTTCGGACGTCAACGTGTTGATCGTTTCGGCGTCGCGTTCGCGTTCTTCGGCCTGACGGAAGCCGAACGACTCGGGGGCAAGTGCCGGCGCGCTGGCGGGCCGCGCCGCGGCAGCGGACGCGCCGGCGGCCAGCACACCATCCGCTCCGCCCAACAACATCGAGCCAATGACGAGCGCGCCTGTGATCCACGCGGTATCGATGCGCCGTGGCCATGCAAGGACAGCGCGCCGCGAATGGCGTTGCACGACGCTGTGTGCCATCCCGCTCGATAAGCCCTGGCGCTCGTTCACTTTGACTTCCTGCAATCAGGCAAAAGGAAGCGGCTGCGACGGAATGCGCACAACCCGCAAGCTGCACGCAGCGGTTGACTAACACCGTATAGACGAATCCGGCCTACCGATTTTGAAACCCGGCGGATGAACGAGAGACCACCGCTCAGGCGCGCACGCCCGCCTGTTTTCAAAAATTGGCCCGCCTGATCGTCTTAAAGATGGACGCGCGTGCGCGTGAGGGTGGCGCTCGCGTGTGCCGGGCTCTGCCGTCGTACCATCCAGGGAGCCAAAGCCGATGAGCAGCCCCGACGACAAAACCGTGATCGTGCAGCGACCGTCCGGACCGGACGGCCAGCAAAACCCCGCCGAAGCGGCGCACGCCGATCGTACCGTCGTCACCCGCCCCGCCGCGCAGGGTTCGAACGCGCAACATGCGCTCCCCGCCGGCACACGACTCGGCGAGTTCGAGATCGTCGATCTGATTGGCGAAGGCGGCTTCGGCATCGTCTATCTCGCCTACGACACCCAGCTAGGACGTCACGTCGCGCTGAAGGAATACATTCCCGCTGCGCTGGCTTCGCGCGTCGGCGCGGCCGAAGTGTCGGTCCGCTCGGAACGTCATGAAGATACCTTTCGCGCCGGCCTGAAAAGCTTCATCAACGAAGCGCGGCTGCTCGCCCGCTTCGATCATCATTCGCTCGTCAAGGTGTACCGGTTCTGGGAGGCCAACGGTACGGCGTATATGGTGATGCCATATTACGAGGGCATCACGCTGCGCGACGGCTTGCGCCACATGAGCGCCCCCCCCGATGAAGCATGGCTGCGCGCGCTGCTCACGCCGCTGCTCGAAGCGTTGGCGGTGTTGCATGCGGCACAGTGCTACCACCGCGACATCGCGCCGGACAACATCCTGCTGCTCAAGGGCAGCGGCCGCCCCGTGCTGCTGGACTTCGGCGCGGCGCGGCGCGTGATCGGCGACATGACCCAGGCGTTGACGGTGATTCTGAAGCCCGGTTATGCGCCAATCGAACAATATGCCGAAGAGGCGGCCTTGAAACAGGGGCCGTGGACCGATGTGTACGCACTCGCAGCGGTCGTCTATTTCGCGATTCAGGGCAAGACACCGCCGCCGTCGGTCGGCAGACTGATGAGCGACACGTATGTGCCGCTCGCCACGGCGGTGGCCGGCCGCTATAGCGAGCGGTTCCTGCGCGCGATCGATCATGCGCTCGCGGTGCGCCCCGAGCAGCGCCCGCAAAACGTTCAGGCGCTGGCGAACGAACTGGGCATTGCCATCGATGCGCCCCATGACGCGGGACCGGCGGGCGAACAGATGCCCCGCGCTTGCGTCGAGACGGCGGTTACCAGTGCGCCGCGAACGGCTTCGGCGTCGGCGTCGGCGATGCCAGCGGCAGTCGAGGCGAAGCGCAATCCGCCTGAGTCAGCGGCCGTTCCGGCCGGACCCGGCAGCGAACGGAAACGCACAGGCATGATCGCAGCAGGTGCCGTTTGCGTGGTGGCGCTCGCGGCGCTCGGCACGTGGCTGGCCATGCGCGCGCCACCGGCCGCGAATCCGACTGTCACGGCAGGCACGGACGCCCGCAGCGCGGCGTCGCCGAAGCCGGCCGACACGGCTGCGCCGACGCCTGGTCATGCCGCTCAAAGCCCTGCCGCCGTTGCGCCCGTTGCCCCGGTTGCTCCTGCCCCGCCTGCCACGGCCGCAACGCCCTCCACGCCTACCACCTCAGCCGACACCCTCGCCGCCTACACGCCCGCCAGCGAACTCGAGCGAATCGTGACGCTGGCCGATCCGTCGATCCAAGTCACCGCCACACCGCGCAGCATGACCGCGACGATCGGCAAGGATCATCTGCAGTTCAAACTCGACAGCAACCGCGCAGGCTACGTCTACGTGTTCATGGTCGATCCGGACGGTCAATACCTGATGCTGTTTCCGAATGGACTCGATCGCAACAACCGGATCGCCGCCGGCCAGACGCTGTCGTTGCCGCGTGCCAGCTGGCCGATGCTGGCGGGCAACCCGCCTGGCCCCAACCACTTCCTGACGCTGATATCGACGACGCCACGCGATTTTTCCGACGGTGGACTGAAGGCCGCCGCGCCGTTCCAGTCATTCCCCGCCGATGCCCAGCAGCAAGCGGCCGCGCGTCGCGGCCCGCGCTATTCGCCGTTCGCGGGCAAGCCGCGTTGCCCGCCAGGCACAGCGAATTGCGCCGGGGACTTCGGCGCCGCCACATTTACCATCGATGCCGTCAAGCCACCTGGCTAGCGCGGCTGCGTGTGGACGATGCGCGGTAGACGTCTGACGGAGGATGGGCACCGGTTGCGTTCGCCGGTTGGCGATGTCCGGTTCACGCGGGGCATGAAATTTGCGGAAGCCGCATGATCGCATCCAGACAAGGAGACCGACATGGACACGCGGCAAATCGAAAAACTCCGTCCCACGCAATTGAGCCACGGCGCGCGGGAGGTCCGCGAAAAAGCCCGCCAATACAGGTCAATGAGCGGCCATGAACTGGAGATGGCGATTGCCGAAAAGCCGATACCGGTCGTCTGCGGACCCGGCGGCATACCGTTCGCGATCGATCATCACCATGTGGCGGCAGCGCTGTGGCAGGTTGGCGTCCGCTCGGTTCCGGTCGTGCTGGTGCGGGATCTTTCGTCGTACACGTGGGCGTCGTTCTGGCTCAGCATGGAAAACGAACGCTGGACGTATCCATACGACTTTCAAGGCATGCGCCGGCCGTTCTCCGACTTGGCGGAGCACATATGGGAAATAAAAGACGACGAATACCGAAGCCTCGCGGCAGCGGTCCGCGATGCCGGCGGCTACGAAAAAACCAATGTCCCGCTGGAAGAATTCCGCTGGACCGAGTTCTTTCGCGCGACGTTACCGCGACCCGATAGCGACGAAAAGTTCACCGCGTTGCTCAAAGAGGCCTTGAAGCTGGCAAAGAGCGACTCGGCATTGGGACTGCCAGGCTATCTCGGTCGCACGGATTGAGTCGGCGGCCCCTTCAATCATGGGCCACACTGTCCGCCGTCACGAGAAACTGATCCAACAACGAGATCTTCAACGGCTTGTCCGCATCGAGCTTGTTCTTCCCGATCACTTGCTTCCAGCCATCTCCGCTACCGGGATTGCGATAGAACGCGACGACCGCCACATATTTGGTATCGGCCCGCATCGGCTGCGACAGGCTCGCCGACGCGCCCGGATTCAGCACTGATGCCATGCTCGCCTGCAAATCCTGCGCGAGCACCGTGCGGTCGTTTTTCAGCAGATCGTCGTACGACGCGCCGTCGAACATCTTGCGGTCCTTAAGCTGATACACGCGCACCGCAACCGATGTCGCGCGGCCCGCGTCGTCGGGGTTCAGCGCTTCGCGCGCCGACAGGTCGACGTCGAGCACCTTGACCTGCTTGAAGAACACAGAGTGGTACGCGCTCGACGACGCGTCCGACACGGATTGCCATGCGCCGCATGCCGACAGCAGCGCGACGGACACAACGGCGGAAACAGTAAAACGAAGGTTCATGAATGGTCCTTTCGGCGCGTCGTTCATTGCGCGCGATGAGTCAGGTACGGATTGGCCGCGGGCTGCGGAAACGCTTGATAGACCCCGAGCGCGACGTTGATCAGGCGTTCGTTCACGGCAGGCAGCACGGTCGTCCAGCCGAGACGCGGCGCGGGTCCGGCCGATCCGGCAGCGACCGGCCCAGGCGCGTTGATCGCCGGCAACGGCGCGAGGCGCGACGACATGGCCATACGCAGATGCACGTCGGCCTTCAGCCCGACATATAGCTGCACGAACGCCATCAACTCGCGATGCAGCCGCGCACCCGGCAACAGATCGTGCGCCTGGGCGGCATCGGACGGCCGCAACGTCACGCGCACCGCGCGACTGCGATACGCAAGCCGCTTGCCGAGCACATAGCCGCCGCCGAGGCCGCGGCGCGCGCCGTCGCTCGCCGCGCCAACACGAGCGGCCGACGACATCAGCGGCTGCGGCTCGCCGGCACGCGCGAGCGCGGGATAGAACTCATCGACGCGCACGTCCGCGCCGGGCACCGCGAGCGCGATCACGCCCGCGAGCCCTTCAGGCGTGCGCGTGCGCTGGATCAGCAGACCGAGCAGTGCGAGCATCCGCGAATCGGGCAAACCGGCGCGCTGCGGCTTGTCGCCCCAGCCAAAGCCGGCAAGGCACAACAGATTGCGCGAATGCGCGTCGCTGCCGCCCGCGCGAAAGCTCTCCGGATAGCGGTACTTCTTCCACGCCCGATACAGCAGCGTGACGAAACGATGGTTGAACTGATCGAGAAAAGCCTCGACCACTTCGTGCCCTTCCTCGCGCAGCACGATCTCGTCGATCAGGTGCGACGGCATCGCCGCGTCGACGCCGTAAAGACCCATGAACGTCGTGCGCACGGTCGGCGCCGCGGCATTGACCAGGGACTCCAGATCATCATCGAATTCGACTGCGGCGATCTCGCCCGCCGGAAAGCCGGTGCGCGCGCGCGGCCGGAAGCGCACCGGTTCATGCCCCGGTGTATCGCGCGTGCCGAAGCCTGGCTGCCGCGGCACCCGCAACTCGAGCAGTCGGCACAACTGCATGAAGTTCATCCGCGGCGCGCGCACCAGCAGCGCCGCGACCAGCGGCTCCAGATTCGGCGGGTCGTTGCGCGCTTCGAAAGCGTTAGCGTGCGCGCTCATAGCGCAGCCCGTTGCGCCTTGCTGCGCGGCCAGACCGTGCGGGTCTGCGACGGCAGGCTGACGATCGACAGCTTCGTGAACAGATTGATCTCCGCGTACAACGCGAAAAAGCGTTGCAGCAACTCGCCGAACAGCATCACGTCACCGTCGCCCGCGAACGCGTGCGAATCGAGTGTCACCTCGATGTGCACGCCACGCTCAACCGAGCCGCCCGACACCTCCTCGAGCAATTCCTGCGACACCCACAGAATGCCCGCGAGGCGCCGGCGGTTCAGTTCGTCGCGGGTCCAGTCGTAGAGCGCGAGCGCGCCGCGCCGTTGGTTGCCTAAAGTTGTGGAAATTTTCGCCAAAACAACTATGCTGAATGCATCATGGACTGGCCCAGTGATCCGGCCCTATATCCTCCATACCTCCGCTCCTGCATACGCAAGAGGATGGGAATTGGTGAGGGCGCAGACTATAGGCCTTGGCGTATGCTTAAAGAGCTACCGACAAGTGGCACAGCAGCGGTAGTGCATGGGATTCGTGTTAGCCGCAACTATGAGTTGCTTGACACCAAGTCGACCGCAATTTTCTATTTGCTGGAGCGTCGGCGAACCATCTCAGATATCAGGGAGCGGTGGCCCATTCTCGACCTTAATCGGACGCTACAGCTCGCATATAAGTTCGATGTGGTCCATCCATGCCGCGCCGGTGTCCCGGAGCCGCTGACTTTTGATTTCCTTATAACGGACCAAACCGCTGAGAAGACCTACAAAGCGATCAATTTATTCCGCGCTGAGAACAGCCTCAATGCACGCGAACAGAGCTTGATGAGGATCCGAAAGGCGTGGTGCGACGAAAAAGGGGTTGATTGGGTACTGGTCGACAGTTCGCCAATCTCCCGAACCGTGGTTCATACGCTTCGATTTATACGGACATGGTACGTCAACTGTTACAAACCGAACGCAGCAGTTTCCAAGCGTTTCTCTGAACGCTTTCTAAAAGAGTACGCGCGGAACGTCGTCCTTGACGAGCTGGTCGAAAAAACGGGGCGATATTTGGGATTGCGTCCCGATACCAGACTCGATACGTTTCGGTACTGCGCGTGGATCGACCAAATTCCGGTTTCCCTAAAACACCGGCTAGCTTGCGATCTCCCACTGGTACTGCGACTGGAAACTCATGATTGACTTCCAACCTGAAACGAGCCCGGCACTTGCCGCTGGACTTGTGTTGCGCAACGGTATAACAACAGACGTCCAGTATCTACGGATAACTCATGTCTTTCCGAGTTGCGTGTATGTCATGCGCATCCGAGAGCCTCTTGACGTCCGGGCTGCACGTCGACCGAGGCGCGTTGAGCGTGCCAATATCGAGAAACTCGCCAGCGAACCCGGCTCCAACTGGGGGCGCGTCACCCTACCCGCTGCACTCAGCGACTCACCGAAAAAAAACTCCGAAAAGGATCAAGAACTGGAGCACGCTTGGACACTTATCAGGCCTTTGGTGTGCGAGTTTGAACAAGAAAACAATCTTGTCCGCAATGCCTTCAGCCGACTCATCCGCCGACGCGCGGACCTAATGCAAATAAGTGCAGTAACCCTCAGAAAACTCCTGCTTCGCTACTATTATTTCGGTAGCGTGAAGTCCGGATTACTGAGCTTGCCACATGGACCCGATCCAGTATCTGAGAGACAGGCTACTAGTGGCGACGTCACCTCGCCTTCCGCAACAAAACGCTCAAGGAGAGGACGGAAATCGGCGAACACATCCGCCCTTGGCGTGAATGACTTTGTCGTATCCAACGACGATATTGCCGATATGATTCACAGGTTCGAGCGTGAACACAATCGGGACGGGCACCCGCTGTCCAAGATCTACGTGGATTACCTGGCAAATGAGTTCCGTGCCCGGCACCCCGACATCGCGTCCGAGTACCTCATGAAGCGGAGACAGGCACCGGTAACACTAAGGCAATTCCGCTACTACACAGACGAGGTCTTTCAATTTAGATGCGATATTGCTGGCGTACGTGACCGCGAACAGGACCACAAAAGTGGACTGATCGCGATCGGTCCCGGTGAGATAACCGAAATCGACTCAACTCGCGGACGAATTCACCTGATATCAAGAAAAAACCCGACCTGTTGTGTTGGCCAACCGACGATCTATCTGGCAATCGACAGATGGAGTCGATACATCCCCGGAGCGTATCTATCGCTGCGCGCCCCCTCCTATGAAGAGTTGCGCTACCTGTTGCTAATTATGTTTACCGACAGGGAGTCGCGCTTTTCCAACCTTGATGTCGACATCGATGACCAACGCTGGCCCCGCGGGCGATTGAGCGCCTGTATCTGTGAAGATCGAGGACCAGACCAAGTCTGTGCGTCCGCCAAACAGGCGATCGCAGACGACCTGAAGATCGAACTTCAGATTCTTCGACCACGGTATCCAGACGGAAAAGCCATCGTCGAGCGCCTCATCAGGACGCTCAAGGCAAGGATGGCCAGCGAACGGGGAGCCTACGCCGACCGGCCAATGGATCGGGACACAAAAGCCGCCGCGCGCAAGTCAAAGAGTGTAGCAATCTACACCCTGTCGGAGGCCTACCGCATTCTCATTGAGCTTATCGTCGAACATAATAACAGACCACATCGGTCGCTCAGGCGCAACAAGATCCTCACGCGAGCAGGCGTCGCACCCACACCGCAGGCTGCCTATCTGTGGGGACTCAAAAACATTACGGGCATGCCTGTTCCGCCACTATCCGATGCCGACTACCAGCGTCTGCTCCTCGGCACCGACAAAGCAAGCATCGTAGACCGCGAAGTGGCCTATCGAGGCCGGACTTATCTGCCTGTCAACGCTGCTGCAAAGTTGATGGCCCTTCAATTCCCGAAACGCAGCAAGGACATCGATATTCGCGTTGACAAAACGTTCTTTCGAGACTTGTATATCCCGTCCAGCAGGGGGCGATGGGCCAAATTCAGAATGAAAAAAAGCGCGACGAATGACATACGGGGCGTAGCACTGGATGAGGAGGAGGCGCTGAAAAAAATTCAATCTGAGCTCTGGGCACATGCCGACGATGAAGCGACGCGCTCACGTGTGGCTTCCGCAGTGTCCGCTCAGACGAACAGCAAGCGTGCAAGATCAGGCAAGGGCCGGACAGTTCGCGGGGACGACTCCGACGATGTCAAGCGACGGCTCACGGGCACGCCTTCCCAAATTCCGGGCACTCCCACCCTGCCACGCAGAGACAACGATTCTGCCTGGAAAGCGACCGAACAGCGAGAAAAGGAAGCTCTATTGGCCATGGTTCAGGCGCGCAGGAGGCGTAAATGAACGTTCGCTCAAAATTCGACATCCAGTTCCTGTCGGACCGAGACAGGCCACCCGTTACTGTAAAAGCAAGATACCAAAAAACGAGAGTCGTTCGCTTTGATGGTAATCCATTTATCGAGGCGCTTCCTCCAATCGAACCGGATCGCAATGCTCTTCTCGCCAAGTTGGAAAACTACCCGCCGGAACCAACGCGCGCCACTCGCAATTCACCTGAAATGGTCCGTCTGATGGAACTCAGCACGATAGGTGATGTGGTTTATCCCTTTCCCTCCTATGCAAAAGCGGCTCTCGCAATAACGACAATGATCCGGGAATCTTATGTTGCCCGGAATCCAGTCACCGCTATCGACATGCAACGTCGACACGCAATTGCGGCAGGCGATGATGGAGTTCCCTTTCCGGCGAACTGGAAATCGTCCGCAAAAGGCTATGGCATTTTCGGCATCACCGGCATGGGCAAGACGACGTTTCTTGATGCCCTGCTGCTGCACTACCCCGAGGCAATCGAGCACACGAGCTATCATGGAAAATCGCTTGTCGCCCTCCAGGTTGTTTACATTGTCCTTCGCATTCCGCACGACGCCACGCTAAAGAGTCTGTGCATAGGCTTTCTTGTTGAAATTGATCGGATCACAGGTAGTAAGTACGCTCAACTGGCACGCTCCATCAGCAACATCGCTCCAATGGTCGAATTGATGCGGACTGTCGCAACGGCCGTGTCGCTGTCGCTGATGGCAATAGACGAGTTGCAAAACCTTGGCGCCGCAAGGGGAGCGAATGCGGAGTTTACCTTGAACCTTTTTGGCACCATTATTGAGAGGCTGGGAATCAGCCTTCTCGTGCTCGCGACGCCGGCCATCGACAAGGTCCTATTGCTGAACGTACGCAATGCCCGAAAGACCATCACCACGGGAAGTACGCATCTGACTCCGATGGTCAAGAATAGCGCTGAATGGCGCGACTTTTGCGAAGTTCATTGGCAGTACACGTACACCAAAAATAAAGCCAGATTGAACAAGGACACATTGAGTGCCTGGTATGATGCCTCTGCCGGAGACACGGGGTTTGCCGTTGCCGCTTTCCAGATTGCGCAACGCAACGCGATCGGCGGTGTTGAGCTCGTCGATGCCGACGGGTTTCGCCGCGTAACGGGCACCGACATGGCCATACTTCAACCGGCCTTGAACGCACTGCTTACGAATGACGCTGCACGCCTTGCAAATTTCGAGGACCTCATTTTCCGCGACGTCAAGGTAAAAGCTCTTCTCGACTCAATTGGCGAGTTTCCGCTCGGTGCGGACACAGACACGACGATCGAGGAGTTCGATGACCTGCAACCGGACCGCCCAGTTCCTCCCAAGAAACGGTCGGGAAAGCCGCGAAAATCCAAGCCTCGAAATCCACCAGACACTTTCCCGGTCGAGAATCCCCTCACATCCTGAAGGCATTGACTTCGCCATGTTCGGTCTCCCGTTCCGTCCGCCGCCCTTGCCCGACCAAATTCTCGGCTCATGGCTGGAGCGCCTCGCTCTTCTGAATGGAGACTGGGCTTGGCAGAGCCTGCGGAAATCTGCAGGATACACCTCCGCGCACAGCGGATATTTCGCGGATATCCCCGATTACTCACCAGAACTCGATGCCCTACTGACCGCGCTGGGGACGACCTTCGAAGAGTCCCTGCGACGTCTCACAACATTGCCATACTGGCTCTCGTTTGATGGCTCTTCACCCGCCGACGGCATTCTGCCCGGCACGACAGCGCTTCCCTTGATTTGTGGCAGCTACGGAAAGCCCGTACGGGCGCTGCGGCGACTCCTAGGACAGAGTAATAGGGTCGTCAATGCCCTCAGGTACTGTCCAGCGTGTCTCTCCGCAGACCTTTCTTCTTTCGGCGAAGCCTACTGGCATCGTTTCCACCAGTTGCCCCTGGTGAGCTACTGTCCAGAGCACCTTATCGCACTACGTTCGACGTGCCCCCGGTGTGGACGTGCTTTTTTTCGGGATGAGCACGGTCGTCTTCCTGCACTGCGCCTGGGCTGCCCCTGCAAGTTCACGCTGTCAGAGGACCGTACGCCATTTGCGCCAACTCCGCTACAAGTGCGGGTAACGGCGGTCAGCCTCGACGCGCTTGGCAATCAGTACACAACCTGGGACCGGCATCAGATGCGTGCCTTCCTTCAATCCGCGCTGGCGGGAAAGAACCCAACGAGGTGCCTCATTGACGCATCGGACGACGGAGCGCAAGTCGACTCGAATACATTGATTAAAGACGCACTACGGTTCATGCCGAGGAATGCATCAGTCGACGGAATGCGCGCACCTGCATGCTGCGCGTTGCTCGCAGCGTTAGGAATCGAATTCAAGGCAGCTGCCCGAGCCGCAACCGGTAACGCGCCGGAAGCTGCAACAGCGCTCTCACGGCTAAAGGTGGCCACAAGCGTCCAGCGGGCGCGCGAAACGCTGTCTGAACTGATGAGTCGTTCACCGGAACGCGATCCGTCGAAGTTCGGCATTCATTACTGGACGGTGCGAGTCTGGGACGCCCGGTGGTTGGAGCAGCATTTTCCGCGGCGCAGGCGTCGACGTCTTCCATCCGTAACCGATGACCGCACCGCGATCCGGCACTATCTTGCCCGACTCTCGGCAACAACACCTCTCAACTATGCCTTGATGCTGGTACGACACTCGAGCGCCGGCCTTCGGGCGCGGGTCCGGGATCTCGCGTGGCTTGAACGGCTGAGCGACGATACGCGACGCGGCATATCGGTCGACAAAAACAAGCATCGCACCGACCGGTTGAATCCTCCGGGATCAACTGACGTTGCGGATGACGAACATTTGGACTGGGCGCGTGTGCCCAGCCTCGCCCAAGCGAAAGCGACGCTTTTGGTCCGGAAATTTGAGGTGCCAGCGAGGGCGCCGTCCATTGGCTCGGGAATATCATACTGGGTAGTGAGGCTGAAGGACCCAGACTGGCTCAAAAGGCACTTTGGTCAGGACCGGTCCCTGGCCGCCCCGTCATTGCGGGACGATCGAGTACAGATCAGACTACGGCTGTCTGGCGATTCCGGCACCAGAAGGACTCACGCTCCCTGGGTTCTGGCATGGCAGTGCAGCGCAGGGCAGCGTGCGCGTATTCGCGACCACGAATGGCTCTGGAAGCATTGGTCGTGCCACGTTCAGTGTCACGGAAAGAACCAGCCCCAAATGCGGGGGCCTAAAAAGCGGGAGCCAATACGGGATCCGACCGGGTTTTCTGAAAGGGAACGGATAGGCCGTGCAACGCGGACGTCGCGGCTGAGCGCCCTCGAAGCAGCCATCGACCACCATGATACTGGTTCTCGATGCACAATCAGCGGGCTCGCCGGGCGTGCCGGTCTGTCTTACTGGTCGACACGCTATCTCCTTAGAACAGAGCCAGCTCTCCGTGAGAAGGTGGATCTATTGTCCGTCAAATTCCGACGATCAGCTTTTCGCAAGGCAAAAGCGGACTTCGGAGCATATGAGCTTCCGACTGAAAATCCACCCACTAGCACGGGGACGGTTACCGCGACGCCGAGCAGCCGACAATAGCGTCCACACATCGGTCTCGACTCCAGACACATACGCGTATGATTCGCCTCCCTTTCATTCCGCCGCGGCTACCAGACGAGCTTTTCGGTTCGTGGCAGGCACGGATCCGTTTGCATAATGGAGACCGCGCGTGGAAGGAGCTCCTATCTGCCGTCCGCTACAGATCAACGCCGTCAGACGACATTGACATGTTCGACTATTCGCCTGAACTCGAGGCGAGATTGAACGTCTTGGGTTGCACATTCGAAAGGACATTGCTCGAATTGACGACCTTACCGTACTGGCTGGCGTTCGACGCGGCGCCCCGATCAGCCGGCTACATTTCCGGTAGCACCACCATCCCCCAGCTCTGCATTGAAAGTAACAGATACATACGCAACCTCAAGCGCTTAGGAGAAGCACATAACTCCCGTCGGGGGTCGTTGTGGTATTGCCCCGACTGCCTCACGCTCGATCTCCATACATTCGGCGAACCATACTGGCACCGGTTGCATCAACTTCCGACGATCTATTACTGTCCGGATCACCTTAAAGCTTTACGCGACCGCTGCCCGCATTGCGGCGCGGCATTTACACGCGATCGACGCTCCCTCTTGCCTCTCCCCCGTATCGTTTGCGAGTGCGGCGCTCATCTCAGTGGCGACGCACGGTTGGTTGCGCCTTCAACGTTCCTGAAACGTATCGCTTCAGTCAGCGGTGACGCCCTGAATTCGGAATGTCCGGACTGGGACCGAAATCAAATGCATGCTTTCCTGCGATTCCGGCTAGATGGAAAATCCCCACTGGCTCTGATTGTTGAGGCCATTGAGCACGATCTTGGGATTGACGACTACCATGAGTCGCTTGAACGCGTCTTCCACCTACCGCCCAAGATTACTTCTCTGGAACGACTGAGAACCCCGACATGTTGCTTGCTCCTCGCTGCACTCGATATCGACTTCCGCGCTGCGGCACACGGTGCTCGGAAGCAACGACCCTGCGAATGCTACGGGCCAACGTACCATCGGGGGGCGACGGAGAGCGAGGAGGCGTGCCAACTGCTCGAAAAGCTCGCAAAGGATGCCCCAAGAAAGAATCTGGCGGCGGACTTCGGCATTCACTACTGGCGTGTTCGCATCTGGGCGCCAGAGTGGTTCAGCCAGCACTTTCCGGGAACACAAGCGCACCCGCTCCCGTCTATCCAGGCTGATCGGGGCTCAATACGTGGTCGAATTCAAAGCCTATCAGACGCACGGTCTATCCCACATACGGTCAGACTGATACGGCACTCGTCGGCTGGGCTTCGCGCGAGAGTCCGTGATACTGCGTGGCTAAAGGAAATCATACGAGATTTTCGCCAGACTGCGAACTCCCGAGATATAGAACGGCCTCCGCACACGTCGCGGCCCTCCTTCGGAGACCCTGACAATCTCTTTCCGCACCATCCACGTAGTCTCAGTCAAAATCGCGCAAAGGCGATGCTCCGGCAACAGAAATCAAAAATGCCTTCGAGCGGCCCATCGTTCAGTGAACGTCGCGCTTACTGGACTGTTCGTCTGCTCGCCCCGGATTGGCTCAAGCGGCAGTTTCCCACTATCAGGGAGACCCTCATACCTACCCTCGAGCAGGATCGCTCGATGCTCTGGACCCGTGTTCTTGGAGCGAAGAAAACCCTACCACCAAATCGCAGAGCAGTCCGCGCAGTGCGGAGATGGAGTTCGTTCTTGCGTGCCAGCATCCGTGACCAGGAGTGGCTGCGCAGTCTGTTGCGGGAATATGAGATACGGTTTGCGTCACTGGTACAACAACGCTCAACAATCGACCGTCTCGAGACTTTGGCGGCGAGCCAGAGCAAGAAGCGTGGTGATCCTGCAACCGCCATGATTATGGCACTTCGTACTCACGGCAGAGGGAAGAAGCCGACGATTGATCAGATCGCCCGTGGGGCCGGAATATCGTACTGGTCCGCGCGCTATCTCATCAAGAAAAATGGGGCAGTCGCAACAGTGGCAACACAACTCCGTCACAAATCGACAGGGATGGCACGAACCGCCCGCATCAAGCGGTGTCCGGGCCTATAGGCACTAGCTAGGTATCGTCAAGAGTTCTACCACGCATGCAAGGCTGCGGCGAACCCGCTAAGGGGATGGCGATGCAAAGGAAAGCCAGCTTTTACGCAATGCAGACGGGCGGGAATTCAGCGAATGAGACGTCACGCATTTCGCCGACAGTCGATGCGGCTTGCCTGTGCAACGTCTATCCGCTCCTTGAGCCGGTGGACGGGAGCTGGTTCCTGATGCGGAGATCAGCAGGTACTGATTGGTTTCTAGCACGTTCAATATTCACTCGATTGTCCAAAGAAGCCGCGCATTTTTCCCCGGCGTGATAACGCGGGTTATCACCGCTACCCCCGGGCAACTCCGGCGAAGTCTCCCTACGTGCTGACTCGTAGGGTTCGGAGGGGACCCCGGTTTAGAAAACATCCGCACCTATGCTAGGCACTCCTACAGAAAAACCGATGGCAATTTCTTTTATGTCTACATGAACGCCCCCGTTTGCGCCAGATGTTCGAGGTCTTGACGAATAGGATGGGCTGCAGCTCTACATCCGGCCTCTTTGCAGCTTCCGCTTCGCTGCCGGCCCCTATGAAATCCGCTGACTCACGCCTCATTCAAATCGCAAGCTTGTGAAGCTCAGACATAAAAGCAGGTTTGGTGAATCCCGGGTCCCGCCCGATTTGTCATTACACTCGAATGCCGCCGCAACTTTTGACGTTCCATCCCTTGAAACAAGAAACCTTCCAGCAGACCGGTGAGATCAGGCTGGCCTCGTACTGACGTAATCCTTCCGATAGGGCTGTTGATGCGCCAGCACCGCCCAGATTATTCGCGCAAGCTTGTTGGCCATTGCGACGATGACGACATTCAACGGGCGCCGCTGTTTCATCTGTTCGACCCAGAGACCTGGCTCTTTCGCGCGATAGATGATGCTCCGCGCGCCGTGAACCAGTAGAGTTCTGAGATACGTGTCACCTCGCTTGCTGATTCCCTGTAGCTTGATCGTGCCGCCCGATCCGGTCTGTCCCGGCACAAGTCCGAGCCAGGCCGCAAACTCGCGGCCAGATTTGAAGGCTTTGGCATGCCCCATCGTTGCCACGGCAGCTGTTGCGGTAAGCAGCCCCACGCCTGGGATTGCTGCGATTGCCTTGACCGCCTGATCACCTTTCATCCACTCCCGCATCCGGCGCTCGATCTGGCCGATCTGACGGTCCACGTCATCCAGACCTTTCCATTGCTCTCGCAGCGTATCGATCAGTATCGCAGGCAAGCGTCCTGACAATCTTTCCAGAACTCCCACCATTGCCTTGTCCAACGCCGCCCTCCCTACTCCCATCACCTCGCCGTACTCGCTGATCAATCCGCGAAGACTATTGGTTTGCATCGTGCGAAACTTCACCAGTTGTTGACGCATACGATGCAGTGCAAGGATGGCCTGCTGCGCTTCGCTTTTTACGGCAACTTCCCTGCAATCCATCTGGGTGGCCATCCAGATTGCCCGCGCGTCGGCCGCATCGTTCTTGTTGCGGATGTTGAACGCCTTGACGAACTTCGCCGGCATCAGCTTTACCCGATGCCCCATTTCGATCAACCGTCGGGCCCAATGCTGTGATCCGCTGCACGACTCCATGCCGACAAGGCACGGTTTGCGATTGGCAAAGTATTCGAGAAACGCCGCTCGCTTGATGGACCGGTTCACGATTTCGCCGCTTTCGGGATCCACCCAGTGAACCTGCATTACATTCTTTGCGATGTCCACACCCACGATCATATGTGCCATGACAGATCCCCTCTGTTCGGTTGAGCAGATGAGTATGATCAACCACTTCTCAATTCGGTAGAAATTCCGCATAGCGGTGGATCGCTCACACGGACCGACTGGGTGGGGGCGTTCATATCATTCAAATCGGATCGCTGCTCGGGTGCTGGGCAGATGCGGGCCCACCAGGCCGCACGCTAATCGTTCGCAATCACTGCCTCTCATTGAGCTTAACGGTAAGATGAGGTGCCTACAAATCACGCGCCTCGCAAATAGTCCCGTCAATCGCATCGGCCAGGGTATTGAAAGCGGGTGCGATCTCCTCATCCGGCACGCACGCGTAACCGATCAGCAAACCCGATGGCGCCTGCGACGGTTGCGCGTAATACCCCGACAACGGCCGCACGACAATATTGCGCTCCAGCGCCGCAGCCGCCACCAGCCGGTCATCGCTGCCGTCGGGCAACTGCATGACGAGATGCAGCCCCGCGTCGCCGCCCACTGCCGGTAACGCATCGCCATAACGCTGCGCCGCGGCATCGAGCAGCGTCTGACGGCGCTGTCCGTAAAGCGTGCGCATCTTGCGGATATGCGAGGTGAAATGACCTTCGGCGATGAACTCCGCGAGCATCGCCTGCTGCAGCAACTGTCCCTCGCGATACAGTTCGGCGCTCGCAGTCGCGAAGCTCTCCGTCAGCGCCTCCGGCACCACGAGGTAGCCGATGCGCAAACCCGGAAACAGCGTCTTGCCAAAGCTGCCCACGTAAATTACCTGCCCGGACGTATCCAGACCTTGCAGCGATGCGAGCGGCCGGCTGCCGTAGCGGTATTCGCTGTCATAGTCGTCCTCGATGATCCAGCACTGGTTCTGCCGAGCATATTCGAGCAACATGCGCCGCCGCGCCAGGCTCATTACCATGCCGAGCGGGTATTGATGCGAAGGCGTGACGAGCATTAGCTTCGGCGGCTGCGCGAGATCGTCGGCGCAAGGATTGATGCCTTCTTCGTCGACGGCGATCGGCCGCGATTCCAGCCCGGACACCTGTAGCACGCTGCGCACGCCCCAATAACACGGGTCTTCGGTCCAGATCACGTCGCCGGGATCGGACAGCAGGCGCACTGCAAGGTCGACCGACTGGTGAATCCCGGTCGTGATGATGATCTGCTCCGGCGTGCAACGCACCGAGCGCGAGGTGCGCAAATAGTCAGCGAGCGCGTGCCGCAGCGAGGCCAGGCCGCCGCCCGGCGCATACGTCAGCAAATCGGGGCGCAGCCGCCGCCAATACTTATTGTGCAGACGGCTCCAGACACGCGCCGGAAATTTCGTGACGTCGGGCACGCCAGGCATGAACGCGCCCCACTGCCGCTTGGAGACGCCCGCGCCGGCGATCAGGCGCGCGCCGCGCGTCGAAAGTGCGCGCGCCGCCCGCAACGGCTCGGGACACGCGTCGGGTGTCTCGGCGACGGGCACGCCGACAATCTCCTCCGGCGCGCTGTCGGCCACGAACGTGCCGCGCCCGGTCGCCGCACTCACATAGCCTTCGAGCACGAGTTGCTCGTACACCTGCGTGACGGTATTGCGCCCGATGCCCAGCTCCTGCGCCAGCAAACGCGACGACGGCACCTTGCTGCCCGGCGGCAATTCACGCGACAAGATCGCCTGCTGCAACAGCCGATGGAGCTGGCGATAGATCGGCTGCCCATTACCGCGGTCGAGGCGCTGCGCCAGCCAGTCGGACAAAACGCTCGCGCGCATGATTGGCTCCTACATTTTCATCGAAATGGCTCTGAATTTAAGAGCCAAATCTCATTATAGTTGCTGCATGGGCTGTGCTGAGCGCGCGGCGTCCGCAAAAACCGAGGAGCGAAGGAGATGACCATGAACAATGCCGAACTGAACAGCCGCAAAGACGCCGCCACGCCGCGCGGCGTCGGAGTGATGTGCGATTTCTACGCCGAGCGCGCTGAAAACGCGGAACTGTGGGATGTGGAAGGCCGCCGCTTTATCGACTTTGCCGCTGGCATCGCCGTGTGCAATACGGGCCATCGCCATCCGAAGATCGTCGCCGCGATCCGCGATCAGCTCGACCATTTCACCCACACGGCGTATCAGATCGTGCCGTATGCGTCGTATGTGGAACTGGCCGAGAAGCTCAACGAACGCGCGCCCGGCGACCATCCGAAGAAAACCGCATTCTTCACGACCGGCGCGGAAGCCGTGGAAAACGCAATCAAGATCGCCCGCGCCGCGACCGGCCGTCCGGGCGTGATCGCCTTTACCGGCGGCTTCCACGGTCGCACGCTGATGGGCATGGCGCTGACCGGCAAGGTTGCGCCGTACAAGATCGGCTTCGGCCCGTTCCCGTCGGACGTGTTTCATGCGCCGTTCCCGAATCCGCTGCACGGCGTGACCACCGCCGACTCGCTGAAAGCCATCGAATTCCTGTTCAAGGCCGACATCGACCCGAAGCGCGTGGCCGCGATCATTTTCGAGCCGGTTCAGGGCGAAGGTGGCTTCTATCCGGCGCCGGCCGAATTCGTGCGCGCGCTGCGCAAGCTGTGCAATGAGCACGGCATTCTGCTGATCGCCGACGAAGTACAAACGGGTTTTGCGCGCACTGGCAAGCTGTTCGCCATGCATCACTACGATGTCGTGCCCGATCTGATGACGGTCGCCAAGAGTCTCGCCGGCGGCATGCCGCTGTCGGGCGTGATCGGCCGTGCCGATGTGATGGACGCCGCGGCGCCTGGCGGCCTGGGCGGCACGTATGCGGGCAATCCTCTGGCGGTGGCCGCCGCGCATGCGGTGCTCGATATCATCGACGAAGAAAAGCTCTGCGAGCGCGCCACGGTGTTGGGTGACCGCGTCAAGGCCAGGCTGATCGCGCTGCAAAGCGACGTGCCGCAAATCGCCGATGTGCGCGGCCCGGGCGGCATGGTGGCCGTCGAGTTCTGCAAGGCAGGCAGCACGGAACCGGACGCGGAGTTCACCCGGCGCGTGCAGACGCGCGCGCTCGAACGCGGCTTGCTGCTGCTGGTCTGCGGCGTTTATTCGAACGTGGTGCGCTTCCTGTTCCCGCTCACGATTCAGGACGCCGTCTTCGACGAAGCCATGGCGATTCTCGAAGACGTAATCAAGGACTGCGTGGCCGTTGCGGCCTAAGGAGAGTTGCATGACCACGTTGAGCTTGAAAGACCCGTCGCTGCTGAAGAACCAGGCCTGCATCGCGGGCGAGTGGCAAGGCGCCGACGACGGCGCGACGTTCGAAGTGAAGAACCCCGCCACGGGCGAAACGATCGCGACGGTGCCGCGCATGGGCACGGCGGAAACTCGTCGCGCCATCGACTCGGCGAGCGCCGCGTGGCCAGCATGGCGCGCCACGACCGCGAAGCAACGCGCCGTCATCCTGCGCAAATGGCACGATCTGATGATGGAGAACGCCGACGATCTGGCGAAAATCCTCACCACGGAACAGGGCAAGCCGCTTGCCGAAGCCAAGGGCGAGATCCAGTACGCCGCGTCGTTCCTCGAATGGTTCGCGGAAGAAGGTAAGCGCGTGAACGGCGACACCATCCCGACGCCGGCCAACGACAGGCGCATTGTCGTGACGAAAGAGCCGATCGGCGTCTGCGCAGCTATCACGCCGTGGAATTTCCCGGCCGCAATGATCACGCGCAAGGTCGGTCCGGCGCTCGCGGCAGGCTGCCCGATCATCGTCAAACCGGCTGAAGCCACGCCGCTCTCGGCGCTCGCGCTCGCTGTGCTGGCCGAACGCGCCGGCGTGCCGCGCGGCGTATTCAACGTCGTGACCGGCGAGCCGAAAGCGATCGGCGCGGAAATGACGGGCAATCCGGTCGTGCGCAAGCTGTCGTTCACCGGCTCGACGCCGGTCGGCCGTTTGCTCATGGCGCAGTGCGCGCCGACGGTCAAGAAAGTGTCGCTGGAACTCGGCGGCAATGCACCGTTCATCGTCTTCGACGACGCCGACCTGGACGCGGCGGTAGCGGGCGCGATCGCGTCGAAGTACCGCAACAGCGGCCAAACCTGCGTATGCACGAACCGTTTCTATGTGCACGGCAAGGTCTACGACGCGTTCGCCGAGAAACTGCGAGTCGCCGTCGAACAACTCAAGGTTGGCCGCGGCACCGACGACGGTGTCAGCCAAGGACCGCTAATCAACGAAGCGGCCGTGCTCAAGGTCGAGTCGCATATCGAAGACGCGCTCGCCAAGGGCGCACGCATCGTCACCGGCGGCAAGCGCCACGCGCTCGGTCATGGCTTCTTCGAGCCAACGGTTCTCGTCAATGTAACGCCAGCCATGAAAGTCGCGCGCGACGAGACCTTCGGCCCGCTCGCGCCGCTGTTCCGCTTCTCGTCGGACGAGGAGGTGATCGGCATGGCAAACGACACTGAATTCGGCCTCGCGTCGTACTTTTATAGTCGGGATATCGGCCGCGTCTGGCGTGTCGCGGAAGCGCTCGAATACGGCATGGTCGGCATCAACACGGGCCTCATCTCGAACGAAGTCGCACCGTTCGGCGGCGTCAAGCAATCGGGTCTTGGCCGCGAGGGGTCGCACTATGGGATCGATGATTACTTGGTGATCAAGTACATCTGTATCGGCGGCATTTAGTTTTTCATAGCGGGCAACCAAAACTTGAGCGAACGAGCTGCGGACCGACCCTTGATCGTTCGTTCGCCGATCGTATAGATTGCTGTTCTTACTGAATTGCTATCGGCGGTAGATCGAAGCCACCAATTGATCCGCGAATGTCATTTGGGCTGGATTGCGGTCGTCCTCAAGCGCCGTGAGGGAACCAGGAAATACGAGATCAACACCATACGGCTTGCCCTCGACACGCTCGTCGATCCATTTCAGCGCTACTTCGAGTTCCTCCGGCGTCATCCATGCGGCGCCCAAGATTCCCATTCCACCCGCCCGGGAAGCCTCGACGACACATCGCGGCAATGAGAAAACGCAAAGATCGGCAGCTCAATGCCAAGCATTTCAGTCGCAGCATTTTGCATCTTCGTAGTTCCCTCCTTCACGGACCAACAATGAGAATTCAGCGCGGCGCTCGTAGATTCTCATGCGTATTCGTCGAGCCCTCGCCAAATCGAAAACCAATCCCAGGACAGCATTGCTCAGTTGATCGTTTTGGTCAGGTCCGTCTTAAAGGGTCCTAAAAGTCTCATCAAATGACTGAAACGGTAGGCCCTCGGTTGCCCGAGGGTTGGCGGAACAACAGTCGCAACCTTCTTCGCACGTACTGCGCCAAGGTCGCCGCCTAACGGAAAAATTGACGAACTGGCAATCAATGATGCGCCGGTGATCCAAGCAGCGTCCCAACAGCACCGCCTCGTCCCCAAACCAATGCGTCGACCGGACTTGATCGACAGTCCTGACCGAATGGATCGGTTAAATGTGCGATAAACGTTGCAAAGGGTATCCGTCAGTTTGGACTACAAGCACGGGAAAACACCGCGCCATTCAACCACGTCCTTGGCTGCCAGCCGCGTCGCGGCTTCTATACGGCGAAACATGAAAAGCATATGTCGACGAAGGTGCGAGGGACGGCTAGGATAGGCGTGTCACTATCAACTCCCCGCAGTTGCCCTACAACATTCAAGTCGCACCCAGTCATCGTTTAGCCGGAACTGAACGAACCCAACTGTTGCGCACGCACACGAGGCGGTCGGATCGCTTGGTCGTCGGCACAGATCGAAGCGTCAAAGAATTCCAATTTTGACCACCCAGTCTGGGACGTTACACTTATTGGTATGCATGCTAGGCCGTAGTTAAACACATCCATGGCATCGGTCGATCCAACTCTATCGCACGCTCTCAGTACGCCAGTCCGTGATTCGCTTCAGCTATTTCAGTTTAAGCCGTGGCGTCAAGCGTATCTTCGATTCGGCAGACTTTACGATCAGGCCAGCTCAAAAAGTCGGGGCTTGTTGGTTTGAACGGAAGCGGGAAATCAAAGCTCTTCTCCGTCATACGTGGAGAGTTGCAGGGTGAGGCCGGACTCTCGTCGATCCCAGCGAAATGGCGCATCTCGTCGGTTGACCAGGAAACTCCGTCAGGAACTCGTCCTGCGATAGATTACGTTCTCGACGGCCATGCAGAACTACGATCTACAGAAGCCGAGATGCACGCTGCAGAGGCGCGAAGCGCATGCCAAGCTTGCGGACATAGATGGCTATTCAGCGAAATCTCGAGCCGAGAAAATGATACCCGGACTCGGTTTCACGCCCGACCAGCTAAATGCACCGCTTTCCAGTTTCTCAGGTGGCTGGAGAATGCGGCTCAATCTGGTCCGGGCGCTGATGTCCCCATCAGACCTCCTCTTACTGGATGAGCCCACCAATCATCTCGACCTAGACGCGATTGTCTGGTTCGAGGAGTGGATCAGACAGTATCAAGGCACGTTGACAGTCATCGCAGACGATCGTGATTTCCTCGACGGCACATGCAACGTTATCCTCCACCTCACGGACTTCCGGTGCAAGCGTTATAACGGAAATTACGGTCCGCTCCCTATTTGCCCCTCTCAAACTCAGAAGCGGGTGATCATTGCAATTCGCGCTCCCACCTGTCGGTCAGTTGTGGACTGACTCGCGCCAGCGCCCTGATAAAGGGACGCCCCTTTGGCAACTCCTCCGGACTGCTGCCCGAAAATGCCTCCGTAAAACTCCGTGCGCTTTGATAGCGCATAGTTGGCACCCAGCGCAATCCGGTTATATCGTGCACTTTCACCGAGATAGCCAATTTGCCCATGGGTATACAAATACCCTGCGATGAGTTTGAGCGCTGAAGAGAGCATGTAACGGACAGATGCGTCATAGTCGTCGAATGTCACATTGTCTGTGGTTCCGTTAGCATGGGCGTATCGGGCCTTCGAATACGCGCCCGCGATCGTGACTGGCCCCCAGGTGTAAGTCGCGCCCAAACCGCCCATGTCTACATGGTCCGGATGTCCGATATAGCTCCATGGCCCCGCTGCGCCGATAGCTGCACCGACGGTGTTGGCCATATAGTGAGCGCCGTCGGAAAACATGTCTGCAGGGTGATCTGCATGAAAATAGGCAATGCCGAAACGCAACCCGTGTCCGCTGTAATCGCCGCCAAGGCTCCAGACAGGAACCTGACGGGGCCCTGCCGCAGTACCTGGGCCGGTCAGAGACATCAAGACGCTCCCCCGAAGCCCATAGACCGTTGGAGATGTGTACTTCAGTGCGTTGTCGATCCGGTACGAGTTACTTAGGTTGTCGATATCGGTTGCGTGCGATGCATAAGAGCCGAGTACCGAGCCCGTTGTCGAAAACTGCAGAAAGTCCACCATCGAGTCGTACTGACGACCTGCCAGAAGGGTACCGTATGTTCCAGATGTGACTCCAACGTATGCTTGCCGCCCAAACTCTCTGCCACCTTGTCCTAAAGTTCCGTTGTGTACATTGAAACCTCCTTCGAGCCGGAAGATGGCGGCGAGATCGCCACCAAGATCCTCCCTCCCAAGCAAACCCCACCTGCTGCCGTAAACTCCTGTGTATGTGCCATCCCTCATCGCATACACTTGTTTTCCGGCCGAGTTGTTCACGAAGTCGATTCCATCCTCGATCAGACCATACAGTGTCACCGAACTCTGAGCCATGACAACCTGTGATGTGCACCCCACTGCCAAGGCCGATGCAACCATCAGAAAGCAATTCTTCATTGTGAAGATCCCCAATCTAATAAAAAACATTTATATGTTGTACGAGCTTGTATATTTGCGAGATTTTACTTTTTCAATTGATTGACTAATGCAGGAGACGGGGCTCGCCAACCTCTGCGGCCGACGGATCGAGTCCATACGTCTTCAAAATTCCGCGAATCGTTCCGTTAGCGCGAAGCTCACGTAGATCGGAATTGATTGCTGATGCGAGATCTGTTGCGTCTTTTGACATCAGGAGTGTTGTCTGTGCCGGCTGTACCGATGCCTTCACTTCCACGTTCGGCTGGGCCACCTTGATAATCCAACCAGAGTATCCTCCGGAGTGCTTTTGGGCATAAATGCCTTTGGTATAGCTATCGATTGCCGCGTCGATGCGCCCAGCGCTTAAGTCTTGAGCGAGCGCCACCGGATTTGGATACAGCCTTAGAGAATCACCAAGAATCTTTTTGAGGTCTGGAACCCAGAGGTAACCTTGGATAGTCCCAGTCGTCCAACCGCGCAGCGAATCAATACTTGTCGCGCCATCCTTTGAATAGATTGCGAGACGCTCCACGAGCAGAGGATCACTGACGTTCAGTATTTTTGCTCTCGCTGCACTTCTATACCAGCCAAATGCCCCAATATCAGCTTTTCTGGAGAAAACGTACTGCACCTGACCTGCAGGATCGACCTGAGTGGCTGCTATTTTCAAACACTCTTTTTTGGCAATGATCTTCAGCAGATCAGCTTCAACGCCAGTGTAATTTCCGTCTTTATCCAACGTATCGAACGGCGGGAGCTCCCCCATAGCAATTGTGAGCGTTCCTGGCACGATTGTATTGAACTTGTGAGCGGGCACGCAGTTCTGTGCGATTGCCGGATAAGTCGATGCGCCCAGCAGCAACACCAACGCATAATGTCTACCTGAATTCACACAACCTCCGAAAACTCTCCGCACGGTGACAATCCTCATGTTGTTGAGCAAAACAATGAAAAATCAAAGACACACTTCCCATACCAATAAGATGTAAATTTGCCTCTTTTAAATTCTCAATGGGTGGTTTGGCGGGTCAAGGGCGGGCGTAAGCCCGGCGCAGCGAACCCTTGATGCGCACTGATTCGATAAGCTGAGTCATGGCTGGTTGCGGCAGAATGGTGCAACCAGCCATGCAAGACGAAACGAATAATGACGAACCAATTGTTTGAAGCCGCCTTGGGAATCAGGGCCCCGTGGTACGTACAAAGCGTCGACTTTGATACCGGCAAACGCCAGCTCACGATTGCCGTGGACTTCGTCGCGGGTAGCCGGTTTGCCTATGCTGACGTAGCCGGCGAGCACCCCGTGCACGACACGCAAATCAAGCGTCTGCGCCATTTGAATTTCTTTCAGCACGAGTGCTTTCTGGAAGTACGTGTGCCGCGTGTGCGCTTGCCGGACGGCTCGGTACGGTTGGTGGAACCTGATTGGGTCGGCCAACTCAGCGGCTTCACGTTGCTGTTCGAGGCGCTTGTGCTGATGCTCGCTCAGCAGATGCCGTTTGCTGCCGTGGCGCGCATCGTCAACCTGTCGTGGCACCGGGTGCATGCCATCTGCTCGCGCTATGTGGAACTGGCGCTCGCGTCGGCGGACCTGTCGGAGGTGACGATGGTGGCGATTGACGAAACCTCGTACCGGCGCGGTCATGAGTATCTGACACTGGTGGCCGACATGCAGGCGCGGCGCGTCGTGTTCGTGACGACCGGCAAGGATGCCGGCACAATTGAACGCTTCGCGGCTTATCTTGGCCAGCATGGTGGCAAGCCCGAGCAAGTCGATTCGGTCAGCATCGACATGTCGCCGGCTTTCATCAAGGGAGTCAACGAACATCTGCCCGATGCGCGGCTGACCTTCGACAAGTTTCACGTCGTCGCTCACGCGTCCAAGGCGCTCGATACCGTGCGTCGACAACAACAGAAAGTCGACCCGGAACTCAAAGGCATGCGCTGGACGCTGCTGAAAGACGCGAACAAACTCAACCTGGCGCAATTGACCGACCTCGAGGCGCTCGTCAGTCAGTACACCACGAAGCGCACCGCCCGCGCATGGCTATATCGCGAGCAACTGCGCGAGATTCTCGAGCGCAAGCAAATCAATGTCGTCTCCGACATGCTGCAGCAGTGGTGCACCAACGTTATGCGTTCGAAGGTCGAACCGATGAAGGATGTGGTGCGATTGATTCGCCGACACTTCGACGGAATCGTCGCCTGGACCCAGACCCGCCAGACCAACGGATTCAGCGAAGCCATCAATGGACTGTTTCAGGCCGCCAAGCGCAAGGCACGCGGATACGCTCGCTTCGAAACTATGCGAACGGTCCTGTTTCTCATCGCAGGCAAACTCGACTTCTCCAGCATCAACCCGCATGCCTCGTGAGCCGCATAACCCACTCCACTTTCAAAAGAGCCGTAAATTTTTACCAACCATTACGTAAATGCCAGATCAGGATGATTGAGCAGAAGATCAGTCAAAAACATTATCAACCCCTTAGTTCTTAAGCTGATTTGCCACTCGGACCCGAAGCTGTCATCCTTCTTAGAGTGTAGGAAAAACTGCCTGCTTCCCTGAACATTGAAACCAACAGGCTGGCACACCCCAATGCAAGTCCTTTTAGCGATCGAGGAATCCCAATAGTGCGTGAGAGAACTCTGCGGGGTCCTGCAGTATCGCGAAATGGCTAACTCTGGGAAGAATCATTTCTCGAGCATTTGGAATCAGACCGAACATGCGGTCGGTGTCGCTTCGGGCGACTACTTCCTCATGATCAGCGTCCACGATCCATGTTTTGACACGCACCGACTTAAGCTGCTCATCAGTAAAGTTAGGCTCTATTGTCCACATGCGATTGGCATTGGCGTAGATCGAGTCCCATTGATTTGGAAAAGGGTTAAGGCGGAGATACTCTTTGTGCACCCGATTTAGATATGCGTTAAACGTTACTGACTGACTTACATCGAGAAATCCACTCGTAGATGATGTTCCACCGAAGCTAAAAAATTTGTCGACCTCGATTGGATGATTCATAACGAAATCCATGCCAATTATGGCTCCATCGCTCCAGCCCAGTATCGTCGCTTTAGTTATATGAAGATGGGTGAGAACCGCTTGAACATCTTCTGCCATCAAATGATAGGTAAGTTGCCGACCGTCGTTAGTGCTTCTGCCTTGGCCACGACTATCAATCACGATCACTTTGCGCTTCGGGACAATCGCAGGGATGATATTTCCGAAATAATCGGAGTTACCAAGCCCTCCGTGAAGCATAACTATTGGCGCTCCCTCTCCAAAAGTCGCATACCAGATCTGTGCGCCTTGTGTAGTACACCGTACCGGAGGTATCCGGTTTAGGAAGCGATGGAGTCGGAGGAAGCGTTTGCCACAATTCGACAGCAAACGCAGGACCTGTCACGACAATCGAAACGCAGATCATCGCCAATCTCAACAAATTATGAGCGCACATCACTTGATTCTCCGTATATCAAAGAAACTAACTTCGTGGTTTTTCGGCTTGATTGCCCCGCGCAGAAGACAACCTGCGTAGCCTTCTAGCTGATGAGGTAGAGCCAGATCGAAAAATACTTGTTGGACACTTGTTTTGACTACCTGGTCAATATGCACGAACAAAATTTGGAACGTCAAATATCTCACCATGGTAGTTACACGGACAGCGACGACGCTTCCCCGTCGTATCCCGAGATACCATGCATGGGCCGCATTTCATGTGCTTAGGCGGATCCAAGGTAGATCTCTCAGCGACTGGCCGTGTAGGTAAAGCGTAAGCGGCTCGGCAGGGCCGGTCCCCGATTCGCGCGCGCGTGGGGCATGATGTGAGAGCGTGGGTAGGTCTGGCGTAGACCACGTGAAGATCGTTCCATGATCGTGGCCACGATCTATCTGGATCTACCCGGTCAAACGGTGGACGTGAGCGGAGCGGCCAGCTTCAGTTTGTCGGCCACGTTCCAGGGAAGCAGTTCGTCGATGCGGTTGACCTTGTGGTCCGCAATATGAGTGAGCACGTATTCGAGGTAGGCACGTGGGTTGACTTCGTTGAGTTTGCACGTACCGATGAGACTGTACATCGCCGCCGCGCGCTCACCGCCGCTGTCGGAGCCAACGAACAAATAGTTTTTCCTGCCCAACGCTACACAACGCAGGGCATTTTCTGCGAGTACATTGCTGATCTCGGCGCGTCCGTCCTCGCAATAGAACGTGAGCGCCGCCCAGTGGTTCAGCGAGTAGTTGATCGCGCCCGTGA
>NZ_VZQQ01000310.1 GCF_014397785.1 Paraburkholderia podalyriae
CCGTCGACAAGGCCGGCAACACGGTTGACTTCCTGCTGCGAGCCAGGCGGGACAAGGAAGCGGCCCGACGGTACTTCGAGAAGGCCATCGATCAGAATGGCGCGCCCGAAACCGTAACCATCGACAAAAGCCGTGCCAATCCGGCCGCGCTGCACGCCGTGAACGCCGAGCGTGAGACGCCCATCAAGATCCGCCAGGCCAAGGCAGTATGACTTTCCGTGAGGCAGGGGCTGGCCAGCCGTGACGAATCAGACGCGGGTTAGCATTGCTGCCAGAGCCGCACGGTGTGGACAGCGCCACACCCGGCGATTTCCGGCACGGAGGC
>NZ_VZQQ01000311.1 GCF_014397785.1 Paraburkholderia podalyriae
TCCGGTTGCCTGTCAAGACCTACATGATCTTCTATCTGGGCACTCTGATGTCATCAGGCCTAGACGGTCCGCTCTCCTTCATTATCCCAACTGCTTACGGGTGGGAGGCGTTCATTTCATTGAGTTCAATGCGGCTCAACAAGATGCGGGCACAACGAAAAGCCTTGAATCCCAACATGGGTCGGATACGGCGCTTGATCGCCCGATGGTCTTGTTCCACGATATTGTTGAGATACTGATATGACTTTCCATGTCAATCGCGATGTTGATTTTTCGCTTTTTCATAGGCGCGAGAATTCCCTGAGGGCGGCGT
>NZ_VZQQ01000312.1 GCF_014397785.1 Paraburkholderia podalyriae
CTCGAACCCTGCTGCTTCATGCTTGCAATCGTCATGCGTTCTTCAGGCTGCAGTTGTTGGTAACTTCTTTTTTGCATTGGCACACCTTACACGAGCAAGGTGTTGCACTTCAAATTTGATCGCGCCCAGCTTCTCCGGCGCGATGCTCGGCCGACCTCCCTTGATGTCGGCCTCGTACATCTCGGCAAACACCCGATCCATCTTAGCCAGCGCCTCGTTCGCCATGACGCGAATCGAGCGCAGCGGATGCGAGGTCGGAACGAAATCGTCCAGCTTGCGCACGGAAAACAGACTCTCGGTGAACGTGTC
>NZ_VZQQ01000313.1 GCF_014397785.1 Paraburkholderia podalyriae
ATACAATCGCAACTGGCGCCTTGAAAAGCTGGGCTTCAAATCACCCCTCGAAGCCCGTCAGGAACGGCTGATGAAGCTGGCCGCCTGAGTTGCAAGAGCGTGTCCAAACAACCGGAGCCGGTACACACGAAACACTGGGCAGCCAGTCCCAGGTGGAACAAGTCGCCATGCGTCAAGCCCGGGCGGTTTCAAAGGTGAAGCGCAACAGCGGGTTAATGAACGGAAGCTGAAGTTATGGAAGCGGTTGCGAGCATACGTTCGAACACCTCGAATGGCGAATGAAATGCATGCGTAGCACGCGGTCG
>NZ_VZQQ01000314.1 GCF_014397785.1 Paraburkholderia podalyriae
TTCCGCCGACTGGCCAGAGACTATGAGCGATTGCCTGAAACCTTGGCCGGTTTGCACTTCGTCGTATTCTCCGTGCTTATGCTTGTTCACTTTGCAGCCCTTAACAAAAGTGCCTAACACCCTCTAGGGCAATGCTGATCAAGTCCACCGAGTTGGTACTTCACGCGTTATATAGATCGTGTTTAAAGAGGCAGGCAGAACAGGATGAAGCAGCAGACGCTGGCGATGGCAGCCGATCAAGGTGCGGGTTTCGAGACCCACCGCAAACGCACGCGGCGCGACGAGTTTCTCGACACGATGAAT
>NZ_VZQQ01000315.1 GCF_014397785.1 Paraburkholderia podalyriae
GTGAGCACGTATTCGAGGTAGGCACGTGGGTTGACTTCGTTGAGTTTGCACGTACCGATGAGACTGTACATCGCCGCCGCGCGCTCACCGCCGCTGTCGGAGCCAACGAACAAATAGTTTTTCCTGCAATGCACATATTTGCATTGCAGGAATAATGCGCAGCCGCAAGTTATGCGGGGCGCGATCAAATTTGAAGTGCAACACCTTGCTCGTGTAAGGTGTGCCAATGCAAAAAAGAAGTTACCAACAACTGCAGCCTGAAGAACGCATGACGATTGCAAGCATGAAGCAGCAGGGTTC
>NZ_VZQQ01000316.1 GCF_014397785.1 Paraburkholderia podalyriae
ACGAGGCCGTGACCAAGCTGTTTTATCTCGCGCTGAACAACATCAGCAGGAAGTGGTCGATGCCGATCCGGGACTGGAAAGCAGCCCTGAACCGCTTCACTATCCAGTTTGAAGACCGGCTGATGCCGCATTAAATCAAAACCTGTTTACACAAAATTCGGGACACCCCCTGAACTTGATCTTCAGAAACTCGGTTTTGAAGGAATCGAACCAGCGCTGACCGGCCGACCTTCGTACCATCCGGAGGTGATGCTCAAGATCTACATCTACGGTTATCTGAACCGTATTCAATCCAGT
>NZ_VZQQ01000317.1 GCF_014397785.1 Paraburkholderia podalyriae
TCTGCCAGCTTGACGAGTTCAGGATCGGGTTTTTCTCTTTTGTTGCGTTTCGCTACGGTCATCTGTGCTCCTGTTGCTGACAGTTTCCTGCCAAATGACCGTTTACACAAAAATTTTTACACCCTCCCAGTTCACCGCGACAGCGTTCACCGACGCCGTGCTCAGCAGGGGCATCCGCCTGTCCATGGATGGCAAAGGCGCCTGGCGCGACAACGTATTCGTCGAACGCGTGTGGCGCAGCGTGAAATATGAAGAGGTGTATCTGAAAGCCTATGAATCAGTCAGCCATGC
>NZ_VZQQ01000318.1 GCF_014397785.1 Paraburkholderia podalyriae
CAGATCGAATTTATAAGTGGAAGCGCCGGGGTCATCAAGCTGCCGATTTGATCGCTGGCAGCGTCGCGAAGTATGCCTCATCCGGCGTCTGATCGGACAGACTCGAATGGGGCCGTTTCTGGTTGTAAAGATTCAGGTAATCGCCGATGGAGCGGCGCGCATGGCTGACTGATTCATAGGCTTTCAGATACACCTCTTCATATTTCACGCTGCGCCACACGCGTTCGACGAATACGTTGTCGCGCCAGGCGCCTTTGCCATCCATGGACAGGCGGATGCCCCTGC
>NZ_VZQQ01000319.1 GCF_014397785.1 Paraburkholderia podalyriae
TTCGAAGGAGACGAAGATAGACGTCCTGCAACACCTCTCCCGGCAGCTTTAGTGGCTCAGCCGACGGTCGTCAGGTGGGGGAGTTTGAAGTGACCATACCCGGGGGAGTTTGACCGACCGCCGGGGCCGTATGCGGCATCCGATACGCGCTCCATTCGACCTTGCAACCTTGTGCGATCGCAACGTCGCGGGCAACCTCCCCTTTACCAATTGTGGCCGGGTGGCCAAAGTGGTCCCTGGACGATGAGCGAGCGATCGGTAGTGAAGCATCCCGGGTCTAA
>NZ_VZQQ01000031.1 GCF_014397785.1 Paraburkholderia podalyriae
GCAAAGGCGCCTGGCGCGACAACGTATTCGTCGAACGCGTGTGGCGCAGCGTGAAATATGAAGAGGTGTATCTGAAAGCCTATGAATCAGTCAGCCATGCACGCCGCTCCATCGGCGATTACCTGAATCTTTACAACCAGAAACGGCCCCATTCAAGTCTGTCCGATCAGACGCCGGATGAGGCATACTTCGCGACGCTGCCAGCGATCAAATTGGCAGCTTGATGACCCCGGCGCTTCCACTTATAAACTCGATCTGACTGTCCGAACCAACGGCGCCACCTCTCTGTGTGCGTATGGTCAAACGGTGCTGTGATTTCGTACCGGCCAACGGGAATAGGACCTTTGTCGCGCACATATTGCTTGCTGCGCTTATTCTTTCCTTCACCTTTGCCAGAATATCCCTTTTTTTCCATGAGAACGCCGTTGTGATACATCTCGCCGCTGGTCTGTTTGTAAATCCACGCCATTCTTTTTTTTCCTTCATTGGTTGTACGAACCAACGATTACACCAGATCATCTGGTTGCATGCAATCTTCGGGATAAGCGCCGGTGGTTCATCCGCGTCCCTGTATCGGGCCAGCGGAGGCAGCGCCAGCGAAGCCGCGTACTGAACTTAAGCGTATGGGGCATACGGCGAAAAAATGGCCCAGGTTGCGAGTACCACCCTATAGTGTGTGTGACGCCCCCACTGGCCTCCCGCAGTCAAATCCGGGGGGCCGCCGCGACGAACGTTAAAAACGCAGATGTGCAAAAGCCGGACGTTAAGAACGTCGGCGCAGTGAAGCCTCAAGCCACGAAAACCGCAGCAAACGAAAGCCGCAAAACGAAAACGCCCGTTACCGTTGTGGAGGAATGCGCGCCGTTCAGGATTGGTATCGAAGCAATCCGCACGGCATTCGGGAACTTGGCGCGCGCCGATTTTTGTTATGCGGCAGTCGTCGCCACAACGCTCGCCGGCACCCGCACGCACACGGCGCGCAACACCGTCTCCTTGATCACCTCGCGCCAATGCGCGAGTGCTGCCTTGTCCATCATCGGTTCGCCGAGAAACGCGCCGAGCGTGTGCTGATTGGCGTTATAGAAATAGCCGAGCGACGCAATCATCAGATACACGTCGCGTGCGGCGATATCGGCGCGAAACACCTTCTGCGCGCGACCCGCGTCCAATAGCTTCTGCACGACCGAGATCGCGTAACCCGAAATCTCCTTGAGCTTCAGCGATTTTTTCGCATGCTTGCCCTGGTGCAGATTTTCGCTCGACAGCAACGTGACGAACTCCGGGTGATCGAGGTAGTACTGCCAGACGAACTCGACCATCTGTTCGAGGCCGTGCACCGGATCGCGCAGATCGAGATCGAGTTTGCTTTCCGCTTCGTTGAACTGCGTGTAGATCGTTTCCAGCACTTCGATGAACAACTGCTCCTTACTGCCGAAGTAGTAGTAGATCATCCGGTCGTGCGAACGCGCGGCCTTCGAAATACTTTCGATGCGGCCGCTCGCATATCCCTGCTTCGCGAACACCTTGATGGCCGCCTTCAGGATCTTGGCGCGCGTGTCCTGCGCCTGTTTCGCACGGATACCGGTGGCGCCCGGCTTGCGGGCGGCGATGGGACTCATGAAGGTCTAGACCCCGCGCGACGGAAAACACGTTGCATAGTCGATTTTGATCGAGTAGATTTCAATCGAGTTTGGTGTAGAAGATACTACATGAACGGTGAGTGGCCGCAACATGAAAATTGGCGGTCCACGCGAAAGTGCCCTGAAACCGGGACGATTCGCGCACCGCGCAGCACCGCCAGCCATGTCGCGCCTGTTATGTCGTACGGAACCCCACGATGACAGAACATACGAAGGTCGATTTCGGTGCAGAGCGTGTCGATCGCGATACCGCGTCGACGCCCGGCCCGACCGTGCTCGAAAAGTCGGCGCCGCGCAGCGAGCGCATGGCGGCGGACAAGATCGAATGCAACGCGTGTCCGGTGCTGTGCCAGATCTCGGCAGGGCGCACGGGCGCGTGCGATCGTTATGCGAATGCGGATGGGCGGTTGATACGCGTCGATCCGGTGGTGTTTCTGTCGCGTGCAAACGAGGCCGGCGCCGATGGCGCAACTGCGGCGATCGAATTCGGCGCAACCCCCGGGGCAGACCAAAGCACCGCCGAACCCGTGCTATTCGTCACTGGCGTCGGCGCCTCGTCCACTTATCCCGACTACAAACCCGCGCCGTTCATCGTCGCGTCGAAGCTCGACGACGTCGACATGATCACTGTCGTCACCGAAGGCATCTTCAGCTACTGCAGCTTCAAGGTGAAGATCGACACCGACCGCTTTCTCGGCCCCGAACAGGCGAACGTGCGTTGTGACGGCGAGATCGTCGGTCACGTGAGCACGGCCGAATACGGCTCGCAGATGCTGAGCCTCGGCGGCGTCCATCACCTGACCGGCGGCAGCAAGAAGGAAGGCCGCGTGACCTGCGACACGATGCTCGCGCTCGGCAACAAGGAGCCGGTTGAGCTCAGCATCGACGGCGGCGCGAGTCTCGTGATCCGGGCGGGCGCCGCGCCGATCGTCGACGGTGTCGAAGAGCAACGCATGCGCGTCGGCTGCGGTTCCGCGACGATCGGCATTTTCGCGAAGCAATGGTTCGGCCACGTCGATGAAGTGGTGGTCGTCGACGATCACATCACCGGCGTGCTGACCGAGCATCAGGCGGGCCGCTGCCTCGGCATGACGCGCTCGGGAGTGAAGATACGCGGCCGCAAATCGACGCCCGGCCGCTATTTTCAGGTCGCCAATCCTGGCACCGGTTGGGGCGGCACCGACATTCAGGACCCGCTCGCGATCGTCGAAGGATTCGATCCGTCGATCGCGAAGCCGGGGATGCGTGTGCTGATGGTATCGACGACCGGCGAACACGCGCAATGGTACGAGCTCGACGAGCATCTCGTGCCGCACGTCGCGCCGATGCCCGACGCGGTGCGCCGCACGGTCGAGCGGATCGGCGAGAACTGCGAGCCGTCGCTCGCGACGGTGCTGTTTCTCGGCGGCGCGGGCGGCAGTCTGCGCGCGGGCGCGACCGAGAATCCGGTGCTGCTCACGCGCGCGATCAAGCGCAAGCTCGTCAACGTGACGTGCGGCGGCGCACCCGCTTATGTGTGGCCAGGCGGCGGCATCACCGTGATGGTCGACGTGATGCGCATGCCGGACCGCTCCTTCGGCACGGTGCCGACACCGGCGATCGTCGCGCCGATCGAATTCACGATGACCTACGACAGTTACCGCGATCTCGGCGGCCACGTCGATGCGGTGCGCTCGTTGCAGAGCGTGCTCGCGAGCGGGCCCACGCATACGGAAGGCGCGCCGCTCGCGCGGCGCACGCTGGCGCGCGATCCGGACAATCCGTGGCCGCCTGCAATGCCTGGTTCAGCTTCCTGACTAAACATCACCCGATGACTCCTACTCGCATCCGGCTCGACGAGCAGCGCTTCCATTGGCAGCATGGGCCGATCGACCTGGTCCTCGGGGCCGACGGCGAGCCCGACGCGGTGCGTGCCGCGTACGACGCGTGCTGGGAGCGTTTCAGTGGTGTGTTGGAGGAACTGGTCGGCGAATTGAACGTGCTTCGCCAGCCGGTGCAGGCACTAGCGGCGTTGCATGATTGCCCGCTTCAGGGGCCGGTCGCGCAACGTATGTGGCGCGCGTGCCATCCGCACCGTGCGCGCTTCATCACGCCGATGGCGGCAGTGGCGGGCAGCGTTGCCGACGAACTGATCGCCGTGTTCGCGCGCGACGGCATCGCGCGCGCGTTCGTCAACAACGGTGGCGACATCGCGCTGCACCTCGCCGCCGGGCAGCAGTATCGCGTGGGCGTGTTCGCGGACCTCGCGCAATTTTCGGGCGCGCGTTTCGCGCACGACGACCAAACGCTCGACGCGCACCTGACGCTCGACGCGCAGCAACCGATTCGCGGCATCGCAACGAGCGGCTGGCGCGGCCGCAGCTTCAGTCTCGGCATCGCCAACAGCGTGACGGTGCTCGCGCGCGATGCCGCGAGCGCCGACGCCGCCGCGACGATGATCGCGAACGCGGTCGATCTCGACCATGCGGGAATCGTGCGGCGTGCGGCATCGTCGCTGAAGGACGATAGCGATCTCGGCGATCTGCGGGTGACCGTCGACGTGCCGAGCCTGCCGGAGCCGCTGATCGATGTCGCGTTGGCGCGCGGCGTCGATGTCGCGGCGCGGCTGCGCGAGCAGGGTCTGATCGAAGGCGCCGCGCTGTTCCTGCAAGGACGGGCTCGGGTGACAGGCATCGCCGATTCACGCGCGCTGTCCACAACGCGCGCTTCACTGACAACGGAGGCTCCGTGTTCGAAATACGCCGCGTGCTGACGCACGTCGAGGACATCTTTCACGAGTTCGGCCCCGCGCCCGCGCAGCCGCTCAGACGCGGCGCGCTTGCCGCGGTGATGACGAATCCGTTCGCGGGCCGCTACGAGCCGAACATCGAGCACGCGATGGATGCGCTGAAGCCGCTCGGCTTCGACATGGCGCAGCGGCTGCTGACGGCGATGGCGGTGCCGCATGCGTCGATCGAAAGCTATGGTAAGGGCGCGATCGTCGGCGCGGGCGGCGAGCTCGAGCACGGCGCGCTGTGGCACGTGCCAGGCGGCTACGCGATGCGCGAGCTGCTCGAAAAGCACGGCGTGCCGACCCACGCGATCGTGCCGTCGACGAAGAAAGTCGGTGCGCCGTCCACCGCGCTCGACGTGCCGCTCACGCATGTCAACGCGAGCTACGTGCGCAGCCACTTCGATGCGATCGAAGTGCGCGTGCCCGGCGCGCCCGCCGCCGACGAGATCGTCTATATCCTCGCGATGAGTACGGGGCAGCGCGTGCATGCGCGGGTCGGCGGTCTCGCGAAAGAGGCGATCGTCGGCAAGGACGGCTTGCGCTGAAGCGGCGCGCGGCAACTCCACAGCAAGACAGCAAGGCATCGAAACTCGGAGAGCGGAAATGGCAATCAGGCTTCGCAAGCTGGTCGTGCAGGTCGACGAAACACGCATCGAAATGGGCCAGGCCGTCGAGCCGCCCGCGCGCCGCGCGGTCGCGATCGCGGTGATCGATAATCCGTATGCGGGCCGCTACGAAACGAAGCTCGACGCGCTGATAGAAGCCGGCGAGGAACTCGGCGCGCTGCTCGGCAAGCGCTGCGTCGAAGCGTTGGGCATCGCGCCGGGCGAAGCGCAAAGCTACGGCAAGGCGGCGATCGTCGGCGAGGCGGGCGAGCTCGAACATGCGGCCGCGATCCTGCATCCGAAGCTTGGCGCGCCGCTGCGCGCGGCGGTCGAAAAGGGCGCGGCGCTGGTGCCGTCGGCGAACAAGATCGGCACGCTCGGTACCGCGATCGACGTGCCGCTCGGCCACAAGGACGCCGCCTACGTGCGCAGCCATTTCGACGCGATCGAGGCGCGCGTGGCCGACGCGCCGCGCGCGAACGAAATCGTCGTGGCGGTTGCGGTGACCGCGTCGGGCCGGCCGCTGCCGCGCATCGGCGGCCTGCAGGCGAACGAGATCAAGGGCGAAGACGGCCTGCGTTGAGGGTTCGCTTTTTGTCAGACGCTTGTTTGCCTTCGCTTGTTGCGCGGGGTGTTTCGCTGGTAGTGTCCTGCCGTTGACGCGGGCGCGCATGGTGCCGCCCGCGCTGCAACGTCCGCCGATCGGGCCGCTCGCGCAGGTTGCGCGCGCGCTGTTCGGCGAGCTGCCGAGGGTCGCGATGCTTTCGAATCTGCTGGTACAACTGGTCAATGGACTCGCCGACGCATCGACGCTGTTTCTGGTCGCCGCCGGTTTGTCGTTGATCTTCGGCGTGACGCGCATCGTCAACTTTGCGCACGGCTCGTTCTATATGTTCGGCATTTACGTCGCGTATAGCATCGCGAGCCGCTTTGGCCACACCGCGGGCGGCTTCTGGCTGTCGGTGCTGGCCGCCGCGCTCGCGGTCGCGGTGCTCGGCGCGCTCGTCGAAATCGTCGTATTGCGGCGGATCTACCAGGCGCCCGAGCTGTTCCATCTGCTCGCCACTTTTGCGATCGTGCTCATTTTTCGCGACGCCGCGCTATGGGTTTGGGGCCCCGACGATCTGTTCGGCCCGCGCGCGCCGCATCTCGCGGGCGCGGTCGACTTTCTCGGCCATCCGCTGCCCACGTACGACATCGCGCTGATCGTGATCGGTCCGGTCGTCTTGCTGCTGCTGTGGTACGCGTTGACGCGCACCCGCTGGGGCACGCTGGTGCGCGCCGCGACGCAGGATCGCGAGATGCTCGGCGCGCTCGGCATCAATCAGGCGTGGCTGTTTACCGGCGTGTTCTTCGTCGGCGCGTTTCTCGCGGGACTCGGCGGCGCGCTGCAAGGACCGCGCATGTCGGCGAACCTGTCGCTCGATCTGGAGACGATCGGCAATGCGTTCGTGGTCGTCGTGGTCGGCGGCATGGGTTCGATTCCGGGCGCGTTCGTCGCGGCGTTGTTGATCGCCGAGATCAAGGCGCTGTGCATCGGCATCGGGCACGTGACGATCTTCGGCATCGGTTTGTCGCTGAGCCGCTTCACGCTGGTGGCCGAATTCGTCGTGATGGCGGTCGTGCTGGTGGTGCGGCCCTGGGGTCTGCTCGGCCGCGCGAGCGCCGCGGTGCGCGCGATGGGCGCGCCGGAAACGCCATTGCGTCCGGCGGGCAAGCGTCTGAAGGGGCTGGCCGCCTTCGTGTTGCTGGTGCTCGCGCTCGCGCCGCTCGCGGCCAACGCGTTTCCGTACATGCCGGTGCTGCTGGTTGAAATCCTGATCGCGGTGCTGTTCGCGACGAGCCTGCATTTCATCATGGGTCCGGGCGGCCTGCATTCGTTCGGCCATGCCGCGTACTTTGGACTTGGCGCTTACGGCGCGGCGCTGTTTGTCAAAGTGCTGAATCTGCCGATGGAAGCCGCGTTGCTGCTCGGGCCACTGCTCGCGGTGGTGGGCGCGCTCGTGTTCGGCTGGTTCTGCGTGCGCCTGTCCGGTGTCTATCTGGCGATGCTGACGCTCGCATTCGCGCAGATCGTCTGGTCGGTCGTGTTCCAGTGGGACGACGTGACGGGCGGCAGCAACGGCATTCTCGGTCTATGGCCGTCGAACTGGCTGTCGTCGCCGGTCGCGTTCTACTACCTGACGTTAGCGTGCGCGGTGCTCGGCGTGTGGCTGTTGCGCCGCATGCTGTTCTCGCCGCTCGGCTATGCGATGCGCGCGTCGCGCGATTCCGCACTACGCGCCGAGGCGATCGGCATCGACGTGAAGCGCGTGCAGTGGGCGTCGTTCGTGATCGCGGCGTTGTTCTGCGGACTCGCCGGATCGCTGTACGCGTTTTCGAAGGGCAACATCTCGCCCGAAGTGATCAGCGTGAGCCGCTCGGTCGATGGCCTCGTGATGGTGCTGCTCGGCGGCTTGCAGACGTTGAGCGGGCCGATCGTCGGCGCGGCTGTGTTCACGTGGCTGCAGGACACGGTCGCGCGACAGACCGACTACTGGCAGGCGCTGCTCGGCCTCGCGATCCTGCTGCTGGTGGTCGCGTTTCCGCAGGGCATCGTCGGCTTCGTTCGCGAGCGTTTCGGCGATGCGAACGGCGATCAGGCCGACAAGACCAACGGGAGCGCCGCGTCGGCTTCGCAACGCAGCGCCGCGGTCAAGGAGGGCCTATGAGCCTGCTGCGCGTAAGCGGTCTGTCGAGATCGTTCGGAGGACTGAAGGCGGTCGACGACGTTTCATTCGAACTCGAAGCCGGTCAACTGCTGGCACTGCTCGGTCCCAACGGCGCGGGCAAATCGACGTGTTTCAACATGGTCAATGGCCAGTTGCAGCCGTCGTCGGGTTCGATTCTGCTCGACGGTCATGAACTCGTCGGCATGCGGCCGCGCGATATCTGGCGGCGCGGCGTCGGCCGCACGTTCCAGATCGCCGCGACGTTCAACTCGATGACGGTGCTCGAAAACGTGCAGATGGCGCTGCTGTCGCGCGAGAAAAAGACCTTCGGCCTATGGAAGCCAGCGGGCTCGCACCATGCCGACGAAGCGTTCGCGCTGCTCGAACAGGTCGGCATGGGGGCGCACGCGAAGCGCGCGTGCGGCGTGCTCGCGTATGGCGACGTGAAGCGTGTCGAACTCGCGATCGCGCTCGCGAACCGGCCGAAGCTGCTGCTGATGGACGAACCGACCGCCGGCATGGCGCCGAAGGAGCGCAACGAATTGATGGCGTTGACCAAACGTCTGGTGACTGAACACGAGATCGGCGTGCTGTTCACCGAACACAGCATGGACGTCGTATTCGCGTACGCCGACCGGATGATCGTGCTCGCGCGCGGCAAGCTGATCGCCGAGGGCGACGCCGACACGATCCGCAACGACGCGCGCGTGCAGGAGGTCTATTTCGGCACCGGCAAGACGTTCCGACCGCACGCGCCGCTGCACGACGCGTCAGGCAGCGCGCGGGATCGTGGAGCATTGCAATGAACGAACCGATGCTGAAAGTCTCCGGCCTCAATGCGTTCTACGGCCGCGCCCACATCCTGTTCGACGTCGGCCTCGAAGTCGGCCGTGGTGAAGTGGTCGCGCTAATGGGCCGCAACGGCGCCGGCAAATCGACGACGATGAAAGCGGTGATGGGACTGCTGCCGCGCCGCCACGGCGAAGTGACGTTTCGCGGCCAGAACATCAGCGCGCTCGCGCCGTACCGGATCGCGCGCATGGGCGTCGGCTTCGTGCCCGAGGATCGCCGTGTGTTCGCGGACCTGACGGTGATGGAGAACCTCGACACCGGCCGCCAGCCGCCGCGCGAAGGCGCGCCGCAATGGACGCCCGACAAGCTGTTCCGCCTGTTTCCGAATCTCGGCGAAATGCCGAAGCGCCCCGGCGGCCAGATGAGCGGCGGCGAGCAGCAGATGCTGACCGTGTCGCGCACGCTGATGGGCAATCCGTATCTGGTACTGCTCGACGAACCGTCCGAAGGCGTCGCGCCGGTGATCGTCGAGCAGATGGCGAACATGATTCTCGAACTGAAGCGCGAAGGGCTATCCATTCTGTTATCCGAACAGAATCTGCACTTCGCCGAGCTAGTCAGCGACCGCGCGTATGTGCTCGAAAAAGGGCAGATCCGTTTCAGCGGCACGATCGGCGAACTCGCACGGAACGAAACAGTGAGGCGCGCTTATCTGAGCGTGTGAATTCATCCGGTAGTCTCGGCGAAAGGAGAGGCAGATGGCGGCAGAGACGTTGACAGGCTTATCGGGCAAGGTCGCGGTAACGAACATCGGGCTGCTGTTGTCGGGCGATATCGACCAGCCGATTCTCGACGCGGACACGCTGGTGATCGACGACGGCGTGATCGTCGCGCTCGGCCGCGAGAAAGACTGCGATCTCGAAGGCGCGCGCACGACGGTCGACTGTAAGGGCACGACGGTCGCGCCGGGCCTGATCGACTCGCACGTGCATCCGGTGTTCGGTGACTGGACGCCACGCCAGAATCAGCTCGGCTGGATCGAGTCGAATCTGAACGGCGGGGTGACCACGATGATCTCGGCCGGCGAAGTGCATTTGCCTGGCCGTCCGAAAGACGTGCTCGGCGTGAAGGCGCTCGCGATCACCGCGCAGCGCTCGTTCGACGGCATGCGCGCGGCCGGCGTCGGCGGCGGCGTCAAGGTGCTGGCGGGCGCGCCGGTGATCGAGAAGGGCATGGTCGAGCAGGACTTTAAGGAGCTGTCCGAAGCCGGTGTGAAGCTGCTTGGCGAAGTCGGCCTCGGCAGCGTGAAGGGCGGCGAGGAAGCGCGCCAGATGGTCGCGTGGGCCCGCAAGTACGGCATCCAGAGCACGATTCACACGGGCGGTCCGTCGATTCCGGGCTCGGGCCTGATCGATCGCGACGTGGTGCTCGCCGCCGATGCCGACGTGATCGGCCACGTCAACGGCGGCCATACCTCGCTGTCGTATCGGCACGTGTGCGATCTGTGCGAGCAGTCGAGCCGCGCGCTCGAAATCGTCCACAACGGCAACGAGCGGATCGCGTTGCTGACCGCGCGCCATGCGATCGAACTGAAATGCCCGCACCGGATCATTCTCGGCACCGATAGCCCGGCCGGCTCGGGCGTGCAACCGCTCGGCATTCTGCGCATGATCGCGCTGATCTCGAGCCTCGCCGACGTCCCCGCCGAAATCGCGTTCTGCCTTGCGACCGGCAATACCGCGCGGCAGCGCAACCTGCGCCAGGGGTTGATCGAGGTGGGCCGTCCCGCCGATCTCGTGTTCATGGACCGCGCGCAGCATACGGCCGCCGACACGCTGCTCGAAAGCGTGCAGCTCGGCGATATTCCGGGTGTGGGCATGGTGATGATCGATGGTCTGATCCGTTGCCGGCGCAGCCGCAATACGCCGCCCGCGACCGAAGTGCCGGTGGTGCTGTGAACGCGCGGCACGACAGGGTGCTCGCATCATGATGAACCGCGCCGCGCAGCTCGTGCTGAGAGTGAACGGCGCGACGCATGTGGTCAATGCGGTGGCGCAGACGCCGTTGCTCTATCTGCTGCGCAACGATCTCGCGCTGAACGGGCCAAAGTTCGGCTGCGGCCTCGGCGAATGCGGAGCCTGCACCGTGCTGCTCGACGGCGTGCCGACGCGCGCCTGCGTGACGACCGCCGAAGTCGCGCTGGGCCGCGAGATCACGACGCTCGAAGGGCTCGGCACGCGCACCGCGTTGCATCCGGTGCAGCAGGCGTTCATCGACGAACAGGCCGCGCAATGCGGCTACTGCCTGAACGGCATGATCATGACCGCGAAGGCGCTGCTCGATCGCGATCCGCATCCGGCCGTCGCGACGATCCAGCGCGAGCTGTCGCGCAATCTGTGCCGCTGCGGCACCCATGTCGAGATCGTGCGCGCGGTGCAGCGCGCGGCGCAATTGCTCGCCGCGCAGACCGACGTGCAGGACGGAGCGCGCGTATGACCGGGCCCGACTTCAGCATCGATCGTCGTGGCGCGCCGCCGTCGCGCAAGCAACTGTACGACGCGCAGAGCGTGCTGATCGTCGCGCGGCCGCCGCAGGCACCGGTCAAGGCCGCGGCTGGCCAGCCGGGTTCGCGTTCGTCGTTCGTGCCGACCGAGGCCGAGCTGTTTCTGGCCGTGCGCGACGATGGCAGCGTGGTCGCGTTCAACGGTCACGTAGACCTTGGCACCGGCATCGGCACCGCGCTCGCGCAGATCGTCGCCGAAGAACTCGATGTGCCGCTGACGCGTGTGTCGATCGTGCTCGGCCATACCGGCGAAGCGCCGGACCAGGGCCCGACGATCGCCAGCGCGACGATCCAGATTTCAGCGGTGCCGCTGCGGCAGGCGGCGGCGCAAGCGCGTCAGTATCTGCTCGCGCAAGCGGCCGCGCGCCTCGATATTGACGCGAGCGATCTCGACGTGCAGGACGGCCGCGTGTTTGCGCGCGATGGCGACCCGGCGCAAGGCATTCACTATGGCGAGCTGATCCAGGGCCAGCGTGTCGAACTGCTGCTGTCGAACGATGCACCTCTGAAACCGCCACACGCGTACCGCGTCGTCGGTAAAAGCGCGCCGCGTGTCGACATTCCCGCGAAGGCGACCGGTGAGCTGAGCTTCGTGCACGACGTGCGCGTGCCCGGCATGCTGCATGGACGCGTAGTGCGGCCGCCTTATGCGGGTGTCGCGCAGGGTGAGTTCATCGGGCATAGCCTGCTGGAAGTGAACGAAGCGGCGATTCGCGACTTGCCGGGCATCGTCAAGGTGGTCGTGATTCGCGACTTCGTCGGTATCGTCGCCGAGCGTGAGGAGATCGCGCAGCAAGCGGCTCGGCGGCTCGACGTGCGCTGGAAAACGGTCGACGGCCTGCCGGCGCTCCACACGAGCGAGCAGGTCGAAGCGGCGTTGCGCGCCAATCCGGCGACGCGGCGCGATCTGGTGCTCGACGGCGACGTGGATGCGGCGCTCGCCCAGGACCCGTCCCGCACGCTGGAACGCACCTATGTTTGGCCGTTCCAGATGCATGCGTCGATCGGCCCGTCGTGCGCGGTCGCGGACTATCGCAACAGGGACGGCGAAGGCGCGACGCTGAAAATCTGGTCCGGCACACAGAACCCGCATTCGCTGCGCGCCGATCTCGCGTTGCTGCTGGCGCTCGACGAAGCGCGCATCGACATCGTGCGAATGGATGCGGCGGGCTGCTATGGACGCAACTGCGCGGACGACGTTGCCGCCGACGCCGCGCTGCTGTCGCGCGCGGTCGGCGCGCCGGTGCGCGTGCAGCTGTCGCGCGAGGACGAACATGCGTGGGAACCGAAGGGCGCCGCGCAGTTGATGGACTTACGCGGCGCGCTCACCGCCGAAGGTGAACTCGCCGCCTACGACTTCGCGACGCGCTATCCGTCGAACGACGCGCCCACGCTCGCGCTGCTGCTGACCGGCACGATCCCCGCGCAGCCGCAGGTCTTCGAGATGGGCGACCGCACGGCCGTGCCGCCGTACGACTATCGCAGCATGCGCATCGTCTGCGACGACACGCCGCCGATCGTGCGCGCCGCGTGGCTGCGCGGCGTGTCCGCGTTGCCGAACACGTTCGCACACGAGTCGTTCATCGATGAACTCGCCGAGCAGGCCGGCGTCGATCCGGTCGAATTCCGCCTCGCGCATTTGACCGACCCGCGCGCGATCGACCTCGTCAAGGCGGTCGCGGCGAAAGCCGGGTGGGAACCGCGCGAAGCCGCGTTCAAAACGCGCGGCGCAGACGACCAGGACGGCGACATCGCGCGCGGCCGGGGCATTGCGTACGCCCGCTACGTGCACAGCAAATTTCCGGGTTTCGGCGCGGCATGGTCCGCGTGGGTCGCCGATGTCGAAGTCAATCGCAACAGCGGTGAGCTCGCGGTCACTCGCGTGGTGGTCGGCCAGGACACGGGCACGGTGGTCAATCCCGACGGCGTGCGTCATCAGATTCACGGCAACGTGATCCAGACGACGAGCCGCGCGCTGAAGGAGCAGGTCAGTTTCGGCGACAACGCGGTGACGAGCCTGGAGTGGGGCGCGTATCCGATCCTGACGTTCCGCGAAGTGCCCGTGATCGACGTCGTGATGATGCCGCGCCACGGCGAGCCGCCGATGGGCGCGGGCGAATCCGCGTCGCTGCCCGGCGCGGCCGCGATCGCCAACGCGCTGTACGATGCGACCGGCGTACGTTTCCGTCGTCCGCCCTTCACGCCGGAGAAGATTCGCGCCGCGCTCGCCGACGCGCACGCGCAAGACAAGGCGGCGGCGCGCCGCAAAAAGCGCTGGCGGCGCGGCTTGTTCGGCTTGTTGGCCGCAGGCGCGGCGGGCGCGCTCGGCTGGGTCGGCGCGCTGTCGTTCGCAGCGGTTTCCAGCGCGCCGCTGGCGCCGACCACGCCGCCACTCGCGAGCGCGTTCGCGCCGGAACTGGTCGCGCGCGGCAAGCTGCTCGCGTCGCTCGGCAATTGCGCGGTTTGCCACACCGCCCGCAACGGCGTGCCGAACGCCGGCGGCAAGCCGCTCGCGACACCGTTCGGCACCGTCTACAGCACCAACCTGACGCCCGACGGCCAGACCGGGATCGGCCACTGGTCGCTCGAAGCGTTCGTGCGCGCGATGCGGCACGGCATCAGCCGCGACGGTCATCGGCTGTATCCGGCGTTTCCGTACACGTCGTTCCAGAATATCTCCGACGACGATCTGCACGCGCTCTACGCGTACCTGATGTCGCAAACGCCGGTGCGCAACCGGCCGCCGGAAACGAAGCTCGCGTTTCCGTTCGGCGTTCGTCCGCTGATGGCTGCATGGAACGGCCTGTTTCTCGGCCGCACCGCGTTTGCCGCCGACCCCGCGCAAAGCGTCCAATGGAATCGCGGCGCGTATCTGGTGAATGGACTCGGCCATTGCAGCGCCTGCCACACGCCGCGCAACGCGTTCGGCGCCGAGAAGACCGGCGCGGCGTTCATGGGCGGCGGCAGCGCCGAGGGCTGGCAAGCGCCCGCGCTGTCGGCGTTGTCGACTGCGCCGGTGCCGTGGAGCGAGGACGAACTGTTCCGCTATCTGCGCGACGGTCACGCGCCGTTGCACGGCGTCGCGGCCGGGCCGATGGCGCCCGTGATCGGCGATCTCGCGGCGCTGCCCGACAGCGACATCCGCGCGATGGCCGTCTATCTCGCGTCGCTCAATCCGCTGGAGCCGAACGCCGATCCGGCCTCGAGCGCGCGCGACTACGAGCAGGCCAGCACGATGACAGGCGCGCCGGTCACGGCGGGCGCGCGGCTTTTCGACGGCGCGTGCGCCGCGTGCCATCACACCGGCAGCGGGCCGCAACTGTTCGGCGCGCATCCGTCGCTGGCGCTGAATACGAACCTGCATGGCGCGACACCGGACAACCTGATTCGCGTGATTCTCGACGGCATCGGCTCGCCTGCGCGGCCCGAACTCGGTACGATGCCGGCGTACCGCGACAGTTTCAACGACGCCCAGGTCGCCGAACTCGTGTCGTATCTACGCGCGCAGTTCGCGGGCGGCAAGCCGGCATGGCAGGACGTCGCCGCGAACGTGGCCAGAATCCGCGCGGAACCGCGCGAGCAATGAGCCGCCGGCCGTCGTCCAGAGGTGCGCATGTCGGCACGCTTGCAGGTCCGCACGTTCGCACGTCCGACCAAACCAGCAGTCCTTCTGATAACGGAGAAACGCATGACCACGCGCGCAGGATGGATCTCTCGCCTCATGGTGTCGACCGTGTGCTCGTTCGCCGCACTCGGCGCGAGCGCACAGCAGACCATCAAGATCGGTGAGATCAATAGCTACAAGGCCCAGCCCGCCTTTCTCGGGCCTTACAAGCAAGGCTGGAATCTCGCGCTCGAGCAGGTGAACGCGGCGGGCGGCGTGCTCGGCAAGCAGCTCGAAGTGGTTTCGCGCGACGACAACGGCAACCCCGGCGACGCGGTCCGCGTCGCTCAGGAACTGATCGCGCGCGAGCAGGTGCAACTGTTGTTCGGCGGCTTCCTGTCGAACACCGGTCTCGCGCTCGCCGACTTCGCGAAGCAGAAGAAGATCTTCTTCCTCGCCGCCGAACCGCTGACGGACAAGATCGTCTGGGCCGATGGCAATAAATACACGTACCGTCTGCGTCCTTCGACCTACATGCAGGTCGCGATGCTGGTGCCCGAGGCCGCGAAGCTGAAGAAGAAGCGCTGGGCGATCGTGTATCCGAACTACGAGTACGGGCAATCGGCGGTGGCGACCTTCAAGAAGCTGCTGACGGCCGCGCAGCCGGACGTGCAGTTCGTAGTCGAACAGGCGACGCCGCTGGGCAACGTCGACGCCGGCGCCGTAACCCAGGCAATCGCCGATGCGAAGCCCGACGCGATCTTCAACGTGCTGTTCGGCGCCGACCTCGGCAAGTTCGTGCGCGAGGGCAATACGCGCGGGCTCTTCAAGGACCGCGCGGTGGTGTCGCTGCTGACCGGCGAGCCCGACTACCTCGATCCGCTCGGCGCCGAAGCGCCGAGCGGCTGGATCGTGACCGGCTACCCGTGGTATTCGATCGATACGGCCGCGAACAAGCAATTCGTCGACGCGTATCGGGCGAAATATCACGACTATCCGCGGCTGGGCTCGGTGGTCGGCTATTCGGCGCTGATGTCGATCGCGGACGGGATCAAGAAGGCCGGCTCGACGGACCCGGACAAGCTTGCCGCCGCGTTCAAGGGGCTCAACGTGCAGACGCCGTTCGGGCCGATCATGTACCGCGCGCAGGACAATCAGTCGACGATGGGCGCGTATGTCGGCGTGACCGGCGTGAAGGATGGCAAGGGCGTGATGACGTCGTACCGCTATGTGGATGGCGCGAGCGTGCAGCCATCGGATGCCGAGGTGAAGAAGCTGCGGCCGGCTGATTGAGGACGGGGTGCGCGGCGCTGCGTCGTGACTGCCGCGCCGAAAACTACTCTTCCGCGTCGTGCTCCGAGACGAAGCGCTTCAGATAAGCGAGCACGGCAGCTTCCATCGCGCGATGATCGGCGGTGTTTTTCGAGCCCGCGTTTTCCTCATCGCCGAATAGCGTGGACGGCGCGTTGTGCACATCCACTTCCTGCCCCTCGCGAAACAGGCGAATTTCGTGGACGTCTTCGACGTATTCGGCGATCCAGTGCACGCCCTCGATATGTGCGCCAGCGCGAACGGTAGCTGTCTTCATGGCTGTCTCCCATGCACCGCAGTCGACCCGGGGCAGCGCGTTTAGCGCCGATGCCGGGCTCATCTCCATACCATACGCCGTCCCGCGGACGCGCGCGAGTCCCGCCGCCCAACTGACGCCGAACCGTGCGCGGATGGCGGCTCCGGCACGCTCGTTGCTGAACGATATAACGTCAGATCCACAACCGGAGATCCGTCATGCCAGAGCAGAAAACCTTGAAGCGTGCCGCGGCCGATAAACGCGCCGGCAAGTCAGCGAGTACGCAAGCGGGAGAGTTCGTCAAGGAGCAGGTGGACAAGGTCCGCGCCGGCAAGCACGGCGTGCGCTCGCCGAAGCAGGCGATCGCGATCGGGCTGTCCGAGGCGCGTCGCGCGGGCGTCGACCTGAAGCCGCCGAAGAAGGGGGCGGCGAGCGAGGCGACCCGCAAGAAAGCGCAGAAGGACAGCGCGGCGGGCAAGCACGAAGGCGCCGCGAAGAAGAGCGCGAGCAAGGAGTCGAGCGCGAAGCGCGCGCGCGTGTCGGAGAGCGTGCTCAAACGCGAGAGCAAGGCCGGGGCGTCGTCGGCGGCGATGTCGAAGCAGGCGAAGTCGGCGGCGGCCAAGCGGCCTGCCGCGAGCCGCTCGGCCGCTGCCAAAAAGGCCGCGGCGACGAAGGGCGCGGCTGGACGCTCCGCTGCCGCGAAGAAGGCTGCGCATACGCGGGCGTCACGCTCGCATCACTGATGTTGCGTCGCGCGTTCGGGCCTACTTACCGGACGGTCTCCAGCACCTCACCCACCGTCCGGAAGAGCCGCGCGATCTGCTCTTCGTCGATGATCAGCGGCGGCGAGAACGCGAGGATGTCGCCAGTGAAGCGGATCAGCACGCCCGCCTCGAAGCATTTGACGAACGCCTCGTAAGCGCGCGCGCCCGGCGCGCCGTCGCGCGATTCGAGCTCGATGCCCGCGACAAGGCCGAGGTTGCGCACGTCCTTCACGTGCTTCGCGCCGCGCAGCGCATGCGCGGCGGCTTCGAACGCCGGTGCGAGGCTGGCCGCGCGCTCGAACAACTTGTCGCGGCGGTACAGATCCAGCGTCGCGATGGCGGCCGCCGCCGCGGCCGGATGCGCCGAGTACGTGTAGCCGTGGAACAGCTCGATCGCGCCCTGCGCGCCGCTGCCCACGACCGTGTCGTGGACCGTGCGGCTCGCGGCGACCGCGCCCATCGGAATCGACGCGTTGTTGATCGCCTTCGCCAGCGTAATGAGGTCGGGCGTGACGCCGAAGTATTCGCTCGCGGTCGCCTTGCCGATGCGGCCAAAGCCCGTGATCACCTCGTCGAAGATCAGCAGGATGCCGTGCTTCGTGCAGATCTCGCGCAGTTTCTGCAGATAGCCTTGCGGCGGAATCAGCACGCCGGTCGAGCCGGCCACCGGTTCGACGATCACCGCGGCGATCGTCGAAGCGTCGTGCAGTGCGACGATGCGCTCCAATTCCTCGGCCAGATGCGCGCCCCATGCGGGCTGGCCCTTCGAGAACGCGTTGTGGTCGAGGTTGTGCGTGTGCGGCAGATGATCGACGGCCGGCAACAGCGCCCCCGAAAACGTCTTGCGATTCGGCGCGATGCCGCCGACCGAAATCCCGCCGAAGCCGACGCCGTGATAGCCGCGCTCGCGTCCGATCAGGCGCGTGCGCTGAGCTTCGCCTCGCGCACGATGGTAGGCGAGTGCGATTTTCAGCGCGGTGTCGACCGATTCGGAGCCCGAGTTCGTGAAGAAGATGCGGTCGAGCCCGGCCGGCATCAGTTCGGCGACTTTCGTCGCCGCTTCGAACGCGAGCGGGTGGCCCATCTGGAAGGTCGGCGCGAAGTCGAGCGTCGATAGCTGCTGCGTGATCGCGGCGACGATTTCATCGCGGCTATGGCCCGCGTTCACGCACCACAGCCCGGCGCAGCCGTCGAGAATCTCGCGCCCGTCGGTGCTTCGGTAGTACATGCCCTTCGCCGATTCCAGCAGGCGCGGCGCGGCCTTGAACTGGCGGTTGGCGGTGAAGGGCATCCAGAAGGACGACAGGTCGTCGATGACGGGGCGCGAAGTCATGGCATCTCCTCGAAGGGGCGCGGTTGGGGCTTTTAGCGTAGCCAAACTGTAGCGTCCGCGGTTTAATGGCGGCATAAACAGTTGACGGAGTGTGGTGCCAACTGTGCTGGCGGATTCGCGCGAACTGTCCCGGTGGGCGGGCCGTCCGGAGTCCGCCTTCTTCCCTGGTTTTTCACCCGGAACATGATCGAACTGGACCTTCAACGCAACCGGCGCGCGGCGCCGACGCTCGTCGAACAGGTCGTGCAAGGCTTCGCGCACGCGATCGACGCGCAGTCGCTGCGCGCGGGCGCGCTGCTGCCATCGGTGCGGCAGCTTGCACAAAGCCACGCGCTGAGCACCTTCACGGTGACGGAGGCGTACAACCGGCTCGTGTCGATGGGGCTCGTGGTGGCGCGGCGCGGCTCCGGCTATCGGGTGGCGGCGCGCTCGCCGTCGATGCGAGCGGCCGTCGCCGACTGGCAGCCGCCGAGCCTGACCGCGACGTGGCTGCTGTCCGACGTGTTCGCCGATCATTCGGTGCCGATCAAGGCCGGCTGCGGCTGGCTGCCGAGCGAATGGATCAACGAGAGCGGGCTGCAGCATTCACTGCGGGCACTGAGCCGGGTGCCTGCCGCGCGTCTCGGCGACTACGGTCATCCGTACGGCTTCGCGCCGCTGCGCGAGCGCATCGCCGAGCAGCTCGACCGGCGCGGGTTGCCGGTCGAACTCGCGAACGTGCTGCTCACGCAGGGCGCGACGCAGGGTCTCGATCTGATCGTGCGCACGTTGCTGCGCGCGGGCGATGCGGTGATCGTCGAGGATCCCGGCTACTGCAACCTGCTGCAGATCCTGAAGCTCGCCGGGCTGGTCGTGCATGGCGTGCCGCGCACGCCGGCCGGCGTCGATACGGACGTGCTCGCGACGCTGGTCGCGCGGCACAAGCCGAAGGCGATCTTCGTCAATACCACGCTACAGAATCCGACCGGCTCGAGCTTCGGCATGTCGGCCGCGTTCCGCTTGCTGCAGATCGCCGAGCGCGAACGCATCTGGGTGATCGAGGACGACGTGAGCCGCGAACTCGCGCCGGCCGGCGCGCCGCTCCTCGCCGCGATGGAGGGCCTGCAGCGCGTGCTGTACGTCGGCGGCTTTTCGAAGACGGTGACGCCGGCGCTGCGCTGCGGTTACGTGGTCGCCGAGCAGGCGGTACTGCGTGAACTGGCGCGCACGAAGATGGCGGTGGGGCTGACGTCGTCGGAAACGATCGAGCGGATCGTCGACAAGGTGCTGGTGGAAGGGCGTTACGCGCGCCATGTCGAGACGGTCAACGAGCGGCTGAAGCTCGCGCACGCGGCGCTCGAAGAACGGCTCGACGCACTCGGGCTCGAAGCGTTTCACCGGCCGCGCGCGGGGCTCTTCATGCTGGTGCGTCTGCCGATCGAAGCGGAGCGCGCCGCCGAGGTCGCGACCGCCGCGCTCGCGCACGGCATCTGGCTCGCGCCGGGCTCCTACTTCCGTCCCGACGACGCGCCGAGCGCGTGGTTCCGCTTCAACGCGCCGTATTCGACCGACGACGCGTTGTGGCGCTTCATCGAGCGAGTCGGGCAGGGGACGTGGTAGACGTGTAGCGACACAATAAAGTCCGTACTTTTCTGAGCGGCCCTTCCTCAAACAATTAACTTTGTACCTTTGGTTATATCGCGAACTGGAAATGCGCGCTGAGCCTTCACTGACAACGGTCAGCCGAGTGGTGCGCGGGCATCCGCCCGGTGATCGCCGAAAGCTTCGAGCGCATCTATCGACAGAACTGCCACAATCTCGGCATATTCACCTCGACGGACTTCGGTCTAATCGATCGCATCCGGCGAGACGAGGACATTCCGCTCGAGGAGTTCACGCGCGGGGAAGATGTACTTACGGCGGAACTGATTCGACGCGGCGGACCGTTCCGGCTTACCGAGGCAAGACGAGCGGGCTGGCGTGCTCGACTGACGGCGGCGGGGCAACGCCCGATGACCTATGCTGAGAAAATCGTCGCGAGAGCGAGCGGCCGCGCCGAGGTGACATCAGGACAAAGCGTTTTTGCGCGCACAGTCTGGCGCTATGCGCACGAATACGTGTCGCCGACGTCGATCAGTTTCCTGCGCCGAGAGTGAGGTGACAGGATCGAACTGCACGACCCCGGCAGCATCGTCCGGCCCGAGTCAGGTATGGCTCGCCAGTCCCTCCACCGTCGCGGCGAGTGCAATCGCCGGCAGGATCATGAGTTTCGAGCAATTGCGTGCGTCGACTCACTGCAGCTGGGTTCATACAACAGGCGATCGGTCGATGCAACGTATAAAGAGCTAGCGTTTGATCAAATCGCAAAAAGGACTGCGGCTACGCAAAGCATCATGATGACCAGGCTAGAACGGTTCCTGAACGCATACACGATCGGGTCGTCATGCATCTGCCCTCGGAAAGCTACCATCCAGACGCGGCTGATCCAGTACAGCACGAGAACAAAGAAGATCCAGAGCCTGTGGGGATGACGATACAACCCCGTGACGGCGGCAGAATTCATGTAGAGCGCAAGAACGAGCACCGCGACATAGCCCGCTGCGGGTCCAAACGAGCGCACGATGCTCATGTCCGCCGTGAGATAACCTCGGCCAGACGTGGAGTCCGTGCCCTGCCGCTGCATTTTGTCGAGTTCGGTGTAGCGCTTCACCAACGCCAGACTGAGGAATATCATCACCGAGAACATGATTAGCCAGTCTGACGGCACGACATCGACCGCCGCGCCCCCAGCCACGATGCGGGTGGTATAGAGCGCAGCCAGCGTGAAGACATCTACCAGCATCACCCGCTTCAGGTGGAAGGAATAAGCGAGTGTCATCGCGACGTAACACGCTAGCACGAGCTGAAACGACGGCGGCAGGAAAACCGCGAGGCTCGCCGACGCCAGCAACAGGACGAACAACATGCCAATTCCGCTAACAAGCGGCAACTCGCCTGAGGCAAACGGACGTTTGCACTTGCGACTATGGCGCCTGTCCGCGTCGAGGTCGAGCATGTCATTCAATATATATACCGAAGACGCACAGAAGCAGAACGAAAGAAATGCGATCCCGGCAACCTTCAGTGCGTCGAAGTTCGTGAAGCGATGCGACGCAAGAAGCGGCACGAAGATCAACAGGTTTTTCACCCACTGATAGACGCGCATTTCCCGTACGGCCAGCCTGAAGAGAGACCGTTTGTTATCGAAGATGACCGTGGTTTGATTCACCTTCCGCGCGGCCGCCTGGATGCTCTTTCCTCCAACGACGATCGCCGTGCGCGCCTGCTTCCACACCGGCAGATCGGCTCGCGCGTTTCCGCAATAGTCGAATCCTTGTACGCCAAACTCCGCCGTCAAAGCCGACGCCTTGTTCGTGCCTGACAGATTGATCGACTCGTTGCTCGCCATCACCCCTTTGAAGAATCCGAGGTGAGATGCGATCTGTTCGGCAAACCGTTGATTGCCTGCAGTGCAGAGATAGAGGTCGCGGCCGGCCGCGCTCTCCTTCTTCAGGAAGTCGATCAGGCGTCCGTTGTACGGCAGCAGTGACACGTCGATTGCGGCCCGTGCGGCTATCTGCGCTTTGAGATATCCCTTTCCACGCAGCAACCATTCCAAACAATAGAGCAGATAGAGCGGATTTCGCCTGACGAGAGCGAGGAACGACTCGATCAGAAGATCGCTGTGCGTCAGTGTCCCGTCCAGATCAACGCAAAGTGGAATGGCAGCCATGGTGACCTCGATGGACATAAATCGTCATCAACCTTCCAGACTTTAAGCAATGCAAAAGTCGCATTGACCGGCTGGATCAGCACGCGAGCGCAACGGGCCGCTGCCGCGACTCATTTCTGCGTCGTCGCCTCGGTCGGGCGCTCAACTTTCATGGCGTTGTCAAGGAGTCTGGCGAGCGCAATCGCCGGCTCTGCCAGCCACGAACATCTACTGATGCCAGTGAATTTCTGTACTTGAGAAGCGCAACTCCACGTGGAACGCGCCTTACCGCAGTGAAGGGTGGGCGCACGTTCCCTGCATGAAGATCGTGATCGTCATGCACTCGACCCTTGTCTGACCGCATCGACCTGTCGATATGGTTAGCACGACAGATTCGTGGGCGGACAATGAAGCCAATCGCCGGCTATCGCTTATTCGCTGCGTTGCAGCGAACCGTTGGCGTCTGAAGCGAGCATAGACCTGCCGGCTCTGACCGGTGTGACAGCGGCTTGGAGTGTGGTGATATTGGCCGATAACGTCGAACACTCTCCGCGTCTGGGTCCTCCACGCCTCGGCTTTCCAAGCACCACGCATCGAGCTGCGCTATTTGTGCGGCGCTCCGACAGCAGAAAAGTGCCTCGGCGGTCCGCGCAATGCGAGCTTGCCCGGCGCCACACAAATGCCCATAATCGGCACTGTTCGATTCGCTGTCGTTCCTCTTCTACTTCGTTCATCCCAACCCCGGCCTTGCGTTGTGTTGTCGTGGGCATGCTTCGACGGTCAGAGTGGTGACCTTGGTAGCGTGCGGGCATGCGTCGACCGACGAGGGTCTCCATCAACCGGAGAAGGCCCGTATGTCCACGATGACGAATCACGCCATTCAGCGTGTGAACTCCACGCGGAGATCGATGAGGATGCAAGCCGCCCTCGAGCGTGTGAACTGGACGCAGCTGTGCGACCAGATTCTCATCTTCGTATTCGGCTCGTCGCTATATGCAGCGATCCTCTACAACCTCGACATCAATAGCGGCGTGCTGGCAGGAATCTGGGCGTTCGCCATCGTTGTAGCCGTCGTCATCTATGGCTATGTTTCTCGTTCCGAATGGCGCACCACGATCGTTACGATATTATTCATCGCGGTGGTGTTGTTTGCGTTTGGATTCCTGCGAGAATTCAGTTTCGACGGCTTGAACTATCACGTCGCGACACCGCTATCGATAGATCACACCCTAAACGGCATTGCCGATACCGACGCACTGGGCGGAAGCTTCTGGGCCGCACACTACCCCAAAGCATTTGAGTATTTTGCATACACGGCCAAGGTTCTGACTTCACGGTTCAACAGTGGAAAGTCATTTACGCTATTGCTCAGTGTCCCTGCCTGCGTTGCTCTGATGGGTTTGCTCCAGTCAGCGGGAATATCTGCCAGAGCTTCACTGATTGCTTCGGTTGCCTGCGTTTACAACCCGGTAGCGCTCGGCCAGGTGACGAGTTTTTATGTCGACGCTGCGCATTACTACTGCTGGGCCATCTTTTCTGTCAATTTGCTTTTCGCACTCAAGCGTAGGCCTTATTCCGGAGTTCAACTAGGTATCGCACTCGTGCTTCTGATCGGCTCGAAGCTGACAGGACCCGCCTTCGCCGCCATCTCGATTGCTGTTTTCTTCACGGCGGCGTTTATTGGCGGCGAAAAGAGACGCTTTCTGACTCAGAACCGGAAAGTTATCGGAGAGTTGGTCATCTGGTCTTTTGTCGCTGTCGCAGTGATCGGCTATTCGCCGTACCTGCAGAACATGGTCGCTGGGAAACACATTTTCTACCCCGTGCTGGGCAGCGACAAGGTCGATATCATCGGTGGAAGAGTGTCAGCACACTTTCTTGCAATGAATCCTTTGCAGAGGATTTTCTTATCGTATTTCTCGCTGCCGCTGGATTGCAGGCCGTGCGAGAACGCGGAGCCTACCTTTGTCCCGTCATACGCCCACTTGCGCGACGCGTTTATCGCGCTGCATACGACTGCTGCGCGTTTCGGCGCGTTCGGACCCTTCTTCGGGGTTATGTTTATCGCGTGCATCGCTTCTTTCTTCTGGAGAAGGAGAGGCGGCGGTGATATTGCGAAAATGTTTCTTCTCGCAACGTTAGCGAGCGTTCTGCTACATCCGCAAGCGTGGTGGGCCCGCTACGTCCCGATGTTTTATATGGTCCCATTTCTGGTCATTGCGGGGTTTTCATCCAATCGGAAACTATTCCATGTAGTAGTCGCCTTCGCCATCGCGAACTCGGTCCTCGCTGCGGCAAGCGTTACGGGCTATATCCTGCTGAAGGAGACGCACTACAAAAACGAGGTGGCTGCAGTGCGCACGATATGCGGTCCAGAACCAATATTGCTAGCATCTTCGGAGATGAATTGGGAAGCGGATTTGCGCGACGACGGTCTCGTTGTTGCGGCGGGAAAGCATCCAGCCAATTCAGGTTGTCCCGTGAACTTCGACGAGATGATGGTCATGAAGAAATAGGCGTCTAGCGCGTAATCTTCTCTATTGCTCAAGCGATAGGATGGGTCATCATTGTTCCACGGGATCTTCGCTCCGAATGTTTACTACAGGTCCACGAAACTGTCGTCACGCACCTGCATTCCAGTAGATTGCGACGCCGACCCGGCGAGGAGCCAGACGAGCGCCAACGCCAGGAAGTAGGCTTGCGCCACTTACGAAGCAGTGTGGAGCGCCTCTTTGGATAGCGCTCCTCCATCTGCTCGACGTTCAAGATCCGATCCGAACGAAAATTTCGCCGTCCACGTAAGTCATATCGAGCTTTCGCTCTGCACGGACCGCGGCACGCAGAAGGTCCCGCGCCGACCAGCAGCGAAGATTCCTCCAGCTCGCGGCGCAATTCAGTGGGCAGAACGGCGGCGAGAGGCCCTTCGAAACCGCCTCGTTCGAGACGCTGAAGAATGTGATCGAGGTACTCGCTGAACGCAGGTCGCAGAAGTCCTCTCACATTCTCGAAAAGAAACGCCTTTGGCTGCATCTCGCGGACCGCGCGTATTGCCTCAGGCCACATATCTCGTTCATCCTTTGGCCCTGCTGCCCGCCCACCGTTAGAGAAGGGCTGGCACGGCGGGTCACCACCTTCCGTATTGGCGCCGCAGCCATCAATTGCCAAGGGTTGTTACGTGTCACGAGCATCACATTTTCCTCTACGAAAGATATGTGCCAGATGGACGCAGTGCGCCCTGGCCTTTGGCGGAGGTAAATTCTGGCGACAAAAGAATAGATTTTGGGCTGTCAGACAACAGCAGAAGCAATGTCGACGCTGTTTCAGTTCGATCAGCTTCCCTGCTTACCTTGACCATCGCGAAGTCAAATGTACAAACTTAAGGTATCTTGGTCGAGAACCGCGTTGCAGCTTAACCCGTATGAACACAGGATTTTAGGTACCAGCTTTATTGCATGCGTACAAGACGCGGCGGCGCGCGTCGAAAGCTCAGTTGCCGTGCCCAAGCAGCTTCAGCGCGATCGGATACAGCGATGCCACGAGCAGCAGCGCCATCGCGATGTTGAAGACGCGCAGCCGCTTCGGGTTCGACAGCACCTCGCGCATCGCGGTGCCGAAACCAGCCCACACGCAGATGCACGGAAAGCCGATCACATAGAACACTGCGGCCATCGCAACCGCGTTCATACCGAAGCTGTTGCTCAGATGAATCGTCGTCGCGGCGGTCAGCACCATCATCCACGCCTTCGGATTGACCCACTGAAACGCGATCGCCTCATGAAAGCGCATCGGGCGACGCTCGCCGCTCCTGAGCTTCAACTCGCCGGACGTGCCGATCTTCCATGCCAGATACAGCAGATAAGCGACGCTGACGACTTCGAGCACCGTATACAGCACGGGGAAATGCACGAACGCCTCACCGAGGCCGATGCCGACCGACAACATCAACAGCACCACTCCGACGCTGATGCCGGACAGATGCGGCAGCGTACGGCGAAAGCCGAAATTGACGCCCGACGCGAGCAGCATCGTATTGTTCGGCCCCGGCGTGATCGAGGTGACGAGCGCGAACAGAATGCTGGCGGGCAGCGCGCTGAGAGTGACGAAAGACATGGGGGGCTCCGGTGTCGCCAACAGAAAACGGTGAGGCTCATTCTATCGATAGGGCCCGGTACAGTACCTGTACGGTTTAGAGAATGGTGTCCGGTACGGATCGATGACGACTGGTTGGCCGGAAAGCGCCGTCACACGGCAATTCAACACTCGGTAGTTAACATATGTTGCCATTAATTTTTTAATGGCAACATATGTAGACGGCTGGCGCAGGAGCCCGCCATCTATCAGGAACCTGCCGCACGATTGGAGATACCTATGAAAGTGATGAATTGGTCAACTGTTGCCGTGCTCGCGGTCGCAACGTTGGCGAGTCCGGGCGCGTTCGCGCAGGACGCGACGTCTACGCTCGCGAAGATCCAGCAAAGCGGTGTGATCGCGATTGGCCATCGCGAGACGTCGGTGCCGTTCTCGTACGTCGACGCGAACAACGAGGTGGTCGGCTTTTCGCAGGACCTGTGCAACAAGGTCATCGATGCGGTCAAGGTGAAAACGAAGCGTCCGGACCTCAAGGTGCGCTTCATCCCCGTCACCTCGCAGAATCGCATTCCGCTCGTACAGAACGGCACGGTCGATCTCGAATGTGGCGTGACGACCAATCTCGCCGCGCGCCAGAGCCAAGTGACGTTCGGCGACACGTTCTTCGTCGCGACGACGCGTCTTTTGACGCGCAAGGACTCGGGCATCAAGGACTTTCCGGACCTCGCGGGCAAGACGGTCGTGACGAATCAGGGCACGACGTCCGAGCGCATCCTGCGCAAGATGAACGAGGACAAGAAGATGAACATGCAGATCATCAGCGCGAAGGACTACGGCGAAGGGCGCCTGACGCTCGAAAGCGGCCGTGCCGTCGCGTACATGATGGATGACGTGTTGCTTGCCGGCACGCGCACGCTGACCGCGAAGCCGTCGGACTGGATCATCACCGGCACGCCGCAATCGTCGGAAGCGTATGGCTTCATGTTGCGACGCGACGATCCCGAGTTCAGAAAGCTCGTCGACGACACGCTCGAACAGGTGATGAAAGGACCGGAAATCCACACGATGTACGACCGATGGTTCATCAAGCCGGTGCCGCCGAAAAACATCAGCTTCGAGTTTCCGATGAGCGATTCGCTGAAACAGCTTTACGCGCAGCCGAACGACAAGGCGCTTGAATAACGGTTTTTTCCGCTATCGCGTGTCGGCGTTGGTATTGGTATGGAGGTCCTTTGCTGTTTCCTCTATACCAGGTAGAGGCGGCGCGTTTCGGTTGAGCGCATCGCCTATAGCGGGAATGGAGGTGCAAAGTGACGAAGCCGATGGAAACTTCGCGGTGCGGACGGATTTTCGTCAGTGGAATGCTTCGTGCTGCGCTGGCATTAGCGAGCGGCGTATGCATGGTGTCCGCGCACGCCGACGCGCAAATGCGCGCGATCACGATCGTATCGGGCACCTATGGCGAGAATTGCGGCGCACCGCGCGGCAATCTGACTCGCGAACTCGCGCGTCATTGCAACGGACGGGCGACTTGCGAGTACCCGCTGCCCGGCCTGCACAAAGGCGGCACGACGCTGGCATGCCCACGCGACTTCCACGCCGAATGGCATTGTGACGACGCCGACGTTCATAGCGCGGCGTTGGGCCCCGGCGCGAAATCGGGCGATACGCTGGTGCTCGGTTGCACGGAGTCGCGTGGCGCGGGCAAATAGCGCCGTGCGCAAATGAAAAGGCCGAGGCTCCAACGGGCCTCGGCCTTTGGTGTTTACCGCAGCCTTTTTTGGCCGGTTTTACGAACCGGCGCGAAGCGCCGCTTGCCCAGCGACGGCCCGATACGACGGAAACGCTCCCGCTTGTGCTCCTCTTCGAAGTGACCCAGCGACGGCTTGATGAGATCGCTGCGCGACACGATGCCGAGCAGACGCATGCTGTTGCCATCGGCGACCACCGGCAGGCGTTCGAGACCCAGCACGGCGAGCCGCGTCGCCACGAGCCGGCAGGTTTCGGATGACAAAGCAAAAGCGGTGTTGTGCTGCGCGAACACATCGGCGAGCGTCATCGCGCGCTTGCGCTGCGCGTCTTCGGCGCAGAAGCGTTCGAGCAACATGCGGTCGGCCACGCCGATCACCGCGCCGGCGCGCACCACCGGATACGCGCGGCGCCGCTGGGTCGCGCCGAACAGCGTCTGCAGCGTTTCGCCGACCGTCGTGGCGGCATCGACCGATTCGACCGAGGCGGTCATCACTTCGTCGACATAGTGGCGCTCGAGCGGATCGACGCCGTACTCGCGATAGATGTGATAACCGCGTCGCGCGATTTTCTCGGTCATGATCGAGCGCCGCATCACGATCGTGGAGAAGCCGTGCGCGATCAGCGTCGCCGTCAACAGGGGCAGCAGCGCGTTGGCGTCGTGCGTGAGGCCGAACGCGAACACGATGGCCGTCAGCGGCGCGCCGAGCGTGGCGCCGAGCGTCGCGGCCATGCAGACGAGCGGCCACAGCGCCGGCTCGCTGCCCGGCAGCCAGTGCGCGAGCACCGTGCCGAGCCCGGCGCCGAGCATCAGCAGCGGTGCGAGCACGCCGCCCGATGTGCCAGAGCCGAGCGCGATGACCCACATCACCGCCTTCACGGCTAGCAGCAAAAGAGCGACCTGCACCGCGATATGCTGATGCAGCAGATCGCCGATCACGTCGTAACCGACGCCGAGCGCACGCGGTTCGAGCCAGCCGCCAATCCCGATGACGATGCCGCCGAACGCGGGCCACCACATCCAGTGGACCGGCAGCTTGCCGAACAGGTCTTCCACTTTGTACAGCGCGGCGGACAGCCCCGAGGCCAGCACGCCCGACAACACGCCCGCGACCGCGCATGACAGCAGCGACCATCCATCGGGAGCGGCGGTCTGCAGCGCAAACAGCGGACCTGTCCCGAAGAAAATCGCCCGGGCGAAGCCGGCGACCGCGCAGGCCACCGCGACCGGCAGGAAGCTGCGCGGGCGCCATTCGAACAGCAACAGCTCGACCGCGAGCAGGACGGCCGCGACCGGGGTGCCGAACACCGCGGTCATGCCGGCCGCGGCGCCGGCCACGAGCAGCGTCTTGCGTTCCGCCGACGTGACCTTCACACACTGAGCGATCAGCGAGCCGAGCGCGCCGCCGGTCATGATGATCGGGCCTTCGGCGCCGAACGGCCCGCCGCTGCCGATCACGATGCCCGACGACAACGGCTTGAGCACCGCCACTTTCGGCGACATCTTGCTCTTGCCGAACAGGATCGCTTCAATCGCCTCGGGAATGCCGTGGCCACGAATTTTTTCGGAGCCGAAGCGCGCCATCAGGCCGACGATCAAACCGCCGACCACCGGCACGCCGATCACCCACAGACCGAGCGTGTTGGTGGCGGGCGAGCGGTCGACGAACGACAGCGTGCCGAAGAAAAACAGATTGGTGAAGAGGCGAATCAGGTTCAGCAGAACAAAAGCGGCAATCGTGCTGACGAAGCCAATGCACGCGGCGAGCGCGAAAATGCCGGGCAGCCGGGCATTCGCCGCGAAGTCGCGTTTGTGGGAATCCATGCTCATGGTTAGTCGAGGTCGATCTGTGGAATCTGGAAGGAGCCTTCGAGCGATCTCAATTCGGCGCGATGCAATTCCGCAAGCCGCTCGAGTACCCGTTCTCCCGCTTTTTCAATGTGTACTTCAACCTGGCGGCGATCGATCTCGCTGACCTGGCGGCGCACCAGATTCAGTGCCTCGCAGCGCGATACCAGTGCGACGACGCCGTGATGCTGCGCCTGCAGACGCTCCGCGAGTTCGCCGACGGTTGCCCAGTCGCGCTCCGGATAGCCCTTGATATGCAGCAACAACAGGTATTGCAATGGCGTGATGCCCTCGTTCTGCGCCGCTTGCTCGGAGAAGCGCTCGAAGCGCCGCATCTGGTAGCGAAACTGCGACAACTGCTCGAAATCCCTCTTAAGGAGCTTGCGAGTCCGTACTTTCATGGCATATCCGCCGATGTGAAGAAAACCCAAAATGTATCATTTCATGATGTATTTGTGCGAATTGCGGCCGTCGCGGCGGCATCGCGCGGCGGGTCTCCGCGGTCTTTCAATTGAAAATCAGGCCGCCTGGTGAGCCCGGGTGGCGGTTTGTCGATACAGGCCGGAGATCAGATCCACCTGCGTGATCATGCCGACCACGCGCCCGGCGCGATCGAGCACCGGTATGTGGTGATGGCCGAAGTTCGCGAACATCGGCACCAGTTCGGTGATCGGCGCGGTTGCGGCGACGGTGCAGACGTCGGTGGTCATCACGCTGCCGACGTCGGACGTGCGAAGCGCATCGCCGCGCAGCCAGCCGTCGAAGTAGTTCAGGATCGGACCGAGCGAGCCGAAGCTTCTTCTGTCGACGAAATCGGCGCGCGTGACGATGCCGAGCAGTTGCTGCGCCGCGTCGACGACCGGCAGCGCCTTCACGTTGTGGCGCCTGAACAACTGCCATGCGGCGGCGGCGCGCGTGCCAGCGGAGACCGACACGACGTGGCGCGACATCACGTCTTCGCAGCACAGTTCGTTGAAGCTGCGCGAGAAGGCCTGAAGCTGCGTTTCGCGCAGCAGCGAATAGAGGTCGTCGGTGTCGATGTCGAGCATTTCGTCACGGCGTCCGAGCACGGCTTTGACGTCGTCGCGCGTGAAGCCGACGCGCGCGGCTTCGTCGGCGGCCTGGCTCGGCGTCGCGCGGTCCTGGCGGCCCGCATGCGGGTATCGGTGGCCAGTGGCCGCATGGTAGACGAGCGCCGCGAACAGCAGCGCGGCCGACTGGATCGCGATCGGCTCGAGCACGAAGCGGTAGCCGAGCGCATGAATGACCGGGCCGCCCAGCACCGCGGTCAACGCGACCGCGCCCGATGGCGGGTGCACGCAGCGCAGCGCGAACATGCCGGAGATCGACAGCGCCACCGCGAGGGCGGCCGCGAGCGTCGGATCGCCGATCAGCATCGCGCAGGTCACGCCGACCGTCGCCGACACCAGGTTGCCGCCGATGATCGACCACGGCTGCGCGAGCGGACTCGCGGGCACCGCGAACAACAGCACGGCAGAGGCGCCCATCGGCGCGACGAGCAGCGGAATGTTCGCGGCCGGCCCGAGCAGCAGATACATCAGACCGCCAGTAAACGAGATACCGAGCAGCGCGCCGAGGCAGGAACGCGCACGCTCGTGCCATTTCACGGTGACCGGGGCGGGGAGAAAGCTGGCTAGCCAGCCAAATGCAAGGGAGCGGGACAAGATAGGAGCGGAAAGTAGTCGATGATGCGGGTCCGAACATTACCGGGGAAACCCTGGCAACGCGAATACAGTCTGGTCATGATTATATTTCAATATGATATAAAAACGCATCCAGCGAGCCGGGCCCCGGATCGACGTGTGTCCGTGCTTTTTTATCACGTCGTGATATAAAATGATCGACAGAGGGTTGAGCGGATTGGTTGGCCCGTTGCCTGATATCCCGATGAGGGAGCCATCATGATGATTACATTTCAATCGACGGCGTCGCCGGATGTCGTCATGCTCAGGGATCTCGCGCAATATCTGCTCGGCCTGGTCGGGAAGCGGCTTGGCGAGCGCGGCGTCATCAGCCATGACGAGCTGCCCCGCGCGATCGATCGGCTCGAAGCCGCCATCACCGAAGATGCGGCCGCGGAAACGACGCTCGAAGCATTGCATCGCTCGACGAGCAATCAACGCGAGTCGCGCAACCGGTTGTCGCAGCGCGCGTGGCCGTTTCTCGACATGATGCGTGCGGCGCGCGAGTCGGATGCGGACATTATCTGGGGGCTGTAGTTCGTCGAAGGAGTCGCGATGAAACGACCTACATCGCGTCGACAATTCGCAATCCTGCTGATGTCGGTTTGCGCCGTTCCGCTGGCCTATGCGTTCTCGCCCGCGCTGGAGACCGGCCGATACCAGCAGCCGATGCGCGGCTCATGCCGCGCGTCGTGCGATGCCGGCGTGCGAAGCAGGGTGATCGGCGTGTATGGCGGCACCGTTGTCGATCAGTTGTCCAATGGAGCGGTGGTGCTCGTGAAATGGCCGAACGGTTCGCCGCACGAGGCATGGACCGCTCGGCCGCATGGTTATGGATTGCCCGTCGATCCCGCGGCAAACGCTGCTCATGTTTTCTTTCTGTGGCCGCAGTCGTAGCGCGGCGTTGCTGGCCGCCGCGCCGCGCAACGGCGTGCGCTCGGGTACGGCATGATGCATGCTCGATGCTGCCACGACGGCACACGAATCCCCCATCTTTATTCGACCATCAGGAGCGGCAGTGCAGACACACGCGCCAAAAGGCGACTTCGCCACCGATACCCGGCTTCTGCGAATCACGGTGATTGCCGCCGTGGTCGGCCTGTTCAGCACGTTCGTCGCGGACTTCCTGCTGCACCTGATCAGCTTCTTCACTAACCTGTTCTTCTTTCAGACGCTGTCGACAGCGGGGCGCTCGCCCGCCAGTCATACGTTGGGGCTGTGGGTGATCGTGGTGCCGGTCGTCGGCGGTCTGATCGTCGGGCTGTTGGCGCGCTTCGGTTCGGAGCAGATTCGCGGGCACGGCATTCCCGAAGCGATCGAGGCGATCCTGTTCGGCAAGAGCACCATGTCGCCGAAGGTGGCCGTGCTGAAGCCGTTGGCGTCGGCGATCGCGATCGGCAGCGGCGGACCGTTCGGCGCCGAAGGGCCGATCATCATGACGGGGGGCGCGCTCGGTTCGTTGATCGCGCAGTTCTTCCATCTGTCGAGCGGCGAACGCAAGACGCTGCTGGTGGCGGGCGCGGTCGCTGGCATGACCGCGGTGTTCGGCACGCCCGTCGCCGCCGTGTTGCTCGCGGTCGAACTGCTGCTGTTCGAATTGCGGCCGCGCAGTTTGCTGCCCGCTGCGGTTTCGTGCGCGGTGGCGGGCTTTTCGCGGCCGCTATTGCTGGGCAGTGGCCCGCTGTTCCCATTGCAGACCTTGCCGCTCGGCACGCTCGGGCTCGCGTCGTGCGCGCTCGCGGGGCTGATCGCCGGCGCGCTGTCGTGGGGATTGTCGACGTTGCTCTACAAGGTCGAGGACGAGGAACGCGAGCGGGAACGATTCCGGCGCATTTCGCTATTTCAAGGCAGGAGTTCGGTGTCGGACGAACCTCGTGAATAGTGCCTTGTTTATGGCGTCTCTGTAGGTGTTTGCACGCATGAGCGTCGCGCGGTATATGTCACGAATAGACATATAATTAAATGACGATGTGCCGCGCGCGCCGCGCAAGGAGGTTCTCATGTCGAGCTTCAAGCGCATTCTTCTCTGTTACGACGGAACCCGCGAAGGACAACACGCGTTGAAGGACGGGGCGGCTCTCGCGCAAGACCTGAAGGCGGAAGTGCACCTGCTTTCCGTGCTCAACAATACGGCGTGGATGCAGGGCGCGGACATCACGTCCGCGGTGCCAGTCGATTTCATCAACCAATCCGCCAAAGCGCTGCTCGACGAGGGCTTGCAGAAACTCGCCGCACGCGGAATTCGCGCGACAGGTCATCTCGCGATCGGCGAACCGCTCGATGAGATTCCGTTTTTCGCCAACGATCTGAAGGCCGATCTGGTTGTGGTCGGCCATCGTCGCAGTCACGGACTCGCGCGCTGGTGGGGCGGCCGCCACGACGGACTGCTGCTCGATCGCGTGACGTGCAGCGTGCTGGTGACGATGGGCGCGGCAGCCGATACGCCGGCCGCGGTCGCGGGCACAGGCGAGACCACGCGGTCCGCCGAACATTCATGAGCGTTGGGTTGGGTTGTTTGTGTTGGGTAGCGTTGGCACGGAGGCGACCGACATCACGTCAGACCATCAGAGGTCGGTGCTGACCGACAGCAGGAACGTACGCGGCGCACCCTGGGTCAGGTACGTCGTCGCACCGTAGGCCGATACGGCCGACCGGTAAGCCTTGTCACGTTCTGCACGGTAGCGCGGAACGTCGTCTTCTTGCCGTAGATGGACGTCTGGTAACGCGCCCCCAGGTCGAAGCGCCGTGTAGGTGGTCATGCTGAACGGCATGTCGATGTTGCGTTGCCTGCCGAGCACGCCGTAGTCGACGCCGCGTGCGACCTGGCCGCCCGCGTAAGTCGGCGACAGATCGCCGGGCAGCTCTTCGACGGCGGCCGCCTGGACCTTGATGGCGGGTAGCGTGCCGTCGGCGGCGGGGGCGGTGTCGGTCGATTGGGCGAACGCGCTGGCCGCGGCGCCACCGCCTCCGCTCAGCTCTTCTGCGCGGTCTGCATCCAGCCGGCTTCGACGCCGAACTGCGCGATCTCTTTCGCGACCGCATCGCCGAGGCGCTTTGCATCGTTGGACACGCCCGCGCGCTTCGTTTCGCTCACACCGTGCAGGCCCGCGCCGGCCGCGGCTGCAGTCGCGACGGTGCCGGCCGCCGCGCCGACGCCGGCGGTTTCGACCATGCCCGGCATCTTGCCGCTGTCCGCGTTGGCCATGAAGCTTTGCACGACACGCGGCGCACCGACTGCAGGCTGGTACACGATGCGTACCGAGCCGCTCACCTCGCTCTTGCCCGCGCCGAGGCCGATCAGCGTGCGACGGCGTCGATTGCCGGCGTCGATCGTCTCGAAGCTGCCTTGCACGAGCAGCACGTTCTGGCCGGCGGGCACCGGCGCGTCGGTGCGCACCGCGTGCAGACCCATCGCCTGCAACTGATGGACGATTTCGTCGGCGACCTGCTCGCGCACCTGGGCGGCATCGGCAACCTGCTTCTGCGCGCCCGACGAACCCGACATCTGCGTCTTCAGTTTCTGCAGCATGCCGCCGTTGTCGAGCTTGACCTGCTGCGGATCGGCATCGAACGTATAGACGTAGATCGTGTCCGGATGCATCGTCGATTGCGTGCCTGCGTCGGCCGTCGCGGACGCGCTCGTCGCGCTCAGATTGGTGACGCTGGCGCCGGCGCAGCCGCTCAGAAGCGCGCTACCGCAGACGAGTGCGATGCAGGTGAAACGGGCGGCGTTCTTTTTGATGAAGTTCACTGAAGTCAACATGATGATCCTGTCGTCGGCACGCGGTGCCAGTCTGTTCGAGTCCATCGCCGATGATCGGGCAACCGTGGGATCGTCGATCATCGGCGAGGGGATTCGCACGTGAAGCCTTTCGATCTCATGCGTCTGTGATTCGTCACGCACCGGCAGCGAACGAAGTATGGGCGAGTGCCCCGCCGAACTCCATTCAACAATTATTTCGAGTGATGTCACGGCGAAATGAACGCGCGAAACGCGGCTGCGCGCGGCGGCATACGCGGTGAAGCGCGACGCGAAACGGCGGGGGAGCGCGTCGAAGGAGAGGGCGTGGAAGTCGAGCCGCCGATCAGTTCAAAGCGAGCTTGACGATGCAGCACAGCACGAACACGAGCAGGGCGGCGGCAATGGCCATGTCCAGCGGATAGCGCATTCCTTCACCCTGTCCTTGCGTTGTGGAGCTCCTATCGTAATCACCTGACGGAAGATGGAAAGCGCCAGTGAAGCGCCAATGTGGGACAGCCCACGAAGTCCCCGAGCGCCGCGCGGGGAGGGGCTGGGGGAGCGCTTCCAGCGATCGTCGCGCGGCGCTGCGTTCGCAATCCGCGACGAAAACTTATTGCGCCGGCGACGGACCCGGTGGCGTTCCATGCGGCGCCTTGTTCGCCGCCGCGAGATCTTCGGCGAGACTCGTGCGCAGCGTCGCGATCGCCTGCTCGGGATTGACGGGCTTGAGCTGCTCGCGCGCCAGCGAGTCGTACACGTAGTGACGCAGCATCGGGTCCTGGGTCTTGTTCAGCACGTCGTGGTAGACCGCGACGATCTCGCCTTCATGGCCGTTCAGCGCATACAGACGGCGCAGCTGTTCGAGATCGTTGACCACGGCGAAGGCTGGGCTCGGATGACCCATCATCGGACCATGCCCCGGCGGCATGCCGTCGTCCGCGAGCGCGGCCGTCGCGATGGTGCCAAGAACCGCGGCCACGGCTGCGCTGAGGAATGCTTTTCTCATGATGTCGCCTCCATCGAAAACAGCGCCGGCGCCACGATGGACCGGCTCCTCGCAACGATAGTCGACACGCTGATCCGCCGGGTTACGAAAACCATGCAATAACTTTCCGAGCCTTTCGATGCGCGCGGCACGGCCCTTGGAGAGACGCACCGACCGCTTGCCCTTCGCGCCAGGGTGAGCCCGCTGGCGCAACGCAGCCGGATAGCGCATGATGGCTGCGATGTGCCGTGCGACCCCAAAACCACCTCGCCGTGGCCGCACGCGCGGCACACGCCGCCGCCCGCATCGGCGTCGCGCCTGGTGCGGGCGGCGCAGAGGCGATGAGTTTTCAACCGCAAGGAGGATTTCGCATGGACCGACCTGATGCAGCCAATCCGTTTGGCGATTTCACCAAAATGCTGGAGCAGTTCAAGCTCCCCGGCTTCGACGTGCCCGCCATCATGGAAGCGCGCCGCAAGGACATGGAGGCGCTGGTTCAGGCGAATCAGACAGCATTCCAGGGGATGCAGTCGCTCGCGCAGAAACAGGCCGACATGCTGCGCACCACGCTGGGCGAGCTACAGTCGCTGACGACGCAACTCACGGCGGCCGGCACCGCGCCGTCGAGCAAAACCGCGGAGCTGATCCAGCAGAGCCTGCACAAATCGCTCGCCGACATGCAGCAACTCGCGCAAGCCGCGTATCAGACGCAGGCAGAGTCGTATGCGGTAATCGCGAAACGCGTCGAAGAAAACGTGCAGGAATTGAAGTCGATGCTTGAGCAGCAGAAGAAGTAACGCGCGCTGCAACTTCCGAACGATCGAAACCGCGGAGGGCCACCATAGCCCTTCGCGGTTTTTTTTGGCCTTCGCGATTTGCGTTGCAAGTCGAATGTAGTCGGACGAATAGGCACCCGCTCACGCGTTATTCGGCAGACGCTTACATGAGCGAAAAGACGCAGCCCCTATTCGCAGCTTTTACGCGCGACGGCCGCAATTTCAACCGGCTATTCGTTCCAAATGTCATACGGAAACGGAAGAGGCGTCAAAGCATTGTCGCTAAAAGGCTTTGTCCGCGCCGATCAAACGGAATCGAACCGCGGCTTGGCTCGCAAAGCTTTGAATCGCGCCGCAAACGATTGGCGCGCGTCATTGCGCTGACTAAAGTTTCGTCCCGCCTTTCCGTAGACGCATTCACGCAGCCCAACCGGCGTTAAGGCAATCCGGCTTAGCCGGTTAGGTGTGCGCCCCCCTGTTTCGCGTTTGTGATCGGCTTCATCCAGGTCGCGGGCGTTTCACCTCGAAGGAAATCTCTTGAAATCGATGCTGATTACCCGCATTGCCTGCGCAATGCTCGGGGCATGCTGCGCGTTGCCGTTCGCCGCGCACGCGACGCTCGGCCAGAACGCCGCCACCGTCGACGGCGATCAGGCGCGCCTGCACGCGGTCGCTCGCGCGGCTAGCGCACAAGGCGCGTATGCGGTGCATACGCTCACGCTGCCGTCCGGCACCCAGGTGCGCGAGTACGTGGCAGCCAATGGCATCGTGTTCGGTATCGCATGGGATGGCCCGACGCTGCCCGATCTGAAGGCGATGCTCGGCGCGTCCTTCGACGCCTACGTCACCGCCAGCACGACGCGGCGCGGCGTGCCGCTCGCGGTCTCGAACAGCGATCTCGTGGTGTTCTCGAGCGGCCATCTGCGCGCGTTTACCGGCTATGCGTATCTACCGCGGGCGGTGCCGGCGGGTGTCGACGTCAGCGTCATTCAATAGCGGAGCGAATCATGCGATCCAGGTCTTCGTGGATGACTGTGCTGCGCGCGACGCCCATCGTGCTGTTGACTCTGCTGCTGAGCGCGTGCGGCGGCGGGGGCGGCGGTGGCGATGGTGCGAGCACCACGGCCAATTCGAGCACGTCCAGCAGCTCGACCAGCTCGGCCAGCTCGGCCAGCTCGTCGGGTTCGACCGTGACCAACACGTCGCCGTCGCCGCAGGTGCTGGCCGCGAACGCGGTGCGCGTGACGGTCGACTCCGGCATCAGCAACGTGCCGAACATGCCGTTCGTCAGCATCACGATCTGCGCACCCGGCACCAGTAATTGCCAGACGATCGATCACGTGCTCGTCGATACCGGCTCGTGGGGCGTGCGCGTGTTCGCGTCGCAACTGCCCGCGTCGATGAGCCTGCCGCAGCAGAAGGACGGCGCGGGCAACCTCGTCGCCGAATGCATGCAGTTCTTCGACGGCTACACGTGGGGCGCGGTGAAGCTCGCCGATGTGCAGCTCGCCGGCGAGAAAGCCGCGTCGCTGCCGATCCAGGTGGTCGACCCGAACTACGCGTCGCTGCCGGGCGATTGCGCGGCCGTCGGCGCGGCGCGCAACACCCCGGCCAGTTTGCAGGCGAACGGCATTCTCGGCATCGGCGTGTTCAAGCACGACTGCGGCGCGAACTGCGCGCAGCAGGCGATCCCAGCGACCTACTACGGGTGCAGCGGCACCAACTGCACGTCGATTCCGCTCGCGCAGACGTACCAGGTCGCCAATCCGGTGCCGTACTTCGCGACCGACAACAACGGCTCCATGCTCAGTCTGCCGACCGTGTCGGGCGGCGCGCCATCGGTGTCGGGGCAGCTCGTGTTCGGCATCGGCACGCAGAGCAACAATGCGCTCGGCGGGGCGCAGGTGATCGGCGTGAGTCCATCGAGCGGCACGTTCACGACGGTGCAGAACGGCACCGCGTACACGCGCAGCATTCTCGACAGCGGCTCGACGGGACTCTTCTTCCAGACCACCTTGATGCCGGCTTGCGCGAGCCCGAACAGCGCGTATTACTGCCCGGGTTCGACGCAGCAGTTCGGCGCGATGATCGAAGGCGTGAATGGTACGACGAGCGCGGTGACGTTCGATGTCGGCAACGCGATGTCGATCGCGCAGACTGATGGCGGCGACTCGGCATTGCCGCTGCTCGCCGGACCGGCATTCGTCACCTCGACGGTGTTCGACTGGGGGCTGCCGTTCTTCTACGGCCGCAACGTATATGCGGCGATCGAGCAGCAGTCGACGCCGGGTGGGAAGGGGCCGTATGTGGCCTACTGAGGTCGCGTGGCTTGTCGCTCGCGGCTCGATGACGAGCGTGATGAATGCCCGCTGCCGGTTGGTCCGGCGGCGGCGTTTTTATGTGCTCCTGTCACCCGCCGCTGCGATCACGCGATGCACGAAGCGCAGCTTGTCGACCACCGGCGCGGCGAGCGCAAACGGATAGCCGTCGGGCATGCCGAGACTGCGGTTCAGACTGTTCAGCGCATAGGTGAGCGGAAACCAGCGCTTCATCAGATTGCCGAAGCTCGCATCCTCGATTGGCGTGCGGTCGGTCAGCGTCGGTTCGCTCGGATCGTCCGGCAGCAGCGCGAGTCCGTACGACATCGCCGTATCGAGCACATCGACGATCAGCAGATAGTGCGCCCACGTCTCCGCCCAGTCTTCCCACGGATGCATCGTCGCGTAGGCGCTGATGTGCGACGCCTGCCAGCCGGCCGGCGCGCCGTCACGGTAGTACGCGTTCAGCGCCTGGCCGTAGTCGGCCTGCCCGTCGCCGAACAGCTCGCGAAACGGTTCGAGCCAGCGTGGTTCGTTTTCGATCAGCTGGCTGAAGAAGTAATGGCCGATCTCGTGGCGGAAGTGGCCGAGCAGCGTACGGTACGGTTCGCCCATCGCGGTGCGCACTTTCTCGCGATGCGCGTCGTCGGCCTCGGCGATGTTCAGCGTGATCAGCCCGTTGTCGTGACCGGTCATCACGCGGTCGCAGTCGCCGCCGTCGGCGAGGAATTCGAACGCGAGGCCGTGCTCGGGGTCAGCGTCGCGCGCCTGCACGTCGAGGCCAAGCTCGCCCAGCGTGTACAGCAAACGCCGCTTCGCGACTTCGAGCCGGTACCAGTAGAGCCGGTTTTCCGGTTCGCTCAGATTGGGAATCGTGCGGGTCAGCTGGCACGCGCGGCACAGCGTATCGGGCGAATTGGCGCGGATCATCCAGTTGCAGACGTTTTCGACCGCGTAGTTGTGACATTGCCGGAACAGCACGCCTTTCGCGTCAGGATGCAGGCTGCGCCAGCGGCCGTCGCCGGCGTAGTCGAACGCGCTGATTTCTCGCAGTTCGGGTAGATAGCCAAGCAGCGACTCGCAGCGCTCGCAGCGGACGTTCTCGTAGAACACGAGGTGCGCGCAGCGATGGCAGTGGAAGGTTTTCATCGAGCGGGCCTCGTGATGCGTGCGACGTCGTGTGCGGTGGTGAGCGAAAGCCCATCGCAATCTTCATGCCGCGATTGCCAGACGTCACCGGTTTAACGCACAGTATGGTCATGATCGTGCATCGGTGCTGCGCCGCTTTGGTGCACGGTCTGCCGCGGGCCGGCGGTAAGGCAAGAGGTACGCAAAACGCCCACGCAATTCAGCCAACACCGGGCGGTTCACGCGAGTTTGTCCCGCAACGGCATAGAGCTTGCTTTTTTGGCGGCTGCCCTTTTCGTCGAGGAGTCCGGAGTGTCCATACGCGTCGCGTTGCATCACGTTACTCATTACCGCTATGACAGGCTCGTTACGCTGTCGCCCCAGGTCGTGCGGCTACGGCCCGCGCCGCATTGTCGGACGCCGATCCTGTCTTACTCGATGCGCGTCGAGCCCGCGAAGCACTTCATCAACTGGCAGCAGGACGCGTTCGCCAACTACCAGGCGCGGCTCGTGTTTCCCGAGCAGACGCGTGAGTTCAAGGTGAGCGTCGATCTGGTCGCCGAAATGGCCGTCTACAACCCGTTCGACTTCTTTCTGGAACCTTCGGCCGAGCAGTTTCCGTTCGACTACGCGCCGGAGCTCGCGGCCGAGCTCGCGCCCTACAGCGTGAAGCGGCCGATGACGCCGCGCTTCGCCGCGTTCGTCGCGAGCATCGATCGCACGCCGGCCGGCACCGCGGACTTTCTCGTCGCGCTGAACCAGCGGCTGCAACACGAGATCCGCTACCTGATCCGGATGGAGCCGGGCGTGCAAACGCCCGAGGAGACGCTCACCAACGCATCGGGCTCGTGCCGCGATTCGGGCTGGCTGCTCGTCGAGACGTTGCGGCAGCTCGGTTTCGCGGCGCGCTTCGTGTCGGGCTATCTGCTGCAGCTCGCACCCGACGTCAGATCGATCGACGGCCCAAGCGGCACCGAAGTCGATTTCACCGACCTGCATGCGTGGTGCGAGGTCTATCTGCCCGGCGCGGGCTGGATCGGGCTCGACCCGACCTCGGGGCTGCTCGCCGGCGAAGGGCACATACCGGTCGCCTGCACACCGGAGCCGGGCAGCGCGGCGCCAATCGCGGGCGCGGTCGACGAATGCGAGGTGGAGTTCGGACACACGATGTCCATCGAACGCGTGCTGGAGTCGCCGCGCGTCACGAAGCCGTACAGCGAAGCCGCGTGGCACGACGTGCTGGAGATGGGTGCACGGGTCGACCACGAACTCGCCGACATGGACGTGCGACTGACGATGGGCGGAGAGCCGACCTTCGTGTCGGTGCGTGATCGCGATGCCGCCGAATGGAACACCGATGCGCTTGGACCCACCAAGCGGGGCTACGCGGTCGCGTTGATGGACCGGCTGCGCGAACGTTACGGCGCGAACGGCTTCCTGCATATCGGCCAGGGCAAGTGGTATCCGGGCGAGCAACTGCCGCGCTGGGCGATGTCGCTGTACTGGCGCGCCGACGGCGAGCCGTGCTGGCACAACCCCGCGCTGTTCGCCGACGAACGCGAGCCGGGCCGCTATACGGCCGGCGACGCGCAACGCTTCATCGCGCATCTGGCCGCGAAGCTGTCGCTCGACACGGACTGCATCCAGCCCGGCTACGAGGACACCTTGTACTACCTGTGGCGCGAGCGTCGCCTGCCGGTCAACGTCGATCCGTTCGACGCGCGCCTTGACGACGAGCTCGAACGCGTGCGGCTGCGCCGCGTATTCGACGCGGGGCTCGCAAGCCCGTCCGGCTACGTGCTGCCGATCGGCCGCGAGCGCGCCGCGCCGGGCCTCGCGCCGACGTGGATCACGGGCCGCTGGTTCTTCCGCGACGACCGCATGTACCTGATTCCCGGCGATTCGCCGATGGGCTACCGGCTGCCGCTCGATGCGCTGCCGTGGGTGTCGAAGACCGACTACCCGCATCAGCACGCGCACGACCCGTTCGCGCCGCCGCAGCCGCTGCGCACGGCCGCGCAGTTGCGCGTGCAATACGAAGAAGGCGGCCCTTACAGCCGGCAGGACACCGACGAAGCGGCGAGCGCCCGGCAGGCAGCGGCGCTGTCGCTGTCGGCGGCGGATCTGCTGAGCGGCACGCCGCACGGCGGCGTGCTCGCGTATGCGCCGCCGCGCCATGACGAATCGCTGCCGGCGCATGGCGAATCGTCGAAGGACACGCTCCGTACCGCGATCTGCATCGAGGCACGTGACCCGAAACGCGCGGCGGGCCCGAAAGCCGAAGCCGATTCGTTCGGGAGCGGCTGCACGCTGCTGCACGTGTTCATGCCGCCGCTGACCGATCTGGACGATTATCTCGACCTGCTCGCCGCGGTCGAAGCGACGGCCGACGCGCTGAAGATGCAGATCGTGCTCGAAGGCTATCCGCCGCCGCGCGACCCGCGCCTGAAAGTGCTGCAGGTCACACCGGACCCCGGCGTGATCGAAGTCAACATTCACCCGGCCGCGAACTGGGACGAGCTCGTCGATCACACCGAGTACCTGTATCAGTCGGCCGCGCACAGCTATCTGAGCAGTGAGAAGTTCATGCTCGACGGGCGCCACACCGGCACCGGCGGCGGCAATCACTTCGTGCTCGGCGGTGCGACGCCGGCCGACAGCCCGTTCCTGCGCCGGCCCGATCTGCTGGCGAGCCTGATCGCCTACTGGCACAACCATCCATCGCTGTCGTATCTGTTCTCCGGGCTGTTCATCGGGCCGACGAGCCAGGCGCCGCGTATCGACGAAGCGCGCAATGATCAGGTCTATGAACTCGAAATCGCGTTCGCCGAATTGCAACGGAAGGTCGATCTGCTCGGCGGCCGCGACAGCGACAACCTGCCGCCGTGGATGATCGACCGCGCGCTGCGCAACATCCTGATCGACGTGACCGGCAACACGCATCGCGCCGAATTCTGCATCGACAAGCTCTATTCACCCGACGGACCGACCGGCCGCCTCGGCCTGCTGGAGCTGCGCGGCTTCGAGATGCCGCCGCACGCGCGCATGAGTCTGGTGCAGCAACTGCTGCTGCGCGCACTGGTCGCGCGATTCTGGCGCACGCCATACACGCAGCGCCTGACGCGCTGGGGCACCGAGCTGCACGACCGCTTCCTGCTCGGCACCTTCGTGAAGATGGATTTCGACGACGTGCTCGCCGAGCTCGGTGAAGCGGGCTTCGCATTCGATAGCGCGTGGTTCGCGCCGCACTTCGAATTCCGCTTTCCGCTCGTCGGCGAGATGACGCTGAGCGGCATCGACCTGACGATCCGCAACGCGCTCGAACCGTGGCACGTAATGGGCGAGGAGGGCGCCTCCGGCGGCACGGTGCGCTATGTCGATTCGTCGGTCGAGCGGCTCGAGGTGCGCGCGCTGGGCTTGAACGGCAATCGTCACGTACTGAGCGTCAACGGCGTGCCGGTGCCGCTGCAGCCGACCGGCCGCGTCAGCGAGTGCGTCGCCGGCGTGCGCTTTCGCGCGTGGTCGCAGCCGTCGTCGCTTCATCCGACGATCGGCGCCCACGCGCCGCTGACGTTCGACCTCGTCGACACCTGGAGTGGCCGCTCGCTCGGCGGATGCCAGTATCATGTCGCTCATCCGGGCGGGCGCACCTATCAGACTTTCCCGGTCAACGCCTACGAGGCGGAAAGCCGGCGCCGCTCGCGTTTCTTCGCGTCCGGTCATACGCCCGGGCCGCTCGCCGTGGGCGCAGCGCAGCGCAGCCTCGAGTTTCCGTTCACTCTCGATCTGCGCCACAGTTGAAAAACCCGCATCACCGACACCACACGACCTTGGCCTTTCAATCGACTTTGCCCTTCGAAGCGTCCGCCATGCCGGCGGACGCTTCGTCCTTGTTGCGCTTGCTGCCGGGTCATGACGGACATTGGGACGAGCTGCGCGACGCGTCGGGCGCGTTGCGCGAGCCATGGCGGCAGTTCTTCGCGCTGCTCGACGAAGGCGGCGTGGCACGGCTCGCGGACCATCATGCGTCGATCGCGCAGCAGATCCGCGACAACGACATCAGCTACAACGTCTACGCGGACAACGGCAAGGCGCGGCCGTGGGCGCTCGACCTGCTGCCGTTCCTGATCAGCGAGGCCGAGTGGGCGCACCTCGAGCGCGGCGTCGCGCAGCGCGCGCATCTGCTCAACGCGATCGTTGCCGACATCTATGGACCGCGGACGCTGCTCGAACAGGGGCAACTGCCGCCCGCGCTGGTGTTCGGCCATCCGGGCTATCTGCGCTCGGTGAAGGGCTTCACGCCGCCCGGCGGTCAATATCTGCAGGTCGTCGCGCTCGATCTCGCGCGCACGCCGGGGGGCGAGTGGAGCGTGATCGCGCATCGCACCGAGGCGCCGTCCGGGCTCGGCTACGCGCTCGAAAACCGCCTGATCGTGTCGACGCTGCTCGCCGAGCCGTTCCGCTCGCTGCGCGTGAGCCGGCTCGCGCCGCTCTATTCGCAACTGATCGCGACGCTCGTGCAGGCCGCGCAAGCGACGCTGCGCAACGAGCCAAGCGCTGATGCATCGCCGCATATCGCGCTGCTGACGCCGGGGCCATACAGCGAAACCTATTTCGAGCACGTGTTTCTCGCGCGCTATCTCGGTGTCACGCTGGTCGAAGGCAAGGACCTGACCGTGCGTGGCGACCGGCTCTATCTGAAGACCCTGGCTGGGCTCGAACGCGTGCACGTCGTGCTGCGCCGTCTCGACGACGCGTTCTGCGACCCGGTCGAGTTGCGCGCCGATTCGACGATCGGCGTGCCGGGGCTATTGCAGGTGATGCGCGCGGGCAATGTGATCGTGTCGAACGTGCCGGGTTCGGGTTTCGCCGAATCGCCGGCGTTGCACGGTTTCATGCCGGGCATCGCCGAAGCGTTGCTGGGCGAAGCGCTGCTGCTGCCCGGCGTGCCGACCTGGTGGTGCGGCGAACAGGCCGCGCGCGAGCACGCGTTCACGCATCTCGACGACGCGTTGATCGTGCCGACATGGCCGCTCGCGGGACGCGACGCGCCGCCCGGCATCGAGCGGGGCAGGCAGCCGCTCGCGGCATGGCGCGAGCGCGTCGACGCGTTGCCCGACGCGTTCACGATCCAGCAGGAGCAGCGCTTTTCGTGCACGCCGCGTTATGAGGCGGGCACGATCGGCGGGCGGCCGTCGGTGCTGCGCGTCTATGCGATCGCCGACGTCAACGGCGGCTGGCACGTGATGCCGGGCGGTTTCACGCGCATGGCCGCCGAGCGTCAGACCACGGTATCGATGCAGCACGGCGGCAGCAGCGTCGATACCTGGGTGCTGTCGAGCCAGCCAAGCTCGACGTTCACGCTGCTGCCTTCGCCGATGCAGCCCGCCGACCTCACGCGCAAGCATCGCACGGTATCGAGCCGTGCCGCGGAGAACCTGTTCTGGGCGGGCCGCTACGGCGAGCGCGCGGAAAACAACGTGCGGCTGCTGCGGCTGATTCTCGGCTCGCTCGAAGGCAACGACGCCGACGCGATGTTCGCGACGCTGGTCCAACTCGCGACCTGGTGCGGCCTCGTGCAGCCAGGCGACCTCTCGTCGCCGCACGGGCCGGCATCGCCGCAGACGTTCGAGCGCGCGCTCATCGCGAATCTCGGCGACAGCGCGGGTAGTGTCAGCATCAGCCAGAACCTCGATTGCCAGGCCCGCGCGAACGGCGAGGTGCGGGGGCGTTTGTCGAATGATCATTGGCGCATGATCCTCGCGGCGCGCAACGACTTTCAGGACGCGTTGCAGGTCTTGCTGCCAGCCGTGGGCGCGGGCGTGGGCGAGGGCAACGGCGGCGCGGCTGCCGCTAGCGGCGGCAGTGCGTTCGATCGCTACGACCGCGTGACGCTCGCGAATGCGCTCGAGCATCTGTCGGTGCAGCTATCGGCGATCAGCGGCGCGCAGGGCGACCGCATGACACGCGATGAAGCGTGGCGGCTGCTATTTGTCGGGCGTCATATCGAACGCGTCGCGACAATGGCCGCGTTCATGCGCGGCGTCGCCGCGAACGGCCAGCTCGCGACGCCCGCCGGCTTCGATCTGCTGCTGCAAATGTTCGACAGCACGCTCACGTATCGCTCGTTGTATCCGGGGCGGTTCGAGGTCCCCGCGCTGGTCGATCTGCTCGTGATCGAACCGCACAATCCACGCGGCATTTATGGCGTGTACGAGCGGCTGCGCAACAAGCTCAACGAGATCGCCATCGCGGCAGGCAGCCTGCGGCATCGGCCGTTCGCGGAGCTGCTGCCGGGCGTCGAGTTGCTGCCGTCGCTCGAAGCGCTGTGCGAGCTCGACGAACACGGATCGTATGGCAAGCTGATTGCGCTGTGCGATCAGATCGGCGGTTTCGCCAACGCGGCCGCGCATGAGATCAGCGCGCGCTATTTCAGTCACGCGACAACGGTCGCTTCGCAGGTGTGGGTATGAAGCACACACCGACGGTGCTGTCCGTTTCGCATCGCACTACCTACCATTATTCGACGTACGTCGAAACCGCGCAGCATCTGGCGACCATCCGGCCGCTCGCGTGTTCGTGGCAGCGTGTGATCTCGCGAAGCGAGCGGATCGAGCCGGAGCCGTCGTACCGGCACAGCCGCATCGACGCGTTCGGCAACGACGTGCTGTACTTCGCGCTCGATACACCTCACGAACGTCTGCAACTCATCAGCGAAACCACGGTCGCGCTGACGCCGCGCTGGACCGACCTCGACGCCGAGGCCACCCCGGCCTGGGAGACGGTGGCCGAGGCGCTGAGGTTTCACATGGGCGGCGCGTTCCGTCCAGAAGCGGAGTACTGTTTCGCATCGCCGAATATCGCGCTGCGGCCGTCGCTGCGCGCGTATGCGTTGCCGAGCTTCACGCCCCGCCGCCCGCTCGTCGCGGGCGCGATCGATCTGATGCATCGCATTCACGAGGACTTCGTGTACAAGCCGTCGGCGACGCTGTTCGATACGCCGGCCGAACGCGCGTTTGAACTGAAGAGCGGCGTGTGTCAGGATTTCGCGCAGGTGATGATCGGCTGTTTGCGCTCGCTAGGTTTGCCCGCGCGCTACGTCAGCGGCTATCTGCGCAACGATCCGCCGCCGGGCCAGCCGCGCCTGATCGGCGCGGATGCATCGCATGCGTGGGTGTCGGTGCATTGTCCCGCCAGCGGCTGGATCGATCTCGATCCGACCAATGACATGCTTGCCGATCTCGATCATGTGACGCTCGCGATTGGGCGCGATTACAGCGATGTATCGTTGCTGCGTGGGACGATTCTTGGTGGCGGCGCGCATCGGATGGAAGTGGGGGTGACGGTGCTGGAGTTGTGATAGCCGGCGCGGTTCGTTGCCGGTATTCGACTGAGTTCGGCCATAATGGAGAAAACGCCGCCGGAGTTCAACCGTTCATGAAGTCCCTTTGCTTCGCAGCCGTTCTCGTCGTTTTCGCTGCCGGCTGCACAACGACTCCGGCGAAGAATCAGCCGGCGGTCGAGACGAACGCCTACATGCTGCACGCTCCTGACGGCGCACCACCCGCCGACGCCGCTTCAAGACCACCGAGACTCACCGTCGGCACCAGCTATTCCGACACACAACTGATTCTGCCGTGGTTTCTCAACGACATCATCAACTTCGTCAACTATCGCTAGGCAACGGGCGCGCCGTGCGGCTCTTCACATGATCGATGAACGCACGCAGCTTCGGCATGACCTGCCGGCGGCTCGGATAGTACAGAAACACGCCCGGCATCACCGGTGCGTACGCATCCAGAGCGCGCAGCAACTTTCCCGTTCGCAACCCCTCGGCGGCCATCGGCTCAGGTAACTGGGCAAGGCCGATGCCTTCGACCGCCGCGCCCAGCATGCCCGGAAAATCGCTGGCAATGAATGGACCGGAGACGGCGATCTCGACCGGCTGGCCGTTGTCGTTGAACGACCACAACGCGAGCGCGCCGCTGGAGCGCCGCCAGCGCAGGCAGGCATGTGCGCGCAGATCGTTCAGATTCTCGGGGCGGCCGCGCGCCGTGAAATAGCCAGGACTCCCCACCACGACCAGGCGGAATGGCGGCGTCAATGGCACCGCGATCATGTCGGCGGCAATGAACTGACCCAACCGGATGCCGGCGTCGAAGCCTTCCGCCGCGAGATCGATCAGTTCCTTGCTGGCCGCGACTTCCACCTCGACTTCGGGATTGGCCTTGCAGAACGACGCGATCAGCGGCTCCAGCAGGATCGGCACGACCGCGCGCGGCACCGAAAGTCGTAACAGGCCGGACGGTCGCTCGCCCAGTCCGCGCGCCACCTCGCTGGCGGCGACGAGTTCCTCGAAAGCCGGCTTGGCACGAGCCAGAAAGCGCTCGCCGGCTTCGGTCAAGCCGACGCTGCGCGTGGTGCGGATGAACAGCGTTGCGCCGATGCGCGCTTCGAGCACGCGCACCGCCTGACTGACCGCCGACGGCGTCACGCCGAGTGCCGCCGCGGCCCCGCGAAAACTGCGATGCTCGGCCACGCTGAGGAAGACCTCGACGCCGTCGAGCGCGCCCTGCCTGACTGTGAAGTTCTGCTTCATAGCCTGTCAACATTGTGAGGAATAGTCGCTCGCGCGAGACGATGGTACACCTATCACCTGCGCATCCAACCTTCGATAGGAGGCACCATGTCATCGCAGCTTCTCTTCCAGTTGCATCTCGTTCTGGGCTACGTTGCCTGGCTGTTGTTCTTCGGCACCTACGTCTGGCCGAAGCTCAGGTCAATGACCGCGTTCGACGCGCAACGCGCGATCGCCACCTTGCATAGCTTCCGCTTCTTCGGGCTCGCCTTCCTGCTGCCTGGCGTCGTCAGTGCGCAGTTGCCCGCGAGCTTCGCCGTGTTCGCTGCCTATGGGGATTTCGCCACCGGCGTGCTGGCGATGCTGGCGTTGCTGATGGCCCGGATACGTCCGCTTTTCTGGTCGCTCGTGGTCGCTTTCAATGTGGTCGGCGCGGTCGATCTGATCCTCGACTACTACCACGCGACAGCGGCCGATCTGCCCGCGCATTCGGGCGAACTGGGCGCCCTGTACGCGATCCCGATCATCTATGTGCCGGTGCTGGCGATCACGCATGTTGCCGCTTTCTATCTGATGCTGCGTCCCCGGTTCAAACGGCTTCGCGCCGTTGCTGCCGTGAGCCATGACATTTCCAACGTGTAGCCCGCATCACGATCCGCAGTTCGGCGACCTAACGAACAACCCGATCAGGCATCGAGCGGCGACTTCGGCCATCCACCTGCGTTATGCTGTCGGTCGTCGAGTCGATGCTCGCGGCCTGAACGACGCAGGTGCGCAAACCCGGCGTAATGCGGCCGGGCGGTGCGCTTCACTGGCTTTTCCGGCTTTCGCGCATGCGACTGATTCTCGCGCCCCTTTGCCTGGCGGCGCGAGCAAACGCCCGGAACAACCACTGAACTCACCGAGGTGCCGACGTGAAATTCCGCCTCTTTTTGTTGCCGCTCGTTCTCGCCGCTTGCGCGCAGACACCCGAAGTGACAGCGCCGGCGCCGTCGGCGGCCACGACCGTCGCGAACCCGGCGTCGCAGACCGGTACCGAGCTGCTGACCCGGTACCACTGGCAACTTAGCAACGCGATCGACAGCAACGGCAACCGCATCGATGCGCTGTTCGCCCGCCCGGACAGGCCAGTGCAACTGGACTTCAGTCCGTACCGGATCACCGTCGTCAATAGCTGCAACAGCATGGGAGCAGGTTACACGGTGAGGAAAGGACATCTGCAGATCGGCCCGATGGTCAGCACGATGATGGCCTGCCACGATGCCGCGCTTGCCGCACTCGACGATGCGGTCTCGCAGCGTGTGCGTGGCAGCGTCAACGTGAACCTGCTCGCACGTGACAACGCGCCGAGCCTGCAACTTGTCACCGATAACGGCAATACGCTGAGCTTCACCGGCTTGCCCACGGCCGAAACGCGTTATGGCGGCCCCGGTCAGATAGCGTTCCTCGAAGTAGCGCCGCAGTCGGTGCCGTGCAACCATCCGTCGACGCCGGACGCGCAATGTCTGCTCGTGCGCGAGCGCTTCTTCGACGAGCAGGGCCTGGCGAGCGGCACGCCCGGTCCCTGGCAGCCGTTGAATCAGAGTATCGAAGGCTATACGCACACGCCGGGCATCCGTAACGTGGTGCGCGTGAAGCGTTTTACGATCACAAACCCGCCTGCCGGTGGGGCGTCGGTCGCTTATGTACTGGACCTCGTCGTTGAATCGGAGAAGGTGGGGCAGTGATGCTTTTCGGCGTGCCGCCGGCCACGCCGACGGCACGTCTGATCCCGCCAGCAACCTCATCCCTTCTGGATCAGCCGCGCGAGCGGCGCGAGCGGTCCCACCGGCAGGTACTCGTACTTGACCAGTCCGTCAGCCACGAGTGGCAACGCGTCGAGTATTGCCTTTGCCTCGTCCTCCGATTCGACGTTCATCAGGAAGATCGGCCCGGCCCTGTCGCGGAACCAGAACTGCTCGACCTTGCCGTCGAGATAAAGCTGGAGTGTGGCCGGCACCTCGTGCGGCATGTGCTGCTGAAGCTTGTCGGGGGTGAGGGTCGGTTGCGCGGATGCGATGGCGAAAACTTTCATGAGTGACCTCCTTGATCGACGTTCGTTGCGATTTGCAACTGGGTTCACTGTAGCCCTGCACCGGGAAAACCTGTATCGTCGCAAATGACAACTTTAGGGTCATTTACGCCATGCGCATCGCCGTGCTCGCGTTGCAGGGGCTGTTCGACACCGGCCTCACCGTCATGCTCGACGCGTTCTCGCTCGCCAACCGGTTCGCCGCCGCGAAGATGGGCGGGCGGCCGCACTTCGAACTGTCGATCGTCGGCGTGCGCAAGAAGGTCCGCTCGGCGCAGGGGCTGGCCATACCCGTGCAAGCGATCACCGCGGACCTGAAGCCGGACTGGGTGATCATTCCCGCGCTCAGTACCGGCACACCGGAGCAACTGCTGCCGGCTCTCGAACGGCCGGACGTGCGCGACGCCGCAGCGCAACTGCTGGCATGGCACGCCCAGGGCGCGCTGCTCGCCGCGTCGTGCATCGGCACGTTCCTCGTCGCGGAAACCGGACTCCTCGATCATCGCGAAGCGACGACGACCTGGTGGCTGGGTCCATTGTTCCGGCAACGCTATCCGGCGGTGTCGCTCGACGAGTCGCGCATGCTGGTGCCATCGGACGTCGGGGTGACGGCGGGCGCAGCGATGGGGCACCTCGATCTCGCGCTGTGGCTGATCCGCCGCGCGAGCCCCGAACTGGCCGCGCTCGTGTCGCGCTACTTGCTCGCCGATCTGCGCTCATCGCAGGCGCCGTACATCATCCCCAATCACCTCGCTCAGGCTGATCCGCTGATTCAGCGTTTCGAGCGATGGGCGCGCGATCATCTGAAGGAAGGGTTCTCGCTGCAACATGCGGCGGCCGCGCTGGCGACGAGCGCGCGTACGCTGCAGCGCCGTTGCCAGGACGTACTCGGCAAATCGCCGTTGGCCTACTTTCAGGACCTGCGTGTCGAGCACGCGCAGTCGCTGCTGCATGGCAGCGGCCTCGGTATCGACGCGATCGCGGCCGAGGTCGGTTATGTCGACGGCGCCACGTTGCGGACGCTGTTGCGCCGACGGCTTGGCAAAGGCGTGCGCGGTCTGCGTGCGGATCTGCGTTGAAGGCGATTGCAAAGTCGTCAGCACGCGCTCGACCGAGCAGTACTATCAGCGACTGCAAGCGACAATGGGCGCGTCCGCCGTGGCGAACTTCGTGCGCTTCTATGAGATTCCCGGCTATGGCCATGCGGTCAGTACGGTGTTCAACGCCTCGTGGGATTCGCTGACGACGCTCGAAAACTGGGTCGACAAAAGCGTGGCGCCGCCCGCGCAGATCGTCGCCGATACGGCGGGCGTGCCCGGACGCACGCGGCCGCTGTGTCAGTATCCGACGTTTCCGCGCTATAACGGCTCGGGCGACGTGAACGTCGCGGCGAATTTCACCTGCGCAAGCCAGTGAGCGCTGCTCAACTGACGTTGAAATGCACGCGGATGTCCCGCGTACTGTCGACGGGCTGGCCATCGCGCAGCGCTGGAAAAAAGCGCCAGCGCCGCAACGTGTCGAGCAGCAGCTGATTGAGACGGGGGTTCGGCGTCGCGTGAACGAGCTCGACATTGACCGAGCCATCGGCGTGGATCGTGAAGCGGGCTGTCGCGATCGTCTGATAGGCCTGCTCGCGCAAGTCGTCGGGCAGCGTCGGTAGCGGTTGCGAAATGGAACGGGCGGCGGTGTTGGACGTTGCAGCGCCGCTCGGCGCAGCGGCGTGCTCCTCGGATGTTTGCGGCAAACCGGTGGCGGCCGGTTGTTCCGCCCGTTCATCTTGCGACGGGCGTTGAGCCGGACTCGCAACCGGTGCAGGCGGCGCTGCGGCGGCAGGCGTCGTTAGCGCTTGTGGCCTGGTCGGCGCAGGCGGCACCGCGCGATGCGCCGATGTGCGCGATGGCGTCCGCGCGTGCGGGGGCGCCTGTTCCGGTGGAACCGCAGCCCGAGATTCCGGTGCACGAGACGCAGGCGACGCAGGTTCGTCGAGTACGACCACGCGCATATCCAGTGGGGCTGGCGTTGTGGCCGGCGGGTTCGACTTCAGCAATCCGGACGACAGCGCAATCAGCACCGACAGCCAGATTCCGAGCGCAATCAGACAAGCGATTGAGGTTCCCAACGTCCCCACACCGTGCCCCTCGACCAACTCGCGGCAATCTTTACTCACGATGCACGGCGATCAGAAAGTGTTCGGCGCCCGCGCGTCGTGCGGCGAGCATTGCCTGCACGACCGCGCCGTGTCCCGCATGATCGTCGGCTGCGATGACGACGTTGCCGTCTGCGCGCAGCAGACGCTTCACTTCGGGCTCGATCTGATCCGCGCGAACGACGTGGCGATTGACCGAAACCTCGCCGTTGTCGTTCACCGATATCGTCAGCGGCTCGCTCGTGCTGATCGGCTGCGCGCGTCCCGAAGGCAGGTTGATTCGCACCGCGTCGAGACGCTGCATCGCCAGCGAGGCGAGCATGAAGGTCGCGAGCAGAAAGAACATCACGTCGATCATCGGAATGATTTCGATGCGGCCGCGCCGCGAGGCGCGCGAGCGTTTGAGTTTCATCAGCGCTGTCCTTGCGCCTCGTGTTGCAGGCGCAGCGCGCTGAGTCGCGCGTTGGCGAACAGTTCGAGTTCATCCATCAGACGCTCGAGCCGCCGTGAAAAATAGTTGAACGCGAACAGCGCAAACACCGCGACGATCAGTCCGATCGCGGTCGCCACCAGCGACTGCGCCACGCCGCCCGTGACACCGCCCGGATCGACGAGGCCATTGCCGCCGAACAGCTGGAACGATTTCATCATTCCGACGATCGTGCCGAGCAAGCCGAGCAGCGGCGCCGCCGTGACGATCGTTTCGAGTAGCCACAGCCCGCGGCCCATGTCGCGCTCGATCTGCGACGCGATCGATTGCGCCGACGCCTCGCGCAGCCACAGCGGCGAGTCCGATTCGGGCAACCACGGCGTGGCCATGCGCCGGAACGCGTGGTGCGGGGCGAGATTGTCCAGACGGTCGTCATCGGCTGACGTAGGTTGCAAAAGGCGCGCCGGTGCGCGTGAGAAGCGGGCGAACACATACGCTCGCTCGATGATGATGGTCAACGCGAGCACGCCGAGCACGCTGAGCGGATACATGATCCATCCGCCTGTGCGCATCGCCGCGATAAAGCCTGTCCATTCCTGCATGATGATTCTCCCTGCCGTCGATCAGAAGTACTTGGTCACGCCCGCATAGACCGCGAAATGCGGACCGTACTGCGGTGCGCCGACGCCGATGCCCGAGCCGTCGCGCAACTGGTACACGCGGTTGAATGCGTTGATCACCACCAGACGCGCGTCCCACTTGCCGATCATCGGCTCGTTGAAGTGCTGGATCGCGCCGAGGTTGAACTGCGCATAGACGGGCAGGCGATCGGTGTTCGCAAAGCCGCTGCGCAGGCCGGAGCCGACGATTCCGTCGAACGTGAAGGTGGTTTGGTGGAAGTCGTATGCCGCGCCGAACGATGCGGTCACGCGCTGGTCGTGATCGAGGGACACCCAGTTGTTCGAGATGAACGCCAGTTCGTCCGCACCGAAATTGAACTGCGCGGAGTTGATGTTCTTGCCTTGCGCGCGGCTATACGCGAGGTTCAGATACCCGGAGAGATTGTCCTGTTTGTAGTTGGCGGTGAATTCGACGCCATACGTTCTGCCGTACTGGTAGTTGAACGGCACGTAGATCAGAGCGGAACCGAACTGTCCTTCGTCGAGCAGGTCGGTCGATTTCTTGTAGTACGCGTCGAGTCCGAGCGTGACGGCAGGGCCGAGTTTCTGCGTGATGCCGAGATCGAAATAGTGGCTGCGTTCCGGCTTCACGGGATCGTTCTGCGTTACCGAACTCTGATTCGTCGTGCCGTCGAACTTCGATATCGTCGAGCCGGACACGAGTTCGAACGGCGGCGGCGTGAAGTAGCGCGCGTAGCCGGCATGCAGCGTTGTCGACGGCGTGAGCGTGTAGACGAGACCGATGCGCGGGCTCAACTGGCTCGCGCTCGTGTACTCGTCCATGCGGTCGTAGCGCAAGCCATAGTTCAGCGTGAGCCGGTCGGTCAGCTTCCATTCGTCCTGGGCGTACAGGCTGTACAGATAGCCGGTCTTGCTGCTGCTGTCCTGGATGTTGAAGGGCACGTCGGAGAGCTGGTTGCCGTCCGCGTCGGCGGGGAACACAGACACGCTATTGTCGAATACCGCGTGTTCCTGCTGGAAGAAGACGCCCGCGCGGACCGTGTGCCTGTCGTTGATGCGCCAGGTCGTATCGACCTGCACGCCGTTGGCTGTGTTGCTATGGAAGTCCTCCGATGCCACGCCGTTGAACATCAGGTCGCCGATCGGATCGGGGTTGAACTTCGTGCGCGTATAGCGTGTAAAGAACGCGACCTGGTAATCGAGCGCGCCGCCGTTGGTCCCTTGAAGCGCGAGCGCCGCGAAATTGTTCAGCTCCGATTGCGTTTCGTTCAGTTGCGACGAATCGAATGTGCTGCGGCCGTTGAGCGCGAAGTTCGGCGTGAGCCCCGGCGTGTTCGGAATCTCGAACTGGTTGCTGGTCGCGCCGAACAACAGACTCACGCGCGTGAGCGGATTGATCAGATACGAAAGATAGCCGAACGCATTGCCCTCGCGCGTGTGATCGTGAATCGCATTGGCGCTCGCCGTCGGATTCTCGATGCCGAGATTGTTCATGCCGAGCGAGCCGCTCAGGTAGTAGCTGAACGGTCCCTCGCTGCCGAACACGTCGGCACTTGTTTTGACGGTTTGATGGCTGCCGCCGAATACGTCGATCGAGCCGCCGCTGCCCATGTCGCCCGATTTGGTGCGGATGTCGACGATACCGGCCGTGCGGTAGCCGTACTGCGCGGGCAGGGCGCCCGTGAGCAGGTTCAATTGATCGATGATGCGCGTGTCGAACGACTGGCCGAAGCCGCTGATCGGCTCCGGAATGATGATGCCGTTGATCCGGTATTGCAGATTGGCGTGCTCACCGCGCACGTGCAGCTGGCCGTACGAGTCGTTGGCGACGCCGGGCGCTTGCAGCAGCACCTGATTGAGCGGCGTGTTCGCGCCTGCCGGCATCGTGTCGATATCCGCCTGCGTGAAGCGATAGACGCTGCTGCCCGTTTCGGGCAGCAAGCCGTTGCGGGCAGCGTTCAGGCGTTGCGCGTTGACCTGCACGTCGAGCGTGCCGCTCTTTTGCAGTTGCACGCTAACGTTCGCCGGGGCGCCGGACTGGGCGGTCGCGATACTGCTGCCGCTTGCAAAACCAGCCGCGGTGACGACGACCGCATACGTGCCGGGCGCCACGCCGTCGATCGAGAAGTGGCCCGACGTGTCCGTGTTCGACGCGCCGATGGAGGCGCCGCTCGCGTCCTGTACCTCCACTTTCGCGTGAGCGACGGGTTGGCCCGCGGGATCGGAGACCGTGCCCGTCAATATGGCGTTGCTTGGCGCGCCCCATGCGTTCGAGATGGCGGTACAGAACACGATCGCCGCCTGGGCGGTCAGTGTGCGGTTTTTCATTATTGTTGCTCGCTCTATGGACGATGCGTTGATGAACAAAAGCGTTCGGCAAAAGCTCGCCCACCTCGCCCCTGGCCGGCAGGGGAAGGACAGGCGAACTGAAAGTTGACGGTTCGGGCTGCGATCACGCCGGAACCGGGGCGTCGGCTTGAGCCAAATGTTATAACATAACATTTTCTGCTGGCAAGTCACAAACGCCGCCCAACCGCAAAAAACTTGACAGCGTGCATATGCACACATAGAGTTGGTTTTATGAACCGCCCTATCTCTTACGACGAATGCAACTGTTTCGCGCTGCGCCAGGCGGCGCGGTACGTCACGCAGATCTACGAGCGCCATCTCGGCAGCGTCGGGTTGACGGCTGCCCAGTTCACGATCCTCGCGAAGCTGGCGCGCACGCCTAACCTGCCGATGGCGGAGCTCGCGGACGCCATGGTCATGGAGCGCACCACGCTGGTCCGCGCGATGAAGCCGTTGCAGCGCGACGGCCTCGTGCTGGCTGAAGCGGCGGACCACGACAACCGCACGCTGCTGTTCAGTCTGACGGAACAGGGCGAAACCATGTTCGATCAGGCCTCCGTCGCGTGGCGCGCCGCGCAGGAAGAATTCGAAAAGAAGTTCGGTCGCGGGCGCGCGAAGACGCTGCGCGCAGAGCTTTTCAGCATCACGGACTAGATCGGCAGAGGAACCCGCTTCGGCGGGTTCTATAACGTCATTTTGTGTGCATATGCACTGACAAGCAAAGGAAGTGCAGCGAATGGAAGCGCTTTTCGACGACGACTGTTTTGCGATCCGCCAGGCCGCACGCCACGTATCGCAGATCTACGACCGGCATCTGTCGAATGTCGGGCTGACCATCACGCAGTTTTCGCTGCTGGGGCGTCTGAATCGCACCGGTCCGATGACGATGAAGCAGATCGCCGAAGCCATGCGCATGCAGCGCACCACGCTGGTCCGTACGATCCAGCCGCTGCGGCGCGACGGCCTCGTGTCGAGCGAGGCGATGGGCGCAGATGCGCGCGCGCTGCTGATTTTGCTGACCGCCGCGGGCGAACAACGGCTAGACGCGGGCCGCGCGCACTGGTACGCCGCGCAGGCCGAATTCGAACACCGCTTCGGCGAGGCGCGCGCGGCCGCGCTACGCACCGAGCTATTTGCGATCACCAGAGATTCCCTTTGACGTCATCGCCGAAGGTAGCGGAGGCCGGCGCACTGCGCCGTTTTTTTCAACGTGAAGAGTGCATACGCACATACCGATATCATGTCCACAACTCCCTCGACCGTCGCGCCCCCGAGCGCCACACAACCCGCCAGAGCGGCGCGGCGTATCCCGTGGATGCTGCTCGCGATCCTCTCCGTTGTCGTCGTGCTGGCGCTCGCCACGTCGTACTGGTTCTTCGTCGGCCGGCTGGTCGAGACGACCGATGATGCCTACGTCGGCGGCGACGTTACGGTGATGGCGCCGAAGGTCAACGGCTTCGTCACCGACGTGCTGGTGCACGACAACGAGTTCGTGCATGCCAACCAGGTACTCGTGCGTCTGGACGCTCGTGATTACGACGCGCGCCTCGCGCAGGCCAACGCGGAAGTGGAGAGCGCGCGGGCGGCGGTCACCGAGCTCGAAGCGAAGAAATCGCTGCAACTCGCGACGATCAACGAGCAGGCCGCCGAGGTCCGCGCGTCGGGCGCCGAGCTGACGCGCAGCGTGGCCGACCAGACGCGCTACCGCGAGCTCGTGAAAGACGACGCGGTATCGAACCAGGTCGTCGAGAAAGCCGACGCCGATCTGACCAAAGCGCGCGCCGCGGTCGATCGCAGCAGCGCGGCGCTGCTCGCGGCGCAACGGCAGATCGCGGTACTCGACGCGCAGATCGGCGACGCGAAGGCGCGCATCGCGACCGCGCAAGCCGCGCAGCGCGTGGCCGCGCTGAACGTCGAGTACACGACGATTCGCTCGCCGATCGACGGCTATGTCGGCAATCGCACCGCGCGCGTCGGGCTGCTCGCGAACACCGGCGTGTCGCTGCTGACCGTGGTGCCCGCGAGCGGTCTGTGGATCGATGCGAACTTCAAGGAAGACCAGCTGCGCAAGATGCGCGCGGGCGACAGCGTGGAGGTCCAGCTCGACGCGTCGAGCACTTCGCTGCGCGGCGTGGTCGAAAGCCTTGCGCCGGCGACCGGTGCGACCTTCAGCGTATTGCCCGCGGAAAACGCGACCGGCAACTTCACGAAGATCGTGCAGCGCGTCCCGGTGCGCGTGCGCCTCGACGTGCCCAAGGACATGCAACGCGTGTTGCGTCCCGGCCTGTCCGCGACAGTGAAAGTGCACGTCGATGCGGGCCATCCGGCCGCGCAGGGATGAACCGATCATGACTGACGCTCTCGACAACCCCGCCGACCAGCCGACCCGCACCAAGGTTTTCGCATTTGCGCTGATGTGCTTGGGCTTTTTCATGGCGACGCTCGATATCCAGATCGTCGCGTCGTCGCTGCGCGATATCGGTGGCGGGCTGTCCGCGAGCCAGGATGAACTCTCGTGGGTGCAGACCTCATATCTGATCGCGGAGATCATCGTGATTCCGATGTCGGGGTGGCTCACGCGCGTGTTCTCGACACGGTGGCTCTTCACGTTCTCGGCGTTCGGATTCACCGTGACCAGCATGCTGTGCGGGCTCGCCTGGGACATCAACTCGATGATCCTGTTTCGCGGTCTGCAAGGCGCGCTCGGCGCCGCGATGATTCCGACCGTGTTCACGACCGCGTTCGTGCTGTTTCCCGGCAAGCAGCGCCTGATCGCATCGACGACGATCGGCGCGCTGGCGTCGCTTGCGCCGACGATCGGACCGGTGATCGGCGGCTGGATTACGTCGCAATGGTCATGGCACTGGCTGTTCTACCTGAACCTGGTGCCGGGCGTCGCCGTCACGCTGTTGGTGCCGAAATACGTGCATATCGACACGGTCGATCTGTCGCTGCTGAAAAAGGGCGACTACTTCGGCATCGTGCTGATGTCGGGTTTTCTCGGCTGCCTCGAATACGTGCTGGAAGAAGGGCCGCGCAAGAACTGGTTCGGCGACGACGTGATCGTGCTGTGCGCGTGGGTTGCGGCGATCTGCGGGTTTCTGTTCCTCGTGCATGCGTTCACCGCGAAGGAACCGATCGTCGACCTGCGCGCGCTGGCGTTGCGCAACTTCGGTATCGGCAGTCTGTTGTCGTTCATCACCGGAATCGGGATCTTCTGCACCGTGTTTCTGACACCGGTGTTTCTCGCCCGCGTGCGCGGCTTCGATTCGCTGCAGATCGGTCTGGCGTTGCTGTCCGTCGGCTGTTTCCAGTTGCTCGCGCTCGCCGCGTACTCGGCGCTCGCGCGCTTCGTCGACATGCGCATGCTGATGGTGTTCGGACTCGTGCTGTTTGGCGTCGGCTGCTATCTGTACGTGCCGTTGACGAACCAGTGGGGCTGGCAGCAGTTGCTGATTCCGCAAGCGCTGCGCGGCATTGGACAGCAGTTCTGTATTCCGCCGATCGTCACGATGGCGCTCGGCGCGTTGCCGCCGTCGCGGCTGCGCTCCGCGAGCGGCTTGTTCAATCTGATGCGCAATCTCGGCGGTGCGATCGGCATCGCGGTCAGCAGCACGATGTTGAACGACCGCCTGAACCTGCATTACGAACGGCTCGACGAACATCTGAACGCGGGCCGTCCGGTCGTCGAATCGATCCTGCGGAAACAGGCCGATTATCTGTCGGCAATCGGCGGGGATGTATTGAACGCTGCGAATGCGGGGCTGGCCGAATTGCACGCGGCATTGATGCGCGAAGCGCTGGTGCTCGCGTTCTCCGACGCCTTTCTGGCGGTTTCGCTGTGCTTCGTGGTCGGTCTGCTGAGCGTGCTGTTCTCGCGCCCGTTCGGCAACACCGCACCGCCACCCGATGCCCACTAGGACTCCAACATGAATCGGATCGTGATGAACTTGATGGCGAGCGCGGCATTCCTGACGCTCGCGGCCTGCGCGGTGCAACCGGCCACGCACGCGGATTTGCCGCATACGGTGCAGACGCTCGCGCCGGCCGCGTGGAGCGTCGCCGCGCCGCAGGACAGCGTGAACACCGACGCATGGTGGGCGCAATTCGGCGACCCGGTCATGCATCGACTGATCGAATCGGTGTTGATCGGCAACCTCGACGTGCAGGCCGCGGCCGAGCGCGTGAAGCAGGCGCAGGACCTGGTGACGCAAGATCGCGCGGCGCTCGTGCCGGAGCTCAATGCGAACGCGGGCGCGTCCATCGAGCGGCGCAACACGCCGCCGCCGCTCGGCTATGTGCGGCAGGCCGGTTTCGGCCTGGCCGCGAGCTGGACGCCGGACGTGTTCGGCGGCGAACGTCTCGCGGTGCTCGTGTCGCAGGCGCAGGTGTCGGGTAGCGTCGCGGCGCTGAACCAGTTGCGGCTCGCGCTCGCCGCGAACACGGCGGCCGCGTATATCGATCTGCGCTGGGCGCAGGCACAGTTGCAGATCCTCGACGACAACGAGCAGATTCGCAGCCGCGCGCTGAAGCTCACGCAGGAGCGTCTGCATTACGGACTGTCGACGCAGCTCGACGTCGCCCGCGCGCAGAACCAGTTGCAGGACTTGCAGGCACAGATTCCGCGCATGCAATCGACGGTGCAGCATCAACTGAGTCTGATCGCCGTGTATTCGGGGCGTACGCCGGAAAGCCTCGATACGCTGCTGCTTGCCGACGCGCGCGAGATTCCGGTGCCGGCGCAAAGCGCGCCGCAGGTGTTGCCGTCCGATGCGTTGCTGCATCGGCCCGACGTGCGCACCGCTTATGCGCTCGTCGAACAGCGCGCGGCGGAAGTGGGGGTCTCGAAAGCGCAGCGCTATCCACAGTTCAAGATCAATCTGACGAATGGGCTGCTTGCGTCGTCGTACCTCGGCTTGCCGACGCTGACCGATAACCTGTTCAGCGCCGCGTTGAACGCGACGAGCCCGATCTTCAACGCCGGGCGCATCACCGCGAACATCGACGCGAGCGAGAGCCGCATGCGCGAATCGCAGCTCGCTTTGCAGCAGGCGATGTTGCAAGCGCTGAAGGAGGTGGAGGACAACCGCAGCGATCTGGTCAGCGGCGCGGTGCAGGTGCAGCGTTTGGGTGGTGCGCTCGATGCGTCGAATCATGCGCTGCGTCTGTCGACCGAGTTATACAAAGGCGGTGCGTCGAGCTTCCTCGATGTGCTCGCCGCGCAGGAAGCGTATCTGCGCGACTCGGAGTCGCTGAATCAGGCCCGGCGCGAACACGCGCTTTCGGCGATCGCGCTGTACCGTTCGCTGGGTGGTGGGTGGGAGCAGGGGGACACGGTGGCGGCCGGGCAGTGAAGCCTCCCCGGAACCGATCCTCGATCTTTGCTACATTCGTGCACAAGAACCCCACACGCGGCACCATCGGGATGCGTGCACCAGCGACACGCATGATCGGCAAATCGAAACCTTTCAAGAGGCTCAAGATGCGAATTCTGGTAGTAGGAGCGGGCGCGGTAGGCGGCTATTTCGGCGGACGTCTGGCGGCGGCGGGGCAGGACGTGACCTTCCTCGTACGCGCCGGCCGCGCGGAAAAGCTACGGCAGGACGGCCTCGTCATCGACAGCCCGCGCGGCGATCTCAGGTTGCGCGACGTGAAGACGATACTCGCCGGTGTCGCCGCCGAGCCGTTCGACGTCGTGCTTCTCAGCTGCAAAGCCTACAGTCTCGACGACGCGATCGATTCGTTCACGCCATTCGTCGGCGAGCAGACGCTGATCCTGCCGATGCTCAACGGCATGCGCCATATCGAGGTGCTGAGCGCACGTTTTGGCAAAGAGCGCGTGCTCGGCGGCCAGTGCGTGATCGCCGCGACGCTCAATGCCGAGCAGCACGTCGTGCATCTGAACGACATGCATGCGATCACGTTCGGCGAACTGGTGGGCGGCACGTCAGAGCGCACCCAGGCGATTGCCGATGCGATGTCCGGCGCTAGCTTCGATGTCGCGGTCAGCGACAACATCCTGCTGCGCATGTGGGAAAAGTGGGTGTTCCTCGCCACATTGGCCGCGAGTACGTGCTTGATGCGCGGTTCGGTCGGCGATATTCTGACTGCGCCCGACGGCAAGCGCGCAATCGAAAATCTGCTCGGCGAATGCCGCGCGGTGGCCGAGCACAACGGCTTCACGATGGCCGCGGACTTCGACGCGCGCGCCACCCAGGTGCTGCTGACGCCGTCGCCGCTGACCGCGTCGATGCTGCGCGACGTCGAAAACCGCTCGCACACCGAGGCGGATCATATTCTCGGCGACCTGATCTCGCGCGGTGGCGACGCGCAGAAGAGCGAGCATGACCTGTCGCTGCTGCGCATCGCCTATAGTCATCTGAAGACGTACGAAGCGCGCCAGACCCGCACTTCGTGACGGCTCGCCGGCGCCGGCGCGAACGCGGGGCGGTGGATGGAACGCCGCGCGCGAGCGTCGCCGCAACCAGACGATCGGAGGTCAAGCATGCCGATACCCACTGGATCGGTGCCCGCGCTCAGCGCCGCTTCCGCGACCGTGTTCTCGATCGGCATCGTGTTTCTCGGCTACTGGGGCATGTACGAGCCGACCGCGTGGCACAAAGCCGACGTCGTGGTCTTTGTGTTCGCGCTGGCCGGCTTCGCGTGCCTCGGCCTCGTGCCGTGGATGGCGACGAGTCCCGTCGAGCCGGAGAACAGCGACTCACGCGTGCGCATCGCGCGGCATCTGTTTCTCGCGGGCGTGAGCGCGATCTGGCTCGCGGTGGCGGTTTCCGTCGTCTTCTGACGCCCGCCGAAGCCGCGCGCCGGCGACTCCGGCATCTTCCTGAACGACACCGCAATCCGGTTCCAGCCGCTGATCGCAACGTTTCGTGGTGATTCGAGGTAACCACCTGAATGGACATTCACATTGCGGTCGAAGGCCATCACGATCTGTCGGGACAGATTTATCGGCAGTTGCGCGCGGGCATTCTCGGAGGGCGCCTTGCTGGCGGTACGCGTCTGCCGTCCTCGCGCGATCTCGCGACGCAGCTCGGCGTGTCGCGCAAGACCACGCTCGACGTATTCGAGCGGCTCCTGTCCGAAGGCTATCTGACCGCCCGCGCCGGTTCGGGCACCTTCGTCGCCGACGGGCTCGAACGGCTACCTGCCGAGCGCTCCGCGCACGCGCGCGCGGCAGACCACTCGCGCGAGCGGGCTGCCGCGCAAGCGAAGGCCGCGGCGCGTGCGCAGCCGCTGTGGCAGCAGATGCCCGACAGCCTGCCGTTGCCGCGGCCGTCGGTGCCGTCGCCGCTCGACTTCGTCGGCGGCGCGACCGACAAGACGCTGTTTCCGTTCGACGTCTGGCGCCGCTGCGTGAATCACGCGCTACGCGGCCAGGCGCGCAGCCCCGGCACCTATCGCGACGCCGCCGGCGAGCAGCAGCTGCGGCTCGCGATCATGCGCTACCTCGCCTTCAACCGCGCAGTGGCGAGCAACTGGGAAGACGTGATCGTCACGCAGGGCGCGCAGCACGCACTCGATCTGATGGCGCGCGTCACGCTGGGGCCCGGCGAAGTCGCGGCCATCGAAGACCCCGGCTACCCACCCGCGCATGCATGCTTCACGGTGACGGGGGCGCGCGTGGTGCCGGTGCCGGTCGATCGCGAAGGTCTGATCGTCGGCCAGCTGCCGGACAAGGCGCGGCTCGTCTACGTGACGCCTTCGCATCAGTTTCCGCTCGGTATGCCGATGAGCCTGGAGCGTCGTGTCGAACTGCTCGAATGGGCGGAAAAGCGCGGCGCGGTCATCATCGAGGACGACTACGACTGCGAGTACCGTTTCGAAGGCCGGCCGATGGAGCCGCTGAAGAGTCTCGATCGCGCCGGCCTCGTCGCCTACGTCGGCACGTTTTCGAAGACGATCTTCCCTGAGCTGCGGATCGGCTACCTGGTGCCGCCGGCGTCGTTGCACGGCCCGCTGTTGAAGGCGCGGCAGATCGCCGATTGTCACGGCTGCACGCTGACCCAAACGGCGCTCGCCTCGTTCATGCTCAATGGCGACTTCGCACGCCATCTGCGGCGCATGCACAAGGCTTACGCGGCGCGCCGCGCGATGCTGCTCGAGCATCTGCAAGGCGCTCTCGCGCGCTGGTTCGAACCGATCGTGCCGACCGCCGGCATCCATCTGGCGGCGCGGCTGAAGGGACCGTTGGCGTCGCGCGGCGAAGAGGCGCTCGTCGCCGCCGCGCGTGAAGCGTCGATCGGCCTCTATGGACTCGCGCCATTTCACCATCGCGTGACCCCGCAGCCTGGACTGATCTTCGGCTATGGCAGCATCGCGGCCGAACATATCGACGCGGCGCTGACGACGCTCGCCGGCATCCTGCCGCGCATCGCACGCTGAAACGAAGCTCGCCGCGAGCGAGGCGTAGGCATCGTCGAAGCGTGGGGGCGTGGGTTGCTTGACGCGTCAAACGAAGAAAATGCCCTGATTCAAGGGGCGAAAACATCAGGTCGCCCCGCGGCAAGTGCCTCGAAATCGCAGCCGAAACGAACTGTAACGCGCGTTACTCCTCCATATCGAAGACCTCGCCGCGCACGTTTTAGCCGCTAAAACAGGTACTAAAACGTGTTGCACTGTCGGCGCCGCGCAAAAAACTTCATCGCAATACATAAAAGAGTCGCGCAAATCGCTTTAGCGCTTGTAGAATCCGGCGTTGAAGCGTGCATATACGGTGTGCGCTTCGAGCAATTCACTGACCACAACAGGTAGGAGAAACATGCCGACTTCCGCAAAAAAGGTGGCCAAGAAGGCTGCTGCCCCGGTACCGACCAAGAAGGTTGCTGCAAAGAAAGTTCCTGCGAAGAAAGCCGTCGCAGCCAAGAAGGTCGCCGTGAAGGCGTCTGGCGCACCGTCGCCGATCAAGGACACCTTCACGAAGGCCTCGTTGGCCGCTCACATCGCTGAACGTGCTGCAGTGGAACCGAAGACCGCCAAGGCTGTGCTGGCCGCGCTCGAAGACACGATCCTCGGCACGGTGCATAAGAAGGGCGCTGGCGAATTCACGCTGTCGGGTCTGCTGAAGATTGTCGTGCAGGCTGTGCCGGCGAAGAAGAAGCGCTTCGGCAAAGACCCGTTCACGGGTGAAGAGCGCTGGTTCCCGGCCAAGCCGGCAAGTGTGCGTATCAAGGCACGCCCGCTGAAGAAGCTGAAGGACGCAGCCGCTGCTTGAGCGCGTTGCTCGCATAATCCAGGCGTCGGCATGGCGCTGTTATGTTTAACCATGCCTGACGTTTGAGTGCTTGAATTAGCGCCTGCTCGCAGGTCATCGAAGGCCCCGTGGAGGAAAATCCACGGGGCCTTTTTTATGCGCACGCTTCGTATGCTCGCCGAATCCATTGGCGAAATCGCTATCGCGCCGCTCATAGTGTGCTCCCTGATGGCGCGCGCGCACCTGACTGGCGCATCATGAGCCACGACAGTACGATCAACACAATCCGATGTCCCGCGGATGCGCCGTTAGCGTGCACGTCAGCGCGCTCTACCACGACACATTCAATGGCATAGCGCTTGCTTGATCGAAGCTCGAATACCGAATGCGCAGCGCATTCGCCTTCTATTTGAAACAAGACTGAGGCTGAGATGCGATGCTATGACGAGATGCGCCATCACGACGATGGCGTACGGCCGCATTACGCGCGTTTTGAGCGCTGGTTGGACAGACAGGGCGATGAAGCGATCGTACGCAAGCGCGCGGAAGCGGACCTGCTGTTCCGGCGCGTCGGCATCACCTTCGCGGTGAACGGCGACCTGTCCGGCACCGAGCGGCTGATTCCCTTCGATCTGATTCCGCGCATCATTCCGCGCGGCGAATGGCAGACGCTCGAAGCGGGTTTGCGGCAGCGTGTGCAGGCACTCAATCTGTTTATCCACGACGTCTATCACGATCGCAACATCGTGCGCGCGGGTATCGTGCCGGCCGAGCAGGTCTATACCAATGCGCAGTATCGTCCGGAGATGCAGGGTGTCGACGTGCCGCTCGGTGTTTACGCGCATATCGCGGGCGTCGACGTGGTGCGCGCCGGTGACGAAGGCGAGTTCTACGTACTCGAAGACAATCTGCGTGTGCCGTCGGGCGTGTCGTACATGCTCGAAAACAGAAAGATGATGATGCGGCTCTTCCCCGAGCTGTTCGTGCAGAACCGCATCGCGCCGGTCGCGCATTATCCCGACCTGCTGCTCGATACGCTGCGTTCGGTCGCGCCCGCGGGCGTCGACGATCCGGTCGTCGTCGTGCTGACGCCGGGCATGTACAACTCCGCGTATTTCGAGCATACGTTCCTCGCGCAGCAGATGGGCGTCGAGCTCGTCGAGGGCAAGGACCTGTTCGTCGACGATAACTACGTGTTCATGCGCACCACGCAGGGACCGAAGCGCGTCGACGTGATCTACCGGCGCGTCGACGACGACTTTCTCGATCCGCTCGCGTTTCGCGCCGACTCCGCGCTCGGCGTACCGGGTTTGCTGACCGCGTATCGCGCCGGCCGCGTCGCACTCGCGAACGCGATGGGCACCGGCATTGCGGACGACAAATCGATCTATCCGTACGTGCCCGACATGATCGCGTTTTATCTCGGCGAAAAGCCGATTCTGAACAACGTGCCGACCTATCAGTGCCGCAAGCCCGAGGACCTTGCCTATACGCTCGCGCATCTGCCGGAACTGGTGGTCAAGGAAGTGCACGGCGCGGGCGGCTACGGGATGCTCGTCGGCCCCGCGTCGACCAAGGCCGAAGTCGAGGCCTTCCGCGAGCGGCTGATCGCGCGGCCGGCTGGTTATATCGCGCAGCCCACGCTGGCGTTATCCGCGTGTCCGACCTTCGTCGAATCGGGCGTCGCGCCGCGGCACATCGACCTGCGGCCGTTCGTGCTGTCGGGCAAAACCACCACGTTGGTCGCGGGCGGCCTCACGCGCGTCGCGTTGCAGGAGGGCTCGCTGGTCGTCAATTCATCGCAGGGAGGCGGGACCAAGGATACCTGGATGGTCGACTGACGCGGTTGCCGCCGCGCCCGCACCTCGCTGGCAAGCGAGCAGAGCAGGGCGCGACACCAGCAACCCGATGCGCTGCAAGCGGCACGCAATGCGCCGCTGGCGCTTAACGGATAACCAGCGCGGACTTTCGTCGCTGACGAAGGCCTCGCGCGTTCAGATCACAGACATGGAACGCCGTCATGCTTAGCCGAACCGCCGATCATCTCTTCTGGATGGCCCGCTACATGGAGCGCGCGGAGAACACCGCCCGCATGCTCGACATCAACCTGAAGGCCCAGTTGCTGCCGCAGACGCCCGAACAGGAGGCCCGCGCGCAGCGCTCGGTGCTGCGCATCTCCGAGCTCGAAAGCGCGTTCGCGCAGCGCTACGACGAACCGACGCACGATCACGTGCTCGACTTCATGGTGGCCGACGCGAGCAATCCGTCGAGCATTCATTCATGCCTGCAGGCGGCGCGTGAAAACGCCCGCGCGGTGCGCGGCACGCTGACGACCGAGTGGTGGGAAACTATCAACGACACCTGGCTCGAATTCAACGAGCGGCTCGCGAGCGGTCAGGCCGCGAGCAATCCGGGCTCCTTGTTCGAGTGGGTCAAGTTCCGTTCGCATCTGTCGCGCGGCGTGACGATCGGCACCGCGCTGCAGGACGACGCGTTCCTGTTCACGCAGCTAGGCACGTATCTGGAGCGTGCCGACAACACCGCGCGGATTCTCGATGTGCGTTTTGCGAACGTCGAGCCGAATTCGCGCGACGCCGCGCGCCAGCTCGAGGACTTCTATTACTGGACCTCCATCCTGAGTTCGGTGTCGGCGCTCGAGATCTATCGCAAGGTGTATCGCGACGTCGTGACGCCCGCGCGCGTCGTCGAGCTGATGATCCTCAATCAGCAGATGCCGCGCTCGCTGCTCGCCTCGCTCGACGGCGTGTGCACCAATCTTGCGATGCTGCGTACGCCCGGCTCGAATCAGTGCGAGCGCTTCGCCGGCAAGCTGCGCGCCGAACTGCTGTATGCCGACATCCGGCAGATTTTCGAAACTGGGTTGCACGCCTATCTGACGCAGTTCCTCGCTCGCGTGTTCGAGCTGGGCAACCTGGTGGCGCGCACTTATCTGATGCTGCCAGTGGCCTGACGGAGTTTTCTCATGTACCTGACGATCCGCCACGACACCTCCTATCGCTACGAAGCGACGGTTCACTATTCGATCCAGCAGTTGCGCCTGACGCCCACGAGTGGCGCCGGGCAGACCGTGCGGCGCTGGAGCATCGACGCGCCGGGCAAGCTCGACGCCACGCTCGACGCATACGGCAACGTGCTGCATACGCTCGTCATCAACAAGCCGCACGACGAGATTCATCTGCGCGTGACGGGCGAGGTGGACACGATGCCGCTGATCGACGGCGTGCTGCGCGATCCGCCCGGCCCGATCCCGCTCGAGCATTTCACCTGCGCGACGCGCCTGACCGAAGTCGACGGTGCGATCCGCGAACTGGCCGAGTCGGTGCCGAATCTGGCGAGCCCGGCATGCCTGATCGCGCTGTCCGAGCAGATCGTGCAGCGCGTGCAATACCGGCCCGGCGTGACTCAGGTCACGAGCACGGCCGCCGAGGCGCTTGCGCTCGGCAACGGCGTGTGCCAGGACCATGCGCATCTGATGCTCGCGTGCTGCCGCGCGCGCGGCGTGCCGGCGCGCTATGTGAGCGGCTATATCGAACCCGGCGACGTGCCGCATGGCGCGAGTCATGCGTGGGTCGATGTGTGGCTCGAAGGCACAGGCTGGATTTCGATCGACGTGACGCACGCCGGGTTTGCCAGCGAGATCTACTGCCGGCTCGCGGTCGCGCGCGACTATGAGGCGGCGGCGCCGGTGCGCGGACGGCGCATCGGCGGGCTCGAAGAGGAGCTCGACGTAGCGGTGACGGTCAGCACGCAAATGTCGCAGTAGCAGCGTGGCGGGGAACCCGGATAAAAGGCGCCAGTGCGCCGCATTACAATAGCTCCGTTCTCTTGCTTTCCGCGGAATCCTTATGACTTACTGCGTAGCGATGGCCGTCGACGACGGCCTCGTCTTTCTGTCCGACACGCGCACCAATGCGGGCGTCGATCACATCAGTACCGCGCGCAAGATGTCGGTGTTCGAGCAACCCGGTGAACGCCTGCTGGTGCTGCTTGGCGCCGGCAATCTGTCGATCACGCAGGCGGTGCTGCACGAGCTTTCCGAGCCCGCCGATGCCAGCGAGCCAACGCTGTGGAGCGTGCCGACGATGGCCGACGCCGCGCGCGTAATCGGCAGCGCGGTGCGCCGCGTGCATGAGCGCGAGGCCGACGCGCTGCAGAAGTTCGGCGTCGACTTCAACTGCAGCTTCATTCTCGGCGGCCAGATCGCCGGCAACCGGATGCGCCTCTTCATGATCTACGCGGCAGGCAATTTCATCGAGGCGTCGGCCGTGAATCCGTATTTCCAGATTGGCGAGGCAAAGTATGGCAAGCCGATCATCGACCGGGTGCTGACGCCGTCCACGCCGCTCGACGAAGCCGCGAAGTCCGCGCTGATCTCGATGGACTCGACGCTGCGCTCGAACCTGTCGGTGGGCTTGCCGCTCGATCTGCTCGTGTACGAGAAGGATGCGCTGCGCGTCACGCGGTTCGTGTCGATCGATCGCGACAATGCGTACTTCGACATGATTCACCGCACGTGGGGCGAGCGTCTGCGCCAGGTGTTCGGCGAGATTCCCGACCCGGACTGGCAGCAGTCGGTGGATGCGCCGTCGCTGCAGCCGGAGCGGGCGCTGGTGCTATATCGCGCGCCGGTAGGCGCCGATGGCGTCGAGCATGAGCACGACGTGTGGCCCGCGCAGATACTCGCGCAGGCCGACAAGGACAAGGCGCAGCGGCGCTAGCTGCGTTGGGTTCGCAGCGCGCGTCAGGCTCGCCCGGGCCCGCACCAAAACCTCAGGACGAAAAAAAACCAGCCATCGGCATCGCCTCTGGCTGGTTTCTGGTCTCTGGCTACGCAGCGCGCCAGCTGCGTAGCAGGTCCGATTCGAAGTCCGATTAGAACTTGTGACGGATACCGAGGCTGACCATGACCTGGTTGCTGGTGCTCGACTGGTTGCCATACGAACCGATCGAAGCCGTAGCCGATACGAGGCCACCACCGACGCCCGGCACACGCTGTTCGCCGCTTGCATGCTGCCATGCGCCGACCGCGTACAAGTCCGTGCGCTTCGAGAGCGAGTAATCCCCGCCCAGCGACACCTGGTTATACGTTGCGGACGCGTCGCCGTGACCCTTCGTGTAGGCATAGCCAACACCCACCAGCGCTGCCGGCGTGAGCTGGTAGCCCAAATACGCGCGACCCACTTCGTACTTCTGCGTCGTCCCGAAGCCCGAATTCGCATCCGGCTTGTACTGCGCGTTGCTGTACGACAGGTTACCCGTCCACGGGCCGGTCACATACTGAACCGCGGCCGAAGCGATGCCGATCGACTTAGATGCAGCATAAGCCGCGTTAATGCCAGCGAAGGTCGGGAAATTCGAATCGAACGTGCCGCCTGCCGTACCTGCCCAGCCGCCAGCAGCCGTACGCGTAGCCAGCGAGCTCGCGTTGCTTGCGTGCAGGTAGCCTGCAGCGACGCTGAACGGACCCGTTGCGTACGTTGCCGCGCCCGACCACGTCTGGCCCGAACCCGTCGCGCCCGCGACGCCGCCCAGAGCGTACATGCCTTCGATCTGGAAGCCCGACCAGACCGGCGACACGTACTTGACTGCGTTGTTCACGCGGAAGCTGTTGTCGTTGTTGTCGACATCACCCGGCGTAGTGAACGTGCTGCCGAAGTAGTTGTCGGCCGTCAGCGGCTGGATCATGTCGACCAGCGGGTCGTACTGACGACCAGCCGTCAGCGTACCCCAGGAGTCGCCCGTCAGACCGACGTAAGCCTGACGACCGAACATCAGGCCGCCCTGACCGAGCTTGCCGGTGTTGACGTCAAAGCCGTTTTCCAACTGGAAAATCGCCTTCAGGCCGCCGCCGAGGTCTTCCGTGCCCTTCAGGCCGAAACGGTTGCCTTGCAGGTTGCCGGCAAACAGTTGTACGAGGCTGCCGCCGTGCGGCGTAGCGTTGTTCACGTACTGGATCGATTCATCGATCACGCCATACAGCGTCACGCTGCTTTGCGCGTGAGCGATACCGGCGACGCCGAAGAGCGCCAGCGAGAGGGTAGACAGTGTGATTCGTTTCATCCATTTCTCCACGCAAATGATTGTTCGTTGTTGCGGAAAGCAGAATAGCTCACCGGCTCCGCGGCATAGAAACGGAAAAAAAAGAGTGTCGCCAAAAACTGACAATCAATGCAAACCCTTGTATTTAAAGCCATCAATAATTATTTCAATTTGCGCAATATTTATTGGTCTAGTGCGCATTATTGTTGGTTTGTTGATAGTGACGGGGGAATGAACGCACCATAAAAAACGCGGACGAAATGACTAGACAGGCTGGACAGAAGGGTCGCGTTGTGTCCAGGCGCAACCACGTGTATTCCTAATAGTATCGACGCGGGGAGCGCGGTGTGCGACGGCCCTTTCAGCGCCTGTCGGCGCCCCAGCGCGCCACGGCCGCGGCGGCGAGCCCCGCGGCGGCCGCGAGCAGCACCGAGGTCCACGGGTTGCGTCGCACGTAGCGGTCGGCGGCCGTCGCCTGGCGGCGCGCTTCGACGAGGGCCGACGCCGCGAGACGGGTGGCTTGCGCTTCGGCGTCGAGCACCTTGCGGGTGACGTCCACCGCGGTCTGATGCGCGGAGCGCTTTTGCGCCGCCGCGCTGATTCCCGCCGGCAGCGTCGTGGCCGCCCGGCCGGCAACGCCCGCAGCCGTAACAGCAGACGGCGCGGCGTTCGCCGCGACCGTCGATGCCGCCAGCACCGACGCGAGCTTCGCGCGACTGCCCGGCGGTGCGTCGCCCTGCATGCCCCAGCCGCCACGCGGATCGTGCAGGCGGCCGCGCGCCGCCGAGAACTCCGCGCCGAGCAGCAGCACCACAGCCGAGAAATACAGCCACATCAACAGCACCGCGAGCGAGCCGGCCGCGCCGAACGCGCTGGCCATTCCCGCATGCGCCAGATAGAGCGCGAACAGTTTCTTGCCGGCCGTAAACAGCACGGCCGCGACGACGCCACCCACCAGCGCATCGCGCCACCGCACCCGCGCATCGGGCAGGAACTTGAGCAGTCCGGCGAACGCGAACATCAGTACGAGCAGCCCGACGCCGAGTTGCAGCAGATTGCCGATCACGACATACGGCGAGTCACCCCATAGCCAGTTGCCGATGAAGACGATGACCGTATCGAGCACCAGCGACACGATCAGCAAAAACGCGACGCCCAGCACGAGCCCGAACGAAATCAGCCGCACCCGCACCAGCGCGAGCACGCTGGACGTACGCGGCCCACTGTAGGGCCACACTATATTGAGCGCGCTGTTCAGCGACGAGAACGTCGCCGACGCGCCGATCGCCAGCAGCGAAAACGAAATGATCGTCGCGATGCCGCCTTGGGCGCCCGCGTGGTGCGCGTTCTCGACGATCGTTTGCACGCCGGCCGCGGCCTGGTCGCCGATCAGGCCGTTGATGTGGCCGAACAGTTCGCCGCGCGCGGCCGCCGGGCCGAAGAACCAGCCGGCCACCGCGATCACCATCACGAGCGTCGGCGCGAGTGAAAACGCCGCATAGAACGCGATGCTCGCGGCCATCGCCGGACAGCGGTTGTCCGTGAACTGCCGCAGTGCGCCCATCGCCCAATTGGCCTGATGACGCGCGGCCTGCTGGAGGTGCTCGCGAGAAAGGGTGTCGATGTCCATGATCGTGTCTGAATCGTGACGGCGCCTTCACGATGTCTGCCTGGTTGCCTTCCGCAAAGCTCGTGCCCGTCACTATACAAGTTAAGCGGCGCGTTTCGCGGCCGCCCGCGCATACCGCTAGAATGCAGCGGGTCACTGTCACCTTTCCGCTCATCATGCATTCGCACGAACTCATACAGCAACTGGACGTCATCGAGCGCGGCCAGTGGAGCGCGCATCTGCCCGCGCATGTCATCGAACCATTGCCGGCGCACGGCATCACGGTGTTCGCCGTCACCGACGACGCCTCCGACACCGCCGCATTTAGCGAGCGTTATGGCTTCGGCCTCGAAGACTGCGCGAACACGATCGTGATCCGCTACAAGAAAGAGGGTGGCGAGCACTACGCGGCGGTGGTGTCGCTCGGCTCGCGGCGGCTCGACATCAACGGCGCGGTGAAGGCCGCGCTCGGCGCGCAGCGGCTGTCATTCGCGAAGCGCGACGCGGCGGTCGAGCATAGCCAGATGGAGTTCGGCGGCATCACCGCATTCGGTCTGCCGGCCGACTGGCGCATCCTCGTCGACGCCGCGGTGATGGAGCGCGCGCAGGTCGTGATGGGCGCGGGCGTGCGGGCGGCCAAGCTGCTGCTCGCGCCCGATGTGCTGCGGCAATGGCCGCGCTGCGAAGTGGCGGCGCTGACGCTGCCGGCGGAGTGATACCCGCAACCCCGCAACTGGGAAAGCCCCGCTCAGATGATCAGCCGCGACACCTTCGTGCCTTCGAGCGACACGCCGGCCATCAGTCCGCCGTTGGTCAGCACGAAAGCCTGCACCGGGCTCGTCGCGGTCGACGAATCGACCGCGCCGTTCGCGCCGACCTTCAGCACGGCGACGGTCGCGTCCGCGCCGACTGCCCAGCCCTGGCTGTGCATGAATTCGTCGAGCGCTTCCTGCGTCATGAACAGAAACACGAGCGCCTTCGACTGCGCGCCGATCTGCAATCCAAACGAGCCCGCGGCGGTGCTGTAGTAGCCGACCGTGCGGCCGCCGACGCGCAACGCCCCTTCCCCATACTGTGCGCCGACCCAGAAACCGGCCGAGATCACCGACGGAAACACCAGCACGCCGCGCGCTTTCGCAACCAGATCGCGGGAACCGTCGACGTTTTCGTAGAGACGCGCGAGCGTCGAGTCGACGCCGGCGTTGATCGTGTCGCGCTTGCCGGCATTGGCCGACGGCGATGCGTTCGAGGACGGCGAAGTCGTCGTGCAACCGGTGAGGCTCAGGCCTGCGACGGCCAATGCAGCGCTGCCGGTCATGATGAATTGTCGTCTGCGCATGACGGTTTTCCTTTGCGTTTCTCACGCGTGTTGTACGTTATGAAAGAGTGCGGCGCATCGCCCGCTTTGCTTTGTTCTCATTTGCACGCGGGAGGTTCCGTGCGAGCTGTTATCGCAGCGAAGCCGGCGTGCCGCGACGTGCGCATGACGGGGGTCCGCGGCAGGAGCAGCAGGTAACGTGCCCAACGGCCGCGCCGCCTTGCGCGGGGCGGCGCGGCCGTGTCAGTGGGGCGCTTTTCGCCGCTACACCGTTGGGCGAATGTTCTGGTTATGGCGGAACAGATTGCGCGGATCGTAGTTGTTCTTCACGGCGACGAGCCGTTCATAGTTGGGACCATAGGCATCGGCGATACGGCCGCCTTCTTCCTGCGTCATGAAGTTGACGTACACGCTGCCTAGCGCAAAGGGGCGCGACGCGTCGAAAAAGTCGCGCGCCCATGCGACGCAGCGCGCGTCGTCGCGCGCATCGTCCCAGCGGCCGTGCACGTTCATTGCGTATTGCGTCTCGCGAGCCGGGTAGGCGGTCGCATCGACCGCCACGCGCTGCGTTTGCGCACCAATCAGCCCGAAGAAAATTTCGCATTGCGCGGACGGCAGCGTGTCGATCGCGCGGATCAGCGCGTCGATCAGACCATCGTCGATGGTGGCTAGGTTGTGCGACTTCCAGTAATTGCGCGCGCCCGGCGTGAGCAGCGGATCGAACGCCTGTTGCCACACTTCGTAGGGCATCGGACCAAGATGTTCGCCGAGCGGCTTGCCGTAGCCGCGCACGGCTTCCACCGCCGCTGGGCCATTTTCGACCGGGCCGTTGTAGCACATCGCGAACACGAGCACGGGTTTGCCGTGCACGTCGGGCGGCAGGAACGGCAGCGGCGGCGCGAGCCGCGCGACCGCCCACACGGCCAGTTCGTCGGGCATCGCGGGCGTGGCATTGCGGTATTGGATCAGCGCGTCCCTGGCGTCGGCGAGCGGCAACACGACGAGGCCGCCGTAGACGATCGGCCCGACCGCATGCAGCGCAAACTCGAATAGCGTGACGACGCCGAAATTGCCGCCGCCGCCGCGAATCGCCCAGAACAGATCGTCGTTTTCGGTGGCGCTCGCATGGCGCAACGCGCCGTCCGCGGTGACGATATCGGCCGCGACGAGGTTGTCGACCGTCATGCCGTAGCGGCGGCTCAGCCAGCCGAAGCCGCCGCCGAGCGTCAGACCCGCGACGCCGGTCGTCGAGTTGATGCCGAGCGGCGTCGCGAGTCCGAAGGCCTGCGCTTCGTGATCGAGATCGTGCAGCGTTGCGCCAGGCTCGACGTACGCGCGCTGCGCGTCGGGATCGATGCGCACCGATTTCATCGCGGAAAGATCGAGCACGAGCCCGTCGTCGCACAGCGCGCTGCCGCCGATGTTGTGGCCGCCGCCGCGCATTGCGAGCGGCAGGCCGTTGTCACGCGCGAAGGCGACGCCGCGGCGCACGTCGGCGACGCCCGCGCAGCGCAGGATCATCGCGGGAGAACGGTCGATCATCGCGTTCCAGATGCTGCGTGCCGTGTCGAAACCCGGCGTGTCGGGCAGCAGAAGCTGGCCGCGCAAGCCGGATTTGAATTCGTCGACCGCGCTGCTGGAGATAGTAACCATGATGTACCTCGTCGGACAGGGAAAGGCGCTCGCAGGACACACTCAGCAGACCAAACTAGACGCGGGCGGTGAATGAAAGCGGATTGAGAGGTTCGGCTGCGTGCAGTAAACGGGGCGGCGCGTCGAAGTCAAACACAGGTTTACCCGCGTCTGTGTGCGATCCCGCGCGGTGGCTCGCGGCACAGGCTTTTGCGGGCACGGCAGCGACGATGCGCGGGCCTATCCGCCGAAGATGGTGGAAATGCTTCGGAAAAAGCGCGCACGCTGATGTGTTGGTTATCTGACGCGCTGGTGGTTGTGCCGCGACACTTTGCGCCTGCCGTGGGGTCGCGCTCGCCTGCGCCTGACGCACGCGAGCGACGACTGTGCGAGGTAGCGCACATCGCGGCAGCAATTTCCCGATACATCGGCGCTGCGCAACGACGCGCAATGTTCCGCGCGTGCGTTTCGGTGATTTTCTTTGAGTTGTCTATCGGATTGCTCTCATTCGGCTTTTCCATTTCCGTTTTTATGTGCGAATCGCCACATGAATAAAAAACTCCCAGTGTGTAAATAGCCTTAATTCGTCCGATAAAACCATGGCTGCTTAATCGTTCTGTCGATTCGATTACACCGAGAGCGATAGTTTTCACTACCTGTCTGAAGCATATGTATTAGCGGATTTGGCAGGCTCTTAGTCGATTAACGCCGCCTGGCAGGCCGTATCGGCGATATCGCATTGCGTGGCCTAGCGCACGGTCGCGCGATTGCGCTGCGAATAACTTGAAGATCCATCAAACCTCGCTGTGCCGCTCTGACAATGATGTGCGCGCACGGTCAGCCAATCCTCTCGAATCACGTCAAATCGGACCGGGGATTTTCCGCGAGAGAAGCGTTTAGTGCGGGCGCATTTTAATTCGCATAAAGCGAAGCTGCACAGAGGCTTTGAATTTTTCGTTTTCCTGGTGAGTGGAGATTCGCTCGCTAATTGGACCGGTCGCTCTGGGGAAATAATCAGGAGATTTGAAATGAAAAAGCAAAACGGGGACGCGTGGATATTAGGAACGCGACGGGCGGCTTTAGCAGTCGCGGTGAGTCTTTATGCGGCGATGGTGGGTGCGCAGACGAATTCGGGGAGCACCGCCGCGCCGGAAACGAATCGCGGAGTGATGGTGCTCGCCGATGTGGGCGCGTACGGCGAATGTCCGTCGGGCGGTGGGCCGGGCTGCACGTCGCAGGGAGGCGGGCGGCTCGGGTCGGGTGGCTTCGGCGTCGCGGCGGCGGGGCTCGGCTCGACGTCGACCACCGGATCGCCAGCGGGCAACGGGACGTCGTCGACGGGCGCGGGCGCGAGCAGCAGTGGCGGAAATAGCTCGGCTAATTCCGGCCCGGGCGGGGT